>OZ250174.1:0-1699898 GCA_965238195.1 Candidatus Nitrosopumilus sp. | reverse complement strand
TTGATAGCTTTTCCAACTCTATCTAAATCAATTTTAACTTTAACTACAGTTCCATCTTCTAATTTAAAAGATACAAAATCATTTTCTAGTCGTTTGTAATCTAACATCTCAAATTCAATTTTATTGGGTTTTTCACTCATTGTAATTACCTATTCATCCTAATTAGTAAAGATAACTCATTAGTTTAATTTGTTCTTCAGTGGTAATAATATTTTTGTTTGTCATAATTTCCAATAGTTCTTTAAAGATAGTTTTTTGTTCAGACGACATTCCACCTGCTGTACCTTTTTCTCCGGGTGGACCTGGTGGACCTCGGGGACCTGCTGGACCTAGTGGACCTTGTTCACCTGTTCCACCTTGTTCGCCTGCTGGACCTAGTGGACCATTTGGACCTCTTTCACCTTGTGGACCTTGAATTCCTTGTGGACCTTGTGGACCTTTTTCTCCGGGTGGACCTGTTACACCACGCTCACCTTGAGAGCCTTGTGGGCCTTGTGGACCTTTTTCTCCGGGAGTACCAATTGGACCTGTTGTCCCTTTTTCTCCGACAGAACCTGACGGTCCTTTTTCTCCTTTTTCACCTTGTGGACCTGGAACTCCTGTAAGACCTTTAGCTCCTGCAGGACCTTGTGGACCTTGTGGACCTTTTTCTCCGACAGAACCTTCAGAACCTTTGTTACCTTTTTCACCAATAGGACCAGGTGGGCCAGATGTACCTTTACCACCGAGAGGGCCTGTGATTCCTTTGTCACCTTTTTCACCAATAGGACCTGCAATTCCTTGAAGACCTTTTTCTCCTTGAACACCTGTTTGTCCAGTTGAACCTTTTTCTCCGGGAGTTCCTTGAGGACCTGTTAATCCTTTGTCACCGGATGGACCTGACGGACCTTTTTCTCCTTTTTCACCTGGAGCACCTCTTAATCCTGATAATCCTTTGTCACCTGATTGACCAGTTGGACCTTTTTCTCCGGATGGACCTAACGGTCCTTTTAATCCTGATTGTCCTTTATCTCCGACAGGACCTGTTGAACCTTTGTCACCTTTGCCACCGAGTGGACCAGGAATTCCTTTGTCACCTTTATCGCCTTTATCACCAGTAACTCCTTTTTCTCCAGTAAGTCCTTTGTCACCAGCAAGACCTTTGTTACCTGATTGACCTTTGTCACCAGGTTGACCTATGATGCCATCTGGACCTTTGTTACCTGATTGACCTTGGGAACCTGGAGGACCTTTGTCACCTGATTGACCTTGGGAACCTGGAGAACCTTGTACACCAACAGAACTAGTTGATTTAGTTGGACGTTTTGGTTTTTCGGAAATTGTTTTAGTGCCAGATTGTAATTTTCTTGTTGACCTTGCCAAAGGAACATCAAATATTGTATGTACTGAAGAAAATAGATCAGTTACAATAATCCAAATAGTATCAAGGCTGTCTATAGATGAAGGCAGTGGGTTTTCTGGAGAGCCAATTGTTTCAGAAAATATGCCATCTTTTACTCTAAGATGAAAATTACCTTTCCATAAAGTTGAGAATTGTTTAGATTTAATTGAATCATCTGAAGGTTTACTATCAGTTATTGCAATTTGTGCTTCATAAACACCTGATTGCTTAAAGGGTGCATGTCCTTGAATTTCTATACGTGGCTGAGATGACACATTCGTTTGTGCATATTTCAAGTATTTCTGTATTTAGATCGCATGAGCCTATTCCAAATAACGTGTAGAAGATGTCAAGCAGTAGAGGATAGTATTTATCTAGATAAAATTGCATTTTGAGCTAGTGAAAAAGCTATTCAGAAAAAAATCAAAGGAATTAGACGAAGTAAAAATAGGAAAAAAAGAGGTTAAAGAAACCAGTTTAGTAGATCCAGACTATAATCGTAAAAAATTATTCAAAAAAGGAATTAATTTTATGGCTGATGAAAAACTAGAAGATGCAGTCATTCTATTTGAACAAGCATTAAGAATTGATCCTACTAATGTAGAGACTTTGATGAAATTAGGATATGCAAGATTTCACTTAGATGAACATAGTGAGGCACTAAGAGTATATGATAAAATTTTTGAGATTGATGTTACAAATGCAGAAGCTTGGAATCTTAAAGGACTAGTACATTATGAGCAAAAAAATTATGCTAAAGCACTAGATGCAGTTGAAAAGGCAGTTGAATCAGATCCAACATATGGAATGGCTTGGTATAACAAAGCTTGTTTCTTATCATTACTAAACCAAGTGCCAGAAGCACTAGATGCATTGAAACGTTCAATTGAGATTGATGTTAAAAATGCAAGAAAATCAATTCGAGATAAAGACTTCATGAACGTTAGAATTGAAGAAGGTTTTAAGAGAATTCAAGAAGTGGTGGTTTTAGAATCAGTTAGACAAGGATATCATACAATTGGCGCAATTGTTTGGACAACATATCTAGACAAAATTGATGTAGAAGAGGGATTGAAAAAATTACTTGAAAAAGGACTTATCGTACAAAATGAAAAACGAGATGGATTAAGTAAAATTCCAATTTATGATCTGGCAGATAATGTTGCAGAGAGGATTGGAAAAGAAAAGAAAGGTTTGTTTGGAATTACAAAGAAAAAATTACCAAAACCAGTTAAGAATTTGAAAGAACTAAGTCATGCTATTCATTCTGTAAAAGAAGCAATAGAAGAAGAGAATGTAGAGAAAACAATCGATATTTTTGATGAATTCATAGACCCAAAAAAATCAGGGGAGCAAATGATTGAAAACTTTTTTGATGAACACAGAGAGATAAGACTATGGAAGATTAGATTAAAGGACAGAGGAGTAGATTATCTAATTAATAACAAAGAGAAAATGTCAGTATTATTTGATAACATCGAAGTAACAATTACAAAAAAACTCAGAAACGAAATTGCTTAATTATTCTGCAGATAAATCCCAATAAGTAGCATCTTCTTGTTTTTCTGTAGGTTTTTGAAGACTTTTCCATTCCTTAAAAGAACGAACATATAATTTTGCATTAGGTAATCCTGTGGATTTTAACGCATAATATGCCAAACCAGAAAGAGTGCCTACACTGCCACAATAGGTAATGATTTCTGAGTTTCCAGTTACACCTCGATTTTCAAGCAGACGTTTCATGTCTTCTTTTGGACGTAGAATCTTATCTTTATCGCCAAGAGTTCGATAAGGGATGTTAATTGCACCCGGTATGTGTTGTTCAAGAAAATTAAGTCGCTCCCTATTGTCAATTAAGATTACATCGTCTTTTTCTTTAGCACTTTCCAAATAATCAGAAGTAACCAAAATGTTTGGTTGTAAATTCATAGAGTGATCTTTGCTTTGTATTTCAGGAATCTGAGAATCATTTTCTAATCCAAGAGACTTCCAATTACCATAAGTCGTTTCAAGTAAAGTTACATCAGAATGACCAAGATATTCTAAGGTCCAAGCCACTCTTGAGGCTAGAGCACCAAAAGTATCATCATAGACAACAACAGGGGTTTCATTATCAATTCCCATAGTGTTTATGAGTTTCAAAACACGTTCAGGGCTATCATCAGATAAGAGATTCGCTAAGGGTAAGTTTACAGCAGTAGGAATATGATCTTGTTTGTAATCAGCTTCTCGTCTAACATCAATTACTCGAACACTTTTGTCTCTTATTTCTGAACGTAAAGAATCTACATCCGTTGTTATTTTACCAGATTCTGTCAAGCAGCACATTCACCCTTTCCAGTTTTTGTATGGTAACTAGTGTCACTACCATAATCAAGGTAAAAGTCAGGATCATCTTCTTTGGTTGGAGGGGTTACTAGAGATTCTAAAACTTTTTTGATGTCATTAATTGATTTTATCTCAGAGTCCTCACTGTTACTTACAATTCTATGAATCCAAGACTCGAGAGTGTCATCTGATTTCTTGTTTTCTTTGAATACTTCAATGATTTTTAGAATTACAGGAATTACTCTTTTTGCAGGAACCCTAAGACAGGTTTGGCCCAGCATAGTATCACCATCAGAACGTCCACCTAAAGACATCTGGTAATTTGCATACATGTCTTTTCCAACACGTCCTCCACCCCCAAAGAATCCAATTGTCGCAATTCCGTGTTGGCCACATGAATTTGGACATCCACTTATCTTAATAGAAGAGTCAGTTAGATCATCATCCTCATCTAGTTTTAATTCAAGGAATTTTCTTTGAATTTCTTTTGCCAATCTATGAGAATTTGTTAATGCAAGATTACATGAAGTGGTACCTGAACAGCCAATTGGGGCAGTCATTGTCAGTGCACCAGATTTTGCCAGTCCAACCTCAAGAAGTTTAGAATACAAACGTGTTAAATCATCTTCATGAACATAGCGTAGTGCAATATTTTGTGTAAACCCACATCTTGCCTTACCCTCAGATGAGAAATTACGAATAGCGTCTGCTAAAGCATCAAGTTGATTTGCAGTAATATCACCAGCCTCAAGAGTGATAAATGCAGAATGATAATCAGATTGTTTTTGTTTAATGGTATTTGTTTTGAGCCATCGTGCATAACCATCAGGCACACTTTCACCACCTTCATCAGTAATTCGAATTGGCCGTTTAATTTCATTTGGAGTATCATCAACTTCTAGTTTAGTAATCACTGATTGTGTTGCCCTTACAATTGCTCTTTCTTTTAGAACCAGATTTTGGAACTTTTCCCATCCCATATCATTTACTAGATAACGCATTCTATTTCTTGCAAGATTTTTTCTATCACCAAGTCTATCAAAGATTCTTACTACTGCCATAGAAGTGTAAAGTAAATCTTCTTCAGGAGTAAATTCTTCTAATTGATGTCCTACATAGGATTTATTTCCCAACCCGCCACCAAGAAATACTTTAAAACCTCGTTGAGGTGAGCCGTCTATTTCTCTGATCTGTGGAATTAATCCAACATCAACCATTCTCACCATGCCATGTTTCTCACAACATGTAAAATTGAATTTAAATTTACGTGGAAGGTTTTGAGCCATAGGATTTCTCAAAAAGAATCTAGCAGTCGCAAGTGCATATGGAGTTGCATCAAATTCTTCATCAGAACAAACACCAGATAATGGACTACACATGACATTTCTTACAGAATTTCCACATGCTTCTCTAGATGTTAGACCAACTTCAGCAAGTTCCCTAAATATTTCTGAAACATCTTCAAGAATTACCCAATGTAGTTGGATGTTTTCTCGTGTTGAAAAGTGTGCACTTCCAATAGAGTACTGTTCACTTAGTTGAGATATTTTTTCAAATTGATGTGGATAAACTTCTCCTGCAGGGAGCTTAATTCGAACCATCGCATAATCATTAGTTAGTCTGGTACCATATGCACCATGTTGAAGTCTAAATCGTCTAAAATCAGCTTCATCATATTTTCCTTGACGGAATAGTTTTACTGTTTTAGCAAAATTATCAGCTTCTTCCATTCTAGCCCAATTAATTTTGGGTTTAACAGAATCAGGTGAAGATTGTTTTAGATCAGCAGTCAATACAAAGAATTTCCTTTTAGTTTGGATATAAATTTTTGATATATGGATGTTTTAGGATGAAAATTTTCAGCATGATACGTAATTTTCCTACTTCTCTGCGCATCTTAATCAGATTAGGATTAGTGTTACCTAATTTTTTAAAAAATTGTGGCAAAGTATTAATTATTCAGAGAATGATGCATCGACATGCAAGAAGCAACAGTTGCAGAACAATCTTCTAAAATATTTACAGACGTACGTGAAGTTGAAATTACACGTGCAATTGCAAATGAATTTCATGAAGTTTTAATTGACAGGGCAGAATCAGATGTCATTATTATTGGTGCAGGACCTGCAGGATTAACTGCCAGTAGGGAGCTTTCAAACATGGGTTACAAAGTTCTAGTCATTGAACAAAACAACTACCTTGGAGGAGGTTATTGGTTAGGAGGATACATGATGAATCCAGTTACAGTTAGAGAACCTGCACAAAAGATTTGGGATGAACTAGGAGTTCCATACAAAAAAGTTGCAGAGGGATTATACTTAACACCAGGTCCACATGCAGTATCAAAGTTAATTGCAGCTGCATGTGATGCAGGAGTAAAATTTCTTCAACTTACAAAGTTTGATGATTTAGTATTGAAAAACGGTAGAGTTTCAGGAATTGTTGTCAATTGGATGCCAGTTTCAGCATTACCACGTAACATTACATGCGTTGATCCAATTGCCTTTGAAGCAAAAATAATCATTGATGCATCAGGTCATGATTCTGTAGCTGTAAAAAGACTAGTAGATAGAGGGCTAGCAAAATGGAAAGGAATGGAACCAATGTTTGTCAATGATGGAGAAGAGCATGTAGTTCACAAAACAGGCGAAGTGTATCCAGGATTAATTGCAGCAGGAATGTCAGTCACTGAAACACATGGGCTAGCAAGAATGGGACCAACATTTGGTTCAATGTTATACTCTGGAAAAAGAGCAGCAGAGATTACAGCTGCCAAAATCAAAGAGTTAGAAAGATAAGCAATCATTACAACAATATCTTATTGAAAACTAGTAAAATCATTCTATATGACGAGCCTACAGTTCCTGAAATCCAATTAAAAAGATTAGAAAAATTTCTCAAAGATACATTTCAAATTCAAATTGAGGTAAGAGGAAATATCTTTCAATTATCAAGTGAAAAGACATTTGAAAAAATTGCAAGTACAAGAATTTTTGATTTAAAAAAATCATTTGATAAACATAATCCATCTACAGAAGACATAGAGATTGAAAAACAAAACAAAGACATGTCACAAAGAGAGAAAATGACGCTATACGATGGATTTGAGATTCATAAAGCAATTACTGAATTAATTCCTATAAATGAAAATAATAGTGAAACATTACATATTATTTTTACAAATAAACTTACATGTACATTTGATGAGAATGATTTCAGATATCATGCCAGGGCCATAATTGGATCCAACCCAACAATAATTTCAACAACAGGCATGATAGAAGCTCCTGCAAAGCCAAAAGATTACTATTTAGAATTAATGACAGATTTTTCTCAAGAAAGAGTAGAGGAGATCAAGAAAAAATACAAAGGAAAATTTTTAGAATATCATGATTCAAGAATGTCAGAAATTGCTGAAGGGTATCTAATACAATCTATCATATATTATGAGACAGGGGAAGCGTTTTGTGAGCATAAAGACTGTAGGTTATTTAATGCACACTGGCAAAAAGACCTTTTTTTCTCACAATTAGAAAATAAAAAATTTTGTGAAAAACATCAAAAAACTATCGATGAATTAAAAATAAAATCAAAATAACCCAAAAAAGATATTCACTTAAATTATTGAAGTATGGGAAGATGAACTATCATGATGGCAGCAGACGATAGTGCATCAGTACTTGAAACAAAAGATGAGGGTCCAAAGATCCCAGATAAAAAAACAAAGTTTGATGTAGTCATTATTGGAGCAGGTCCTTCAGGATATACTGCAGGAATTTATTGTTCTAGGGCAGGTTACGATACTTTGATTTTATCAGGAATACTTCCAGGAGGACAACTAGTTAACACCACAGAAGTTGAAAACTACCCAGGATTTGAAAACGGGATCATGGGTCCAGATTTGATGATTGACATGAGAAAACAATGCCAAAGAATGGGAACAACAATTGTGGATGATGAAGCAGTTGATGTGGATTTTAGACGTAAACCATACAAAGTTCTCACAGGAACAGAAGAGTACGAAGGGCGTGCAGTCATCATTGCAACAGGTGCAAATCCTAGAAAATTAGGATTAGAAGGAGAGAAAACATTTGCCGGAAAAGGCGTTTCATATTGTGCCACATGTGATGGTCCTTTCTTTAGAAATCTTGAACTAATAGTTTCAGGGGGAGGGGATTCTGCAATAGAGGAAGCAACGTTTCTGACAAAATTTGCTACAAAAGTCCACTTGGTTCACAGACGAAGTGAATTACGTGCAAGTAAAGTGATGCAAGAAAGAGCATTTAACAATGAAAAAATTGATTTTCATTGGGATTCAGCAGTAGTCGACATCAAAGGAGATCAAAAAATGCAACAGGCAGTTCTAAAAAATCTAAAAACAAATGAAGAAACAACACTTGATGTAGGTGGTCTTTTTGTTGCAATTGGACATGAACCTAATACAAAATTATTCAAAGGTCAGATTGATTTAGATGATCAAGGATACGTTGTCTTAAAGAACAAGACTCATACAAATGTTGAAGGAGTTTTCGCAGCAGGAGATGTTCATGATAGAGACTACAGACAAGCAGTTACTGCTGCAGGGTATGGTTGTATGGCAGCAATTGATGTGGATAAATATCTCACAGAAAGTGCAGACAAACAAGAATGAAAAATGCACAATGCAAAAAATGTCTGAATAAATTTTTTGAAAAAGATATCTATACTATTCAACAGTTTCAATACAGAAAAGAGCCAACATACAAATGGTCACTAGATTTTTTCAAAAAATTAGAAATCGATGAATGGGATTCATTTTGTGAAAAATGCATAATGTATTACTCCAAAAAATCCAATGATGCTTGGGAAAAATCAAAGGTTTAAACTCTCTATCATGAGTAAAAGTACTGAATTTTATGAGTGAGGATCAAGAAAATATAAAAAAATCAGCTAAAGAACATAGCGATAAACTAGCAAAATTAGGAATGGAATTAAGCGAAATTCAGTTCAGTTACAAAATAGAAGGAAAATCTACCAAAGAATATTGGCAAAAAAGAATTGATGATTTTAAAAAATATAGCAAAAGTGGAATGGAATATTACAATCAAGTACACTCTTTGATGAATTTAGTTAACAAGGAGGAATCACAAACATTCCTATTTCGTATCAGTAAATTTCGCCAGATGGGATTAACATTATTAGAAATTATGGAACAGATTAAAGAAAATCCTTCAATTACTGACTCTAAAGACAGACAACAAAGTCAATGGAGTAAAGAAATCAAAAATCAAGTTACTGAACATAGTAACAAATGTCTCCATCATGAAATGGATATGAACACATCATTTAGAGAATTTTATGAAAAATATCTAAAGAAAATTCTAGAATAATTATAATTAGTATGCCAGTTCAGACATGTGTTTTGCTTTACTGAGAGCATTATCAAATTCATTTTCAGACATAACATTTTGTGTAACATACACACTTCTAAATTTTCGTCCATCATCAGCAAAAATTCCCACCACACATGCATCTCCTTTGATAGGATATTTCTTCATACATGCATAAACTGCAGCAGACGAAGGGCTGATTAGGAGTTTATCTTTTTCAAATACTTCTTTTACCACTGAAAATGCTTCATCATTATCTACAGAAACCCAATCATCTACAACATTTTCTCTTTTTAAAAACAAATCAGGCTTTGCAGATTCTTCAAAATTTCTCCATCCTTGAATCAAATGGTTTTGTTGTGGTTGACATCCAATGATTTTCACATTAGGGTTTTTTTCTTTAAGAAATGCACCAATTCCAGTAATAGTGCCTCCAGTACCCACACCAGTAAAGAAATGAGTTACTTTACCTTCGGTTTGTTTCCAAATCTCAGGACCTGTTCCAATATAATGACCCTTGAAATTTGCCTCGTTGGCATATTGATTTGGAGAATAATATGTATCAGGTCTGGATGATGCAATTGATGTTGCAAGTGCAATACTTTGATCAGTCCCAGCACCAACCTTTGGACACAAATCATCACTTGTCTCAAATACCTTGGCGCCAAGATTTCGAATAATTTCTTTAGTTTCATTACTAGCTTTTTCTGGAATAACTATCTCTACTTTGTAACCTAACACATTAGCAATTCCAGTTAATGCAATTCCAGTATTTCCAGAAGTAGGTTCAATGATTATGCTCTTTCCTTTTGTTAAAATCCCTCTTTCTTCACCATCTTTAATCATCCAATATGCAGCTCTATCTTTAACAGAACCAAATGGATTGTGACCTTCTAATTTTGCAAGATATTCAGTGTTATCATGAGAAAGGGAATCTAATTTCACAAGAGGTGTATTACCTACACGATTCAATAGATCTGTATCAGTAACAGTAGTCATGAATTTAGTTACTTCACCTTTTTAATTTGGAATGTAATTACAGCACCGTCTTTAGTCATGTCTAATAATTCATGACCGGTTCTTGTAACCCATCTGGAAATATCATCTTCAGCAGCAGGATCATCGGCAGAAACAGTTAGAGTTTCACCAACTTGCATTCTTTCAATTTCGATTTTTGTTCTAAACACAGGTTCAGGACAAAACAATCCAGTTGCATCTAATTTCTTTTCAGTTGATTCAGACATATTGAACTATTTCATCAAGAGCGTTTTGTCATATTAAAATCTATTTCAACATAACAAAGAGAATAGCTATATCTAACAGCCCAAATTATCTAAAAAGATCTTCATTTTCTGGACGAAGTAATTTGTTAATCATATGATCTTCCATTTTAAATGAATAATCACGAATGATTGCCACAGGACAGTTCAAAGATTTTCCCATTACTAGTTCAGCAGCAGCAGAAAGTTCATCAGCAATTGCAATTTCAGTTATACGTAAAACTTTTTTAAAAGAATCCAAGGTTCCAGCATAATTAAGTATAGGATTTAATCCTGAAATTCCAATTGCACAGTTAGTTTGACCCATCCTAAAGGGACGACCAAATGTATCAGAAATAATTATTGCCACATTTTTGTTTGTTTGTTTCTGAATTTTATTGCGAATTGTTTGTGCAGATGTGTCAGAATTAGTCGGAAGTAATGTTGCATATCCTTCTTGTACATTACTTTCATCAACACCAGCATTTGCACAAATAGTACCATTATTAGTCTCAACAATAATTATTCCATTTTTCATTCTAACAATTCTTTTTGTTTCAGACAAAATTAATTCAATTATTCTAGGATCTTTTTGATATTGAGACCCTATACCTTCTGATAGCAATGAAGGTTTCACGGTTGATAAATCAATAATCCTTCCTTCTTGTTTTGAAACAATTTTTTGTGCAACAACAAGAATGTCGCCATCATTTAGTTCAGAGGACGTTAAGATTAACTCAGAAAGATCATCAGTGGGTTCAATCTCTTTTTCAATATGAAGTGGGATAATTTGCATTTACAGTACCTAAAAGAATGGACTAAAAAATTGTTTATACCGTAGGAGTAGTTTCTAATTCTAATTTGTAGTGTTTGTTAATAATATCTAAAATCTTAGATAGATCTTTTTCCTCTAAAATAGAAGTGGCTAAATCCTTGACGATGTCTTGTGCTCTATAAGCAATTCCTAAACCACAAACATCAAATAATTTTATATCATTTGCACCATCGACAACACAGACAATATCTTCTTTATTCTCACCCCATTCTGCAATTTTTGTTTTTGCAGATTTTGATTTGTCAGAATCAACATTAATTGTTACACCATCAAGTTTTCCATCTTTGAATATCAATTCATTAGAATAGACATAATCTAGTCCCAATTCTTTTTGTAATCTACCCATCATCAATGTAAAACCACCAGATACAGCCATGAGTTTCCAACCAGCAGCTTTTAAGACTCTACAAGCTTCCTTTGCACCAGTCATAATCGGTAACGAATCAGCAACTTCTTGACAAGTTTTTTCATCAAGACCTTTCAAAGCGTTAACTCTAGTTCGAAGTCCTTCTTCCCAGTTGATTTTTCCTTGAATTCCTTGTTTTGTGATTTCCCAAATTTCATCTTCCTTGTTGAGTTTTTCTGAAAGAATTGGAAGATATTCTTCATCATACAAAACACCTTCAACATCAAAAATTACTAGCAATTGATTTCTAATTTGCACAAAAATTGCTAATTATATTAAAGTTTAAACTTTTTTGAGATCCAAAAAACGCTAGTAATAAATCACCGAAGTATTCTGATAAGAATATGGGCGAATTAGAACACAAATATGATGTGAAAATTGAATCAACAGAAGATAAAGTAAAATTTCCTGCTGAACTCAAAGAAAAGTTAAAAGAATCAGGTCTAATGGACGATAAAGGAAAATTAAAACTAAAAGGAGTCAGTCCAAAAATGCTCAAAAGAATGAAACAGGAATTTGTAAAATGTCCAGTTTTAAAAGAAGAGATTCAATTTGTTCAGTGTTTCATATGTCCAAATTTCCAAAGTAGAGTTATGGGCGAAGTATTGTGTAAAGGCGACCCACTCAAATAACAAAGCAGTTTTAAAACAAAAATCATCACGAAAGGCTCATTAGTTAAATTAATTCAATGAATTCTAGTTTGAGTAAAGAAAACAAAGGAATTACAGTTTCAAAAAAAGATGATTTTAGTGAATGGTATACACAGATAGTTCTAAAAGCTAAACTTGCAGATTATGCTCCAGTCAAGGGCCTTATTGTTCTCAGACCAGATGGGTATTCTATTTGGGAATCATTAAGAAGTACATTTGATAAAAAATTTGCAAGTAATGGAATTAGAAACGGATTTTTGCCCATACTAATTCCAGAGTCATTATTAGGAAAAGAAAAGAAACACTTTGCAGGATTCAATCCAGAAGTATTTTGGGTAACTCACTCAGGAAATAATGAAGTCGGGGACAGACTTGCATTAAGACCAACATCTGAAACGTTAGCATATACTATGTATTCTAAATGGATTCAAAGTTGGAGAGATTTACCATTAAAGATTAATTTTTGGAATACTGCACTAAGAGCAGAGATTAAAGGAACAAAGCCATTTCTTAGAACCTCAGAATTTTTGTGGCAAGAAGGCCATACTGTCCATGCAGTGCAAGAAGAAGCAGAAAAGGAAGTAATGAAAATTCTAGAAATTTATAAAAAAACTGTTGAAGAGGAATTGGCAATTCCTGTAACAGTGGGGAAAAAAAGTGAGAAAGAAAAGTTTGTCGGAGCAGTATACACAACAACTATGGAATCAATTATGCCTGACGGTAAAGCACTTCAAATGGGCACATCACATTTTCTAGGACAAAATTTCTCAAAACCATTTGAAGTAAAATTTGCAGATAAAGACAATGTAGAACATTTTGCATGGCAAACATCATGGGGAGTATCTTGGAGACTAATTGGGGCAATGATTATGACACATGGTGATGATCAAGGACTTGTTTTACCGCCAAAGATTGCACCAATACAAGTTGTAATTATACCAATATACAAAAATGATGAAGGTAAAGATATCGTATTACCTAAAGTAGAAGAAATTAAAAAAATTCTAGAATCAAAAGAGATTAGAGTTCATGTAGATGATAGAAGCGAATTATCTCCAGGATACAAATTCAATGATTGGGAATTAAAAGGAGTGCCAATAAGAATAGAGGTAGGCCCTAAAGACATTGAAAAACAAAGTGTAGTTATAGCAAAAAGATACAATCGTGAAAAATCAAGTTTAGATATTACTGAAATTGAGAAAATACCTACAATGTTAGATGAAATTCAAGAAGACATGTTAAAGACCGCCAAAGAGATATCAAAAGAAAACACGATAGACATAACAGATTATACAGAATTCAAATCAAGAATTGAAAAAGGGGGTTTCTTTAACGCTCCTTGGTGCGGGAAATTAGAATGTGAAGAAAAAATCAAGGAAGAAACAGGAGCAGACATCAGAGTCATTCCATTTGGTAGTGAAAACACCAGTGGGAAATGCATGTATTGTCAAGAACAAAGTAGTTCAACTCCTATTTTTGCAAGAGGATACTAGCAAAAATTACCCACAAATATAATAATACAAAAAAACAATTTTTTAATAATGACATCAAATCCAGAATTAGAACAAAAACCATTGTTAGAACAGTTTAGGGAGACTAGAAACAGGACTTTAGAGCTTGTAAAGACTTTAGAAAAAGATGATTTTATTGTCCAAACAGCATTTTTTACGAGTCCACCAAAGTGGCACATAGGCCATGTCAGTTGGATTTACGAAGCAATCATGAGTAAATTAGATAAAAATTATGAATTTTATTCAAAAGAATTTTCAGATTATCTCAATTCCTATTATCAACAATTTGGTATTCCACAAGATAAAGGATTACGAGGAGTGACTTCAAGGCCTACTGTTGATCAGGTTTTCCAATACTTTAACACAATTAGTCAAAGAGTAGAACAATTTATTGAATCTCAAACTTTGAGCGAAGAGGCAATTAGATTAATCATTATGGGATTCCATCATGAATGTCAACATCAAGAACTTCTTGTATATGATTTACAACACCTACTTGCAGAGCAATACAGACCTGTGAGAAAAAATGATATTCCAAAACAAAACAACGTTGAGAAAAAATCAGTGTACATCAAAGGTGGACTGTACAATATTGGATACAATGGAAAAGATTATTGTTATGATATTGAACTTCCTGAACACAAAGTTTACCTTGAAGATTACAAAATAGATGTTTATCCAGTCACAAATCAACAATATCTAGAATTTATCAACGATGGAGGATATGAGACATACAAACATTGGTTATCAGATGGTTGGGAGAAAGTCAAAGAGAATAAATGGAATGCACCAATGTATTGGGAAAAAATTAATGGTGAATGGAATGTAAGAGACTTTTTAGGGATTAGAAAAATCAATCCAAATGAACCTGTATGTCATGTTAGCTATTACGAAGCAGATGCATATTGTAAATGGGCTAAGAAAAGACTCCCTACAGAAGCAGAATGGGAAAAAGCTGCCTGTTGGAATGAAGAAAAACAAGAAAAAACAGCCTATCCTTGGGGAAACGAACAGCCAACAGAAGAAAAATCCAACTTACTTGAATCACACCATTGGGGATGTACAGAAGTAGGAACATACCCAAATGGCAGTAGTTCATCAGGATGTCAACAAATGATTGGGGATGTATGGGAATGGACATCATCAGAATTTACGGGGTATCCAGGATTCAAGTCAGGGTTTGACGAATATAATGATAAATGGTTTACAAATCAAAAAGTTTTGAGAGGAGGTTCATTTGGAACTCCAAAAATGTCTATCAGAGGCAGTTACAGAAATTTTTTCAGATTAGATGAAAGATGGTTATTTTCAGGCTTTAGATGTGCAGAAAATGTTTAATTTTTTGATACCAAACTAAGTGAAAAATGCTTATTCTCATCAAGCCAAGTATGCTTTAATTCAAAACCAACATCATCAAGAAGATCATGGATTTCAGATAAACGATATTTGTGAGAGTACTCTGTATGAATTAATTCATCCTTTTTCAGTTTTAATTCAAGTTCAGATTTTGAAATGACTATGGATTGTTCATTTAATGATTTTAGATACATTTCAATTCGTTGATCTTTTTCATTGTAAATTGCATAATGTGAAAAATTATTCAGATTAAAATCAGCATCAAGTTCATCATTAATTCTAGATAATACATTAAGGTTGAATTCAGCAGTTATTCCCTGTGAATCATTGTATGCAGATTCAAGAATTTCTTTTTCTTTAACAAGATCAAGACCGACTAAAAATAAATCACCCGATTTCATAGTAGCATGAACTTTTTCTAGGAATTTGTAACCATCAATTGGTGAAAAGTTACCAAAACTAGAACCCAAGAAAATTATTAGATTTTTCTTTTCATCATATGTTCTAAGAAATTCCAAGCCACCTTCATAGGTATCAATAATTCCAGTGATTGTTAGATTTTGATAGTCATGAAGTAATAATTCAGAACTTTCTGTAAGAATTTCAGAAATATCAATTGGAAAATATTCTAGGTTTTTTTGAGATGTCAAAATATCTAATAGTAATCTAGTTTTCACGGAAGTTCCACTACCTAATTCAACTAGTCTAAAATCACCATCTAGAAAAGTTGGCAATTCATTTTGTAGTTGTTTAAGAATAGAAATCTCAGTTCTTGTAGGATAGTATTCAGGAATCAGACATATTTTCTCAAATAATTTAGAGCCTTTTCTATCATAGAAAAATTTAGGTGAAATAAATTTAGAATCACGATTTAGACTAGAAGCAACTTCTTCTGCAAAAGTCTTCTCAATTTGTGTTGCATGAGGTTTGAAATACTGTAGTTTAGAATCTACTACGTATTTTTTATAATCAAGATTTTTTTGAACAGTGTCACTCAAGTATTAAATTCGCGATTAATTGACATAAATGCTTTATCCCAATTTTTTACGCATAAATCATATTTCTTGATATACTTCTTCATTCAATAATATCTATTGAGTGATATTCTCAAAGTAGAACATTTGAAAAAATATTTTACAAAAAAAGGAATGTTTAGTTCAAAATCCAGTACAGTTAGAGCAACAGACGATGTATCATTTTCTCTTAAAGAAGGCGAAGTTTTTGTGTTAGCTGGGGAATCAGGTTCAGGAAAATCAACTATTGCAAAATTGATTCTAAAATCAATTGAGCCAGATTCAGGAAAAATTATTTTTGAAGACCAAGAAATAGATGATAATAAAAAGAATTTAGAAAAAATTAGAATGAATTGTCAGATGATTCATCAAGATCCGTATGACTCTATTAATCCAAGAATGAAAATCGGAAATATTGTATCTGAACCTCTTGAAATTCATAATATTGGAAATAAAGATCAAAGATCACAAAGAGTGTTAGAAGTTTTACGGGAAGTAAAATTAGAACCTGCTGAAGAAATTGTAAAAAAATATCCCCATATGTTATCAGGAGGACAAAGACAAAGAGTTGTTTTGGCACGAGCATTATCACTAAAGCCAAAAATAATCCTAGCAGATGAGCCAGTTTCAATGCTAGATGTTTCAATTAGAGCAGAGATGCTTGAATTAATGCAAGAATTACAGAAAAAATACAACATTTCGTTTATCTATATTACTCACGATTTGGCAACAGCCAGATATTTTGGTCAAAGAATTGGAATTTTGTATCTAGGTAAAATTGTAGAAATGGGACCAATAGACCAAGTTTTAGAAAATCCCAAGCACCCATACACACAAGCACTAATTGATGCAATCTCAGAGCCAGATCCAGATAATTTACACAGAGAAAAGAAAATTAGAATAAATGAACCATCAGACATTGATGTTTTTGAAGGATGTAGATTTAGAGCAAGATGTCCTTATGTGATTGAGAAATGCAAAGATGAGCCTAACTTAGAAAGTGTTGATGGGGAACAATATGCTGCATGTTATGTAAAACTAGACTAGGAAGTTCGTACAGAAGGCATTCGCTTGTCTTTGTAAGTAACAACATGTGAAACACCATTTTTTGGAAAAACACCATACACTAGTTTTGCTTTTTGTACAACAGAATCTTTTAGAGATACCAAAATGAATTGACTTTCTTTGGATCTTTCTTCTAAAATCTTTGCAAGTTTTTCAGAGTTTGGCGCATCAAGGTGGGCATCTACCTCATCAAACAAGTAAAATGGAGAAGGCTTTAGTTTTTGAAGTGCAAGTACAAATACAATTGCAGCCAGCGTTTTTTCACCTCCACTAATTGAAGTTGATTCTCTTTTAGGTTTGTTTGGGAATTGAATTAAATAAGAAATTCCAGAATTAAATATATCATCTTCATTTTGTAATTCTAACCAAGCATTTCCTTTAGTCATTTTGTTGAAGATAATTCGAATTTCTTTATCAACTGTATCAAATGCATCCAAGAATGTTTGTCGTTTTTCTTTTTCAATATCTTCAATGAATCGTATAATTGCATTTTTTTCTTTCTCAAGATCATTTTTCCTTTCAGACATTGAACGATAGCCATAAGAGACTTCAAGGTATGTTTCAGGGGCCTTTGCATTTAATGCAGTAAGAGAAGTTAATTCAGCAGTCAATCCTTGTACAATTGATTCAACATCAAAAGTTTCCATGTCTTTATCAAATCCAAAAACAGATAAAATTTGTTGTAATTTAGATTCCTTTTCTTTCAAATCACCCAAATCACGATTTAATGAATCAGACTGGCGCTCTAATTTATTGATTTGATTTGTAAGATCAGTTTTCTTCTCAGATAGAATTTGGAGTTTGTCATCATATTCTTTAAGCTCACCAATAGATGAGCCAGAAGTAGAGATAAGTTCCTGTTCTTTTTCTCTTAACTTTACAAGAACTTCATTTTTTGATTCTTTTTGTTTGTCTAATTCTTGAATTTTAGTTTCTAATTCTTGATGTTGTAAAGTCAAAGAACTTTCTTCAGCAAGAAGTTGGTTAGATTGAGATTTTTCTCGATTGTCTTGAGTTTGTAGGACTGTTAACTGGGAAGATTTGTCACGGTATTCATTCATAATTGTTGTATGTAAGTTTTCAATTTCCACTTTCTTTATATTAATTCTTGATAACTCGTTTGCAATACGAGTTTGCTCTCCAGTGGAATAATTTTTCTCAACTATTCCAATGCGTTCATACAATGATTCAATATGAGATTCATGTGTAGCTATTTCAGATTCAATGTGAGAATTTCTTGAAGTTAATTCAGAAATTCTTTTTGTTAATTGTTCTTTTGTGTTCATTGCAGAAACAATTCTTGGTTTTAAATGAGAATAATTTTCATTTGTTGAAGTTAGAGCATTTTCAGACAGGGAAAGTCTTTCAGCATATGATTGAATTGAATTTTCTAATTTTGTTAGCAAATGTTTTTTCTGTTGCATAGTTTTTTTAACTACACTGATAGATTGGAACAAACCATCAATATCACCACTCATTGAAATTAATTTTGTGAGTTTTGAAATTTTTGAATTAATATCAATTACTACGGTACCACCTTTGGCTTCAAAGTATTCACCACCCATGGTTACAGCCTTGTATCCTAATTGAGATACATTGTATGCAGATTCTCTAGTATCAGTAAGCACAATATTTCCAAATAGGAACGTTTTGAGCGCAGAATAAGTAGGATCACAAGTTACATGATCAGCAAGAATACCCAAAACTCCAGATTCTTTAGGTAATGTAAGTTTGAATTTAGGAATGGCATCTAGTGGGATAATTTTTAGTTTTGAAAGTTTTTTATTTCTAGCAACTTCTGCAATCCCAAGTAAAGTTGCAAAGTCTTTAACAACAATTGCTTTAATCCAATCAGAACTAACAGCTAAAACAGAGCGTTCGTATTTTTTGTCCCATGAAATCATTTCATAAACTAAACCTTCAATGCCAAGTTTGTCTGCATCTTCTTTTAATTTTGCAGCAGTATAATCTTCATGCATGAATCCCTTCACAGTTTTGATTTTTGATTCATAGTGAGTTGCAGCTTTATTTGATTTTTCTAATATTACTCCCCATTCATCCATATCAATAATTATCTTTGATTTTTTTGCTTGTAATTTTTTAATTCTAGATTTTAGTTCAGTTATAGTTGCATCATTATTATTCATCATGGATTCTAATTGAGATTTAGATTCAGTTAATGTTACAATACCATGTTCTAACTCAGTAAATTTTGCAGAATTTCTTTCAATTTTAGTTTTAGATTCTACCTTTTCGTTTTGAACTTTTGAAAGTTGAAACTTTGTTTCATTTAGCTGACTAGTAAGAGTTTGAATTTTCTTATCAATTTCAGATTTTTTAGATGCAGCTTCTGATTGATCAATTAAAATTTTATTTCTTTGTGAGTCAATTTGTTCAAAGTCACCTTTAATTTTATTTTGTTTAAGAGTTGTTTCTTCAACAGATTCTTTCATGTTTAAAATTTTAGAATCAATGTCACTTCTAGTACCATTAATTTCTTCTAACTCTACTTTAATTTCAGGAATCCTAGTATCAATTTGTTCTAGTCTTTTCTTTGATGCAGTGATTGCACTATTATCAATTTCATATTGTTCCATTGCAGAACTTAATTCTTCATCGATTGATGCTTTAGCTTGACTGTATTCATTAGCTTCAGTCATTAGTTTTGTTTTTTCAATCTGTAAAGTATCAATTTCAGTTTTCAAAATACTTCTTTCGCCATCAAATTTGGTGACTTCAGTGACAATTGTGTGTAAATCAGATTCTTTGGAAGTTTTTTGGCTTGAAACGACCTTAATTTTATTGGCAGCATCTATTGCTTTGTATCGATTAACTTCACGCTCTAACATATCATGGCGTAATTTTTGATTTCTTTCCTCTTCTAACTCATCAATTCTTTTTTTGATTTCACCCATTCTTGCTGTTGCAATTTCAAATCTTCTATCTGCATCATCTAGTTGTTTTCTAGATTCTGCGGCTTTTTCATCAAAAGATGATAGTCCAACCAAATCTTCAATTGTTTTTCTTTTTTCTTCAGAAGTAAACTCAGAAATTCTAGTTACAGTTCCTTGTTGAACTGCATTGAGTTGACCTAAACCTGCATTTGCCACATCAAGTAAATCAAGAATTTGGTTTCTTTTTGTTAATTTTTTGTTAAGATAGTATGTGTTGTCTCCTTGATCATTCATTTCTCTTGTAATCTCAACATTGTCAGAATCAACTGGAATTTTTCTATCGGAATTATCAAAGTGCACACTAGATCTTGCCATTTTTGGACCACGTCGATTTCCTTCTATATCATGAATTAGAGATCGCAATTTATCAACCCTCAACGTTTTTGGTTTATTTTCACCCATTGCAAACTGAATGGCATCTAAGATGTTACTTTTACCTGAACCATTTGGTCCAGAGATCGATATAAGACCAGGTTCAAACTGAACAGTTGTATTCTTAAATCCAAATGATTTGAAACCAAAGATCTCAACTTTTTTAACATGAACCAATAGTAATGTTTTCACAAAAGGTAGGATAATCGATGACTAACAAGTATAGTTGACATAATTGCATAATTTTTCTTGGTTTACTATGATATTTTTCGTAGTGGTAGGAATAACATCAAGCATGAAAATCGAGCCTACAATAAGTTGAAATGCTATTTTTATGCCTAAAAATGAAAGATGTCATGAAAAAATGTTGTTTGTCTATTTGTGAAGTTTGGTGAGTTTGATCATAACGTTTGTTACAATTAAAAATATTACAAATGCAATAACTTGAGCAATTAACGATGCTTGGTATGCTTCTGTACCCATATTTAGAAAATGAAATTGCCAGAACCATCTATTTACTAAATATACCACTTCGCCAACCCCTAGGGAAGCAACTACCTTTAGCAGATCACCTTTAAGAGTATGAGTACCATCAGAATTCTTTTTGTATTTTGATCGATTATCAAATAAAAATAGTAATAAGAAAACTGAAAAATATGTTGAAAAATCAACGATAAGTGTTACTGTTGAATTGATGTATGACTCTTCTCCTGAAAGATGATCTGCTACAATTGTTGAAATGAGAACATCAACTGCAAAAGCAATTAGTAAATTCTTGTTTAATTTAAGATATTCTTTGTATTTTGATTCCATTAGAGGTTTCCTTTGTTTAAAATCAAGAGTATTTCAAATAATATTTTGGAATCATTTCTATTAAGGCTATAAAGTATCATGTAATTTCTAGTAAAAATAATCACGCCTGATTTGAAAAATTAAATTGAATTAGATAGAATTTAGAGTTCTAATCCATATGAACCAGTGAAATTAGAAAATTGTTTGTATGATTCTAAGTATTGCCTACCCTTTGTAGTAATTACAAATGTATTTTTTCCATCATACTCAATTTTGTTAATTAATCCTGCACCTGTTAAATTTCCAATGAATTTTGTTAATCTTGAATGTGAGAGATTTGCTTTTGTTAGAAGGTGAGTAGTTTTGATACCCTCTTGACCATACTGCTCAGTGGCAACTAAAAGATCCGCTACAATTTGCATGCTTGTCCTATAATTTACCATGCCAAATGTGGCCCATCTTAGGTTATAAATATTGGTATTGAGATCCAATACATACCAATCATTACCAATAAGTATTAATGATGGCGAAAAAATGGGCAAATATATGAAATTTGATGAGAAATTACATAAAATCTCAGAAAAATCCCAAAGCAAAAAGGATAGGATAGGGATTATTCTTGGAGTATCATTACTTATTGCATGTGGTTTGTCATACTTTGTTTTAGATGCATTTGCTCAGCAAGAATTTTTAATTGATTGTCCAAAAAACGCGTATCATGGTTTAGACAGTCAAGGAAATGCAGCCTGTAGAGATATTCTAACTAATCAAATTCTAGAACCAGTGACCAGAACAATTATTGATTCTGACTCGGAGAAAAATACATCAGATTCCAGTATTATTAGCATTTCAGAGATGGGAGAAATTTTTAATGTGGAGCAGATTCCAATTGTTGAAACAATCATAGTGTTTTTGATTGGAATTGGTGGCAGTGTTATTCTGATCGGTGTAAAGAATAAAAAATTTGAAATGTTTCAAAGACAAGGTTGGAATAGTACTCAAAAAGAGCAAGTAAGGAATAGTCAATATGAAAAATGCAACATGTGCTTTACTCAACCCTCACAGTGGAAATACGACCACATTGATGGGAACAAAAATAATAATGAACTAAATAATTGCCAAGGATTATGCCCTGATTGTCTTTCAGTAAAAATAGATAGAGACAATCGAATTATTAATCGAAAATAAAACTAAAACAATAATTGTATTAACTTCACTATCTTGCAGGTCTTTTAAATCCCTGTTTAATATTACAGACAGATGCAGGAGAGTTTTTGTGTCTCTTATCTAGTTTTTCCTTTTTTGATTTTTCAGCATCTATTTTCTCTTCAATTTTGAAAACTTTTTCAATGGGCGGTTTGGCTTTTTTGGTTTTAGTAGAATAAATAATGTTTAATGCAGAAGTGTTTTTGTGTTTCTTACCTAGCTTTTTCTTTTTTAGTTTTTCAGTATCTCTTGGGGTTTTTTGTGTCCATTGGATATTATTTACATCAGCAGCCGAAGATTTTTCAATATTATAATCTCCTAGAGATTTACCCAATTATTCACCAGCAACAAACTTTTCACAGGCATCTTTTGCCAAAACATCAGAAGTTTGTTCTATTGGATGTTTCATCAAATATGCACTAGCAGGTTTAATTGGTCCGCCAACGCCTCTATCAAGTGCAATTCTAGCTAATCTAATGGCATCAATTACAATCCCAGCAGAGTTTGCTTTGTCGTCAACTTCCAAACGAACTTCCATATTGTAAGGAATATTTGCCCATTGACGACCTTCAATTCTCATAAACATGAGTTTGGTGTTACCCAAGAATGGGATAAAATCAGATGGTCCAACATAGATTTGATCATCATCTAATCGTTCTTTAAGCTGGCTTTGAACACTTTCAGTTTTGGAAATTCTCTTTGATGCTAATCTATCTTGTTCTTTCATGTTTAGAAAATCAGTATTACCACCAACATTGATTTGATATGTTTTTTCTATTTTCGTTCCCCGGTCACTGCATAGTTTAGCTAATGTTCTATGAACGATAGTAGCTCCAACTTGACCTTTGATATCATCACCGATGCAAGGAACATTTTTTTCTTCAAACTTTTTGGCCCATTTTTCATCTGACGCAATAAAAGAAGGAATGCAATTTACAAACGCAGTATGTGTGTCAAGACAAATTTGAGCCCAAAATTCAGTTACCTTATCAGAACCTACAGGTAGATATGACACAATAATTTCAACACCACACTCTTTGATGATTTGTTTTACTTCATCTGCAATTTGTTCAGTAGTTTTTGTACTAGTAATTGGTTTAATTCTATTTTCAACCCAAATTCCTACTCCATCTAAGATAGGACTTTCATAAACTTTAGCATCATTTTTTGGCAGGTCATCTTTAGCAATCCAATCAACCAGATTTGGGTATTCATAAATTGCCTCATGCAAAAGTTTACCAACTTTATTTTCACCAACATCAAATCCACAAACAAAATCAATATCATGAATTCCATATCCTGCCAATTTATCATGAATAATACCAGTAACCTCTTGAGAAGGATTCTTTCTATAGTATTCAATTCCTTGAATTAAGCCTGAAAAACAATTACCTATGCCTACTAAACCAACTTTAATTCTCTCTGTCATTTGAAATAAAGTGGCATTGGGCGGGTTTAAAGTCTTCTGGAATAATAAAGGAAATAAAATTAAACGAGCAGCAATTTAGATGTTATTTGATGTTACGTGGTAGTCTTACTTGTAACATCATCACTAGGGTCTGATGCATCTGGAGTGTATCCTCCTGGCATACCTTCTTCACCACCTTTGAAGTGTTTCAAATCCTCTCCTGCAATAACATCTTCCTCTGGTGGTACATAGTCTCGTACATCGTGTCTTGCTTTTCCTGGGTACTTGCTTTGTGTAGCAAGTGCCACTACAATAAACAAAACAGTTGAAACAACAGGAGGTATCATTGTATCTAATCCTGCTTGTGGGAATTCAGTGATATCTTCTGGCATTATAAAGAAGAAAGCGAATCGCAATACTGAACCAACAATGAGAGCTACAACAGCTGCTGGCATGTTTGCCTTTTTCCAGAATAATCCAAATGTTAACGGTGCAAATGCTCCGGCAAAGACTACATCAAATGCTAAGATAAGATAAATTCCTGGTGCTGGTACGAAATAACCAATTATTGTTCCAACTATCATCATTGGAATAATTACAAGACGAGTTACTTTGAGTAGTTGACTATCACTCCAATTTGGTTTTCCCATCCATCTTCTTCGAATGATTCTCTGCATCATATTTCTAGAAATTACACTGGATATTGCTAATAGTCCTCCACTTGCAGTAGACATGGATGCACCTATTACTCCCATCAATATTGCTGCACCAATTGCAAATGGCATAAACTCTGTAGATAGTATTGGTAATGCTAAGTCAGGTAATGTATCTGCAGGTAGATAGTAGAATGCTACAATTCCCAACATGCTAGTTGGAACTACTGTAAACAAAGTAAGTGCACCGCCCATAAGTGACCCTTTTCTTGCTGTTTTCGGGTTCTTAGCTGAAAATACTCTTTCCATAAAGTCAAGCGCAACAATGTCACCCAACCCTAGTGCAAGAATAGCACCCCAATTGATCAGAGCGCCATTAGCTACATCATATAATCCCGATAAGTCCATAAACTCTGGCGGTGCGTTGTTGTAAATGACATCCCAAGGTGTATCTGCAAATCCTCCGTAAAAGAAAAGGAATCCAGCCCAGAATGCACCTATTGCAAGATAAACTTGGAACAAATTTGTATATGCTGATGCAAACAGTCCACCTGCAATTGTGTATATTACTACTACTGTTGCCGAAATTGCTATTCCCCAGAAATAATTTATGCCAAAAACAACTTCTAAAATAAATCCACTAGCAGCTAAATTACCTGCAACAAGAATTAGAAAACTAATAATCATAAGTACGCCAGAAATTCCTTCTGCGCCATTTCCATATCTTCTAAAATAGAAATCAGGTAATGTAATCATTGACATTTTGTTTAATGGTTTTGCATAAAATGCAGTCACTACGAGCAGACATACCCCTAAACCAATTGGAATGACTGCTCCGGCCCAAAATCCAAATTCAAACACAAGTGCAATGTTTCCTAACGTTGAGTTTCCATCAACTGCTTGAGCTGCAAGCATTGTTCCAACCATGAACAAAGGCAAACTTTTTCCTGCAACGATTAATCGCTTACCACTATTTTTAACAAATTTACCTGCAAAAACACCTACTACAATTGTAAGTACGATAAAGGCGGCAATAGCAATTTGAAAGCCCTCCATCTCTACCATGACTAGAATGAATTTATCAAACTATATTAGTATTAAATTTTACAAGTATTCTACGTTTTTTTGAGGAATTAATTATACGTATAGTACATTAAGTAGAATAATTTGTGCAGATCTAATAATTTTAAAGAATAATTTTGCGATCTAAATATGAGAAGTTCATAATTTCATTATTTTTTGAAATAATATATTTTTGAGATAAGTTTAAGATCAGATTTCAATGAGGATTTAATTTAATTTTTATTAGTTCATCTCAAGCACATATTATGGATAAACAATATGCCTTTGCAGTTATTCTAATTATCTTGGGATTGGGTTTAAATCAATCTGGTTCATCTAACCCATTTTACAGCGGTCTGGGTATTGGAGTTATTGCAATGGGAACATTGTGGGTCGCAGTTCGATTGATAAAAGAACTGAAAAAAAAGTGATTCCGATTTTCTAAGTTCATAAAATAATATAAACGCTAAGAAGTTCTATTCCCATATGCCAGGACAAGGATATTCCACATTTGGAATGAAGCCAGCAATTACAAATAGCTTACAAGAAGCAACTGATAGAAGCTATCCCGGAATGTTTCTTCCTAGCACCTTAATCATCATAATGAATGAAATTAAGAAAGGGTATTATTCCGTTGAACCTCATAAATTAAAATTAGATTTATCAGGTCGCTACAATACAATAACTATTAGATCTGATGTAAAAGAATGGTTAGTAGAAAACCATAAAAAGTTTGGAGAAGAATATGAGAAAAAATACAACGTAAAATGCTTTACAAAATTTGTAAGTTATTTTATAATTAACATGCTTGAATCAAAAAGTGATGCACAAAATCACTCCATTAGTCTAAAAGGTTCAGATTTTGATTGGCTCCAAGAAGAATATAAAAAACAAAAAAGGAATTTAAAAAATTCAAATAAAATTCCTAGTTTTGAAAGATTTGCAGATGACTACATTAATGAATTACTTGTGAAAATTAAAACTGCAAAAGAAATCTTAACAATCTAAATTTTATTTGCTGTAAGATGACTTTCTAAAAATAGTAAAAAATTAGAGCGGGGTCATAGTATCGATTAATCGTGCACTAGTTACATGGCCCTCTTTCTCTTGAATTTCAAGGTCTACAGTATATTTCAAAGAGTTTAACATGAAATTAACTTGAACATCCCAAGCTTCCCTAGGTCCTTTTTCAGGAATTTGAAATGTCTCATTGACTCTAAAGTCACTCACATCCCCATATAGTGCACTAATCACTCTTTTTGATTCTCTATTGATATCTTCTTGTGTGCTAACGTCTTGCATTATCAAATTCTACAATGAACAAATATAAAAATATTCTAATTTAATTTTCATTTTAAAAGTATTATTATAATTTTTTTAGTCTTTGTAAAAACGATTCTTTTTTTGCTTCATCTAATTTTGCTATCACTTTAAATCTATGAAAAATTGCAGTTTGATTTTCAGGATCAAGTTCTATTGCTTTATCATACCATTTTAGAGATTCTTCGTATTTTTTTAATAATAAAAGTAATTTTCCTTTATAGCTTATCGCGTATACGTAATTGGGGTTAATTTTTAATGCTTTTTCACAATAAACAAGTGCTTCATCATATTTTTTTGAGTGTTCTAGAAACCACACCATAGTACATATGGCAACAACATTTTTTGGTTCAATTTCTAATGCACATTCAAAATGAAATCTTGCTTGACCAAACTTTTTCAATTGGAATAAAGATGTACCTTTACTGTAAAGTGCCCTAACATTATTTGAATCATATTCTAAAATTTTATCAAAACATTCAATGGCTTTTTTGTATAGACGTGTTCTATCCAAAACGAATCCTTTATTGAATTGGGCCTCAGTGCATTTTGGATCAACTTTTAGAGCCTTGTCATAAAATACAAAAATATCTTTATTTGAGAATCCTGCAAAATCAAGTGTCCATCCCTTGGCCACTAATGCTTTAGTATTTTTACTATCTACTTCCAAAGCCTTAGTGTAGAATTTTATTGCAACCTGATGTTTTCCTTGTTTTGTAAGCTTTTGTCCTTTTTCATACAAGATATCGGATTGTCTAGAATCTTCATCAATAGCTTTTTCCAAGAATAGTGTAGCCTCAGAATTTTTTCCTAGTCTACCCAAAATCAAACTTTTACCGTAAAGAGCAGCAGAGTTTTTTGGATTATTCACCAAAACTTGATCAATTGTTTTGATAGCATCTTCATTACGGTCTAATTTACTAAAACACAATCCCATTGCGGTTAATGAATCAGAATATTGTGAATCAATTTTAAGAGATTTTTCAAAAGAAGATATTGCTTCGTCGTATTTTTCTATTTTTTCTAGTGCAAGACCTTTGTTGTATAAAGCATCTAGGTTTTTTGGATCAATTGATAAAACAATATCAAAACAAATTATAGCATTTTGAAAATCTTCAATTTTATATAATGTTCTACCTTTGTGAAGTTGAGCCACAATATTTTCAGGTTCCAGAGAAATTGCCTTGTTAAATTTTGAAACAGCTTTGTTAAATTGACTGTAATAGACGGCTTCTAAACCTTCATTCAAATGATGCCATGAATTTTTTGATTTTTGTAGTATCATGTTGATAATTCATCCAAATGTCATTTTTATATTTAAATCGTACATTACATGTTATTTGATTTTTTTTTTGGCATATGATAATTATTAGTAATTAAATACAAAATACGTACTATACATAAAATCTTTAATAATTAATAATTTCTTTAAGATATAATTATGGTCGGTGGCAGAGAATTTTATGGTGAAGATTTTGACGGACCAGATATTGCCCCATTTGTAGGATCTAACAATACTTTTCTAAATCTCCCTTTCGTAAAAACCCCTGAAGAATTAAAGAAGGTAAACCCAGATGTGGTAATTATCGGTGAGCCATGTGACTTTGGAACTACTATCCGTCCAGGGGCAAGATATGGACCAAGAGCAATTAGAGCTGCATCCACAATTCCATCTCCACCAATTCAAAGATTTAACATTGAAACAGGTGTTGATCCTTTTGAAACCTTTGGTGTAGTAGATTATGGGGACACCATTGTTGTACCAGGTGATCTAATAAAATCACACAATAACATGACACTCAAAGTAAAAGAAGCATTGGAAGCTGATGGTATTCCGGTAATTCTTGGCGGTGATCATTCTATTACATATGCAAATGTTAGAGCATTTCAGAAAAAATGGAAAAACATTGGCATGATTCATTTTGATACACACGCTGATTGTGCCCCACAGGGATTAACTGGGTTCAAGTATGATCATGGAGCTCACATTAGACGAATTATGGAGATGGGTTGCCTAAAGGGGAAAAATTATTCACTAGTTGGTCCAAGAGGATACTGGCCAGGACGTGACTTGTACAAATGGATGGCAGACCAAGACTTTCAATGGTTTACAATGCTTGATGTTGAAGAACAAGGAATTGACATAATTGCAAAAGAGATAGCTGACAGGGCAAATGATGGAACTGATGCAGTGTATCTTAGTTGGGATATAGATTCTTTTGATCCCGCAGTAGCCCCCGGTACTGGAGAGCCAGAACCAAATGGACTTACATCCAGAGAAGGTATGAGAATGGTTCGACAATTATCAAAGTCTTTTGATCCAGACAGATTTGCAATGGACTTGGTAGAGATTGCCCCAGCATATGATGTCAGTGATAACAACTCCTACAATGGAGGTATCACATCAGGGTTGGGACAAAGACTAGTCGTTGAGTTACTAGCTGGATTATCATTAACAAAGAGAGGTTTGAAGGAAGGTGATCCTGTAAGACCACATAATTACAAGGGTACAGGAAATACACTAGGTTATGGCAATCCTGATTATGAAATCCCAAAGAGGGATTAATTATTTTACAATTATTTCATAGAGGTATAACATACTTTGATTGAAATGTTAGCTGGCATGTTGCAGGCCAACAATCCATTTTTAATAATAATTGCAGGATTGTTAATTGGATTAGTACATGCATTTGAGCCTGATCATATAGGTGCCATGTCCACACAACTAATAAAAAATACTAATAAATCAAAAAAACAAGACTTGCGAAATCTAACTGTAGTAGCTTCTCTAAAGGGGGCGCTTTGGGGAGCAGGACATACATCCAGCATTATTCTAATTGGATTATTGATTGCAGGTTTATCATTAAACATACCTGATGATTTTTTTATTAGTGCAGAAGTGTTTGTGGGTTTAATGTTGATTACTTTAGCAATTTTTACATTTACAAACAAAAGTATCTTTAAACAAAAACATGTTCATCCTCACACACATCCAAATGGAATTTCTCACACTCATTCACATATTCATAGTGTTGATCATAAACATGGTCACAAATCATATCTCATAGGATGCATACATGGAATTGCAGGTAGTGGTGCTCTTGTAGCATTAGTTGCTTCTACAATGAATGGTTTTGATATGATGATTTATTTTCTGATTTTATTTGGTATTGGCAGCATAATTGGTATGACTGTCGCTAGTGGTGTAATGGGATTGCCATTAATTTTATTATCAAAAATAAGTTCAGCTACTAAATATCTAAGATATACAATAGCTGGTGTGACTTTCATTATAGGTCTTAATATCGTAATCACAGTCGGATTAGATAACAAATTATTTTCATTAAACTAAATTTTTAAAACAAATTGTAAAGTCTAGCCATTGAAACTTTGTCTGCAGGATCTACAGTTGCAAGTTTTCCATCAACTTTTACTTCATATGTCTCAGAATTAACTTCGATGTTTGGTGTACGATCATTGTATAGCATATCTTTTTTTCCAATAAAACGACAGTTTTTCACAGGAACTAAATTCTTTTTTGAATTAACTTCGGATTTAATGCCCTTCTCTAGAGCCAGTTGAGATGTAAAAGTTACAGAAGTAGAATATTTGGTTTGACCAAGGGCCCCAAACATAGGACGATACATTACGGGTTCCGTAGTTGGAATTGAAGCATTAGGGTCACCCATGAGTGCATATGCAATGAAACCTCCTTTTATGATCATTTTTGGTTTGACTCCAAAGAATTGAGGGGACCAAATTACAATATCTGCCAATCTCCCAGGTTGTAGTGAGCCTACATAATCTGAAATTCCGTGAGTAATGGCGGGATTAATTGTGATTTTAGCAAGATATCTCTTTATTCTAAAATTATCATTTTGGGCATCATCCTCTGGGAGACTACCTGTCATCTTTTTCATTTTATCTGCAGTCTGCCAGTTTCTGGTTGTGACTTCTCCCACTCTTCCCATAGCTTGACTGTCTGAAGACATCATACTCAAAACTCCAATATCATGCAGTACATCTTCTGCTGCAATTGTCTCGCCTCTAATTCTAGACATTGCAAATGATACGTCTTCAGGTACGGATGGGTTTAGGTGATGACATACCATCATCATGTCAAGATGTTCTGCTAATGTGTTTATAGTAAATGGTCTTGTAGGATTTGTAGATGAAGGAAGTATATTTTTTTCACCAGCAATTTTCATAATGTCTGGAGCATGCCCCCCTCCAGCTCCTTCAGTATGATAAGTATGAATTGTTCTCCCATTAATTGCTTCAATGGTATCATCAACAAACCCACATTCATTTAGAGTATCGGTATGGATTGCAACTTGAGTGTCGGTTTTATCTGCAACATTCAAGGCAGAATTGATTGTTGCAGGAGTTGACCCCCAATCTTCGTGTAATTTCAAACCACAAGCTCCTGCTTCAATTTGTTCAAGTAATGCAACTTCACGTGAATCATTTCCTTTTGCAAGAAATCCAAAGTTCAATGGTAACTCATCTACTGCTTCAATCATTCGGTGTATGTTCCACTTACCTGGTGTGCATGTTGTTGCATTCGTTCCATCTGCAGGACCAGTTCCACCACCAATCATTGTAGTAGTACCATTACAAATTGCATGTATTGCTTGTTGCGGAGAAATGAAATGAATATGTGAATCGACTGTTCCGGGAGTACAAATTGTATGTTCTCCTGCAATTATCTCAGTGTTTGAAGAAATTATCATATCTACATCATCCATAACGTCTGGATTTCCTGCATTTCCTATACCAACAATTTTTCCATCTTTGACTCCAATGTCGGCTTTAACAATTCCTAGAATAGGATCCATTACAATTGCATTTGTAATTACAAGATCAAGTGATTTTGCTCTAGTCACCCCGCTTGCTTGTGCTTGTCCATCTCGTATGCTCTTTCCACCTCCAAACACAGCCTCATCACCGTATTTGCTCAGGTCTTTTTCAATCTCTATAATCAAATCAGTATCTGCAAGACGAATTTTATCTCCAACTGTAGGGCCAAACAAATCAACATATGTTTTTCTTGGAATAGTTAGAGTCATGATTATAATCCCTTGAATCCTTTTTCAATAGCCTTTTTGAATGCCTCATCTTGTTTGTCTTTTAGTTTTCCATTTACCAGTCCACTAAATCCAAACACAATTCTTTTTCCACCAAATTCTGTTAGTTCCACTTCTTTTGTTTCTCCTGGCTCAAATCTTACTGATGTTCCAGAAGGAATATTGAGATGACATCCATAGGATTGTTTTCTTGTAAATTCAAGTGCTTTATTTACTTCAAAAAAATGCGTGTGAGATCCTACTTGTATTGGTCTATCGCCGGTATTGTTAACACTGATAAACGTTGTCGTTTTTCCCACATTAGCAGTGATTGATTTATCAGATAGAAAATATTCTCCAGGAATCATATCTATCACACAATAGGGTCGTGGACTGTTACCAACTTTGTCCCATCTTCAAAGGTTGCCTCCACCTGAATAGTATGAATTAGTTCTGCAACACCAGGTAATACATCATCTTTGGTTAGTACATTTTTTCCAGAACTCATGAGTTCTGGGACATTTCTTCCATCTCTTGCACCTTCTAAGATGTGATCTGCAAGAATAGATACAGCTTCAGGATGATTGAGTTTAAGTCCTCGATTTTTTCTTCTACGAGCAAGTTCGGATGTAACATAAACATTTAGTTTTTCTAATTCTTTAGGAGTAAGCATCATTGAACTAAATAGCGTCATAGAGTATTTAATCATTAAAAATATTACAAGAATCTAACAAAGTATAACTTGGACAAAAAACAAAGTGACTCATGCTAGAAATTAGTTCCACAATAGGAAATATTTTTCTTGATGAAGAATTTAATGACTTAAAAAGTGAAAATTTTGAAAAACTCCAAATTTCACGAATAGAATTGGAAAAAAGAATTTTGAGACGAAAAACAGATCATGGTACCGACGTTGGATTGAGGTTGGATCCGGGTGTAAAACTTCACAATGGTGACGTTATTAAAAATGGAGATACAATAATTGTTGTAGAACAATTACCCGAAAAAGTAATCTCTGTTAAATTTAAAACTGAACATAATATTGAGGTGATGGTGCTTCTAGGACACATAATTGGAAATCGACATAGACCTATATCGATTCAAAAAGAAGAGATTTTGTTTCCAATTCAAGCAGATTCAGAAATGGAAGTGTTTACAAAATTATTTCAAAATATTATCAATCACGTGGAAATGAATATAGAAGAAAGAATATTTTCCCCCAAATCAGGTGCTGATGTACATGAACATTGATGAGATAGAGCAAGAGTTAGGCGTAATGCAACTATCAGATTCATTTTTCCCTACAGGTATTTTTGCTACATCAAATGGGTTAGAATTTCTTTTCACAGAAAAAAAGATCCAAGGTATGGATGATTTAATAGATTTAATTCGAATTAACATTATTCAGCAGATAGGACCATCTGACTGTGTTGCACTTGCAAATGCATTTGATAGTGCTAATCAAAATGATTTTGATAAAGTAATTGAAGTGGATAGTATTGGGTTTGCTACAAAATCTATAAAAGAAATTCGTGATGCATCAGTAAGATCAGGTGTTCAATTAATCAAATGTGTATCTGAATTTGTAACAGATGATGATATTTTGAATCAATATAAAAATAACATAACAGAAAATAAAATACATGGAGTATTTCCTGTTGCATTTGCAGTTTGTTGTAATGCATTAAAAATTAAAAAAGAAAAAAGTATGATGATGATGTTGCATGGTTTTACTGTTGGTGTTGTTGGTGCTGCATTACGATTAGGATTAATTCAACATTTAGAAGGTCAAAAAATTATTCACAATGTAAAACCAATTATCAGTCAAACCATTAAAGAATATTCAAATAAATCTCTCTTTGAGATGTGGCAATTTGCCCCACAAGTAGATATTGTTCAAATGTCTCACGAAAAGATGGATTCTAAAATGTTTATTACATAAAAATTGAATTTTTTATTATGACGCGTATTGCAAGAATTGGTATTGGAGGGCCGGTTGGTTCAGGAAAAAGCATGCTCATTGAACGGGTAGTTCCAATGTTGGCTGAAAAGGGATACAGTGTAAGCATAATCTCAAATGATGTGATTTCAAAAGAGGACGCAGATAGAATGAGGACTAATTTGGCCACTAACCGAGGATTACTTCCAGAAAATTTGGTCATAGGTCTTGCAACAGGAGGTTGCCCACATACTGCAATTAGAGAAGATCCTTCCATGAATCTTTCAGTAATTGAAGAAATAGAATCAAAACATCCTGATCTTGATCTAATAATCATTGAAAGTGGAGGAGACAATATTACAACCACATTCAGCCCAATTCTAGCAGATTATTTTATTTACATAATTGATGTCGCAGGTGGAGACAAGTACCCAAGAAAGGGAGGATTGGGAATTGAAAGTTGTGATCTTTTAGTGATTAACAAGATTGATCTTGCCATGTCAGTAGGAGCAGATCTTGAAATTATGAAAAGAGATGCACAAAAAATTAGAAAAGAAAAACCATTTGAATTTATCAATTGTAAAACTGATGAGGGAGTAATGAAAATTACAGAACATATTATTCATGATGTTTTGTTTGACTCTGCACCAAAATCAGAACTTACACAAAAGGTGTGATTATTGAATAAATTAGAATATTATACTCCAAATGACATTCCAACAGAAATTCAAACTTATGATACTAAAGTAAAACAACTTGGAGTTGGAAAATCAGGCAAAGTAGGAATTCTTGATTTGGAATTAAAAAAAGATAGCACAGGTAAGACCATTGTTACAAAACAATTCTCTCAAGTTCCATTACAATTTCATCGAGCGCTCTATCCTGAAATATCCCTTCCTGAAATGGCATATCTTTATGTCATTTCACCATCAGGAGGAATTTTACAAGGAGATAGATATCGAATAGATGTATCTTTAAAAAATAATGCTGTTGCACATATGACTACTCAAGGTGCCACTAGCATCTATAGTATGAATTCAAATTTTGCCTCACAACTTCTAAACATTACAGTTGATGAGAATTGTTATCTCGAATATATTCCTGATCAAATAATCCCCAACAAAAATTCTAGGTATTATCAAAAAGTAAATCTCAACGTACATAATAATTCCACTTTAGTTTATTCAGAAATTTTAACTCCAGGAAGAGTTGCCATGGGGGAATCTTTTGAGTATGACATATGTTATCTGAGAACCCATTGTAAAAATCAAGATAAGAAAATAAGATTTTTAGAAAATACAAAAATTGAGCCAAAAAAACAAAGATTACAAGATTTTGGAATATTAGGAGAGTACAAAATAATTGGGACAGTTTACATCTTGACTAAAAAAGAAAACATAGTTGAACTTGAAAATACTATAAACAAAAATATCAGACACATCCCACTAGTCTCTGTTGGAACATCCATTCTTCCAGATGAATCCGGAATAATTGTCAGGATTTTAGGAAATAAAACAGACAGTGTTTTTGATGTAATTTTCAATGTCCTTGAAATTACCAGAAAAAAAACCCTTGGAGCATCATTTAGTAAAATAAGAAAAAATTAGAATCACTACAAAATGTGAGGCAAGTATGTTTTAATATCTGAGAAGGAGTTGAAAGGGATGAAATATCCAGGATTACTTGATCAAGATATTTCACGAATTGGATTACAAGAATCACAAATGTACAATCTAATTTCAGGTAAACTCGTTACAGACATAGTTAGAACATCTCTCGGTCCACGAGGCATGGAAAAAATGTTCATCGACATACTTGGAGAAGATACCATAACAAGTCATGGTGGCGCATTTTTGAGAAAAGTTGATGTTGATCATCCAGCAGCCAAATCAGTCATAGAGGCGGTAAATACAGTAGATACTCATGTTGGAGATGGTACAACATCTGCAGCTATTTTGATAGGTAGTCTACTCAAGCAGGCTGAAGAATTATTAAAAATTGGAATTCCAGTTGCTACAATTACAAGAGGCTATGAAAAAAGTCTAGATTATACTTTAGAAATATTAGATGAAATCAAGATAAAATCAAACAGAAGCGATAAAAAAATAATGAGGCAATTACTAACTACATGTTTAGAAGGAAAAGCAATTTTTGATTTACATGAAGATAATACAAAGATTGTAGATACAATCATCGAGGCCATATGTGACATATCTAATTTGGAAAGTGGACAAATAGATATTGATGATATTAAGATTGAAGAAAAAATAGGAAACAGTACAGAAATACAATTAATCAAAGGCACAGTAATTGACAAGACAATAGACAGTTCAACAATGCCTAGAACCATCAACAATGCCAAAATCTTGTTAATCAATGAATCACTAGAAACAATGAGAACTAGAACAGAGTCAGGAATTGAAATAAAGTCACCAGAACAAATGAATCAATTTCTCAACCAAGAAAACAAAGACTTGCTTGCACTTGTAGAAAATATTGTAGACTCAGGAGCTAATGTAGTAATATCAAGGAAAGGAGTAAATGAATTTGTTCAAGAAGCTCTTGCAAAAAGAGGCATTATTTCAATGAGAAGAGTAAAGTACAATGATTTATGGTGGGTAGAAAAAGCTACTGGTGCTAAGACATGTGAAAATATAGAAAAAATATCTAATGATGAGTTAGGTTTTGCAAAAAAAGTTTATGAAAAAACTGTCGGTGAAGAAAAAATGGTTTTTGTGGAGGGAGAAAATCCAAAATCTGTAACTTTGTTGTTAAGAGCAAATTCAAAACGATATCTAGATGAATTCCATAGAAATGCAAAAAATGCATTTTATGTATTAAGGAATTTCATTGAAAATCCATTCATTGTGTATGGCGCAGGCTCAACTGAAGGCATAATCACACAGAAAATTAGAAAATATGCTGTAACAGTAGAAGGAAAGGAGCAAATTGCAATAGAGAGATTTGCAAATGCTGTAGAACAAATACCATTAACTTTAGCGCAAAATATAGGGATGGATGCGTTAGATACACTAACACAGTTTCGATCAGAATTAGCAAAAACAAATGGCAAAACAAGGTGGTGTGGAATAAACTCCAATAATAGAAAGATATCAAATATGTTAGAATCAGAAGTTATAGAGACAGTAGTTGTAAAACAACAAGTTTTCAAAACAGCAGTTGAAGTAGCCAACATGATACTAAACATAGATGATGTATTCATGAAGAATTTGATTGACAATACACATTGTCATGTTGATGGTCATGTTCATGCACACCGTGACGGAGGAAAAACACACAATCACTTTGAGCAAGAAGGATTAGAGCAAAGACAAATGCATCAATACTATTAGATGGTAAAATTTCATCAAAAAATCTATTTTAAAGTAAGAACTGCGCACCCAACATTTTGGTATATACGGTTCACAATATCTTTATGATGTCCAACATCAATGTCTAACGCCCGACTAGAATCCATAACTAAAAGATCAAAATTATTTTTATTAACATATGTAGAAACATGTTCAGATAATGAATCAACAAACACACTTTCTGTCTTTATAGAAATACTAGAATTCTTTGCCAGTTCTTCAATTTCTTCTAGTGCTAGTTGTGTTTTTTTAGCTAATTCACTTTGTTTTTTCTTATCTGATTTTGTTCGAAATAACCCAAATGTAGGGTGACCTTCGTGGATGCATTTGAGTAAAACAATATTAGAATCAAATTTTTTGGCTAATTCAAAAGTAGTATCAATAACATGTTTATTATTTTCTGGAACAAATGAACAGATAAGAATACTATTAAACATAAGATTATGGATTAATCGAAATCCCCACTTTTTCTGTTAATTCTGCACTTTTTTCATTAGAGAATTGATTTGTATCATCCAATTCAATTGAGTTTTCGGATTCAATTGGTTCATCTGAGGAATCAAATCCAAAATAAAAAATTAAATTAATAACAACAAACATGATTAGAATGAGAACCAATTTTGTTTTAATTGATAGTGTTCTTCTAGAATCTGCTTTATGAGCCATAATGTAAATCCTAATTACTCATTTTTATCTATGCCGAAAATAATGTATTTCCATAAGATTTAAAATCAAACTCAGTATGTGAAATTAAAATTGAATTTGAATGAAACAGCGGTTAAAGAGTATGAGAAAATTTTTGAATTTATAGAAAATAACATACCTGAATGGGAAAAAGTGGTAACAGAGGGCAATATAAAAATAAAAACAAACCAACATACAGTGAAGTTTGAATACATGGAACAGCTTTTACAAAAATTTAATTTAACAATCACAGATATTTCATACACAGACTATTATGGAATAATTTTGGAATTAAAATAAAGTAAAGTACGAATCAAAAATTAATCTGCTAAGATTTTTTCTAATTGATTAAATTTTAAGATTCAATCTATTTAGGCAGAAATTTATATTTGGTATGAACGGAAAAAAACGTGCTAAAACCAGGTAGACCAGTAAAAGATATTGAAATTGATGCAAATACATCAATAGAGAAAATATTTGAAGAATTATCTCAATCAGGAGGATTTGAATCAGTAAATCTTTCAACAGGATTAGAAATTTTAACAGAAATGATTTCAGATGAGGAATGTCTTAGATTTGTCTCATTTGTAGCAGCCATAGTATCAACAGGAACCAGAGGAATCATCAAAGACATGATTAAAAACAAATGGTTTGATGTCGCCATGGTAACTTGTGGATCATTAGATCATGATATTGCTAGACATTTTTCACATTACAAAGAAGGTTCCTTCACTATGGATGATGGAGAATTAGCAGACCAAAACATCCACAGATTAGGTAATGTGTTAGTGCCAATGGAAAGTTATGGACCAATCATTGAAGAAAAGATGCAGTCATTTTTAGAAGAAGAATATCAAAATGGAATAAGAGAAATGACTACAGCAGACATATGCAAAATGATTGGAAAACATTTAGGAGAAGATTCGTATCTTTATTGGGCACACAAAAACGATGTCAAGGTAATAGTTCCAGGAATTATGGATGGAGCTGTAGGTAGTCAAATTTGGATGTTCACACAAAAACACAATGATTTCAAATTAGATTTGATAGGGGACGCAAATCTACTTTCAGGATTAATTTTCAAAGCTAAAAAATCAGGGGCATTTATGATTGGAGGAGGAATTTCAAAACACCACACATTATGGTGGAATCAATACAGAGACGGAATGGATTATGCATTTTACATAACAACGGCACAAGAATTTGATGGAAGTCTTAGTGGCGCATTAGTAAAAGAAGCAATTTCATGGGGAAAAGTGACACAAAAAGCAAAACAGACAACACTTCATGCAGAAATCACAACAATATTGCCATTCATCTATGCAGCACTTGTTTCAAGATTGCAAAAATAGACAAAAATTATTATTCTATTAATACAAAAAATAATCATTGCTTCCTGAAATTAGAATTAAAGAATTAAGACCCATGAATTTAGAAGGAGGGTATCTCATTGATGGATTTCCATCAGTAGGATTTAGCAGTGCAATTGCCACTGAATCATTGATACATACATCACAATTTGAGGTAGCAGGAATTATTGATTCAGACAGTTTTCCACCAATCAGTGTAATTAAAGATGGAAAACCTAACTATCCAACTAGAATTTTTGTAAATGAAGATTTGAAAGTCGGGGTATTTTTGTCATATCTTACTTTAGATCAATCATTACATCGAACTGCAGCTAAAACAATGCTAGAGTGGGCAAAGAAACACAAAATTGAATTAATCGTTAGTAGTGTTGCAGTAAAAGCACCAAAAGGTAGTGAAGAGATAGTGGGGATTGGAAACACGGATTCTGCTAGAGAAAAAATCAAGAAAGCAGGTTTAAAAGTTTTAGAGCATGGAACGGTACCAGGAATTCCAGCAGTTCTGTTAAATGAAGGAAGCGCAACAGATCAAGATGTAATTGTAATAATTTTTCACACAAGTGGAAAAGGTCCAGATTTCAAATCAAGTGCACAAATTTGTATGGCAATGTCTCAATTAATTCCAGGAGCTTCATGCAATATTCCATCATTACAACAAGAAGCTGAGAAAGCTGAAGTAATAATAAAAGAAGCAGAAGCAGAATCAAAGCATCTTAAAGATTCTATGTATAGATAGAATTTTTCAATCATGTTTATTTCATAAATAAAAACTAACGATAGTAGTAGATAATGACTCAGATTCTTGAATTTGCAGTGTTAGTAATAGTGATTTCAGCATCAGGAGTGATGGCCCCAGGTCCACTTTTTGCGGCAAATGTATCATATGGATTAAGGGAAGGGACAAAAGCAGGATACAAGATGGCAATTGGTCACACAATTGTCGAGTTCCCACTAGTGGTTTTGTTAGGAATTGGTGTTTTTTCTTTAGAATCATTGCCAGAATTTAGAGTTGTGATTTCAATTTTAGGTGCAATTACACTTTTTGTATTTGCAGGAATACAGGTTAGAACAGTATTTAGAAACAAAAAACTAGCATCATCTAATCCAAAACAGAGTCCATTAATTGCAGGGATCATACTAAGTGCATTAAATCCATTTTTTATAATTTGGTGGTTAACAATAGGATTCAAATTAATTTCAGATGCAATATTGATTTGGGCGTTTGCAGGAGTATTGATTGTATTTGTGTTACATATTTGGATGGATTTTGCATGGTTAGGTACAGTTGCATTTCTTGCATCAAAAAGTTCTAAAATTCTTTCGAATAGAAATTACAAGATATTGATTATAGGTCTAAGTTTAATGTTAATTTATTTTGGAATAACATTTTTGATAGATATAATACCTTAGCCACAATCTAAAATTTCTACTTGAGGTTCACAGGTTTCATTAAACAAATCAATTTTCTCAACTATGACTTCACAAAATTCAGTGTCTAGAGATTGTTCATATGTAGTAATGTCGTTTAAAATTGATATATGTTGTATGCCACAAGAATCACCAGAAAAAACAACCAAAACTATGACAGCAGAAATTCCAATTACAATGAAAATTAAATTTCGAGTATTAGTGTTTTGAAATGTCAATTTCCATAGTAGAGACATTACGCTGTTTTCCATCTTGAGAAGTAAGAGAATCAGATGAAATCCTCACATCACTGATAACATATCCTACAGAATCCATTCTTTTAACAATCATTTGCGATACATCTACTGCTTGTGTGATTCTTTTTCCTCTAGCTTTTATAGTTACAGTATGTCTTGTTGAAAGTTGTGTTAAGGTTGCAGAAACATAAGTCATAATTGGTTTTGTGCCAACAAAAATCACATCACGTTCTTCTTGCACTTTAGGAGAATCTGAAGTTTCACTAGAAGATGGTTCTGGGGTTGGTTCAGGTTCTGGGGTTGGTTCAGGTTCTGGGGTTGGTTCAGGTTCTGGGGTTGGTTCAGGTTCTGGGGTTGGTTCAGGTTCTGGGGTTGGTTCAGGTTCTGGGGTTGGTTCAGGTTCTGGGGTTGGTTCAGGTTCTGGGGTTGGTTCAGGTTCTGGGGTTGGTTCAGGTTCTGGGGTTGGTTCAGGTTCTGGGGTTGGTTCAGGTTCTGGGGTTGGTTCAGGTTCTGGGGTTGGTTCAGGTTCTGGGGTTGGTTCAGGTTCTGGGGTTGGTTCAGGTTTTTGAGGTTTTGTTCTAGAATCAAATTCAGATAAAATATCTTCTGCGTCTTTAGATTTTTTAGAGTCACTCAATTTTTAAATTCCTTGTTAACAAAACCTTCTTTCTCTTTTATTTTAATTTTTAAGATTTTCGCCTTTAACATAGTCTTCAAATAATTTTTCAAGTTCATCATCAGTAGTACAATTACTGATTTTCTCAACTAATTCCTTTTCTTCAATCTCATAACAATTTAGAACATCTTGAGAATCTTTGAAAATCAACATTGCCTTATTCTTGAAAATGCAATGATAGAGTTTTTCTTTTTCCATTTTTTCAGGTTTTAATTTTACACCATTGTCATCTATGGAGATAGGATAATCCATGAAAATGATGAGTCTATTCAGTATTTAGATGAATACACAATATAGTAATAATCAAAAGAACATCCAAAAAGTATTGGAAACAAGAGTAGTTTTCCACATAGATTTTGATTATTTTTATGCTCAATGCGAAGAAGTAAGATCTCCAGAACTAAAATCAAAGCCAGTGTGTGTTTGTGTATATTCTGACAGAGGAGGAGATAGTGGGGCTATTGCCACAGCAAATTATACAGCAAGAAAATATGGAGTAAAATCAGGAATACCAATAGCCTTTGCAAAAAAAAGACTAGAAGAAAGAAAAGATGCAGTATTTTTACCTGTAGATTTTGACTATTATTTTGAAATGTCTGAAAAGGCAATGGAGATAATGAATGATAGTGCGGATGTTTTTGAATATGTAGGAAAAGATGAAGCATATTTGGATGTAACAAAAAGAGTTGAAGGGGATTTTAAAAAAGCTAGTCATCTTGCACAACAAATTAAAAATTCAATTAGAGACAAAGTAAAACTTAGTTGTTCTATAGGAATTTCACCAAATAAATTAATTTCAAAAATTGCATCAGACTTTCAAAAACCGGATGGTCTTACAATTGTGTCTCCAGATAAAATTGAATCATTTCTAGAACCATTAGAAATCAGAGCAATCCCAGGTATTGGGAAAAAAACTGAAGAACGATTCACTGAAATGAATCTAAAAACAATTCAAGACTTAAAAAAATTAGATGTTTTCACTTTGAATAAAGAATTTGGAAGAAAAAGTGGAACTTACATTTACAATGCAGTTAGAGGGATAGATGCGGACCCAGTTAAAGAAAGAGCAGCCAGAATACAATACAGTAAAATTACAACATTGAAAAAAGATTCAAAAGATTATCAGTTTCTATCTGAAAATATAATTGAATTATGTAAAGAAGTACATAATGTGGTTACAAAAAATAATCAAATGTTCAAATCAATTGGAATACATTTTGTCCAGTCAGATTTATCAAACAAATCAAAATCAAGAATGTTAAGAAGTCCAACTGCAAGTCTTGAAGAATTACAAAAAAATGCTATTCAATTACTAAAAGAATCCTTAGAAAACCAAACAATCACAATTAGAAGACTAGGTGTCAAAGTTGCAGAACTTTCAGAAGTTCAAGGACAAAGTGACATTACAAGTTATTTTTAAGATATTATCTTTCTAATTTCTTTAGACGTCTAGATTCTATCAATATTACAACTAAAATGAATGCAAACAGCCACGGCAAGAACATGATTTCCCCTGCAATTTTATGATATTCTTCCCATGCCACAGGATCTGTGGTAACTTTTAGAGCATACCAAGATAATGAAAAAACTCGGATTAAATTAACACCAATCGTTCCAATAATTCCTAAAACAAAATACATAGCTTTTCTCCGTCTAGGAATATTCATTTTTAACATGAATGCCCCAATTACCAAAGAGAAAATTATGATACTGTGAACACCTGCAGATGGCCAAAACACCTGCAGAGCCATTGAACCATGTTCTCCACGTAAGAACATGACATTGTCTTTAGCTACTGCAGTTCCAAGATCAAGTATAGTAATCAACCACACATTTGTTTGAACAAAGAAAGGAACAACGTATTGTAGTGGTCCAAGTGTGTCATATGGGAAAAATGCATCTAATGAAAGAATTATTGCAGTTCCAATCAGAAAGATAGGTCCTGCAGGTGCAATTCTTATCCATCGTTTTCCAAAGAATATACTCAATGCCGCAACTACAAAAATTGCCATTACAACAAAGTCCCACATCCATGTCCAAGAATAAATTAATTGTACATCAAATTGTTCTGCAGATTCAATGATGTATTCTCTTAGGCCATATTCTAATGAAATTAGATATAAAATGGTAAGAGCTGCCATAGGAATTACTGTAAGTAATCGTTTTTTTGAAATAATAATTTTAAGACCAATAAGTTCTGCCACGATAAATACAAGTGCAAAAAGATATCCACCACGACCTTCATTCCAACTCCAAGCTACAGAATCAGGAAATGCCATCATTGAAAAAAGAATCGGGCTAGAAATAATCAAAATTCCAATTATGAGATTCCAATTCTGCATTATGTTTAACCTAAAAAATGGCAAATAAATATCTCAACTTTACAAGATTTGAATTCATCAATTTATCATAGAAAGTGGGAAAAAGATACTATTCTTCTGCATCTTCTAGTTCATCAGCATCTGGATCTCGCTTATGAGGTCTAATTGGGATGTAAATGAATGTCACAATAGTTATTCAAATGACTGAAAGATACATTCCAAGGTTACAAAAGTCTGCCTATTAGGTGATTTCTAATACATCAAAATCAAGGATCAAATTTACATTCAGTTTTAAGAGATTTTATGGTTGTAAAATAAGTGACAGCCAAAATTGCAATAGCAATTATTCTAATTGGGATCTCATAATTGGTTAGAAATGCAGATGCAGTAGCTCCAACTGAACCAAATGTTGAGATTACAGCAAACCCAATAGGTCCACAACTACATGCTCCAGCAGCAGCCCCAATTATAGAACCAAAAATTCCTCCACCCATTTTTTGTTTGGATTTTTTGAGTATGTTTATTCGAAATATGTTCATTGGAAGTACCAATGCAGACAAAACAGAAATTATCACAATAAGAGTAAATCCTAGCTCAGTTCCAGAGGGAATATGACTCACCACATACGGTTCTAAGAAAATATATTCAGATAAAATCAACAAACCAATCAACATAGATGTAAAAATTATTATTGCTAAAATGAGATATTTGGGATTTGAAAATACAAATTTGACGGTAGACGTCATCAGATCATAGAATCCATGATTTGTTTAAAGACGGAGAATGGTTGTGCTCCACTAATTTTTTGTTGCCCATCAGGACCTACAATAAAGAATCCAGGAGTCCCTTTAACACCATGGTCTCTTGCTTGTTGTATATTATACTGAACACGTTTTGAATACTTTTCAGAATCAAGACAACTATCAAACAGTTCCATGTCAAGCTCTAAACTAAATGCAAATGCTTTTAGTCGCTCAGAATTTGCCCAACCTCCATTAACTGTAGATTCTTGTGAAGTGTAAAGAATATCATGATACTCCCAATACATTCCTTGATCTTCAGCACAATATGATGCTTGAGCTGCAATTGGAGAATGACTTCCCAAAAATGCTAAATCAACAAAAACTAGATTTGCTTTTCCAGTATCAATGTAATTTTGAACTATTGCAGGTTTTGTATTATGAAACCAGTTATAGCATTGATGACATTGATAATCACCAAATTCAACAATAGTAATTGGGGCAGATGTATCACCCAAAATTGGAGAACCCATAGCCGTAGAAATTGTGCCATGAGTTCTGCCCATGTCAAGATTTACAGTTTCATCTGGGGATGATGAGTATGATCCTGCTATTCCAGCAACAATTGCTATAACAATGACGCCTATAATTACGCCTTTTTTGTTCATCACTCAAAACTGAAAGAATCAGTTAAAAAAACTTATTCCAAATTACGTGAAGACTTTCGTTTAAACAAATTCACAAATTTTGAGATGACAGTATCAATTGGACACACCTCACAAGCAATGTTTGAGGAATGTCTGTCAAAATGTGCTTCAAATTTTTCTCGTGATTCAAAAATTAAATCACATTTGGCACAATAAACCTTTGTTACATTATTTTTTGAAGGCTTTGTCACAATTATTTTATGCAGTTAGTGCTTATAAAGATCCTGTTAAAAATCACTGAATAAAAAAAATCAAAGATAATGTATTCTCATATGTACATTGAGTTCAACTTCATATCTTGTTACAAACCCACAATGTGTACATGAAAACATATCAGATTTTTGTTCAGTTTCATTTTTCTCCAAGATTCTACCAGAAATAGATGTAATACTTATTGTCTCATGATTAGAAATTACAGCAAAATTATTACTCTCATCAATAGAATCCAAGTATTCTTTAATTGCAGAGATTACAGAATTAGTATCAATAATTTCATCATCATCTAAAGCAGATAGAGTGAATTGATTGTGTTTTAATGTTGGAAGAGCCTCAACTTTATCTGCCACATAAACAAGTAACTCATTTTTAATGGGCAAAATATCCTTGCAGTCAATTGTAAGCATGAAATTTTAAGATCAAATCAGTATTTTAGTTTAACAATGATTATTATGGTTTAATACATTAATTTTGGTAGATGGCAGTTTCAGAAACCTTTGGGATTGAGAAGGGACATGGTGAGGAAGTAATTGCATGGTTAAATGAGCATGCAGAATCCAAAGGCACAAAACTTGAAGCAAGACTCTATGGTTATGAAATTTCCACTCAAAATTTTGGAGATTTTGAGATGTTTTCATGGATGGGAGATGTGCAAAGTGCAAGGAAATTGATCATCAAAGCAAGTAAAAAATTCAAAGTAAAAGTTATTGAAGGAGGATACAAACCAAAAGAAAAATTATTTAGAATGAAAAAATTTGATTATGCAAAAGTCAAAAAAGGCGACAAAACAATAGGACAAATAGAATTTGAAGTATCTAGATTTGGGAACAAACAATGGGAAATTCAAAATGAAGAACGGCATTAATTTTACAATTTTGCAGAGTGAGCAAAGATGACTAAAATAGGAATTATCGGACTTGGGATGCTAGGAAATGCAGTTGCATTACACTTACTAGATTCAGGTTTTGAAGTAACAGTATACAATAGAACAAAAGAAAAAACAATACAAGCAAAAGAAAAAGGGGCCAAAGTTGTAACATCACCAAAAGAAGTTGCAGAAAATTCAGAATTAATAATCATAGTAGTAAAAGATGCAAACGCAGTAAAACAAGTCTCATTTGAAAAAGATGGAATCATAGAAGGGAGTAATGAAAAATTAATTGTGGCAGACATGAGTACTATTGATCCATCAGAATCAAAAAATATTTCAGAAAAATTTCAAGAATCTAATATCCATAAATTAGACATTCCAGTAATGGGAGGACCAAATGTCGCCATAACAGGAAACTTGGTCATGATGGCATCAGGGAATAAAGAAAGTTTTGATTATTGCAAAAATGTTTTTGAAAAGATTGCAAATAAAGTATTCTTCCTAGGAGATAGTGGAGTAGCACACTCTGTTAAACTAGCCATGAACCTACAAATCACCATGCTTGCACTTGCATTATCTGAAGGAATTACACTTGTCAAAAAAGCAAATGTAGACCCAAAGATTTTTCTTGAAATTTTAAACTCTACATATTTCAAAACCGGGATGAGTGAAAAAAAGGCATACAAAATGGTGGATGGTAAGTATGACGTAACATTCACGCTTGCAAATCTAAAAAAAGACATCAGCACCATGACAAATGCTGCAAAATCTTTGGGAATTGAACTTCCAATGATCAAAAAAGCAGAAGAAGTGTATGAAAATGCCATCAAGGAAGGTTTTGGAGAAATGGATTATACTGCAATTATTGAATATATCAAAAAAATTAACAAATCAAAATAAATCAATTTACGAATGAAATACAGCAAAAATTCTATAAGTTATGACAATAATATGATTTTATGCGATTAAATGACAAAGTGGCAGTTGTTACAGGCGCATCAAGTGACATTGGTAAAGGTATTGCAAAGAGATTTTCTGAAGAAGGAGCTAAAGTGGTACTAGTTGCAAGAAACCTAGAAGGATTAGAAAAAGCCAGAAAAGAAATCGGAAATGAAGAATCAACTGCATCAATAACATGTGATTTGACTGATGAATCACAAGCATTGCAAACAATAAATCAAATTATGGACACATATGGTAAAATCGATATTTTAGTTAACAATGCAGGGGCAATCAATGATCCTGTACATTTTCATGACATGCAAGATTCAGAAATTAAAAAACTCATTGACATTAACTTGTTAGGAGTATTTCACATTACAAAGGCAGTACTTTCAAAAATGTCAGATGTCAAAAGCGGTGCAATTGTAAATATTGGTTCTATTTCAAGTGAAAGAGCAATACCAAGAGTTCACTTGGCAGTTTACTCGGCTACAAAGGCAGCAATTTCGATGTTTACAAAATCAATTGCCGTAGAGTATGCAAGAAAAAATATCAGATGCAACTGTGTTAATCCAGGAATTATTAATTCAGGTATGATAAAGCCCTATCTTGATGATCCTCAAGCAAGAAAAGTTCTAGAAGAAAGATTACCACTTGCCAGAGTAGGTGAACCTGTAGATGTTGCAAATGCAGCATTGTATTTGGCATCAGATGAAGCAAATTGGGTTACAGGAACCATCCTAAATGTGGATGGCGGTAAAACAGCTTCAGAAGGATAAGACTGATTTTAATTCTTTAGAATATATTCTAAGAATCAACTTGACAATTAAATAGAATACTTATTGTGAGTTACACAAATGAGTACAAAACTTGTTAGTCTTTCAATTGCTGCAATCGTTATAGCAATAGGTGCAGTTTTTGTAGATTCATTGTCGGTTATGGATGAAGCTACTGGAAACATTTCATACAACCCACAAACAAGAGATGTGTATCTATTTAGTCAAGTTGATGAAAACATTGATGAAGATAAATTTGGAATTCCTCCAGATCAATTTTCACTTGATTCAATTGTAGTAAAAAAAGGTGACACTGTAAAAGTTCACTTTGCTAATCTTGAACCTGTAGAAACTCAAGAACATCACACATTTACAATTTCTGAACCATACAACATTGATTCAGACATTAATGCCGGGGAAACCACAGTCATAGAATTCACTGCTACGGAAGAAGGTATTTTTGAATATGTGTGTACATTTCATGAACCTACAATGACAGGACAGCTAATAGTAATTGAATAATTAGTTATTCTCTTTCTTTTTATTTTTTATTTTTACTATCAAACAAGTCAATAAAGATTCAATTCAAGGTGAGGAGATCTCAGTATTCTTTCTTCTCATGATTGCACGATAACTTAGCCCAGTAACTACCATAATGATTCCGGTAACTACAGACCACATTGCAAAAGATATGATTTCAGACTCATCCATAATGAATTTTGAATTCTTAAACATCTAAAGTTTCGGTTCATAAATGGTCTGAAACATCTAAATAGATTTGACATGGACTAAATTTATGCCTGAAATCATATGCCCTGATTGTGGAAAACGACTATTTCACGAGAATGAAACAACATTGAAGATTGAAGAGACAATTCATTCAAAATTCTGTAGAAAAGAGGGAGGGACTCATAGTTTTATGCACAGAGACCCAGCACATATGGAAACTTTTGATTCAGAAAGAGAAAATGATACTGCAGGAAATCCTGTTTTAAAAAAATAGTCCCCATAACATACCTCAAAATTATATCCTAGGTCTATTAATTCAAGTAAATTGTCAGAAGAAAATCATTATGATTTAGTAATTGTTGGAGGGGGTCCTGCAGGTTCATCTGCAGCATTTGCAGCTGCAAAAAACGGAATCAAAGTAGCATTACTTGAAAAAGAAAGTTTGATTGCAGAGACAGTTAGAACAAGTGGAGTTACATGGATTCAAAGCATCAAAGAATTTGGAATTCCAGATGATTGTTTTAATCCAATTAAGAATTTTTCATTTGCTTCACCAAATAATGAAATTACTATCAGTGATTCAATTCCAAGAGCAGCCGTTTTAGATGTAAGAAAAACATACAGATGGTTAGCAACAGAGGCAGAAAAAGCAGGGGCGGATGTTTTTGTTAAAATTAATGTTAAAGAAGTTATCAAAAATGACAAAGGAGACATTGTAGGAGTAAGTGGAAATGGGCCTAATGGAAAAATAACATTTCATTCCAAAGTAGTAATTGATGCAAGTGGATTTTCATCAACTGTTTGCAAAGCAATGGGTTTTGTGACTCAATGGAAAAGATTTGGAGCAGGGGCAGAATATGAAGTAAAAGCAGAAAATGTAGATTCAGAAACATGGTGGTTAATGGTAGGACAACAATATTCTCCTGCAGGATACGCATGGGTTTTTCCTTTAGGAAATAATATTGTTAGAATAGGTGTAGGTGTAGGAAAACCAGAATCAAATGTAGACCCAACACAAAGACTAGAAGAATTAATGGAGAAAAAATTAGGTCCAATTAAAAAATTAGGAAAAATAACACCAATAGAATTTCATTATGGATTAATTCCAAATGATGGATTATCAAGAAAAACAGTTTTCAATAATTTAATACTTGTAGGTGATTCAGCTGGACAAGCAAACCCACTTGTTTTAGAAGGAATCAGGTATGCAATAAAATTTGGAAGAGTGGCAGGAAAAGTAGCAGCTGATGCTATAAAATCTGGAAAGACAGATGAATCTGCACTTTATCCATATGAAGAAAATTGGAGAAAAGAGATTGAATCAAAAATCAATTCTGCAGGAAAAGTTCAGAGCAGGTGGATTGGTTTGTCAGATGAAGAATGGGATAAAGAATTAGATATAATTAGAGAATTAAAAGCTGAAGAATTTCTTGATTTTATAAAAGCAGACTTTGGTTTATCGAACATGATCAAATTGGCAACACATCATCCAAAACTTGCTGTAAGACAACTTTTCAATTTAGTGAAAGGAAAGAACTGATTTGTCTCAGATTTATGGTACGTTAAAGAAATCAGTGACTATCACATCATGATACTGTAACTGAACGACATATACTCCATCATCAAAGGGTTGAGACAATACTTCACTAAACAATCCTGTAGGATCATCTTTTAGTGCAATTTCTTTTACCAAATTACCTCTTTGATCAAAGACATCAATGAAAAGATCCTCACTAAACTGAACTGTTTTTAGAACACGTCCAGAGATTACCAATTTATCACCATCATAGCTTGCTTCAATAGGTGCCACAGGAGATCTCATAGGAAGATACCTCTCAATAATTATCTTGAATTCATTTAGATTATCATTAACAGTATCTGGGTTTTGATCAGTAAAACCAAATTTGATTTCATTAATTACAGATGCAAATCTTGGGTTTTCATCAAAATTTTCACCACCAAATTTTATTGCAAATGATTCTAATTCTTCAAATTCACGTGCTAAATCAACCATACTCAAATTAGATTCGCTATATTCATAATCAAATTCTTCCTCAACATGAACAATCTGAGTAGCTTTTGAATCCTGATATTGTATCATTGCAACATAAAGACCAGGATCAGTTGGTGCAACCCATTGAGTGTAAAATTCACCCTGTCTCGTATCAGTAAATTCTAAACTACTATGGGTGCTGCCATCCATGTTGTAAACAGTAACATACAAGTTTTCTCGCCTATCAGAAACGGGTTTGTCAGTAGCTCCCCTGATAATCCAAATATCTTTTTCAGCATCAAATGAGATATCATACATAATTTTAGAATTATGTAAAACTAAATGTTCACTAAGATAATGACCAATTTCTAAAATTTTAGATTCTGCATCAATAAAATTTGCAATCTCAATTAATTCATAGGCATCATCCATCATTTGGTTATACTCATTAACATATGCAGAAAATTCAGTATTATAGAAATTAGATACCATGTTTGAGAATATCTCTAGTTTTTTACGAAATTCAATACGTTTGATTTCATCTGTACTGTATCCAACATCAGACCCATGAGGATCATCAGTATATGCAGTTGAAACAAGAGTCCATTCGTCAAATAATTCACGAACTAATTTGTCAGCTTGATCAAGATCATTTTTGATTACAAGATCTCTCACATCATCAATTTTCTCATTAAATTTTTCAGTAAATTCAATATAGTTTGGTAGGAATTTATTCTTAGTTAGGCTCAATTCAACCAAATTTTCAAGAGATTTTGCTCTTTGTAACACATCACTGGCACGGATTTTGAATGCATCTTTATTGTAAGAATCTAAATCTGTTTTAATTTGAGGAGCTTTTTCACTAACCCAAGTTAACAAAACTTCAATTCTATCAATTCTAGTAATAGATGGATTTCCAGATTCCATTTGTTTAGCAGTGTCTAAAATTTTCAATGCATTATCAATTAAGAACAGATTTTCATAGTCTGCTTGAAGTTCAGCTTTTTCTTTCATGCTCTTGTATTGGAATTCTAAAACTACCAAAGGATTTCTTTTCTCTCTTAGTTCAGTCATTGTCTGATCAAATTCTAAAATTATTTCTAAAATCTCATCTACAGAACTAGCATTTTCAACTCGCTCTAAAAGTAATTTCCAATCAGATACAAGACTGGAATCATTACCGGCTGCTTGTGAAATCTCAACACTCTTACTAATTCTTGCAGAAATATCTATAATCTGAGCCATCTCGGAAATTTCAGATGAGGATTCCAAAATATCATCAACTGAGGTAGCTGTTGCCAAATCAGTTTCTAATTTATCCCAATTAGACATTAGCAGATTTGCAAGTTCAGAATTTTCTTCAGAATTAGAAGAGATGAATCTATCAACATTATCTAATTCTCGTAAGAGTATGGCTGCTTGATGTAAATCTGAAACACGTGTACTTGATTCAATTAATTCCTCAATAGATTCTTTATCAGATAATGAAGGTTTGAGGAATTCCCACTCATTTTGTACAATGTTGTAAAGATCACTTTGTTTTCTGGATACAATATCAAGATATCTTGCTTTTGAAAGAAGATCAATGAGTTCACTAATTTCATCAGAGTAAACAGGTGCAGTTCCCCTAGCAAAGATGAATCCAACTTCATGTTTAACATCTTTTCCCATTACTGTGTCAGATTTTTTCATCAAGTTTAGCAATGTCTCTTCTAATTCATCAAAAGTAGGAGTTCTCTGGTAAGTGACTTTTTCAGGATTGATATTTCTGATATCAACAAATGCATCAGCTAACAAACCAATGGCTTTTGTTTTATCACCAATTTCATAATAAAATACTGCTGCAAAAATTGTTCTATCAATTGATTTTGCAATATCAAAAGAGATTTCATCTTCATCCAATAATTTTTGTACATAATCAAGAGAAGAAGATACTGCAGGTCTAATTAATGGATTTATTTCAATAAGCAAATCATCAACAAAAAATTCATCCCACAAATCAACATAATCAGATTCTAACTCAGACAAAGTGTTTGAGGTTTGATTTGATATTGGAGATGAGATATCAAATGTTTCAGCAATTAACGATGCTTGAGTAGAAACTAAATTTTGTGCTGAAGAAATCTTTTCATCATTATTTGTTTCAGAAAAAGAGCCAGTAGAAACATTGAATGTAGTAGATTTTGAATAATCACCATAAAATAATTTAATTTCGTATTCACCAGAAAGGCCACAAATTCTACCTTTTAGTGGAATGACATCAGTGATAAAAACACCATTTGATAATGGCATGAGTTGTTGAATTTGACATAGATCCCCATGAGGATTAATAATCTGCATTATCAGAAAAGAGTCATCAACAATGTTTGCAACTTGACCATAAATGAATAAGGGTTCACCATTATCATAGCTGCCAAAATTTTCAAGAATTGTGATTCTGTCGGGGCTTTGAGCAGATGCATATACAGGCATCAAAAGAAGAACAATCAAACTCAATACAACTGGAATTTGTCTCACAAGGATCCAAAATTACGCCTATCCTACTTAAAACTTGAGCAGCTATGATACTGGGAATTAATCCAACAAAATGCAATCAAGCCAATGCAACTAAGTAATTGTCTGATTTGATTGTCGATACAATATTGGTTTTATACATACAAACAGAATGATATTGCTCCATAGTGCAATGAGCACAGTCTTTACAAATCATACTGGTTAGTTTCATGCATTGAGAACATTTAGTGTGATCAAGTAATTTTCCACCACAATTTCGGCATGATTCATCAGGCATTCTTTTCAAATTAAATTGATAAAAATTGGATATAAGCAGCACGTAGGAGTCGTTCACATCAAAGCTCAATAAGACGAAGATTATAATGGAAATAAAAAAACCAAAAATCATGGATGGGGTTAGAAAAACATTTGATAAATGGGCTCAAAATGGCAGAGCAGAATTAATGGAAACAGAGCATGGTAAAAATGTCTCAAAATTTTTGCAAACAATATCATTTGATAACCCATTTACATTTCTGGATGTCGGGTGTGGAAATGGATGGGTAGTGAGAAAGATTGTAAATAAAAGCAATTGTAAAAAATCTATAGGTATTGATAAAAGCAAAAAAATGATCATTCAAGCTGAAAAGAAAATTAGTAATAACAAAGAAAAATTTTTTCACACAGACGTTGAATCTTGGAATTATAAAGGAAAGTTTGATTTTATTTTTTCAATGGAATCACTTTACTATGCAGACTCTATTGAAACGGCACTAGAAAAAATCTATAAATTGTTAAAACCAGGTGGACAATTTTTTTGTGGTACAGACTTTTACACAGATAACAAAGCGACTGCAAGATGGGCAAAGATTATGAAAATACAGATGCATTTGCATTCAAAAAAAGAATGGAAAACATTTTTTCAAAATACAGGATTTCAAGTAAAAACAAAACACATCAAAGATTTGAAAAGTAAAAAGAAATGGAAGAGAGAATTTGGAACATTATTCATTATAGGCACAAAACCTGAAAGGTAATACTCAAATTCAAGAAACAGATAGTAATTTCATGTGAGCTGGAGCACGACACGCTGCTACGGCAGAGGAAACTCCTCCCTCCATACAGGAAATGTGATTCGGAGATGAATAATCAGAGATGATTGGCAACGGAGCAGAAAAAAATCCAATATGGCGCACTATGATGGCAAAACCTGAGGTTTCCATAAAAGGAATGAAAAAAGCCGCCCCACATGGAGCAAGGTCAAACAGAACCATAAGATCCTGTACTCGGTTCAGGTAGACTGCAAAGCGAAATATCGTGAAAACAGAAGGAGGGTTACTCCCAGCACACATAATTTTTTTTTAAAACATATACTATTGTAGATTAGATTTAATGGTGTGTGAAATAACAAAACTTACAAGAAATGTCTCTATTCAATCACATTCCAATTAATTTTCAACAAGCCCAATTAATTGAAAAAGACAATGCACATTATTATCAGACACCAAAAGGTGATGTCTTTCCATCAATTACAACAATACTGCAAAAAACAATGTCTGCTGAAAAACAACAAGGTCTACAAAACTGGAAAGAGCAGGAAATAGCTGCTGAATATATTACACAAGAATCTGCAATGATAGGTACACAGACTCACAAACTAATTGAAAATCATCTGAATGAAATAACACAAACTGATGAAGTCAGACTCTTGTCAGTTGCACACTTTAACAATCTCATTCCGTTCTTGCAAAAAATCAATGATATTCACGGAACCGAACTAAGACTGTATAGTGATGTGATGAAGCTAGCAGGAACATCTGATTGTATTGCCAAATATGATGGAAAATTATCAATAATAGATTACAAAACAAAACGAAGTAATCAACAAGAAGAGTGGATGACTGATCATTTTATTCAGGGTACGGCATACTCTGAAATGTTTAAAGAGTTAACCGGAATTGAAGTAAAGCAAGTGGTAATTTTAGTCAGTAGTGAGAAGAATACAAGAATGGAGTTTGTAAAAAATCCTGAAGAGTACAAAGATCTATTGACTCAACGTCTAAACCAGTACTATGAAATTATAGAGTAAAAACTTAGAATCTAATTTTGACTTTGCAAACCCCAAATTTCAATGAAATGACACAGATAGGTGCAAAAATAAAAAATGAAACTAAAATTTTACGATCTTAGGACAGTTGTCCTACAGCTTCTTTACAAACATCAGTGTTACATTTACAATCTGCGCTGCATATACAAGCGCCTTGCATTGCACAGTCACATGCATAATCAGGATCACCACTATCTGCTTCACATCCACATGCTTGATCTGTCATGGAATCAGATGCTGCTTGTGGAGGAGGGCTTTGTTGTGATGTTTCCTCATAAACACTTCGGCTTTGTTGATAGTCAGTATCATCTTTTAGTTGTGCTTCACCTCTATTGGTTTGATAACCACCAGATGATGCACTAGTTTCATAACCTTGTAATCTACTAGGATCAATTCCTGTTTGTTCTGATTTTGTGTTTTTGAGTGATCTGTTACTAAAAATAAAGAATCCAATTCCTGCAATAGCTGCCATTCCTGCCATTCCATAAACTATCATAATTGGAAAGCCACCAGTTGAAGTTGTTGCATATCCTTCTGGAGGTGTTGGAGTAATACCGGCAATTTCAACACCGTCAATTACATCTAGTGCGCCAAAGCCAATTGCAGATAGGTTAGCTGTATCAGCTGATTGTACACTTCTAACAATATAATTTTCATCAGATACTATTTCTGCCTCAAAAATTCTTTCAATTTGTATTCCTTCTCTAAAACTACTTTCTCCCATAGTCCAACTAGAAACAACAAATCCAGCAATTTCATCATCTAGTCCAAAAGTTCCAGCATCCACATTGATTCCTGTTGGGTCAAACAAAAAGTGCCAGTTAGTTAATGGTTGTTCTAAGATAAAGTCTGCATTAATGAGATTTTCACTAAGAATGTCTTCAGCTTCAGTACCAGTAAGGAATGTGTGAACTTCAGGTTCTTGGTCTCGAATTAAATTAATTGGAATGTTGATATCTACACCATCAATCACTACAGGACCTTCTGCAGTTATTCCTCTCCAACCCAGATCAATTAAGGTTCGCTGAGAATCTTGTGTAATTACATAATCAATTAGTGTTCCTTCTAGAATTACTTTATAATCAATTGATGTGTTGATGTTTCTTGCTTTAAGTTGAAAATCATAAGATACATTCAAGTCTGAAATTCTTGCTTGGCTTCCATCATCAGCAATTCCTCGATTTAGTTTACCAATAAGCTCTTTTACTCCCGGATCTGAAGAATCAGCGGTTCCAGATATGGTCCATGCATTTCCACGTAACTCATCAAACAGATTTCCACCGTTTGGATATTCAATAAATACAGTTTTTAGATAACTCATCTTAAATGGGGATGATTCAGCATTTGGGTTAATTCGGGCATCTAATTGAGCAGCCCATACAGGAGTACTAGTACCTACAACGATAAGGCCTACAAGCAAAACTGTTAAAATTATAGCCCTAGACACGAGAAAAATCAAGCCTGAGAAGTAATAAACTTTGCCAAATATCTGATCGGTGTTTTTTGAAAAAGTAATATTGAGTGACGCAAGTAGACTTTGCAGTTTTAGGAGAAAATGGTATGATTACAGTTTTAGCAGGAGGGACAGGATCAGTCAAGCTAGTAAGAGGTTTAGTAACTCATGACCCCAAAGTCAATGTAATTAGTAATGTTGGGGATAATTATTGGCTTTATGGACTCTATGTGTGTCCTGATATAGATACAATTGTTTACGGTTTAGCAGATTTACTTGATCAAGAAAGAGGATGGGGAGTTAAAAAAGACACATTCAACTTTTTACGACAAATGGAAGTTTTTGGAGAAGAAACATGGTTTGGAGTAGGAGATAGAGATGCTGCAACCCATCTGATTAGAACAAACATGTTAAAGAATGGAAAGAATCTAAGTGACATTACAAAATGGATGTGTGAAAAATTTGCAGTTACTGCAAACATCATACCAGTTACAGATAACACCATTGAAACAAGAATAACTACAGACAAAGGAGAATTACATTTACAAGAATACTGGGTCAAACATAGAGGAAAAGATCCAATTGAAGGAATTCAGTATATTGGTGCAGATAAATCTCGTCCAAATCCTGAAGCAGTAAATGCAATCCATGATGCAGATATGGTAATTTTAGCTCCAGGTAATCCATTAACATCAATTGGTCCAATGCTTCAGATCAAAGGAATTAGAAAAGAACTATCAAAGATAAAGAAAAAAGTTGTAGCAGTTAGTCCATTAATTGGGGATAATTCAATTAGTGGTCCTGCTGCAAAATACATGCAAGCCGCAGGAATAGAATCAAATGCATATGGATTAGCAAAGATGTATTCTGATGTTTGTTCCAATATCATTATAGATACAAAGGATAAATCGTTGACAAAGAAAATTCAGAGTTTAGACATTAAAGTTTTTGAAACAAAAATTACTATGAAAAATAAATTAGCTGAAGACGCATTGGCAAATTTCATCTTAAAACAAGTACACGTATAATTTGAAAATTGCCGCAATAATTCCTGTAAAGACTTTCTCTAATGCAAAAACTCGTTTAGATTTATCTCCACATCAAGTAGAAGACTTGTGCAAAATAATGTTAGAAGAGATTCTACATACAATATCAATATCCCCACAAATTGAAAAAACCATCATAGTGACAAAAGAGGAAAAAGCAATAGAGATTGGAAAGAAATTCAACGCAATCATAATAATTGATGAGAATGAAGAAAGTGTCAATAGTGCAGTTGCGCTTGCAGACAAGTATCTGTTAGAAAATGGTTTTGATGCATCAATTGTATTTCCTCAAGATATACCATACATCAAAACTCAGGACATTGATTTTATGCTAAACTACATGACACCTCCAAATTTTGCCATAGTTGTACCATCAAGAAGGTTTGATGGGACTAATGCACTTGTAAGAATGCCTGTAGATTTGATGAAGACCCATTATGATGAAGATAGTTACAAAATTCACATGAATACTGCCAAAGAACACACACTAAACGTTGCAATGGTTTTTGTAAAAAGAATCATGTGGGATGTAGATAATGCAGAAGATTTGGAATTTCTATTAGAACAAAAGGAAAAACCTCAGATTGAAGAGAAAATCAGAGAAATTTTAGGTAAAACCTAGGATAATCCACAAAACTATTACAAGATTGACGTTTTTCAGACAAGATCATAGACAGACTTATAAGTGATAAATTAGCAAATGTTAAATATTAGAATAAAAGGTTTTGTGAAATAATGGTTAAAACAGTCAATCCAAAGGACAAATGTCCCAGATGTGGACAAGGATCTTTAGTTACAGATGCCAATACTGGAGAAAATTTTTGTGGAAAATGTGGATTTGTAATTACCGATAAAGTAGAAGAGTCAGGACCCGAATGGAGATCATTTTCAAATGAGGGTGAAAACAAAAGCAGAGCAGGAGTTCCAACGTCACTTGCAATGCACGATATGGGATTAGCAACAGTCATCAATCCTCAAAATAGAGATGCAACAGGAAAACCACTAACTGCATCTATGAAAAGTACAATTGAAAGACTCAGAACTTGGGATAGCAGAAGTCAAGTTCATGAACCAGTAGATAGGAACTTTAGACAAGCATTTAGTGAATTAGACAGATTAAAAGACAAACTTGCAGTAGGTGATGCAGTAATTGAAAAAGCAGCATACATTTACAGAAAAGCACTTGAGAAAGGGCTTGTCAGAGGACGTTCTATTTCAGCATTGATTGCATCAGCACTTTATGCTGCATGTAGAGACACGGAAACCCCAAGAACACTAAAAGATATTGGACAAGCAAGCAACATTAAACGAAAAGATATTGCACGATGTTATCGTTTATTGCTAAGAGAATTGAATTTAAAAATGCCCGTAGTTGATCCAGTCAAATGTATTTCAAGAATTGCAAGTAAAGCAGGATTATCTGAAAAAACAAAAAGAAAAGCAACAAAAATTTTACAAACTGCCGAAGAGCTCAAAATTTCTGCAGGAAAAGATCCAATGGGATTAGCAGCTGCAGCACTTTATGTTGCATGTGTAACAAATGGGGAAAATAAAACACAACGAGATGTAGCTGAAGCAGCAGGAGTTACTGAAGTAACAATTAGAAATAGATACAAGGGCTTGAAAGTAGCATTAAATCTCTAAATCAGGCTCTTTTTTAGAATAAAATCGATTTACAAACAAAATAGAAATTGCCAAAATACCTGTAATTAAAAATAATGATTCTAATGATGACATTAGTGAATGGGAAAACGCATCTTCAATTGAAATAAAATTTAGTTGTGAAATAAAATTTGCATATGAGAATACAAAATAATTTGTGGCCCAATGAATCAAAAGCGAAGTAACAAACCCATATCTAAGATAGACCCATCCTAAAATGATCCCACTTGCGGTAGCTTGAGCAAATTTACCTTCACTCCAAGATTCTCCTAAAGCGACATGAGCAAATCCAAAAATAATTCCAACAAAAACAATCAAGAAAATTGCTTTTTTAGAATCATGAATATCCAACGTATTTGGATTCCATAAACATTTGATGAAGTATTTTACAGAAGATCTACGAGAATAAATAACAAACAAAGGAATTCCAATTAAAATTAAACGAAATCCAAATTCTTCTAATATGGGAGCAAGACTAACATAAAAAAATTGAATAAGATCATTATCAGCTGGAGGTGGAATAGTTACAATATCAAATTTTTCTTGAACAAAATTTATCAATGCTGAAATCAAAATTAAAATTGAAAGCCACTTTGTTACACCAAACAGGTAATTTGACTTTGAGTCATATTTTCCAAAAGATATTATCGAGGAAAGCGGTTTCAAAAACCCATGTTTTGGCCCTAACATTGCAATTACAAAAATTATAAGGTAAAAAGTCCATAAAACAACAAATACATCTCCGATACTGGCATCAATTGGAGCTTGATACAGTTCAGTTCCATCAAAAATATCTAAATGAGTGAACGGGTACTCATAATTGATATCTCCGCCAATTTCACTTTCAAAAATAACATAAATTCCGATTGGAAATGAAACAAGAAGTAAGCCAAAAATCACAGATAACAATGCAGTGAAAGGAATTCCAAGAGCTTGAAGAATTTTATTTGAATTTTGCAATTTGTTCTAATGTAACTCTATAGTATCTGCAGAAAAGCCCAATCCAACCAAAGTATCTTTGATAGAGTCTCTATGATCACCTTGTAAGAAGATGTATCCTTCTTTTGCAGTTCCTCCACAAGCATATTTATTTTTGAGTTGTTTTGCAACGGTTTCTAAATTATTTAGTTTAGGATCTAATCCTTCTATCATAGTACCCTTTTTTCTAAATCGCCTAGTTTCTAATCGAATTATAATTTTTGTACTGTCTTTGGCAAGTTCACCACAAGCACACAAGTCATCAGGAAGACCACAAGTATTACAAATTACTGCCATTCGTTCAAAATAAATTCAATTATACGCACTATTAAGCCTTGTTTGGATACCAATTAAAAATTAAAACCAATGGGATTTTTTAGATAGAAAATCAAAGAAAAGTAGTGTCAAAAGAACTCACAAAAAAAGCTGCTGAAATGTTACTAAAAGGTGGAACATTACTTAGTGAACATTGCCCGTATTGTTCAGGGGTAAGAGTAATGAAAGATGGACACGCGTTATGCATCAGTTGTGGACGTGAACCTGAGAAAAAAGAAATCATAAAAGAAAAAACACAGGAAGCATCAAAATCATCACTTGAAGAGACTTTGGAAAAAAAGATAGAAGTGTTGTCAAAAGAACTTGAACAGGAAAGCAATCATGAAAAACAGCAAGAGATTCTAAAATCGATCAATTTAGCATTAGAAACTATAGAAAAAATGAGAAAAAAATAATAAGGTTTTTATGCTAAAATCCGTTTTTCCGAGTTGTAATGGCAGATAAAAAATCAGCACCACTTCCAGCATCAAGTGGAGGTCTCATGAGATTCTTTGAAGATGAGACTAAAGGATTCAAAATAGATCCAAAAATCGTAATATCAATCCCTATCAGTTTAATCGTAGTTTCATGGTTAGTTGATATCTTTTTAGCTCCGTAAGAAAACCATGGAATCTCCAGACGGCGTTTCAAATATTCATAACAGGTTTTCCCTTACTTTAGTAAATCCGGGTTCACATTATTTTTCACTAGTTGTATCAATAGTAGTTAGTGCCGTAATGGTTTTTGCAACATATCTTGTGTATTTGGAAGATTTAGATTTTGAGCAAGTATGGTACAGACTACCAGCAGTATTAGGAGTACTAGTAGTAACACAATTTTTAGATGCAAGATTTTCAAAGAAAAAAGAATATTCAAAGTCATTGCATTCTTCTCTATTTGGAAACATGTTATGGACAGTTACAGTTTTGATGGGAATCCTTGCAAGTTTTGTTTTAGTAAAAGAATCACAATTATTTTTTATTACTTTTGGAGTACTTCTTTTTGCTAGTTTCAGAATAGGGATTTACACCACAACACTTGGACTAAGTCTAAAAAAAGCTTGGGCAATTTGTTTTATTCAACCATTAGCAATGTTTTTGGTATTAATTCCACAAGACATGTGGATATCAATACTAAGTGAACCGATAGGATTAGGGTACGGAGTATCGTTTTTAATAATTGCAAGTGTATGGTCAGTTGTCACAGATAGAGCTGGAAGACCAGGAATGGAGAGTACACACAAAACAATTCAGGCATATCTTGCATCTCAAGGAAATGATTTTGCAGATGCAGAAGAATTAATGGAGCAACAGTCAAGTGAAACCAAAGTAACAACATCACAAATTAGACTATCATCACCTAATGGAGAGAAAGAATTTAGAGTGGTTTTGCCAGATATACATCCAGGCCCATATCATCCAGTTGGTGGGAGTAATATCCCATATTTGATTTACAAAAATTTATCATCATCAGCAATGATTATGCACAGTATTTCTGATCATACATTAAATCTTCCATCAAGAAATGAAGTCGAAAATTATCTAAAAAATTTAGAGAATAGTAAAGTCAAAGAAGAAGGATTGCAATGTACAGAACCAGTAGTTGTTCAAATAAACAAAGCAAGAGTTACAGGTCTATTATTTGGAAATAATCCATTGTTGTTTTTGTCACTATCTCCACACGGAATGGAGGATATCCCAAGTTACATAAAAAATGAAATCAATCAATATGGAAAAAACCGAAATTATTCCAGAATGAATATAGTTGATTGCCATAATGCAATGGGTGAAGAAATTTCAAAAGAAGATGGAGAAGATATGTTAAAGGCTACAAAATCTTGTTTGGATACTCTAATAACAAAAGATAGTTTTCCAATTGAATTTGGTTATGCAAATTCTGATGACATGGATGTATGGACAGAGGATTTGGGAATGGGAGGATTAGGAATTGTTTGTCTCAAAATTAATGAAAAAAAATATTTTCTCGGATGGGCAGATTCAAACAATATGGAAAATGGAGTAAGAGAGAAAATCATAGACAATTTTTCAAAAAGAGAATATCAATTACTCGAGATATGTACATCGGACACACATTATGCTCCAGTTAAAGCCAGAAATAGAAATGGGTACTATCAGTTGGGATTAATTTCAAGTGCAGATAAACTATCAAAGTGGTTTTTAGAAATTGCAAAAAATGCAGAGGAAAAAACAACATCAGCAAAATTTGAAATTTTAGAAAATGAAACCAGTGTTAAAGTAATGGGAACAAAAATCTATGAGGATTATTCCAAAGCATTAGATAATTCCTTAAAAATTACAAAAGGATTTGTGATAGGCGGAGTTTTATTTTTTATTACTAGCCTGTTTCTATAGTCTTCATTTGATCAAGATTGCCATAAAATTCATCAATAAATGATGAAAATTGAAAAATAGGTACAATTGGCACATTTTCAATAAAATCAACTTTGTCTTGATATAATGTAACAATTACTGGTACAGCAATACCTCCAGGAGTTTTTGTAACATAGTGTTTTGTTCTTTCAATCTGTTTTTTGACAGCAGTTTTTAATGATGATGTACTGTAACGCTTCCAATGTTTACAATCAATTAAAATTGCAACACCTAATCGAATACCAATAACATCAATTTCCATTCGGGGTTTAGTTAAAATCATATTCTTGATTATTGCAAAATCTTTTGAAGCCAAAATTTCTGCAGTTAATCCTTCAAAATCTTTCCAATTTAATGCAATTGAAATTTCATCAATAGGAAATCCTTTTTCAAGTAACGCAACAGCAATTTTTAATTTATCACCATCATCAAAATAATATGAATTATCTTGTTTTGTTCCAATGCTATTTTTCAGAAATTCTTCTAAAATTGTTTCAGAATCAATTGGATTTAGTTTTGTAACAGCAGAAAAATCCTTAACAGACATTCCACCTACAATAATTCCTTGTAATCCAACAATCATTTTAGGGTGAATTTTCAATGCATATTTTGATTGAAATAGGCGATATAGGTTTTATTACGAGTATTTTAAATTAAGATTATGAAAAAATTGCTAGTTGTCATACTAGTAATTCTAATTGCAACTATAACGTATGATGAAGTATTTGCAGAAAAAAATACATATTTTGATTCAGTAAAATTCATTCAATATCTTGATGAAAATACGGCATTAGAAGAAGTACGTAATGGAAATCTAGATGTGTATTATTATAGAATCTCACCAGATAGACTAGAAAATAATCAAGCAAAAGAGGGATTACAAGTTTTTGATTCTACAGGAGGGTCGTATAGTATACTAGTTAATCCTGCAGAATCTGAAGAATACAATCCGTTTTCAAGTAAAGAGGTCAGGTATGCTCTAAATTATTTAGTAGATAGAAAGTTAATTGTAAATGAACTGATGGGAGGTTATGGCTCTTCAATCATTTCGTATTATAGCCCATCAGACCCAGAATATCTTACAGTTATTGAACAGCTAGAGACGTTTAATTTCAAATACAACCCCACACTTGCAGAAAAAATCATCTCCAAGGTACTAAAAGAAAAAGGAGCAATCAAAATTGACGACAAATGGCAAATAAATGAAGCCCTAATAGAAATTACAGTTTTCATTAGAAGTGATGATCCAGTAAGAAAATCAATTGGTGAAATCCTAGTAGTTGAACTTGAAAAAATTGGTTTTACTGTGAAAAAAGATTATGGGGATTTGAACAAGGCATTTGTTGTCGTATATGGATCAAATCCTTCTGATTTGAAATGGAGTTTATACACTGAAGGATGGGGACGTTCAGCATTTGTAAGATATGATTCTGTAGGATTAGGACAAATGTATTCTCCTTGGTTTTCAAACATGCCAGGATTTAATGACCCTTCTTACTGGAATTATAAGAATGACAAATTAGATTTGTTAACTCAAAAAATATACACGGGTGAGTTTGAAACCGCAGAAAAAAGATCAGAGTTGATTCAAGAAGCAGTTGTTGAAGGAGTAAATGAAGCGGTTAGAGTTTTTTTGGCAAGTAAAATTGATCAGTATGTAGTAAATGAAAAGGTCAGTGGAATAGTAAATGATTTTGGTGCAGGAGTTCCTAGTAGATTCACACCCATTAATGCCAAAAGTGACAGTAATGAATTTGTAATTGGTGTAAAACAAATCTATCAAGGGGCATGGAATCCAATTATGGGTTTAACTGATAGTTATAGTAGGCATATTTGGGGAATAGTTTCAGATCCTGGAACATTCAAACATCCATTTACTGGTGAAACGTTTCCTATTAGAGCAAACTGGCAAGTAGAAACTGCAGGGCCAGATGATAAACTCAGTGTACCACAAGAAGCAAGAATTTGGAATCCATCATCACAAAATTGGGAAAATATTGCTCCAGATACATTTGCGACAAGTAAAGTAACATTTGATTTTAAATTTAGCAATTGGCATAATGAAGAAAAAATAGACATGAATGATATTTTACATTCATTATATTTTACAATAGAATGGGGAACTCAAACTGATGAGAATGATAGAACTTTTGACACAGAGTTTACACCAAGAGCTGCTCAGAGTATTCAAACAATTATCGGAGTAAATCCAATTGATGAGGATACAATTGAGGTCTATGTAGATTATTGGCATTTTGATGAAGGTGAAATTGCAGATTGGGCAGTAATTTGGAATACAATGCCTTGGGAAATTTCAGCTGCAATGGAAAAAGCAGTGATAGATGGAAAAGTGTCATTTTCAAGATCAGGTGCTACAAGTAAAAATGTAAACTGGTTATCACTAATTATTCCAAATGATGCAAATCTTATCAAAGATTATTTGCAAGAGTTCAAAGATACTAATTACATTCCAGAATCATTAAAAGAAGATACTCAGAATATTCAATATTATCAAGACAGATATGATTCTTCAATAAAATGGATTGAGACAAACAACCATGCAATAATTAGCAATGGTCCATTTTACTTAGAATCATATTCACCAGAATCAAGAACAATTACAGTAAATGCATTTGATGATGACTCATATCCATTTCAAATAGGAAAATGGACAGAATTTGAAAAAACAGAATTTCCAATCATCAATAAAATAGATATGAAAAATATCATTCAAAGAGGGGATGAATTAGAGATAAAGATAGAGGCAGAACATTCAGATTCCATTCTATACTTTTTAACAAATAGTGAGGGAAAAATTGTGTCATCAGAGAATCTCAAATTAGATGAAACTATTATTGAATTTAGCATGCCTTCAACAGATTTAGGAATTGGGGCAAATAATATCAAAATATTTGCAATTTCAAATTCTGTTCTTAAACCAGATTTTTATGAATCAAGTTTTATCGTAACAGCAGAAAAAACAGAATTACCAGTTAATTCTTCAGATAATGTAGAATTTACAGAAGATAAATCAGAATACGAGTTTTTAATAATACCAATAGTAATCATAATCGGAATTATAATTTATTTAAAGAAAAGACATCATAACAATCCATAATCTTTTAGGATTGATTCTATTTGTTCTTCATTTTCAAGTTTTGAATATTCATCTAATAGATTTTGATTAAGTTCAAAGAATGTATGACCCCATTTGAATTTGTCAAGTAACTCCAAACCTTGTTCTTTGAAACCTAAAATAAATAATGACGCAGATAATGCTTCAACAGTAGTTAGTTTGTTTAGTTTTGAATAATTTACAGGGTTTCCTGCAAGTAATGGAGGAAGTTTCCGTTTAATGCCATTGAATTTTTTAGAAAATGCTTGATCAGCAAGATTCCAAGAACAATCAATTCCAACAATAGAATTGATTGAAGATTTATCTTTAGGTAGTAATGTTTTTTCAGAAAAAGGATCTAAAACCAATCCCTTAGTACCAATCTTTTTGATGTTCTGAGCTAGACCAAATTTTACCATCTTTGCTGCTGTGCATTTTTTTGGATCATCTTGATAAAACATTAAAACTTGTAATTTCACTTCACTCAATAACGAAATGACGCAGTATTTTGGATTTACTCTAGAGTCTTGTATGTGACTTTATAGTAAAATCGTGAAACTTGATCATCTTTAATGACTTCAATGTTCCAATCTGCATCCGGTAAAAATTCAGTAGAGGATTCAGGTAGAATACTGAATTTTTCTAGACGTACATCGGGACCACTATACCTCACATTCAGACTAATTCCATCAACTTCAACAACATCATAAATTTGTCCTTGTTTTCTTGTAGATTCACTAACTAAGCAATCAGCATCAGGTCCAATAATACACACTCCAGTTAAAGTAGAGACTTTAAGATTGACATTTGATTCATCACTTCTTGAAGGAGTAATCAAGGAACCAGAAATAACTCTAGGTGCAATAGTTCCATCATCAGTAGTTTTTTCTTCAGTGAGAATAGGAATTGTTTTCTCAGATATTCTGTTTTCTTTCTCAATTACAGTATCTAATTTTATAGTTGGAGGTTTTTCAATTACACCAAATTGAATAGATTTTATCTCAAAGTCAGCATCAACTGTTACTTCATACAATCCAATGGAAGAACTAGAGTCAGGAATTGTAAATTCATGAACAAATGAGCCAGAAGGTCCTGGCTGAATAGAAGTTACAGGGCCAGCATGTATTCCACAAACAAATGAACCACATGAGATGTCAGTATCTGATTTTTGAGCAACACTTACATCAAATTCTTCAATATAGATTAACTTGTTTGGTTTTCCATTAACTATTACAGTATCACCAGGATGATATTCGGATTTGTCAGTAGATAGTAAAAGAGAAACGGGTTCATCAATGCCAAAAACAAAATCATTGGCTACACCAAATGTAACTTCAGCTTTAGTCTTAGTATAATCTGCTTTTACAACATATGGTCCTTCACTAAAAATTGTGATAGGTAATTCAAAGGTACTTGAGAATTCACCACCTTGATTTGGATAAACAGAAGCAGCGTGGATTTGTTTAAAGGGGAAAGTGCCATCAACTACTTTAATCTCTACTCGTTCAGGAACAACTAACCCTTCATCGCCTTGAGCACGTTTGATTACGTTTCCGATTACTTTCAATTCTTCACCTGCCTTGTACAATGATTTGTCAGTAGATACAAAGAGGGGAGTGGTAGATATGGAGTCATTTTCAGGATCTGCAGAGACTTTGAAGAAAACATTTTCACTATAACTGACAGTTGCTATACGGATTTTATAGACTCCAAAATTGGATTTTGCTACATCCCTTCCATCAGTGTTGATATTTTGATATTGTTCAGTGATAGGGGTAATCCAAGACCATGAAAATCGTTGATTGTCTAGAATTGCACCAGAATTTATCGTAGTTCCATCTGGTTTTGTTAAGGAGATTTCAATGCCTTTGTCACTAAGAGGTGGCAATATGCCTGATAAAGAGACAGTTTCACCCAAACCGTAAATCTCTTTGTCAAGTGAAATAATTGCTCCATCTTTCAAATCAAGAGGATCAATTATTGCAAAAACATGAGTCGCGGCAATACCTGCATATTCAGATTTTACAACATAATTTCCTTCAGTAAATATACTAGAAATAACATCAATTTGAGTCGAATAACTTCCTGAAGTTTCAGGAATTGCTGTAAAGTCATAACTAACTAGCTCATTGTTTGACAATGAAACTATTTGTAAAGGAGTGCCATCTTCATGAGAAATAGAAATTTTTACAGATGAACCAGTCTCATAACTTGAATTGCTAAATGTGTCTTTGATAAATCCACCAATAGTCATCACATCACCAATTTCATAGACTTCTTTGTCAGACTCTACAGTTAATGGTTCAGAAGATACGATAAAATTTTCAGGATCAGTTACAGCATGAGCTATAATAGATGCAGAACCTATATCCTTTGAAACATTAATTCTATAATCACCCAACCTAAGTTGATTATCGGGAATTGTGAATGTGTAAGTAAAAGATCCATCACCCATAATACTCACAGCATCTAGAATTTTAAATCCAGCATCACTACCAGAAGATGCCTCAAGGCCTAATTGTTTTGTTTGCGTAATTTCCAAATCCATAACACTAATCCAAACTTGGTTTAATCTACCAGTAACTACGACTTCATCACCTAAACCATAAGCCGCCTTGTCAGTCCAAAGTGAAATTGGCACATCTTCTTTAATGTCCTCGACTACCTCAAAAGTTGTAGAAACAGATTTGTCAGAATATTCAGCATGAATATCATAAGTCCCATAACTTGGATTTACAGTTGTGACAAAAACAGTGGTTGCAAATTCGTTGTTAGTTGGAAAAAGATTTCCATTGAAAATTTCTTCACCTCGAGCATTGATAATAGTAAATTCCATACCCTCAAAAGGAATGATTTCTGAAGCAAAACCAGAAATTGAAACTGTTTGTCCAGGAAGATATTGAGAATTGTCAGTGGTTATACTAAGTGAACCATCTACTTGTTCTTCTTGTTCAATTATTTCATATCCTACTGAAAAACTGGTGTCAGATGTTGCACCAGCATAACTTACAGATACATCATAAGTTCCTTCATTGATTCCAAGAACCTGTTGTAAACTAAGAGTAGTATCATAATTTAGATTTAGATCAGGATACAGAGTTATAGTCTTGTAAAAGTTAGGTCCATCTATATCAACTATAATTTGTTCAGGTTGAAAATATGGCTGAACAATAAAAACTTCTTCAGAAACACTTCCTTCAATTACTGCAACTTCACCAAACAAGTAAGACGGTTTTTCAGAGGATGCAGTTACACTAACTGCTTGTGAGTCTTGTGTTTCTATTAGTTTTCCATTTGATGAACCAGCAGTAGATGTTGCAAATTTCCAATCATCAGAATTATCCAAATCATAACCATCGTAGATTCTCTGCCATGATGTAAAATCATTTTGAATATCAGTGATCAATGGGGTTTTATCTATAACAATTCCGTTTTCATCTCTAATCTCAACAGATTCAATTGAATCTGTAAACCAAACAGTTTGATAAGAATAAGTTAAGAATTGTTCGGGCTCAATTATTGTACCAGGAGGGATAGTCATTGTTTTATGGAGAACAGTTGTTGAGCCAATTTCCCAACCACTCAAATCAACATCAGAGTCAGTAGGATTGTAAAGCTCTACCCATTCAGTTGGAGATGCAGAATCATCACCAAAAGGGTTAGTATCAACTTCATTAATTACGACATGGTCAGAAATCTGAGCATATGCAGGAGCTACTACTCCTACAAGTAGAAATATAGAAAATACTATAGACAGATTTCGATTCATTGCTGTTTCCTCATTTGTTTTGCTATAGGACTCATTTTAGAATGAAATTGAGGAAAAGTTGAGCTAGTTGTTAAAGTCATATATCTTAAAACCATCAAAAATTAACTTGATTTTTCAGTATTAAGGCTCACGTAGGAATTATCCCTGAGTATAGTCACAATTTGGGCATTTTTTATTGAATACTTTAGAACCACATTCCAGGCAGATGCCTTCCCCTACATCTTTTTCAATGGATTGTTTTCTTTTCTCAACATAGACCTTGATTCCAAAATACATGAGTATTACTATAAGGACAGCATAAACAGGTGCCATGAATGGTAGTAACCCAACCATGAAAAGTAAAAGCCCTACAATCAAGAGTATATCACGTCTTTCAAATTTCAATAAAATCAAAACCTTGTAGAATTGATAAAAACGTGCCGGAGCTCAGAGCCATTAGTTTACTTCATTTCAAAGTCATTACTCTAACTCTTCTTCATTGCTCGGCATTAGAGCTAAGTATCAATTTGATAATAAGATAATGATTAGTGGTGGGATCGGCGAAATTTGAATTCGCGACCTCTGCGTCCCAAACGCAGAATCATACCAAGCTAGACCACGATCCCAGTAAATCCTAAAAGTTGCCCAATTTAAGCTTCACAGATAATCATTTTAAAGGCACTCAAAGGATCAGGAATGTGCAAATTGAAGATTACATCAAAGCAGGCAAAATTGCTTCTGAAGTAAGAGAGATGGTCAGAGTAAAAGATTGGATTGGAAAAACAGTTTATGAAATTTGTGAAGAAGTTGAAGGAGAAATTAAAAAGAGAGGAGCAAAATGTGCATTTCCAGTAAATACTAGTATCAATGAAGTTGCAGCTCACTATACTGCAGAACCAAATGATCCAATTACAATCAAAGATACAGACTTGATAAAAATTGATCTTGGTGCACAAATTAACGGGTACATTGCAGACACTGCAGTAACTGTTTGTTATGATGTACAATATGATGGATTAGTTCAAGCAGCTGAAGAAGCATTAGCAAATGCAATGTCCATGATAAAAACAGGAGTGAAGGTAAGTGATGTTGGACGTACTATTGAATCCAAAATAAAACAAATGGGATTCAAACCAATTGCAAATCTTAGCGGACATTCATTAGAACAATATACCATACACGCTGGAAAATCTATTCCAAATATTTGGTCAATTGGTGGATTTTCTCTTTCAGAAAATTCTGCTTATGCATGTGAACCATTTGTTACAACAGAGCAAGGCGGGGGATTTGTTAGAAATGGGCAAATAAAAAATATTTTTGCAATAAATTCACGAAAGAAAATAAAAGATCCTGAAGCGAATAAATTACTTGATTTTATTTGGGAGAATTTTAACATGTTACCATTTGCATTAAGGTGGATAACAAAAGAATGGGAAGAAAAGAAAGCAAGAGAGTTACTAGAAATTTTAATAAAGAAAAAAGCAGTACAAGCATATCCAATTCTCATTGAGGTAAATGAGCAAAGAGTTGCTCAAGCAGAACACACATTCATTCCAAATGAAAATGGAGTGACAGTAACAACTATTGCTTTATAGTTTCGCCAAAGATTTTCTCAATGCTAGTCATTCCATCACATGAGGCACATTTTGAGGATTCAGCAAATAACACATCACCTTCAGTAAATTTTCTTTTTCTTAGCATTTCACATTTTTTACATTTTTCAATTGTATATGCAGTGGTGATTTTTTTCTTTGAGAACATTATTGAGGTACCCCAGCAGTATTACCTACACCGATTATTAACACAGATTGTCCCTCTTTGGTGTTTTCTTGAATCATTTCATAGACTTGAGAGCGAACACTATCTGCCTGATCAGCAATTTCTTTACTCATCAAAGTAATTGCCTCTTTGACTGTTTGTTTAACCACAATAGAGAATATTGGAATGTTATTTTTTGTTGCAATTGCTTCAATTTCAAATCTTTCAGTTCCAATTCCACCAATAGCTGCTCCAAATCCTCGTGAAATAGATGCAGAGTCCTCACCTTCCATTTTTAATGCAGCATCAATCATAATTATCGCATCAAGTTTATCATTTGAAACAATTGTTTCTAATGCATCAGCAGGTCTTCCCACAGTAGAATCAGGACCTTCTGCTTTTAAAAGAAACAATTTTCTGTTTTCAAATTCAGTTTTTGCAAAAACAGTTTGAAATGCAACAGTCTCTTTTTTGATATTTAACATCATTTTTCCTACAACCATTGGACCAATTCCATCTCCAACAGGCTGTCCTGCTTTAAATGCAGGAATTGCTTCTTTCATTGCTTCTGCTTGTTCCATTATAAAAGGAAGAAGCATTTGGAGAGGCAAAATAAGTGGATAATTATTTTGTTTTTTTGCAGTCAAAAACATGTGATTGACTATTTTGTAAATCAATTGTAATGAAGAAGCAATTTCAAGTAAGGTCTGCACTTTAGCCAATTCCAAATCACTGATTTCTGGGGAAAGTAATTTTACATGTTCTCTAGTGTAATCTTCTCTAGACCTAACAGTATGTTTTACTTTCTCAACTATACCATTAGGATCCATGTCAACTGGCATGATTGTAAAATAATCTAAAAATTGATCAATTTTTTTTATTGAATCATCTTTTGATTTTAGATTTTTTTGAATATAATCAATTAATTCACTTCTTGATTCTTCTTTGAAATTATCAAGTTTTTTAATTCCTTTTTTAATTTCACCAGAAGTAACGTATAGTTGAATTCGTTGCCCATAGAAAACAAATAGGACTATAGGAAGAATCCAAATGAGCATCATTAAAGGATTTGAATCATCGCTCATCGAAAACAGTTGATCAAAATCAAAATTTGTAAAATTCACTAGACTCAACATTTTCCAGATCTAAATTAAATCATTCGTCCAAGTCTTCAAAGACCAAATTCTACTAAAAATTCCAAAAAATATGTGCGCAAATGTAAGAAAATGGCGAGTGCTTTTATTGTAGTTAAATACAAAAAAACCAAATATGCCAGAAACCAAACCTATCGTAAGCGTAGAAAATGTTGTAGCATCAGCAGATGTGATGCAGAAGATGGATTTGAATGAAATTACCAAAACATTCCCAGATGTAGAATACCATCCAGATCAGTTCCCAGGATTAGTGTTTAGATTAAAAACTCCTAAAACTGCAACATTGATTTTTACGTCAGGTAAAATGGTATGCACAGGTTCTAAATCTGAAGAGATGGCAAGAAAAGCAGTAAAAACAGTGGTACAAAAACTTCGAAAGGGTGGAATTAAAGTCAAAAAAGATGCGGTAGTTACAATTCAAAACATGGTAGCCTCAATCAATTTAGGCGGAAGAATTCATCTGGAACAAGCAGCACGAACATTACCACGAAGTATGTATGAGCCAGAGCAATTTCCAGGTCTTATTCATAGAATGCTTGATCCAAAAACAGTCATTTTGTTATTTTCCTCAGGAAAACTTGTTTGTACAGGAGCTAAACAAGAACAAGATGTGTATAGATCTGTCAATAACTTGCATGCATTATTAGAAGAAAAGAAACTAATGATTTATGATTAATCATAATAAATTAGATTTCTTTTAAAAATTAATCATTCTATTTAATAGGACTTCCTAAAGGAACATCTTCATTTACTGTCAACCAAAATGGTTTATCATCAACATCTGCTGCCAACAACATTGCATTTGATTCAACTCCTGCCATCTTTTTTGGCTCTAGATTTGCAATGACAATAACAGTTTTTCCCACAATATCTTCAGGTTGATAGTATTGTGCACCGCCAATAATCACATCTCGTTGATCGTCATTTCCCAAATCAATTTTTCCTTTGATAATTCTAGATTTTCCTTCAATGGGTTCAGTTGCAATAATTTTTGCAACTCTAATGTCCAATTTTGCAAAATCATCATAAGAGATATTTGACATACCAACCCCTAATTTTTCCTGTTAAAATGAATTTCGAATTTACTGTAATTCATTTTTGTTTATTCCACTAGTTTCAATTTCATATCTTAGAGCAGCAGGAAGTTCCAGGTACTTTTTGTTAACTAGCACAATAATTTGATCTTCCGGTACACTGACTTTTTTTAATAATTTACCTCGTTGATGAGCGTATGCGTTCTTCCAAAAACTAGCACCATCAAGGGTTCCAATTTTTGGCATATATTTTGAGGGTTTCATTTTCTTTCAAAGTTTAATTGACTGTGATGGAAGATTGGCAAAGGCCATTGGAACTGGAGTTACTGTTCCGGATTTTAGGCATATTGCCCATCACAGTCTATTTGAAATCCATTGGCAATCTAATATATTTAATGCGGAACAAATGTTTGTGAGCATGGCAACAATCGAAGTCGAAATAGAAATCAACGCCACAGTCGACAAAGTTTGGGATATTGTTTCAGATATTGACAATGAGCCAAAATTTTGGAGAGGAACAAAAGAAATCAAAAATTTATCCAAAGATGGAAACACAGTCAACAGGGAAATTACAATAGCATTTAGAGATCAAAAATGCCTACAAGAAGTGAGATTTGAACCTAAAAAGAAGATAGAGGCAAAATTCACAAAAGGCATCATTAATGGAGAAAAAATCATATCTCTTATTCCCAAAGACGAAAAAACTATTCTTCATACATTTTGGAATATAAAACTAACAGGAATGATGGGGATGTTTACAGGTATGATAAAAAAACACATCAAAAGTGGTACTGAGCAAGCAATGCAAAGTATCAAAGAAGAAATTGAGAGATAGTTCATGGAATTAGTTATTGATATTTTCAACTATTCACTAATTGCAATTCTAATTGGGATTTGTGGGGCATGGGTATTTCTCATAAAATCAATGATTGCCTCATTTAGATTAACACCATATCTGGATAAATTTGAAAATACTTTCAAATCATCACCTAAAGTTTCAATAATTCTTCCAGCAAGAAATGAAGAAGAGTTTATTGGTAAATGTTTAGACTCGTTAATTAAACAAGACTATGAAAATTATGAGATTGTAGTTATTGATGATTCATCTGACGATACAACAGGAAAAATAATTTCCGAATATGCAAAAAAAGATTCCAAAATAGTTTCAGTTTCTGCAAGACCTAAACCAGAAGGATGGATGGGCAAAAATTGGGCATGTATGGAAGGATACAGACAATCATCAGGAGAACTCTTGTTATTTACTGATGCAGATACAAATCATTCTAAAAATGTAATATCACTTGCAGTATCTCATTTAGGTTCATTTGATTTAGATGCATTATCTGCAATTCCAAAAATGGTGACATTAGATTTTTGGACTCGAATTACACTTCCAATGATTTCTACATTTTTGCATACTAGATTTTCAGCATTGAACGTGAATAATCCAGCAAAAAAAACAGGTTATTTCTTTGGAAGTTTTTTTATCTTGAAAAGACAAACATACGAAGAAGTAGGCACACATGAAGGAGTAAAGGGGGAAATTATTGAAGATGGGGCACTTGGGAAAAAAGTAAAAGAATCAGGATACAAAATGAAGATGGTAAGAGGAGATCATCTAATTGATGCAGTTTGGGCTCGAGACAAAAGTACGTTGTGGAACGCATTGAAAAGATTAATGATTCCATTATATCTTCAAAGTGGAAAAATTGCAATTGGCATTTTCTTTGCAGTATTATTTTTGTTGTTTATTCCATTTCCAATATTTGCTACATCAGTATTACTACCAGTAGAAACTCTATCTGCAAAGATACTTTGTATAGCTGCAGGAATTGCTTCAATTCTAATTTACATAGGTGCAATAATTGAGACAAAAGTAGGACTGGGACTAAGATTAGATTATGCGTTATTTGCACCACTAGGGAGTTTGGTAGTAGTTTTAGGATTTTTGAGTGGATTACTTCAGGCAAAAAGCACCTCTTCAGTTACATGGAGAGGAAGAGTCTATTCAATGAAAGATCATACTCAAAATTCAATCAGTGTATAGCAAGCCTTTTACATAGAAAATAAGAAACAGAAAATCTCATGGACAAGTCCGGTGTGTTTGTAGGTGGGGCTGTCGGAGCTATTATCGCTGTCGTCATATTTGCAGTACTATTTGTTTCACCACCAGAATCAATGAAACCAGGAATTGTAGTAAGTAACGGTCATGGGTCAAGTACAGTTGGAGAAACAACTCCTCTTTATTCAAAGAGTTTATCGTTAATTGAGATTTTTGAAAAATCAGAGTCAGGAGTAGTTAGAGTCAATATACAAAGAGGTGAAGTGGTAGATGGAGTAGGAGGATTAGGTTCAGGCTTTGTTTTTGATAAAAATGGACACATAATTACAAATGCTCATGTTGTCAATGATGCAAAAAAAGTGACAGTAACATTTCTTGACGGTAGATCATATAATGCAGAAATTATTGGGGCAGATGAATATACAGATCTTGCAGTAATCAAAGTGGATGCAGATTTGTCACTTTTACATCCTTTAACACTAGGAGATTCATCTAATCTCAAAGTAGGAGAACCAATAGCTGCAATTGGAAACCCATTTGGATTATCAGGATCTATGACTTCAGGAATAGTAAGTCAATTAGGAAGATTACTTCCATCAGGCGGCATTGCAGGATATAATATTCCAGATGTAATTCAAACGGATGCAGCAATTAATCCTGGAAATTCAGGAGGTCCACTACTCAATATGAGGAGTGAAATTGTCGGCATAAACACTGCAATCCAATCAACAACAGGAGAATTTACAGGAGTCGGATTTGCAATACCATCACAAACAATTGCCAAAATTATACCAACCCTTATTGAAAAAGGAGAATACAAACATCCATGGATTGGTATCTCAGGACGTGATATTGATCCAGACTTGGCAAAAGTTTTAGAGTTAAAGGATGCAGTAGGATTTTTGGTAGTGACAGTTGTAGAAAATAGTCCAGCTTACAAAGCAGGGTTAATTGGATCTGAAAAAACCATTGAAGTTGAAGGAACCAATTATCGAATTGGAGGAGATATTATTTTAGCAGTAGACGGGAATGATGTAAGAAAGATTGATGATATTTTGATATATCTGCAAAGAGCAAAAATGGTTGGAGATGAAATGGTTCTAGAGATTCTAAGAGATGGTAGAACAACAAATGTTACAATTATTCTCCAAGAAAGACCAAATGGGAATTAACCCAATACAAGCATAAATACTTCGAATCAAGAGTCCTTTCTGTTGAACAAGCTTGTGTTAAACTCTGAGAGCTTAAACAATGTTTTAGAGAACAAATCAATTTCACACCAAGATATTATTGACATTTATAAAAATGCATTAGAAGATCCTAGAGAGCTTTTTTCAGTTGCACATGACTTGAGGAAAAAATTCAAAAAAGATACGGTTACATTTTCAAAAAAAGCGTTTTTTAATATTGTTAATCTCTGTAAAGATACGTGTTCTTATTGTACATACAAGGCAGAGCCAGGAGAAGCAAAATTATCTTTGATGTCAAAACAACAAATAATAGAACTATTACAACTTGCAAAAAAATACAGATGTGTTGAAGCACTTTTTGTAACAGGTGAACAACCAGAACAAAAATACCAAGAAGCAAGAGATTGGCTTAAGGAAAATGGATTCAAATCAACTGCGGAATATCTAGTTCATGCATCAGAATTAGCATTAGAGTCAGGATTATTCCCACACACAAATGCAGGGAATCTAAGTTTTGAGGAGATGAAAGAATTGAAGAAAACAAATGTATCAATGGGAATAATGCTTGAAAATGTTAGTGAAAGACTAACTGAGAGAGGAATGCCACATTATTTGGCTGCAAGTAAAAGACCAAAAGCAAGATTAGAAGTATTAGAAAATTCTGGGAAATTAAGAATTCCAATGACGACAGGAATTCTTGTAGGGATTGGAGAAACAATAGAAGAGATTATTGATTCAATTTTAGCAATAAAACAATTACATCAAAAATATGGAAATATTCAAGAAGTAATTTTACAAAATTTTCAACCAAAATCAGATACAATAATGAAAGATTCCCCATCAGCTAATGAAAATTATTTCAAAACAATTGTTGCGTTATCAAGAATCATAATGCCTGAAATGAACATACAGATTCCACCTAATCTATCTCCAAAATCATATCAAAGTTTCTTATCTGTTGGAATAAATGATTGGGGAGGAATATCACCATTAACTCCAGATTTTGTCAATCCAGAATTTTCCTGGCCAGAAATTAACAAAGTAGAGGAAAATTCAAAAAATGCAGGATTTGAATTAAAATGCAGATTCCCAATATATCCAGAATTCTTTTCTTTTGTTAGCAAAGAGTTAAGAGAAAAGATGGCAGTTATTGAAAGTGAAGAAGGATTGGTAAAAGAGGAGTATTGGAAATGACAACTAACATTGATTCACTTTTTAAAAATGCAGACCCAATAGTATCTCAAATCCTGAATGATGCATTATCAGACAAAGAGATATCTGAAAAACAAGGATTGGAATTATACAATACATCTGGAATTAACTTTCATTTAGTAGGGCTTGTCGCAGATGAAATCAGAAGAAAAAGAGTAGGTGATATTGTATCATATGTGGTTAATAGAAATATCAATTTTACAAATGTCTGTATCAAACAATGTGGTTTTTGTGCATTTAGTAGAGATTTTCGAGAAGAAGAAGGATATCTTCTACCAACTGAAGAAATTGTACGAAGAGCAAAAGAGGCATATGAGTTAGGAGCAACCGAAGTCTGCATTCAAGCAGGGCTTCCACCAGATATGGAAGGAGACTTGTATGAAAAAATATGCCGAGCAATTAAAAAAGAAATTCCAGATATTCACATTCACGGATTTTCGCCTGAGGAGATTCTGTATGGAGCAACAAGATCATCTACTTCAATTGAGGAATTTCTAAAGAGAATGAAAGAGGCGGGAGTAAACACACTTCCAGGAACATCTGCTGAAATTCTTGATCAAGAACTTAGAGACAAAATTTCCCCAGGTAGAATCAGCGTAAAAGATTGGGAGAAAGTCATCAAGACTGCTCACAAAATGGGAATCAATACAACATCAACTATAATGTTTGGTCACCTAGAAACACTCGAAGATAGAATAAAACACATTGTAAAACTAAGAGAAATTCAAAAAGAGACAGGTGGATTTACAGAGTTTGTTCCATTAAATTTTATTCCTTCTGAAGCACCAATGTACAAACACCAATTACATGAAGGAATTAAGCAAGGGGCTAGTGGAAATGATGTTTTGCTTACACATGCAATTGCAAGAATTATGTTGAATAACTCTATTGATAACATTCAGATGTCATGGGTAAAAGAAGGTCAAAAAATGTCTCAATTACTACTAATGTGGGGAGCAAATGACTTTGGAGGAACACTGATCAATGAGAGCATATCAACATCTGCAGGTTCTGAGCATGGTCAATTGTTAAGACCAAAAGAAATTAAGAGAATGGTAAAAGAGATTGGAAGGATTCCAGCAGAAAGAAATACGGAATATAAAATTCTAAGAAAGTTCGATAATGTAGATGATACTGAAGAGGATCTGGATAAAGTTACAGATACCCAGTTTGGATCATATGTAGAATTAATTAAAATTAATAAATTTAATTACAAAAATCCAAGGGCACAATAATTGTCTGCCTTAGACAAGGCGTTAAACCATTCAAAGAATATAGGAATTAATGAATGTGAAATAGTTGTTGTTAAAAAAAAGATCATCACGATAAGAATCACAGATTCTGAAATTTCTGAAATTAAACAAAATTTTGATGAAGATTATGGGATAAGATTAATTCATGACAAAAAAATTGCATCAATTCAAACAACTAATCAACAAGAAATAGAAAAGACAATGGATAATGCATTTAAAACATCATCAAAACTCAAGTCAAGAAATTTTTGGAAAGGATTACCATATGACGTAACCTACAAGCAACTCAAAGGAACATTTGATGAAAAATTAGAAAAGATTTCCGGCACAGAAGCAATGGATATCGCACAAAATATGATAAATTCAGCAAATAATGACATAGTAAATACGATTACAGGATCACTAAATATTGTTTCAGAGAGTTTTGAGATAGCGGATTCTAATGGATTGAATCTAAATGACAAGGCAACATACATTTCAGGAATTATTAATGCAGAGTCAGAGCAAGGGACTTTACCAGTATCAGGAATAGGACATGCAAGTTGCAGAACGTTATCAAATTTTTCTGCAGAACAAGTTGGAAATGATGCAAAGAATATGTGCATTAAATCAATAAATCCACAAAAAATTGATTCAGGGAAATATTCCATAATTTTTGAGCCATATTCAGTAGGGGAACTATTGGCATTTGTTGTTGCATCTAATTTCAATTTTAAAACATTTTCAGAAAAGAAAAGTTGTTTTTCAAATAATTTTGAAGAGAAAATAGCAAATGAGCAACTCAGTTTAATTGATGACCCACATATTCCAGAAGGTATTGGAACAAAATCAGTAGATGATGAAGGAGTAGAAACTCAAAAAAGGAGTTTGATTGAAAAAGGATTTTTTAAAAATACTTTTTCAAATCTATTTGATAGTTACAAAGAAGGAAAGCAATCTTCAGGTAATGCATCAAGAGTAGGCTCACCCATGGGAAGAAGTTCTGAGCCAATTCCATTTTCAGCACCTCATAATCTCAAAATGGAGTCAGGAGATATGTCTCAAGAAGATATGATCAAAGATACAAAACATGGATTGTTAGTTGGTAGGTTATGGTACACGTATGCAGTCAATCCAATTAAAGGCGATTTTTCATGTACTGCAAGAAGTGGAATAAGAGTTATTGAGAATGGAGAAATAAAGAACTCAGGTAAATCAGTAAGAATAATTCACAATCTTCCAACTATGATAAAAAATATTTCAGGAATTGGAAATGATCAAAAAAATGTAATTCAGTGGGCATCACTTCCATCTATTGCACCATCATTAAAAGCTGAAAATATTATGGTAAATTCCATCTAGATGCCAAATTTAGGTACAAATTACTTGAAAAATGTGACTGCCAGGTATGCCACATAGCCTATAGCCAAACACACCCCCATGGCTCTATTGATAATTCCAGTTTTGAGGGCAATTAGTAATGAGAGACTAAAGATAATCATTATTGCATAATCAACATAAACATCTGAAGCAATAACTACCCCACCGAGGACTGCACCAACGCCCATTATCATCAAGATGTTGTAAATGTTACTTCCAATAATATTTCCAATACCAATATCTGTATGACCCTTTCTAATTGCAATAATAGATGTAATTAACTCCGGAAGAGAAGTTCCAATTGCAATTACAGTTAATCCAATAATTTTTTCAGATAATCCAAACTCTTTTGCTAAAATTACTGCATTATCAACTGTAAGTTCTGCACCAATATACAAAAGAACAATCCCTAAACCAATTAATCCAATAGATTTTAGATGTATTTTGTTTTTATCTTGTTTAATTTCTTCTTTGTTTTCTTTTCGTTGTTTCATTGTATCTTTGTAAGTATAAAACGCAAATACTCCGAGACCTGCAAGTAATAAAATCCCATCATGCATTGAAATTTCACCATCAATTGAGATTAAAACGAGCAAAAGTGAAACACCCAACATTATTGGAATTTCTTTTTTCAATACAGATTTACTAACTGCTAAAGGAGTAATGATTGCTGCAATACCAATTACCATTCCAACATTTGCAATATTACTTCCAATAATATTCCCTAAAATAATTGCACTATGCTCACCAGCTGCTGCAATACTTGCAGCAAGTTCAGGAGTTGAAGTACCATAAGCTACAATAGTCATTCCAATAACAAGATTGCTTATGCGGAATTTTTTTGCAATAGCAACACCGCCACTAACTAACCAATTTCCACCAAAACATAATAGTACTAATCCAACTATAGTCAGTGCCGCACTTATTGCTACTTCCACAATAAAATTTCAGGTTCGGGTTGCTTAAAGTAGATGATTCATTATAATTTCACAATTCTAACAATTGCAGTAAACCTGAATTTTACTAACAGGCATAAAATTTAGGTGTAAAAAAACAATCTAGAAAGATCAATTCAACTCAAGTCAAAGACTAATAAGGTAACGTACCGTACTATACAGTATGATGCGAGCAAGACTAACATACGTACCACTAGAAGTGGCAGATCAATTCGAGGATTTTATTATACAAAGAGAGGAGCAAGTACTAGATGCAGTAAAAGCAAGAACAAGGGATTACAGCACACTATCTCTGTTGAAGTTATTGTATCAGCTTAAAGGGAACCCTATGACGTTTTCGAATTTGTATTCAAAATCAAAGATCAGAATGAAAAAATCATTTCTAAATTATCTACATCTATGTGTAGATTACAACTTTATCAAAAAAGAGGCAGTAGGGGCAAATATGATCTATACAATTACAGATAAGGGAAGAATCATGTTGAATCTCTTTCTGCAGAAAGGTAATTAGATAGAAAAAATCGACGTAAACTGTGAAAAAAGAATTTCCTGAAGCTGAAGTCTTTGAGTTAAAGAAAGTAGAATTAAAGAGTCCAATAATTTTTGCAGGTTTTGTTGGCGCAGGTCTTGTAGGTCCTGTTGCAATTAATCACATCATCACTAAATTAAAAATGGAAGAAATTGGGGTAATGAGATCAAAATATCTTCCCCCATCAACAGTGTTCATGAGAGGTAGATTACGTCATCCATTCAGATTTTATGCAAACAAGGAAGGAACAATCTGTGCAATAATTTGTGAGATAACATTGAAAATGGAAGGATTGTATTGTTTAGTGTCATCAATTTTAGATTGGGCAGCAGAGAAAGGATCAAAAGAGATTGTAATTCTAGACGGTGTTGCAAGCAATGAACATGATGATAAAGCATACTGTGCAGCCGAAGAAGACTTGGTAAGAACAATGGCAGACAAAGACATCAGCATGATTCCACAGGGATTCATCACAGGTATTCCAGGAGGAATTCTAAATGAATGTCTAGTAAGAGAAATTCAGGGCTTAACTTTATTGGCAAAAGCAAATAAGATAACATCAGATCCTGCAGCTGCTGCAACTCTAATTGAGGCACTAAATCGATTCTATGATATGGATATAGACACGACAGACCTTCAAAAAGACAAAGAGCGAATTAATGCGGAATTCCAGGAATTATCTCAAAAATATGCAGAGCATAGAGAAGAGACATCTGGAATGTACATGTGATCGAATCAATAGGCAAATTCTTTTATTCACAATAGAGGCGCTTGAAAATATGGTTCTAACCTACAAAAAAGCAGGTGTAGACATTTCTAAAATTAAACAAAGCCAAAAAGCAATTGGTAAATTAATTTCATCAACTCACAAGCTTCAGAAAAAAGCAAAGATGACACATGGATTTGGACATTATGCAGGAATTGTAGAGATTCCAGGTGGAAAATTGTTAGCCACACATACAGATGGTGTAGGAACTAAAGTTGTAATTGCAAATATGATGAAAAAATACAACACCATAGGAATTGATTGCGTTGCAATGAATGTAAATGATATAATCTGTATTGGTGCAACACCAATTTCATTTGTAGACTATATCGCTGCAAACAAAAATGATGTAACTATATTCAAAAAAATCGTTGAAGGGTTAGTAACAGGGGCTAAGAAATCTGCAATGCCAATTGTTGGAGGAGAAACTGCAATAATGCCAGATGTTATTGAAGGTAAAGGATTTGCATTTGATTTAGCTGGAATGGTAGTAGGATTGTTAGAAAAAAAAGACATGGTTCTAGGAAATAAAATAAAAACAGGGAATGTCATTATTGGCGTAAATAGTTCAGGCATTCATTCAAACGGATACTCACTTGCAAGAAAAGCACTTTTAAAAAAATACTCTATCAAAGACAAAGTCAAAGGAGTAGGAATGATAGGGGATGCGTTGCTAAAACCTACTGAGATCTATACAAAACCGGTTTTAGAGATTAATCAAAAATGCAAAGTCAATGGTCTTGCTCACATAACAGGAGGGGCATTTACCAAATTATTACGTCTCAAAAATATAGGCTATGAGATAGACTCGCTACCAAAAATTCCACCAATTATGGGATTAGTAGAAGAACAAGGAGTAAAACCAGAAGAAATGTACAAGACATTCAACATGGGAGTAGGGTTCTGTGTGATTGCACCAAAAAATCAGGCAACTAGAATCAAATCTATATTCAAAAAACACAAAATTTCAAGTCAGGAGATAGGAAGAATAATTTCCAAGAAAGGAGTTTTTGTAAACTCTAAAAAAATTGCTTAGTTTAGCCATCCAGGAATTGAATCTAAAATTAAATCCCAAATGTTTTGGTATTTTTTTCACATTTGGGACATTTTGAGCCACTAGTCTTTGTACCACATCGGATACAATGCAAATCAATCCCCATAACATCACGAGAAGGTGTTTTAATGGCCTTGACAATTAAGATTATTGTAATTAGAATGCCTATTGCAATTCCTATTAGTACAATTACCATGTACAGTATTACACTGCAACAGTGATAAAGAGCTTTAACATTCTATTCAGCCTTGTCACGAACAGAAAATGAAATTATAATTAACAAACAAGACGTACATAATCACTTTTCAACTGTTGCCTCAAAATATAGAAACATAAGAACACTTGACACAGAACCCATCACACATATTAAAAATCAGATAAACGGAAAACCCAGAATCAGTATGGCAGATATTGGTTGTGGTGATGGACGATATTCCCTAGAATTTTTAAAACAATTTGAAGACAGATGTTATTTGCACTGTGTAGATTACAATGAAAACATGTTAAATTCATTAGAGAGATATCTTTTAGATCAAAATACAACAAATTTTTGTGTAAGACAGGGGGATGCAAATCGCCTCCCACTAGAAAATGATTCAATAGATTGTATTGTTACCTTTAATGCAATACATCACTTTGATGTTCCAAAGTTTCTCTCTGAATCACTAAGATCACTCAAAGATGAGGGACATTTGTTTATCTATACCAGACTAAGAAATCAAAATTCTAATAGTATCTGGGGAAAACACTTTCCATTATTTGCAGAAACTGAAACTCGTTTGTATGAGATAGATGAACTAAAACAACACATCCAAGAAGCAGACATGAGTATTCATTCTACCAAAGTGTTTGAATATTCTAGAACATCTAGTCTGGATAGACTAGTCCACCAAGCTCAAAACAATCACTATTCTACTTTTGCTCTTTATGATAAAGAAACCTTTGATGAATCTCTGAAAACATTTCAACAAAACATCAAGAATAATTTTGATGATTTAGAGCAAATCAAATGGACTGATGAGAATATTTTAATAGAAATTAGAAAATAATTCTAGAAAACCTATTTTTTGAGACACTTACAATCACAGTCAAACATTCCTGTCTTTCCCATACATTGATCATGATGTTCTTGATAGCATTTGCTGCAAGTAACCATAAATTACAATTAAAAATCTGTTTTAAATTTCTTTAAATTAGGTTTTCCTGTCTTTATGAATAATGCCTGTCACTAAACCAATAATAGAAATTGTAAATGTTGTGGCATCAGCCGTACTTGATCAGAAATTAGATCTTTATGATATACAAAAGAAATTTCCTGATGTAGAGTACCATCCTGATCAGTTCCCAGGCGCAGTTTTTCGTCTCAAAACCCCCAAAACTGCAACACTGCTTTTCCGTACAGGTAAAATGGTATGTACTGGCTCAAAATCAGAAGAGCTTGCAAGAAAGGCAGTAAAAACAGTTGTACAAAAACTAAGAAAAGATGGGATTAAAATCAAAAAAGATGCAGTAGTAACTATTCAAAACATTGTATCATCAATAAGCCTTGGAGGAAGAATTGATCTTGAGAAAACAGCACGAACATTACCAAGAAGTATGTATGAGCCCGAGCAGTTCCCAGGAGTCATTCACAGAATGATTGATCCTAAAACTGTGATTCTAATTTTTGCATCAGGAAAACTAGTCTGTACTGGTGCTAAAAATGAGGAAGATGTGTATCGTTCAGTGAATAATCTTCATAGTTTACTTGAAGAAAAAGATGTAATGTTGTATGATTAGGGGTTTTAACTTCAATTCTGTCACTATTATTGAAATTCATCCAAAGTTTGAAGAATAATTTATACTCAGAACGTTTAGCTAAACTGCTTAATTTAACAACAACAAAATAATTTTCAACCTAATATCGCCTTATATTACAGAATTCTTAGCCCTATGATATAGAGATGGCTGTAGAAGGGCAATTCATTGAAACAATTATCGGGGTAGGGATTCTTCTTTTTGCAGCTAAACTAATGGCAGAGCTTTTCCTTAGATTAAAACTTCCAATTGTCTTAGGGGAACTTTTGGCAGGAATGATTGTTGGTCCATTTGCATTAGGAGGATTCTTTGTAATTGATGGAAAACAATTACTGCAGATTAATGATGAAATTAGAATACTTGGAGAAATGGGTGCAATTGTAATTTTGTTTATGGCAGGACTTGAAATGACTCCAAAAGAATTTCTCAAGGGAGGGAAGGCAGCATTTACAGTGGGTACGTTGGGAGTAGTTATCCCGTTCTTTGCAGGCCTTGCAGTTTTCCAGATGTTCGGGTTTGATGCATTACAGTCCATGTTGATTGCAACTGCACTTACGGCAACAAGTATTGCAATTTCAATTCAGGTTCTAAGTGAATTTGGTAAAATCAAAACGCCTGAAGCTAGATTAATCATTGGTGCTGCAATCGTAGATGATATTCTAGCTATTGCAGTACTATCAGTTGTCACATCCATTGCAGGATCAGATGGAGGAGTAGACAATATTGACATTACTCAAGTTGTAATTACGATTTTACAAGTACTAGCATTCTTTGTAATCATGCTTGTTGTAGCAGTGGTTATAATTCCAAAGATAATCACACCAAGATTATGGAAAGCAAAGGGAAGTGTAGAGGGAATAGCTACGGCGTCGTTCTTTGGTGCCGCAGCTCTTGCAGGATCCATAGGGCTGTCGCCGATTGTGGGTGCGTTTGCTGTAGGAATGGCACTATCAACTACCAAAGTCTTTGACAAAATAGAAAATTACGTCAGTAAGATAGGTTTGATTTTTGCACCGTTATTCTTTGCAATTATTGGAGCGCAAGTAGATCTAAGAGCAGTGGATGCGAATATTTTGATATTAAGTGCAGTGATCATTGTAGTTGCAATTGTAACAAAGTTGTTGGGATGTGGACTACCTGCAATGTTGTTTTTGAAAAGCAAAGCCGGTGGAATGAAAGTGGGAATTGGGATGATTTCAAGAGGAGAAGTAGGACTTATTGTAGCAGGTGTTGGAGTAACAGCAGGAATTCTAGAAACAGATGTGTACTCTACAATTGTAATCATGGTAGCAGTAACAACTATCATAACACCAATCTGGTTGAAAATTGTATACAGAAAAGAACAGAAAAATGAAGGTACTGCAGGTACAAGTGTCAAAATAAAGTCAGAATAAGTTATCAAAAAGTTTTAAATCACACAAAAAAGTCTTCATGACAAGATATGTCAATAGAAGAAGATAAAGAAGCATTTAGAAAAAATGTTCTTGCAGAGATCAAAGGTATTATAGAAGAATTACACGAATTAAAGAATTTCAAAAGAGATCTGGTAAAAAAATCTACGAAGAGAAAACCAGCTAGAAAGAGTAAAGCTAAAAGAAAGACTGTGAAGAGAAAACCAGCTAGAAAGAGTAAAGCTAAAAGAAAGACTGTGAAGAGAAAACCAGCTAGAAAGAGTAAAGCTAAAAGAAAGACTGTGAAGAGAAAACCAGCTAGAAAGAGTAAAGCTAAAAGAAAGACTAAGAGACGAAGGTAGGCTACAGATAAGCCAAATTATTTAACGAATTTATGTCCAAATCAATATGAGCATACATGAGTAAACTAGATTCTGTGTTTTCTAAAGCATGTAGTGAAATCACTCAGAATTTGCTAACAATTGAAGAGCCTAGCAAAAAACAGGTAAAACAAGAAATCATAAAAGTTTGCACCAAATATGCACTTGAAAGAATTCCAAAAAACCATGAGATTCTATCAATGGCAAAAGAAGATGATTTTAACAAACTAAGAAAAGTTTTGATTAAAAAACCAATCAAAACCGCATCAGGAGTAGCAGTAATTGCACTAATGCCAAAACCATATGCATGTCCACATGGCAGATGCACATATTGTCCAGGTGGAATTGAGTTTAACACTCCAAATAGCTACACTGGAAAAGAACCATCAACACTTAACGCAATTGGAAATGAATATGATCCTAAATTACAAATTACATCAAAAATTGACAAGTTAATTGCATTTGGACATGACCCATCTAAAATGGAGATTGTAATTGTTGGAGGCACTTTTCTTTTCATGCCAAAAGATTATCAAGAAAATTTTATCAAGTCATGTTATGATGCTCTAAATGGAACAGACTCAAAAGATTTGCAAGAAGCCAAATCAAATAATGAACATACAGCAATTAGAAATGTAGGATTTACAATTGAAACAAAACCAGACTATTGTAAGAAAGAACATGTAGATTTAATGTTAAACTATGGAATTACAAGAATAGAGATTGGAGTTCAATCATTACAAGAACAGGTTTATGAAATAGTGAACAGAGGTCACAACTATAACGATGTAACAGAATCATTTCAAATTTCAAAAGATGCAGGTTACAAAATTGTTGCACATATGATGCCAGGTTTACCTACAATGACACCAGAAGGAGACATTGCAGATTTCAAAAAACTATTTTCAGATTCACAATTACGTCCAGACATGCTAAAGATTTATCCATCATTGGTAATTGAGAATACACCTCTGTACGAGGATTACAAACAAGGAAAGTACATTCCATATTCTGATGAAGATATGATCAGAGTTTTAACAGAAGTGAAAAAGAATGTCCCAAAATGGGTCAGAATTATGCGTATTCAGAGAGAAATATCTCCAAATGAAATCATTGCAGGCCCAAAATCAGGCAACCTAAGACAAATTGTACATCAGAATTTAGCCAAACAAGGACTATCATGCAAATGTATCAGATGTAGAGAAGCAGGCCTTTCTAACAAAAAATCAGATGGAGTAGATTTGAAACTAGATAGAATAGACTATGATTCCTCAGGTGGAAAAGAAGTATTCTTGTCTTATGAAGACAAAGATGAATCAATCTATGGATTTCTGAGATTAAGAAAGCCAAGTATTGATGCCCATAGAGATGAAGTTGAACAAGACTCTTGCATTGTAAGAGAGATTCATGTTTATGGAAAATCTTTGAAGCTTGGAGAAAAAGAAGCAAATGAGATTCAACATTCAGGATTAGGAAAGAATTTGATGCAAGAAGCAGAAAAAATTTCCAAAGAAGAGTTTGATGCAAAGAAAATTTTAGTAATCAGTGCAGTTGGCACTAGAGAATACTATCAAAAATTAGGGTATTCGTTATATGGGCCATACATGTCTAAAACGTTGAATTAGTGAAAAGAAATGTCAGAACAAGAAGTTATCGGAAAAGGAACTTGGATAGACAAACTATCTTTTGAATTACTTGAACGTGAAAAATCTCTTGGAAGAAATTTAGATATTCTCAGAGTAGAAAGCGGCCTTGGTGCATCTGGGATTCCACATATTGGAAGTTTAGGTGATGCAGTTAGAGCATATGGTGTCAAATTAGCATTAGAGAATTTTGGTTACAAATCAGAATTAATTGCATATTCAGATGATCTTGATGGATTAAGGAAAATTCCAGAAGGGATGCAAGAGTTTGGGTTAGAGGAACACATTGCAAAACCAGTATCACTTATTCCTGATCCTTATGGATGTCATGACTCTTACGGAATGCACATGAGCAGTATTCTTTTAGATGGATTAGATAAAGTTGGAATAAAATATGAATTCAGAAGAGCAGTCGATACATACAAACAAGGATTGCTAAAAGACCAAATCCACACAATCTTACAAAATAGTACAAAGATTGGAGAAAAAATTGCAGACCTTGTTGGACAAGAAAAATATCAAAAATATCTTCCATATTTTCCAGTTTGTGCAAATTGTAGTCGTCTATACACAGCAGAATCAACAGAATACATTGCGGATGAAAAGAAAGTAAAGTACAGATGTCATGATGCCGAAATTGGCTCAAAAATGATCAAAGGGTGTGGCCACGAAGGAGAGGCAGACATTACAAAAGATTTGGGAAAATTAGCCTGGAAAGTAGAATTTGCCGCAAGGTGGTCAGCATTTGATATCAGGTTTGAAGCATATGGAAAAGACATAATGGATTCTGTAAAGGTAAATGATTGGGTAGCAGATGAAATTTTAGAATTTCCACATCCTCATCATGTAAAATATGAAATGTTCTTAGACAAGGGAGGAAAAAAGATTTCAAAATCATTGGGTAATGTCATAACTGCACAAAAATGGTTAGAGTTTGGTAGTCCAAAATCAATTTTACTATTATTATACAAAAGAATTACAGGTGCACGAGAATTAGGATTTGAAGATATTCCATCTTTGATGAATGAATATAATGAATTAGAAGATATCTACTTTGGAAGAATCAAAGTAGATAACCAAGCAAAATTAACAAAATTAAAAGGACTTTATGAATATGTTAATCTCCTTAATCCTCCAAAACAATCAAGCATACATGTCAACTATAGACTTTTAATTGAATTAACAAAAATCTTCAAAGAAAGCAGGGGGGAGAGAGTAATGAAAAAATTACTAGACTATGGAGTGATAAAAAATCCTGAATCAGAAATTGAAAGACTAATTGAGATTGCAGGAAATTTTTCAGATGAGTTTGATCAACAAGAAAAGACACAAGTTGATTTAGATGATTCTGCAAAAAAAGCACTAAAGATACTTGTAGATGCATTGAATGCAGAAGAAGAACCAGAAGATATTCAAAATACAATATACCAGATTGCAAAATCAAATGATGTGCAACCAAAAGATTTCTTTAAAATATTGTATCAAATAATTTTAGGGACATCAAGAGGGCCAAAGATTGGACCTTTCATATCAGATATTGGAAGAAAACAAGTAGCACAAACACTTTCAGAGTATGTATAATCATGGTTCACGGAGATCATAATAAAACAAGAAACAGTGGAGGATTTGCCTTGATAATTTTAGGGGCATTATTGTTATTTCTTGCACCAAACATCTATCCAAGCATGCCAGAGATGGGTACAATGGCCTTGTTAGGAGGGGCCATTATTGGAGGCATGGGATTTTATCTGAAATTCATCAGAACGCGGGTTAAACAAAAGTGAAGAAAGATTCATCTTTTGGAGATAATCGGTGAGTGCTATGGGCTTCTTTGGTAAGAAAAATGAAGAAACAATTTCTGAAAAAAGTGAAGAGTATGTACTAAAAGAAGATCTTGAGACAGAAGTAGAAGATATTCAAAATGAATTTAGAGTAAAACAAGGAGAACTTGATGAGATCACAGAGAAAATTCATACTGTAAAAGAAGAATACGAATCTACAATCAACAATTTGATGATAGTAAAAAAAGAACTTAATCAAAAAAAGATGGATCTTGACGTAGCTATGCGAGAACATAAAGAAATTAAAGAAAAAGTCAAAAATCTTGAGAAAATAAAAGATTCAGAGTCACTTAGTGAATTTAGTAAAACTGAAGGAAGTTTTTCAAAAATTAAAGGTAACTTGGAAGAAATTACTAGGGAATACAATGAAGTTAAAAAACAAGTAACACATGAACAAGATTCGCTACATAATATTAAAAATCAACAGATAGAGTATGAAAAAGAATTAGATGAGGCAAGGTCTCGATTATATAACGCAAAAGAGGAACTAGCAAAAAAGGATCTTTTTCAAGATACAAGTGTATTAACTTCTAAGGAAAAAGAATTCATTCAAGGAAAAGAATCTAATGAAAAAAGTTCTGCTGGAGTTATTGAGGCAGCAAGTGTAGTGGTAGGATCATTAAAATCAAAACTTAACATGGCACAAAAAGAACTAGAGGCAGTTCAGTTACTTTTAGAAGAAGAAAGAAATGAACATGAAAAAACCAAAAAAGAGTTAGAAAAATCGAAAAAATCTAAAAAATAATCATAAACTTTCAAAATATTTTTTCCATTTTGATTTTATTTCTTGTTCAGAAATTCCCATATCATATAATGGAGAAGTTACTTCAGACACATTTGAAACATCAACTAATACAATTGAATCAATTGCACTCTTGATTCCCTTTTCTCTATAGTGACTAAGAATTTCTTCATATAGAGAATCATCTTTAATGATTCGAGCCTGACCTTGAAACAGATACCCTTTACGTAAAAGAGGGTCAATTACATTAATTTCCACATGAGGATTGCTTTGTAGATTTTTCATAGTATCAGGTGAGCGAATATTTGCAAACGCTAAAACATTTGATGTCCAACCAATGATAGTTCCTTTTGGAGAAAGATTTGGTTTACCATCAGAACTAACAGTTGCAACATAACCTAGCTTTTGAAGATCCAAAAAGTCTTTAATTTCTTGAGTAATCATGATAATTATTACTACAAATAACTACATTGTAATTAGTTTTCAACATTATCGCATGAATTCAGCCATTTCAATAGAAAAAAAGAAAAATGCAATTCCGCCCCCAATAATTCCAATCCAAGCTGCGATCTGTTGGGTTTTAGACATTATGAATAGAATTTGGTAAACTTACTATTGAATCTAATTAAAATTTTCCAGACAGTTATAATTAGAAAGATACCAAATTAACATCATTGGCAGGTATCAAAAGTATTGGGAATTTTTTTGTATTCATAGTTGGCGGGATAGTTGCCATAATAGTTGGCTCTTTTATGATTAGAGGGACAATGCACATGTGGGACAAACCAAAAAATGAGAAACCAGACAAGAAAGATAATGACTAAAAACATGTACAGCAAAGAAGATTAGAATTGTTTCAGGATTCCACAATTAGAAAATCACTTGACCAATACATCAAAAGAAGGATTCAAGAGATACCAACTGAAATCAAACAAACATTTCCAAACATCAAACAAATTTGGAAATGTGATGATGAATTAGATTTTCTTTATGGATATTATGTTGGAAAGATTGAAGAAGGTTCTTTACATTATTTACTTAAAGCAACTCGTGCATCAGCTGGAGGTTATGTAGATACTTTTGAGATTAGAGGAATTATTGAGACACATAAAAAAGAATTGCAAGATACAATAAAGTCTACAATCAATTAGTGAAGTAGAAATACTACATCAATTATAATAAAACATGGTAGGACCAAAAGATGGTGGTTTTGGATTTGATCAATCTAAAAAATATACAAGTGTAGATAACATTGATGAGGTTTGTGTACAATGTCAAGCAGGTCAACACAAAAAATGTTTGAAGAAAGCAAAAGAAGTAGAAATGTGTGAGTGCGAGCACTGCATGATTTATGGTTAAATAAAAAGATAGATCAGAGATTATTAATAGTATAATATTGTACGATCAGATCGTGTCAACTCAATACAAATTTGAATGCAGGTATTGCGGAAAAGAATATGGGGATAATGTAATAGAATTAGCATTACATATTGGTAGAGTCCATGACATAGCAAGAGAAATAGATGAAAATCCACATACATTAACAAGAAATGAAATGTGGAAATAACAAAATTGGATGTTATCACGATAATATCATTCACGAAGATGGGAATGGGAAATGTTTAGTTAGAAAATGCAAGTGTGAAAAATTTGAAAATTAAGCACTAGATAACTTGTTTTTAATTTCCTGAATTTCATTTTGATAGGAATCAGAAACATTTTGAGCAAATTCTTTGTATGATGAAAGGATTACAGTTAATGCTTCTTTATAATTTGGGTCTCCTTTTTTAATTACATCACAGGATTCAAGTGAAGTGATGTTCCCCGTTACAGTTGCAATTGCATCTTTTTGATTGAATTTAACAATTCCACCAAAGGCTTCAATTATCATAAATGCAGATTCTGCTTTGCATTTGTAAGTAACTCTACCAGTTTCAGTATTGAATAGTTGTGTAACGCCACCTGGCTTTCTTGTTACAATAACGGTCATGAGATAACTGAAATTAATGGAGTATTAATTATTTTAGAAAAATATTTGCTATGCTGTAGCTTCAACTGGCGCTGCAGCATCTGTTGCTAGAACCTTATCTATCTCATTTATTGCCAACTTATCCCTTCCAATAAGATCAAATTTTTGCAAGAGTGTTTCAAATTTTGTTTCTTCTTGAACTTGTTCGTTGACAAACCATTCTAGAAATGCATATGTTGAATGATCTTTTTCTTTTTGTGTAATCTCTACCATTTTGTGAATTGCTTTAGTTACTATCTGTTCATTTTTTAATGCAGTTTTGATTAGTCCTTCAAGTGATTTGTAAGAACTTACAGGTGCTTTGATTGCAGGAATTGTTGCAATAGCTGCAACGTCATTTAGATAATGTACAACTTTGAGCATGTGAATTCTTTCTTCATCTGCTTGTGCGTAAAAGTAATTTGCAGCTCCTTGATACCCTGTAACCTCACACCATGACGCCATTGCAAGATAACTGTTAGAAGCTGCAGCCTCAAGTGCAACTTGATCATTTAGAGCTTTTTTCATTTTTGCAGAAATTTTCATGATTACAAATAGAATCTAGTTATTAAAAAGAATACCGCGAATCCGGATAAAAACAGAATTCCTGAAAAACTCAAGATTTTCAATAATAGAGAAGGCTGAGAGTCTTTATCAAGATATTTTCCTGTGACTAGTCTAAAATTAAAAATTGCAATTATAGGGGCTATCATAAATGACAAGACAGTTGCAAAATCAACTAGTTCTTTCAGATTACTTTTGAATCCAAGTATGATTACAAGTGCCCCAGCAGCAATTACAAGCAAGAAAATAACATAAAATGTACGAAATTTTGCGTGTATCTTCTCTTCTTTTTTGGTAAAAATCAATTCAACTGTTCTCTGTAGTGATCTAGAATAACCATCCAAAACCGCAATGATTGTTCCAAACATTACGGTAAATGCAGATGCGGCAATGATGATGTAACTCCAATCACCAATTGTTTGAGTGTATAGTGTTACAACTTTGTGTGCAAAGTGTGCATTATTATTTGGTAATTCTTCCCCAGATCCAAAAAACATGAAAGACCCAAGGGCAACAAACATTATTGCAAGAATTCCAGTTATTAGATACGCTAATCTAAATTCAAAAAGAGTTTCTTTGAGCTTTGGTTTGTAGTTTGTTTGTTTTGCTCTCTCTAATGTCCACAAACTATTCCAAGCAGAAATATCAACTGGGGCAGGCATCCACCCCATTAACGCAAGCAAGAAAAAGATGCCAGTAATATTCCATAATTCTTTTGGTATGAATCCTTCAACGGGTTCTAAAGGACCATTATACAATGCAAACAAAAATGCAGCTACAGTAGAAATCACCAGTACAATAACTATGATCTTAATCAGACTATCAAGTACATTGTATTTTCCAACTGCTAAAATTCCAACACAAATTGCAAACAAAATAACTAGTGTCCATTCTCCAAGAAAGTCTATTCCAAAAAGATTTTCAAAAAACCCTGCAGTTACAAATCCTACAGCACCTGTAACAAAAAACATGGAACCAATTGTTATGAAAAAATACAACCACAATGCAGGTCTTCCAAGTTTCTTGTAACCATCAATAATACTTGTTTGAGTAGAATTTGCATAACGAGAGCCAAACTCAAAAAATGGGTATTTTAACAAAGTAGATACAATAACAAACCCTAGAATTAACAAACCAAAATCAGCACCAGCTCTAGTGGATTGTATTAGATGAGATACACCAATTGCTGTACCTGCAAATAATACTCCAGGGCCAGCAGTTTTTACAAAACTAGATAATTTCTCATTCATTGCACTCAAAAAATATTCTAGAATCTATACAGTATTAACATTCCAGGTATCATCAACCCAAACACCAATGACTTTGACACCTAAATCCCATGAAGAAATTGCCTCAACACCTTTTTTGATAAATTCAATGTGCTCTTCATCAGAAACAGGATTTGCTGCACAATTATAATGTCCAGAAAAAACAATTAGTTCTGATTTGTGAGCATGAATAGATATTCTAGCTTTAGCTTTGATTGATTCAATTATAGAATCTCGTGTGACATTCTTATCGACACCAGGTTCAGTAATGGTATCAACATAATCAACTGAATAATTTTCTTTAATCCAGTTAGTTATTGGAATTTGTATTCTACCATCAATACATGAGATAGAAGTTGCAAATTTTCCTTCAGACATGATTTCAGATAATCATTCTGCTTTAAAAATTATTTTTTATACAGAAAACATTGAGATGTATGATCATTTACCATTCCTGTCGCCTGCATTAGTGCATAACAAATTGTAGGCCCAACAAAATTAAATCCACGTTTTTTAAGATCTTGGCTTAGTTTCTCTGAAATTTTAGTGGTTGCAGGTAAATCAGATAGTTTTTTGAATTTATTTTTAATTGGCTTGGAATCTACAAATTCCCAGATATACTTGTCAAATGAGCCAAATTCTTCTTGGATTTTCAAGAATTGTTTTGCATTGTTAATGGCAGAAGTAATTTTTAGTTTGTTTCTAATGATGGACTCATCTTTGAGTAGTTTTTTGATGTTTTTTTGAGTGTATTTTGAGACTTTTGATACATCAAAATCAGAAAATGCCTTTCTATAACCAGATCTACGTTTGAGAATAGTAGTCCAAGATAGACCAGCCTGAGCCCCTTCCAGTATTAGAAATTCAAATAACTTTTGATCATTGTGTTGTGGTCGTCCCCATTCTTTATCATGATAGATAGTATTTGGTTCATCTTTTGCCCATTCGCATCTCTTTTTCATAGTTTGTTTGTTAATTGATACAAAATATTAGTTGTCATGTATCAAAAAAATTATGAAGTTAAACCAACAACTATTACAAATTAACAGAAATTTTCTGATCTGTTTTATTATTTCAGCATCTCTATCAGCAGTAGTTGCACAATTACTATCAGGATACGAGAATTATCTAAACACAACTTTTACCATGGTTATTGGGTATATTGTTTTCTTTGGGATTTTTTCATGTTTGTTTTATTTGGATAATAAGAAACGCTACAAGACCATGAAATCAAGTTTAATTAAAAAAGAATTGTTTGCGTTAGTTTCTTCATTTGGAATAGGAGAAATAGTATATCTTAGTGTAAGATGGACAACACTGTATTATTTTCTTGAAATTGAAATAGAACCATATTTAGCATCATTGATTTCAGAAATTATTTCAACTGCAATCTACATGGTAGCAGTTACAATATTTCTTAAAAAGACAAAAACGTTTTAGTTATTTTGCAAGCTGAGTAACTAAATCAGTAGAAGTGACTAGACCAATAATTTTACCATTGTCAGATACTGCAAGTTTTCGGATTTTTTTACTAGTCATTCTTTCTGCTGCAGCAGAAATTGATTCATCATGATTAATCGTAACTAGAGGAGAAGACATTATTTTTTGAGCTGTAGTATCAAGTGGAAGGTTATTTGCAGCAATCTTTGTTGCAAAATCTCTATCAGTAATAATTCCTACAAGATTATCATTTTCTTTTACAAGAACTGCACCTATTCCACCCTGTTCCATCATTTTTGATATTTGAAAAGCAGTAGTTGAAGGATTGACAGAAATTAGAGTTTTAATCATAATATCTTTTACAACAATTGAAGAAGAGTTGAAATCTTCACGACTCATCACAAGTGTGGCAAATAATGATATTTAAGATCTTCATAAAATTACAAAAATTAGCGGGCTCGACCGGATTTGAACCGGTGACCTAACGCTCCGCAAGCGTTCGCACTATCCAAGCTGTGCAACGAGTCCGAAAAGTTTTGAAATTTACGCTTAATTTGGATTGCTATTACTCAGAAATTGTTTGTGCAAAGACATACGGAGTTTCATCTGGTTCATGAAACGTCCAAACAGTTGGTAAAGAGATAGTTTGGATAGATTTTAGATTGTTTTTCTCAATTAATGTGCCCCATCCAGCCTCATTTTTTGGATCTGGGGAATATTTTTGAGACAAAGTACCAGCAAACACACAACCAATATTTTTAAGATTAGAAAGCGAGTTAATTTTTTCTAAAACACCGGATGCCAATACAATTCCACCCATTTGTGCAAGGCCCCCGATGAAAAAGATCGGTTGGGTCAGATTCAATGAAGAATAATCAAAGGTTGTTGCATCAGAACAATACGGATGAAAGTCAAGAATAGTCAAAAGTTTTTGTAATTCAACTAACAGATCATCAATTTCTATACTGTATGATTCCAGATTTAAAATTTTTGCACAAAATGCAATTCGTCCATCTCCAGAGCCAATGTCAATTACCTCCGAGTATCCAAGTTTTTTTGCAAGCAATACACCAACATATGCAGACATTATCCATGTTGGAGAAAAGGGCGCATTACTTGAACCATGTTGAATACTGTTTAACCAATATTTGTTAATGTCACCTTCATAAACAATGCAAAGAGTCCCATCAATTGTTTTCTCATAAGAATTGTAATAGATTGGATTCTTTGTTGCAAACTGATGCAATAATTCTAAATCTTGTTGTTCTATTGGAAACAAGTTAGATTTTGAAACAGGGATTACTTCTTGAATTTGACTTTTGCCATCATAATTTTTTGCAAATTCTTTTTTTAGATTTACTAGATTTTTAGCAAGTTCTTCAATCATGAGATAATCCTTTCTCATATTGTTCAACAAATTCTTTAGTACTCATTGTTTGACGTAATTTCTCATACAGTTTTGCTTCAGTTTCAATTTCATCTTTAGATTTTTCAACTGAATTATTAGATTGCAAACTCTTTGTAATATCTGCAAGTGAATTTGTAAGCTGTATCATTATTGAAGGATGTAAATTTAAATCAAATTTTTCTGAGATAAATTTCTGAGTTTCCTCGATTTTTTTGATCAGGGGATTTTGATCATTTGAGCCTCCAAGTTGCTGTTTTAGCATAGTAGACATTGAAGAGACATTCATGATTTGATAATAAGTCTCAATAATTTCATGTATGGATAATTCAGAATTTGTTGCATTATTAACTAGATTTTCTAATTTATCAAATTCAGTATGAAACATACCAGATATATCATCAGTAGAGGCCATGTGGCAAAAACAGTTTCAAATTTTTAAAAATGTTGGTATTTGAAAAATTATGCTTCTTTTTCTGCCTGTTTGACAAAAACATAGTTCATGATCAACCCAGCAATAATTCCACCTAAGATTGGTGCTGCCCAGTATAACCAATGGAATTCCCAGAATCCAGAGATTAGTGCAGGACCAAATGTTCTTGCGGGATTTACTGATGCACCTGTTAATGGTACAGCAACTAAATGAATAAGGAAAACCATTCCACCAATTGCAAGTCCTTGAATTCCAGGAGTTGCTTTTTTGTGAACTGCAACCATAAAGATTACAGTAACTAAGAAGAAAGTCAAGATTGCCTCTACTGCAAATCCAGAACCAATGCTATTATTGATTAAATCACTTGGGCCGCCTTGAGTTCCAAAGTTAACTTTGGCTCCAAGTTCAGGCAATATTGCCATAAGTGTTGCAGCTGCTGCTACAGCACCAATTAATTGTGAAATGATATATCCAATTCCATCTACGATTCCAATTTTTCTTGTAATTATCATAGGAATAGTAACTGCAGGATTAATGTGAGCGCCAGAAACATGTCCGAATGCATAAACCATCAAAGCAATGGCACCACCGTGTCCAAGAGAAATGAACAATACAGATTGTGTTGTTAATTCTTCACCAAATGCAGAAACTGCTAAAATTACTGAAAGAGGACCAAAGAATACTAAGCCATAAGTTGCAATTGCTTCTGCAAGATATGCTCGTGGGTTAACCATTAAGCAAAAGCCTCGTGTGTATCCATATAAAAGATTCGACCTTGATTTCTGATCAGTTGATCTCAAAAAGTAATTAATTACGGATTAATCCAGTTGAGAGTATATGGTTTCTGAAGGCGATTCTGTTCCAAAATTTGCAGTAAATGATGCAAATGGAAACAAGGTAAAATCTAGTGATTTTAAGGGCAAGAAACATGCTATCTATTTTTACCCAAAGGATTTCACTCCAGGATGTACCACAGAGGCTGACGAATTTTCCAAAGATTATAAAAAATTCCAAAAAGAGGGAATTGAGATTATCGGTGTCAGCCCAGATGACGTAGAATCTCACAAAAAATTCTGCAATAAAATGGGAATCAAATATCCATTATTAGCAGATGTGGATAAAGAAATCTCAAACTTGTTTGGAGTTTGGGGCAAGAAAAAATTCATGGGTCGAGAATACATGGGAGTTATGAGAAGTACATTTCTTGTAAATGAAAAAGGAAAAATTTTCAAAATATATCCCAAAGTAAAACCTGCAGGACATTCAAAAGAAGTTCTAGAGGACTTTCTAAATTCAAATTAAAATAAAGTAAAAGAAAAGGTTAGAAAAATTAGAAACCTTTTGGTAATGACCTAAAATATTCACTAAAACGGTTATAATTATTACATTCTTTATAAAAGAATATTATGATATGGGATCAGATGAAGTGTATCTAAAACCTACAAAAGAATAATGCTTTTTTGAATTCCAAAAAACCATTATGAATTTAACAATCTCAGATGAGTATCGTCAAAAGTTCAAGATTGATGAATTAGAGAAAGACAAATCAGAAATAGAAAATCTAAGAGATGAAGTTTCTAGGCTAAGAGACATAGGAGAACTTACGTACTCTCTGGTATATCTGATGGAAGTATCCCCCATACCTTGGAGTGGTATTTGGGAAAGGTGTGTTCTAGTGCTGGAATCTATGAACGAGTGGAAACAAGAAGGGGTACTTTTATCCAATACAAAGAATGATCTCTCAAAATTATGTTAGCATAGAGAGATGTATTTGTTCCTACCAAAGACGAATTTGTGGATCTATTTTCACGATTCAATTTTTGATTGCTTTGAGAGATATGACATCCATTTTTCAAATATAGGAAATTTCTAGAAAATGCCAGAATTTACATATTTGATCCGATGAACGCTAGTATCATTCAGTATCACTTAGTATCAAAAATATATTAATACTAGTATGTCTAAATGGATGTAATAACGATGGAAAGCCAACAAAAAACAACCTCTGTAAAAGTCCAGATTCAGATTAGCAAGAATAATACTATCTTAGGAGAATTACAGTATATTCCTCTATCATCAATTCTACTAGATCCAAAGAATATTAGATTCAAACATCTTGATAGAACATTATCTGATCAAGAAATTGAAGAATGGATTTCTGAAGAAGGTGATATCAAAAGTTTGATTCGTGAAATAAGATTCTCTGGGGGATTATCCGAGAAACCTTATGTCCAAGATTTAGAAGATGGGAATTATAGAGCCGTAGAAGGAAATCGAAGAACAGTTTGTTTAAGAAAAATTGCTCAGGAAATAAAATCAGGAAAAGAAAAAGAATTTTCTCTAAAAATAATTGATCCAGTTCAGTGCATAGTAATTCCTAAAAATATTACTGATAAATCACTAGCTGTTTTTCTTGCACGTATTCATGTAAGTGGAAAGAAGGATTGGGCTGCATTAAATCAAAGTGCTCATGTTTATGATCTAATTAGAAAACATGATTTTGATCAGGAAGATGTAGCACACGCAATAAGCATCAGTAAGACCAAAGTGAATAGTATGATAAAATCATATGAAGCCACTCTCAAGTATAAAGAGAAATTTCCAGATGATGATTTATGGTTGAGAAGATATTCTCATTTTGAAGAGATATTCAAGAAGAAAGATCTAAAAGAATGGGTCAGTGATCCGTTGAATTTGGATTTGTTCATGAAATGGATTCATAATAACCAATTTCCAATGGCAATCAAAGTCAGAAAACTTGATGGAATTATTCAAGATGGTAAAGACGCATACAAAGCTATGAAAAAAGGTGCTACAATTGATGAAGCCAATAAAATTTTACAAACACAAGATCAAACAAGGACATCAACAGCAAAGATTGCTGATAATATAGAAGATAGGGTTCAAGAATTTCAAGAGCTTTTACAGAACTTCCCCAGGGGCAAAATGAAAGAATTTTCCAAAGATAAGGGTAGAATGCAAGAATTTGAAGCATTATACAATGACTTTGGAGAAATTATCAAAGACATCAAGTCAATGAAGGCCTGATGTCTTTGCCACTTTTTTTATCTCAGTTGTATTGTAAGATTGGGAATAGATTTGAGAATTATGTTTATGAATTACTAAAAAAAGAGTTTCGTGGCTCTATACTATTCATGTCCAGACTCGATTAGATAGTGGAATTATACCAGATTTTGTGCTTGAAGGAGAACATGAGGAGAAATATAATGAATGACAACTATCTAGAGAAATTAGGTATTACAATAGTTCCAGGTAGAAAGGGACCTAATGATAAGATATTCTACTATCACGGCAGACCAATTACTATGAAAGAATTGGGAGTTTTGTATGCTTTAATTTGTAAAAATGAAGATGAATTATATCCAAAACCTAGATTCATGGGTTCAGATATGATAACCAAATTTTTGAGTGATGTCAAAGATGCGGGGGAAGTAACTGATGAGATTGCCAGAAAATACAAAATAAAATAGACAAATCAAGGTAATGTCATAATCCTCTAGATATTATTAATGGAGTTTTTTAAGATTAATTATGAAAACACAAACGATCAAGTTTGATGTTAAAGGTGTAGGTCCTGTAGAGATGGATATTTCAGAAAAAACTCTAGAAAAAGTAACTGAGTATTTTAAACAGTTATCAAAAGATTCAGAGTAAGCTCAAAAATTTACATTTAAGGTATTCTGAGACTAGGAAAAAGTTAGTTCAAGATCAAATTATTTTATGTTAAGCAAAGTTCAATGAAAACCACTTTAGATGATAGAGGTCTTAAGACTCACATCGTCAAACCTGTACAGGGGTGTGAGTTAGCTACCTCTTATCAAAAAATTACCACTGACTAAATAATTCAGTTTCAGGACTAACTGATAACCATTCCAAAATGTATTCTTTAACAAATTCTAATTTTGGATTTTGTAAAGATTTATCATTTAAAATTGGACGAATTTGATCCTGTAAATTCATTGTAAGAATTAAGAGAGCATATTTTCTTACTTTTGCGTTTTGACGTTTATCAAAAACTATGGATTTCAGAAAGTCATTTTTGTTGGGAATTTGTTCAATTAGTACAGCAGCGCAATGTGCTGTATTTCCTCTAGGGAAAAATTCTCCAGATTCTTCTGCATACTCATCAATTGGAGACAGTAATTTGATGACTTCTCTCTTGGTGAAATTAGACATCTTTTTCAAAACGGATGTTCTCAAGGAGTTCGTAATGCTGAATTCTTTATAATTTAGATTTTTCAATTTATCTGAATTTCCTTCCTTCTTATTGGAATCAATAATTAATTATACACAATATTACGCACAAATGATTAGATAATTTGTATATTCATTGAACTGCAAGGTTTAAAATTATTTTATAATATTATGCATCAATTAATCTACCAATAAATGGATAATTCTTTTTACTCATAAATTCAGTAATTGCTAATGCTAGTAATTCTTTGCGTTCTTTCCTGACTGATGTCCAACCTTTCTTTTGTTTTGTAAGAAGATCAAATATTGCACGTGTATCTTTAACAGAAACTTGTGATAGTCCATTTGTTGGATCTGATTTGATAGCACAATATGTCAAGCAAGAACCTAAAACTGGAGAAAGAATCCTGGTATCTTGCCCAATGTCTCCCATTCCAAATATTGTTGATGGTATATTGTCGTATCTAACAAATTCAACTGCATGAAGTATGTTTACAACATCTTTTTTTGTATGAGGTGTAAAAACTAATTTTGCAATATCTGCACCCGTGTTTGATACTTTTTTAAAAATTTCAATTATTTTTTCTGCAGAAGGAGTTCTTACAAAATCATGATAAGAACAGATTGTACCGATTCCTTTTTTCTTAGACGCATCAATAATTGCAATACGATCTTTTTCTTCAGTATGTAATTCAATATCTATGAATGCAGGTTTTGATTTCATACTTTCAAACAATAAAGATAATCTTTTTTGTTCATTCCCACTTGGAAACAATCCTCTATTTTCTTTATTTCTATTGGTAACAATTAGAGGCAAACAAGAACCTACGATTATTTTTTTAATGTTTTCTGGAGATTGATTTTTTAACGAATCAATTCTCAATTCGGCAATATCAGAACCTACGTTTGATGCAATTTTTGTTTTTAACAAAAATCCTCTAGTTGTGGGTGCAACTGTAGATGTACAAATCAAAGGTTGTTTTTTCATTAATTTGATAATTGTTTTTGATGTAGACTTTGATTTCAATGGAGATAACGATTGTTTTTGAGTCATATTAATTACTCTCTCTGAACTTTTGATGGACGTTATTTAAATCAATAATAAAAGTCATATGAAAAGATGAAAAAGTATCTAAAAATGGAATCAAGTCAAAATTTGAGAAATTTATTGGTAAATTAATATGAATAGACATAACTTCAGATAATTGTATTATTTCCCAACCCTTCAACAGTATTTAAGGAAGATATTTTGTGATATATAAAAATTTTAGATGTGATGAGATCAGCATTAACAATCAAAACAACATGATTCCATTATATTCTTGTTTGATATAAAAGAACAAACAGAATATGAGATTAAAATTTAGATATAGAAAAATATAATAATTATGATTTGAATTATTAAAATAATAATTTAGTTTATAGTATTATGCCATATTATGGAATTCGTCGCTAGTATTTTTTTGATACGGGTCAATTCATTGTTTAATATTCTTGGGGTCTACACTTTTTGATTCAAACCCCCTCGAGGGAATCAATTATTAGAAATTTGAACTAGAATAATAATTCCACTTGTAAAAAGTATTTTATTCACTAGTATTTTTCCGCATGTTTTCTTTTCAAGAATTTGATTAGCATTAGTTTTGATTTTCACGAATAAGATTAAGAAAAACTGCAATTTTAAGTGATAATGGTGAATTGATTTTTTGTTAGAGTAATCTGTAATTTTTTAATATTTGATCTATATCTATAACTTCGCTTATGTTTAAGATTTTTTTCTTCTTTAAATTTTATAATTACATCCATATTTTCTAATTTCTGTAAATGTCTATGGGTATTAGTTTTGGAAATTTTTGTTCTTTTTAAAATGGCACCCGTACTACAATTGGGATTATTCATGATAGTATGAAGGATTAAAAATAGTTCTTTAGATTTGAAAAGATCTTCTAATTGCTTATTCATTATAACTACAAATTAATTGGATATTATTATTATTTTTGACAAATACTGTACTTCAAAAGTGAATATGATGGGTTAGATTTTGAGAATTATTAATTCATCTCACCAATGATTATTGGAAATAGGAACCAAAAACGGTTAAATCTTCAGGGATTCAAATTCATCTTTTTAATTCGCTTAAATAATACCTAGAATTCATCCGAACCATTTAATAGATATCATCAGATTTGATAAAAATATAAAATGAATCGAGCACTTTTAGCAATGACATTTATTTTAATAATGTTCATAGGTTCTACTCCATTGTCAATTAGTGATTCTTTACCATCCCCAAAAACTCAAACCATGCAGGGAATTTCACCAACTGATATAATTTGTAATGTAGGAAAAGTACTAGTATTTAGAATATCTAATGATTCTCCTTTGTGTTTACATGTTGAACATATTGTAAAAATGGTTAATCGTGGAATCATTTACCCATTATCTGAGAATCCGTTTGGGATTGATAGTGTGAAGAATTCTATAACAAAAGATTCATCATCACTGATTCATTTGGATAATGAAAAAGAAGTTCAAACATATCTTGATTTATCAAGTGCAAAAATCAAAATTTCCTCCACAATTGATGATAACCAATCAAGTTTTAGAGAGAGTGGTACGATTGAGGAGGGAATGATATTTGAAGAATCAGTTGAACCCTCTTTTGAGCCATCCCAGGAGAACTTTGCATCATCAACTGATTCATCTCCATCCCAATCACCTACGGTATCAAGTGACTATTCCACAACAAACATCCAGGTCAAAAATGTGGATGAACCAGATTATGTAAAAAATGATGGTAAGCACATATTCATTGCAAATGATTATGTTCTAACTATCATTGATGCAACTCCCCCTGTAGATGCTGAAATAGTTGAAAAAATTATAGTTGCAAAAGATTTTGGTGTCTATACTGAAGATGGCATTCATGATACTTTCTTAAATGATGATAAATTAATTATATTTCTTAAACAACCTGATGAATTGAAAACCCAAATCAAAATTATAGATGTATCACAAAGGGATTCAGCTAAACTTGTAAAACAGTTTACAGTAACTGGAAATTATCAGTCAGCAAGAATGATTGATGAATATGTTTACCTAGTGACATCTCATCCATCTGTTAATAATAATGGGATAATTATTCCAAACATCATATATGATGATTTGATGCCATCAAAAGAAAATTCAAAAATATTTGCATTTTCATCAAACACATTACCACAGTACACATACAAAACAATCACATCATTTGATACTTTAGGTAATAACATAAATTCTGAATCATATCTTATGGGTGAGGGAAACACAATCTATGTGTCGCAAAACAGTATCTACATAACATATGTTGATACTGCAACAAAGCAAATAATTGACTATCTTGATTGGGAATTCATTGATGTAGTATTTCCATATCTAGAACCTTCTGATCAATTCAAAATCAGAAAACTGCTTTTAGATAACTCCAAAACCACATTACAGCAAGACGAAAAATGGTTGAAAATTTTAGATATTGTATCAAAAAGCCTTGTACAATTCGATGAGAATAAACTAGAAAAACTGCGCGATGACTTGGGAATACAACTAACAAATAACCTTACAAAAACAGTAATTCAGAAAATCGACATTAACCAAGGTCAATTTACTCTAGTATCATCAGCCAAGGTGGCAGGAACTGTACTAAATCAATTTTCAATGGATGAATATGATAATCAATTCAGAATAGCCACTACAAGCTGGGATGACAGATCTGGCGTCTCAAACAATGTTACTGTATTTGATATAAAAAATTCTGCACTACTTCTTGTTGGAAGTCTTGATAAAATTGCAATTAGTGAATCAATTTACTCTGCAAGATTTGTAGGTGATACTTTATACCTTGTAACCTTTAGACAAGTAGACCCATTTTTTGTAATTGATTTGTCCAATAACCAACCAAAGATACTAGGTGAGCTAAAAATTCCTGGATTCTCAAACTATCTGCATCCGTTTGGAAAAGATCATGTAATTGGAATCGGTCGTGATGGTGGTGTCAAGATAGCAATGTTTGATGTATCTGACTTTGAGAATCCAAAGATTGCAGGACAAGTATTCATTGGTAATAATAGAAATACTGTAACTGAAGCTGAAGAAAATCACAAGTCTGTTTTAATTGATTTTAATAAACAATTATTGGCAATTCCAATTACTGATCATAACAATAATAGTAATTTTGAATCAAATCAATCGTGGTATGGATTTTATGTTTACAAAATAAATGAACAAGGATTTACCCCAAAAGGTACAGTAGAAGTTAAAAATAGTGAATACTATAACGGTAGAACTATTTACATTGATAATACTCTTTACAGTATTAGTCCGGAGATGGTATCTCTAAATGAATTGGACAGTCTAAAACTCATTCAAACTATTGATATTACATAAAGGACTTGACTAGATACAAACTATTCCTTTTCTTGCAGGAATAGAAGAGATTGAAATTATTGGTACGTTTGTAGTTCCAGAATTTGGTACAATTGCAATAATGATTTTAGCTGTAGCAATTGTTTCAATAATTGCAGTATCTGCAAAATCAAGACTTAGCATTATGCCAAGATACTAAATTTTAAAATCTATTGATAACAGCCAAGCCGAATTTTGACTAGCATTAACGTATATTTTCATTAGTGATTATTACATAATCATTATTGAGATTATACAACATTGATTAAAAGAAAATATGTTGGAATTGATATATGGCTTAATTTTATATTTATTTTAATTCAAAAATATTGTTTAATGCTGTAAGTATAATATTATCGAGAAATTTAGAAAGTTTCTCAAATTGTTTGTTTTCTTCACCTCCATGGAAAAATTCATTTCTAATTGAGTAAATACATAATAATGAATATTTCCAAATATTGTGACTGTCTTTGTTATTAATTGATTCTTTTAATCTGCTTGAAAAGTTTTCTGTCTTCTTTTTGTTTAAATGGTCGTCTTCAAATAACATTGTAAAAACAACTTCATTGTTTTTTAAATGTAGATGTGATTCTTGAAATTCAGAATATTTTTTTGTAAACTTTTCAATAGATATACGTTCTGAATCATTTTCATCTGCATCATAAGAATAAATTTGATTAAACGAGATCCATTTGTAAAAGAAACACTCTCGTTCATTGGATGTATTAGTTGTAAGCAAATTTAGTATATTGTCAATGTATTCTTTATGTTTGTGATTTTTTATTTTGTTGTGTATGTTTTCAATAGATGTGATGTCATTTTCTAAAAATGGAATTGGCCGATTGAGATTTTTCCATGATGACATAAATGACTGTGAAACTTTTAATCTATGGTCAGAAGGAAGATCTACAACCTCAATTTTCTTCCATTTAACTTCTAAATTCAACCCCTTCAATAGAAAAATTCTTTTGAGATTCTCAAATTTATCTAGTTTTATTTTTTCAGCCATTAACTCTGCATTATTTACACTATTATCTAAATTAGAAAATTGGAACAAAAAATGACCTGCCATCTTTTCTTTCTTCATAGGTTCCAGATGAATTATAAATTCATCTAGTTTTATTTTGTAAGGCCTATCAATTACAACATGAGTAAAATCATCTTTCCATATTTCTGCAATAAATGGAACTTTCCATGTTTGGAGATTTACATCGCTCATACAGATTACATCCTAAAATTGAAAAAATTTAATCTATATTTATCCATTTTATTATCCTGTTACTTATGTTAGTAAAAGCGAAGTAAAAAATATGTTGATTTTAGTAAAGTATTAGTAATTCAAAATTAATATTTTAGCAAATCTGATCTAAACTTTAAATCAATTTTTAGTTTATCTAATAATAATATACAATCTCTAACAATTCGATGAAACATATGAAAATCCACTTTATTTTTTTCATGATCAAATGTAGGAAAAATATTACAATTAAGTGAAATATTTTTTAACGCATTCAATGTTTTTTTATCATATAGTTTTTTCGAAACATAATCTGGATTTTGTAATACTATCCCATATTCAGTCATTGTGGTGTTCCAAATATGATTAATTTTCTCTTCTAAGAAATTCTTTTCATCTGTTTTTTTAGATTTTTTCCATTTTTTAGCAAGTTTTTCTAAATCGGGGAAAAGATTAATGATTCCATCTAGCGCTACTGATAAATAAAATTGAGATATTTTGGGATGGTTTTTTTCTAATTTGAATTCACTAGATAAAATTCCTTCAATTCGCATGATTTTAGATTCTATTTTGTCTTGCGACTTTTTTGCTTTAAAATATGCAATCATGGCAACCAAAATTCCAAGATACACACTTAGCATTACAGCAAACCAATTTGGAAAATCATTTTCCAAGTTTGTCGTACAATAAGTCCGGCCATCATCATAGAACTAGTCCATATTGCCATTACAATGAAGCTTGAACCATTCTATGCAGATAAGGCAAAAATCATCATAGAACTAGTCCATATTGCCATTACAATAGTTGGTAATGAACTCTTCAAATTATGTTTGGTAATATACAATAACTCATATTTTGATCTCCATCTACGGCCAAACATATCTTGATAATCCTAACTTTGAACTTATGTTTTTAGTAATTATATAGTTCAACATTCTACGATTCAATACTATCTTACGTTATTTCATTCTAAACTTCAATCAAAATGTCAATGCGATCTGATAAATCACATCCAAATTCTAAAGAGGGAGTATCAAACTAAAACTACAATACCGCAAATGGGTTTAGGTATTTCTTTAAAAACTAGTTTATACCAAGTAGATACAAATCCAAAGTGATTATGAACCATAATTACACATACCCGTTTTTAAGATAATTCATTTTATTACAAGAAGAACAAATCTTAGCATGATATCTTTAAATCATAATATATCTAAATCTTAATTGTTGGAGGTTACACATAATTGAGAAAACCCATTATAGGTATAAAGTATCTGCAAAATAAAACAAAATGGATTACCATACACGATATCTATCCAATATTTGCAAAAAAATTAGAATGTAGCTAAAACAACTTTGGCAATCTGTATCTTGGAATTAATCAAGTATTACAAAATCATTACTAATATGCGGGACTCGTATAATGTTTCAATCTTTATTATTTTAGAATTTCATTAATTGATTTGTTACGCCTACACACTGATAGGCTCTCACTACGTTTCAATCTTTGTTATTTTAGAATTTCATTAATTGGCTGTCAAATGCATCTATGGCTGATTGTTTTGCAAGTTTCAATCTTTGTTATTTTAGAATTTCATTAATTGCTACTATCTCCTCTAATTCTTGCATTTTTTACATAGTTTCAATCTTTGTTATTTTAGAATTTCATTAATTGTGCAAATCTCCCTAGTGATTCTAAAACTGCCTTGGAGTTTCAATCTTTGTTATTTTAGAATTTCATTAATTGTTGAAGATGACACAAGCACTGCAACATCAACTACAGGTTTCAATCTTTGTTATTTTAGAATTTCATTAATTGCTACTAAGGCACATCGAAAAGGATCGTTGGTTTTGGTTTCAATCTTTGTTATTTTAGAATTTCATTAATTGTTATCGGCTAAATCTCGAAATAGCTGAGGATGAATAGTTTCAATCTTTGTTATTTTAGAATTTCATTAATTGCTTGCGCTTTTTGTTAATTGAAATCTTTTTACTCAGTTTCAATCTTTGTTATTTTAGAATTTCATTAATTGAGCCATTTCTGGAATATATGGAATTGCCACCGGATGGTTTCAATCTTTGTTATTTTAGAATTTCATTAATTGCTCACCAGAGGATGAAAATACAGACATTACAAAACGTTTCAATCTTTGTTATTTTAGAATTTCATTAATTGTTTTTGGTTTGAACTGTACAACCATCACCCAAGTGTTTCAATCTTTGTTATTTTAGAATTTCATTAATTGACAATATACATTCAAACATAGGAAATGACTGTAAAAGTTTCAATCTTTGTTATTTTAGAATTTCATTAATTGTGACTCACAAGATATAACATTACCATTTTCAGCATTGTTTCAATCTTTGTTATTTTAGAATTTCATTAATTGAGATACACAGAGATACAAGTGTTTAGGAAATGCTGGTTTCAATCTTTGTTATTTTAGAATTTCATTAATTGAGTGGACCGGTCTCTGAATATTTCCCCTTTATTTGTTTCAATCTTTGTTATTTTAGAATTTCATTAATTGTGATTTTGTATATGATGATATTGGCCGATTTAATCCTGTTTCAATCTTTGTTATTTTAGAATTTCATTAATTGGAAGATTAAGGGCAGATGATATTACCTCTGCGAAAAGTTTCAATCTTTGTTATTTTAGAATTTCATTAATTGTTTATTCCCAGTTCTTGGGATGCCCTTTTTTGGTGTTTCAATCTTTGTTATTTTAGAATTTCATTAATTGTTAACGGTAGAGTATTAGTAATGAATGAAACAACGTTTCAATCTTTGTTATTTTAGAATTTCATTAATTGTTCCCATGGACCTGACATGTCTAGTATTGAGCTCGGTTTCAATCTTTGTTATTTTAGAATTTCATTAATTGAGAATTGCCAAAGCTGTAGTATTTCTAGGCGTGAAGTTTCAATCTTTGTTATTTTAGAATTTCATTAATTGTGAATGCCTCTCGTACTATACCACTACGCTCACAGCGTTTCAATCTTTGTTATTTTAGAATTTCATTAATTGATTTTTCGCATACTGGACCAAACGCATCATAAATGGTTTCAATCTTTGTTATTTTAGAATTTCATTAATTGATAGCACACGTAAAACCTGCTTGGTTTGCTTTCTCGTTTCAATCTTTGTTATTTTAGAATTTCATTAATTGAATGCAATACCAGAAGGATCGGTGTTTTCACTAGAGTTTCAATCTTTGTTATTTTAGAATTTCATTAATTGCAAATCACTCAAAAACTGATTCAATACTGAATTTGGGTTTCAATCTTTGTTATTTTAGAATTTCATTAATTGTGACCTCTGATGCATACTCGATTGACTGTTTTAAGTTTCAATCTTTGTTATTTTAGAATTTCATTAATTGCTAGAACCTCTAAGATAGATTTTTCACATCTGCCGTTTCAATCTTTGTTATTTTAGAATTTCATTAATTGAAATCTGATGCAATGTTTGACAGGATGGCAATAATTGTTTCAATCTTTGTTATTTTAGAATTTCATTAATTGTCTTTATTTACTGTTAGACAAATAACACACCAATGAGTTTCAATCTTTGTTATTTTAGAATTTCATTAATTGTCTTGTATCTATTTGAATATCTGCGTTATCTTTTCGTTTCAATCTTTGTTATTTTAGAATTTCATTAATTGCAGTTAAAATTATTCCAAACATGGCTGATTTGGAAGTTTCAATCTTTGTTATTTTAGAATTTCATTAATTGCAGGTGGAGCAATTCTGTTACTCCAATATGAGTCATGTTTCAATCTTTGTTATTTTAGAATTTCATTAATTGACTTGATGACAGTGTTGTTGATTTTAGAGCGGTGTGTTTCAATCTTTGTTATTTTAGAATTTCATTAATTGCCGCTCCGCCAAGAATCATAGATATTGTTGGAGATTGTTTCAATCTTTGTTATTTTAGAATTTCATTAATTGGTTAGAAGTCTGATTCAAAACTTCGACTGGGAGACGTTTCAATCTTTGTTATTTTAGAATTTCATTAATTGTTAGTTTCATCTTCAAGTGTCATGATTTTGATAACGTTTCAATCTTTGTTATTTTAGAATTTCATTAATTGAAAACCTGAAGACGCTGTACTTTGCATGATTCTGCGTTTCAATCTTTGTTATTTTAGAATTTCATTAATTGGTGAAACCTGTATTGATTTTGCCATAGTTATTATTCGTTTCAATCTTTGTTATTTTAGAATTTCATTAATTGTAAACAAGTATCTATCTGTCGGACTTACGACTAAAGTTTCAATCTTTGTTATTTTAGAATTTCATTAATTGAAGTATGCAAGTCTTTAATTACAAGTTTTAAGTATGTTTCAATCTTTGTTATTTTAGAATTTCATTAATTGATACGTTGTGCTGGTAACAACATGTGGATATCCATCGAGTTTCAATCTTTGTTATTTTAGAATTTCATTAATTGTACCTTTCCAGTACGATTTGGTAGATGTGTCACTAGTTTCAATCTTTGTTATTTTAGAATTTCATTAATTGCCCAAGTTGCAGGAGTAAGACCAGCCACATATGCAGTTTCAATCTTTGTTATTTTAGAATTTCATTAATTGCTCGTGGTCTGTCATCGTCTAACCCTATCGCGTCCAGTTTCAATCTTTGTTATTTTAGAATTTCATTAATTGTGTGATATTGTGTGTAATAACTAATGTTGCATATGTGTTTCAATCTTTGTTATTTTAGAATTTCATTAATTGTTTGGAACAAACCAACTCATACTTATATTACCCTGTTTCAATCTTTGTTATTTTAGAATTTCATTAATTGTCTCATGTTAAATCTATTCGTACCGCAGAAAAAAGTTTCAATCTTTGTTATTTTAGAATTTCATTAATTGTTTGAAGATTCGGCATATGCAACATGTGATATAATGTTTCAATCTTTGTTATTTTAGAATTTCATTAATTGACGATTTGGTAGATGTGTTGTAGTGACACACCTATGTTTCAATCTTTGTTATTTTAGAATTTCATTAATTGTTCCAACCACTAGATGGCGTCAAAGAAGAATATGAGTTTCAATCTTTGTTATTTTAGAATTTCATTAATTGTTGATTCCACGTGTTCTGACACAGCGACCCAATTCAGTTTCAATCTTTGTTATTTTAGAATTTCATTAATTGTACCATAATTATTGTGATCGGAACGCTGATGCCCAGTTTCAATCTTTGTTATTTTAGAATTTCATTAATTGTCTAGATGAAATCAACGCAGACATCACTCAATTTAGTTTCAATCTTTGTTATTTTAGAATTTCATTAATTGCTGATTCGTTATCCGCACCTACAGATTTGATTTTGGTTTCAATCTTTGTTATTTTAGAATTTCATTAATTGGATGTAATCATTTCTAGGCGAAAGGCTTGCAGATGTTTCAATCTTTGTTATTTTAGAATTTCATTAATTGCGCAATATCTAATGCAATAGCTGAATATTGGGGTAGTTTCAATCTTTGTTATTTTAGAATTTCATTAATTGTCCCTTCTTTTTCTCCCATGTAGTGAATTGAAACGCGTTTCAATCTTTGTTATTTTAGAATTTCATTAATTGAATAGCAAAATTCACTGGCTCATGCCAAAATAGTCGTTTCAATCTTTGTTATTTTAGAATTTCATTAATTGGAAGACATCCAAGAAAAACTTGCGACTGCAGTAAGGTTTCAATCTTTGTTATTTTAGAATTTCATTAATTGAATCATAATAACTGTCAAGGTAGGACCTGTAAATGGTTTCAATCTTTGTTATTTTAGAATTTCATTAATTGCTTCATTGTCTGTGCCTCCTCCTTGACTTGTTTCATCTCGTTTCAATCTTTGTTATTTTAGAATTTCATTAATTGTAGAATTTACATACAAATACTCCATCATAGGTAAGAGTTTCAATCTTTGTTATTTTAGAATTTCATTAATTGGAGACTCTCAGAGGCAAACTCTATTCCATTGGGAAGTTTCAATCTTTGTTATTTTAGAATTTCATTAATTGACCCCCTGTGTGTGCGGAGTGAATTTCCCTTTAATGTTTCAATCTTTGTTATTTTAGAATTTCATTAATTGTATGCTACGAAAAAATACCAGGCATGGCACATTGGTTTCAATCTTTGTTATTTTAGAATTTCATTAATTGAGTCAGTTTTTTGGCTTATTTTTATGTTATTAAGGAAATTTCATGGTATTCTGCTAACATATGTAACATTAAAGAAAAAATATCAACTACTATTTAATGAACCATATTCACAAGACTTTCTATAACAACAATCATCACATCTACTGTCATAGTGTGATTCTGGCATTATTCCAGATGAGATTATTTGTTTTGTCTCATCTAGTCTTCTTAATGCAATGCTATAGATCTGAGGAGTCATATCAATGCAGACGGTTCTAGTCATACCATCTTTTGTAAAAATAACATTTGCATTTTTTACTGGTTTTTTTAGATTCTCCTTTAACAGAATAGATAAGAGACCTAGCTGTATTTTTAATGTATCATGAATTACAGTATAATCAGTGTATTTACGTTCAACTAATATGAGATAATTTTTAGTTTCTATAGCATGATCGATTATACCAACAAAGTTATGTTTTATCGAATACAGTTTCTGGGATGTGTGTTTGATACCTGATAGATTTTTAAAAAGATAGTTTTTGTTCGTGGTTTCTGATTTTTTATGATGTGCTCTTCCTGCAAGTACAGTTGGTCTTTTCTCTTCATATTGTTTTATCCCCAAAACTTGTTCATAGTAAGTAAATCTAGGACAAAACGAGTTTTCAACTACATTTGTAACTGATATCATTTAAAATACCATCGAGGTTCTATCCCCTGAGACATAGTGTTTATCAAAACTTTTACCAAGTGTAATTATGTTTCCAAAACAGACAGAACAGCTTGCAAGCAGGTAAAAGGAGTCGGTTTGTAAGTTAATTATTTTATTTGTTGACGATACAAGATCTTTTTTTTGCTGGTTTTTGAGTTTGCCACAAAATACACTTTTCTGTATTCGTATAAAGCCATGGTCCTTTAGAACCTGAATTATTGATTCTCGTGTAGAGTTCTCTACAATATCATAAATGGCATAATACATTACATACTTCATTTTAAATTCTTACCAAACCTATCCAAGATTAAGAGATCTTTAGTTATTTCTCTGCATTGCTGCCATGTCTGTCTTTCAATGAAAGACAGACAGTTATTTTTGTAAATAGAGATTAGTTCAAATCGTCCCTCCTTGCTTAGTTCTACTGCATGTGATATCTTTGTCAGGTATTCTGAAAACCAGTTATCTTTTACCATTCTACGATTAAACATATAGACTAGTGCCTTGTCCATTATGGGTCTGTACGGCTCTATAATATCATAAACCAGTGTTGGCTTTCCATAATGGTCCTTGTGGTAAAAACCAGCGTTGGGGTCTAATCCGGATATAATTACAATCTTTTCTATACTGACATATGCCATACCATACAGATAATTAAGACAAGTATTAAACTCATCAAGACCTGGATTCTGTGTGCGTTTCTCAAACTGCCATCTTTTTGGAAGACATGCAGATATGGCTTTAAAATATCTTAGTGCACAAATTCCCTCAAAACCCAAAAACGTCTGGGCATAGTTTTTCTGGAAATTATACTCATCTAGTTTATGTATTGTTTTACCCATAAACGATATTGTATCAGATAGTCTTTCAGTTAAGATACCGTCTTTTCTGTTTTGTTTTAATTGTGATAGATAGTTTTTTTGGTTTGTGAGTTTTTCATGCAATAGTTGTTTTGTGAGAGTAAATGCAAATTTTGTGTCATAGTTTAGATATTGTTGCCGTCTTAACTGCGTCTGCCTTCCAGGGACACTTGACCACATTCTAGCTATCGGTCTTCCAGTGTATGAAGTTATTACTAGCTGAATCTGTCTCTCAACACATAGTTTCATGGCAGCAGTACTAATCATAGCGTTTGCACTTACAAGTATCGCATCTGTTTTCTGTGCAGATATCTCTTGATCTTTATCATCAGGAGTCTTTATGACAAATCTCTCCCGCTTTCTATGGATGCTTGCTCCATTTGTAAAGACCTCAACTATCATTGTTTCTGTATTATCCCAAATCCCTTTGATACACTTTTTCCTAGCCCGATAAAGTCTGGCAATGAAATGTTTGTTACAAATTCCGCATAAAATCCTGAAAATCCATGTTTATGTGCTACTACTGGAATATGTTTAAACCAATTAATCTTGACGTAAAGTCTAAAATCAATTCTCATATCAAGTCCCTTTAATGCACTAAGGAGGTTTCCAGTCAGAATATCTTCTAAGAACTTTTGATAAAATATAGGATCAAGGGATTTGAATTTGGCATAGTTATCAGTGTTTAGTGCAATCCAAGGACTTGTAAATCTATATCGACATAACTTTTCTATTATAATATGTTTTTTTCTCTCAAAGATAATATTGGATATAGGTATCTTTGTGTTGTGTAATGTTAGATGATCTAGTTCAGATATTTTATTAAAAACCAGATCAGAAAACTGTTCTATACCTAAAATATATAGATCATCTTTAATTCTTTTATATTGAATTAGTGGGTATCTATATGGGTTATCATCATGGTGATGAAACTCTGTATCATCAAAGAACTTGTATCCTATAAAAGAACGAAGCTGGGTAGCTGATATTTTTCGCTCATCATAAAGGGATACTTTACAATAGCATAACTGAATTACTTTATCCATTTGTCCAATCCTATTTCTTTATCATACAGCTCCTCTATCTTCTCTTTTTTTGGATATAAAATATTATTCTCATACAACTCCTCATCAAAAAACTCTTGCATGGTAAAAGCCTTTGCTGGAAGTAGTGCAGTTAGTCCTGCGTGTTTTTTTATTCTATACTTGCTCTTTGATAACAGATCTGACTTTATATCATTCCACGTCTCAGGTAATGGTATAAATACAGAATCATAAAAATTCTCACCGATGTGTTTTTGTATCATCTGCCACACGTCCTTAAAATCCAATCTGGACATGGAGTCATTAAGATTAGTTTCCAAGTCCTTTTGAGTTTTGTTTTTTGTAGATATGGTATCATAGTATGAGTCTAGTTTTTCATATAACTGCATACTGTTAGAGATGTCTTGGATTATATTTTGTGATTCCATAAACTCTAATGAGGAATAAGGGGTATATTTTGCAGTATCAACATCAAAGAGATGAAGTGTAGAGGATTTGTTATTTGACTCTCTGTCTAGTCTGCCCATTACCTGAATTATATTATCAATTGGTGCCATCTGTCTCCAAATCTGATCAAAACTGATATCGACTCCTGCCTCCACCACCTGAGTTGATACTAGAACAGAATCTTTTTTAGATAAATTTGAGAGAATTTTGTTTCTGTGGTTTTTTGTCAGCCCCGATGAGATGTAATGTTTGTTTTCTACATCTAGTTGGTTGTATTTCTCTTTTGCTTCTTTCCTAGTGTTAAACATGATGAGAGTGTTGCTTTTTTTGATTTTATCAATCTCCAATGTATTGGATTTTGTTATGGTACGATTTTTTTCTTTTTGGTATTCTTGTAAGGACTTTGGATTCATTACAACTTTTGGTAAATGCAATAATTCATGTGGAATTGTTGCGCTAACAAGGAGTGTCTTTGTATTAAGATTATGATTCATGGACTGTAGTATTTTGATCATGTTTTTTAGTAGAAATTTTGGTAGAGTCTGCACCTCATCTATTATTAGTAGTGAATTTCTAAATGATGCAAGCTTTATCTTGTTATTTACTGCATCTGAATACAATATCATTAAAAGTCTCTGAGTTGTAGTGATTACTATCTTCTCATTGAATGCATCGTAATCAAAGTTCCATTTATAAGGTTCATTTTTGGTATCTTCATCTGTAGTATCTTTGTCTGCAGTGTTTTTTTGTTTTAGGCTTCCAGTGAATATGTGGTGATACACCAGTATCTCATCTGTACTATCGCATACATCTGAGAGTTTATCTCCTATATTATCAGTTAATGCCAGTAAGGGTGAAAAATAAAAAACTCTATCAGGCTTGTACTTTTTGATAAGATCTAAAAATGCCTTGGTCTTACCAGTCCCTGTAGGGGCATTAATTACATTAATTGGATTTGTAGTATCTATGTTTTTTTGCACCTCAGACTGAAATGAATTACGAAAATCAGACAGTGTATTTTTTGTAGCTAGTTTTTCAGTATTTATCATAAAATTATCATCTAGTTTGATTTCCTCAAAGTCAGAAAAACTACCTCTATCTGCTTGCAGAACACAAGAAAAAAAATATCCGCATTCCAAAAACGCATCCACTACATCTTCACCTGGTTTTAATTTCAATAACTTGTCATATTTCATTTTATCACAAGATGGCATTATATCAAAGTCTAGTTCTTTTATTTTGTTTTTACAGGAATTCTTAAAGATATTCCAGTTTTTCAATATCTCTTTTACTGTTTGTGGTTTTCTCTTCTCATCTCCAAAATAATTTCCAGGAGTGTTTTTCATCTTGCCGTGGTGGCCATCAATTATCATCATTACTCTATTTCTATCCACCCTACTTAGAGTAGTTTGTTTTAACAGATACTTTGTAAACCAACAAGAATACGGCGAGTGAAAATCATGATATTTTTTTGAGAGTTCTTCCTTGTCTTCTCCACAAAATAATTTTTGATAATAAGGATTTAGTTTACCTATATCATGAAATAATCCTGCATAATATGCAACGTCTTTTGAGGCAAAACTGCTACAGGATGCAAGTTTTTGTGCCCTCTCTCCCACATATATCAGGTGATCCTCTAATAACTTTGGTTTCTCAGGTCCGTGTGAACGAAATGTCAATAAAGACAGTACACCTTTTCTTCAATTTCGTAAAAATCAGATAGTCTGTTTTGCTCTAACTGCTCTATTTCAATTGGAGTTGCATTAATTGGAATCCAGTGTTTTAACACTTTACGGGTAAATTTAGAATCTTCAAAGAAATGATGCAGATGCCTCTCAACTACCAACATTGCATTATCATTTTTTGATAATTCAATATTAAAATTTGTGTTATAGTTAAAATCAGACTCGTCTAATATTACACATTCTGTAAGTGTATCACAGAGATTCTTCACTAGTTTGCCCTCATGTATTTTTAGATCAGTGATTTTAGCTATGCAGTATGCATGGCCAAGATATGGTGGAAATTTGTAATTGTGATTTTCTATGCAAGATATTATAGAATCTAAAATATCATCAGAAGTTTTTACGTAAAATACATATCTTGGCGACTCTAGTATCTCTTTTTTGACTGGTTTTGTCTTTGGTTGCTTTAAAGAACGGTGATTTGTAAAAAATGTGATTTTATTAGGATTGTTGCAAAGCTGTACTCCTATCTTAATCTTTGAGAAGAATTCCAGGTAATCTTTGCTGTATAGCTCATCTAATGTATTACCTCTTTGTATACCAAGTATTGCACCAATAAATCCAACTATTGCAGTCTTTGATGGAATATAATAGACTAGCTGGTTTGTCGTAACAGTTGGATCTCTAAATGAGGCAAAATCACCAGTTACTGCAAATGAAATAATTCTAGTCATTACAGATTATCAACTTTTATGCCATCTAACTGCGATAACATTTCTGAGACATCTGATTTAATCTCATCATCGTATTTTATTCTAATTTTTTCTATCTTGTCTTTTCTTTCATTTAATGTTTTGACTAGCTTTGTGAAATCAAATGGAGATTCACCTAGTTCTGTTGGTGTTGTGTCCTTGGATCGTAAATTAATGTTCTCAGATACAATACTTGGAAGGTCATTATACATTACATCCTTGTAATCTACCTGCAGATATAGAATGCTTCTCTGAGGATATTTTGACCTAGTTACAAGCTGTGTAGTTCCATCATATAGTATTGTAGGAAGCTCCTCGCAGTATTTTGTAAAGTTTTCCTCTATTTTCGGGTTCTCCAGATACTTTCCAAGATTAACAGGATTTAATGCGCCGTATATCTTAATTAACGCGTATTCGACTGCATAAAACTTGCCTATTGTACCGTGTTGGGCTTTTGATTCATCTTTAACAGCACCGACAAACCGAGATGTTATTGTTGGCTGGATTAGATTTACCCTGTTGACACTTCTTCCAATGCCAAACTGTAATGGTCCTGTTATTTTTTGTGATCCTGATTCCCCTTTCTCACCTTCCTTTGGTTTACGAATAGTTACAAGGCCTCCAAACAGTGGGACATCAAATGTGTTCTCAAGTAGAATCTGTACATAATCACCTGTTTTATCATTATTCTCTTTTGCAATGTCTTTTGCTCTAGTATCTGCTGTTACAAAGTCACCATCTTTACTGTTATCAACAAATAACGTATAACCATACTTTTCTTTGGCAAAATCTCGTATGGTTCTCTTTATTCTAACATCTGTTACCATAATTGTTTCATCGTGCATTAGTCTTGGCTGGTTTTCTGAATCAGGATCACCATTAGGATTCTGTCTTGACTCGTAATAAAATAGAATTTCAGATTTTGTCAATTTTTATTATCTCCAAAATATCCCATGTAAAAATAATATGAAAAGTCTTTACGATTACTATCATCAATATCAGCTGGTGGTGCAACATTAGATAATTTTGATAAAATTGTATCATATTGATCTTTACCAATATTTAGTAAATGAATTCCGCGACCAATTGTTTTTATTACAAACTTTAATGTCTCTATATCATATTTCTGTTTTGATAAAATATCTTTCAAAGAGTTATTGTCATTTTTTGTTTTTATTCTAAAATCTACATACTCTCTTGCCATCTGCCCTACACTTTTTGCAAATTCTGCCTCTTTCATTAATTTATATAATTTATTAGTATGATTTAATGTTTTGTAACAAAACTCTGATTTGATGAAAAACTCTTTTGCATCCTTTAGATTTTTTTTGGCTATCCATTCGCGATAATCGCTGCGAATTTTATTAGTAAATATCTTAATTAATAGATCGCTGTCAAATGGTGTATTGTTTAGTAATGATTTTATGGCCATCATATAATATCTAAAAATTGTGCTTTGTCCTTTTCTGATTATTAATAATTCAAAGGCATTTTTTGGAATATTATCAACGTTTGTAAAAAGTTCATGTAATTTTGGCATTGATAAGTTTTCATTAATCATTACCTCTAGCTTTGCGTTTGTTTTGTTAATGCAGATTACATGTAGCTGCATTGATTTTTCAGTAACAGAACCTTCTTTTTTCATATCCACATAGTTGCAGCATAACTGATGATAAATTCCCCCATTAGTTTTTGGGAATATTTTATATGGATTTTTAATGTTTAGAAAATACCAGTTAAATCCAGCTATGTTAATCAATTTATTGTTTGGTAAGAGTATCTTCTTGTGAGACTCTTTTCCTATTCCCAAGTCTTTGTAAAACTGGTCTTTTTCAGTGCAATTAATTGTAAATGCCTTGTCATCATATGACATAAAAAATACGCCTGTAGTTGGAGATTTTGGATACGATACTATCTTGTTTCCAAAGGAATCAAGATCATCTATCACATCATCTGAATTATCATCCATGTATGTAATGGTATTATCGTTAGGTAAAATGTACAATAGAAATGCAGTGTTGCCTTTGGTAAATGTAATTTCTTTTGATTTTATATATTCAAAGAACTTTGTTGCTATTTTTTTAAATAATTGTGCTGAAAGCTTGTTATTTTCAATGATATTATTTTTACAATATGTCTCGTATAATGTCTGATCTTTTTGCATATAGTTTTTAGTGTCAATTTTAAATGGAATATCTACAGGCATAATTTCATATTCTAAATCAGAGAGATTCAACTTTGCAAAAGATGCCTTTTTAGAGTCAGCCAAAGTTAGTTCGCCGATTATCTGGTCTTTTTTGTAGTATACCTTGTAGTATCCTGAAATTTTAACGTATGGTTGTGGGGAATTAGAAGCTACAATTTTGTTAGGTAAGTTAAGATTAGAATTTGTATCAAGTGGCATGTCTAGATTTTTCTGTAATGAATTGATTACAGGGTTTGGTGTGTCGCCATATCCATATGTGTCGATATTTTTATCATCTATGGTCATACTGTCATTTTCTATGAAAATTTTCTTTATTGGTATGCCACGTCCTGGTTCGTTTTTTGTTTCACTAGTCTCATTAACTAATTCATAGGCAAGCAATGAAAATAGAAAGTTAATTAGAGTATATTAGTTTTAATGAATATCTAGTGGACATCATTTAACCAAAAACTCTTCGTCCATTTTGAGCAAGTTCTTGTTTTAATAATATAATAATTCTGCTACAAATACGACTGATTTAGAGTAGTGTTACAATTCGGCTGATTAGTGTAATTGTTTCTTGACACAAAACTCAAACCCATGACTACGATTGAAAAACTCTCCTGACTCTATCTTTTCATCTAACAAATCTAAAACATCAGATCCTACAGATATGGTATGCTTAACTGAGGTCAGGAATTGAGTAGATAAAATAATTCACCAATATTAATAAATCGTGTTTTTTAGTATAATTTTATAATGGCCTGCAAAGGAATATGCACACAACATAGAGCAAAAAGAGTTCATGGGATTAATCGTTACATCCAAGGACAGAAAATGTGCTCTGTATGTGATATTTTTGTATGGTGGGATGGTAAACATTGTCCGTGTTGTAACTTTGTGTTAAGAACAAAGCCACGTAATACCAAAAACAGAAGAATGTTGCAGGTGATTAAATCTATAAAGAGAATATGATATGTATTTGTGAGACTTTTAACTGTAACTGCAGTGGTATACCCACTTAGACAACAAAATACGAGTAGTAACGTAGTGTTGTTAATGGAACATTGGTTTGATAATCACTACACAACTATATACTAAACTAAAACCAAATTACTCATTGAATCGCAGACTGGCAAATTTCTCAAAGACTGCAGGTCCTGGGATATTATTTGCAAGTACTGCAATTGGGGTATCGCATCTGGTCCAATCAACTAGGGCAGGCGCTGAATTTGGATTATTAATTATCGGATTTGTAATTTTAGCAATTGTTATGAAGTATCCTTTCTTTGAGTACGGGTCTCGCTATGCAAATGTTACTGGGACTAGCATTATTGATGGGTACAAAAGATTAGGTAAAGGTGCGCTATGGCTCTACTTTATAATTACTGTATCATCCATGTTTTTTGTTACTGCAGCAGTAGGGTATATTACTGCGGGATTTTTTGCAAACCTATTTCAGGTTGATTTCTTAAAAGAGTGGATTATAGTAATTTTGTTTGGTATCTGTGTTGGGGTGCTATCTGTAGGACGATACAACGCCCTTGATGGGATTATAAAGATAATTGTCATAGTACTAGTAATATCTACTGTATCTGCATTTTTGTTTGCAATGTGGAATGGACCAATAACTCCTGTAAATACATTTGAGCCGCGAGAACTTTTTGATGGCGCAGGAATTTTATTTCTTTTGGCATTAATGGGATGGATGCCAACTGCTTTGGATCTATCAAGCTGGAATAGTCTATGGACACTAGAGAGAATAAAACAAACAAAGTTCAGGCCAAAACTAAAAGAGACGTTACTAGAGTTCAGACTGGCCTATATCGTTACAGGTATTTTAGCAGTAATGTTTGTAACACTGGGCGCTTTTATTTTTCATGGGTCAGGAGAAGAATTATCAAATAACAACGCAGACTTTGCGCAGCAGATAGTGACATTATACACAAATACAATAGGGGACTGGAGTTATATCATAATTTCAGCTTCTGCATTTACTGTAATGTTTGGAACTATAATGGCAGTCTTTGATGGGTATTCGCGTTCATTAAGAAGAACTACAGAATTACTCTTTGCAGAAAAACCAAAAATTATGAACAACACTAGACTGATAACTACCCTATTTCTTCTGGGACTCGCTGGCGGTTCATTTGTTGTAGTGTTCCAATTTGGAGATAATTTAAGAGAACTGGTAGATTTTGCAACAGTACTGTCTTTTGTTATTGCTCCAATAATTGCGATATTTAACATAAGGCTTGTCGGCAAAAAATATCTTGACTCTAAATTTTCCCCATCTACCCCTCTAAAAATATTAAGCTATGCAGGAGTGATATTTTTGGTGGGATTTGCAGTTGTGTTTTTGATGAGTCGATTTTAAATTAATAAACTTGTTAGATACCCAACCATTACACCTATTCCAAATGTAGAAAACAATGCAATGTATACTGATTTTATTATGTCACCCATAGTTTCTTTTTCTCCCCTGTCCTAACTAAGGAATAACTCCGTCAATTTGATTTCACAATCTTTTGGATAGTTAGGGTCAAACTATTTTAAATAAAAAAACGATATTTGCACAAATTATTACCCATTATCTTTTTTCAGATTTGTGAATCTTGGACAATAATACGGCATTGGTTCTTTGTATAATGGTATATTTGTTAATGTTTGTTACTCACTGCAGCGGTGAGTGTGATTAAAGGTTAGTTATTTTGGAATTGCATTTTTTGGCAATATTTCAAACTCACCATCAACCTCTAAAGGTAAAACCAAAGACATTGTGGAAACATTTCCACAAAGTTAGACCCTAGGGAAATATTTCCCTAAGGTTATTACAACATACCCTAAGGAAATATTACCTTAGGGTTCAGCCTTTTTACCAGCTTCTGGAAATAATACCGGAGTTAAGGGAGATGTCAGAGCTTAGGGACACATGACCCCAAGCTCTTACCGTAGCGAAATATTTCGCTAGGGGTTGGGTAATATTACCCACCCCTTAGACCTTATCACTTTTTTTGTAAATATAATAACATCTTAATAATAATATGAAAAGAATCTTATTTTTACTATTAATTTTAACCTCATTTACAACAATAAATTCAGCTTTAGGACATCCAGAAACTATTGACACTTTTCCTCAAAAGCTTGGTTCTGAATTAAAGGAAGATTTTAAAACACTAATGGAACAATATTTCATAATAACTCTAATAGTTGTAATTGTAGTAATTATGACAATTACGGTATCTGTAATTTATAGAGAAGAGTTAGTTAAACAGGTTACTAGATAAAAGATTAACAGGTTTCCTCACTATCTATACAATCACAAGATCCTATATTATTTGGAGGATAATGATCGCAGTGGATACAGCTTTTGTCTTTGCATTTATCCATGAGTTATAATATGATATTACTTTGCTTTAAAGGATCAGAATAAAAATTATACTCTAGGTAATAATCTAGACTTGCCAGAAATAACAATTATTGATATTATTGATACTACAAGTATCAACATTACCAAACTGCCAAATTCCGGTATTACAAAGGTGCCAATAATTTCAATCTGTGTGGTTCCTGCAGAAAACGGAATGGTTAGAGTTCTATGTGTGGAGGATGTACTTTCTTCAAACTTTGTATCAGAACCATCCACTAGAATTACAAATGTATCATCATCACCTGTATCAAATAAAGAGTCAGCTACTGTCCTTGGGATATCAAGTGTAATGGTCCCATCTAGTACACTATCAATTAACAAGACCAGAGACTTTGCTTGAGTGTCAGGTGTTATGGATAAGAGTGTGCCGCCAGAAATGGTATACCCTACTGACAAATCAGAACCCATAACCTTCATGGTAGGAGGATCATTTTCAGTTACATCATTGTACTCAAAACTAGTCTCACTTTTTAGATCCCCGTACTGAACCTTTATGGTATGAGTACCCTCTTTCATGATACCGCCTGCAGTAATCTCTGTCTGAAACGTCTTATCATCATTTACGTTCACCTGACTAACTGATATTAAATTGCCTTGAGAGGAAAATACTGTAATAGTTAGACCGTATCCCGGAAGAATATACTGTACTGTTCCTGAAATCATTATTTTCTCACCCTTTTCATATGTGGTCTTGTCTGCAGATACTGTGATTAGTTCTTCTGAGAATGCCACATTACCAGATAAGGGAACTACACCTAAAACAAGTAAAACAATTAATACACCTAAATCTCGCAATGAATTTTTTAAAATTTGTGTAAATATAACATTTACTATACTATATTGTATGATTATCTTATAAGATAAAATGTAAAATTTTTAAATAAACCCTGAATATTTAAAATATTATGAAACTCTCATTAATAATGGGGATAATTGCCATTCTCTTTGCGCCACTAATAGGACTGGGTCTGGCACTTGAGAATTTCACATACTGGATTGTCTTGGATATTGTAATGTTGGTATTTTTCCCGTTACTAGGAATTAGATTAATTCAGGAATCTAAAAACACACACTAAATCTTATATGTATTAGGATTTACATTGTGCAATTTTTAATGATTCATTTAATTTTATATAACTTTGTTTTACTTTATAATGTATGAAGATATTATACCAACTAATTATTTTATCAGTTATAGTTTCAGCTATAGTATCAGTTGGGTTTATTCCACCATCATTTGCTCAAGGCGTTCAGACAGCTGGTGGTGTTGATGTTGATGGTTCGTGGTATGTTGGCGAAGGACTAAAAAAAGGAGATTATTTTGAATATTCACTATGTGAGCTTGATCTTAATGACTGTGCTCTAATCAAGCTAAAAATGTGGATTAAAGGAAAAATCCAACATAAAACCGAAAAATTATGGGATGCCAAAGTCGTAATTAATGACGGCAATAAAATTCTCAAAGGCTCAATGGGGTTGGGTGAAACCACACTCCAACCAATAACCTTTGATAAACATCTCCATGACTATGCAATTGCTTTTAAATCCTCACTGGTTTGGTTATCTGCATGTGCTACTGGAAATGAGGGGGATAGAATTCTTGGTCCAAAAGAGTTCAGAGATGCTGCATGGTGTAAAATTGCAGCAATTGGCGGCGCACAATTAATTCCAAAACGTGCAGAACAGATAGTTGTTCCAGCTGGAATTGTTGATACCATAGTTGTTGGGTGGTATAGTGGGAATAGTAATGAAATCTGGATAGTAGATGACTTTCCTTTACCTGTAAAAGCGTTAACTTTTGCATGGGTTACAACAGGTGTTGCACCAATAATGCACCAGTATTTACTGTTAAATTATACAGAAAACATAACACAAGATCCATTCAAAGATGTCATACCAACTATAGATGTACAAAAATTACTGGACTGTGAAACTGATTTTTATAATTATCAAAGTAATCGCGTTTCAACAAATACTCATTCGATGATAATTCAGTACAATTATTCCCCAGAATTCCCAAAGGAAGGATGCAGTATTGACTGGAAAATAAATTTCATGAACAAATACAATGAGGCTGAATTTGTAGATGGAGTTCATTATGATATATGGGTTGTAGATGATAAAGGAACCCAACTGCGTTCATATGCTCAGGATATTGGTCGTACTGATCTGTTTAATGGATTTGGACAAGTTCATGTTAATTTGCCTGTAAAAGAAGATGCAGGAATCACAAAGTATGCCATATTTGTACATGGTATTGGCTCAAAATATAGTATATCTGATGTATCTTTGGCTGGATACTCTATAATTGAGATTGAGATAATAGACAATCCTCTCTTTGAAAATGATAACTATGAAATTCCATCCTGGATTAAAAATAACGCTGGCTGGTGGGCTGATGGCACCATAAATGATGAATCATTTATTCAAGGTATTTCATTCTTAATCAAAGAAGGAATTATACAAATCTCAGAAACTCAAAGAGTTGATAATAATAATTCAGGCGATATTCCATCTTGGATTAAAAATAACGCTGGCTGGTGGGCAGACGGCTCTATTAATGATAGCTCCTTTATTCAAGGAATTCAGTTCCTGATAAGAGAAGGAATAATATGATAAAACTAAAAATTCTTCTCACTTGATACAATCCTTTTATGATATGTTTCTTGGAATAAATATCCCTAAACATTTTCAGAAAATAAAAAAATTAGGATCTTAAACCTTTTCGCAATATTTCATTTACCATACTAGAAAAACTACATGTGCCGTTTACATCTTGAATCTTTTTTGCCTGTCTTATTCTGAGTTTTTCATTCAAATCATCATCAAGCATTATGGTTATTCTTTTTGCCATGATTTAATATAAGAATTATATTATGATGTAAGATTAACTAACATATTGGAATTTATACACGAGGTATGTGGATTTTTGATATCATAACTCTGATTATGTTTTGTTTCTAAATATAATAATGATCTAATACTATCATAAAAAACAGTTATTAGCATGGATAAAAAGTGGATAACAATGACAAATAAATTACTTCCAATACTTCTCATGGCAATCCTTGCAATACCATTTGCTGGAATGGCCAATGCCCAAGAATCAAGCTCTGTAGACTTTGTTAAGGATGGAACCTATTACACAAACCAACCAATTGTGTTTACATGCCCAGAAGGACAAACACATTACGTCTACAATTATAATGCTGTAGTTAAGGGTGATTCAACTAACCCACTAGTATACACTCCAACTGCAATTTCATATGATTATCATTATCATAATTGCTCAGGGGGAGATGAACAGGTTAATGAAAAATTCTATGTAATTGATAGACCAATCTCCCAACATACACCAACTCCTGACACATCAGCAGATGTAAATGCAGCCATAGACGTTGCTGGTTCATTATTAGTAACGTACAAAATTGGTAACATTCCTACTTCTAGTGCTGACCTTGTCGGTACAGTCAATACTGGTGATGACACTATTCCAATAACAATAGTGTTCGATCTAGATGCTGTAGATGCTAATACCAATCCAGGAACTGGTGCCAAAATCACGTTAACCTACAACGATAATATCATAACTGAAACACTCACGTTCGAAAATGATAAAGTGGAAACATCTACAAGTATTCTCAAAAAATCAATTGATATTAGTTCATTTGAGGTTACAGATGGTGCCATAGGTGTAACAATCATTGGTATAGGAGTAGATCTTGATGGTACACTAGTAGAAGACGCAAGATTTGGTAGTTATTCACCAACTGTTAATGTTATAGATACCTCAAACCCAATCTGTGGATATACTGTCACTACTTGATTATGGAACAATGGTTATCAATCAGAAAGAATCTGTAAACTTTACACCAACAATAACTGATGCAAATATTCAACCAACACAGGTAATATTTTCAGTAGGTGACTGGACTATTCCTAATGGTACAGTTGTAGTAGATAAATCAAAGACAACAATTGATGGTAATGCAGAAAGTAGTGATATTGTAATAGATAATGTCAATGCAGACTCTGTGTTTGTATTTGAGACAACATTAGAATTTACATCAGCTACTGCCTACACACAAAGTATTGGAAAAACAATCACACAAACTACAACTCTAACACCTATTTGTTAAAGATAAAGAGTTGAATCATTCAACCCCTCTTTTTTTATTTTTTATTTTAATTATTGGATTAATCCCATTCTCTTATGCAGTCCAGTCTGGCGGATACACTACTATTCCACTAGACATTGAGGTAGATAAAAAAAGTAAATTAACATGGTATCTACTAACTAAAAATTCAGGAATCCACACCATCACTGCAACAGGAAATGGTGTACCTTTTGCAGAAATTCCTCAAGAAATAGAGTTACAATCAGGGCGTCACACATACTACTTTGAGATACTAATTCCAAAAGATACCATAAATCAACAATACACCATTGATTTGCATATAGTCCAAAAAGAGACAGACGATGCAGTTGGTGGTTCTGTAGTGGTACAAGCTGCAAAAAAGATATTTCTAATTACACCTATTTATCCTGAAATACAAACTGTAACTGCACAAACTGAAACTAAAAAAGACCCACCTGTAAAACCTATACAGAAATCCCAAGATATTACCATTAAAGATACAATAGAAATTAAAGACAAAACATCCATCAAAGACAATACCACAAGTGAAATGAGTTCTTTTGACTCTCCCTCACAACAGGTAAAAAATGGAATATTAGCAATTAATGTGCAATGCAATGACCCGTTACAACTATACATTAGGGATTCTGTATCTCCTGTATGCCTATACCCTGATTCCTATGAGAAACTAGTAGAGTATGGATTAGATTTTAGTATGTTTAGATAGTTAATAATTCATTAGTACATCACAGGTTATATTTTTCAATAAAATCTTCTACCATCTCATCATTTAACGCACCTAGAAACTTTTCTGTCTCTTTTGCATATTTGGCTATTTTGTCGTGTTTCTTTCGATTAACCCAAATACGTTTACGTTTTGATATTGTTTTACTCATATCCAAAAGATCAAACATTTATTAAATATCGGTTTCTAAATTCTATCCTATAAAGTGGATAATTCTTATATTAAAATTAGAAATATTTTCAATTATGGAATTTTTAAGTCTTGGACTAACTGAGATAATGATTTTAGTTGCAATATTGAACGTAGAAACTTGAATCATATTCCCATGCACATACTTTAACATCATGAATTGATGTTTGGGTAGTCGGTGAAAGTGGAAGATCACTCATAGTTACTATACCGTAAAGTTGTATGTTATGACTCGTTGCATAAGCTGAAGGTAAGAAAAAAGATTGAGTAGAGGCATCTGGGTCTGGATAATATTTTTGAACCAATTCCTCGATTTCTTCATCGCTTATTTCCATTACATCCTTCAGGAAAGCACGATATCCTTCTTCAGTAGAAGGAGTGATTGTAGTTGTACCATTACCACCAAAAGGAAGTCCATCAAGTGGTGGACATAGCTGACCATAACATAATTCTATTTGTTCTTGTTGAGGTGGAGTTCGTTGTGGTCTCATTTCAGGATGTAAATTTAGATAGTCTTCTTTGAGTAGAGTTTCATTTTCTCCTACATGTACTTGAATATATGTAGAGGTTATTGCACCACCACCGGCTATATTACCCATGCCTTCTGAAACTGCTCTGATAGTTGCAGACAAGGAAATATTTTCATCAGGATTACTTGTATCTATAGGGATTCTAATTATTTGATATACTCTATTTTCAAATTCAGAAGTAATAACATTATCTTGGCCTACAAACTCAAAATTATCACTAATTGATATGGATCGATAAAATTGTTCTGGAACTCCATCAATTGCATATTGTTCTGCTAGAACTTGAAGAATTACATTATTTCCTTGAGTGTAATTCATTTTAATTTCAGCGGTTTCACCTACTTTTGGTAGATTAGATATTGTAAAATCAAGTTTTCCACCATATATTGATGGTGCTCCGATATTCTGTGATTCTCCATGTAATGGAAAGTCATATTGTATTGTAGATACTATAGTATTTTCTGTCTCTACTCTATCAGAGACAGAAATAGATTCCTCCAAGAAAACAATTGTACTTGCAGTAATGGTTACAGATAAAATCAAGGCCAGAAAGATAGTTTTGTTATTTCTATTCATCAAGTATAAAATACAAATAGTTGGTTTTAATCATTGCTGAATATCCCTCATCATTCTACATCCTCCACCATTACATGTGGTCATTTTCATCATCTGTGAACCTCATAGTTTTTGTAGCTATAACTAGTAGTTCTGTGCCATTTAGAGTCATTTCTTACTCATAAAATGATACTATATGTGTCATTAAGAACTATTTCTTTAAATTACCAATACATTGGAGTAATGATATGCGAAAAAGCAAAGTAATTGTTAATGGTGTAGGTGTTGTGATATTAGGTATTTTGTTACTAGTAATAATTGATTTTGGCACTACCCATATGATTATACAAGAAGAGATGAAAAGTGATGGTTTAGTTGAAGGAATAATTGATGTAATAGGGATTGGTATGGTAGAGGTCTTTATGATATTTTTGGGAGTTCTTGTAATAATTACTATACTAGTTATGATTGTACTTAATCTTAAATTAAAAAAATTATAATTTTTTCAACAATTTCTAGCCACTCCTTTTACTACAATATGATATGAGTTTTCACTGAAATTACCACACAGGCCAATAAAGATGCCCTCTCTTATAGAGTCAGCATCTTTGCCTTTCGGGCATTTTGGTATCTCTTTTTTTCCAATTCTTTGTATCTATCACTTTGTATGTATTTTTTCTACCATTCTTTGTATTTTGGGGAATTTTTCCTGATGTTTTCTCGCTTTACCATCTCTGGTCTCTTCATGTATTGACGCATTGCCTTTTTGTGTTTTTCATGAATTACAGGGTCTGTAAAATATTTTATCTGTGTTAACCTCCTGTTCTCTCTGAGAGATAATCATAGTATTGAGATTCAATTTTTAGTTCATACTCTATATAATCATCATATAGTTTTGCACACTCATGTTTGGTTGAAAAATCAGGGATTGGAATTTTTGATTTTGTAATATCTTCAAGTTGTGATGTATCTAAAACCAAAATATTAGATGTGAATAGAAAAGTAATACCGATAATTATCACTATTAATGCTAATAATGGAATAATAATTTTATTCATTGCATTCTTTTAGAAAGTTTGATTTTTTCTGCTCAAATTCCGTCTCAGTTAATACACCCATAAGCATTAGCTTGTGCCATTCCTCAATTTGATGTCGTTTGTCCTCTTCTGAAAGTCGACGATTAACTTTTAGATTCTTTGCAGATTCTGATACTTTCTGACCCGTTTTTACACTAACATCTTTTAGATTCTCTCCAGTCTTTAATCCTAATTGTTTTAATTTTACAATATACTCATTTGGAGGATAATTCACCCTCTTCCATTCTTTTTTTGATTTGTAACTATAATGCTGTATATTATATGCTGTAACCCATTTTAGCATAAAATAAACATTAGCCAAAACAACACCGACAATAATCACAAGATTATACAGTATAATCATCACAAAGGAAATTAGAAAAACAAATTCCCCGATATCAGAATCTAAAGTGTAACTATTAACCACATTATACATAAAAATCTCTAGTCTCTGATTTGGTTCAATGTAAAATGTTAAATCTGTAAATTCATCAGGTGATGTGTAATATTCAGAATACAACATATAATCTGCAACAAACCACACAAATACAAATAGAGTAAACAATGGAATCCATTTTCTAGTTTTTTGTATTTTCCCAGTCCATAATAATGCAAAGATTGAACAACAAAAGAAACAGGCCCAAAAGCGACTTAGTGGTAATTCATCGGATTTTGAGGTATTAGGTACAGCAGACAATTATATCAATCAAAATGAGTTGGGCTAAAAATATTACTAAACAATGTTTCGTTAATGAGTTTTAAAGTAGAGTAAAAATGGCTAAAAAAGACGCATCTAGGCACAAAAGTAGCTCCGGTTTAAAATTAATAATGTTTGATAAAAAATAACCATTTAATTATTTGCTTTTGCAATATGAGAATCGTAATTTTCATCTAATAGATTATCATACAATTCGTCCCATTCTTTGTCAAGTACTTTAGATCGTTTATCCCATTCTTCAGACCCAATTTTGACAGATATCATCCCTCTAAGATGTATGTATTTTAAAGAATTCAATTTATCATAAAGTATGCAAGTCTCAGCATGATTAAATAGAAATTTTGGAATAATGTTTTTTTTCTGCAATCTTAACACATAGTTGATATTATTTTGTATTTCTTCTAAAGATAGTGTATTACTAGTAATTGTATTCCATAATATTTTTGGTCGTAATTTATCATCAAAATAATCATGATCAACTGTAATGTGTTGTAGTTTATCATCTACATCTTCAAAGTATGTAGCTGGAATGCAGTTTCTTATTGCATATCTATGATAATTAATTTTGAATTCCAAGCTTCTTTTCTGTCTAGTTCTTTGATAGTATTTTTTGTTGTATGTTTTTGCATACTCTTTAACTTTGTCAGGATTTTTCTTTTTCCACATATGTGTAATTTCAGATTTACTTTTATCAGACATGATACCCTTAAACTTCATATGTTGTTTAAGGGTATTTTACGTCTTTAAAAATAGAAAAGAGATTAGCATAAAGCCAAACTCACCTAGTTGAAACCTAACCCTATTAATTTACATTATTTATTAAATCTTTGTGGGCGTGTAGCATGAAGGTCATGCACTTAGTTGAAACCTAAGAGATTTGGGATCGATTCCCGACACGTCCACAACTACTGGGTAGAGAATCAACTGTTGGATCAGTTCTTTATAGTTGGTTTAAAAAAATGTATCACAATACTTGAATCAACATCAACTATATCTTCAACATATTCATGTCATGATTCATTTATGATTAATGGTATCGTTCTTGGCGTAAATTTTGGATAGCTATCATCTTCTATAATTTTTAGATAATACGTCTCATCGCCTTCTGTGTCATCATCTACAAATGTGTAAATATCCAGCCACATCTGATCTCCTGGTTTAATATATTTACATGTGTCATAATACACATCATAAAGTTCTCCATAACCGCCCCACTGTATCCCATCATAGGAGTACTGACGATCGTCATTCCATAGTCTAATATCCTGAGAGTTGTCACGGACTTCATTTCCATCAGAGTTAGTCAAACCAAAACATACCCATCCTCTCTCAGATATAGCCTCTGAATACTGGAATTTTATAATAAATGATTCACCTTCAGTTACCTCAAGGGTACTGTGATTGTTATCGACTGTTGCAAATGGATATGATGTAGGGCCATACCTTACAGGATGCGAATCATTGACTGTAACATCAAATGATACAGTTGAGGAATCATCCCCTGATGTAGCCTTTACTGTTATTGTGTAATCTCCTGCATGATAGTAAGTAGTTGGTATTACTATGGTATCACCTGTAATGGTAACCCATGATGGTGAATTTATCAAAGTGTATGTTATGGTATTATCACTGTTTCCACTAGTAGATACTGTTACGATACTAGTATCACCCTCATTAATTGTTACATCATCTAATGGTACTATTACTAACATACCTAGAATTTCTGTAATTGTAAATGTTACATCTTGAGAATCAGAATATGCAGGAGAGCCGTTATCTGTAACTGTAAAGGAGATGGTATGAGTTCCAACTTGGGAATTGTTAGGTGTCCAGGAGAATAATCCCGTTGATTCATTTATTGTACTACCAGTTGGGGAATTACTCATTGAATATCTCAAAGTTTGAGATGGTCTATCTGAATCACTAGCTGAAATTGAAAATGACAGGTTTGATGTTTCCTTAATTGATTTATTTCCTATACCAGATAGAATTGGTGCTTGGTTAATTTCATTGATATTAATTCTAAATGTTTCAGTGTCATAACCATTATCATTAGTTGCCCTCACTGTCACACTATAACTGGTACTAGTTGCCTCCCTTGGAACAGTAATTTCTACTTCTCCATTACCATTATGATTATCATCAATAGATACCCAAGTTGGTGCAGAGACTAAACTAAGTGTAATATCACTATTGCTGCCATCCCTTGCAGTGACACCTACTTCTTTGTATGATCCTTCATTTACATTGACATTTCCAATGGCAGTAATTGTCGGAGGCTGTGGATTTGGACTGGTTGGTGTAACATTAGATGCTCCATTTTGTAATTTCTCAGAACCACCAAGATTTAAAACTCCATTACCAACATATTCCACAGTTATTTGTGTATTAACTGGAACAGATGATACTGTAAGATGTCTTGTTGTTGAATCAGCAAAGTTTCTTACACTAGTTACTGTACCTGAGGATAAATCAAAGTCAGATGATGAAAATTGTGTAGTTAGTCTTTCAGAAAATACTAAAATTATTTTGGTAATTCCATCCCAGCTTGTAGTGAATGTAATTGGAGTTATTGCAGTTACTCTAATTGAGACTTTGATTGCTTGCTTGACTGTCGTCTGTCCCATCATTAACTTTGAACCAAAACTCATCAGTACCACTAAATGATAAATCTGGTGTGTATTTGTATTGTTGAGAGTTACCACCAAAAGATCCTATCTCTTTTGTTAATGTACCATCATCAGGAGAGTTTGTAATTGTAAATGTCAAGTTATCGTTATTTGCATCTGTACCTCTAAGGTAAAATGTTGTAGAACTATCTTCATTTACAGTGATTGTGCTTTTTGGAGTTGCAACTGGTGGAGTGTTTGCAGGTTGTGTTATGTTAATTGTAACTGTGACTACAGGACTGTCATAACTTGTATCCTTTACTCTGAATGTAAAAGAATCAGTTCCAGTTGCTCCACTCTTTGGAGTGTATTTTACAAGTGCAGAGGTATTATCTCTGTTTGTTAGAATATCATTTGATCCGAGTCTTTTTCCACTCAAATCTGTGAGTGTGCCTTTAGAGAAAGATGAAGGTGAGATTATCTGAAATCGGAGTTTTTCATTTTCTGGATCAGAGCCAGTTAGAGTAATGGTTGTTGTGTCTGTTGGAGATACATTGACTGTTTGTGGATTTGCAGTTGGTAATTCATTAACTACAATATGATGCAAGTCAGCAATACTGTTTAGTGGTGTTGAAGTATTTTCAGTATTCCATTGCAAGTAGAAATCATTTACAATATCTTTTACACCGCCAAAAGCACTTAGAATATTATCATTTGCATTTCTTGAGACATTGATGTTATCTTTTGGTGATCCATATCTTTTATCATGTATTGAATCTTGTACATTATCTTTAATATCCCATAACATTGATGCGACTTGGCCTTCTGACAAGTGACCAACATCATAAGTAGGTCGACCAATCTCTGTTGGGAATGGTCGATATGGATTATCAGTAATTGAGGCACTTCTAGAAATACCATCTTTTTCTAAGTCAATCCAACTGGATGTACTCCTTTGAATTTTAGAATCATTTGTAACTAAATGTGGTACAAAGTCAGCCCAACCCTCACTCCATGCACAAGTTTCAGAGTTTGTGCGTGTCAGGGAATGTGAACCACCGTCACAGCTACCCCAATTATTACCATCACCATAATTATTTCGCATTACATGATGTCCATATTCGTGTAATTGTGTCCAAATTTTGTGTTCATTACCAAAAGATGATGATTCATTTGGGTCAGTTCCACCAAGCCAAATAGTATTAGTTGTACGATCATAACAGGCATTAGCATTACAAGTAGATGGAACCCCTGTTACATCTTCAAGATCTTTATTATATTGCCAAATAACATCAACAGATTTTATACGCATATTTTCATCATCAAAAAATTCTCTTGCATCATGTAAAGTATCTAATATCCAGACAGCTCTATGAAATTGATCATATCCAGATAGATTATAATTTTCTCTTAGTGTTCCAGTACCTAAATAATTATCTCCAACTTTATAAGTTGCAGCATACCGATTGTTGGTTTCTTTTTTTATATCTACATAATTACCATTAGTTGAAAAATACATATACAAATCGGCATTTGTGTTATCATTAGGATCATTATTTACAATATTTCTTAGTGCATATGTACCAAATTCTGTCGTATTGGTACATGCTATTTTATTACTTGTATTTTTTAAAAATGCAAAACTTCCAGTTGAAAGATTTTTGTCAACTGCACATACACGTACTCCATAAACCGTAGTTTTTCCAGTTGTATCATAATCTGAAACACTGTTGAAAATATTTCCCCTTAAAGAAAAAATAGTGTGGGATGAAGCAAAAGCTTTAGGAATTATAGAATCAAAAAAAGATTGAGTTTCTAAATCTGGATTTAGTTCTTCGTAAATCTCTTTGGCAAATTCTTCTAATTCTGTACCTTCATAACCCATTTGTTCTAGTGCTTCTCTAATCTCTGCCTGAGTCATTCCTTCAAATGGATCAGGTGTGTCACCATCATCAACAGGCACCTCAATTGTTTCCATATCTGGATCCCAGATTTCATCAGGTCCTAACCCAGGAGGACGAGGAGAATTTTGTGATGGATGTAATTTCTCATAGTCTTCTAACAATAGAGTTTGTTCTTCACCAATAAACATGGAAATAGAAGCATCAGCTGATTCCTCATCAAAATAAGCTTTTATTTTAGATTTGCCTTCCTCTACTGCTCTAACAACTAAATTAATTGTTTCAGTTTCATTTGGTGCTAGAATCTTTAGTGGTTCATTAATGTATTCAGGCAAGTTATCTGTTTGTCCATTTATACTTACAATCTCAAGATTTTTGTATGTTGTTAAAGTTTTTTTCATAAAATCAAGCGTTTCAGTATTGTCAAGATTTGTATATTTTACAGTAACATCAGCAGTTTCACCTATTTTTGGGAGATTTGATATTGTTATCTCAACATGACTTGACCATATATAACCAACTGAAGATACATCATCATTATTTTCTGATTGATTACCATTTGATGATAGTGGATAGTCATAGACAATTTTTTGTATTGAATCAGAAATGATTTCCCATCCTGTTTTCATGGCAGACTTTTCAGTTACACATGCAAGTTTTCCATTGGTACGAAGCACAAGTACATGATTTGGATTATCACACTGTATCTTTTCAGTCTCTATTCCCTGCTCTAATTGAACTCGCAGTGGTTCAGAAAACCCTAATGGTGTAACACCGCACAACATTACTATACCTAAGAATATTCCTGATAACTGCATCTTATTCATAGATTGATATAATCTATGAATGACTATAAAGCCTTTTTTGGTACCATGTATTTTTTAGTTTTTGAGATTAAAATATGAAATAATTTCTAAATTTAGGTTCTGTTAACTTAGTGTGAGTCATGTCTAGATCTTCTTCATGTTAACTGTCGTGAGCTGGTCATTGTTTACCTTTTTGAATTTTAAGAGGTATTTCAGAGGCTATTTTTCTTAACTCTGTTCGTTTTTGAATGATATTTTTGGTCTGCATTGTTATGATTTTTGTAAATTCAGAATCTTTAGGTATTGGCAGAATCAATTCATTCAGTCTTGAACCCAATGTATCTATAATATCCTGAGTAAACTGCTTTGCCCTGATTTGTTTTTGAACTATGGGGGAAGCAAGCAAAGCCAATAACAAAAATGGAGATAGTTTTTTGCTATTCAGTACTCGTATTTTGTAGATGTGGCTTTGAAACAAGCTTTTCAAATCATTTTTTGTTATCAATGCACATGTGCCTATCAGATACGTTCCATCTCTTACCAGTAAAATATCATTTTCTTGTAAATCACATTTTGTAGCATATTCATTGTAAATATCCTCATTCACTCCATGTTTTGGGTCTATCTTTATTTCCCAATTTGATATGTCGGATGTTCTTATGAATGGTATTTCCCCTGTACCGTATGACATTCTTCCAATTTCTACACCAGTAGATAGTGCCAGAGTGTTATTTTCTACAAGTTCCCTTACTGAGACCAGATTGTGTGTCTTTTTCATCTTGTTTAATTCTGTAATAATTAGCGGATTGTAATACTTTGGAATGACGATATTATTTTTTAACTCACTGCTATTCTTGATAAATCCAATACTGTCATGTTTGATATTTTTTTTAGTTTTTACTTTGATGTATTGCTGTTGTATTTTTGGAATGTCATCAAAAGGTATCTTATTCCCTCTGGAATCATGTCCACAATAATCAGCTATTCCCATAAAGATTGAATGATCTTTCTTTTTGGATTTGGTCTTTTTAAAAAATAAGACACATGTTTTGGCGTGAGTGTATGGCTGAAATAACTCATCAGGCAAAGATACAAGCCCTGTAATTTCACCATGTTTTTTCAAAAACTCAACAATATACCCATGGCTTGGATTGGCAAACAAAGACTCAGGTAACATCATACCCAAACGACCTCCATCTTTTAGAAGTTGTAGGCATCGTTCAATGAAAAGAATCTGTGGAGGTTGTTTTTCTTCCCTCTTCTCCTGCATAGCCCATATTTTGGATGTCTTATCACGTTTCCAGATATTAGCCAAATCAAACTGTGATAGAATAGTCTCACCCTCCACCTTGATTTTTGAACCAAACGGAGGATTTGTAACTATGATGTCAAATTTATCTAGTTGGATTCTGTCCTGTGTTTTTGTATTCCATTTTTCAATCGGTTGCAACGCATTTTCACAAAAGACCCCTCCTCTGCCATCTCCCATTAAAGCCATGTATGCCTTGGTTACTTTTGCCAGAAACGCATCCTTGTCTATTCCAAAAAGTAATTTTGAAGCCAATTCTTTTTTCTTAAATGCAATATTTTCAGATGTCCATTTCTTCTTTCTTCCATCCTCATCAACCTTTTTCCAAATCTTCTCCAAAACAACAATTAGAAAACCACCACTTCCACATGCAGGGTCAATTACCAACTCATTTGTATTTGGGTCAAGTATGTCTACAATCATTTTAACTGCATTGCGAGGTGTGAAAAACTGTCCTTCTCCTCCCCTCAATGCAGGGCCGATAAACACCTCAAACGCTTCACCTATTGCATCCCTGTCAGATTCCGTGATACAGTAATTTTGAAGTGAGCTTACAACATAGAAAAGAGAATCATCATCTATGTTTATCATGTCTGACTCTGCAAACACATCTGAATACTCATTTTTGACCTTGTTTTCAAACAAGTCAGATATTCTTTGTTTCACATCTGTTACAGTGTCATCAATTCCTGCTCTTACTGTAACCATATCATCAGGATTAGTGTACAATTCATCCCATATCTTACAAAACAAGACATTGATTATTTCTTGTGCTAATGCCTCATCCCTCGTAATTCCTGTTGTCATTCCAACCAAATGATTTCTAATATCCTTGAAAACACTCTTGAGATTTTTTGGCGGTTGAAGATCTTGTCTCTTGTGTTTTCCTATGTCCTTTACACTCTGTCCTTTCTTGGGAATTTCTGGCAGTATTTGATACGTTACATTGCCTTCATCATCTAATATTTTTTGCAGATACACATGGTCATTACCGTTAAACCATATTCCTATTTGGGCACTTGACAAACTCATGTAAATTTTTAGTTGTTTAATGCCATCCTGCCTAATCTTTCTTTTACACTCTACAATCATAAACAGATTTGAGTATGTTTTTTTATTATTTTGAAAAATTGCAATGTCTACGGGATATTTTTCTTTTCCTGAGGGGGATTCTTTGACCCTAAATTGAGGTCTGGTTTGAATCTGTGATTTATCATATCCGTATTCTTCTACCAATCGTCTGGAAAAAATTTGAACTGCCTCCCTCTCTTCTGGTGTATCATGTATTTTTTCACCAGAGATATAGTCAGTTAGGAACTTTGTTTTTTTACTCATCCCTTGTTTTCCTTTTTTATCGGATTATTCTTCATGTAATCTTTCATGGCAAACTCTAACTCAGTATTGGCATTTCGTGTATTGCTATGTTTTTTTAACGCATAGCCTTGGAAATCTTCCCAGATTTTTTTATCTAAGGTTAAACTGGTTTTCTTTCTCGTCACTATTTAAATATACGGGTATCTGTATATAAAGATACCTATATAGATTTGAGTAGGTATACTTTTATAGATATACCGTTATCTATACAATATGAACAGGGAAGAGAAAGGACAAAGCATAGCAGAAAAGAATAATCAGATTAAACGATTAGATGAAAATCATTACGAGGTAAAATCTCAATCAAGAGGAATAACACATGATGTTATCTCTACGGAATTTGGCTGGTCTTGTTCTTGTGAAGATCATAGTTTTAGAAAGATTTGTTGCAAGCATATTCACGCAGTAGAAATTTCAGCCAAGCTAAGAAAGGCAGTCAAAGAATCTGTTGTTTTAGATATAGTTGATGTGTCATGCTGTCAATACTGCAAATCAGAGAATCTCAAAAAGGCAGGAATTAGAAAGAACAAGACACATAGTATTCAGATTTACCAATGCAAAGACTGTAAGAAACGATTTTCAACTAACTTAGGATTTGAGAAAATGCACGCCTCACCTCAAGTTATTACATCTGCAATGCAACTTTATTTCACAGGTGAATCATTAAGAGGTGTTCAGAAATTCCTCAAATTACAAGGTATTAGCATGAGCCATGTATCTATTTTCAAGTGGATTAAGAAATATACTAAACTCATGGATAACTATCTGCAAACAATCACGCCACAAGTAGGTGAAAAATGGCACGCAGATGAAGTATGGCTAAAAATTAATGGTAATAAAAAATACTTGTTTGCCATGATGGATAATGAGACTAGGTTTTGGATTGCTCAAGAGGTTGCAGATAGCAAGTTTCAACACAATGCTAACAGTCTCCTAAAGATGGGAAAAGATACAGCTAAAAAGATTCCTAGTGTTTTTGTAACTGATGGACTGCCATCATACAACAAGGCATTTGAACAGGAATATGCACCAAAGAATGACTTTCAAAAGCCATCAAAACACATTAGAGATATTCATTTCAAACACCAATTATCAAATAATAATATTCAAGAGAGATTAAATGGAGAATTTCGAGACAGAGAGAAAATCTTTAGGGGATTGAAAAAGGATGATTCACCAGCAATTACAGGAATCAAACTATATCATAATTACATAAGACCTCACATGAGTTTGGATGGAGATACTCCAGCTTCAAGAGCTGGAATTGAGATTAAAGGCGATAACAAATGGCTCACTATAATTCAAAATGCAAGCAAAAAACAAGAATAATTTAATTGAGAGAAAGAGAGATGGTAACTCTCCTTCTCCTCTTTCGCTTTAACACGATTTTTATCCTCAAATGAATCACCCCCTTTGAGTTTCTATATTTTTTAATTAACTGGTGATTGGAGTTAATGGATTATTGATAGTATCATAATCTAAGATATAAACAATTACGGTAATTTTCTAGCTCACGACAGTTAACACGAATAAAATTTTATTCTAACTCACGCTAAGTTAACAGAACCCATCAAAGGATTAATTCAAATATTAGTCACTTAAAATGGAGATATGTCAAATAACCGATCTACATTATGTATAGCATTTATTGAATGTGAGTTCATAGGAAAAATGGTTAACTAATCTTATATGATAGTATTAATCTATTAAATTATTGGCAAAAAGAGTGACAATAATGCTTGCTGAGGATTTAGACAAGAAAATAAGATTTATCCAAGCAAAAAAAATACAACAAATACAGAGCAGCTATAGTTTCTCAAGTGCTCTAAATGACATACTCAGAAAAGGACTAAAATCCTAATTTTTTTAATTACATCTTTTGCAAAGTAAATAATTGTATACTGAATAAAAAAATAAAACTCTGCTAGGATTAATCATTCACTAAAGAACGTTTTTCCATATTTACCATTATTACATTTCCCTTTAATTCTTCTATATACAACACTTTAGATAGTTTCTCCAACTTTGATGAATCCTTATCTATTGTAGTATAGTCATATGAGAATGAATCTGGTGTAACTGAGATTAATTTGGTACTATCAAATACCAATACTGCCTTGTCCTGTTCATCAAGGATTAGATGGGCAAACTCTGAATGAACACGTGTCATGATACTAGTTGATGAATCAACGTGTCGCTCAAAGTCAGGTTGGGTAATCTGGAGCCATGTTCCATAATCATTTACAGTCCAAAGATATCCATTATCATCCTCATAAACATTGTAACGTCTATCCTGTTGAGTTAATGTAATGTGTTCTGCAGAATTCTGATTTGAAGTCTTTACAACCATGTTGTGAGTTTTAGCATTCAATAATGATTCTCCTACAAACTCTACACCTTCATTGATAAATGTGGTAGTAGAACGTCTTTCAATGTCTTGTGCTTTAATGGCAATAACGTCTGATTTTAGGGGTGCCATTACTGTAAAGTCAAAGGATATGGTATGGCATCTTTGATCTTTACTATCACTGGCACAGTAAGATGGTGTAATTGATACTGCAGTTTTATCCACATTTAGTAGTGGTTCTTTTTGCTCGTGAATTATTTCTGAAATATCATAGTTGTTAGGATTGTTATAGTTTCTATCTAACAAAACATGAATGCCAGTCTCAGCATAACTACTTTGGCCAATTTCAGGTACTCCTAATAGTAGAGTAACTGATTTGAGAGTACGAGCAGCGTACACTTTTAATTCAACATGATTATCATCACCAATTATTGATGATGTTTTAGCAAAGTCTGTGTGCCAGTTATCAGTAATAGTTAAGATGTGATTGTTAAATGTAAATCCATTCTCTACTGTTTGTCTCCCAAGATTTACCAAAGGTTGGTTTTACCTTCCAGTCATTAGAGCCACCACCAGACTTTTTCTTTTTAGGTTCTGGAGTTGTTGTGTCTGGAGTTGTTGTGTCTGGAGTTGTTGTGTCTGGAGTTGTTGTGTCTGGAGTTGTTGGTCTATCAACTACCTTGAAAAAGGAATCAGTACTATATTCATCAACTATCTCGCATCTATGAATATAGTTGTTTGAAGGTTCAGTTGGAGTATATACTAGTGGATTGGTTACATCACCAGTAACAACATCATTAATCACATTAATGGTGTGTTCTCCTCCTTGACAGTCAAATACAATTGGTTGGTTTGTATAGTATGTGGCCCTTTCAGTAAAGGCTAGTGGTTTGTTACCTGTCACTTTTACACTGAGAGTGCCTTCTTCTAGATTCCCAAGTTTACCATTATCAAACCAAAATGTATCGGTAATTTTGTGAGAAGAATCACCCATATCACCTTTTGTGAATATTTCAGTTAGAGTTTTGCCATTGTTGGTTAGTGTGACTTTTGCTAATTCTGTATCATCACTAATATCAGGATCTATACCAGCTCCTGGGAATATAATTGATACTTTGATACTTGTAGTAGAACTATCAATTTTGATATCATTAACCTGAACAGCTGATATTACACTGTCAGTAAAACGCTCTACTTTAGTTTGAGCATGTGGAAGTTCTAGTGTGAATGTTTCATCAAAAGACCCATCAGAAACAGATGGACTTGCGGCGTTGGCCATTCCAGTAAATGATACCCCCGAGAGGGCAATTATTGTTATTGCGACAATTACATTCATTTGGCTTACATTCATCGTTACATACTGTAAGAAGATACTACTATATATTATATTGCATTGAGATAGATCAGACTACTTTTGAGCCGCAATTCGTACATTTAGGAATGACTTTTTCAGTGATAAATATCATCTCACAGTCAGGATTTGTGCATAAACGTACCATAATGTGATATTGTAAAATTTCTATTTAACAAAGTGTGTGTCTTATTAAAATACATATATCTTTAAATTTTTACGGCATGCTGAATGTTTGATTTAGTAATTAAAAGAAATTATTTCATAGGATTATCTACATGAATTGTAATTGACGTTGGTGGTGATAATGCCGTTGGATTATCTATTGATTCCCATACAAATGTGGTTATCGTATAGGAACCATAATCAGTTGGTATCCAGGTCATTGCTGGGCTAAATGATTGACCAGCAGATAGCATACCATCAATCCATACTAGTGAGACTGCAACACCGTTACTATCTTGTATCATTATCAACCAGGTGAATGGTTGCTCTCTATCTTGACTATTTACTATGTCTACAGTGAAATGTACCCGTGGGTCATCAAAGATTTTATCTATAGAGTTACCTACTGCATCAATGACTCTTAGCGATTCTTGTGTACCTAATGGATATCTTACCTCAAGCCATTGGATTTCTCCTAATAATGATGGAGTTTCTTCAGATAATTGTGCAAATGAAACATTCTCCTTGTAATATAAGAGTTCATACTCGTATTTTTTTTCCGCATCATCAAGTTGACTAAACATAAAAACTGATGCCTTTACAGGAAAAGGAAAATCATCTACAACCCAAATAGTATTTGCGACTCCACTCATTCCTCCCCAACTAATTACTTCAGCATTAAAAGTGCCAGCTGGAATTGTAATTACTTCTGTACCCATTGGGGTTAATTGAGGGCAACCTGGATCACATATACGCTGAAATGAGTTTTTACTAAAATCAATTGGACCTCCCATATGACCTTCACCTGATGATGCAAATGCAGATAACACTGAAACAGAATTTTTGAATATATCTTTGTAAGCTCTCAGGTTTTCAGAGCTACTTAATGGTTCAGCAGCAATTTTTCCAAATTCCATTTCACCTTTGATGATTTTATTGCCCTCATAAACAACCACTTGAGCTAACCAGTTAGTTTCAGATCCAACTGTGGTATCTCCTTCAATCCAAATTTTCATACGAATTTCTTCACAGTGATCATAATCCATATGACACAAAGAATACTCAAAATAATCTCCTTGTTTTAAATTTTCACCTAACCACCAAGTTTTCTCTTCTGCAAATGATTCCTGCATTCCTACAATTGAACCAAACAGGAGTAATCCAAAGGCTAGCCCACATATCATTGCAAAAAATCTCATTATATGATAAAATTAATTTACTATTCTATAAAGGGTGTGACTAAATTATGAGTTTGTTAAAGATATTATGTAATTCGGATATAGTCAAATCCCACATCTTCACTACTTCTACTTTCTTGTGTAGTTAGTTTTATCTTAAAATTATCATCAATGTAACTTGAGATATCAAAGGATTCAGACTCCCAGTCATCTGAGTTATGACCGCTATCTTCACTCCACGTTGCAAGTTCTATCCATACGCTTCCGTTATACACTTCTACTTTAAGATATTCATCGTCATCCAAGGATCTATCTACAAATCGTGATAACTCTAGTGTTGCAGATGAGTATGATGATAAATCTATGGTACTACTAGTAAGTATACATGCGCTGATACACCCGTTTGCAACTACAATCATATTATTACTATCTCCATCTGTTGGCATTCCCTCACCCCAAGTTGATACAATACTCCATCTGTCGGTTCCAGACTTTGTCCAGTTTGATAAATCATTAAAGTTATCCTCAAATGATGAAGATGTAGTTGGTGGGGTTACAGTAGGTGTTATGGAACCGGTAATAGTTACATCATCTATTCGGACAATATCATTATAATATGAGGATACTCCTGTAAACTTTACCTTGAATGTACTTGACTGGTATTGTGTAATGTCTAATGTTTCAGTATGCCATGTAGAGTCATCTTGGCCATAATTTTGAGAGTAAAATACAAGTTCAGTATATGATACACCGTTATCAGTTGATACTAAAACTTTGAGTCCTTCATTTCTATCAACTCCACTATCTATGTATCTATCAAAGGTTAGAGTTGTAGCTTGACTTGCATTTATTGTATCTGACACTAGATAACAGTAGGTACTACAATCATCTGATGATGCAACCTTATCTCCAGATATTGTGAGTATTTCCCATATTTGTTCGTCTCCAGTATTAGTCCATTGAGATAGTGTTCCCTCAAAGTCATCAGAGAATATTGTATTACTAGTTGTTGTTGTAGGAGGAATTGTAATTGAACCAGTTAAATGATTCAAACTAAACAAAGGAGCAATACTAGTAAATTCAAGTCTATTCCAATCATCTTTAAATTCCTTCATATTTTTTGCAATATAATTTGGTCCACTTGGTGATTCGTCTGTACTAAATGTATCCCACAGATCTTGTGTTTGGCCATTTATACGATCATGAGATGTACGTGTACTTCTTTCCTCTACAGTATCATGAATGTCCCAAAGTGCAGCAGTTACCCAACCTTCAATTGAATATTCCATTTTGAGTTGGAAATGTTACTCCATTACTTGTTCCAGACTCATAATTTATAGCATCATTTGTGATAAATGTTGTATACTCTGAATTACCACTTGTTAAGATTCCTACAAAAGTTGCCCAACCTTCACCCCATGCACATTGAGGGTTTGTTAGTACGTTAGCTCCATGTGAAACAGTAATTCCGGTACATGATGGAACACTACCTTGTATTCCCTTAACATTTTTGTAAGTCTTATCTTGAATAAAATGTCCTACTTCATGAGAAATTGATACAGGATGGTCAACTATACTTCGTATGAATTGGCCACTAGATGGATGATGATAATCTGTAAGTTCAACTAAATTTGATTGATACATAAACCGAAAATCAGTTGTAGTTATTGGATCATATAAAACTTGTAATTGTGTATTAGTTCTAAACCCCAAATCAGAAAATGTTTCTAGTGTTTCATTTACTGTACCATATACTTTGTAAGATTTTAAAAAACTTTCATCATCAATTTCGATTTTATCACCCCTTACAAAATTGACAAGAATTGAGGATACATTCTCCCTTGGTTCAGTATAAATAATTGTTTCTTCGGGCATTTCCAAATTATCAAACATCTTTACATCTCCATTTTCTAAAGGTAAACCAATCATAATATCAGGAGTTGTACCATCATTATCTGGATCAGTTGGTGACACTCTCATTGAAAAATAACCTCTACTATTCAAATCATCACAAGCATGATCAGTACTGTCATACTCTGATAGAGGGGTTGGATCATCATCTGGAAGTAGTAAATTTTTATCATATGCACAGACATTAAAATCACCTTCAGGTACTACAAAATCACCAGAGTCATTTTCAATTAAGACTTGGCCTTGTGGAATGAATTGTTGAAAACTTTGTCCATATGCTTCTGGTAGTATCCAATTAAATGTTGGAAGAATAAAGTTGGCATTACTAAACTGTGGATATGTCTCTAAGAATTCATCTACGAGTTCAGATGAGAATATTGAGTAATAAAACTCCTCAATAGTATCAAAACCAAAATCATCTAATATATCATCAATTTCATCATTTTCTGCAAGTAAAATTAAAGATTCTATTGTATCAACAGATGGTGTGTTTGTTGAATCATTACCAATAGAAATAGGAGGATATGATGAAGTGATACGTCCAGGATAAGGAGGTTGTGGTTCTCCACCAGGACCAAAGTCGGGAATTACCTGAGTTTTTGAGATTTCATATGTGTCTGGACTTATTTTGTTTAGATAATATTTATCTGAAATAATATCAAGTGCCATTTTAAATTCATTGTTTGGATAACTAATAGTGTTGTTTAGAATAAAAGAGTAAGTTACAGTTTTTGGTCCTTCAAGATTATAGAAAAGGCCAACAGTAGAATATGTAGTATGTCTATCCCATTCAGAATCACGACCAACACTATAACTCATAAAATCAAGGTCATCTTTATTTTGTAATTCAAACTCTTCTGGGAAATAAGTAATTAATCTTACACCAGATTGAATGCCGTCAAGATAGATATTGGGACCAACATCGTGTATTCTAGTATCAATTGATCCATCATCAGGATCAATCTCAACAAAACTATAATTAATATTGATTTCAAATGCATCGCCTACTGTAACGTAACTTGGCATTTCAATCTCATAATCTGGATATGTGTGTGCAATGCCTGGGCCACTATTTGCAAAAGTTTCTAATTTACTAGAAAAAATTTCACCAGATAAAGTGGATGTTTTAGGAGATAATTTACTATTTGTTATTGGGTTCTGTCGGGTTATCGGGAGCTGAAAACCTACTACAATTTCACTAAAAAACACGGATCACTCAAAGGAAAGACCCCAGCTGAACAAGCCATGATTAAAGTTGATGGAAAAAACAAATGGATTACGCTAATCCAAAACGCCTCACTCTACAAGGAAAACTCAGTATGACAGCTCCTGCCAACCCGACAGAACCTAATTTCTAATCAATACTTCACCTGAATTCATTGATAGGATTCCAGGACGTTCACCTATACCCATTGATATCGAGTGAATATTGAAACCATTAAACAATTTTGTGATATCTATATGAGACGAGGTAGTCATAGCCCACTTTACTCCCCTTCTAGATGCACGTCTAAGTGCCTTGGCTAATCTTTGATGATCTTCAAATTTGAATTGATTTGTACCGTAATGATAATGAATTGTATCTTTTTTTCCTGCAGAATAAGGTGGGTCCAGGAACAGAAAATCATCTTTTGAGCAACCATCAATAATTTCCTCAAAATCTTTTATTTTTAATGATACATTTCTTAATCTCTTTGAAACTTCAATTAAATTTTCTTCATCAATAGCCCATCTTCTATCTTGTCCACCATAACCAACATTGAATTCACCATTTTGATTATATCTCCACATTCCCTTAAAACAAGTCCTATTCAAATAGAGAATTCGAGCAGCACGATAAGATAATGTTCTTTTTTTAGTTTCCATATTTCGAGTTTGATAATAAGAATTTTTCGTATTAGGAAATCTTGCAAACCAACTCCAAACTTTTTTTGGATAGTTTTTAATTCCTCGATACAGTTCAATTAATTCTTCATTGGTATCGGATAAAATTGCATTTTTTGGATTTACACAGAAAAAAACGGAGCCACCACCAACAAAAGGTTCTACATAATTTCTTTTGATCTTTTCACGTGTAGGTAATAATGGAATTATTGAAGGTAATAATCTGTTTTTTCCACCAGGATATCTAACAAATCTTAATTTTTGAAATTTGTTATAATATTGATTTTTTATAATTACACTCATATTTTATTCACCTTTTTTCGTTTTTTAGAATTCTGTTTTTTTGTTGGTACTAAAACAATCACTTCTCTTTTAATCAATTCTGAAGGAAGGGTAACTTTTCCACTACTTTCATTATTTTTCATGACTATTTTTGTGTAATGTTGAGAAAATTCAATTGCTTCAAGATTGAGAATTCCTCTAAAATTACCATGATATTCTGTCATAGTCTATTTATAGACTAAATATAGACTATTTAAGATTTACAGCATGTTTAATTAACTTCTTACAATATGAAAAATTAATGTCTAATGAAGAAAGTGACTCTCAAAAAATAAGCGAATTTACATTACATTTAGAGTACAAAATAGGGTTCTGTCTGGTTATCGAGGGATAAAATATAGATCTTCTCTAAATTAAGATTATTTCTTTTTGTTATGATATTCTGTAAGGAATTGTCCTAGCGGAATATCTGAAAAGTCATCATCAAAATCTGTGTCATGACGTGTTCCTTCTAGCATTTGTCCTGCAATACTAGTCTCATTCATTACCCAAGATATTCTTTCATCGTGTACGTTTATAGAAAATCTAAGATTCAATGTATTTTCATTAAAATTTTCAAGTGTAAAATACACATTGTAATCATTCCAAAAATACTCATTCACTATGCCATTTTCTCTGTCTCTTGGGTTGTATATTTTTTCTATAATAACTAGATCTGGATATCGTTTTACAGATTTAGAAAAGAAAAGAACAAGTTCATCCCCCAATGTATTTTCTAAATTAGGTGAACTTTTGTACGAATCCACAAATTCTAGTATGATGTGCCTTTCGTTTTCATAACTTTCTGCATTTTGTAGTTTTGAGAGAAGTGACTTTGATTGACTCTTATTGGATTCTCCTAATTCTTGAAGTTGTGGGTTCAAGATCAAAATATTAGATGTAAATAAAAGAGAAATACCAAAAACAATTACAGGTATTATTGTTAATGAAAAAATGATTTTTTTGTTCAATTTTTAGATTTTTTAGAAAGACGTTCTAGTGTTTCCATTACCCATGCAAATCTACCAATGAACTTTTCTACACATTCATCTACTTGTATTGCGTATGATGATAGTTCCAAGTCAGTGTAATCTTTTTTTAATGAATTTACTTGTATTGGAGACAGATTATCTTTTTGAAAATAAACATAATTCTCAACATATACATTCGATTGAGTATATCCATATTCTTCAGTTAAAAGATACTCTAGACAAATAAATGCAGGAGAATCATCCAGAATTAACACCTCACAGATATTTTTTCTACACCTAGAACTATACCTTTTGAGGAAGTATTCAATGATGATCCGAGTTTGTTTTGTTGTGCTTTGGTATGTGTTTCATCATGGAAATCTAAGTATGCCTTGGCAGCTTTGATGATTTCTTCTTTCATCAAATCTCTATCTTTTCCTCCAAGAGTAATTCCTGGAATTTCCATCACTTGCATTAAATAATCATTACCTTCTTTTTTCACAAGACAATTAAATTCATGCACTTGCTCACACTTCATCATGTTTATCAAGTTAAAATTACACTATTTTAATATTTAGAGTTTTCTCAGAAATGATTAACAAAATGGATAATAAAATATTCACATGGCTGATCGTTTAAAATACTTAACCAAGTGTTTCTATAATTCATAATTAGTTAGTCTCTACAAGGAAAATTCAGTATGACAGCTCCCGCCAACCCGACAGAACCTTATGAAATCCTTGTAACCTTCAATAGATCCTTCATATGAATATCTCTTAAAAGATGATTTTTTCACTTCTTTTATAACCTCTGATTTTATCACATAATTCTCTTTTTCTACATCTCTATGAGATTTACTCTTAAAAAAATTGAAAAGACTTCTTAGACTCAAGTCTACGATTTCAGGATTTTTTATTAACAATTCCCAACCAAAAACAATGAGTGGTATAATTGCAAATTCAAAACTATGTTGACTAACTTTTGAATAATGAGTGTTGCCTTCTTCTAACAAAGAGTATTCAATGTTGTTTTGTTTAAGTATTTTTTGAGTTAAATCATAATCAGGTTCGTATCGAATATTTTCTAATGAAGTTAAAGTTTCAAAACTATTTGGAACAATCCAAACCTTTGATGGTAATTGAACTCCCAATTGCTGTGCTTTTATCCTCAAATTGGAACATTTTTTTACATCTATTTTAGGCTCGTGTTGTTCTTTATCAAATACTGTCATATTGTAGCATATGTGTTATCATATATTTGAATTATTCATCCTAATTGAACACTTTATCATTCTAATTGAACAGGGATGGTAAATCATCCGAATATGTACTAGAACAATCTTACAGTCTAATCCCATGTACGAATGAAATCAAAACTATTCATCTACACATCATACAACATTGAATTTTTAGGCCTATTTCACAGTAGAGTTATACTTTAGTTTGACTTCCAGTTAGATAGTTTTTCTTCTCGTAGTTTGGCGAGTGTCTGTTTTATTTCTTGCTCAAATTGTAATCTGGCATGACGTTCCTCTTTTAGCTGTATTTCAAGTTCCTTGTTTTCATGAACCTTTAGCTTTAAGATATCCTTTTCATTTTGTAGAGTAACTACTTCTAGTTTATGACGTGCAGAGTCATCAATTGTAAGAAATGGTATGGCCTTTTGATATTCAGGGAATCGCTCAAAGTCCTCTTCTGTATATCTCTCATAGCTTGATTCTAGTCCGTTATCATGGCCCATCATATCCTCTTTGTCTAAATAATTTACTTTGGCGCGTCTCATCATTGTGTTGAAATATTTCCTGAATCCATGATCTGCAGGAACATCATGTCTTATTTTACCATCCTCTAAAGGTAGACGTATTCCAACAGCTCGTAGTAATCTAACCACACGTGTTCTAACTCCTCCCATTCGGAGTCTCTTTGGGTATAACACCTTTGTTGCAACAATTAAAGGATCAGTAGGTTCTGGGTATCGTCCAAATCTTTCTTTCCATTTTTCTCTATACAGTAATAATACACTCTGGGCTTCTGGTGTTCCGTGTGTCCAGTACTCTTCTGCATCTCCGGCATAAACTCGTAAGGCCAGGCCTTTGGGTTCATTATCCTCTGTGTAGAAAAATTTAACGTCATTCCAGGTAAAGTAGTCCCATGCCTCGACTCGGAATCCAGCTGAGGAGAACAATAATATGATTATCCTATCTACAATATCTCCAGAGTTTGCAAGTAATAGCTTTATCTCGTCTCGGGTATATGCCCTATCTGGGCCTTTCCAACTTTGGGCAATGACTTGTTTATCAGCTTCCATGCAAAATCTATCTCATTTGCCGCAAAAAGTGCCTTTATCGGTTTTAGTCTGTTTTTAATGTTTGAAGCTGATACCTCTTTTTTGTCTACCTTGGTTTTTAATTCCCGTACATATGCCTTGATTATCTGTTTTGTCAAATCAGTGTTAGAGCGTGCCAACATAACAAACTGGTTAATTTTTTCCTCAGGTATAGTGGATGGTTCCTTGCCGAGCTGTTTTGTAAAAATATCATCAGGAATTACAGCTAGAAACTGGTTAAGATAAAGGAGATAATTTTTTAGAGTCTTTTCACTTCTAATGTAATCTAAAAAATTTTGGTAGGATGTTCCCTCTATACTTTCCACTGTTAGTTCCATGTTACATGGAAACATCCCTAACCTTTTAAATGAATATTCTGGTCAAAAACCTTTTGGAAGTGTGCCTTTAGATTTACTTGCTGCGGCTTCAGCTGCATGAGCTGCCTGAGCTGCTTGATAGGCTTGTTCTTGTGCTATTTTGTCTTGTTCTATTCTTTGCAAGTATTCATTTTCATAGTCTTCTAGAAGTTGTTGTTTTGATTTTCCTTCATCACGTAGTGCTTTTGTAGTCTCCTTAGGTAATGTACCATCTGCAGGTTTTGCTGCTGCTGGTGGAGGGGGTGCTTGTGCTACTTCTTTAATCTCAACGCCTTCAAAACTCATTTTCACACCACTAAAACTACCAAATGTTTTACCTGGAGGACTGTATGCGAGTCTTGGTCGGGTTGCAAAGTATTGGTTTGATGGTTGTGTATAACCAGTTAGTACACTTTTTTGTTGATTCCAATCAGATGTTGGAATTTTCCCTACCGGAGCAGTTAGTCTAACAAAGTATCTGTTAGGAGCTGGTGTGTAACCTGTAACTTTTGCTCTGTAATCATGGAAAGAAGTCTGAGGAGCATTATAGTATGCATTCTCTAAAGCGGCTTGAAGAGTTATTGGAGCTGGTGGTGCTGTTTCAGCTGGTTTTGGTGCTTCTTGTGGTTTTGTTTCAGCTGGTTTTGGTGCTTCTTGTGGTTTTGTTTCAGCTGGTTTTGGTGCTTCTTGTGGTTTAGGAGCTTCAGATGGTTTTGATGCTAGTTGATTAGAAAGTTTATCTAATTTTGCTTCTAATTGGGCAATCTTCTTTTCAAGATCTTTCTTAGTTTGCTTTTTAGCAGCTGCCATTAATTTGCATGAAGGGTCTGGGGTTTATGTACATTTGGGTTGATTACGATAAACAAAACTTGATCAAGTTTTATATGCACAAACGACATAGTGATCACCATGGATGACTTTGAGAAAGAATTTCCAGATTTTGACTGGAAAAATACCCCAGCATACAAACACCCTGGTGGCAAAGATTGTCCATGTCCAAAACACGAATACATCAGAGAGCAGATCAATTTTACAAAACAAGTAAATCAGAAAGGTAAGGAACCATCCAAAGTTACACTCAAGTTTTGTCCAGATCATTACAGAGTATACATGGATGAGGTAATTCCTGCGATGCCACTAAAATATAAAATTCTAACAAAAATTGCTCTGAAACTTGGCGCAATTCAAGTTGAACAATTAAAGTATATGGAATCAGAATTATGTTTCTACTGCAAGTTTGGATCGGGTGGACATGATAGAAAAACTGAACTTCCACCAATGTAGATTATTCAGGACTTAACAAAATTTTTGGTTTATTTGGAGTATCATGATGACATCTCTTTCCACATAGAGGACATTTTTTTCTGTCAAGAAAGATACATTGGCAGATATGAGAATCAAGATATGATTTTGCAGATTGATTAGGTTCACCAGTTCCATTACAAAAGGGGCATTGGGATCCAAGTAACTCTATAGTTCCATTTCCCTTACACACTACACATTTGTCATCAGCCAATGCTGCTTTTCCTATGAGTGTGAATTAAAATACATTTGTTAAAAGAATTTTAAGAAAACCCCGTTTTTACGTAAATCCAGTTAAGCTTATACTAGAACTAACTTCAGAATTATCGTGCCAATAGAAGACACTCATGAATTTATCACAGAACTTGAAAAGAATGGAGAATTAAAGAGAGTCAAAACAGAAGTTGACTCTGATTTAGAAATTGCAGAGATATTGAGAAGGGAGATGTATTCTAAGGGTTCTGCAATTCTTTTTGAAAATGTAAAAGGATACGACATGCCAGTTTTAGGAAATGCATTTGGTTCCATGAAAAGATTGGAGATAGGACTTGAGATGACAGATTTTACTGAAATTGGTAAGCGCATTACAGACATGACAAAGATAGATGTTCCATCAGGTCTTCTAAATAAAATAAAAAAACTTCCAGAACTCTCAAAGATGACAGCATCATTTCCTAAAGCAGAAACAAACGGACCAGTAACTGAAATAACATCAAGTGATGCTTCTTTTGATGACTTACCAATTCTAAAATCATGGCCTAACGATGCAGGTCGATTCATCACTCTAGGATTAGTTGCTACAAAACATCCAGAAACTGGAGTGAGAAATCTTGGCGTTTACAGAATGCAGATAGTTGACAAAACTCATGCATTGATGCATTGGCAAAAACACAAGAGAGGAGCTCATCATGGAGATATTTCAAAAGACAGAGGAGAAAAAATTCCAACTGCCATAATTATTGGAGGAGAACCTGCAACAATATTTTCATCAATTGCACCAGTTCCAGAAGGACTAGACAAGTATCTATTTGCAGGGATTACAAGAAAAGAAGGAATCAAAACTGTAAAATGTAAAACAATTGATTTGGATGTTCCTGCAAATGCTGAAATTGTTTTAGAAGGATATGTTGATCCAGCAGATATTAGAGATGAAGGTCCATTTGGGGACCATACAGGTTACTACACGCCAGTTGAACCATATCCAACATTCACATTAACAGGAATAATGAGAAGAAAAGATCCAATCTATGTTACAACAGTTGTCGGAAAACCAATTCTTGAGGATGCATACATTGGAAAAGTCATAGAGAGATCATTTTTGCCATTGATTCAAATGTTCCACCCAGAAGTGGTAGATTTTAGCATGCCAGCAGCAGGATGGTTCCAAGGATTTGCAATCATTTCAATCAAAAAGAGATACCCAGGACAAGCAAAGAAAGTGATGATGGGATTGTGGGGAATGGGACAACTCTCACTAACAAAGATGTTTGTGGTAGTAGATGAGGACATCAACGTTCATGACATTAATGATGTTATTTGGGCAATAACTACAAGAGCAGATGCAGCAAGAGATACAACAATAATCAATCATACACCAACTGACACACTTGATCCTGCATCACCACTTGTCAATCTAGGTTCTAAAATGGGAATTGATGCAACTCAAAAAACAAAAGAAGAGGGATACGAAAGAGAAATTCAGCAGCTAGTAAAAGTTGATGATGAAACAAAGAATCTAGTTGATTCGAAATGGTCTGATTACGGATTATAACACAGAAACAGGATTATAGAAATTATCTCGCTCTTCTACCTGATAACCAATTTGATGAATAGCATCAATAATTTTTTTATCAGTTAATTCAGTTGAGCGAGCACCAGTACATGAAACAACTTCTTCTCCAATTAGAGTACCACCAAAGTCATCAGCACCATATTGCAAAGCAAGTTGAGCCATACCAACTCCATTTGTCAACCAAGAAGATTGTATGTGATTAATCAAGCCATCAAAGACTAGTCTAGAGATTGCAATCATCTTCAAAAGTTGGACTCCTCCAGTTCCATATTCAACTAAACCTTCTTTATGCATCAAAGTATTGTTTGGTTCAAAATTCCATGGGATAAATGCCATGAATCCTTTTGTTTTTTCTTGGAGTTTTACAATTTTTGAAAAGTGTTCAACAATATCGTTTTTGTTTTCAACATGACCATACATCATAGTTGCAGAAGCTGGAAGTCCGAGAGAATGTGCTTCATCCATAATTCTAATCCAATCATCACTAGAAATTTTCTTTGGACTGATGATATCTTTAACTGAATCAGTTAAGATTTCAGCACCTGCTCCAGGGATAGATTGTAAACCAGCTTCTTTTAGTCGGGTTAGGATTTCTTTTGTAGATGATTTTTCAACTCTTGCAACCATATCAATTTCAGATGTAGATAATCCATGAACACCAACTTGAGGGAATTTTTCTCGAATCATTTTGAATGCATCTTCATAGTATTCTATTGTCAAGTTTGGATTGTGTCCACCTTGAATCAGAACCTGACGGATCTTAAACATGTCACATGAAGTTTTCACTCTAGCTTCAATTTCATCAAGGGTTAATGTGTAAGAATCTTCAGCACCAGGAGATCTATAAAATGCACAAAACTTGCAATCAGTGATACATACATTGGTATAATTCAAAATAATATTATTTATGAAAGATGCTTTGTTCCCAAAGCGGTTTCTTGTTAAATGTCCAGCAACAAGACCCATAAGATTAACATCATCTGATTCTAAAAGTCTCATACAATCCTCAGGACCAGGTCTTTGACCGTTAAGAGAATTTTCTAAAATATCTTTGATATCACTTTTTTGTATCTGTTCAGTTGTTTGGCTCAATTGTTACTCATCTTTTTGAATTTCTATTTAATCTTTGATAGAACAAATGATAAAAAAGAATCAAACTAAACGAGGCATTTGTGCTCAATTCTATATGAGCCTGAGTTTGATAATTCACGTTATTTTTAAGTAGGGACACAAAGGAGATCAAGACATGGTATCAGGTAACCAAATCAGACTTAATCGAATTCTCAAAAAAGGAAGAATGCTTTGTATTCCAATGGATCATGGTATTTCAAACGGACCTATTGAGGGTCTTGAAGATCCCGCTTCTATGATTTACAAATGTGAAGCACATGGACTCACAAGCGTAATTATTAACAAAGGAATTCTCAAAGCATTACCTAAACCAACTAGAATTGGAATTTTAGTTCATTTTTCAAGTAGCACTTCATTATCATTATCACCCAATCGTAAGATGTTAACTGGTACAGTAAAAGAAGCTGTAGCGATGGGTGCAGACGGCATTTCATTACATATCAACATTGGAGGTAAAGAAGAACCAGAGATGTTAGAACAACTCGGAATGACTGCAGACCAATGTCACAAATGGGGAATGCCACTTTTAGCAATGATGTACCCAAGAGGTGAAAACATCAAAGACCCACATGATCCGGAAATTGTAGGACATGTTGCAAGAATTGGAGCAGAGTGCGGTGCAGATATTGTTAAAACATTATACACTGGAGATGTAGACTCTTTTGCAAAAATTGTAAAGAGTACACCAGTTCCAATTGTCATTGCAGGCGGACCTAAAGCAAAAACAGATTTAGATATTCTTCAAATGACTGAAGATGCTATGACTGCAGGAGCTAAAGGTGTCACATATGGCAGAAATATCTTTGCACACAAAGCACCTGAAAAAATGGTTGAAGCATTAGCTGAAATAATTTTTAGAAAGGGAACTGCAAAGGAAGCATTGAAGAAAATTGAGTAAAACAAGAGAACTAATAATTTCGCCTAAAGTATCTCAGGCACAATTAACCAAATTCCTCCCTCAATTAGAGGCCGAAGGAATCAAGATGGTATATCTTGATCCCAAAAAACTAGGTAAGAAAAAAATAAAATTACAGACAGTTTTTCCTTCAAGTACTGCAAATTATGTAGTCCTCGAAAAAAAAGGGACATCCAAGCCTAAAGGCAAAAAAATTGGAATGAAATTTCAAGTATTATCTAATTCAGATATTGAAAATATTCTATCTATTGCAAAAAAAGGACTGGACTTTGTAGTAGTTGAAGTAAAAGATTGGAAAATTATTCCTTTAGAAAACATTATTGCCAAACTACACAAAATACATACCAAAATTTTTGCAATTGCAAGAACTCCTCAAGAAGTAAGAAAAATGTTTTCCATTTTAGAAGTAGGAGTTGATGGAGTAATTTTCAGTACATCCTCAATTAATGAAGTAAGAGAAGCAATGGTGTATCTAGGAACTAGAAGTTTCGATATGAAGCCGGCAAAGATTACCGAAATAAAAGAAGTAGGGGATGGTGAGCGAGTTTGTGTAGATACAGCTTCAATGCTTCACAAAGGAGAAGGAATGTTAATCGGAAGTAGATCAAACTTTATGTTTCTAGTTCATAACGAATCAGTAGGATCATCATTTACATCTCCAAGACCATTTAGAGTAAATGCCGGTGCAGTTCATTGTTATACACTTGCACCAGACGGTACAACTAACTATCTCTCAGAGGTAGAAACAGGTTCTGAAGTACTAATTCTTAATTCTAAAGGAAAAGCAAGAAGAGCCACGGTTGGGAGATCAAAGATTGAGCGAAGGCCAATGTTAATGATTAAAGCATCTACAGGAGGAGAAACAGGTGGAATTATTGCGCAAGATGCAGAAACAATTCGTTTTGTAAAACCAAATGGACAACTAGTATCAGTTACACATCTAAAAAAAGGCGACATAGTTATGGTACATGCAAAGCCTGCCATGGGCAGGCATTTTGGAATGGAAGTTTCAGATGAATATATTTTAGAAAAATGAAATACAAAACTTGCGTATCTATTGCAGAAAAAACTCCAAGTAGAGTAAAAAAGACATTAAAAATTGCTCTAAAAAAATCAGATTATGTTGAATTAAGATTGGACTTTCTAAAGATCGAACATATCCCTGAAGTTCTAGAAATAGTCAAAAAAGATCTAAGCAAAATTGTATGTACATTAAGACCAAAAACAGAAGGTGGTAAATTTCCAGGAAATGAAAAAGAACGAATTGCAATTCTAAAACTGATTGCAGAATACAATCCATTTTTGCTGGATGTAGAGTTTAACACTTTGAAAAGAAACATTTCATTAAGAAAATATCTAAAATCAACAAAGACAAAATTGCTTGTTTCATGGCATGACTTTAAGAAAACACCAAGTTCCGTAGAACTAAAAAAGAAAATGAATCAAATGAGCAAGCTCTCATCTAATGTAAAAATTGTAAGTACTGCAAAATCAACTAGTGATTCCAATAGGATGCTTGAGCTATACAATAAAAAAGGAAAAAACAACTTGATTTCATTTGCAATGGGGGATTTAGGTAGGATTTCAAGAATTTTATGCCTATATTTAGGAAGCCCATATACCTATGTCTCATTAGGAAAGGCGATAGCCCCAGGCCAATTCAGTGTTGATGAAGTAAAAAAAATTACAAATCTAAAAAAATAAACAGTTGAGAGTTTAAATCAATCATATAACTCAGAAAAATAAGATGGGAAAAGCATTTGCAGTTATCGGAGACCCAATTGATCATTCATTGTCTCCAAATATTCATAGTGCAGCATTTAGAGAATTGAATTTAGACAGTTCTTACATCGCATATAGGATTCCTAAAGGTGAATTAGAAGAAGGAATCGCTGGAATGAAAAAAATTAAAATTTATGGATTCAATGTAACTATACCACATAAAGTAGAGATGATGAAATATCTTGAAAAAATGGATGAATCATGTAGTCTTATTGGTGCAGTTAATACGGTTATAAACGACAATGGTGTCTTTAAAGGATACAATACAGACATGGATGGATTCCTAGATCCTTTTAAGAAAAAAGAATTGAATATTGCAGACAAGACAGTACTTCTTTTGGGGGCAGGAGGAGCTGCAAGGGCAATTGTTGCAGGATTTGCAAAAGAAAAAGCAAAGAGTGTAACTATTGCAAATAGAACTTTGGAAAATGCCAATAATCTTTCAGAGTTTGCAAAAAAAATAGGAGTAGATGCAAATGCAATGAAAATAGAAGATGTAAATGATTCTGCAAAAGAGTATGACATCATTGTTAATGCTACATCAATAGGCCTAAAAAATGAACCAAGTCCAATTTCTTTAGAAAATATCAATGAGAAAACAATTGTTTATGATATTGTGTACATGCCAATGAATACAGATTTTATTAAAAAAGCAAAAGAAAAAAACGCAATTATAATTTTTGGTTATGAAATGCTTCTAGGTCAAGCAGTTAGGGCTTTTGAAATTTGGCATGAAATGGAAGCACCATATAACGCAATGAAAAAAGCACTGTTAGGAGGAGTCTAATGGTAAAAACAAAGGCAATAGTTCACGGTGCAGTTTCCCTTGTGAATGCAATTGCGAATAAAAAAGGAGCAACTTTAGGAATTGCATTAAAAGTAGAAGCAATAGTTGAAACTAGCCCTGGAAAAGGAATCATATTACAATCTGAAAACAAATCTCTTCCTGGACAGTATCGGACTGTCTGCCGGACTGGAAAAGGAATCATATTACAATCTGAAAACAAAAGCCTTAGTTCTCGTTTAATCAATAAAACAGTTGAAAAAATTATTTCAAAGAGAGATTTGGAGCAGAACAAAATTACAATTAGACTTGATTCAGAGATTCCAACTGGATATGGACTCAAAAGTTCAAGCGCAATTTCATCTGCAGTTGCATTAGCATGTGCAAAAATATTCAAGCCAAAATTTACGGATCAACAAATATTGCTAGCAGGGGTTGAGGCATCAATTGAATCTAAAGTCAGCATTACTGGTGCATACGATGATGCATGTTCATGTTATTATGGAGGATTTAATGTTACAGATAATGCAAGAAAGAAACGAATGCATTTTGAGAAAGGTCCAACTAATCTAATTGCAGTAATATTTATTCCAAAAAATAGAAAAAGAGGAAATTTAAAAGATCTCAAAGTTCTTTCAACTGTATTTGAAAACGCATGGGAGTTAGCAAGAAAAGCAAACTATTGGGAGGCAATGAACATTAATGGATTAGCAACAGCATCAATTTTAAATTCAGACCCTAAAATCATTACAAGTTTAATTGAAAAAGGGGCATTAGGGGCATCAGTTTCTGGAAATGGTCCTGCAATTGCAGCAATAACAAAAAAAGAAAACGAGTCAAACATAAAAAAAATATTTTCGACACTAGAAGGAAGTATAATTGTTTCAAAAATCAGTAACAAGAAGGCGGAAGTTCATGAATTGTAAAATTGAGAAATCAAAGATTTCAGGAAGTATTATTTGTCCTCCAAATAAGAGCTACACACATAGAGCAATTTTTCTTGCATCACTTGCAGGGAATAACAGTAGAGTTGATAATGTGTTACTATCAGCAGACACTATTGCAACAATTGAAGCCTGTAAGAAATTCGGAGCAGAGATCGAAATTGAAAATTTGTCAATTATTGTCAAAAATCCAATAAAATTAGGCACAAATGTTCCCGAAATCAACACAGAAAATTCTGGAACAACAATTAGAATTGCTTCAGGTATCGCCAGTCTATTTTCTGAAGAGATTATCTTGACAGGGGATTCTAGTTTACAAAAAAGACCAATGCAGCCTTTATTAGATGCATTATCAAGCATTGGGGCTCAATGTAACTCAACAGATGGAAAACCACCAATTAAAATTAAAGGGAAAATTTTAGGGGGAGATGTTACAATTCCAGGAAATTTTTCGAGTCAATTCATATCTGCATTATTAATTTGTGGTCCATTAACTGAAAAAGGAATTAATCTCACAATTGAAGGGAATTTAGTTTCAAAACCATATCTTGATGCAACAATTGCATCAATGAGAAAATTTGGAGTCTCAGTACAAACATTAATTCCATATAAAAAATACAATGTATCACCACAAGTTTACAAAAGTACTACATTTACAGTTCCAATTGATTTTTCAAGTCTAGCATTACTTCTTGCCGCTGCAGCACTTAATGGAGAAGAAATCATAATCAAAGGAAATATTGGAAATTTACCACAAGGTGATGAAGCATTTATTGATATAATAGAACAATTAGGAGTTACGGTTAACATTAGTGATGAAGAAATTAAAATCAAATCTCCTGAAAAATTAAAAGGCGGAAAATTTGATTTAAGTAACTCACCAGATCTTCTCCCACCACTTGCAATTTTGGCATTAAAAACATCAACCCCACTTGAAATTGTTAATGTAAAACATGCAAGATTAAAAGAAACAGATAGAATTGCAATCATATCAAGAGAACTTGTAAAACTTGGAATAAAGATTCAAGAAAAAGATGATGGTTTAATTTTAGAATCATCAGAGAAACTAACTGGTGCTGAATTAAATTCTGAAAATGATCACAGATTATTTATGGCATTTTGTATTGCAGGAATGTTTGTAGGAGACTGTAATGTAACAGACCCAGAATCAGTCAAAGTTTCATATCCAAATTTTGTAGAGGAGATAGCCCGATTGGGTGCAAATATTCAAATCCAATAAACTATTAAAAAATCAACTAAAAAAGAGAAAATATACGATCTCATTTTGAGTAAAAAGCATCATTTTTCATGCCTATTTTGATGAATATGATTCAAAATTACGGTTATATGCATCATTTAGCTTTGATAGTATGTTGCCGGGAAGTTCTATTGGCCAGCGTCTTGTTTTAACAAGTTTTGGTGAAAGTCATGGGAAATCTATTGGTGCAGTGTTAGATGGTTGCCCTGCAGGATTAGAGATTGACGAAAAAGATATCCAAAAAATGTTAGATCAGCGAAAGCCAGGTCAAAATCTAATTTCAACTCAAAGAAAGGAAGGAGATGTTGTTGAAATTATTTCAGGAGTATTTAGAGGGCACACTACAGGCGCTCCAATTACAATGATAATTTGGAATAGTGATCAAAAATCAAAAGATTATGAAAATTTAAAAACAAAACTAAGACCTGGTCATTCAGATTATACTGCAATGATAAAGTATAATCATTATAACGATTATAGAGGTGGAGGTAGATTCTCTGGAAGACTAACTGCAACTCATGTTATGGGAGGAGCTATTGCAAGAAAATTGCTCAAAGTGACATTAGGAATTGAGACTAATTCATACACATCACAAATTGGAAAAATAAAGATGGAAAGAGAGTTTAATGAAAAAATGATTAATTCGATTTATAAAAATGAAGTAAGATGTCCTGAAAATAAAACTGCCAAAATGATGAGAACAAGTATTATGAATGCAAGAAAGAAAGGAGATTCGCTTGGAGGAATAATTGAATCAGTTACAACAAAAGTTCCAGTAGGGTTAGGAGAGCCAATTTTTAGCTCATTAGAATCAGATTTGAGTAAAGCAATTTTTTCAATTCCATCTGTAAAAGGAGTAGAGTTTGGTTCAGGATTTAGAGGTTCAGAATTGCATGGTTCTGAAAATAATGACTTGTATACAATTAAGAAAGGAAAGATAATAACCAAGACAAATAACTCTGGAGGTATTCTTGGAGGTATTTCAAATGGAATGCCAATTACTATGAGAGTTGCATTCAAGCCAGCATCATCAATTGCACAAAAACAAAGTACCGTAGACATTAAGACCAAAAAAGAAACAACTCTACTTGTCAAAGGAAGACATGATCCATGTGTCGTTCCTAGGGCACCACCAGTAGTAGACTCACTTGTAGCCTTAACCATAGCAGATCATGCACTCCTTGCTGGAGCAATCAAGCCTGTTTTATAAGAAAATGTCAGATATCAACGACCTTCGAAATAGAATGGACGAGGTGACTCTAGAGATAATAAAGTTGTTAAAAACCAGAACCGATATCGCAAAAGAAATCGGAGTAGTCAAAAAAAGTATAGGTAAAGGAGTGACAGATGAATTACGAGAAGATAATTTACGTGAAAAAGTAATTGCATTATGTACTGATATAGGACTTGATGAATCAATTGCAACAAAATTTTTAAATTTTCTATTAAATGAGTCAGTAAAAGTTCAATCAATAAACAAACAGACACATCTCTCTATTTTCTTAAAAGCAAAATCACTTGAAGAGCAAGGAAAAAAGATTATCCACATGGAAGTTGGAGAACCAGATTTCTTGCCACCACTTATTGTAAAAAATGCTTTAGAAGAAGTGTTTGAGAAAGGATTTTTAAAGTATGGACAAGCAAAAGGAATGCCAATATTTAGAGAAGCACTTGTAAAATACATCTCTGAGAAATTCAACACTAATGTTTCTCAAGATAATATCATAGTTAGTCCAGGTGCAAGATTTTCAATCTTTACTGCAATTACAACTCTTCTCAATCCAGGAGATGAAATGATTGTAATAGAACCTGCATGGCCAGCATACAAAGATTGTGCACTAAATTCTGGAATTAAAGTTAGAACTATCAACACAACACTAGAAGGCAAATGGGAGCCATCAATAGATCAGATCAAAAATATAATTAATTCAAATACAAAAATGATTGTGCTTAACTATCCAAACAACCCAACAGGAAAAATTCTTTCTGAAAAGATGCAAGACGAAATAGTTGAGATTGCTAGAAAAAATAATCTCTATGTGCTAAGCGATGAGATCTATTGGCAATATGCAAAAGGAGATTGGAAAAGTATTCTAAGTTATAATTATGAAAAAAGTATAGTCACTCAATCATTCTCAAAATCTCATGCCATGACAGGATTCAGAATAGGATATGGTATAGCAGATTCAAAAATTATAGAAAAGATGGCAAAATTAGAGGCATTATGCCTAACAAATGTCTCAGAGTCCATTCAATACGTAGCCATGAAGGCACTTGAAGCAGATACTTCAGATAATACTAATACAGTACAAAACAGACTAGACGTATTGGTACAAAAAGCAAAAGAAATGGGATTAGATTTCGTTGTACCAGATGGAGCCATGTATCTTTTTGCACGAGTCAATCAAGATGGTTTTGATGGAGTACAATTTGCTAACAGCACACTTGAGAAGGGTTTAGCAGTGGCACCAGGAGAAGGATTTGGAGATTACAAAAAATTTATTAGAATTTCTGCATGTCAAGATGAAAAAACACTAATTGACGGAATGAATATACTAAGCAACATAATGAGTGAGAAATAATGAAAAAGAAAGTTACAGTTATTGGTGCCGGGGGTCAAATGGGGCAATGGTTTACAAAATATTTTGCAAGTAAAAATTTTGAAGTAACAGGTTATGACTCAGAAAACAATGTTTCAGGAAAAGATATCATAGTCTCAGAGTCACTAGTTGGAGGGATTCTAAAGGCAGATTATGTTGTCTTGTGTACACCTACAAGAAGAACTCCAGAGATTATCAGATTAATTGCAAAAGAGATGAAGCGTGGAACATACCTCATTGAAATTTCATCTGAAAAATCTAAGGTTGCATCATCATTATCAAAGATGCCAGTTAAGATCAATCCAATTTGTATTCATCCAATGTTTGGTCCAGGAATAAAAACAATGAAGGGTCAAAATATAATTTCAGTTCCAATTAAAGATGCAAAAAAAGAATTAACTGTAGCCAAATCATTATTTGAGGGAGCAAACTTTGTCACAATTGATGCAGTAGAACATGACAAAAAAATTGCAGTAATTTTGGGATTAACTCATTTGATGAATCTAGTTTTTGCAAAAATCATATCAAAAGATGAAAAGATGATGCTGACAGAAAAAATGTCAGGAACTACATTCAGAGTACAAAAGACATTAGCAGAAGGCATAATGACTGAATCTCCAGAACTAATTGAAACAATTATTGCAAATCCTGAGATTCGAAAATTTGCAGAGGAGCTTTGGAAAGATATCGGAAGACTACTCACTGCTGTTCAAGAATCAAAAACAGAAGAAGTAGTCAACTACATCAGAGAGGTTCAGGAGCGACTTGCCAAGCATACGGATACTGCTGAATCCTACAAAAGAATGACAAAAATGGTAAAAGCCGTTGAAAAATAACGGATATGCGCTCAACTAAGATAGTTACATCTTTCATTAAAGACAATGAAAAATTATTGATTCTAAAGAGAAGTAATAAAGTAAAATCAATGAAAGGGTTATGGGCAGGAGTTAGTGGAATTATAGAAAATAATGAAGAGCCATTAAAAAGAGCAAAGACTGAGATTTGGGAAGAAGTTGGCATAACAGAAGATAAGATCACACTTGTTAAATCTGCAGAAGAAATGAAAATCGATTCACCCCAATATGAAAATCATGAGTGGGAAATATTTCCATTTTTGTTTGAAGCAAAAAATCCCACAATCAAACTTAATTGGGAAAATTCTGACTTTAAGTGGATAAATGTAGAGGAGTTGGAAAATTATGAAACAGTTCCTAGTCTTCAAAAAGTGTTATTCAATTTGTTGTAAATTTTTATTTTCTTTTTCATATTTTTTTTGCTGTGGTAACATCATGTAAACACAGGCACCACCACACATAGTACAAGGAACGTTATTTCCAGGATGCTGTCCAGTTCTACTATGAATTTTAGCTGCTTCTTCAGGATCGATAGATAACGCAAGTTGTTTTTCCCAATCCAAAGTACGTCTGGCTTCAGTCATTTCTATGTCCCATTTGATTACTTTATCACGGATTTTTACAAGATCACCGGCGTGAGCTGCAATTCTATATGCAATCAGTCCTGCTTTTACTTCTTCTACATTTGGTAAAGCCAGATGTTCAGAAGGGGTAAGATAACACAATAAGTCAACACCCTCACTTGCTGAAACTGCAGCTCCAATTGCACTTGCAATATGATCATGACCAGATGCAATATCAGTTACCAAAGGACCAAGTACATAATATGGAACATCGCCAATTAACGATTTAGCTAGCCTAACATTTGCTGCAACTTCATTTAATGGAACATGTCCTGGGCCTTCAACCATTACTTGAATATCTTGTTCATGTGCACGTTTTGTTAATCGAGAGATGTTGATCATTTCTTGAACTTGTAATTCATCATGAGAGTCCAAAATTGAGCCTGGTCTAAGTGCATCGCCGAGGCTAAATGTCACATCATATTTTTTGGCAATTTCAATTAGATAATCATAATGAGTTACATATGGATTTTCTTTGTCATGTTTTAACATCCATGCTGCAGTAATTGTTCCTCCCTTACTTACAACACCACCATATCTCTGAACTTTTAGAATTCTTTTTGCAATATCTTTTGTAATACCACAATGAATTGTTGTATAGTCAACTCCATCTTTTGCATTATTTTCAAATGCATTTAGATAATCATCTTCAGTTAGATTCAAAGGATTTTTGTGAACTTCTACACCATAATTATATGCCTCATAAATTGGAACTGTCCCAAAGGTAATTGGAGCAACACCCAAAAGAGTTTGTCTGATTTTTTTAACATCACCGCCATCACTAAGATCCATCATGGTATCTGCATGATATTTTACTGCAATCTTGGCTTTTTCAATTTCTTCTTCTAAATTTACATTTAGAGTTGAAGTTCCAATGTTAACATTTACTTTAGTTTTAAGACCCTTACCAATTCCAACATTGTGAATTTTTTGCGGTCGAACATTATTACTTGGAATTATTATAGACCCACTTGCAATTTTTGGAATTAACCAATCAAGTGAAACATCTTCATCTTTTGCTACTTGCTTCATTTCATCAGTAGCAACACCACGTCGTGCTGCAGTCATCTGAGTTGTCATAAAATAATCTACGTTTTTACCTGATTTAAACAATCATGAAAATCACAGAAAAATATTGAACGCGTGATAATTTTTTAACAGTATATTAAGAAAGGTGATCGATCTTATATGCTAGAATTGACATATAGATCAATATGAGAACCAGTAGAGAATGCAGACATTGTGGCAGAGAATTTTACAGTATGAAAGATGAATTTTGTTCTTTTGATTGTGTTTCTCAGGTATCATCTGAATAATCTAAACTAATTCAAATGTAGTTCTTGTTCTATTGATTGCTTTTCAGATTTAATTTTAGAAATTCTGTTTAAAATAGGCGTGATAAGACGTTTAGAATCAGGAGAATTTACAAAATTTTCTTTGATTTCAATAACTCTTTGTGTCAATTCAATTTCAGCGTAAACTAATGAAATGTAATTCCGAAGTTTTTGATTTTCAGATTTTAAAAATTCTATCCCAACCATACTTATCACCTAGGTGGACTCCAACTTTCTTCAATGTCACTATCAGTATTTTCAGAAACAAGATATTGTTTTCCACATTTAAAACATTGCCACAGGAATTTTCCGTCTTTTTTTGCTTGATATTGCATAGGCAACAAGCAAGTTGTGCACTTTAATTCTTCAGGTGGAGAATCATCCACCATAGGAATTTTAGTCATCGGTATAAAGCAAGTCGCTCAACTATAAAATAGATATTACAAAAATGGGATTACACGTATGAGAAGATTTGAGGATTAAAGGAAAAACAGATTAGTACTAAAAATAAGAAAATATTGTGAATTTACTTTCAATTGGTGGGTCTGATCCTTCATCTGGTGCAGGTATTCAAAGTGACATCAAAACTTTTTCTTCATTTAATACACATTGTTTAACTGTAATTACTGCAATTACTAGTCAAAATACTTCAAGATTTGGAATGGTCGAACCAATATCAGAAAAAATTCTAAAAAGTCAACTAACATCAGTAATGTCAGATTTTAAAATTGATGGAATAAAAATTGGAATGGTATACAACTCTCAAATTATTAAATCTCTACATCAACAATTAAAGAAATTAAAAGTTCCAATAGTTATTGATCCAGTGTTTAAATCAACAACTGGAGGTTCATTAATAGAAAGTTCAGCTATCAAAGATTTTCAAAAGTTTTTAATTCCTCTTGCAACAGTGATTACACCAAACAAATTTGAGGCTGAAATTATATCAAAAACAAAAATTAATAGAAAAAATACACCTGAAAAAGTTGCAAAAATAATTCAAAAAATGGGAGCAGAAAATGTTGTAATAACAGGAATTCAGACAAAAAATAATCAAATATCAGATTTCATACTAGAAAAAAATAAGAAATACATTATTTCTGGAGACAAAATTTCAAAAATTAACCATGGAAGTGGATGTAATTATTCTGCAGCCATAATTTTGGCACTTGTAAAAAAGAAAAGTATGAGAGAATCAGTACAATTTGCCAAACAATTTACCTACAATTCAATAAAAAATGCAAAAAAGATTGGAAAAGGAATTGTAATAACAGATATTCAAGAATTTGATAAAATCAATTTAGAGTTAACAGATGCAATCAATAAATTTGTAGAGATAAAAAACATCTATAAAAATATTCCAGAATGCCAAATAAATTTTGTATATTCCAAAGAAAAACCAAAGTCAACAAAAGATGTTCTAGGTATTTCTGGAAGAATTGTTAAAGCTGGAAAACAAGCAGTGGTTGCAGGTGATTTAGTATATGGAGGTTCAAAACATGTTGCAACAGCATTATTGATAATGAATAAGAAATTTCCAAAAATTTGTTCAGCAGTGAATCTAAAATATCAAAATTCTACACTAATAAAAATAAAAAAATCAAAATTAATTGTTTCTAGTTATGATAGAAATCAGGAACCCAAGAATGTAAAATTAAAAAGTTCAACCATAGGATGGGGAATAAAAAATGCAATCATAAACTCAAAAAAAGCACCAGATGTGATTTTTCATAAAGGAGACTTTGGAAAAGAGCCCATGATCATAGTTTTTGGTGAAAACCCAAATACGATTTTAAAAAAAATTTTAAAAATTATTTGATATGAGTTCAGCCAAATTCATCCTTGAACATAAATAGTCATATCTCAAATAGAATTCGTGAAAGCTGTTATTCTTGCTGGAGGACTAGGTACTAGATTACTTCCATTGACAAAAAAGACTCCAAAACCTATGTTACTGTTAGGTAAAAAACCAATCTTAGAACATCTAATTGATTGGACAAGAAAAAATGGTGTTAAATCAGTTGTTTTGTGTGTCAGTCATCTTAGAAAAACCATTGAAGATTATTTTGAAGATGGTAAGAGGTTTGGAGTAAATATCGAATATGCAATTTCAAATAAACCATTAGCTACTGCTGGTCAACTAAAAACTGCAGAAGATTTCATAGAGGATACTTTTGTTTGTATTTATGGAGATTCAATTTTTGATTTTAGTCTTAGAAATATGATAAAGCAGCATGCTAAGAAAAAAGCATTTGTCACAATGGGCCTAAATGAGTACAAAACAAGATTAGCATATGGAGTAATTGAAACTTCTAAAACTGGAAAAGTCTTAAGCTGGAATGAAAAACCAGAGGTTAAGGCTAACGTAAACATGGGATGCTACATTATGGACCCAGGAATTTTGAGGTTTATTCCAAAAAATAAGCCATATGGAATGGATGATGTTATAAAAAAAGCCATGAATAGAAAAAAATTAGTAACTAGTTTCATTGCAAAGAAAGGATTTACAGATATTGGTAACAAATCGTCTTACGAAAAAGCATGTCAAGACTATGCTCAAAAACGCGGAAAGGTCTGAAAATAAAAATGAGTGAGCCAATTATCAGAGAATTAAGAAAAGAAGACCTGTGGAATGGATTTCTAGTAACGCTGGATTCATTAAGACAAGCAAGCAATATTGACAAAAACAGTGCAGATGAGATTTTTAAAAAAATTAATTCAAATCCTGATCATATAGTAGCTGTTGCAGAATTAGATGGAAAAATAGTAGGAGCAACAACACTTCTAATCGAACCAAAATTCATCCACAATGGGGGATTAGTAGGTCATATAGAAGATGTTGTAGTAGAGAAAAACTTCCAAGGGCAAAAAATTGGTGAAAAAATTATGAAATATCTTCTTGAATTTGCTAGGAATCGAGGATGCTACAAGACAATTTTAGATTGTACAGATGATGTAAAACCATTTTACGAAAAACTTGGTTTCAAGCATATTGCAAATGAATTAAGATTTGATCACAACTAGAAATATTCTTTTTTGGGACGCTTCCTTCTCTCCTTCATTAAATAAGATCCAATAGCCATAACAGGAATAGATAATGCCATAAACAAAATTGGCAAATACTTTACTGCATCTGTAACATAATTATCATTAATTTTATCTATCATGGAATAGCAAACAAACATTCCTACTAACATAATTATCCCACCTACAACAATCATTCCACCAATTTGTTTTGAACCATATCGTTTAGACGTGATAAAGGAAACTCCAGTTAAAATTCCAGCTGGGGCAAAACTCAATGAAATGAACATGAATATTTTTGCATCTGAATCAAATGATCTTAAAAATTCATCATCTTCAGGAATCTCAATCATAAAGTTGTAGACTGTAATCATTAACGCTGAAAACATTACAAAGAAAACGACACCACCAAATGCAGACCATTTTTCAAGCGCCATGATTCTAACAAATTTTAGTTGATAAATAAACCATTCAAAAAATTAGACTATACCAACTAAATTAGCCAATTCTTTTCTGCTTGCAGCCCCAAGTTTTTCTGCAGCTTGTTCAGGGGAAATATCATTTAAGAAAATACCATAACCACGTTCTAATCCAGACCAAGATTTGGTGATTGGATAAACTTCAATATGCCAATGAATTTGTCGGCTGTTTTTCTTTTCAGGTGAAAGGTGGAATACTAAATTATATGAAACATTTTTGATGGTTTTTGAGAGACCACCCAAAGTGGATCTTAAGATTAATGATAAATCATTGATTTCTTTTTGAGAGATTTTTGAGAAACTCGTAGTATGTTTTTTTGGAGAAATCCAAAATTCATATGGATACGAAGGAGCCCATGGGCAAAACGCAATAAATCCTTCTGTTTGAAGAACCTGTCTTGAACCACCAATCTCTTCATTTACTATTTGACACATAGGACATACACCTTTTTCATTTAGGATTTTGTGGGAAGCTTCTGCTTCTTCTTCAACTATTGGAGGAATTGTAGAAAATGTCATAACATTAAGATGAGGATGAGGGTTTACATTTCCAGCTAGTTCTCCATGATCACCATAAATTGAAACATAAGTTACTCCTTTTTGAGTATAAAGCCATCTTAATCTATCTTGAACAACAACTAGAACATTTGACCATTGTTCAGGATCAATTGTTGCAAATGTATCTTTTTGATTTGGTGATGCAACAACAATGTAATGATAACCATATGAGGGTTCACTATAGAAAGGTCTGTCACTGTAAGAGTTTTCAGATTCTATTGAAACTATTGGATTCTTACTTTCAAAAACTCTAATTGACCAATTCTTTACATATTCATCTTCATTATCTTGAAGACGTTGTAACATTCCATCTTTTGCAACAAGGGATAAAACAGAAGGATTTGTCATAGATTCGTTTCCAGGTGCAAATGGGAATTTTTTTGGATCAACAACCTTATCAGTTTTTTTTGAAACAATCATGAAACGCTCAGAAACATAATCTTTGCGCATATCTCCCATAATTGATATTTGAAGTAAATGACTGTTAAAACGTTTACTAAGATCTAATAAAATCAAAAATGAAAAAAATTTTAAGAGAATGTTCATAAAATTAGGAAAATACGACTTTAATCGGAGATACATATTTTTGAAAAGATAAAAACTAAAAAAATTATTTTGTATTTTATTTATGATCGCATATTTTGATGTAAGCTTTAAAGGAAAGCACTAGAATTTGGATGACAGGGGATATTTTGGATAATCAAGATGTTCATATGATTTACGTTCTTTTAGATGGTGTAGGGGACCTGCCACACCCAGATTTAGACGGAAAAACACCATTGCAGGCTGCAAATACTCCAACTTTGGATAAAATTGCCAGTAACGGATCAATTGGAGAAGTAATTTCAGTTGGAAAAGGAATTGCACCTGAATCAGACATTGCAGTATTCAATATGTTAGGATACAAATTTAGTCACACAGATTATGCAGGTAGAGGAGTTATTGAAGCCATAGGGATTGGAATTGACTTCAAAGACGGAGATTTAGCATTAAGAGGAAATTATTCTACACTAGATGATGATGGAATAATCATAGATAGAAGAGCTGGAAGACAAATTGAAAAAGAAGATGCAGATGGAATTGCAAAAGAAATTAAAGAAAAGATCAAATTCTCACATCCTGACACATCAGTGGTAGTTTCTCCAACAATCGGACATAGAGTTACAGTTAGAATTAGAATAAACTCTCAAAAACTATCTTCAAAAATTACCAACACAGATCCAGCATACAGCAATATTGGCGGTATGGGAGTAGCAAAGGCTGTCGGAGATTTTTTAAAAATAGAAAAATGTTTACCTTTAGAAGAAACAGAAAATTCAAAATTTACTGCAAATTTAGTAAATGAATTTTCAGAACAGTCAATTAACATTATGAAAGAAAGTGAAATTAACAAAAAACGAAAAGAGCAAAATAAAAAACAGCTTAGTTGTATTTTATTGAGAGATGCAGGTAACAAATATCCAGATGTAATTCCAATAAATGAAAAATACAACATGAACTTTTCATGTATAGTGGACATGCCAGTTGAGCTTGGAATTTCGGAAGTTCTAAAGATGAAAGCATTTGAAGCTGGAGGATTAACAGATTATGAAGAAAAAGCAAAGGTAGCTGCAAAGGCTATGGAGACTCAGAATGCAATATACGTTCATCTCAAAGGGCCAGATGAGTTTGGTCATGATGGGGATGCCATAGGTAAAATGAAAAACATAGAGGAGATTGATCAAAGATTCTTCAAAACACTCGTTGAAAACATTGATTCAAGTAAAGTAGCAATTATTATCTCAGCTGATCATTCAACACCATGTATTAACAAAGGACACAGTGATGATCCTGTTCCAGTTTTAGTTTCAGGAGATTTTATTAAAACTGATGGAACAACAAGAATGACAGAAGAGCAAGCTAAGAAAGGAAGTATTGGTTTACTTCAAGGCGCAGAAGTAGTTGCCAAGTCTCTAGAATTAATTAAATCTCAAAAGTAGTCAATTTGTTTGCTTGTTGCATTTCTACACATTTTGTTCTAATTCTATCAACATCAATAGCATGATACTCAGAAGGAGAAGCACCTAGTTTATTCAAAGATCTACTTAACATTCCAATTCCAATACTTTCTTCATTTGCTTGTTCATGAGCAAATGCAACTGCCACTAGAATGATTCCTTGAACTAATTCTTTTTCTCGTCCATAGCATAGATTCCAAACACCTTCAAATGCTTCATGACATTCCCAAAACCTTTCATTGTTAAAGTAAAATATTCCATCAGTAACTCCTTGTTCTTTATCTATGTGTTCTTCAACAACATGTCTAATATTATCAATAATTCCAATAGGGGATAATTTTTCAACAAGGGCATCTAGATCTTCTTTTTCAGCAGCTACGTCAAATTCAATAAATTTAGTGGCCACTCTAGCAAGTCTAACTGAAACATTCATGTCAGATACAAGATCTCTTGCCTTGTATGCTAATTCACGACAATCTTTAGAAAAATATTTTTCATTTTTGAAATGAAGTAAATATCGTTCCATGGAGTCATTTGAAAGGAATTTCTTAAATTTCTTCGCAAATTACAATCAAGGTTTATATGAAATATCCAAAGGATTTTGGGTACACATGTCTATTATTGAGACCATTACAGACGTAAACAACACATTCCTATCTAGAAGAGAGCTTACATGTGATTTTACAGGATTAGGAGGCAAACTCAAAAATCCTGAAGCAGTAGATATGATTACTAAAGAATTCAAGCTAAATGATAAAGTTGTAATTCCAATGGGATTGAAAACTCATGTAGGAAAACCAACAATTACAGGAACTTTCTATGTTTATGAGGATGAAGAATTAGCAAAAAAACATGTTAATCCAACAATTTTCTCAAGAATAGAAAAAAGAAAAGCAAAACTAGCAGAAGCTGCAACTGCAGCAGCAGAACCAGCTAAAGAAGCAGAAGTAAAAACTGAAGAGAAACCTGCAGAAAAACCAGCTAAAGAAGCAGAAGTGAAAACTGAAGAGAAACCTGCAGAAAAACCAAAAGAGGAAAAATCTGAATAATGCCTGTAGAACAAAAAGGTAAAAAAGGCTCTAGCCCAAATGTTTACAAATATTTCAAAGTAGATGGAGAGAAAGTATCTAGAATTAGAAAGATTTGTTCAAGATGCGGTAAAGGGGTATTCATGGCAGAGCACAAAGACAGACACACTTGTGGAAAATGTGGACTAACAGAATTTAATCAATAAAAAAATTATTTATTTTAAAGTTGCTTCTGAAATACTATTATTATCATTTTCCTTAATTATATGATCATGTATGTCATATCCGATTTTCAGTATATTTGTAAGTGAATCATTTTTTTCTCCAGTTTTATACGTACAAAGAAATTTTGCATTAGGATTTGAAATGGAATGAATATATTTTTCAATTTCTTGAATTTTAGAAATTAAATCAGGAGAATATCTAGAGATATCACAGAGAACATTAAATGCAATTCTACCTTTGAAAGTATTGTTAAGGATTAGTTTAACAAGCTTGTTCCATTTTTTTTCGAATTCAACAGGAAAGTCTATCGGAGCAGGTAACGAAAAATAAGAAAATAATCTTACAACCCTACTAGTCTCTTTAGTTTGTTTAAGATTTTGATAAATTTTGTTTCCATCATTTTGGGTGGTTATTAAAACACATTTTTCATTATCGTCAATTCCAGTTTCAAAAAATTGCAATATTTGAGCATTTAACATATTATCAGAATGATAAATTAGAAGTGGGTGATCATTCGTCATATACGCATAACTAGATATTTTGTATTATAACAGTTGTTCCAACTTATGCGGAATTTTAATAAAGTCTTTTTTTATGAATTTTAGAACTTTTTTCTTGTAATTGATCAATTTTTGAAATAAACGCAGGAGCCAATTTTATTTTTGAGAGAGATTCTACAGATAATTTTACAGTATTAGTGTCCAAAGAGATGTTAGTTTTGGGAAGATTTCTATCAGACCAAAATTTCATGACTTTATCTTCGAGTTTATAATCACGAAAACCAGCTGGAAATTTTTTTGTAATATGATTTAACAAAGTACGATCTTTGAAGACAACTCTAGGTTCAAACAACCTAGTTTCATCACTGTAAACATTTTCAAATAGATTTCCAGAAATTTCATCGGAAAGTAATTCCATCTTTGAAATTTTCCTTATTAATTCTAGAAAATGTAAAAACTCGTGTGCTAAAATTGCATGAATTGTTCCTTTAAGCCCGTATGTAATTAAAGGTGCAGAGATCTGAATTACAACCTGAAATTGTTCTTCAAACATCACAGGAATTGTTCTTGCAAATAAAATTCCATATTCATAAGAATTTGAATTAGGGGAGGATAATACAAGAGAAGGTTCTACATATGCAACAGGAAATTTGATTCCAGATGCTTTTTCAATTCTATTGATTCCTGCAACAGCAATAGGAAAACGCTTCACTGTAAGATCATATACATCATCAGGGATGGTTCCTGTGGTATGTGCATCTTTCAAACGTACTAACGGATCCAATGTTTCTCCTCGAGAATTTTGAATGTAAAAACGTTGATTTGATCAGGATCTGGGTTTACCAGCTTTTGCTGTCTTTTTTTTACGTCTTTCAGCGCTGAAATCAGCACGTCTTTTGTGTTTATTTTTTTTTCTTGCGGGCATAATATTTGACAATTTTGGCGCTAGTTAATTGTTACGAACTAGATGAAAAATGGCAAAAATCCGTTAACCATTTTGAATTCCCTGTTTGAACTTAATCTTGTGTTGTTCTTGAATTATGCCAGAATTTTCTTATGATTATTTAGGAGTGAAACTTGCATTTGATCTTTAATTATCAGTGTATTATTTTATGATCATGGGTACTCGGGATTTAAGTAATGATGATTCTTGGAAAGAAACACTGAAGATAGGATTTTTGGGAAGCCAGGAGCCTAACAATGATGCCTCTTTATCCAAAATCTTAGAAGGAATTGATGAATTAAAAACAAAATTAGATCATCAAAATACGTTGATCACAAGATTGGGCGGTATGCTATCTAAAATGTATGAAGATGGTGAAATTAACAAAGACACTTTCAACAAACTTGATGATTTTCTAAAACCATATTATGAAAATCCTTATGGTGTAGATTAATTATGGTATGTATCCGCTTATTCCCACAATTATTGTTACAATTATGCCCCCAACTATTCCAATAATTGCGATCTTTGTATTTTTTTTCATATGATTATCTATTTTCTGTCCCAAACGATCAACACTTTCAGAATCTATTGTTGTTGAATTCAAACTGTCATCTATTTTGCTAGGAATGTTCTTAATTTTCATTCCATCAAAAATATTTATCATCATGTCTATTTCTACTTCTTTTTTTAATTTTACTGTAATTGTTGAATTCCCACTTTTATGACTATGTACCCATAGTTCTTTTCCATCTTCCATTAATGCTATGAAAATATCATCTGCATCAAATAATTTTGCAAAAAATTCTGTACTGTTATCGTAGTCTGTAGTTACCATATCTTTTGTAATTTGTAATGTCGTGTTTATTTTTTCAATCGGAACATCACATAATTTTATAAAATAATCGTAAGCTGCATATATTGTTTCATTACTAAATTTACTACCTTTGTACTGTTTCTCTTTTTGCATATATTTTGGTATGCTGAGTATCCTTTTATTAACATAGTACCACTCACGTATGGTTTTACTCAACAATCCTTAGCTGAAAGAAGAGTTTTTAATTCATTTTTTTAATTATCAGAGTCATGATCGGTTAATAGAAATGTGTCATTTTTGTGCGAGTCAATTGTTATCATTGTACTTTGATATCAAGAAAATCAAATTCTTGGCACTTGCATGATGTCTTGAGAATTTGAGGAATTCCAGGAGACACATCATCACCATTAACAAAGCGCTTTACTGGCAAACCCCCCTCAGCATGAATAACCAAGGTAAAGGCATTATTGGAATTCTTTTTGTATTTTACAGAAAAAATCTTTTTTTCAGAACGTTTTCCAGATTTTTCATAAACTACTATTGGGTGTTTTTGAAGATCTTTTAATTTTTTCAGACTTTTTGAATCAATTTTATCTTCTGTAGAAATTTTTACCTCTATTGAAGAACTAAATTTTAGAGGTTTTTTTGGATATTCTGGAATAATTTTGAGATTAGCAACTTTGAGAAAATCAGATTTTATCGAAGTTAATTTCAAATTTCTTTTATGAGGATTTTGAATTTTAACAAAAAATGGTCTTCCAGTACCTAAAACTAGACTAGATTTATCCTCACCACCAATCCAGGTAAATTTAGCAATAGCCCCACCAAGTTTTTCAAAAAGGAATTGTGAAATTATTCCTTCAACACTATCAAATTCTGAAATCCCATGAAAATTACAACCCCTACATCCTTTTCCAGAACAGTTTTCACAAGATTTTTGTTTTTGTGAAATTCCTCTCATGGTTTTAACATATCTTCCAGAAAGAGATAATGATTTGGAACGTAACTGACAAGATTCATCTTTTATATTTATTATAAAAGTTACATCTGGATCCAAAAGATCAATAGTCTTTTTTGTTTTTTTAGAAAATAATTTTCTTAATTCTCTTGATATGTCAGTCTTTATGCTATCAATTCCTTTTAATTTGTATTTTGAACGAATGTAATCATCCCTATCAACAACAGAAGGTTTTATCATGGCACCTACACTAAATGACAAAAAAGAATAATCATCAGACACATCAAGCATCAATTTCAAAAAATGATTTAGATTATCAAATAAATTTTTACAGATATAGCATTTTTGAGTAGAGTTTAGATTTTTGCGAAGTTTCTTACCAAGAAGTTGATTTGATGAGAGATGTAGTTGCCTTGAGAACAATCGACCTAAACAATTATCACACAATTCATGTTTTTTTAAAATTTGATTTGCAAAAGGAACAATTTTTTGATAATCAGACATGTTAGATGATAATATAGCGTGTAAGATTATCCTAATCCCATTTTTCTAAGTGTACCTTGCATTTGGCGTCCTTTGGAGGCCTTCATCATATTCTTTGAGTTTTTGTAATTTTTCACAAGTTCTTTAACTTCGCCTTCTGGCCATCCAGAACCACGAGCAATTCGCTTTATTCTTGATGCATTAAGTAATTCCAGAGGATCTGCTTTTTCATCTTTGGTCATACTTTGAATGATGTATCTCCATTTTTCAACTCTACCCTCCATTTGATCTACTTGATCTTCTTTTACCATTCCTGAAAGACCAGGCATACTCTCAAGAATTCCTTTCAATGAGCCCACCTTAGTTACTTCTTCTAATTGATACAAAAAATCATCCATGTTCATTTTTCCACTAGAGATTCTTTTCATTCGTACATCATCACCTTCATCTTCTAATCGTTTTGCCAAATCCAAAACTGCTTGAACATCACCCATACCAAGTAATCGTCCAACAAATCGTGTAGGAGAAAATTTTTCTAAATCATCAATTCGCTCACCAGTACCAATATACATTATTTGTGCACCAGTAGCAGCTGATGCTGCAAGTGCACCACCACCTTTTGCAGAACTATCTAATTTTGTAATAATTACACCGCCCACTGGAATAGTTTTATGAAATGCTTCTGCTTGATTGAAACATTGTTGTCCAATGGTTCCATCAATTACAAGTAATGCTAAATCAGGTTCTGCAACTTTGTTAATTCTCTTCATCTCTTCAAGTAAGTCTTGTTCTTCTTTGTGACGACCTGCAGTATCAATTAGAACTACATCTAAGGGTTGTCCTGCAAAATGTTTTAATCCATTTTTTACAATATTAGGAGAATCTTTGTTATTTTCTTCTCCATAAACTTCAACATTTGATTTTTCACACATTGTTTTGAGTTGGACTAGCGCACCAGGTCTATAGGTATCAGCACCGACAACTCCAACTTTGTATCCTTGTCTACTCAAAAACTTGGCTAGTTTTGATGTAACAGTAGTTTTACCACTACCTTGAATTCCAAGTAGAATTATCTTATTTTGTTTTCCAGCTTTAAATTCAAACTCAGATTCATTTCCTAATAATTTTGAAAGTTCATCATAGAGTATCTTTACGATATGGTCTTTACGGGATAACCCAGGAGGAGGAGTCTCATTTAGTGCTCGTTCTTCTAGGTTTTTTGTAATTTCAAGAACTAATCTGACATTGACATCAGATTGCAATAATGCCCTTTGAACATCTTTGGAGAGGTCTTTGATTAATTCCTCATCTATACCTGAAGATTTGACAATCTTCTTGATTGCAGCACCTAAACTATCCTTGAGTCCATCAAGCATTGTAATTCAACTCTGCATCCACTATTTCAAACCTTCCTCTGTATCCATCCCATATTTTTTTGGATTCATTAATTTTGATTGAATTTGAGAAAAGAGGGCAATCAATTACAAATGTCTCTGCCTCACCTCCTTCAAAATTCAAGTTGAACCCAAATTTCTCAGATAGATGTTTTAAAGTTTGAATATCAGACTTTAAAATAGATTTTCCAAGCCAAGTATCATCTAAACCATCAGAAGATACAGTAATCATTATGAAATTAAAATTTGAATCTACTAAATCATTCATGTATTGTTCTGGTTCAGTATTCCACAAAGGTGCAACTGCAACTAGATCTAATTTTGAACATAAAGTCTCAAATTTTTTTTTTTGAAATTGACTTTTAATTCCACCATGAACCAATCCTTCAATCTTAAATTGTTCTTTAGATTTTTGCAATAATTTTTCTAGTGCAATTAATTCATCATCAGTTTCATCAGATTCAGAATTAATAGTTAGTTGAGGAATGTTCATGGATTCTGATTGTAATTTACTCCATTGTAAGTTTGGATGATGCAGTAGATGGCTTTCTTCAGATTTTGTAAATGCACTTAGAAGGCATGTAACTTTATGTCCTTGTTTTTGCGCCAGGTATATCGCATATGTACTGTCTTTTCCACCTGAAAAAAGAGAACCTAGATTCATAATCTAAAAAATATTTGATTCAACAAATTTTAAAGATTTGTTGAAAAAGGATGCTTCATTACTCATAATCCTCATCAAAAATCAGACGGCTTTTCCGCTCATCATCAGCATCCGCATTAGTTCTTAATGCGCATGATTTTAGTATTATCCATTACAACCCAATATTCGACATTATCGCCGTTTTGTAATTTGCCTTTAACCTCATCATCAATCATAGAAATATCAATTGTCTCAAAGGTTTCAGAGTCCATTACTTGGACTATATCACCATTAATTGAGATAATTTGACCTATTTTTTTGTTAATCAATGGAATATGGATTTGCATACTGACAGGTCCCACGTGAGGTCGTTTTTGACCATCAAAGATTCCTTGTCCAACGATTCTTGCTTTTGCTGAACCGTGTTTTCCGGGTTTTGAGGTATCATATTCTACGATTCTGCATGGCTCACCACTTGGTTGATCAGTGTGTGGCAGTAAAATGTAAGAGCCAATTTTCAAAGAACCAAGATCAGATGGCTTACTCATGAAAAATAGTTTTTGCTCGAATATTTAACTTTACTTAAAGTTGATAAGATCAAAACAAGGACTAAGAAATTAATTGAAAAACAAAAGGATCAACAAGGAGTACTATGTTTAGGTAGGTCGCAGATAATCTATAACAGATACTGCAAGTAGTATAGCTATTGCAATAATCATTACAATACGACCACTTGCCTTATTTTCTGAAATCTTGGTTTCATCATTACTAGTTCTTTCAATGTAAATTCGTCTTGCTTGCACTATAATGGATATTAAGAATATAATATAACTTGAAAGTATTACAGTATCATAACTGGTATAATATGTGACAAAATTATTTGTGATTTGAGCTAATTGAGTAAAGAATACAATTGATATTAAAAATACCGCAGTTAACTCAATTTTTGTCATTGCTGTTATTTTAGGCAACCAGAAAACTATCACAGCTAGGGTAGTCATCAACAATATTGGGAAAATATTTTGTAGAAAAGATACTTCTTGTTGTCCTTCTGCATTAACAATAACATTTACTCGAGTAAAAGGCACATCACCTATACTGAATCTTTTATCAAATGTTTCTGGAGCCTCAGTATTAATTATCTTAGATTTTTTATCATCTATCTTAAAGTCCATCCCTTTTGTACTAGATTTTTTCTGATAATACTTTGTGCAAACATTTCCCAAATCCAATTGATCTTCTCCTCATCTCCATCAAGTGAACTGTTTAGTAATTCATCAAATCTAGGACACTCAGCTGCTTCATCAAAATTTACATTCAATGCACTTGTGCATCGTAATTTTGGATCAAACTCATTGATCATTTCCCCAGTAATCAAATCAACTACACCATTCTTAATTACAGCCTTTGTGTAATCTTTGTCAAAGATATTTTCATCATCACCCTCAACCTCATCAGGTCTAACCATCACTTTGTCTCGTATCATATTTACAATGTGGTTTTTAATCCCTTCTGGTTCAGTAGCAATACTTTTTCTAATCTCCTGCTCTCCATATCTGTGCCACAGTCCATCACTATACTTGTAGAACCATATCTCATTACTCACTACACTAATGTACAAATTAGGACCACTCAACATATCACCTACCTTTTTTTCTAATGTTACTTTCTTCATTAATTTCTCTCCTTTTTTGTTTCCTAGTTCAGGTTTGATATAGTTAGTAAAATAATCCTTAGCTGATGCTATGTTAATTTCAACCTCATTATCCTCTAATGGTGGGATACATGTTTCATTGAGTTTTCTGTAACGTTTAGCTGTAGTATTCTCTGATAGTTCATCTATACCATTATTGAAATCATCAATTCTAATTTTCAAATAGAATGATCTTAACTTTACTCGTCTCTCACCTCGTCCAAATCCTCCTGCAATTAATTCAGTGTAATCATAAGGGCTGTTTATAATTGCGTGTTGGATTGATTTTGCCTCATTTGACTTGTAAAAACCCAATTCAGCCAGATACTTTGCAGCTACACTCCAACCCATTTCAGAAATATCAAATTTTTCATTTAGCCATTCGTATTTTAATTTAGAAACAGGATGAATTGAAGGAGGGCAAACAGTGTACCCTTTTATTCTAATATCAATTTCAAGTAAAGCTCGTCCAGTTTTGTCGTATTGTTTTTTATCTTTTGGATCTTCTTTACGCTTTGCACTATTCATTTTACTATCTATAATTCCATTAAATAATTTAATATCTCCAGGAGCCTCGTCACCTGGTTTAATTTTATAAATTAAATGGTGACCTTTTGCAGTTTTCACAATAGGCATATTCTTTTTCTTTTCAGGATTTGTAATTATTTTATCAAGTAAAGTGTCATCATCCAAATCGACACACCACATACCACTATACAGTCCATATTGAATTCCAATTCCTTGATATTCTTTAATTACTTTCTTGCATCCATTTTTTTTCCAATCTAATATCTCATCAGTAGTACCGTCCTGAATTTTACTATCAGGTTTAATTGGTATTATGTTGAAACCTTTTTTCCGTAATCTCTCAGCTTCTTCTATTACACTCAAAGTCCCAACGCCTCTTTTTTCTTTTGGTATCTCTCCTTACTTTTCTGTGAGACTTTTTCCCTGTTTTTTTCATAGTATTTTGTTGCCCTCTTATTGGTGCATTCTTTGCAACAACTAGCCAGGCTCCCCCGTACTGATTGATAGTAGAATTCATCCAATCCTTTTGAAATATTGCATTTCGTACAAATTTTGACCTTTTTATTCGTAAATCTTGTAAAAAGATTTTTAATCCCAGTTAATGATAATTTCATTAGAACAAAACCTCCTTCCTATAAAGGTAAAGCACCTTTGTATGATGGATGTTTAGTTTGGTTCTGCGTTAGTGCGATTTGGTTGTTGGCTAACGTGGATTTTAATTTATTAGCTAAATTTTTGGCCTTGTCTGAACGATCTTTTTTTTGTAAGTGGACGTGTAATACCCCATCATCAAAATCCATACTAACATAACAATATTTTATCAAATCAAATATTTTATCAGCCTCCTCCAAATTCTGATTATCATCACTTCTACTACTGCGTAATAACCATCCTGCGAGTGAGGTCTGCATATACATAAAGACAACAATACTCATGGATTTTCCTATTTGATTCGCTACTGTTGTTAAATATTCAACCAGAGGATCTGTCAAGTAAAATGATGTGGGACCTTTACATTTCATTTTTCTTTTATTCTCTGCTAACTCACCCCAACGTATCTCAGGATCACAAGCTAAAATTTTTGTGTCTGATTTGTGTTTCGCATAACCGGGCTTGACATTGATAATACCAGTTCGAATAATAGAACCACATACATCAATTCCAACATTATTTTTCTCATGTTTGAAATGCTCCATTAACATGAAAATCGAGATGCCATTTCTAATCAAGTGTTCTGCATATTGAGATTTTGTACACTTTTGAGATACTGCTTCATCATCAAGTAAGTTTGTGAACATATCAGGAAATTTAACGCTAACTTGGATCATATTGAAATAGTGTAATTAATAACTAATAAACTTACTTTTTATTAAATTAATTAACTAATTGATTAATAATTATCTCGATCATAAACTACTCTATGGGTTTTTTTTACCTTCCGGTAATTTACCGGAAGGTTGTTAAATTATCTGTCGATCATAAACTACTCTATGGGGTAATTATGTTTCAATCCTTGTTATGATGGATTTGTCAATTTGACACATCCATTGCAGCATATGGTACTGGATATGTTTTTGCTCGGTGGTAAATTACCACCGACCTCTTGTCATTTGTCCCTAAGCGTTCAGATTCTGACCATCCGTAGAATCTGCAGAAGGTGATAAAGGGGTGGTAATATTTCCACACCTTGCCCTAGGGAAATATTACCCTAGGGTTGATCGCTAATAATTCACAATAAATTGTACGGTAAAATACTTCACGCCTACTGATCGCATGTAGGCGTGAGGATTGGCTTTTCAAATATTTTGGTCAAATCTGAAAAGCCAATTAGGCACAGTCATTGGCTTTTTGTGGCTTTTCAAATATTTCGGCATATTTGTATATATAGTGGTAGGCGTGTGTTGCGATCAAATTTGGCTTTTCAAACAGTATTTAGCTCTTAGGTAAAATAAAAAAAAAAAATAAAAAAAAATAAAAAAAAAATAAAAAGTATTAGTTGGCCAAAACACCGTTTGAAAAGCCAATTAGGCACAATCTGTGGCTTTTCAAATATTTGAACTTCACGCCTAATCCACCGTTCCCTGTTTTGTGTGATTATATTTCAATACGATCTGATTCCACACAACATTCAGTTTACCACCAATACGACTCCTACCTTTCTTATCCTCCCCAAGCCAATCAGTCATTCTTGAATTAAAGGCCCTTTCTTGTAGTGCAGTCATGCCCCATGTCTCACAGCAGTCAGTATATCTACGAAACACAACATCACCAAGCACCATTTCGCCAGGAATTGATATTATCTCCTCTCTTGAAAATCTAAAGAAAGAGTCATTGGCCATAGTCCACATTTGTTTAACCTCATCAATGCTACTCGGGTTGATCAATTTTTGTTTCACAATCATTCTTTTACAGATTGGCAGTAATTTGTTTAAAATACCTGCCATCTCTGTATCATCTTCTCTAATATCCTCAACAGAATTATCTTGTAAATCACCACTGAATTGTTTAGTAAATTTGATTGGTTGAATCTTCCTGTTAAAGCCATCTGAGGAGTCAAGGACCAGTGGTAGTTCATTAAATGTAAAAATCATTGTACAGTACGGCGTATAACTAAATGTGTTGTGAAACTTTTGCTCACAACTAATTGCATCATTACCTAAAATAGCTTTTATCATTCCAGTTTTTTCAATATCTTCAGTGCCACCATCAGCTGCAATATTGGCTGACTTGCAATACAAATTATACCCGATAAATCTATTATCCTCAAAAGATGACATGTATTCAGTTGAAATGTTTTTACTTCCAAGTAGGCGGGTTAGTATCCTCAAAATGACACCTTTACCATTCATTCCCTTCCCTTGTAGTACATAATCCATTAAAGTGGGTATTTTCTTCATTAATGCCGTAACCAAATTGTTCGTTTGAAAAAAGGAATTTGCAATCATCTTTCATATCACCAACAGGATCAATTCGTATTGGCAATTGTAGTGTTTCAAATGGAAACTTGTCAAAATTAAAATTTCCAATGAATTTCCCCTCTACTTTGTATGTACCCAAAGAAGGATCAGGGATTCTTGATATGTCCGTTACCGTAAGACCCCCAATACTGTCAATAAATTCAATTTGTGGCATTTCAAGTACGGATGTTGCTTGTGAATCCAAATCTGCAGTCTTTATTGGTTTTTGTACGTTAAAATCTACGTGACCATCAGGATCAGCTTGAGCCCAAACTTCAACTAAGATTATAGCATCAAATGTTTTTTTGGTTCTATCTACTTCATAAATTCGATCTACATGAACATACATATCATAAATTATGGGTCGACAATAATCTGGAATTCCTAGTGCTTCATCATACTCAAACTCTGGAGGAGCTTGTTGTTGATAATTGAATTCTAGATCATTCCAGGTCATTTGTACAATATCATCAGCTATTCGTGAATCTATGGAATTTCCGTATTGCTCAGAATAATTGTTACACATATCATCAACAGTTACAGGGTCTAACTCAAAATCAAATTGATTGTGTAATACATCACAAAACTCACTAAATGGAATATTGTTATCTGGATCTGGCTCTACGGGTGGAGGATCAGATTCAATTTCGTCCCGAATATTATTTATAAGATTTTTAGCAATTTCTATATCGATATAATCTCCATATTGATTATAGTAATCATTACAATAATCATCAACTGCTGCTTCTCCTATCACCGTATCAAAATTAACTTGCAAATCTGTACAAAAATTATCAAATGGAACAGTATTATCTGGAATTGTAGGTGGCAAAGCCCCTCCGCCAACAATTACTACACCAGCCATCCATGGATGTACCATACAAAAATAAGGAATCTCTCCGGGTTGATCAAATGTATGTTCAAATGTGGTTCCTGCCATAAACAAACTAGAATCAAAATCATTTCCAACATACTCAAAATCATCCCAAGCACTCCCACTAGTTACAGTATGTGCTGCTGAATCAGTATTATGCCAGGTTACGGTATCCCCAACACCAACTTCCAAAAATTCAGGATCATAGCAACCTATTACGGTTTCTTCACACCCAGGAGCACCTGATCCGTCTACGATGTATACATCCCAATAATCTGCAGATGCAGTAGGAATATTTACAACACCTAATGCAAAAATTGCACTAATTACAACACCATACAGTAAAAATTGCCTATGTTGCACCCAATCTACCCCTCATAGCTTAAGACAATCATTATTTTGGAGATAATAAAGATGATCAAATTTACTTAAAATTACACATTAAAGTAATAGTAATTCTTGCAATCTAATTTTTTTATAATTTTTCTACTTTAACTGATCAAGAAGTGAAAGACTCATCAAATTAGTCATTATCAATCCTTTTCTATTAACATCACGTCGTGTTTGATCACAATATTTTTTGACACTCTGATGACTTTTCTCACTTGCAACTTCAATGACTACAATATTTTCAGAATACGGAAATGTGAATTTTGAAGGAGTGGTACAAAATGTATTCATATTTCCAAGACCGGCTTTTTCAATTTTACCTCTTTTTAGTAAGATATTTGCAATTTCTTGTTGGTCTTCATCATTTTCTCCATATTCAATATAGTACACAGAAACAAAGTTAGTTTCTCCTTGAACTTCTCTTGAGAATAAATCATCTTTAACGTTAAAGACAAAGGAGGTTTTTTCTTGGTTGTGTTTGGTAAGATTTTTTGAGATTATTGAACTATCTTTGAATTTGGCTAAAAGATAATGATTAGTGGAATCAGAAAAGTATGGTTTGCTTTCAGCAGAAAATGTCCCTGTGACAAAAAATAATTTTTCAATGTTTTTTGAACTAATCCAAGATTCTTTGAGCTCAACGGATTCATGTGTATGTAAATATGGAGCACAAACATAACCAGAATAAGACAGTTCTAGCTTGGACATCAGATCATCAAAAAATGAAATGAGTATTTATGCGTATAGTACGTGACACGATCATTTAGGACAATCATCTACAATAGTTTTTTAATAGTATAGATCTTCGTTTTCGTGTCCCGTGGTAGCTCAGCCTGGTAGAGCTCCTGGCTGTAGTTGTTGGCTTTAGATGGCTAAACGAATAACAGCCCATCAGGCATACAGAAACCGGGTTGTCGATGGTTCAATTCCGTCCCGCGGGACCACAAATTTTTCTATGAACTAAAAAATGATTTTAAAACTTGTGTTTTACAAATTTCAAACCTACTAATCCACAAAAAGCGCGGTTAAGCTGTGGATTAGTGTTTTTTACATTACAGGCAGAGGATTATTTCAGTTCTAGTCACAGTTTTTTGGTAACACTGTCACCAAATCGCTTTTTTTGTGACTATATTTTGGATCCAAAAAAGAGCTGTGCTAGTAATAGTAATTTCCAGCGTTGTACAATTGCTGCAAGTCTACATACAGCCAAATATGATAACTGTAAAACGCTAGGTACAGTTTTCACTTAAAATGTAACTTGCTGTAAAATGCTGGAAAATGATTTTATTACATTTTATTCATTTTATTGCATATGTTAAAGACTCGTTATGATGATACCATAAGATTAGTAACACAACCTAACCATGCTGTTGCTTCTGGATATATGGCATCACATTGGGGAAACCAAGAATTTACAAAATTAGGATTTTATGACAATTGTTCTGAACCTGAGAAATTAGCAGGTGAAACAATTTTCGGCATAGCAGAACATGATAATGGATGGTGGGAATGGGAAGCATCCCCATCAAGTTCTGAATCAGACAAACTTCCACTTGGACTTGCAGAAGTTTTAAGCAATCCTACAGAGGCTACACAACGTTGGAGAATTGGAACAACTCGTTTTGAAGACAGTCATCCTTATGCCAGTCTGCTAATGAATTTTCATGCATATCGACTGTACAATGTAGCACGTGAGGATGAAAGCTCGATTCATCCGTTGTTTGGAAACTCAAAATCATTTAGCAATGAAGAATCTCCTCAAGCAATTTCTCTAATCGAAACATTACAAAACCAACAGGAGAGAATCAAAGAACAACTTGAGAATTTAGGTGGATTGTACAAAGATGCAATTCGTCCAGAAATTCTTTTACCACATGCAAGAATGATGCAGATTTTAGATGCTCTGTCATTGTACTTGTGTTCTGATTTCATACCTCCTGTGTCTGGAAAAGCCAAAGGATTAGGACGTGATGAAGTAGAGATTAAACACATACCCAGGAAAAACTGGGAAGACAGAGTGAAACTTCACATAACTCCTCAAGACGATGGAGCACTTGTATGTGATCCATATCCCTTTGATGAAGATAATCTTGTTGTTCCAGTTGTAGTAACTGAATTGAGCGCTAACATACAAAATGAAACATATCAGGTTAGGGAATATAATATTCCACAAAAGATTGTAAATTTCACATTTCAGAGACCGAAATAATTTATAATCTATACAGGATTATTTCTTGAATCATTGGGATTTGTAGAGTCAAGATTAGAAAGACAAATCTCTCTCAAGGAATTGAATCTTTTTATGAGTATGGATTAAACTAAGAATATGGAATTAAAGTCAGAAAAATCTATTAAAGAATATCTAAAGACATTGCCTGATGATACTATAATCAAGTACTATCTTGATGTAGAGTTTACACCATTTCCTGTTTTAATAATGCAAGAATACACTCGTCGATTTAAGCGAAAAACTAAAGACCAAATTATAAAAGATCTGACATACCAAACTCGCTTGGCTCGCAAGAAAACTCAGGAATTAGGAAAGATGGCAAAAAAGAACAAGTTAGTAAATGATCTTGCCGATAAAAAAACAGAAGAAATAATCAAACAAGCAAAGAAAAAAGGATATGAAGTTAGTGATACAATTTTACAAAAAACTGGAATTTTAGGCTCTAGATTAAAAAAGACTGCCAAATCAAATGTTCAAAGAGGAATTACAACTGGTAAAAGCCTCAAAAATCCTACCAAAAAAAATCTAGATTTGTTAGAAAACCTTGGTGCATTAAAGAAGGCAGGGGTAATTACAAACAAAGAATTTAATGAGAAAAAGAAAAAAATCTTAGATAGAATTTGAGTTGGGATTTGCAAAGTCAAGATTTGAATTAGACTGAATCACCATGATAAGCTCATTTTACTTCACTTAACCTAAAGTCTAAAGGGTCAGGGGGAAGACAAACGCTTCCCCCGATAAAACATCAACCGATGTTAGTTTTTCGATCTATATACTTGACTACTTTTTCAAGATGACAGATTATTTTCTGAAACATCATTCACGCCAAAGATCATGAGTTATAAATCTAGATAAAATTAGTCAGCACTAAATCATTGGGATTTGTAATAGTCAAGATTTGAACCTGGAAAACATGGATGTTAGAGAATTGAAATAGAAAAAAGCCTCGTTGAGACAAACCCGGCCACAACGAGCGTACACACGAATAGGACGTTCGTGTATTAACTAAGTGAATTTGAATGATAAGAAGAGTGGAATTTTTGGAATATTTCTAGTTCCTTTTTGGATCCAGTTATTCCTTCAAAGTTCCTTACTCTTTATGGATTAATTTGATGTAGTTATATCATGATTGGAAGTAAGATGCGATTTTTTGTACCTGTCAGACCAAGCAGAAGAACATCAGATGAAGATGAATAAATTAACAAAATTAGTGCCAGTACTAATTTGTCTAGATGGAATTATGCCAAATTATTTCTTGAATCATTGTATTTGCAAACTCAAGATTTGAATAAATAATTAGGACAGTTTATGACCATCTCATATAGAGAAAAATAAAATGACTGATGAATTGTTTGCCAATGGTAAAGTTTCTAGTGTTTTCATCAAACTTGCGATACCCTCAATTTTGGTTCTACTCTTAATGATTAGTACATTTTTGATAGATGGAATTTTAATTGGACAGTTTATTGGTCTTGAAGGCTTAGCTGCATTTAATCTAGTTTATCCGGTGTTTAGCGTGTTAATTGCTATTGCAGTAGTGATTGCCACAGGTGGTTCAGCAATTGTTGGAAAATATTTGGGTCAAAATAAAATAAAAGAGGCAAATCAGGTTTTTAATCTTGCATTAATTTTAGCAGTCATTTTTTCAATAGCTCTTTCTGCAACTACTTTATTTTTTGCAAATGATGTTGCCCAATTTCTTGGTGCAACAGATTTACTTTTTGAATCAACCAAAGAATATTTTTCTACTCTTGCTGTATTTTTTATATTATTCATAATCGGATTGGTATTCCAACATTTCATTAGAAATGAGGGTAATTTCATCTATCCAATCATTGCTACTATGGTATCAGTTGGAATCAATATTCCATTAACTTATGTATTCTTGGGAATTTTAGATTGGAGTTTGGGGGCAGCTGCTTTGGGAACTGGTATTTCTATGATTCCAAGTACCGTTTTACTAATTGTGTATTTTTTGAGAAAACAATCCATCATGTCTTATGCTAGACCAATTTTTGATTTTTCTGTAATTAAAAAAATCTTGTACAATGGTTCATCTGATGGTCTATCTGAAATTTCTGCTGGCATTGTTGTATTGACATTTAATCTAATCTTGATACAACATTTAGGAGAAATTGGAATTGCCGCATTTGCTATAATCTCACTTACCTCGTTAATTATGATCATGATTTGTGCAGGATTGGCAATGACTCTGCAACCAATGGTTAGTTACAATTTTGGTGCAAATAAAATCAGGCGAATAAAAGATACTCTAAAAATTTCAATCAAAATTGGAGTCCTGATTGGCGTTGTTTTTTACCTAGCTGTTTTCGTATTTGGTGATTATTTTATAGAATTGTTTAGTGGCGATGATGAAGAATTAACATCGCTTGCGTGGGATGCAATTCGCGTTTATGGTTTTTCATATATTTTTCTTGGAATAAACTATCTCTCAGCTGGGTATTTGACTGCACTTCAAAAACCAAAAACTTCACTTGTAATTTCAATGTCGTATAATCTTATTTTTGTTCTAGTTGGTTTGATGGCATTTTCTCATTTCTTTAGTACACCAGGAATATGGTGGGCTGTTCCATTTGCAAATATTGTAACTGTTTTTATTTCACTATACTTTGTTAAACGAACAAACAAAGAAATGCTTGAAAGTACCTAATTATTTCATTGAAATTTGGTATTTGCAAACTCAAGATTTGAACTAGATAATATTACTATGATCATCTAATGCTCTAAAAATCTAATTTTCATAATTTTCAAACAATTCTTCTAAGACGTTTCCATCTAAATCAACATATTTCACATACAAAATTTGATCAACATATCCAATCCAAATTTCAGTTGAATCATTCAGTTCATAGACAAAGATTTGAATTCCACTTCCAATATCGTCATGAGGTTCTCCAAACTTGGAGAATATGACATCAATGTCAAATGGTTCAGAGAGAGTATTTTTGAAATCATCTAATGTTGGAATTATCTTATTTACGTTGGATGATGATGCAGTATTACGCATTTCTCGTAAAATGATTACAAGGTTATCAATTTCTGGAATTTCATCTTCAGGTTCAAATTCAATTTTTTTGGTTTTCTCACCATCTGAAATTTCAATCCATTCAACTAGATTATCAGTACAACCAGGACAACCTATTCTATCAGGCAAGGAATTGAATTTCTGAAAATCTACCAATTCTATTAATTTCTGCCATTCGATTTTAGATAATGAAACTTCTTTTGATTGCTCAGGAAGTTCTGAATAGACATCTGAAACAAAATCCCAACCATTTTGAGTATACATAATTTTTTCAGAAGTTATGACAAAATCTTGGATGCAGTATCCAAGACATTCTCCTGCAAAAGTACCAGTCTCAATAGACAGTTGTGACTCTAGAATTGATAATATCCATCCTAGTTTTTCAGCAGTAGATGATAAAACACATGCCAAGTTTCCATTTGTTCTTTCAGTTAGCACATGAAGAGGATTTGAGCATAGTATTTTTTCAAGAGGCACATTGTCAGCCAATTGGTGTTTGAGAGTCTGAGTTTGTCCCACAGAATTGTTCTCCTCTGCAAAAATATCATTTGCATAATAGGAAGACACAATCAAACCAGCAATGACAAATAACAATAACTTAGAATTCATTTCAACCTTGATTGTTCTGGAATAGTATGGATGGTATTTGTGTGTGTTATTTTTTCAATTTGTCTTATTTTTTGTAGAGTATTCTCAAAAGATTCCATGGAATCATAGTTTAGTTTGCAGATAAAATCATGAATTCCATATGTTCCTTGTACTTCATCACATAACTCTTTGATTTTTTTAATTGTCTCTATTTCATGTCCCATATCACAATTAACTAAAATGAATGCTATTCCCATATGTAATGTACTGAATTTTGGGTATTAAGTTTAACTTAATTTTTTGGAAATTGGTTTATGCATATATATGATCATCATAAGTTCATTTTTATGAATAATGACTAAAAGAATACAATGTCCTCATTGCAAAAAACATCTTGCAGGAGAATCTAATCTGCAACGACACATCAAAACAATTCATAAATCTAAGAATAGTTAAAAATTCCAACTGGTAGACTGCCGAGGATACCAGCTGGCATACAGAACACTCAAGGGGAGTCTTCTATTAGCAATAAGGCCAACAAGAAAGATAAAGATTGTCCTAGGAAAATAAAAAGAGATTTGAATCTAAATTAAAAAAACCGTACAATGCAATACTTGAGGGGGCATAGCATTTGTACAGTTTGATATTGTATAGTCATTAAAATTTCTAAAATGGATCATCTACTTTGTGATACCATTTGGTGAGATCAAATTGTTAAAAACAAATAGAGCGATCAGACTGTAACATTTCCCAATTTCATTATTCTGAGAAAAATTGATTTTTCAAAAATTCCTCAAAATCAGCATCACTCTTTGAACGACGTGCATCAAAAAGCAATTTTGATTCCGGACTTGCAGGATATCTTGTATTTGGATTGCTTGAAAGTACGGCATTCAGCACTTCTTTTGATACAACTTCTGGAGGATTGCCGCCATCTGTAACTGCGTGAGTCATCATGTTTTTTACTCTCGCATTTAGTTCTGCAAATGCAGAGCTAGATGATTGAGAGTTTTTTGTATATTTGTAAGAATTTCCAACATTTGTCTTAATTGGACCAGGTTCAATTATTACAACCTTAATTCCAAATGGTTCTAGTTCCGCCTTTAATGCTTCTGAGAATCCCTCCATAGCAAATTTAGAACTCGAGTATGCTGAAACTCCTGCAAAGCCCACAAATCCAGCAATTGAGCTAATGTTGATTATGATTCCTGATCTTTGTTTTCTCATTGTAGGTAAAACTGATTGTATCACGCGATATAATGAAAAAAAGTTTGTTTCAAATTGTTCTTTTGCCTCATCAACAGAAGTGTCTTCTACTGCTCCTAAAATTGCAAAGCCTGCATTATTAACTAGCACATCAATACGTTCATCTTCTTTAAGGATAGTTTGAATTGCTTGTTGTACTGATGAATCATCATTAACATCAAGTTGTAACACCTTAATTGGTAGATCATCTTTTGCAGCTTCTGCTAAGATATTTTTTGCTTTGTTTGTGTCTCGCATGGTCGCATATGTTTTGAAACCGTTTTTTGCAAGATCCAAAGCAGTTCTATACCCAATTCCTGATGAACTTCCAGTAACTATTGCAACTTTTTCTGATTGTGACATATGTTGCCGTATACTAAGGAGTAATTAAATCAGAAAGTGGAGTAAATGATACTAACTATCCATATGGTTACTTGGGATTTGCAAAGTCAAGATTTGAATCAACTTAAATTGTACATTTTTTTTAAATAAGTTATGAGCCAAGCAACGATTACTCCAGAAATGGCAAAATTATTTGAAGGAAAAAATCTTGTTTCCTTTGCAACCTTGATGAAAGATGGATCACCTCATGTTGCCCCAGTTTGGGTTGACATAGACGGTAACACTATTTTGATAAACACCGCAGTGGGAAGGGTAAAAGAAAAGAATGTGAAAAGGGATGAACGAGTAGCCTTGTCAATTTTCGATCCCCAAAATCCTCTCAACATGGTGTCAATAAGAGGCAAAGTCACGGATCTTACTACAGAAAGTGCTGATGAACATATCGATAAACTTGCGAAGAAATATTTTGGTGTTGATAAATATCCGTACCATTCTCCAGAAGAAAAGAGAATAATTATAAAAATTAAACCTGAAAAAATATATCATCAGCAGCCACCTCCACAAAAATAGAAAAGTCTTTCATAATCCTATACAAAATTATTTCATTGAAATTTGAATTTGCAAAGCCAAGATTAGAATAATCTCACTATGATTATCAAAGGATTAATAGATTAGAAAATGAAACCGGTAATAATTATTGATGTATGATGGATAGAAGAGATTTTTTGGTTTTAGTTGGAATGATTACAGGTGCTGGTACAGTGATATCAATTACGGCCTTACTGGCAAATAGAATTATTGGTAATCCGTTTATCTAAATTCTTAATTCCTAGTATGTTAATTTAAGAACAGTGAAAAATCGCTTATGATACTGCCTGGAATCCTATCCAATACAATTGCAAGGTGGATAATAATGGTTGGAGTAGCAATCGTTGTTATTATTCTGGTTGATTCTGTTCTAAAATAAATAATAAAATCTGAAAATTCTTAATTCTTAGTTTAACGTAGAAAAATCATGCCATTATTTTGTAAGCAGTGTGAAAGTAGAAGATTACCGAGAATATTATCAGCAGGTGAAAATATGATGTGGCTTTGCGAAAAATGTCACAATTTTGTGGACATGGAAGATCACATTATCCGTGAACAAACAGATGAAGAAAAAGATGAACCTGAAGAAGAATCATGAAACCTGTAATAATTATCGCAATAGATTGTGTTTAGTATTGAAATTTGGGATTTGTAAAGCCAGGATTAGAATGCTTTATGACTCTTTAATTTCCATGTACAATTATGAGTATTTTTGATAAATTAAAAAACATGAAAACACGAACTTATTTTCTTATTTTAACGCCTCCATGCATCATAGTATTTGTTTTGATGTTCTCTTATTGTCTTAGTGAGTATGGAGATATCTGCTACCAGGTGGGTTTTATTTAGACATCCTAAACTTTCATAATCCTATTCAAAATTATTTCATTGAACTTGGGATTTGCAAAGTCAAGATATGAACTCTAAAGACAAATCTCTATGAGAGAATTAAGATTCAAAAGTTTGAATTAAATAAATTATTTTTTGGTTAATTTTATGAATAACTCATCAGCAACAATAATTCCTCGTTCAGTTAAACTAAAACAACCCTTGTTTCCCGCATCATCCTCAACTTTGCGAACAAGACCTTTGCTTACTAAAACAGTGCTAAAATTTTTTTTAAAAAAGGTATCTTCTATCCAACCAATTTTCAAAAGATTTGTTTTTAGTTCATCAATCGATTGAGATGATTGAATTTTTAGGCCTATAAGAACCAAATTTTTACTTGAAATTTTGTCCAGATTGGAGATTATTTCCTTAGGGAATCCAGATAAGTTAGTAGAAACAGGAGGAAGTAAATCCAATTTTTCCAATTTAGTAACACGAGTTTCTAATTCAATAATCTTTTTTTCTAAAGCATTAATTCTGTCAGACATGTAGAACTACAGTATATTTTTCTAATTAAAGTTTTAATAAACATTAACCAGAATCTGGTATTTATTCATAATTTATTATGTTAATCATTTTCTACAATGATAAATGAATTCGATAAAGTTTCATCTAAGGACTTTGTTTGTTGATAGAAGTCTTTGTTAATAGGATCACCCGGTCCAAAAAGATGATCATATTTTATTCTGTCTTCTCCCTGAGGTATTCTTTTGATAGATCCTGTTACCAATTCACTAATTTGTCGAGCACTAGTAAATTTGGGATTTACAGCAATATAGAACAAACCAAGTTTTTCTATTGCATTAATATCAGGATTAAATTTGGTGGCAGTTTGTATTAATTGACTGGCCCCCACTACAAGATTATCTCCAACGCCCAAAGACGGTATGGTGTATTCTTTTGTAGAAGGTACACGACTTAACAAATCAGGTCCCTTGTTATTTAAAATAATTTTTTTCTTCATTTCATCAATATTTAATCCTCCACTCCCAGCTAAAATAAAACAAATTCTAAATTTTCTAGGGATTGAAGGGAATAAATAAGTTAGTAGAGTTTCATAAGCCCATTTTCCTGAAGAACCTGAATCTATTTCGTCTATCAAACAAATACAATGTTTTCCAATTTTTTCAAGTTCAGCGAGATTTGTTCGGAATTCTTCTTGTGTAAGTTTTGCTAGATTCAATTCCCCATAGTGAATGTCATTACCAAAAGATTTTGCTATCTCTTGTACAAAAAAACTTTTTCCACTTCCAGGAGGTCCCCAAATGAGATAATTCTCATTTCCAACTGCACTGGGTTGAAGTCCTTCGATTATTTGCTGTTTCATATTTTTTAATTCATTCCTAATATCATCATCAAATCTAACACAATTTCCAACTACTCTAAATTTTTGAAGTTGTATAGTATCAAATCCTTTAATCAGTGTTAGAGCTTCTCCACTCTTTGTGTCATCAAAACATTTTTCATTGGGATTAGTTTTTGATATAGTTGATTGCTCATGTTTTAATTTTTGTGGTTTTTCTATATCTTCAGAAAAGTCAGATTTATTTTTAATTGCTGACTCTTTAGTAATGGTCTTTAACAAAATTTCTAGTTTGTTTGTTTCAGTTCGATGAAGTCTATAACCCCCATTATTTGGAACTAATTTCTTACTTTTTTTTAATTTTTGTAGGAAATCACTGATATTTGCAGGTGGGAAATCATCTAATAATTGATAACATTGACGTATCATTTTATGATCAAAAAAGGATTCGTTAATTACTTGTGTAATATAATATCCAAAAAAGATTATTTTTTGAGAGTGGCTTGACTTATCGAAGTTTTCTATACGATTTACAAAATTTGTTAATTCTTCATTATTCAGAGTATTCATTTACGTTATTCCTTTTCAGATTCAATCTTCAGTATTTCAAGTCCTTTTTTCCAGCCCGGTATGGTAAGAGCATATTTCAACCCAGATTTTTTACCTTCAGTTCGAAAAATGCCTTTTTTTGGATCTATGCTTCTATTCATATTTTTTATGTTAATTCCAAGTTTTCGTAAACAGTTTGTCAATACAGAGTTGTCAACCCATTCAATTCCTTTCCCCCTAGTCCAAGCAGTTAGAATACATTGACACACTATAGCGCGTTTTTTAGTTAGATCAGATTCATCCAGATCGCCTGTAAAGAGGAATTCATTATCATCATATTCAATAACTCTCTTTAGTTTTTCAATTGAAATATTACATTCTTTTGCAAGTAATTTCATAGGACTGTTATCAGGTATTATAATATCAAATTCATCATTTTCTACTTTTTGTAATTGAGTTTCTCCAACATATGTTTCCCCATCATCATTTGTAAGTGAGATTTTAATTTTCATCTAATTTTTCACCTTTAGCTAATTTTCTTATAAGATCATATGCTGATTGTCTTCCCATACTACTTGTTAGTTTGTATTCTTTATGACCTCTAGTACCCTGAGAACGAATTAAATTTTGGTATCTTTTCAAAGTTAATGAAACATTTGCAAGATCTGTAACACCCATACCACGCAAACATTCTATCAATATTGATGAAGGAGTCCAATCAAGATCAAATAGAGATTCATATGCAATTAAAACAATTTGAGCACCAATTAGATGTTTTTGCGCTTCATTACCCTGTACAGGATAGATGACTTCAACATTATTATTGTGAATGCCTATCACTTTTTCCAAATCCGTTTTTGTAATATTACATTTGTTGGCAAACATCTCTTTTTTTTCATCTATGTCAGCAGGTGGATCATGAGTTTTTGGTTTTGATTTTAGGTCATCAGGATTTGTAGATACATTCTCTAAATCCAATATTTTGGATAGATATACTCCAAATGCAATAGTATCCCAAGGTGCATCAACACCCTGAACTGCTTGCTTTGCTGAATCAATCATATCATGAAATTTCTTGATGTTTTTTTTATTCATATCAACATATACCTGCCTAAAAGTAGGTAAATGATCAATAAATATGTTGTGCTTTTGTATACCTATAATTATTTAATATTACGTTAAATGATCATTTTTTTATCATATTTACTCATAAAAAACCTTCAATATTAACTGTTTGATTATTTCTTTAAAATAGTAAATTTTAGCATTCATGATAATCATTTATTGTTCTAATTTCTGCAATACCATATTGAGAATTAATGAACCTCCACAACAAGAGAATAAATGATTGGAAAGTATTCGATAGAATTATTTTGTATCTTTGTTCCAATTTTAGGTTGAAATTCCACAACGTTTTCCTAATGTAATGAAAACATGCCATACATAAATTTTCTTGTGGTGGAGAAACATTCATTTTCAATATGGTATTACAGAATTTTATTTTTTTGATATAATACATGAATGCTTACATATACTGCTTTGATAAGATGACAAAGCATTCATGATAATCATTTATTGTTCTAATTTCTGCAATACCATATTGAGAATTAGTGAACCTCCACAACAAGAGAATAAATGATTGGAAAGTATTCGATAGAATTATTTTCTTTTTACGTATTTCCAGATAGTGCCTTCTTTAATTCGGGTAAGCACTTTCTGTTTATTACTAAAATCAACAGACAGAGTTTTAGAAATAGATGGTAAAGGATAATGGTATCCTTCTCTCTTTAACTCCTCATTAACTTCTCTATATTCATGAGGAGTAGCAAAAAAACCATTATCTATCAGCAACCTCATTCCACCAGATAATCCAGAATAATTAGATTTTTTCAGAGGTTTCTTCTCTGTAAATAGCATTTTTTCTATTTTTTGTAATCGAGAATCTAGATCATCCAATCTTTGATGAATTTTTGGATCAGACATAATAAATTAGTGAGAAACAGTCAAACTTTTTAACTTTTTCATTTTTTAGGAAGAATGTCCATAATGAAAGATTAGTTAATTTTAATTCAGAGTTGGACGTAAATCAATTATGGACGAACGTGATAATGAAGTCAAGAATAGATTGTATAGACAAAGTGATGAAGACATGGAATTCGATAAAAAAAAGAAAGTAGATACACTTACTGGAATTCATGATGAAGATGACAAATTAACTAGTTTGATAGACAAAGTGAAAAAACTAGATTTAGAAAATAATGAAAAATAATGTCAGACATATTATCTCAATTAACTCAAAGAATTCAATTCCATTACAATAATAAAAATAAATTAAAAAATTTCATGGGAATAATGGAAGTAGATATTCAAGATTTTGAGCAAATTCCATGTGCTGCTAGTTTGCCAGGTATTACAATTCCTCAAAGCGAATTTGAAATTGATTATCTTGGAGAACAATTGGCAAAAGATATTTTAAAGAAAGAGTGGACTCATTTTTGTTCATCACTTCCAAATGCTGAATGTGAAGTAATAGAGACTAATCTAAAAGACATGATAAATGTACTTGATAACACATTTGATGATCTTTGGGATACAGGAGAAACACTAACTCAGCTTTTCGTGTCTAGTAAACTAAAAAGAGAGATTATGAAAAGGAAACAACATGTTGTAAATGGTGTTCATTTTTCAACAGGAGATGTACATACAATTTTAGCAAACGAACTGGGTTCTGATTTGATTGTGTTTTCTAATAAAAATTGTTTTGGTAAAACATATCCAGCATTATTAGAAAAACGAATTTTGGTTTCACATTCAAGGAGAGGGAGAAATCAAATAATTGATTGTAAAATAGTACAGAAACTTCAATTTCGTAATCTTGACACTATAAAAAAGATCAAAATAACGGATGCTGAAACATTAGAACAATGAATTAGATTTATGACAGAGAATTAATTTTGGGGATTTGAACCAATCAAGAAAAGCCCCTAATGAGATTTGACGGATCTATTCTATGATTTCTAAAATCTTTTCAGGTGGAATTTGCCCATAATTTTTCTTTAGCTCGTCAATTGTATGCCAACCTCCAACTTCGGCAATTATTCCATAATTGTAATTGGTTTTTGATAGCCAGTAATGAGCACCAATATGCCTAAGAACATGAGATGGATGTTGATGAAAATATGATTCTGTTTTTCCCAAATGATAATAAATTTCTGAGAGATTATGAGTGATTCTTTTTTTGAACAAGCGCTCTGAGAGATTTGATTCAAAAATTCTAGCACAGTTTCTTAATTTGAGTAATTCTAGGCTTGTTTGAGTATCTGGTCTTGCGATAAATTTAGTCCATTTACCTCCACGAATATTTTCAGTCTTTGATTCTATTACTGACATTAGAAATACTGTTCTGCCAGATTTTGTTTTGATTTTACTCCAATTATTTTTCATATTGTACAGTGCTGTGAATCTAGCACAGGATTCTATTCCTATCCAGAACCAACGATACACATCTGAATCAAGTCCCCATCTTTCCTTGATGTATTCGTCTCTGCATCAAACTCTTCATCAGTTAATCTAATGTCAGCATATTTTCCATGATTTGGAACTTTTTGTGACATGACACCGCTAACTCCTTTCCTCCATGTTACATCATAAAAGGAACAAAAGTCTCTAACTGCTTGAACTTTGGTGTATACTACAGTGTTCATTCCAGAATCTTTTGGTCCTTGTTTGGAGCGAATGATGTCTCCGTTCTGGAAATGTTTGGCAAAAGTTCTCATAATTCTTTCTGTCTTTTTTGCAGAAATTATCAAATCAGATGGAGTTACCTTGCATGTATTGCATACGGTTTCAACACAACGGAGTCTGCTCTTCCATGTCTTTAGTGGTAGACCTTGCCTTCTTGTAATTAGATCATCCATCCATTCTGAAACTAATGGATCAGATGTGAATTTGTGTAGTTTATTGAATTGACGAAACGCTTGGTCTTTGGGTTTTGGTAAAAAGAAATGGCCTGAACTTAATCTAACCATGTCACCTCGTTTTGATAATTTTTTGATGTAATTATACACAGAATAACGGGAAAGACCAATCATTTTTGCGATCTCTGATGGTTTTAGTGGATACGGTCTGTCACCTACGGCATACAATAATCTGTAAATTTCATCTAGAATCTCATCTTTGGTTACCTTATTCCCATACAACTCTAGTCGATGTCGAGTCATATCCTAAAATCCAAGCCTCGAAAAATTTTTCAGAAATGCTGGAAATTGAGAATTTAGTAAATTACACACGAAGTTAATCTACAATAGTATATGTTTTAAAAATAATAAAAAGATAGACTGTTTTAAGAAAACATAGATGAAGTCTTAAATTAAAAAATTTAATGCCTATTCTGATTTCTTGACTTTTTGAGCTGCTGGGCCTTTTTGTCCTTCCCCAACTTCAAACTCGACTTTATCGCCTTCGTTGATGAATCCGTCAACATCTGATTTGTGAACAAACAGATCGTCTCCACCTTCTCTCTCGATAAAACCAAAGCCCTTAGTTCGGTTGAACCATTTTACGGTGCCTTGTTCCATTTGTTTTTCAAATAATTTATCACTATATTAACTAAGTTATCAGAAACAGATCATGGTAACAATAATTGTGGCTAGAAATCTTTAGGAATATGATTTTGTTCTTTTAACCATGTCACTTGAGGAAGGGTAAATCTCCAAATAATATCACCTCGTTCATCTCCACTAAAATCCCAAGGGGCAATAATTACAATATCGTTATCTCGAATCCAAACTCTTCTCTTTAGTTTTCCTCTAATTCTACCACGTCGAGTGAGATTATCAGCACATTTTATCATGACATTTTCACCACCAAGCATTTTCAATACACGTCCAAAAAGTTCACCTTCTTCTGGAAGACGAATTTCTTTAAGAGCACTTTCATTTTTTACTTGGCGCTTACCCATGACTGTATTTTACATTGTAAGCATATAACTTGTAGGGTTTTTGGTAGTGTGAAATTTTAGAATATTCCAATACACAAGGAATTTTATCTATTACGATGAAAATTAATACATGGAATTTAGATGCATTGATGAATGTGCTCAATGTTGTATTGAAAGAGAGTATTATCCAAGTAAAAAATTTGGAAAAATAGGGGTGCTAATACTTCCTGAAGAAAAAGAGAGAATAGAAAAATTAGCAAAATTAAATGGATTAGAAATCAAAATTTTACCAAGAATTGGGATTTCTGAAGATAGGGATTCGATTCCAACAAAAATTTTGGCGTACCAAATGATGGGAATTGAAAAAAATGGCAATACATGTCCTTTCTTAGATACAGATAGTGGAAACAAATCACCACATGGTGGATTTCCATGTAAAATTTACAAAGATAGACCACTTGCATGTATGACATATCCGTTAATTGAATCAGATCCAATTACATTTGATGAGAAATGTAAGTTTTGTAAAGAACATGGAACTGCAGATCAGAATTTAAATTCTGAGACAGAATCACTTCTAAAGATTAAAGAGAAGATGAATACTAGTGCTTCATTCATTTGGAGATTTGCAACCGGGGTAGGAGAACAAGAAGATCAGCAAGTTTTAGAATCAGGTTGGATTTTAGAAGAATAAGTCCCAAAAATGGGATGTAAGTATAATTTCAACCAAAAATTCAAAAGGCATTAGTATTTTTATCTAGTATGAGCGATGATGCTTGGTCAAATCTAGATAAAGTTGATCAAAAGATCATAGAGATTCTAAATAACAATGCTAGGACACCATCAAAAGAAATTGCATCAGAGTTAGAAAAATCAGGTCATGATGTTTCAGATAGAACAATCAGAAAAAGAATAGAACGTCTTGAGAAAAGTGGAATCATTAAAGGATACAAGGCAGTACTAACTGATGTATCTGGAATTAACAAATACCAAGCAATAATGATGAAACTTAAACCATCAAAATCCCTTGAAGCAGTAAAAGATTCTATCAAAGACTTCATTACAAAATTAGATAATTATCTCCTAATAGCAAACATGGAAGGAGAATGGAATATGTTAGTAATCATTCAAATAGATTCTGAAAAAGCAAATGCATCAGAAAAAATTGTGGAGAAATTTTCAGACGAGATAATTGATTATAGAATTAATGATATAGATATCAAAGATGCAAATATACTGAATATGTCTTTACTTTTATTATAAAATATCAAAATACTGTCTACAAATAACATGAATGATTAACAAAGTTAGTGCTTTTTTGGGTTGTAACTTGTAGCCAAATTTGTTCAAATACTTTTTCAAATATACAATACTTATGACTGAAGCAAGACAGGTAACCCGACAACTCTTATCGCCTACTTTGACCTATGTTGGCGTTGCCTCTTTTTTTGTTGTAGCTTCAGCCGTCCTATTTCGTTGAGTTTGTTATTGTAAAGAGTATTCAGACTCTGCAACATCTATTGCTTTTTTGAATTCATCAAGTGTGAATGGTTTTTGAATAAACGCTGAAACACCTGTACTGATTGTTTTGTTAACACGCTTTGTTGTTTTTTCATCAGCAGTAATAACTATGATTTGTAAATTCACTTTATCTTGAAGTAATTTTGTAGCAACAACATCACCATCAAGATCAGGCAACCCCATATCAAGAAGAATGACAGGTTCTTTGTTTTCAGAAAATAATTTTTTACATCCTTTTATACCATCTTTTCCATTCTCAAAAACATGAATTTCAGAATAGCCTAATTTTTCAACATAATTTTTTAACTTCATTGTAATTGCTTTACTATCATCAATGATGACAACGGGTCTAGTAACTTGTATTGTAGACGAGATAATTGTTTTTGCTTTTTGATATGTGACTTTAGCTTTATCAAATTCTCCCAAACTCAAAAGACATTTTGAAGCGCAAAGTAATGCACCCTTTACATTTTTTGAACTTTTTGTTTGAGAATATTTTAAAAATAAATCACTTGCTTCTTTAATTTCATTTTTAGATTCTTTTCCTTGTCTAGTTTTACATTCAGCAGCTAACATATACAATAAAGCTGATTTAACGTGATCTGATTTTTTTAAAGACTCAGCTTGATTTAAAAACAGATTATGAGCAGTGATGAATTGTTTATTTTTAAGATGTGTAACTGCAATCTCACAATTTGCATTTGATACCATGACTTGTATCCAATGTTTTTATTTTATAAGATTTTGTAGTGATGAATTGAACTATGGATTTATCACTGCACGACCAATAATTTTTCGTGCTTTAAGATCGTTTAGAGCTGTGTTTGCCTCATCAAGTGCATATCTTTTTGATATGACTGGATTGATGACTCCTTTTCTTGCAAGATCAAGAAGTTCGACCATATCATCATAGTTACCAGTATATGCACCCTGAATAGTAATTGATTTGAGTGGGATTGTTACAAGAGATAATTCAAGTGATCCACCAAAAAGTCCAACGAGTACCAAGTTTCCTCTTTTTCGTAAAGCCCCCAATCCAACCTTGACAGTTTGAGGGGCATTTACAAAGTCAATAACACTATCAGCCCCTTTACCATTACAAATGGAAATTATTTTATCAGTTGGACTTCCTCCACCTGAAGATATAGAGCCAGTAACACTTGTATTTACAACAAAGTCTGCACCCATCTTTTTTGCAGTGTCAAATTTTTTGTCATCATTATCAATGCAGATGATTTTGGCTTTGGTTATTGCTTTTGCAATTTGAATGGCCATCAATCCCAAACCACCAGCTCCAATTATTAGTAAAAATTCAGGTGAATTTACATTTGCTTTTTTGACTGCATTGTATGCAGTGAGCCCAGAACAAGCAAGTGATGTTGCAGCATCTGGATCAACACCATCAAGCTTTGCTAAATATTTGAAATTAGGAACTAAAGCATAATCAGAATAACCACCATCTTGAAAAACCCCCAATGATTTAGGAGTATCACACAGATTTTCATTTCCCACGTTACATGCAGGGCATTCTCCACAACCAATCCATGGGTAAACTAGAACCTCATCTCCTTTTGATATTCCAGAAACATCATCACCGATTTCGTCAACAGTACCAACAATTTCATGTCCTGGGGTTACAGGGTATTTTACACCCCTATCTGTAACTTTCATAATTTGTCCATCACCAAGATCATAGCCACCTTCCCACAAGTGCAAATCACTATGACAAACGCCTACAGATTTTACTTTAACTAGAACCTGATTTCCTTGAGGCTTAGGAGTCTCAAATTCAGTTATGGTAAGAGGCTCATTAGGAGCTGGAATTTGAGCAGATTTCATAGGTTGATTTTTCGTCATAACAATATAAGAGTTGACTGGAAGTGAGAAAAAAATAGAGCCCTTAGATATTATTGAATATAACAAAAATTATCATGTGAACGAATCACAAACACCCAATAGTATTTCTCAAGAACCAGTAAATATTCTATTTAATCCCTCATCTGTTGCCAAAAAAGACGTTTGGGATATTGACTTGAATCAAATTTTGAGTCTATTGATAAAAATTCTAGAAAAATCAGGTAAGAAGGATCTTAAGGTTGCAGGGATGGCAGCATTATCATCATCATTAATCTATAGATTAAAAGTCGAAAGTATTTTTGCATTACAAAGAGCAGCAATGGAGAAAAAATCAATGCATCAAAGAACAGATGTAGATATTGAATTAATTGATATTCCATTTAGGCATGAATCTACATACCCAGTTTCATTAGATGATTTGTTAGGATTACTACAAAATCTCATAGGAACAATTGCAAATCCACAATCAAGAAGAAATAAACAATTAGAGATTGAGCCAATTGAAGTACCAGATTTTAACGAATATTTCATTTCACTTGAAAGCATCATTGGAAAATACGAAGACTTGGTAATGAAAAAAATATCAGCAACAGGATTTGGATCACTTGAAGACATTATTGCAGAACTTGATGAAATTGATTCAATCAGATGTTTCTTTGCAGTATTATTTCTGGCTAGAGACCAAAAGGTAGATCTTGAACAAATTGAAGATGATATTAAAATTATAATGATAAAAGAGGAGGCAGCAGGTAATTGACTAGAATTGAGAATGAGGATGAAGCAACAGCGAGAATCGAAGCAGCGCTTTATTCAGCAGGCAGACCACTTAGAATAGAAGACATAATCAGAGCATCAGGCACAGAATCTAAGATAAAGACAGTTGAATTACTCAACAACCTTATGAAAAAGACAAAGTCATCATTCAAAGCACTGGAAATAGTCATACTTCCAGATGGATCATATGTATTTCAATTAAAACCAGAATACAGTGCTACTGTCAAAAGATATGCTTCAAAACCTGTTCTCCCAAATGCCACACTAAAGACATTATCTTACATTGCATATCAGCAACCAATATCATCAAAACAACTTGTAGAAACAAGAGGTTCAGGAGTTTATGCACATCTAAAAGAACTACGACAATTAGATTACATCAGTCATCAAAATGTTGGAAGATTAAAAATTTATTCAACAACTGAAAAGTTCCAAAAGTATTTTGGAATTCAGGGAGATGTGGAAGATCTAAAACAAAGATTATTCTCCAAAGTGAGAAAAACAGCAAGTATGAATCATACAAATCCAACTCCCCAAGTTGTTGCAGAATCAAACTAAGTAGGTTTTTTGACCCAAGGCTAGTTTTTTGCGTTTTGTATAAATTAGAGTAATTTAGAGAAGGTTTTGTGAGAAAGTCAGTAGAGAATCTAGCAACCAGTAAAATAACTGGAGGAAGAAGACATCCACTTAGGATTAGACGAAAGTATGAAACGGATAGATATCCAAATGAAGCTATCAATGGAGCTCAAGTAACAATAACAAGACATGTCCGTGGAAAAAACAGAAAGACTGCATTAAAAACAATTGATTTTGTTAATCTGTCAACAGGAGATGGTAAAGTTAAAAAATCAAAAATTCTCAAAGTGTTAGAAAATGCTACAAATAACGATTACAAAAGACGTGGCATAATTACAAAAGGTGCAATACTAGAAACAGAAGATGGTAAATGCAGAATAGTTTCTAGACCAGGACAAACAGGAACAGCTAGCGCAATTTTACTGAAGGAATAAAATGAAAGATTACGAACATGTCGTAATCTGGTTGGATTATTTTAATAAGAATTTAAAAAAATCTAAAGGAAGAAGATTAGGATTAGAAAAATGTGTTTTTGATCCTTCATTAAAAGAGTTGTCAGAGGCAACAACAGCTGCAGGATTTGAAATTACAGAATCAAATGACAAAGTAAGATATCCAAAAAGACCTTTTGTTAGGTCAGGGTATGTTATTTTACCAAAAGGATCCCCTAAGACAAAAATTCTTAACAAGATTTCGGAAAAACTAATTTTAAAAAGGTCCAAACAGTCAAAATAAAACCAAATCTAGCTCTTAGCTAAAGTAAAGTTGACAGAAGTCTATGATAGGAATATCATGATTAATGTTTTTAATTGCAGGAGGTAGGCGAAATAATGCACCTAGCCGGTAGCGGCAGGGTAATCATTCAACTATCCAACAAACTAGTTGAAGGACAAATACTCTGTGACGAAAAAGGAACTAAGGTTGCAAAAGTAATGGAATTGATTGGTCCAGTTAAAAGACCATATGCATCTGCAACTCCGTTAACAAACAACATCAAAAAATTTATTGGCAAAAGTGTTTTCGCATCTGAAGAATCTCCTGTAAGTACACCAAAAAAATTTAGGAGAAGAAAAAAATGAACATACTAGAAAAACAAAGCTGTCCTGAATGTCAATCATCATTAATAGATGACATGCAGAATGGTGAAATAATCTGCTCTGGTTGCGGCGTTGTAGTCGATGATCAGATAGTAGATTTTGGTCCAGAAACAATTAGTTCAAATCTTGAAGACAAGATGAAATTAGCAAGGGCAACCGGACAAACAAGCTATTCTCAACATGATTTGGGAATAACAACTGAGATTTCACTTGGTGCAAAGGACTTTAGTGGAAAAACAATCAACCACGAAGTTGCAAATCAAATGCACAATCTCAGAAAATGGCAACAAAGAATACGAGTTTCCTCACCAAAAGAAAGACGACTTGCAAATGTTTTAGCAAAAATGGGTGAAACATGCGACAGTCTTAATCTTTCAAAGAACGTGTTGGAAACTGCTTCTATGATATACAGAAACTTGGATGGACATGTTGATGTAAAGGGAAAATCAGTAGTTAGCATTACAGCAGCTACAATTTACATGGCATGCAAACAATGTGATGTAGTAAGATCATTAGAAGAAATTTGCCGAGGAATATGTCCAGCAAAAGATGTCAAAGCAAAAACAAAACTTGCATCAAGATACTATAGAACCATGGTAATGGAAATGGGACAATTATCATCCCCAGTTTTAACCATGGACAAATACATCTCAAAGATAGCAAATACTACACAAACTGAGGTCAGAGTTGAGAGACTAGCCTTAGAAATTGCAGAAAAAACCAAAGATAGTAGTATTTCAGATGGAAAGGCTCCAAACGGAATTGCAGCAGCATATCTGTATGTTGCATCAGTCATACTTGGACAAAACGTACTACAAAGAGACGTTTCAAGTATTGCAGGAGTCACAGAAGTCACTATCAGAAATAGATGTAAAGAGATTCTAACAAGTTACAAACTCAAAATTACTTTGAGACCGTCTCTGACCAAATAATTCCCCCCTCTTTTCATTTTATTTTAAAGAATTTCCGTTAGGAATAGCTAAATTTCGTCGGCATTATATAGAGAAGTAAAAATAAACGCAATATGGCAGTCCTAGAAATCAAAGATCTTCATGTAAAAAGAGAAGGTAAAGAGATTCTCAAAGGAGTTAATCTAAAGACAGGTCCAGGAGAAGTACATGCCATTATGGGACCAAACGGTTCAGGAAAAAGTACACTAGCTTACACATTACTTGGACATCCAAAATACGAAGTTACACAAGGAGATATTTTGATTGATGGTGAAAGCATTTTAGGTTTAACTGCAGATCAAAGAGCAAAGAAAGGATTATTTTTAGGATTTCAATATCCAACTGAAGTTTCAGGTGTAGGGTTTTCTCACTTTCTTAGAACAGCTTACAACTCTTTGAGTAAAGCACTAGAAGGGGACGATAGAGAAGTATTCATCACAGTAAGAGAATTTCAAAAATATCTAAAAGAAAATTTAGAAAAAGTTGGATTAAAAGAAGAATTTCTTTCAAGATATCTTAATGAGGGGTTTTCAGGAGGAGAAAAGAAACGGGCAGAAGTTTTGCAGATGGCAGTATTAAAACCAAAAATTTCAATTTTAGATGAACCAGATTCAGGTTTAGATATTGATGCAGTGCAAGCAGTAGCACAAGCAATCAGCAAAGTATCAGGAAAACAGGCAACAACAATTATCATTACTCACTATGCTAGAATCCTAAAATTCTTAGACAAACTAGACTTTGTTCATGTATTTGCAGAAGGTAAAGTCTTGAAGACAGGTGATGCAGCCCTTGCAGATAAACTAGAAGCAGAGGGTTATGATTGGGTTTTAAAACAAACAGCATAATCAAATTTAAACAGAAAATTTTTTAAAAAAACTATTGATCTACAAAGTTCAAGTTGAATTTTCTAAGGAATTTCTAGAAATAAAAGAAAACCAAATCAACATTGGTATAAAATCAAAACCTATCAAAGGGGAAGCCAATAAAGAAATCATTAAGAGATTGGCAAAACATTTTGGAGTATCAACTACACTGATTCAGATAAAAACAGGGCACAAATCACGAGAGAAAATTATTGAGATTGTACAATAGATAATCTAGTTTTTTGTTTAAATAGGGTTTCAAGATTGGAAAAAACATGTCAGAAGATAACGATCAATATTTTTTCAGCTTTTCATTTTTCAAAGTAGACCCTAAATGGAGATGGATGGCAGACTTGGCAAAAGAAGAATCTGCAAAAGAAGTTGAAAATGTAATTAATAATTCTGGAATAATGTTTAGATCATATTCAAATTTAGGATTAAGAGATGATGCTGACTTTTTATTTTGGTTTGCTGCAAAGACAGTTGAAGAAATTCAAGTAGTTACTGAAAAATTGTACAAAACAGTATTTGGAAAATATATCATTCCATCTATGACATATTTGTCATGTACTAGACCATCAATTTATGTTCAAGAACAAAAAATACATGGCTTTCTTACAGGAACTAATCCAAAAAAACATGTGATAGTTTATCCATTTACTAAAACAAGAGAGTGGTACTTGTTACCAAAAGAAAAACGCCAAGAGATAATGGATGAACATATTGAAGTCAGTAAGAAATATCCACAAGTTATACTTAACACAACATACTCTTTTGGAATTCATGATGAGGATTTCATGTTAGCATTTGAGGTAGATGACATTAGAGATTTCCAAGATCTTATAATGGATTTGAGAGAAACACAGGTTTCAACATATGTCAAAAATGATATTCCAATGATTGTATGTGTCAAAAAAGATCTTGTGCCACTAATATCAAGTCTGGGCTAGATGAATGTGTAGAGGGCTAACTCAAGGTGTGGGCATTATTGGACTCCAAATGGAGCTTATTTTTGCGTACATTGTGGATTAGACAGTGACAAAAATAATACATCAGTCTAAAAATTATTCATTGAATCATTGGTTTGCATGCCTATGTGCGTTTACCGAATATTGGCCAATCAAAATTTAATCCTTGAGAGGGATTCACAAAATTAGGTTAACACTCTTTCAGTAACATACCTATTACTTCTGGAAAAATTGTCCATAACTTTCGTTAAGAAGGATTCAAAAAAAAGAAAAAAAGGAAAATTTGAACTAGTTTTAGCTTACGTTGACAGTTGTACTAACTGGTGGTGATAATGCCGTTGGATTATCAACAGATTCCCATACGAATGCAGTTGCTGTGTAAGTTCCTGCATCAGTTGGAATCCATGATAAAGCTGGGCTGAATGATTGACCACTTGAAAGTGAACCTGTAATCCATGCTAGTGAGACTGTAACACCGTTACCATCCTGAATCTGTACCAAGTATGCAAATGCTTGCTCTCTATCCTGACCGTTTGCTAAGTCAGCGCTGATTTGTACCTGTTGGTCAACGGATACAGCATCTAAGCTGTTACCGAAGGCATCAACGGTTCTCAAGTTAGCAGCTGGTGCTCTCTCGAGAGGTGGTACTACAGTGCCAATTAGTGAAGTGGCAGTAATATCAAGTTCATCTGCAGTTGTGTATGGATCAGGTAATGTATTGTCCTCATATTCTGCGGTGACAGTGTCACCTTCTGCGACTCTGAGTCTGTGACCTGAAGATTCGTCAGTAACTGTGAAGAACACAGTACCTTCGAATATTCCGGTTGCCTCATTAGTCTCAGTTACAGTAAGGTCAATACCTCCGGCATCGGAGTCAGACCACACATCGACATCGAAGTTGTCGACTGCTTCTGGGCTTAAGTTCATATCTGGGTCAATTACTCTTACAACACCTGTTCCGCTAGCTGGATAACTTGCTTCTAACCATTGAGTTTCACCTATATTCCATCTGATAAGTGATGAACCAACTACAGTTTCATCCTCTGAGAATTCAAAGGATACTGTAAGTCCGTCATCATCATCTGCTGGTAACAATCCATCTGTTGGACCGCCATCATCGAGGGATATAGCGCCTGTTGCGTCGTCTGGATCACCATCGCCATCTGCATCATGTGGAGCAAATCCAGTAAGGATTACTTCACCTGTGAAGATGCCTGTGTCGGTACCAGTTTCAACGAGTTTATAGTTGTCAAGATCAGAACCACGTGTTGAGACCTTTATTGGGTCATCAGCACCGTTTCCGATTTCATCAACTAGATCACCGTCAAAGTTGTGATCTGGAGCGACAATGGTAATGTAGACTTTATCAGTCCATGTGTAAACTTTTTGGTCGAGCTCTACAGTTGCACCGAAGTTTGAAGTGAACAATGTAATGTTTACATCTTCATCTTCATCACCTACATAGTCAGATCCTGATGGACCCCAATCAGTATATTCTAAGATGATTTCTTCACCTCTTTCAAGGGAATCACCACTTAGAATTTCAGGAATCTCGATAACAATCTGGAAGATACCAGTACTGTCACCTGTTTCTCTGAAATCTGTTGGTTCTGGATCGAATGCTGCAGTATTAGCTGCGGTTAAGGCGCTATCTCCCATTGTAGTGGTAGATGCGTCAGAATCCCATTCGATTAAGTCCAAGTCATATGTCTCAGCACCATCATTGTCAAGATCGAAGTCTGGCTCAATGAGGGTTAAGATCATGTCGGAACCGATAATGTAAACGGATTTGTCGGATTGTAAGACACCATTTCTTAGGTCAAAGGTAGCAGAGTCTGTGACAGTGTTTTCGTCACCAGAGGCATCAGCTGGGTCAGTGTATTCTACTTGGAGAATATCTCCTTGTAAGATACAATAATCACCTGTGTCTGCGGTGCCAAAGTCAAATCTGTCAGCTGCTGTTGTACCACCACCGCCTATAAGATTCTCAAATACTCCCGTATCTGGACATGTAGCGGATGCTGGACCATCAGTATATCTGATACCAAGATCTAATTCGAAAATACCTGCTGCTGGAGCAATTTCGCTTATTGGGCCAAATTGTCTAGCTGAAGTGGCTGCATCATCGTCGACGTCTATTGCGCCGTCTAATTCTGCAGGACCACCAGCATAACCAAGTACGACTGAGTCAGAACCTCTGAGAACAGAGATCTTAACTGGGCCGACACCGGTTGTTGTGGTATTTGCGGCAATGTTGTCTTCACCAACTGGGTTAACGTCAAAGTCTGGGTCATTTACTCTAATGTGAACTGTAAGATCACCACTAACAAGGAATTCTCCTGGCACATCGATCAATCCTCCTGCTCCACTCAAACCAGTTGAGTGAATTGGGAATACTGATCTGCCTGATGGAGATTCAGAAGCTACTCCAATCAAAAAGTCAGCCGGAACACCAAATGGTACCGGATAGACTGTTCGGTCGAGTGATACTGAACCTGTGTTAGCACGAACGCCTGCGGAGTCACCTACTTCTATAATTTCACCAGATGCATCTCTATAGTCAACATAGTTGACTTCAATGTCGAGTCCGGTGGTAGTTTCAGGTGTTCCGACTGTTCCCGTTAGGCCAAGACCGTCAGGTCTACACCAATCTGGAGGAATTTCGAAGTCACCAAAGAATACACCGCTTGCGATGTCAGTTTCTACTAGAGTAAATCCAGTAGCACCTAATCCATCATCAAATTCTGGTGCACAGAGGTCTTCGTTAGTCCATTTAGCGTCGTCAAATGTTACATCTAACAATCTGCCTTGTGAGCCGAATGTTAGTGCATCAAGTGGTGGGGCAACGTCACTTCCTACTTGGTCGTTATCTACATCAAATGATGGCCCGAGGGTTACAGTTGTGTAAATATCGATAAGGTCAGAATCAACGTTGAGATCTAAGTCTTCAAGAGTAATTTCTACAGTGTCTGCTATCTTGTATGAATCAGCGTTAAATGATACAACACCTGAGTGGCTTGGAGCTTCTTCTTGATCAGATATGAAAGCAACTACACCATCTGCGCCTAGATCATTTATTGTTGCTCTAGGTGCATCTTCGTCAGTTAGATCCTCAATTACGATGAATGAAGGATCGTTGGCGATTGGAGAGATGCCGGCAAAGGTATCAGCGTCAATAATATTGAGCTGGTTAACCATTACATATTCAAGTGATCCTACAAATTTACTTGTATTCACACCATCTTCTTCAGCTTCAATTCTAACGATTTGGTTTGCGATCCTTTCGGATGCTTGAACACCATCATCAGTGAAACCGAATGAGAAGAAGTCTACTACAATTGCCTCTGTTGCAGTTAGAGTTACAGGAGCTACTGGGAATTGGAATACCAAACCAATTGCTTGGCCTGAAGCTGGGTTAGTTGTACTTCCAGCATTCTGGAAGATAGCTTCGTTCATTGAATTCACGTCAGTAGTATTGTAAGTCTGTGGATCTGCTGCTAGTAATAGAGGTATTACACTTAGTGATCCTGCTGATAAATCAATTGCTCCGGTTGCATCTGTAATTACAGTGCCTCCATTTGTGACGTTGATTAAACCAACGTCAACGGATGCAGATGTAGTTGTGATGCTTCTAATATCAATATTAATGAAATTAGCACCGAAACCAGTACCAGTAGTATCTACTAAGCTGTCTTGTAGTTCGTCAAGTGTTGTCTCTAAATCGATGATGATGAGGTCAACTGCTGCAACGTTAGCAAGACCACCAGTTCTTCCAATTGATTCAACAGAGGTATAATTATTGATTATAGCTCTTTCCTCAAATGGTTGAACGGTTACTGTTGCTGTGTTGTTTGCAACTCCACCTATACCAGTTGCAAGAGTTAGATCTTGCATTACTACTACAGTACCAATTGAAGCACCAACAAACTGTGCAGATGCACCGCCTGTGGTGTTATGGATGTAGATTTGTGGTGTAGATGTTGCTTCACCTAGTGTAAATGGATCACCAGTAGATAATGCTGGAATGAAAACATCAGGGTTGAAGAGATCTAAGTCTTCATCCGTGTGACTGTTTTTATTCAAATCAGTATCTATGATTACTATGGGAATTTCTTCACCAGAGTTCCATTCGTCATCGATTGGATTAATTTGAACGTCTGCCCAACCGTCTGCTCTTACGATAGAAACTGGTGATTCATTATAATCAATTGTAGCAGAAGTACCCCTTGGGGCAGTTCCGTTAATTTGAATTACTGAAACATCATTTTCATCGAAGTTTGCAAATATACCAGATTTTACGCCTTGTTCTGTGAAAGTGACGGGTTGATCAGCAGCTGCGATAGTTGCTGTTCTAGCACCACTTGTTCCAGAAGTTCCGGCAGTAAGTTCAGAATCGTCATTGTCATTAATTGTGACAATAGCGCCTCCTGTATCTTGTGCATCTGTGTCTAGTAAGAGTATACAGTTGTCTTCACACATGAGTGAACCTGAAAGAGGAACAATATCACCTGTTCCTGTTACGTAGTTACCATCACCTGCAGAATTACCATTCTCATCAAAGAGTTGGTAAAATGCTGTAGCGTTAGCACCTGTTCCCCATGTCCAAGAATCTTCGTCAGTTGGATCAATGTTTAACCACAAATCGGTAATTGTTGCATGGACTTGTGCATTTGTTGGATAAGTTGCCCTATCCAATGTAATGCCTGCATATCCTTCAACGGTATCAAAGCCGAGTGTTACTGATTGAGCACCACCACCTTTGTTATATTGAACATCAACGTTACCTGTTGGGTTTAATTGATACAGTTGAACAAATGGCCAAACACCATCGTAAGGATCAACTGTACCGATACTTACGGTACCAAAGCCAATTTGGCCTACGTCGACTAATGGGTTTGTGTTAAGCTCTTTTGCTTCTCTTACTACATTCATTGTACCGTTAGATTCAGTACCGGCATATACTGCCGAACAATCTACGGTTAATACACCACCTGTTGCAGAACCATTTACACCGATACCTGCAGCAAATGTTGCTGGTACGGATGGTATTGCGAAACCTGAAGTGTCTGAAGTAGAGAATCCGAGAACTGCTTCACCGTCTGTACTGGTACAGAATGTACCAAAGTCCAATCCAGTTCCACTGACAGATGTGCCGATTGTAGAATCTGCAATCTGTGCTTGATCTCGGTCTGCAAAGTAACCATACCAGTTACCATCTACGGCTTGGGCCATTCTTAGGACCTTGCCGTTTACTGTAACGTCTGGTTCACCTTTTGATTCATCAGTATCATTGATATCACTGTCGATTACGACGACCTCAATTACTTGAGGTCCAGACATATAGTTATCAAACTGTGAGTTTTCTGCGGAAACAAATAGGTTAGCGTTAGCGGCATGAGCTACTGGTACCATTCCTGGTGCAGCTAGTGTCATTCCACCTGCTAACATAATTGTCATTAATGTAAGACTAGTTATTTTTCGTCCTATTTCGTTATTCATGTTATTGAATTTTTTCTTTAAAATTTGTATATAAGGCTAATGGACGATTTATCCACAATTATGCAAATTATTGTAATTTTTTTATCTAATTTCAAAATTTTATAAAAATATTATAAAATTAGGTTATAAAAATCATGTTTTAGGCACTGATCTACTAGTTGATCCCAATATTTTTTATGTTTTATGTATAAATTATGAAATTTTTACAGACAATTTCGTACCTTGCCTTAGGCGTGGCAAGATTGTTCTTAGAAGATACAGGTAATTTTACTAACAAAATATTATTAATAGAAAATATAGAAAAAGTTCAAGCCAAAGATGTCAAAATTTTTGTGAACAGTGATTGGAATTTAAACAAAGACTATGATAAATTACAAATATTTTCCTCATAAAACCTGAATATCAATAATGCAAATCTTGGATAAACATAAATGATGAAATTTAAAATTGAAAACCATAAAAAATGAATTACAATAAACTTGGAAAAACAGACATCAAAGTATCAGAAATAGGATTTGGTGCATGGGCCATTGCTCTTGATTGGTGGGGAAAGAAAATTGAAGAAGACGAGGCAAAAAGAATGCTCAAAAAAGCATACGATGTTGGAATTAATTTCTTTGAGACAGGAGATTTGTACGGTAAAGGAAAAAGTGAAAGACTGATTGGCGAAGTTTTCAAAGACATGAGAGATGAGATTGTTATTTCTACAAAATACGGTTATGATTTTAGAGAGGTGGAGCAAATTGGACACAAAGAGCTTCCACAAAAATTTGATGAAGATTTCACAAGAATGGCATTAAGAGATAGTTTAGAGAGATTACAAACTGATCATCTTGATATGTATGGTTTGCACAATCCAAAACTAAAAGATATCAGAGATGATTCAATATTCAAAGTACTTGATAGTTTTATTGCAGATGAAAGCATCAAAACATATCAAGTTGCTCTAGGTCCTGCAATTGGTTGGACACAAGAAGGTCTTGAAGCAATGGATAGACCAAACGTTAGTGCAGTTCAAACAGTTTACAATATCTTAGAACAGACTCCAGGAAACGAATTGATGGGAAAAGCAGTTGAAAAAGAGGTTGGAATTCTAGTCAGAGTTCCAGAAGCATCAGGGATTTTAACAGGAAAGGTAAATGCAGATACAAAGTTTGATGATAATGATCACAGATCAGTAAGAAAACGAGAATGGCTTCAAGCATCATTAGAAAAAGTTGAACAAATCAAACCAATTGCAGCAAGATACGGATTAAACATTACAGAATTTGCAATGAAGTTTATGATGACAAAGAAAGGATTTGCAACAGTACTTCCAACAATGATCAGTGAAGAAGAAGTTATCAATTATGCTGAAATGGCAGATGGAAAATACATTTCAGACTCAGATATGAAAGAAGTTGATGAGTTATACAACACTTGGCCTTCCTATGAATTAAAAGCAACACCTCAAGCAAATTAATTCATAGATGGACATTCCAATAGATTCACAAAAAACACTAGAAGTTATAGAAAGAATGAAGCTAGCCAAAATTGGGGATTATAAAAAATGGGAAAGAATTATTAAAAAAATTAAAAATGACCAGTTACTAAACCCTGGAGAACTTGAATATTATGCAAATCTGACAAGAATTTACAAGAACTCTAGCATTACAAGTAGAAGCAAGGTATATCACTCAAAACTATCAGAACATGATGAAAAACCACCATGCAAGGTATGTGGTGAAAATTCTCTATACTATTGTAACATGAATGATCAGTATTTTTGTACAATTCATATCGTCGGACATGATGAGAATGAACTCTAAGAGACAGGAATTGTTTCTTCTAAAGTAAAGGAGTTTTCTACGAAATATTCAACTCGTGTTTTTTTGAATTCACGAGAGCTAAAGAGAATTTTGTATTCATCAACATGTATTTGATCTTGGATTGTTTTTGCCATCTCATTTGCTTCATCATGACTCTTGCAATGAATCATTGAAAAGACGTTGTATGGCCAGTCAGCATATGTAGGTCGTTCATAGCAATGACTAACTTGAGGAAATGATCCTAATGTTTCTCCAACTTTTGAGATTCTATCTTCAGGAACTTTCCAAACGATCATACCATTTGCAGTAAATCCAACTTGTCTGTGTCTTAAGATAGCTGCAAATCTTCGCATCACTCCAATATCTTCATAATGTTTCATTTTTTCAAATAATTCATTTTCACTAATTCCAAGATTGTTTGCAGATTTTACAAATGGTTCATCAATAATTTCCATGTCTTTTTGTAATTCACGAATAAAGTCTTTGTCTTGTTCTGTAGGTTCAAATTTTATATTTTTAATCTCTTTTTTCTCCTCTGTTGGTGCAATCTCGTGTTTCTTATCGTCCACCATATCAAGCTTCACTCCAATCTTGAATAGTTGTAGAGTTGGAAGCATTCTTACTTTTTTAATTCCTTTTAGAACATTAAATTTCTCAACTTCTTTTTTTAAATCTGCACCAGGAGGAACAGCCAATGTAAACCAAAGATTAAACTCATGATCACGTTCATAATTATGACTAACACCAGGATGACGATTTATTTGACTTGCAACATATTCTAGTTTATCATGTTCAATCTCCATTGCCACCAGAGAGCTTGTATAACCAAGTTTTCTTGTATCAAAAATTGCACTTAGTTGTCTTAAAACCCCAATTTCTTTAAGTTGATTTAGACGCTCTTTGATAATTTCTGGAGTACTATCAAATTTTTTGGCAATAGCATCAAAAGGTCTTGTTACGAGAGGAAATGTCCATTGAATTTCATTGAGTAGTTCCTTGTCAGATTCATCTATAGAAGACAACAAGTCAACAACTTGTCCATTCAATTAAAAACGTAGCTAGGATTTTACGCGTTGTTTTTTAATACATAAATAGAAACTGAAGTCCTTTTTGATCGTTGATAGTTGATCTAAATCTTCATAATAAATCAGTAATTGTTGTTGGTGGTGGAAATGAGGCACAAAAAAGAATCAATTCTTTGTTAAAACAAGACTGTGAGATTATAGTAATCAGTGATTCTGTTAATTCACAAATTAACAAATTAGCAAAAGCAAAAAAAATTAAATTAAAAAAACAAAAAATTCAAGATACAAAATTTATTTCAAAATTCAAACCAAATATTATCATTACAACTACTAGTGACAAAAATCTTAATCAAAAAATTATCAATAATGCAAAAAAAAGTAAAATTATCGTATACAGTTCAGATAATCCTGAAGATAGTGACTTTTCAAATCCTGCAGTAATTGATTTTGAAAATATGATTCAAATTGCAATTTTTACTGGTGGTCGTAGTCCAGCAATGTCAAAGAAGATTAGAATTCAATCAGAGAAAATATTCAAGAAGATTATCACAAAACAAGATATTGCACAAATCAAAATTCAAAAGATCGCAAGAAAACTAGCAAAAGAAAGTATTCCCACTCAAATCCAGAGAAAAGAGTATCTTCACAGTATCATGATTGACAATAAGATTGATCAGTTAATAAAAGACGGTCAGATAAAAAAAGCTGAAAAACGGGCAATTACAATACTGAGGAATTGGAAATGAATCAAAATATCATCAATGCACGTGTAACTTTTCGTAACTCACCAATTCATGTTCTTGAGCAATTTACAATCAAAGATATAGAAAATGCATATGAACAATTCAAAAAGCATTCAGGACTAGATGAATGTGTAATTATTCAAACATGTAACAGGATTGAGATATTTGGAAAATCAAAAACATATGATTCAGATAAAATCAAAAAGACCTGGGCATCAATAACTGGACTCGAAGAAGACGCATTTACTGAAAACATAGAGTTTGTTGAAAACCAAGAGGCATTACATCACCTATTGAAATTAACATCTGGATTAGATTCCATGGTAATAGGAGAAGAGCAAATTTTAGGCCAGATAAAAAAATCCATTACTTCTGCTAGAGAAATAAAAGCATCCGGACAACATCTTAACACTTTATTTGATAAGGCAATAAGAATTGGAACCAGAATTAGAAACTCTAGTGGAATTGGTAAGGGTGGAATTTCAGTTGGCTCCATGGCAGTAAAGCTTGCAGAAGAAAACATTGATGAATTAAAGACAAAGAAAATTTTATTGATTGGAACTGGGGAAGTATCAACTCTTGTTACAAAATCATTACAAAGAAGAGGGTATGCTTTTGATGTTACAAGTAGAACCATTGGACGTTCACAAGCATTTTGTGAGACAATGGGAGGAAAAGCAATCAAATTTGAAGAAGTTCTTGAAGGATTTGAAAATTATGATTTAATGTTTGTAGCAACAACTGCACCATATTTTCTTGTAACACATGAAAGAATTAAAGAATCTATGAAAGGTAAAAACAAAGGCATGATGATCTTAGATTTGTCAAATCCAAGAACAGTAGATGAGAAAGTTGCAACTATTGGAGGTATAAAATTGATGAATCTAGATCAGATTGCAGAGATGGTTGAAAAGAACATGAATGCCAGATTAAACAAAGCAAAAACCATTGAAAACATAATTAACGAAGAAGTATCTGTATTAGAAGCCTCAATGAAAAGACTAGAAGCAGAACCACTTGTAAAAGACGTATTCAAGAATATAGAGAATCTAAGAGAAAAAGAATTACAAAAAGCACTTCAAATGTTAGGTGAACAAGATGAAGAAAAGATCAAAATTATTGATGAATTAACAAAGGCAGTAGTTGAAAGCATTGTTTCAACTCCAATGAACAATATCAGAAAAGCATCAGAGCAAGGCAAGCCTGACCTAGTGGAGTTAGCAAGTAAACTCTTTGACTATAAAAAACAGAACCAGGCAGACTAGGATTATATTTTACCCAAAGAGAATTTCTATTATGTCATTTCCTTCCAGACGTCTTCGTAGACTGAGAACATCGGATAAAATGAGAGAATTAGTCCAACAGACTACACTTTCTCCAAAAGATTTCATTTGTCCAGTGTTTGTTCAAGAAGATCTAAAGACTAGAGTCAAGGTAGAATCAATGTCAGAAATTGAAAGACTTCCAATAGATGACATTAATGATGAGGTAGGAGTCATTAGTGATTTAGGAATTCCTGCAATCATGCTTTTTGGAATTCCAACTCAAAAAGATGACGCAGGATCTTCGGCATTTGATGATAATGGAATCGTTCAAAAAGCAATTACTCAGATTAGGAAAAATTTTGGAGATAAAATTGTAATAATGGCAGATGTTTGTCTATGTCAGTTTACATCTACGGGACATTGTGGGATTGTTCAAGGAAATAAAATTGATAATGATACTAGTCTTGACACACTTGCAAAAATTGCAGTCAGTCAAGCAAAAGCAGGAGTTGATACAGTATCACCATCAGCAATGATGGACGGTCAAGTTGCGGCAATTAGAAAAGCACTTGATGATGAAGGTTTTACAGATGTTTCAATAATGTCACATTCAGCTAAACATCGTTCAAACTTTTATGCACCATTTAGAAATGCTGCTGAATGCGCACCAAAGTTTGGAGACAGAAAAACATACCAAGTTCCATATACAAACGCTAGAGAAGCAATGATGGAAGTTCAAGCTGATATTAATGAAGGAGTAGATATTGTAATGATAAAACCAGCATTATCTTATTTGGATTTAATTGCAGAGACGAGAAGAAGATTTGACATTCCTGTTGCAGCATACAGTGTTTCTGGAGAATATGCATTGGTAAAAGCTGCATCACAACAAGGTTACGTAAATGAAAAAGACATTACAGAAGAGATACTATACTCCATCAAAAGAGCAGGAGCAGACATGATAGTAACATATTTTGCAAAATCAGCTGCAAAGTTTCTTCAAGAATCATGAGAAACGACGAACGTTTTGAAATTCAGAGAGCATTTGACTTATTGCCACATGTTGTAGGCTCAAGTTGGGCAGTAATTTGGTTTCGAATGAAAGGAATCAAAAAACCTAGCAGAGAAGAATATAGAGAAAAAACACTCGAATATCTAAAGATGATAGAGCCAGTCTTTGATTCTTATCCAAAAGATAAGGAGTTTGTTGAAATTTCCAAATATATCGAGTTTAGAAAAAATGAGGAATACGGGAAAATAAAATCTGGTGAAAACGAAGAGGTTGAAACAAGATACGACAGATATGTCGATTACGGTTAAAGAGGTTCTAATCCTTTAAATGAAGAAAGAAATGTGTCATGTTGATTTGAGATCTAACAAGGTTTTCATTATTACAATGTCTGTTCTTTTAATCAGTATTTTTGGTCAACAAGCTTCAGGTTATGGTGGCCCTCCAGAGCAAAGCAGTTCTGGAAATTACACCGTAGAGGTAATCACGGATAAAGAATCATATGAACTTGGAGAATCAATTACATTTTCTGGAAATGTCAGCAAGTATGATGAAGAAAGAAATTTGCGTATTACAATTTTTGATTCTAGCAACAACATAACCATAACTCAAAAAATACCAGTCAATATGGATACATCATTTTCCCATACCATTACACTAAATGAAAAATTCTCGGATGGGAAATATATTCTCAAAGCACAGTATGGAAATTCAAAGGTAACCGTTGAAAAAATATCATTTATAGTAAATTCCAATGATGAAATGCCCATAGAATCAGATTCAGATGGCAATGTAATAATTCCAGATTGGATTAAGAGTAACGCTAGGTGGTGGGCAGATGGAATAATTGATGACGCCTCCTTTGTTCAAGGAATTAAATTCCTAATCGAAGAAGATGTTCTAAAAATTCCTTCAACTACACAGAGTTCTAGTTCTGGTTCAGATGAAATTCCATCATGGATTAAAAACAATGCAGAGTGGTGGGCAGATGGAATAATTGATGACGCCTCCTTTGTTCAAGGAATTCAATTCATGATAAAAGAAGGAATTATGAAAATATCCAATTAACATAATTTAAGACTAATTTAGCCACAAAACGTATTACGAAAGTTCCTGTTTTAGTTGTTTAAGATATTCCTTCAGTGTCTTAGTTCTCTTTTTTGCTTCTGCTTTTCCAGATTTTGTATTCATTAGAGATTCTAGCTTGAGTAATTTTTTAAAAAAATGATCAACTGTCCAGATGTTATCATCAGGAGTTCTCTTTTTACAAAAAGGATCATCAATATTGTAAAATGGTCTATTCAATGAACCACCTGTAGCAAAGACCCTTGCAATTCCTATTGCACCTAACGCATCTAATCTATCAGCATCTTGGAGTATTTTTCCTTCTAGAGTTTTAGGGGTTTTATTCTGTGAGAAGCTATGATCACGAATTGCATCTGAAATAATAGTAATTTCTTCTTTAGAAAAATCAAATTTTTCGAGGATTTGTTTTGATTTTTTTGCACTTTTAATTGATGAGATTTTTGAGCGCCTATCAGATTTTGGATATGACACTATGTCATGTAATAATGCAGCACTTAGAACTAACTTTTCATTGGCTTTTTCTTTTTTACAGATTTTTTGGGCGTTTTTGTATACTCGCATGGTATGCTCAAAATCATGTGCAGAATCATTTTTCATTATTTTTTTTACTTCATTTTTAATAGAATCAATAATTTTCATTTAGAATCTCCAAATTTTTGGTTTTACAAACTTTATTTTTCTCTGAGTAATTAGAAGGGTCCAATTTATTGATGCAAAAAGAACAACTACCCCAATTCCAACACCATCAATTAATAAAATTCCAGTAAGACGATCCTCAAAAATTTCCAGGAAAGGAGCTAAAACTGCATTTCCAAAATATATCATAATAATATAAGAAACGACTCTACCAAACCAAAATCCAATATAGATTCCAGTGCTTTTGGCACGCATTAATCCGTAGGTGATAAACAACATGTTACTTGGAAGAGGAGTGGCACCAAACAGAAAAGAGGCTATAACATAACCATATTTTTTATGATTAAGGTAATCACCAATGATATCAAGATTAGATTTTTGCTCTTCTGCGATAAATCTTCTAAATAATCCACTAATCTTTTTTAGAAAAAATCGTCCTATAGTTGCACCAGTTGCACCTACCATTGCAAGAATTACAACATTCAAGCTAGGATCAAGAAGATAAAATGATGTTAAGACAATCCAGCTAGGTGGCATCAAAATGGGGGCAGAATTTACTCCTATCAAAACTAGAAAAATCCCAAAATACGAATATTCACTAAAAATTTCAAAAATATCCATTGTCTTTCTAAGATCATGTCACTTTTTTTGTTTCTAAATCCTTGGATTTTGAGTTAGTAATGAAGAAATCTCATTATGATCTAAAAAATTAAAAGAATTACACGTTTTTTAGAAGAATGATCATGTATTGTAACAAATAGGATCAATTATGCAATATCTTTATAAGCGATTTATGCCTATATTTAACCATGTCCGAGGAAGTTTGGAAGTGTTTTAGATGCAATCTGTCTTTCAAGGAGGAAAATGTGGCTGAAATTCACAAACAGATCTCAAATCATTCTGTAAGAAAAGAAAAAGTAGTAGTTGCTTAATTTCTAAATTTTCTAATTGTTGTTATTTGATTAAAGATTAGTGCAGAGGGTGGGATTCGAACCCACGAACTCCTAAGAGAAGGGATTTCCTATTTTGAGGATCTTGAGTCCCTCTCGGTTGACCGGGCTTCGATACCTCTGCAATGAGATTGGATAATGACTGATATTTTTCAATTACTATTATGAAAAATGATCCGTAGTTTTGTAGATTTTTTAACAAAGCTTATAATTGTGCAAATTTGATTCAAAAATACATGTCAGAAGTTCATAGTGTTGCTCAAGCAAAAACAATGCGAAGCGGAGTCAATGTTAAAGCCAACGTCAAAAGTAAAAGTGATCCAAGAACGGTAAATCTCAAAAGTGGCGGAACAATTGATGTCTGTGATGCAGTAATTTCAGATGCTGATGGCGAAGAAAATGAAATGAAACTCACATTGTGGGGTGACGATATCAAAGCAGTGAATGTCGGAGATAAAGTTGTCATTACAAATGGATATACCAATGAGTTCAAAGGTGACGTATCATTAACCAAAGGTAAATTTGGTAAAATGGAAATCAATCCTTAATAAATCTAAATCATCACAAAACAAATTTTATTTTTCCATATTTTCTAGTCTAAATACTAGATGAAAATTATCGTCTAGATTTCTTTTTAGCTGCTTTTCTTTTTGCTGGTCTCTTTTTAGCTGCTTTTCTTTTTGCTGGTCTCTTTTTAGCTGCTTTTCTTTTTGCTGGTCTCTTTTTAGCTGCTTTTCTTTTTGCTGGTCTCTTTTTAGCTGCTTTTCTTTTTGCTGGTCTCTTTTTAGCTGCTTTTCTTTTTGCTGGTCTCTTTTTAGCTGCTTTTCTTTTTGCTGGTCTCTTTTTAGCTGCTTTTCTTTTTGATGCAGCACGTTTCTTTGCTGCTGCTGCTTTTTTAGCGGCTACCTTTTTAGCTGCAGCCAGCCTAGCAGCCTTGCGTCTCTTTGCTAAGAGTTCTTGGAATTTTCCAGATACTTTATCTAATGCTTTTTTAGCAGATTCTTCTGCTTTGGTTCGTCTTTCTAATTCTTTTACAAACTTTTCAGCAGCCTTATGACTAGTCGTCATAGTGTCACGTAAGGAAGGTTTTGATTGAGATTGTTTTTGGATTTTTGAAGTAATTTTTGATTTAATATCAGCGAATTTGTCAGCATCATCTGAAATCTTTTTGGCAGTTTTTTGCCTGCTTTTAATTTCATTAATTAATTCTTGAACATGTTCATTTAATGATCGTAATCGTGATTCAGCATTCTGTTTTTCTTCTGGATTTTCAGAGAATTCAACCTCTTGCTCAGCTTGCTCAATTGCCTCTTTTTCTCTGACTATTTTTTCCTCGGCTCCAGCCACCAATCTTTCAATACTTTCCAATTGGGAGGTTTTTCTATTAAGAACTGTTGAAGCATCAGAAACATCTTCGCGTTCAGTTTCAATTTTTTTATCTATAGAATGTATACCTGATGAAGAGCGTTTTTCAGCAGATCGTACCTCATGGAGTTGTCTTTCAGCCTTTTTCTTAAGACTTGTTGCTTCTTGTTTCTTTTGTCGTAGCTGAACTACTAGTTTTTCTAATGATGCCAATGATGAAACAACAGAAAAGAGTCGATTAATTTGTTAATATAATCAGGATTTGACTTACCAGTTAAGAAAATTAGCTAATTATGATCGCTAAAATCATTTTTTAAAAAATATTAGTGTAGAGTTTACAATGAAATTATGGATTTTCATCCAAAAGATTTGCCAATATCAAAGACATATGATCTAAAAGATGAAAAAGATGCAGCAGAGGCAGTAGAAGATATGGTAAAACTTGGGTTTGAAAACAGAAAAGAGGGAATTAAGGTGTTGATGCCAAAAGAATCAAAACTTGCAAAAAGAATCGGATATACTGTCACAACAGGAGTAACACAAGGACTCAGAGAGAAAAATGAAGTTAGAGATATCAGATATTGGACATATCACCATGATGAAGAACATTACGCAATTGTTTTGATAAGTAACACTACTTTGACAGAATTAGGTTTTTGATTTATCAAAAATTTTGTAAAGTTTTGTTCTCTTTGCAAGTACCCCAGCGAGCATTACTCCAATAACAGCCCCTCCAATGACATCCATAGGATAATGTTGTAAAACATAGATTCTGCTAATTGAAATCATTACAGGATATAGAAATAACAAATATGCACCTCGAGGGAATCTTTCTGAAAGTGCATAACCTAAGATTATTCCAAATATCACAGATCTGGCTGCATGTCCAGACGGATATGATGCATCATATCCACCTTCACAAAATAATGCATATGTGTCACGGCTAATTTCTACAGGAAATGGTGCACCCACATATTCAAAATCAGGTCTGTCTCTATCAACTCCACATTTGATGTAGCCAGTAAGTAGTGTTGAAATCACAATTAGAATCATCAATGTAATTCCAACTCTACGTGTTTTTGGAATAATTAACATCAAAATTGCAAATCCCATCATCCACAAAGCCTCACCACTTTCTGTGATATACTGCATAATGATGTCTAATGTAGGATTTCCAACATTTTCAGAAAAAAAAGAAATAACACTTTGATCAAAACCTGCAGTTACTTCATAGTATACTAAAGCAGTGAGAATCAGAAATAGAATCGTTACTAAAACGAAGGAACGTGACCTAATATCAAAAATCCAATTTTGCAATTAATTAAACCTCAAGTACATGCATTTAATTTTTATCAATAGATAAGTTTTGGAAGTGTAAATCACTGTTTAGAAATAAGATTTATGAAAATAATTCTGATCGACTCAAAGAATTTAACCAAGTGCATAATAGAAAAATCGTGAAGGTGCTCACACTAGATGATTTTGACCTAAAAGGTAAGACCGTTTTTTTAAGAGTCGATATGAATTGTCCGATCGATCCAGAGACAATGGAGATTTTAGGTACTAAAAGAATCGAAGAATCTACTAAAACTTTAAAATCATTAAAAGATGCCAGGGTGGTTATCGCATCACATCAAGGCAGAGTTGGGAATAAGGATTACACCGGAATGAGCAAACATGCAAAAGTTCTTGAAAAATTAATGAATAAAAAAATAAAATATGTTGAAGATGTAATTGGAGAAGCTGCACAAAATGCAATCAAGAATTTAGAGGATGGAGATATTTTACTTTTAGATAATTTACGATTGTGTGCTGAAGAAAATTACGAGTTTACACCAGAAAATTCTGCTCATACAATCATGGTTAATCGTTTATCCAAATTATTTGATCTTTGTGTATTGGATTCATTTCCAAGTGCACATAGAACACATCCATCAATTGTAGGATTCCCACAAGTGTTACCAGCATGTGCAGGAAGAATTGTTGAAAGAGAAGTACGAAATCTAGATGAAATTATGACTGTTGCCAAGGCACCACATGTGATTGTTTTGGGAGGTTCAAAAATACCTGACAGACTTGAGGCAATCAAATTGTTGATTGAAAATGGTCGTGCTGACCATGTTCTGTTAACAGGATTGATTGCAAATGTGTTCATGCGTGCACAAGCCAGAATCAAATCGCCACTTGGTATCAAGAGAGAAGAAGAAGTAGTATCAAAAGCACATGCTCTGATAGGCGAATATCCAGATGTTTTTGCCACACCAGTTGATATTGCAATTGACAAAGACGGGGAAAGAGTAGAGATGGATGTTAGAGAGATAGGTAAAGGGGATAAAATTTATGATTTAGGTCCAAAGACTATAGAGTACTATTCAAAATTAATTTCAGGTGCAGGAACTGTGTTTATCAGTGGACCAGCAGGATTTTTTGAGAAAGAGAACTTTAGTTATGGAACAAAAGAATTACTCAAGGCAGTTGCAAATTCAATGGCTACAACAATTGTTAGTGGCGGACACTTAACAACTGCACTAAAACAACAAGGATTAGCAGAGAAAATTAATCATGTCAGTACTGCAGGTGGTGCGCTGGTGCTTTATCTTACAGGAGAAAAATTGCCAATGATTAAAGCACTTGAAGATGCAGCAATAAAATATAGATCTAAATAGAAGATTTGCAAGAAGGATTAGGACAAGTTCTTTCTTCAGATGTTCCAAGATAGATATCATGATTACATGCATTACAGTGAAGTTTTTCAACAGGATCAAATAGTTTCAGATGGATTGTAGTAAAGTTCTGTGCGATATTTCTTGTAAGACCAGAATCACAAATTTCATTGAAAAATGATTCAATATCATCAATTATCCAAGAGGAGTTAATGTCAGCATTTTCTTTTAGTGTCTCAAAAATTTCATCATTTGTAAATACAGTATCAACATCATTGAATTTTTCAAAAATTATTTTTCGTATTTGAAGTGTAACAGGAGTTGTAGGAGTAAAATCACTCATACTAGTACAGATTTTCTGCCTCTTCTTTTAGTTTATCCATATCTTGAGACTCGAGATGATCTCCAAGGTATTTGTAAAGAGCAGATTTGAGTACTTTGAGTGAAAGTAATGCACATTTTATTCGTACAGCCTGAAGATGTTCAAGACCTAATTCGCTTAATACATCATTTTTCTCAATTTTTCTCACATCATCAAGATTCTTACCTTTTGTTATTTCAGTCAAAACTGAAGAGCAAGCCATACAAATTGCACAACCTTTTCCATGAAATTTAATATCAGTAACTTTGTTATCATCAATTTTCATATCAATATCAATACTATCACCACACAATGGATTTGAATCATGAAAAGTCACATCATGATTTTCAATCTCCCCATAGTTTACAGGATTTCTTGAATAATCAACAATCATCTCATGGTAAATGTCTGCATTTCCACTCATAGTTTGAACACCTTTGCTACTTTATTTAAGGAATTGATTAGAACGTCAACTTCTTCTTTAGTATTGTAAATGTAAAAGCTAGCCCTTGATGTTGCAGCAACATCTAGTCGCTCCATTAATACCTGTGCACAATGATGACCAGAACGAACTGCAATTCCTTCTCCATCGATAATTTGTGCAACGTCATGAGGATGGACATCTGCAAAATTAAAGGAAATTACACCACCACGTTTTGAAATATCTTTTGTACCATAGATGTGTAATCCTTTAACTTCAGATAATTTTTCTATAGCATATTTTGTTAGTTCAATTTCATGTTCTCTTACATTATCCATTCCAATCTTGGTAAGATAGTCAATTGCAGCTCCAAATCCTATAACATCAGCTATGTTTGGAGTACCTGCTTCAAATTTGTAGGGTAAATCATTCCATGTAGTCTCATACTTGTGAACTTCTCTAATCATATCACCACCGCCATGAAATGGGCTCATTGTCTCCAATACAGGTTTTCTAACCCATAAAACACCAATTCCAGTAGGACCCAGCATTTTATGGCCAGAAAACGCAAAAAAGTCACATCCTAATTTTTCAAGATCAACTTTCATGTGAGGTACTGCCTGTGCACCATCAATTAGCGTAAGAACACCTGCTGCTTTGCATTTTTCAATAATTTTTTCAGCATTAGTGATTGTTCCAAGAACATTAGACATTAAACTAAATGTAACAAGTTTGACTTTACCTGTTGCAAGATACTTGTCAAGATCATCTAAAATTAATTCTCCGTTATCATCCATTCCAATATATTCTAATTTTGCACTTTTCTCTTGTGTAAGAAGTTGCCATGGTACAATGTTGCTATGATGTTCATATTCAGTAGTGACAATAATGTCACCTTCTTTGACATGAGGTCTACCCCATGCATAAGCAACTAAATTAATTGCTTCAGTGGTTCCTCTAACAAAAATAATTTCTTGACGATTTTTTATGTTAATAAAATTTGCAATTTTGTCTCGAGCTGCCTCATATGCTTCAGTAGATTCTTCAGCTAGAGCATATACTGCCCTGTGAATGTTGGCATTATGATTTCGATAATAATCAGTAATAGCATCAATTACTTGATTTGGTTTTTGTGTTGTAGATGCATTGTCAAGATAAACAAGAGGTTTGTTATCCCTAACAGTTCTTTTCAATATTGGAAAATCTTTTCTTAAATTTTCAAACAGTGACTTTGTACTTTGCATATTTTAAATCTCCACGTAAATTTCGTTGTTATCTATTTTAACATTGTATACTTTAAGTGGGGTTTCGGCAGGAAGATTTTGTGGTTCTCCATTTTTTAAATTAAAAACAGACAGATGTAATGGACATCTTACACCTTCTTCACTTAGAAATCCAGTAGAAAGATCTGCATCAGCATGAGTACAAATTAGATCAGTAGCATGAATTTTTCCTTTGAGATTAGCTATGAGGAGTTTCTTATCTTCATGTACGAATCCAAAAAGTTGGCCTTCTTTTACCTGCTCCATACTACAAGCTTTAATCCATTCAGACAAAATATCACCTATACTTGTAATGTTGTTCTATTTCAGAGTCTTCGTTGTAACGAGTTTCCTCAATTTCAACAAACTTTGCTAGTTCTTCATCAGTGTTAATTGTAAGTTCTCGGTTTTCCCATTTGGATTCAATAAGATAAGCAATCCATGCTCGGACTTGAATTGACATTTTTCGTGAAAGAGGTTCCAAGAATCCTTCAACAATTATTCGCTCAGCTTCTGCATGAGTAAGACATCTAGTTTTAAGATAGAAAATTTGTTCTTCATCAATTTGGGCAACAGATGCAGAGTGAGTAGCCTTTACATCATTTGTAAAAATCTCTAGTCCAGGAATTGCATCAGATTTTGCATCTTTATCTAAAAGAATAGAACGACCAGACAAAAATGAATTTGATTTTGATGCATTTTCTTTAATTCTAATCATTCCCTTGAAAAGAGATTTTGATTTATTTCTAAGAATTGATTTTTCAACTACTCTTGCTTCAGTAGATGGGCTTTCATGATTTACATTAGTTTGAATATCAAAGGACTGTTCATTATTTCCAAATATTACTTCAGAGTCATTTGAAGATGCGCCAGTACCATTAAGGAAATATTCAATTTTGTATCTTGACAACATAGAACCAAACAATCCTGAATACCAATTTACTTTGGCATCTTGTGCCAAATCTGTTCGTCTGGTAGAGAAGGTCACAGCATGCTGATCCATCATTTGTAAAGTGGTAATATCCAATTGTGCATTTGCTGCAAGATTTGTGTTTAGTAATTCAAGATATGCTTGTTGTACTTTTGTCGCTGGAGAATACAACTCTTGGACAACTGTGGCTTTACTACTTTCATCTGCAAAGATCACATTTCTAGAAATTACGGAATTACCATCATCAGATAGGCATGTCAAAAAGTAAATTGGTTTGTCCAACACTAGATTACGTGGAATGTGAATAAAGATACCTGAATTAAATGCAGCATTATTTAGTGCTGTAAATTTGTCATCTTTTGAATTTGAAGCCTCTAAGGCTTTTTTTACTAATTCAAAATTATTTTGAACTGCATCTGCTATTGAAGAGATTACAAGTCCTTTTGATTTTAGTTCATCAGAGACATTGATTTTGTGAATATTAGTTCCAATTTGAATAATACATGTTTCATTTTCTAGCTCACCCAATCTTTTTTCAAGAAAATTTGGAATATTTTGTGTAGTTGAGGTAGAAAGAGAGACTTTTTCAGGATCCATCTTTTTTGCATCAGTATATTTATTGTAAAGCGGAGACATTTCAATTGGAAGACTCTCATAGATAGACAAGGAGTCATTTCTGTAATTTTTTAGCCAGTCAGGTTCATTTCTTGATGAAGAAATTTCATCGATATGACTTTTGTTAAGTTTGGAAAGAATTTCTTGGGACATGATTAATCAAAGTGAAATTGGGATTTTATCCCACAGAGTCATCCATTTCTAGTTTAATGAGTCTGTTTAGTTCAACAGCATATTCCATTGGTAATTCTTTTGTGAATGGTTCCATGAAACCATTTACAATTAGAGATAGGGCTTCTTCTTCATTAAATCCTCTACTCATAAGATAGAATATTTGTTCATCGCCAATTTTTCCAACAGTTGCTTCGTGGGTAATTGTTGCATCTTCTTGATTAATTTCCATGTATGGATAAGTATCAGTCTTTGATGTATCATCTAAAAGTAATGCATCACATCTAACAGTAGATTTTACACCAGTAGCACCTTTTGCTACATGTAACATTCCTCTGTAAGTGGAACGACCATCTAGTCTGCTTACTGACTTTGATGTGACTTTAGAAGTAGTATTTGGTGCAAGATGAACCATTTTAGCACCTGTGTCTTGATGTTGTCCTTTACCGGCAAAGGCAATTGATAGTGTTTCACCATATGCACGTTCTCCCATAAGATAAACTCCAGGATATTTCATTGTTAATTTACTTCCAATATTTCCATCAATCCATTCAACTGTTGCACCTTCATATGCATAAGCACGTTTTGTTACGAGATTGTAAACATCAGCACTCCAGTTTTGGATTGTTGTGTATCTTAGTTTTGCATCTTTGTGTGCAACTAATTCTACAACTGCAGAGTGTAATGATTCTGAAGAATAAACAGGAGCAGTGCAGCCTTCAATGTAATGTACTTCTGCACCTTCATCTACAATGATCAATGTTCTTTCAAACTGACCAATGTTTTCTGCGTTAATTCTAAAGTATGCTTGTAAAGGCATGTCAACTTTGACACCAGGTGGAATATAGATAAACGAGCCACCACTCCATACTGCACTGTTTAGTGCTGCAAATTTGTTATCCTCTGGAGGAATAATTTTACCAAAATATTTCTTAAACATCTCTGGATGTTCTTTGAGAGCTGCATCAGTATCTAAAAAGAGAACACCTTGTTTTGCCAAATCTTCTCTTAGACTGTGATATACAACCTCAGATTCGTATTGGGCACCAACACCAGCTAAAAATTTCTTTTCAGCTTCTGGAATTCCGAGTTTGTCAAATGTATTTTTAACATTTTCTGGAACATCATCCCAGTTTTTTTCTACTTTATCAGATGCTTTTGCATAATAGTAAATATTTTGAAAATCAATAACACTAAGATCTCCACCCCAAGTTGGCATTGGCTTTTTCATGAAAATTTCATAAGAACGTAATCTAAAGTCCAGCATCCATTGTGGCTCATCTTTCATTTTACTAATTTCAATTACAGTGTCTTTTGACAGACCTTTCTTGCTAAGGTGGACATACATTTCTGTAGAGTCTTTAAAATCATATTGTGAATAATCCATATCAAGATTTTCAGTAGCCATGAAAAAAATAACTCCGTTATATTATAAATACATGAGGAAAAATAGGCAGAGCTAAATAGCTAGAGCTAAGATTCACGCATCTTAACTGATTTCAAGCATTCTATTAATTGCCAAACGAGCCTTATCAGCAATTTCTTTAGGAACAGTGACAATGTTTTTTTCATTTACCAATGCATCATACACTTTTTCAAGTGTAATCATTTTCATATATTGACATTCAGCTTTATCTGATGCAGGAATGAATGTTTTTGTAGGGTTATCTTTTCTCATTCTATACAATATTCCAGTTTCAGTAGCGACAACAAAGTTTTTTGATTCTGATTTATTTACATGGTTTAACATACCTTCTGTAGAAAGTATTGAAACTTTTTTGTTATCATAACTTCCATCTGCAACATCATACATCATTGAAGTAGTACAACCACATTCTGGATGAATAACAAATTCAGCATTTTTCATTGAATCTAATTTTTTGGCGATATCATCAGGAGTGATTCCTGCGTGAACGTGACATTCACCAGCCCATATGTACATATTTTTTCTTCCAGTCATTTTTGCAACATAAGAACCAAGAAACATATCAGGTAAAAATAAAATTTCTTTTTCTTCAGGAATTGCTTTTACAACATTTACAGCATTTGATGATGTACAACAATAATCAAGTTCTGCTTTAATTTCGGCAGTTGTATTAACATAGCCTACTGTGATAGCATTTGGATGTTGTTTCTTCCAATTTCGTAGTTCATCAACAGTAATAGAATCAGATAGTGAACATCCAGCTTCTAAATCTGGAAGTAATACCTTTTTTTCAGGACTAATAATTGCAGCAGTTTCAGCCATAAAGTTTACACCACAAAACAGAATTGTTTTTTGATCAACTTTTGCTGCTTGTCTTGAAAGACCTAAAGAGTCTCCTGTAAAATCTGCCACATCCTGGACATCAGGGATTTGATAATTGTGTGCTAAAATCACTACATCTTTTTCTTTCTTGAGTCTCAGAATCTCTTCTTTGAGTTCTGGAGTTTGTTGTACTAACATAAACCATAAAAAATTGATGGCGTAGGGATTTAAAGAATAGGAAATGGTCTATAATTTTCTAAAAAACTATCAAATGTGGCAATAATTGCCATATTAGGTGCCAATTTGAATATCATCAGAGCAATATTTTCGAAGAGTTTCAATTGCAGATAAAATTGCCAATCTACTTGTTTTTGGATTATTAGGATCTGGAAAATTTTCAATTGTAAATGTCATTTTTCCAAATTTTCCTGTAGCTTCAATATGATGAGTGTTTTTGTCTGTATTTGGGTCTGCTACAATTTTTACTTCAGTTTTTTCACTTCCAATTCCAGATAATGATAAAAGTGCAGCAACATTGATGTTTGCAGGAAATAATGAAACAGCTTCTTTTGCAATTCCTTCAAAGATTGTCGTAGGTGAATCGATTTCATCTAAATTAATATCAGAATTTTCAAAAAACTTGGCACCTTTAAGCGAACGAGGGTGTTTTGTTGTAGTAATAGACAACGATTCTAATTCATCTTTGATTGATTTTATTCCATCAAGACCTGCTATTGCACCTGAAGGAAGATAGATTGTTTTTTTAAAATCGTTGCAAGCATCAGATAAAATATCATAGATAGATTCATCAAGTAATGCACCAACACTCATAATCATCAAATCACGTTTATTTTGCAAAACACTAAGTGCAACATCTTTTACAGCATCTTGAGAAGCAGCCTCTACTACAATATTTACCGGATGTGAAGATAAAAGATGAGAATTTTCAACAATTTCTGGCTTGGTATTTAGTTTTGAAACAAGCTCAACTGATGCATCTTTAGAGATATCATAAACATGAGTTAGAATTGCAGGTATTTTTCCAGAATCAATCGCAAGGGCAATTTGGGTTCCTATTGCACCACAACCTAGCAAACCAATTTTTTTCAAGTGTTTTTACTAGAATTAGTCTCTTAATTAATTATAGTTAGGAATTCATCAATTTTATTCGAATAAATCATACTCAATACTTTTAAGAAAAAAACCAACATTGTCAATAATGGAAAATCAAAAAAATATAGTTTTCATATTGTTATTTTCAATTTTAATGCTAACAGTAGGGTTTCCAGTAAATGGAGAAATAGACTCACCAAAAAAACAGATGAAAAGTGGAGTTTCTGTAGAAGATGTTCTTTGTAGAGATGGATTAGAATTGGTGATCAGAACAAATGGGTCTGCTGCATGTGTAAGAGCAGAAACTGCAGAAAGAATGCAAAAAGCAGGAATGTTGTTTGTTCCAATCAAATTTGTAGACTTGGAAAAAGAGATTAAATCAGTTACAGCATCAGAAACAGAGATGCAGACAGTTCCTGCATCTAGTATGTCAGTAGTGAATTTCTACATAACAGATCATGATTTGAATTTGGCACATAGTGCAGTAGAAACAGTGTCTATTCAAGGATTGTTTGAATTTACAATTAATGGAATTCCAATAAATGGTCCTGAAAACATGATTGAAACAGGACCAAATACAGGACAGTTTTACATAAAATTGGAATTACCAGAAACAATCAATGGAAATTCATTAAGTCAAGATGATATTGTCTTGATAAAATATTTGGATGAATCAGATTTCTCAGGAGAACAAAGAATATTGGTAAAGTCAGTACCATTAACAAAGACATTTGCCAAGATACAAACATCAGGAGGGGGTTCAAGAATTGGACATGAATTCATTGTGAGAATTTATGAGCCTGATGCAAACCGAGATTCAAAAGATGAAGACAAAATTTCTTTAAGTGAATTAGAATTTAGAGGAGAAGGTGGAATCAGAGTTACTCTAGATGATCCCAAATTTGATGCAAACAGAGGATATCTAATTGAAACAGGACCAAATACAAGCATGTTTGAAGTCCAAATTAAAATTCCACGTGAGATAGATGGTAAGACAATTCACATTGGAGATGAGTACGAAATCAGATACATTGATAGATCTACTCCCTCAAATACAGATGAAAAAATTGTTCTGAAGGGCAAAATAGGATAAATGGTTTTGATGGATCAGTTTTGTCAAAGTTCAGTGTAACCTAAAGATTTTATTCAAACCAACGAACTATTGTTGTGCTCAATACTGTATACAAAGATGCCATCATCAACAGGGACAAGATGTTATCTATTCTCAAAGGTCCTAAATTTGAGCAGATTTTACAAAAGGCAAGGGAAAACTGGGTAGAATTTACGCCTACAAAAGAAGAAGTAGTTACAGCAGGAATTGATAGTAGTTTTAACAATACTAAATTTCAAGGAATTGAGCTTTGGGCGACGACAGCAGTTTCAGTAAAATCAGATGGAGAAATTCTAGTAGATTTACATGATTCAGGATTGGGTTCTGCTGATGATATTTCAAGTATAGCAAGTAAAATGGAGATTGATGCATGTGAAAAAACTGTAGATGTAGTAGATTTAGTACTAATGGATGGCTCACTGCATTCTCAGCTAATGACAAGACAAGCAACTCTAAGTTCAATGATTGTAAGAATAATGAAGAAAAAAGATAACGTGATATTTATTGCAAAAACGTCAAATACAAAAAAACAATTTGAAAATTTAGGTTCTCTTGCGGGGGATATTTTTTATTATAATCATGTAACAAATGGTTCAGGGTTTAGTAAAATTTTTGTAGAAAAGAAATATGGTGCAGATAAAATCATTTCTTCAACATTTGTAAGATTAAGTGATTCTACCCCCATAATCAAACTAGAATTTCTAGGAAATCAACATGATGAAGATGAGATCAAATCAGTGATGAACAAACTATTCAAAACTAGTGTAGGAGGATATCCATATGCGCTAAAACTTGCACATAATAACTGTAAAATATCAGATAAGGAACTTGGAAAAATGGTTAGTTTGTTAGGATTAAGTAATGAGATTGGATCACGGGAGGTATTAGGTTGAGTTTAGGTTTTGTAGTAGGAGAATCAAAACCCACATTTGTAACAGCGATTACTTCAAGAGTGTTATCTGTAGGAGAATATATCAAAATAGGTTCAGAAGAAGGGGAAATTCTGGGGTTAGTTGAAAGATCTTCTGTATCAAGTGCAGCTTTTACAGATGTCAAAAATTTTGATGAAGCAACAGAAAGTACAGAAATTGCAGAACTCAACAAAAGAGACAAAACATTTACTGCATATATTGGGATTTTAGGATTTTTAGAAAACTTGAGAAAAGGACAATCTATCATACCTGCCATTCCACCAATTCCAGGCACAGAAATAACTCAACCAAGTAAACAAGACCTAGAAGAAATTTTCAGTCCAAAAAATGAAGGATGGGTAAAGATTGGAAATCTTTTACGAAATAAAACAATTGATGCCAAAGTAAATTTGGACAAAATTGTTTCAAGACATTTAGGAATTTTAGCAATGACAGGTATGGGGAAAAGTAATCTTGTTTCGTTAATTACAAAACAAATTTCAAAATTAAAAGGAACTGTAATAATTTTTGACTATCACAATGATTACACAGGTCTAAACATTCCGCGTATCAATGTAATTGATGCAAAAATAAACCCCAGATTGATTGATGCAGACCAACTCTCAGAGGTATTAGAAATTAAAGACAATGCTACCGTTCAACAACGAGTATTACGAATGGCATTTACAAAACATGTTAGAGAATCAAAGGAGTTCTGGAAAAAATTAGAAACTGAAGTAGATTTTATTGTAAATTCAGAAGATAAAAAGCTAAAAGAGATTCGATCATCAGCATATAGAGTTCAAGATATTATAGAAGAGGCTCAAAGAAGATTTGAAGACATTTTAGATCCAGATATGGGAGATCCAATTAGTTTCATCAAAGAAGGACGTGCAAATATTCTTAATATTTCAGAACTATCAGAAAAACAAGCTAATGTCGCTCTAGCATTTTACTTGCAACAGTTACTCAAAGATAGAAAGGATGCAAGTATTGCAAGACATGGAAGAAGTAAAAGAGAGAGAAATTATCAATTCAATTCACCCATTTTTGTAATAATAGAAGAAGCACATGTGTTCATTCCAAAAGATCATGACACCAGTGCAAAGTATTGGGCTGCAAAAATTGCAAGAGAGGGAAGAAAATTCGGAATGGGTCTAGGAGTTGTATCTCAAAGACCACGAAGTGTAGACCTTAATGTCCTTAGTCAAATGGGATCATTTGCTATAATGAAAATTATTCAAGAAGATGACCAGCGCCAAATAGCCTCAGCAACAGAATCTACTAGCCGGGAATTGATTGCTCAGTTGACTTCACTTAATGTAGGAGATGCAGTTCTTGTGGGCCAATGGACAAATCTGCCATCACTAGTACATGTTGAAGAAGTAAAAGAGAAGATAATGGGGGCAGACCAGAGTGCGATTAATGCTTGGGCAAATGCAGACAAGATGAAAGAAATTGCAGTAGAATCAACACAAGGACTTGTTCAAAAAGATTTGTTATTAGACTAATGTTATTTTCTCACATTTCAGACACACATTTAGGATTAGTACAGTATGGTTCAGAGGAACGTGCACAAGATGTGTATGATTCATTTAATCAATCAATTGACATATCAATAAAAGATCATGTAGATTTTGTAATATTTGCTGGAGATATTTTTCATGTACCTAATCCAAATGGAACCGCAATTATTCAAATGGCAAATGGGCTAAAACGATTAAAACAAAACAACATTGATTCATTTTTTATTTTAGGAGAACATGATATTAGTAGAATTAGAACTACGCCTATTCCATATGTTTATCATAATTTAGAATTTTCAAAATATATTGGTCAAGGAAAGCCAATTGAATACAAAGGAATACTTCTTGCAGGATTTGATAAAATTAGAAAAGCAGAGATACCACGATATGAAGATAAATTTGCAGAGATAGACAAAGTTGCACAAAACCATTCTGGACATAAAATTTTAATTCTACATCAAGGCATTACAGAGTTCAACAAATTTGCAGGAGAAATTCAATCAACTGACTTGCCAAAAAATTTCACATACTATGCAATGGGACATCTTCATGACAAAGATATCAAGCAGTTTAATCATCTAAATGGGCCAATTGCATATCCTGGGTCAATTGAATCAACAACAAGTGAAGGAATTAAAGAAACAAAGAAAGGATTCTTCGAAGTAGATATTTCTAGCAAAGAAGCAAAACCAAATTGGATTGAATTAGATACAAGACCTCAGTTTTCATTTAAAACAGAATACCAAGAATTAACAAAAACAATTGACGAGATTTCTGAAAAAATTGCTAATTCAAAAAAGAAACCAATCATAGAAGTAAAAATACAAGGCGAAAGTATAGAAACAGACCATATACAGGCACAAATTGCAAGACTAAATGCGTTAGTTCTTAGGTGTTTTTGGAGAATAAGCACAAAACAGATTTCAGATTCATCTGTATTCTTAGATAGACCAAATGTCATTGATGATGAAATGTTCAGATTATCAGTAGATGTTCTAGGTTCAGAACAAGCTGCAAGTTTTGCAATAAAGGAATTACTTCCAGTTTTAGCATCTAGAGAAATTAAAGAAGCATCTCAAATAATTATTGACAATTTTGGAAAATTCAAAAGGGAGAAAAAACAATGATTACGTCAATAGAATTAGGAGATTTTCTTGCACATTCAGATACAAAATTAGAATTTGAAAATGGAGTTACAGTATTTGTAGGAGATAACGGAGCAGGGAAATCAAGCATAATTGATGCAATAACATTTGCATTATTTGGTCAGCATACAAGAAAATCAAATAAAAGTTTGATTAAACGAGGATCAAATCAAGGATTTGCAAAAATAGGATTTACAATTAATGGAAAACAATACGAAGCAGTAAGAAAAATAGATAACAAAGGGAGTCTTGCTGCAACATTTTCTGAAATATTAGAAAATGATCGAATTGAAATTGCAGCTGGAGAAAGAAAACAATTTGGAGAATCAATGACGCGAGAAGTTGAAAAAACTATTGGTCTTGATTTTGAAAAATTAAAAATAGCATCAATAGTTCAGCAAGGAGAATTAAATGCAATCATTAATGCAAAACCAAAAGAATTCAAAGAATTACTTAATGCAATTATAGGAATTGACAAGCTTGATGTTGCATCAGAATCAATGAAAGCAGTAAATAAAGAATTCCGTGAAAAAATAAGAGAAGAAATTGGATATGATGATACACATATTGAAATTCTTTCACAAGATTTAGAAAAAAATCAAAAGGAAATTGAAGTATCAAAACCAGAAAAAAATCAACTGGAATTAAAACAAGGGAAATTACAAAATGAAGTTGATGAACTAAGAAAAAAAGTAGAGATAGAAACTCCAAAAATAGATAAAATTAATCAACTGGAATTAAGAAAAAAAGAGCTCATAGCATACGCAAAAGAAGCAATACATGAAATTCAACGTGAAATCAACGAAAATGAGCGTAAAATACATGATTGTGAGGGCTGTTTTGAGCATGCTAGCATAAAGGAAGATTTAGAATCAAAAATCCAAAAAGTAGAAGAAACAGTGGAAGATACTTTAAAGAAAATCCAGGAATTAACAAATCAAACCATATCATTAAAAGAAAAACAATTGCTAGCATCAAAACTACAGTTAAAAGATAACAAATGTCCAGTGTGTGATTCAAATGTTGAAAAACTAAATCCACTTTTCCAAGAAGAGCACCTCAAACAAGAAATAATATCAAATGAAGAAAAAATTAATTCAAAAGAAAAAGAAAGGGATACATATAATGAAAAAAGAAAAGAATTTTCTAAAAAATTACAGAATGCAAGAGATGCAGAGGCAACACTTAGAGCTTATTCAATTAATAATAAAGAGGAATTAAAGAAAATTCAAGAGGACACAGATGTAAAGAAACAAAATATACAGAAAATCCCTTTATCTACTAATGGGAATTTACTAGAAATATCACAGATAGATTCTCATGCAAAAATGATTTTTGAAAGTATTTCAAAATTAGAAATAGAAACTAGTGGATTTAATGAGCAAGAATTTTCAGATCTTAAAAAATTAGTGAATGAGAAACAGATGAATCTTTCTCAAATAGATCAACAAATTGGTGCAATTTCAGAAAAAATTTCTAAAGGAGAAAAACAAATTAAAGTAATTCAAAATGCAATTGTAGAACTAAAGATTGTAAAAGAATATGTAACAAATCTTGATGAAATTCAATTGAATGTTTTTAACAGAGATGGTCCTGTTGCAACAAGCCTAAGATCATGGGCATTAAATGCAATATCTGCCAAAGCCTCAGAATATCTTACATTACTTAACACAAAAATTCAGAGAATTTCATTATCAGAAAAAACAAGAGATATTTCTATTTCTTGTTATTCAAAAAATGAGGTATTAGAATTAGAATCTCTTAGCGGAGGGGAAAAAGTAAGTGTAGCATTATCCTTACGATTAGGTATGGCTAGCCTTCTAGGAGCATCAAATCTTAATTTGATGATACTTGATGAGCCCACAACACATTTGGATGCAGAGAGGAAAAAATCACTAGTGGGAGTGTTATCCCAGTTATCAAATATTTCAAATTCAGAAACACCAATGCAGTTTCTAATAATTACACATGATGCAGAAATATTTGAAGATTCAACTGTGGAGCAAATTTACAAATTTGAATCATTAGAACAAGTAAGTAAAGTTACTGCTCTTTAACTAACGTGAACAATTCCGGCCATCCAAGGATGAACGTTACAAAAGTAATCAAAAGTTCCTGTATTACCAAACGTGTATTCAAAAGAGTTGCCAAATGTGAATATACTAGAATCAAATAATCCAGTAGATCCTTCAGTAATTTTTCCACTTGTTACAGTATGTACAGTACTATCTTCATTAATCCAAGTCACTGTTGTACCTGCTTCTACAGTAACTTCATAAGGCAAATAACATTCTAGAGTTGTTTCACATCCTGGTGCTCCAACACCCTTAGGAATTGAAATCGTCAGTGCCATTGATGATTCTGGTTCTGATGTTTCTGAAATTTCTTCTTCCATCATAGTTTCTTCTTCCATCATAGTTTCTTCTTCCATAGTCTCTTCAATCATAGTTTCTTCTTCCATAGTCTCTTCAATCATAGTTTCTTCAATCATAGTTTCTGCTTCCATCATAGTTTCTTCTTCCATAGTCTCTTCCATCATAGTTTCTGCTTCCATCATAGTTTCTGCTTCCATCATAGTTTCTGCTTCCATCATAGTTTCTGCTTCCATCATAGTTTCTGCTTCCATCATAGTTTCTGCTTCCATCATAGTTTCTGCTTCCATCATAGTTTCTGCTTCCATCATAGTTTCTGCTTCTTGTACAATGATTGTACCTTGCATCCAAGTATGGAGCATACAATAGTAAGGAACTTCACCTGCAGTATCTGGGACCCATTCAAATGAATCTCCAGATAATAGAACTTCTGAATCAAATGTACCACTTGGAGAAGGGGCAAATCCATCAACTGTTCCTGATGTGAATGTATGGACGCCAGTAGTGTCAGTGTTTGTCATTGTTACAACACCGCCAACATCAATTGTTGCAGTATTTGGAGTGTAACAACCATCGACTACACAATCCTGGCCAAAGCCTGATTGTTCTACTGTTCCAATTGTCACTTCTGCATTATCTTCAACTAGTTGAGGTGTTGGTTCGGGATTAATAGAAATATCTTCAACAGGAACTATTCTTGGTTCAATAATATCATCAGGTGCTATGGCAATTAATCCTAGAGATATTGCAACAAGAACACCAACTATTGCTATAACACCATATGAAAAATTCATCTCATCCACCTGTTAACTTTGCAAACTTTTCGTTCTTACTTAACTTTTCCATAAACTGAATATTAGATAATGCAACGACTGCAGATTCAACGACTGATTTATCTGGATCGTTTAATGCTTTTTCCAGAGTTTCTTTTGCTTCTTTAGATCCAACAACACCTAAGGCAATAGCTGCTTCATGTCGTACAAACATACTTGGATCATTAAGGGTTGCATCATTTAGAGGAGGTATTGCACTAGGGTAGCACATCTGACCTAATGAAAATGCAGCCTCATGTCTTACCAATTCATTTTCATCATTTTTTAAAACTTTAGCAATATAGGGAATTTTATCTTCTCCACCAAAATCAACTAAAATACAGGTAGCCCTTGTCCTAATCACATAATCAGAATGTTCTAAAAGAGAAACAAAATACTTTGTATCTTTTTGTTCATATTTTGATTCCATCTCAGCAAAAAGTGCTAATCGATCATCAGTTACTGCCTGCAATTTGTTTTGAAACTTTCTGTGTCCTATATTAGGCTACTTGAAAAAAAATCCAAAATTAGTTGAGGTATGTATTTAATAGAAAAAATTGGAGAATTTATTGTGAGCACAACAATAGGTCAAAAAGCACCAAATTTTGGAGTTTCAGAGTGGATACAAGGAGCCCCAACTAATTTTGATCAAGAAAAAGACCATGTTGTTTTATTGGAAGTCTTTCAAGTCAATTGTCCAGGTTGTTTTATGAATGCAATTCCAGATGCAATCAACATCTACAACAAATACAAAGATGAAGGAGTTCGAGTGTTAGGTCTTGCTACTGCTTTTGAAGATTTTGATAAAAACACATTAGAGAATTTGAAAATGCTTGCAGAGACGGGTGAAGTAATTGGAGAAACAAAAGACGCACTTTCAATGCATGGTAAATTACAAGATGGTAACAAGCTATCTTACAAGATTCCATTTCCATTAGGAATGGATAATCTGACAAGGACTACAGGAGAAATTACTCAAGATAAAATCATGGAGTTTATTTATCCGCAGATTCCAGAATTTGATTCACAGCCAGAGGATTACAGAAATCAAATTATTCAAAGAGTCAAAAATCACATGAAATCAAAAGAATATTCAGCTGAAACATTTGAGAAATTTTCTCTTCAAGGTACACCATCAGCTATTTTAGTTGACAGAAAGGGAATTCTTAGAGATGTGTCATTTGGACAATCAGGACATGTTGATGCAATGATTCAAAAATTACTTAGTGAAGATTAAATCAACTTATCAAAATAACAGCTACTGATAGAATTACAACTATAACGAATCCGCCAATTAGAGCAATTTTGGGATTATCCATACTTGTTGATTTTGTTTGCCTTGTTTTGATAGATTTTGGCCTGCCCTATATCATCTAGTTCATTTAAGTAAATATCTGCAAGTTGCTGAAGAGGATAGAAATCATTTGGTTTGAGTTTGGACATTTTTTTTAAACATTCAATTTTTTTTTTAGTATCAGATACTTCTACATAACATCCATACAAATCAAATAGAACAGCGGAATCATCAGGAGTAATATCTAATTTTTTTTCTAGTCGCACAATCTTTTCACGAGTTTTTTGAAGAGACTCTTGATCAGGAATGTTTTGTTTTAGTTCTATACTTTTTTTGAGTTTATCTAAAAATCCCATTTTCTAAACCTCAGTTATTTAATCTTGATTTTTGTAATATAGATTGATTACTTTATCTACTACTACATTTGTATCATGATCTTTTTCTGCACTCACAAGAAGTAAATAATCATCACCCAAATAAAATGAAAAGCGTTTAATCGTATCGTATTCAGCCAAGGTGTATTTTGTTTTGCCAAGGACTTTTGCAGTATCTTTACGTGCTTTCCAATGAATAATTGAAAGATTAACCAATTCATTTTGCATACGTTCTGAAAGTAGATTTTCTAATCCTTCGCGCATACCACCTGCAACACAGACAGCCCATTCATCATAAACAGAAGCAAATCTAATTTTAGGATCTGCATCTAAAATTTGTGAGCAAAATTTTTCATAATCCAATGATTGTTCATGTACCACGAATTATTAGAATGTTATTTTCGTTTTTTTATCTTCATTATGATATATGCTGCAACAATAACCAAAGACCCTACCAAAATCCACCATCCAAAGGAATCATCAAAAGTTTCTCCTTTTTGTAATGCAGTATCAATGAATTTTGGTTCTGTTATGACTCTTTCAGTCAAACCATCAAGATAAGTGGTTCCAAAAATCTCTAGTGTATTATTTCCAGAACCTGTAAAATTCAAAGTTACAAAAGAAATTTTTTCATTAGATTTCATCTTTGGAAAATATTCTTGTTCATTAAGATAAAATGTGAAATTTCCTCCCAATAGATTTTTAGGAATAATAATTTCGCCCAAATTATTTTCCAATCCACTATCAATGTAAAGTGTTAATCTTTTCTCATCCTTATCAAAATCAAAATCCTGTATGGCAAAATTAGTAACAGTCCTAACTTCAAATGTATGACCACTTGCTTCAACGTCAAGATTATTTACCAATCCAGTTGCATCAGAAAGCGCACCAAAAGCAGGATTAGCTACTAAAAGGAAAAGTAATGGAATAAGTAAAGATAATTTCAATTTATGCAGCTTGAGGTACTCGTTTGTTTAATTCTTTATCTTGAGCAATTCTTGGATGATCTGGATCTGCCAAGATAACTTCAAACCAATAGTGTTTTCCATCTTTGTAGATAAAGTAAGAACCCAAAAGTTTCATGTTGGGATATCTCTCAAGGACTCTTCTATCTGCAACTGTCTGCATGTCGTCATCTGCCTTGATTCTTGTAACACCAAGATGTTTTGGTCTTCTTCCGCCTCGAGGTCTTTGTTTTCTCATACCACCAGTTCCAACTCTCATTCGAACAACAATGATACCTTGTTTTGCTTTGTAACCTAATCTTCTAGCCCTTTGTATTCTGCTTGGTTTCTCGATTCTAGTAATAGCGTTTTGTTTACGCCATTTAACTACACGTTCACGTATCTCAGGAGAATTTTCTTTCCAAAGTCTGATCCATGTCTGGTCTTGATAACTAGGCATATCGGGCATAGTAAAATCCCCTTTAATAACTGATTTCAGAAGAGTTTGTGATCAATCCTATATTCGTAAATTATGGATTAATCCGTGATTCTATTGTACATTGATAGAATAGTATTGGCTACTGTCCCAATCTTGAGTCCTACCATTAATCAAAGAATTAATGTACATTCCCTGCTTTCCAGAATTTGGAAAAGTCACATCAAGAGAAAAATTGTATGTTTCACCGGGTTTTAGAATTTTTGAACCCAAATCTATTCCAGATATTTCGTCGATTTGTGCAATTTCATCATCAGAGATCCTATAATTTCTATCATAGCTTTCAGTAATAGAAAACCTCTGTAATGTCATTGCGCCGGGATATTTTTCTTCACCGACATTAGTCATTTCAACGTCAAATTTATTGGGAACACCCATTTTTATTGGCATATCATATTCAACTTTAATTTTTATAACCTGTGAAAAGCCAAAAACTTCCCAAATAACTCCCTTGTTTAATTGATAATCTTCAGGAACATAAAGATCATTTGAATTACCAACCAACAAATGACCATTTTTTAGAAATTTAGCTCTAATCGTTTCAGGATATTTACTATCTCGTGTATCACATTTGTTAGTTAAACTACTTCCACCAATTGCACCAACAGTTGCATACCAATCTCCTTTACTTTGGCACTCACCGTTTCGATATGTTGTTAGATATTCATTATTATTTTTGAATTCAATGCTGGTGGGTTTGAAAAAAAGATCAAAATCATTTGCTCTTTTCCATTTATGTGCAGTAAGATTAGAAATAACTTGTTTAACCTCGTCATCTAATTGGATTGGTGGTAAGGTTTCAGCAGTATATGGTTTAGATACGCTTAAGGAATTACATGGAGTTAATTTGTGTGTCTTAGTTGGCCCAAGTGTTAAGGTACCATCCCAATTTAGTGTAATTCGTGTTCTTACTCCATCATCATATAGAATAACCCAATCATCATCAGAAGTTTTTTCTATACTCCATTTTCCTGTGTTTGGATAAGTAGTATAATCAGTAAAAAACTGATTTTCATATTCTCCATCAGCTTTGAATTGGTAGTTCGAATGATCAGGATATAAAGAATATTCATTTTTGTTGCACCATGAATTCTTTGTAAGCTTAGAAAATAGCTCATTTTTTTCAATTGGCCCCTGAATTTTTTCTGTAATTTTATTAAGAGTTTGAACTTCCAACGTTGAATATGATATGCCAATAAATAAAATAGAAAATATTATTATCAAGATGTAGAATTTTTTTCTCATTTTAATTCATCCTCAAAATTTTGAATGATAACCGCATGAATTTTGAGTGGGATTTTCATACATTACCCTCTGTATGTTATTTTGAATAACATCAAATCAGAGCCAATTTTACTATAAACTAGTCAATAATAGCCACTTTCTAACTGTAAATCGAGAAAACCCAGTTATCACTAATCAATTAAAATTCTCCTTGAGTGATGAATCACAATTCACACACCCAAAGAGTTTGCTTCCGCAGAAAACTCGATAAATTAAGATTGTAAAAGATGTTAAAAAGGATTTCTCAGTATTAGTTTGAGATTTTTATTGAGCCATACTAGTGTGAAAAAAGATGAAAATCAAAATTACAATTTTACCCTTAATTTTGGCAATAAGTTTTGTATTTTTGCCAGCAGTTTATGCAGAATCATCAGTTAATATCATAATGGAAAAAACAACATACAGTTATTGTGAAAAATTATTCTATACAATTGAAGTTTCAGAAGTTACAGGAGAGCATGCAATTATTCACATCAGAGATGAAACAGGTAAAGAAAGTAGTGCAATTCCAATTCCAATTACAGATTTACAAAATCCAGTTCCTTCGTTAATTGCTTTTGAAAAGGAAATATTTCCATTAGGAAAGTATTTTCTTGATGTAGAATATTCAGGTGCAGAATTTACAGTAGAATTTAATTTAATTGATTCAGATAATATTTGCATTCCAGAATTGATAAAACAGTTTTTGATAGAATGGCTTAATGATAAAATATCAGATGGATATCTAATGGATGCATTTCAAAAATATATAGATGCAAAATTAGTTGACATCCCTTTTGAGATTAATAACGAAAATATTCATGAAATAGACATACCTGATTGGGTAAAAAACATAGGATTTTGGTGGGTTCAAGGAGGAATTTCAGATAAAGACTTTGCTCATGCGATAAATTATCTTTTAGATGAAAATATTATTTCATATCCAATAGGAATTGAAAATGAAATATGAATAAACATACAATCATCACAGCAATAGCAATAGTGGTAATTATAATTCCATTTGCTTATTCGGCATTAAGTATTGTAGGAGCACATCAATTAGAGTACAGATGGGATAGTCCAGGAGAATTTACTTTCTTTACAATGTTAAATCAAGGTGAAATGGAATTTTGTAATACCATACCATTTTGGATTAGTTTTGAAAAATTTGAAATATCTACATTTTATCAATCAGGACATTTGGGTTCATTTGTAGTTCAACCATTAACAATCAATCCATATTCTTCAGTAGTAGAAGATGGAATTTTTACAAGTGAGGGAATGGCGGAATCTCAGCATATTTTCATGACTTTTGATTTTATGTTTAATGGCGGAAATATCAGACTTGATCCTAACCAGTTTATCATCATAATACAAGCTGACACTCCAATATTAGGAATAATTCCATATTCATCTACAACACAGATTTCAGGATTTGAATTTGATAAAATGATGAATGCTGAAAATTTGTCTTGTGATTAATCTCTATTCTTGCTAGCTTTAGACATTAATCCCAAAATAATTCCAATTATTCCTGCAATCACAAATGCTGCAGCAACTCCTACTATCAATTCTTTACCTATTCCTTTAACTGAAGTACCAGATGATTGGGAAGATGAATCAAGAACACATGCTCCATCTTTGAGAATAGTTCCAGGGCCACATCTTTCATCTAATACACAAGCACCATCTTTGAGAATAGTTCCAGGGCCACATTGAGTCGTAGGTGTGTTGTCAACTGGTGTTTCTACAACTGGTTCTGGTGTTTCTACAACTGGTTCTGGTGTTTCTACAACTGGTTCTGGTGTTTCTACAACTGGTGCAGGAGCACCAAATACAGAACCAATAATTTCAACATCTTCTGTTCCTGATGGTAATTCAATGCTCAAAGTTCTACTTTGAGCAGTTGTCTCAGTTTCTGTGGAAGTTGGTTCATCACCATCTGCTAAAATAATAAAATCATCATCTAATCCTTCAAAAATAGAATCAAAGAAAGATCTATCAAATGTAATATCTAATGTTCCAGAAGAATCAGTTACATCTACAGTAAAGATTAAGGAAATAAAATCAGTATCAGCTTCAACTCCAGTTACAGTCATTCCTGTTGCAGTGTATTCAACATCAAAAGAATTTCCTTCAACATCTACAGACATAGTTTCAGCATAGACTAGTGCAGTAGAAATTATTGTAAAGAGAACCAAGCCAAGTGAAATTTTCAATAAGGAATTAACATTAGGAAGATGCTTTAGTTTTTCAGACTCTAGTTTGCCCATATCGGGATTACTCAACACAGTATGAAATCCTCCGAAAGGGTGTTAAAAATGAAGAGACGATAATAAATCACGTATGAGTCAATTTTTTTACTTATTTTTAAAGTTCAGGCAGAAATTATAAGATTAGATTACGCCTCGAAGTATCTGAATAATTTTTTCAGCAATTACATTTGCAGCCAAAGACTGAGCCTCTTTTGTTTGAGCACCAATATGTGGTGTTAAAATTACATTGTCTAGTTCTGCCAACTTAGTTCCAATAGCAGGTTCTTTTTCAAATACATCCAATGCTGCACCACCAAGTGTACCGTTTTTGAGTGCATCATAAAGAGCATCTTCATCAACAACCCCACCTCTAGATGTATTGATAATTTTTGCAGTTTTTTTCATTGTAGACATTTTTTGAGCATCAAGAAGATGATATGTAGAATCTAACAATGGAACATGTATTGAGACATAATCAGAACTTTGCAAAAGTGTATTCAAGTCAGCTTTCATTAAACCAACTTCTTTTGAAAATTCTTCATCGATAGGGATTACATCATATCCAATAATATTCATGTTAAGTGCACGTGCAAGTCTTCCCAATCTTTTACCAATATTTCCTAAACCAATAATTCCAAGATATTTTCCTCTAAGTTCTGTTCCCTTCAATTCTTTTTTGAGCCACTGTTTATTTCTAATTGCTCTATCACCTCTAGCAGTTTGTCTTGCCAAAGATAACATTAAACCTAAAACTAATTCAGCTACTGCATTCATTGCACCTTCTACGGCATTAATCACACGAATGTTTTTTGTCTTGGCTGCTTCTTGGTCTACATTATCAAGTCCAACCCCAACACGAGCAATAATTTTACAATTTTCTGCCTTTTCAATCATCTCTTTAGTAATAGTGGTGCGACTTCGGACAATTACAATATTAAAAGTAGAAATCTTTTCTAGAATTTGTTCAGTAGTGATTGTGGGCTCATAAGAGACTTTCAAACCGTTATCTTCTAAAATTTTGTTTAGTATTGGATCTACCTCATCACAAATTAAAACAGAATCTTCAAACCCCATGAATGATTGCCTTTATTCACCGAATATAATCATTATGAGTTAAGTAATAAAAAAATAAGAAAAAGATTGAAGTTAGTACCTATCTATGGTACTGGTGGTAATGTTGGTATTACTTCCCATAAAGGAATCATACCTGCATCTTTCATTTCAGAAACTACATCATCGGTGTAAAGACCATGAATGTTTACTGCTGGATGTGCAATACTGTTTGCTCCCATTGGTGGGACAGCATCGCTTGGGTTACCTAATGCGTATGCATATGAAGGAACAGGATCAGTTAAGATACCTGCATCAATCAATCTTGGGTTTAATCCGAATGGATCACCTGCTACGAAAAGACCAACGCCGCCAGTGTAAATTGCTGCATAGTCGTGGTTTACGAGTGCATAAGCTCCTGGTTCATCAAAGACCAAATCTACAATCATGTTCTGTGAACCTCCGAGTAACCATGTTTCAGTTGCTGCGGATTGAACTCTGTTGCCTTGTGTAACTCTGTCAAGTATTTCTCCAACAATGTGGAAGAAGACTGGCTCATTACCATGGTTTTCAACAAATAATCTTACATGTTGATCATTTTCAACATACAAGAGTTGTGATTGCATATTTTCGTGTTCAAGACCATTCCATGGCTGTGCTACAAAGATGTTTGAATCAGCATCACCCTTTAGAAGGATGTTGTGCAACATGTTTGGAACATAAGCAAATTGGATACCATTAACAACAGTTGCAGAGTTATGATGTTGGAACATTGCTCCTGCATCATAATTGCCCATATCATCAAGGTACAATTGGTTGAACTGTAGTTGGAACTCTAATGCGTCTGCATCGTAGAACTGTCTATCTAATTCACCGCTGCCGCTTGTTTTCTCTACCATTAATTTCTTGTATCCATTGGCTGGATCAACAATTGCAATTCCGTACATGCCGGAAAATACGTGTTGGTCCATTCCAACTAAGTGAACACCAGAACAGTGGTATTTGAAAACACCTGCGGATTCTGCAATGTAACAGTATTGACTTGTTTCTCCAGGGTTAACTGAATCAAAAGCTAATGCTGTCATTTGTGATGCGTGCATGTCGTTACCGTGACCAGTAACTTCATCAGCTGGAATTGAAAGTGTCATTTGTACGACATCGCCTTGTGTAACTCTTAGTGTTGGTCCTGGGACTTGTCCACTAAAGGTCATGGCGTTGTATGTTGCTCCTCCCATAATTGGAAGTTCAACACTTTCACCAGTTAGATTGAACTCAACTACGTTGCGTCCAGTATCTGCAAGTGCACCACAATCAGTTTCTGCGAATGCTTGAGGCATTACTAGCTGTAAACCGCCCATTTGATGGATTTGTTCCATCACATCGATATCCATTTTTGAGACATCTAGTGATTGTCCAGCAATCTGGGTTTGTGTGTATGTGCTTCCGAATAAGGTTGCTCCCATTACAGCTACTGCTGCAATAGTAAAGAGCATACTAACACGCTTATTCATAATCCATCGTGACTTACGATTCCTATATAATAATTCCCATTCCGCATGTTATGAAATTATGAAATCATCTAAAAAAGAATGAATAATAGGAGATAATGTGTGATAAAGTCAGCATGAAATTTCGATTAGACCAAGATTCACTTGGAAAAGTCAAAGTCCCATCTGACGCATATTATGGGGCATTTACTGGTAGAGCAATCCAACAGTATCACGTTACAGGAAATAAAAGCCATGAAAATTTGATCAAATCATTTGTAATGATTAAACGATCTGCCGCATTAGCAAACATGAAGACAAAAGCAATCGATGCAAAGCGGGGAAAGGCCATAGTTTCTGCATGTGATAGAATCTTGTCTGGAAAGCATGTTGATCAATTTGTAGTAGATATGATCAATTCAGGAGCAGGAACAGCATTTAACATGAATTCTAATGAAGTTATTGCAAATGTTGCACTAGAAGTACTACACAAAAAGAAAGGACAATACCAGTTCTTACATCCAAATGATCATGTCAACATGTCACAATCAAGTAATGATACATATCCAACAGCTATGCACGTAGCAATTTTGATGAATCTTAAAGAAACTATTCCAGCTATTGACACTTTGATAAAATCACTATCTAAGAAAGCAAAACAATTTTCATCATTTAAGAAAATTGGAAGGACACATCTGATGGATGCATTACCAGTAACACTAGGTAGTGAATTTGCAGCATACGCAACATCAATTACCAAAGCAAGAAATGCAATGGTTACATCACAAAAAGAATTACAAAATGTTGCTCTTGGTGGAACTGCTGTAGGTACTGGTGCAAATACACCAAGAGGTTACAGAAAGATTGCAGTAGTTGAACTTGGAAAAATTTCTAAACTTTTACTAAAACCTGAAAAAGATATGCAACATGGGTTGCAAAGCAAATTTGCAGTTGCAAACACATCAAGTTCTTTACGAAACTTGGCAATAGAAATTGGAAAGATTGCAAATGATATCAGACTAATGGCATCAGGTCCAATTGCAGGATTAGGTGAACTTGGAATACCAGCAGTACATGCAGGTTCATCTATCATGCCTGGAAAAGTAAACCCATCTTTAGCTGAATGTATGAATATGATTTGTTTTAACATAATTGGAAACGATACAGCAGTTTCGTATGCGGCACAAGGCGGACAGTTTGAGCTCAATGTAATGCTGCCTGGAATGCTAAAGTGTATGCTAGAATCAACAGATATGCTTAAAAATTTCTTGCCAATATTTTCTGCAAATCTAATTGATGGGCTTACCGCAAACAAAACCAAATTACGTAAAGATATTGAAAATAGTCCAGTTATCGTCACATTGTTAACTCCAAAAATAGGATATCTAAAATCTGCAGAACTCTTCAAAGAATCACTAAAGACTGGAAAAACTATCAGAGAGTTAGTTGTTTCAAAGAAATTACTAAGCAACAAAGAAATTGATTCTTTATTCAGATAGATTATGGCAAAGATTTTCGTAGAAGCTTACGGATGTTCTGCAAGTTTTGCAGATTCAGAAATGATTTCAGGATTGATTCAAAATGGAGGACATACATTAACAGATAATTCTTCAGAATCAGATCTAAACATCGTAGTAACATGTTCAGTCAAAGATTCAACTGCAAACAAAATGATGTATAGAATAAACTCACTAAAATCAAAACCACTCATTGTTGCAGGATGTCTCCCAAAGGCTGAAAAAGAGAACGTTGAGAAATTCTCAGGAAATGCTAGTCTAATGGGACCCAACTCACTAGGAAAAACACTTCAAATTATAGATTCAGCATTAGCTGGAAGAAAACAAATTGCTTTAGAAGACACTGACTTATCCAAAGTTGGACTTCCCAAAGTAAGATTAAATCCAACAGTTGGAATTGTAGAGATTGCAAGCGGGTGTATGAGTGAATGTACATTTTGCCAAACCAAATTAGCCAAAGGGGATCTTTCAAGTTATAGATTAGGAGACATTGTAAGACAAGTTCAAACTGAAATTAAAGAAGGGTGTAAAGAAGTCTGGTTGACATCTACAGATAATGGATGTTATGGATTTGACATTGGAACTGACTTACCATCACTAGTAAATGCAGTTGCAGAAATTCCAGATGATTTTATGATTAGAGTTGGCATGATGAACCCAATGTATATGCCAAGAATTAAAAAAAATCTGATAGAATCTTTTGACAACGATAAAGTTTTCAAATTTTTACACATTCCAGTTCAGAGTGGAAGTGACAAAGTACTAAACGATATGAAACGAGGACATACATCTGGAACATTTAGAGAAATTGTGAATAAAGTGAAAGAGAGATTTGAAGACTTTACTATTTCCACAGATATTATTGTAGGATTCCCCACTGAAACAGAAGAAGAATTCCAAAAAACAATAGTGTTACTAGATGAAACAAAACCAGATGTTGTTAATCTATCAAAGTATAGTGCAAGACCTGGAACAGATGCTTCTGAATTGGAACAGATTGATGCCGTAGAAGTCAAGCGAAGAAGCAAGATAGTTTTTGAACAGATCAGTAAATTATCTATGGAGAGCAATCAAAAATGGATCGGCTGGAAAGGTAAAGTCCTATTTGATGAGATGACAGATGAGGGAATAAAGGGCAGAAACTTTGCTTACAAGCCTATAGCTGTTGAAGATAATGTAAAGTTAGGAGAATCACACATAGTTGAAATCACAGATGCCACAGTAAAAAGACTGGTTGGTAAGATCGCAAGCTAAATTTTTTAGATCTAAAATTTGATTAAAAAAACGTAAGAAGGTTTTTTATCTAAATCAGGAAATAAGATCAGAAATGAGTTTTCAAGTAAAAGAACCAATCTTAATCATAGGTTTAGGAGGCGCAGGCTCAAAATTAGCAGCAGAGGCAAAAAATTCACTAAATTCAGATTGTCTAATAATTAGCAATGATGCAAAAGACTTTTCATCAGAGAATCCATCTATTCACGTTTCAACAGACTCGGTGGTGAATCCATCTGTTCAATTAATCAGAGGCTCAACTTACAAGGTTGCAGACGAAATAAGATCAAAGATTGCAGGTTATTCCACAGTAGTCTTGATGAGTAATTTGGCTGGAAAAGCAGGGTCAGCCATAGCACCTGTAGTATCAGAGATGTGTAAAGAATCGGATAAAGGATTAATTTCATTTGCAATTATGCCTTTCAAATATGAAAAAGACAGAATTTTCAATTCTGGAGTATCTCTAAAAAGAGTTAGAGAAAACTCTGAATGTACAATTGTGCTTGACAATGATTCATTACTTGAAAGCAATCCAGATTTGAGTCCTAAAGCATGCTATGATATTGCAAACTCTGCAATTATGCACGTAGTAAAATCACTTGAATCAGCAGATATGTCTGCTGAGACAAACATACTCACAACAAGTAAAGAAGGACAAAATATCGAAGATTCACTAAGAGATTCACTAAAAATGCTCTATGGAAATGCTCCACCAAATGCAGTAAAACGCTCAATGTTGTATGTAGTTGGAGGAAATAATATTCCCGTAGGAGTCTTAAATTCAATTACAAGTCTTACAAGTGGAATTTTAAATGAAAGTAATTCACAAGTAGATATGACATCAACTTCTGATAAATCCAAAGTAGTAATGCTATCTTCCATTCAAGGAATGACAAAATTTGATAACTACGATCCACTTGGAATAATTCCACAAGAGGACACACTTGATTGGTCTACACCAGATTGTAGTATCGATTGTAAATTAGACCTATACCAATTAGAATAAAATAATTTTTTAAAATTATAATTTTTTTGAAAGAACCATTATTTTGATTTTTTCTTTGGTGCTGCTTTAGCTGGTTTTTCTTTCTTTGGTGCTGCTTTAGCTGGTTTTTCTTTCTTTGGTGCTGCTTTAGCTGGTTTTTCTTTCTTTGGTGCTTCTTTAGCTGGTTTTTCTTTCTTTGGTGCTTCTTTAGCTGGTTTTTCTTTCTTTGGTGCTTCTTTAGCTGGTTTTTCTTTCTTTGGTGCTTCTTTAGCTGGTTTTTCTTTCTTTGGTGCTTCTTTAGCTGGTTTTTCTACTTTATCTTCAACTTTAGCAGTTTCTACAACTGGCTCCTTTACTTTATCTTCAATAATTGGTTCTACTTTATCTTCAACTTTTTTGGTTTCTTTTTCAGGAGTTACTGCAGATTCTACTTCTTCAGTATATTGAGAAACAAGAACATAACCTTCATCAGTTTTACTCATTCTGACTCTAACTTTTCTTGGAGGACTTCTAACGCCTTTAGCCCAAACTTGACGAGCTAATTCTTCTTCAATTTTTATTGTCTCCACTTTCATGTGATGACGGGCAAATTCTCTAATCATGTTAATTGCTCTAACAGCTCTATGTTGTGATTGTGAAAGCTTGACTTTACCTAGATTAATTGTGTAAACTCTTTCTAATTCTTGAGACATCTATCCTACCTCCACATCAGTTGATCTCCAAGCTCTACGCTTTGGATTTGTTCTAACAGATCTCTTTGTTTTGAGAATTATCCAAGCTGGTACTGGTGATGCCTGTCTTGTCTTTTTTAACAGACGAATTTTTCTTGGAGAGGACTTACGTGCAGCCATAGATTTTCAGGCACGGGGAGCTCTTTTTAAATGAATCTCAGGATTTGAGGAGATTTTGTATTTGTTTTAGAATTCTAGCTGATGCCCCCCACACCGTTTGATTTTGATATTCAAAAGTATACATTTCTTGAATGATGTTATGAGATGGATCTGGATCATGCGCCATAGTTTTCAAAAATGGTTCTAAGGGAATATGAAAAATTTTTTCAACTTCAGCGTTTGCTGCAAGTGTAGGAATCTTATCAATAACTGAGATGAATGGTAAAATCAAAAAACCAGAATTCAAAGTAACAACAGGTTCTAGTTGACCAATTACCTGGTCTCTAGAAATCGTTAGTCCAATTTCTTCACTAGTTTCACGTAATGCGGTTTCTAGAAGATCTGAATCATCAACATCTAATTTTCCACCTGGAAATGAAATTTCACCTGCATGAAATTTCATATGTTTAGGTTTTTCAGTCATTACAACAATTGGTTCGTCCCCATAGATGACTACAAGTACTGATGCTAATCTGTAATTTCCTTCAGTTTCTAGTTTAGGATTGATGGAACTTGAAAGTATTGATTTTAAATCATCTAGAAGCATCTTGTTTCTTTCCTACTATTCCACATTGGTTTTGGTATTCAAAGGTTTTAACCAAGGATTGAAAAAATGACAATATGACAATAAGGTATGAAGCTAATCCACCAAAGATTTTGCCTGGTGTGAATACAAATGAATCAATTGAAAAATTCATTAAAAAAATAAAAATTATTTCAAAAAAATGTGATGCAATACATCTTACTGAAAATGTATTAGGGTATCAAAGAGTCTCACCAATTGAAGTCGGAGAGATCATTAGAAGAGAAATACCAGATATTCCAATTACAGTTAGTCTAAGAGTTAGAGATAAGAGTGAAAAAGAGATTTCAGAGTTTGTAGAGAATTGCATTTCAATAGGCTTTTCAGGGATTTTGATACTAATGGGAGATCCATCACAGACTGGGAAACCAGACTCAGGTCAGATTCCAAGTAGAATTGTAAAGAATCTAAAAGAACAAGGTATTGATTCAAAAATTGATTTGTATCTTTCAATTTCAAATAAACCAGATTTTTCTAAAATTAGAAAAAAATTAGAGGCAAATCCTAAAGGATTCATGACACAAGTAGTTCAGAATATAGAACAAGTTCAAAATCTCTCCGATAATCTAAAAGAATTTTCAGTAATTCCAATTGTCTTATTTCCTTCTGAGAAAAATGAAAAATCGGCAAAATTTTTGAATCTAGATCTAACAACATATAGTAAGGGATTTGAAGAGTTTGTAAAAAAAGTACATGGAATTACGGGGGATGTGTTAATTACATCGCCTAGTGATTTTAGTAGCTTGAATGAATTTTTAGAAAAGTCATTTAGTTAAAGTACAAAGTATTTTGCATTTGGATGATGAACAACAATTGCCGCAGTTGATTGTTCAGGAATAATTTGTCCAGATTCAGTTAAGGTCATTCCAGATTTTTCAGGTTCTAATATTTTCCACAACAAATTATGTTGGGATACATCTGGACAGCTAGGAAATCCCCAGCTATATCTTAGTCCACCTTGCTGTAAATTCAATTCAGATTTTATTTTTTGATTAACCCATTCAGCCAAGGCTTCTGCTATTTCAACTGCTAATCCATGCAGATAGTATGCATCAGTATACTTGTCTTCTTTATTCCATTGTTCAATAATATCGGCCACCTTATTTCCTACAGTTACTGATTGAAATGCAACTACATCATCTTGACCAAAATAATCAGTCAAACACAGATGTTCAGGTTTTGTAGAACGTGGGAAATTAAACTCTACATCACCATTAGAATGATCAACTAATAATTTTCTATCTTTATTGTGACATCTAAAGTATCCATAAACAATTTCAGGCTCAAAGAGTTTTTCTCTAATTATTCGAATTTTCCACTGGTTTAACAAGTCTTCATGTTCATCTTCTGATTCAGAACCTGCTTTTCCTCTAAGACCCCAAGATAATTTGAATAACGATTTTTTGTCAATCATAGTCCAAACTTCATCCATTTTAATTTGATCTGCCTTTAGACGAATCGGCTCTCCAATACTTGGAGGAGTTGGTGCTTGTACTGGTTTTATCTCACTCTTTGGAATAGTTGCAGGATCTATTGTTGCAGTAGATTTTTCTTTCCAATTTTCCATCTTTTCTTTCCATTCAGCTAAAAGTTTTGGCTTATCATCTGAAACTAAAGTATCCATTGTTTTGAGTCCTTCAAACATGGTATTACAATAAAACACACCTGATTCATAAATTCCATCATTTTTTGCTATTCGATTAATGTAGTTGCTGTTAATTGCAGCACCACCACAAAGAATTGGAATGTTCATTTTATTTTTTCTTGCATGTTCTACGAAAAACTGCATCTGCTTTGAAGTTGAAACCAATAATGCAGACAATCCTATAGCATCAGGATTTACTTCATCAATTTTTTCTAAAAATTTTTGTAATGGAACCTGTTTTCCCAAATCATACACTGTGTAACCATTATTTTGAAAAATTGTCTTTACTAGATTTTTTCCAATATCATGTACATCACCATAAACTGTTCCCAAAACAAGTTTACCTTTGCTTGATCCTTCTTCTTTTAGCAGATATTTTTCAAGCTCACCAACTGCCGCTTTCATACATTCAGCTGACTTGAGAACAAACGGCAAGATCAACTCTCCTGCGCCAAATTTATCACCAACTTCTTTCATTGCAGGAAGCAAGTCTTCATTGAGAGTCTTAATTGCACTATCATGTGTGACTTCAGGAGGTACATCTAGAGACAAAATCCCATCATTGTCTCTGATGATTTCATTTTTGCCTAGCTTATCTGCAATTGCAGATACAACATCATTTTGAATACCATCTTTGAGTCTATTTAGAATTCTATAGTGAGCACGTTTTCCAGGAGGCCAAGAAGGATCAACATCAACTTTTTTGGCAGTAGTACTTGTAGAACCAGTTTTTTCAAAATAAGAAATTAAATCAGATAAAGCATCTGGATGTGTGTTAAAGATTAGATCATCTACAAGTTTTTTCTCTTTCTCATCAATTTCACCATACGGAACAATCTCTTTGGCATTTACTATAGCTGAATCAAGTCCAGCCTTTACGGCATGATACAAAAATGCAGAATTTAGAATTTTTCTAGCATATGGAGTTAGACCAAAGCTAATGTTACTAAGACCCAAAGTAGTAAATGAGTTTGGAAATTTTTCTTTAACACGACGAATTCCCTCTAGAGTGTTTTTTCCTGCATCAAGAAATTCATCTTCACCTGTTGCTAAAGTAAATGTAAGAACATCAAAAATAAATTGTTCAATTTTTAAACCATATTTTTTTCCAGTTTCATAAAGAAGTTCAGCTGTCTCTACTTTTTGTTGAGGAGTTTTTGCCATACCATTTGGACCAATACATAATGAAATAGCAGGCAATCCATACTTTGCCATTAGTGGCGCTAGTTTTGCAAATCTACTACCATCTCCTTCAAGATTAATTGAATTAATTATTGGCCTGCCTGGAATTTGTTGTATAGATGATTCAATAACTTCAGGATCAGTAGAATCAATTACAAGAGGGGCATCAATTTCTAAACTAATTCTTTTTACAAGATTTAACATAAACTCTCGTTCATCAGAACGTTCAGTTGTTGCTACACAGACATCAAGACAATGAGCACCATCTTCAACTTGGGTTCTTGCCAAGTCAACTAAACCATCATAATCATCAGCTAGAACTAACTGCTTTGCTTTACGAGAACCTTGTGTGTTGATTCTCTCGCCAATGATCAAAGGAGCTGGAATCTGTTTTAGATCAACTGCTTTTAGTGCAGAACTTACTCTAGGGGTACTCAATATTGTAAAATCACCACAGTTTTTCTAAATACTTAACCCTTGATAGAGTTGGCTTTTTCGTCAATTACTTTTCTTAGTACTTTGATGTGTTCAGGACCTGTTCCACAACATCCACCAATAATTCGAACTTTTTTGTATTGATCAATAAAGTCACCTAGTGCATTTCCCATCATTTCAGGAGTCATCTTGTAAACTGCTTGACCTCCTTGATTTTCAGGCATACCAGCATTTGGAACTACCAAGATATTATGTTCATTTTGCTCATCAAGCCATCTTACACTAGGGTTCATCTCTATAGGACCAGTTGAGCAATTCAATCCAAATACATCAATTCCCATATCAGAAACAGTTGTGTATGCAGCTTGGATGTTTGTTCCAAGTAACATCTTTCCATATTGATCCAAAGTGGTATTGGAAATTATTGGAACTTTCTTGCCAGTTTTCTTAATTGCATTGTGACATGCTTCAATTACTAATTTTACTTCCAAGATATCTTGACTTGTTTCAATAAGTAATGCATCAACTCCACCAAGAATCAATCCTTCTGCTTGTAGCTCAAATGCTTCTTTAATTTCATCAAGAGGTTTTAGACCTAGATCAGGATCATTTGAACTAGGAAGATATCCTGTTGGACCCATAGAACCAATCACATATCGTGGTTTATCAGAATATTCTTCACAAGTTTCAGCTGCTAGTTGTGCAATTTTTTTGTTAAACTCTACTGTTTGATCACCAAAACCATATTCATCAAGTTTAATTTTATTTGAACCAAAAGAGTTTGTTTCAATACAATCAGCTCCTGCATCTAAATAATTTCTATGAATCTGTTTAATCCAATCAGGATGTGTTTCTACTAAACCATCATTAAAACCATCTTGGTTGTTTGGAAAGTCTTCTGGTTTTGGATCATACTTTTGAATTTCAGTTCCCATTGCACCATCAAAAAGCAAAATTCTATTTTGTAATGCATCTAAGAATGGTTCTTTTTCTGTCAATTTATTTTTGAAATGATTTTGGATAGTTTAACTCTTTTCAGAAAAATACACGACACCAAGGGTGATGATACGTATATTGAAATTAGGTGGAAGATAATTTAATGTACATTTATGCAAAAGATTCAAGTAAACAATCTAGTTCGCAGTGCAACCTTTTTTCAGCATGCTGGGATCTCAATTGTTTTTGTATTCATGCCTATTATTGCAAAGGGCGTCACAGATTCTATTTTTGAGATAGGACTTATTGTAGCCTCATTTAGCTTTGCTCAGATTTTATCTGAAATCTATTTTGGTAGACATTCAGACAAGAAAGGAACTAGGCTCAAATTCATAAGAATTGGATTCATTGGATGTGCTGCAGCCTTTGGGTTACACTATTTTGCAGATGATATTACTTTGATGTTTTTAGCTAGAATTGGAGCAGGAATTGCAAGTGGAATTATGATTCCTGCTATGATTGCTTATGCATATGAAGCAAATGTTGATAAAAAAAGAGTAGCAACTGTAATTTCATTTCATGCACTAGGATGGCTTGCAGGAATTGCAGCAGCCGGAATTGCAAATGATCTAAAATTAATTTTCATAATTAGTGCTGCATCATTTATTATTGGATTAATATTTACTATAAAATTACCAAACCCAATACAAGAAAAAGAGTTAGAACCAGGAACCACTAAAAAAGTTATTTTAAAAAATAAATTTCTTTTCTTATCGCTATTACTAAGACATATTGGAGCAGCAGCTGTATGGACTATACTTCCAATAATGTTAATGGAAAAGTTGGGAGCGGAACTTTATCAAATATCAATCATTTATGTTGCAAATACGTTGACTGCATTTATCTTGATGAACTTAATGGCAAGTAAAATCAACATATCAAATGTAACTAAATTCAAAATTGGTATTGGTTGTACCATATTTGTATTTGTAGGATTAGCAGTAATTACAGATTGGTGGATGGCAATGCCATTTATGGCGATTGTTGGAGCAACTTGGGCATTTTTATTCATTGGAGGAAATTTCCATCTAATGGAGAACAATCCACGTTCAACATCAACTGGAATATTTAGCTCTACTCTATCAATTGCAACAGTAGTTGGACCGGTAATTGCAGGAAGTATTGCATTTGCATTTGATTATGTGTCAGTCATGTATTTTGCAATTGCAATTATTGTATGTGCATTTGTAGTATCACTAAAAGTTAAAAAATAGAGATTATCTTAATCCCCATCTAGACATTACTTTGTTTTCTACTCTTTTGAAGATAATTCCATCTACAATAAGACCAATTGTCATTATCACAAGCATTATTCCAATGACTTGAGAGACATCATTAAGAGAACGACCAGCATTAAGTAAGAATCCTAGTCCAAGATAGGAAAACAACAGTTCTGCACCAATTACACCTCTCCAAGCAAATGCCCATCCTTGTTTAAAGCCTGAAATCATGTACGGGAATGCTGCTGGAATCAACACCGCAGTAACTAACTGACTTCCTTTTGCACCCATATTTCGAGCGGCTTCAATAAAGTGTGGATCAATATTTTTGACTCCAGTGTAGGTGTTTATCGTAACTGCAAAAACTGCTCCAATTGCAGTAACAAAAATGATTCCACCATCGGTCAGTCCAAGCCATAGAATTGCTAGTGGAACCCATGCAATTGAAGGAATGGATTGCAATCCTAAAACTAAAGAACCAACAGTTTGGTTGATAACTTCAACTCTGGCCATAAAAATTCCTAAGACAACACCGCCAGCTATAGCAATTGATAATCCAATAGCCAATCTCCACATGCTACTTGCAATTCCATAAAACAGACTACCATCTGCTGCACCATATGCTAAATCTTCAGCTACTTCATAAGGAGATGGGAAAATATTATCAGGCCAAACTCCAGCCATAGAAATAATTTGCCATACTACAATGATTCCAATATAAAATGCGATTCTATGAGGTATGAAATTTTTTGCCATAGTTATCACTCTTTACTTTTCTTTACCTCGGGTCTAAGTTCTGCTAAGATGTCTTGTTGGAATTTTAATAATGATTCATCTTCAGTAACTCTAGGACGTGGAAAATCATTTTCAAATTCTTTTTTAATAATTGATGGGCGATTACTAAAAACAGCTATTTTAGTTCCAAGTACTGTAGCTTCAGCAACATTGTGAGTTACAAACAAAATAGTCTTCTTTGTTTTTTCCCAAATTAGTTGCATCTCAACTAAAAGCAAATCACGAGTTTGCGCATCAAGTGCTGCAAATGGTTCATCCATTAGTAATACATCAGGATCCATCACAAGTGCACGAGCTATAGCTACACGTTGTTTCATTCCAGTTGAAAGTTGATAAGTATACGAATCTGCAAATTTTGTTAACTGCATCATATCTAGATAACGATTGGATATCTTAGCTCGTTCCTCTTTTGGAATCCCAGCCATCTTTAATCCAAACTCAACATTATCTTGAACTTTAAGCCACGGGAATAAAGCACCCTCTTGAAATACCATAATTCTTTCAGGTCCAGTCTCAGTAACAGGACGACCATCAAACAATATTTGGCCCTCATCTGGTTTCTCCAAGCCTGCAATTATGCGTAAAAATGTAGATTTTCCACATCCTGAAGGCCCAACTAAACATACAAAATCACCAGCCTCAACTTTTAGGTCAATTCCACCTAGTGCCGTGAGTTTGTGAGAATCATGGTTAAAATATTTCACAATATTTTTTGCCTCTAACTTAGTCAACTACACATCTTCCTCCACTATGGAATTTATATCAAAGTAGGGAAAAATTCCAGACAAATCATATCCATTTCTTCCCAGATATCCTAACGTATCTGCTTTTTCAGCAAAGGAGAAAACAGAGTTAGGTAGAGGATCTGCAGTAATTACCAAATTAGATAATGCAATATCTACAACATTATCAGATAAGGATTGTCCAAAATGAGAATCAAGGAAGTCATTAAAAACAATTCTAGTTTCAATAGGATGTTCTGCAATCCAAGTTGTTGTTGTGTGATGAGAATTTAAAAAAGGAATCATAAATTGTTTATTTTCTTCAAAATAATCTACATTGCCAATTAAAAGAACAGAGGCAAATTCATTGTTTGGCCATAGTTCTTCTTCATGGAATAATCGTTTTCCACCAAGTTCAATTTCCAAAATTGTAGCCCATGGTTCTGCAACCCATGCACCATCAATATCACCTTTAACAAAGAGAGTGTAGATATCAGGATTTGATATATTGTAAATTATTACAGAGCCACCTTTGTCAGCTGATTTTAATCCATTTTCAGAAAGGTAATGACGTAATGATACATCTTGTGTATTTCCAATTTGAGGAGCAGCAATTTTTTTTCCTGCAAAGTCAGAAGCAGAATTTATTTCAGAGTTTGGATGAACAATAAAGCTGGCACCGCCACTTGCAGCACCAGCAAGAATCCTCACATTGTTATTTTCTGAATTTAAAAATCCATTAATTGCAGGACCTGGTCCAACATATGCAATATCAACAGAATTAGCAAACAGTGCCTCTATTGCTTGCGGTCCACTATCAAAAACTCTGGTTTCAATTTTTATTTGATCCCCAAGACTATTTTGGAAAAATCCTTTTTCTATTCCTACTATTGGAATAGCATGACCAATATTTGGAAAATATCCAATACGAAGTTGAGGATCATGTGTAGTATTACTAGAACTAAGAGTAACTCCCAATACAGATAACAAGACAATTCCAACAATTCCTGCTGAAATTATAGTCATAGTTTTCATAAAACAGCGTTATATTTGGCGGTTAAATAATCATCGAATTTTAGCTCAAGCTAGCCAGAAATTTTTTGAAAAAAAATCTGGGCTCCAGCCTATCACAAAAGATAAATTCCAAAATACAACGGAAAAGATGTTTTATGACTCAAAAAGGAATTCTTGCATTTTCTGGAGGATTAGATACTTCAGTTGTTGTAAAGTATCTACAAGAAGAACATGACATGGATGTTATTACAGTAACTGTAGATGTTGGACAAGGTGATGATAATAAAAAAATTGCAGCAAAGGCAAAAAAATTAGGTGTAAAAAAACACTATAACATTGATGCAAAAAAAGAATTTGTAAAAGATTACATTTTTCCAGCAATTAAAGCTAATGCACTTTATCAGAAAAAATATTGCCTTGCAACAGCACTTGCAAGACCATTAATTGCAGAAAAAGTGTTAGAAATTGCAAAAAAAGAAAAAGTAACATCACTTGCACATGGATGCTCAGGTAAAGGAAATGATCAAGTACGATTTGACATAACACTACGTTCTGGTTCGGACTTACCAATTATCGCTCCAATTCGAGATAAAAATCTGGATAGGGATACTGAACTAAAGTTTGCAAAGAAACATGGAATTCAAATTGATTCTGTGGCAAAAAAATTCAGTATTGATCAAAACTTGTGGGGACGTGCAATTGAAGGAGGGGTGTTAGAAGATCCATACAATGAACCACCTGACGATGCATTCATTTGGGTTAAAACAAAAGACTTACCAGACAAGCCAACATATTTAGAAATTAAATTTGAAAAAGGAATTCCAATAGGAGTTGATGGGAAAGTAATGGATTCTCTAAAACTAATTGAATACATTAACAAAAAAGCAGGAACTGCAGGTGTTGGAATAGTTGATCATATTGAAGACAGGGTTGTTGGAATTAAATCTCGTGAAGTGTATGAAACTCCTGCAGCAACTTGTCTAATTGAAGCACATGCAGATTTAGAAAAGATGGTTCATACTAAACATGAAAATAAATTCAAATCTCTAATAGATGATGAATGGGCCTACCTAGTATATTCAGGACTATGGCAAGATCCTCTCAAAACAGACCTAGATGGGTTTATCGAGGCATCACAAAAGCCAGTATCAGGGACCGTAAAACTCAAGCTATACAAAGGAAGTCTAAGGGTTGTTGGAAGAAAATCTAAGAATTCATTGTACAGTCATGATATTGCCACTTATGGATCAGAATCAACATTTGATCAGAGATTAGCCAAAGGATTTGTTGAATTGTGGGGAATGCAATCAACAGAAGCTAATAAATTACAAAAGAAAAGGTCAACAAAAACATGAACTGCCCAGAATGTGACGCAACATTAAACATTCCAGACGATGCCTCAGTAGGAGAAATAGTCTCCTGTCCTGATTGTGGCGCTGACTTTGAAATCTCAAAAAAAGACGGATCAAATGTAGAGCTTAAACAAGCAGAAACTGTAGGCGAAGACTGGGGAGAGTAATGTCAAAAATATGTATCGTGTTTGACCGTTTGAGAACGGAAGAAAAGATGCTTCAAAAAGAGGCATCAGAACTTGGACACGATACAGTGATGTTAGATGCAAAGATCACTCAAGTTAACACAGATAGTAAAAAAGAAGACTATGATTTTGGAGATATTGTTTTAGAAAGATGTGTTAGTTATATTAGAGGACTTCACTTTACTGCAAGTCTAGAATTTTTAGACACTCCAGTTTTGAATAAATTTGATGTTGCAAGAGTTTGTGGAAATAAGATGTTCATGAGTTTACTTTTGAAAAAAAATAACATCCCAACACCAAAGACATACTTTTCATTTTCAAGTGAAAGTGCAACAGAAAATTTAGATAAAGTTGGATATCCACTAGTAATCAAACCAGTTATTGGAAGTTGGGGAAGAGGTGTAATTCCAATTAAAGATAGAGACACCATAGATGCAATTATCGAAGTAAGAGACATTACAGATAGCCCACATGACAGAATTTACTATTTACAAGAAGTAATCAAGAGACCACCAAGAGATATCAGAGTAATCACGGTAGGTGATGAACCAATTGCAGCCATGTACAGAAAGTCATCAGGAGGTTTTAAGACAAACATTGCACTTGGAGCAGAACCAGAACTTTGTGAGATCACAAAAGAAATGGAGGATATGGCAGCAAAAGCATCAAAAGCCATGGGGGGCGGAATTTTAGGAGTAGATATGATGGAAGATGAAGAAAAAGGCCTAGTAGTACACGAAGTCAACAATACGGTGGAATTCAAAGGGTTGGCAAGAGTTGCAAAACGAAATATTCCAAAAGAAATGATAGAATTTGCTTTAAACTACGTTAGAAAATAAATTATACTCCTTTAGGAGGAGGTTTAACATGAAAGTAGGAGTAGTTGGAGCATCAGGTTATGTAGGGGGAGAAACACTTCGTCTTCTAGTTAACCATCCAGATGTTGAGATCTCCATGGTTACATCAAGACAACATGTTGGTGAGTATCTACACAGAGTACAACCAAGTTTGAAGGGTTTTACTGATCTCACTTTCTCAGAATTAGATTATGACAAATTAACTAACAATTGTGATGTAGTATTCACAGCAGTTCCACATGGTACTGCAACTGAAATCGTAAAGGCCCTCTATGACAGGGGTATCAAAGTAATTGATTTGAGTGCAGATTACAGATTACATCATCAAGAAGATTACGATAAATGGTATGGATGGGAACACCCACATCCAGATTACTTGGAAAAATCAGTTTTTGGGGTTCCTGAATTACATAGAGAACAAATTAAAAAAGCACAACTTGTTTCTTGTCCAGGATGCATGGCAGTTACATCAATACTAGCACTTGCACCATTAATTCGAAATAACATTATTGATACAGAACACATCATAGTAGATTCAAAGATTGGTTCTTCAGGTGCAGGTTCTGGTTCTGGAACTGCACATGCAATGAGAGCAGGAGTAATTAGACCATACAAACCAGCAAAGCATAGACACACTGGAGAGATTGAACAAGAGCTTAGTGAAATAGCAGGAAAGAAAATTCATGTTTCGATGAGTCCACATGCAGTTGATGTAGTTCGTGGAATTCTTTGTACAAACCATACCTTCATGTTAAAAGATGTAGAAGAAAAAGAATTATGGAAATTATATCGTCAAGCTTATGGGGAAGAAAGATTTGTTAGACTCATTCGAGACAAAAAAGGATTATACAAATTCCCAGATCCAAAGTTCTTGGTAGGCTCAAACTTTTGTGATATTGGATTTGATATAGATGAAGATAACAATAGATTGATTGCATTATCCGCATCAGATAACTTGATGAAAGGTGCAGCAGGTTCTGCTATTCAAAACATGAATGTAATGTGTGGTTTTGATGAAATGGATGGACTAAGATACACTCCACTAACTCCTGTTTAGAAATGATTACTATCAAAATCGGCGGAAGTGTTGTTGATGATTTACATCCATCTACAATTGCAGACATTAAAAAAATAGTAGAATCAGAAGGTGTAATTTTAGTTCATGGTGGTGGAAAAGAGGTTACAAAAGTTTGTAAACAACTTGGAAAAGAGCCAAAGTTTGTAACATCACCTAGTGGAATCAAAAGTAGATACACTGACAAAGAAACTGCAGAGATTTTTACTATGGTAATGTCTGGAAGGATAAACAAAACAATTGTTCAGATGCTTCAGAAAAATGGTATCAATGCAATAGGTCTTTCAGGAGTTGATGCAAAAATTATACAAGCTGACAGAAAAAAGAAGCTTCTCATAGTTAATGAAAAAGGCAGGAAGCAAGCAATTGATGGCGGATACACTGGAAAAATTACTAATGTGAATTCTGAATTCATTAAATCACTTTTAGAACAAGGTCTTACACCGGTAATTTCACCCATAGCAATTAGTGAAGAGTCAGAATTTCTCAATGTAGATGGGGACCGTGCTGCAGCATATGTGGCCGGAAAAGTAGGCGCAGATAAAGTATTATTCATCACAAATGTAGATGGACTCTTAATGGATGACAAACTTGTTCCCAAATTAACATTAGCAGAAGCAAAAGAAATCAGACCAAAGATAGGACCTGGGATGGAGAAGAAGATTTTAGCATCAACTGAAGCCTTAGACATGGGAGTTAAACAAGCAATAATTGCAAATGGTCAGAAAGAAAATCCAATATCTTCTGCAATTGCACATGATAATTGTACGGTGATTGAACATGAGTGAAGACCAATTTATGGGAAATCTCTATCAAAGATTTCCAGTTACAGTTGAAAAAGGAGTTGGGGCTCATGTATGGGATGTTGATGGGAAAGAATACATTGATTGTATGGGAGGATATGGGGTTGCATTAGTAGGTCATCAGAATCAAAGAGTCAACAAAGCAATAAAAGAACAAGTTGATAAAATTATTACCGTACATAGTTCATTATACAACAAAACAAGGGAAGAGTTTTTGAAGACACTTATCGGACTAGCACCAAAAGGGCTCACACAAGTTCATCTAAACAATAGTGGGGCAGAAGCAATTGAAGCTGCAATAAAGTTTGCAAGAAAGTTTACCGGCAAAAAAGGAATGGTTGCAATGAAAGGTTCCTACCATGGAAAATCTTTTGGCGCTCTATCATTAACATTTAATCCAAAATATAAAAAAGCATTTGAACCACTTGTTGAGAAAGTTTCTTTTGCATCTTTTGGAGATATGGAATCACTTCGTTCAGTAATTGATGATGATACAGCTTTTGTAATTTTAGAACCAATTCAAGGTGAAAGTGGAATTATTGTTGCGCCAGAAGGATTTTTGCAAGAAGTAAGAAAACTTTGTGATGAAAAAGGGATTCTATTAATTTTTGACGAAATACAAGCAGGTTTAGGTAGAACTGGACGATTGTGGGCGTGTGATCATTGGAATACTGCACCAGATATTTTATGTCTGGCAAAAGGAATAGCAGGCGGAGTACCAATGGGTGTAACTCTTACAAGACCTGACATTTTAGCTTCGATGAGTAAAGGAGAACATTCTTCAACGTTTGGAGGAAATCCATTATCTTGTGCAGCAGGTATTGCATCACTTAAAGCATTAACAGAAGATGGATTAATTGAAAACTCTGAGAAGATGGGGAAAGTTTTCAGAGAAGGATTAGAGAAACTAAAAGAAAAACACACTATGATCAGAGAGATTCGTGGAAAAGGACTCATGATTGGAATTGAGATGAAGTTTGAAATCAAAGATATTCTAATGGGAATGATAAAAAAAGGGATTCTAATTTTATACTCTGGACGAAATATACTAAGAATTCTTCCACCATTAGTAATAACTGAGGATGACATAACAAAAGTTTTACATGCTCTTGATTCCATACTCACTGAAGAGGAGCAAAAACGAAATGTACAAGGATAGTGTAGATCAAAAAATTATTGGTTATCTAAAAGAAAATGCGAGAGAGTCATTTGTAGATATTGGAAAAAAACTAAAGCTCTCTGAATCAGCAGTAAGAAGACGTGTAAAAAATTTAGTAGACAGTAAAACTATCAAAAAATTTACTGTAGAACTTGGTGAAGAAAACACTACTAGTGCAATTGTTTTAGTTTCAGTAGATTCTGCAACAGACACATCTAAAGTTTCTCTAAAACTTACTAAATTAGAAGGAGTAAAAACAGTTTATGAAATTACAGGACAATACGACATTACAACAATTATCAGTGCGGCAACAATTACAGAAATTAATAGTAGTATTGATGCATTAAGAAAAATTTCAGGTGTAGTTGATACAAATACCGTAATTATTTTGAAAAAAGTAATCTAAAACGACTTTCGTTTCATAATTTCAATTCAAAACTAAATTAGGATCATTATTATCTATTACCGACGAACCTAGTACGAATATACTTATATTCTCGATTTAGACCAACGATTTCTGTAATGAAAGATCCGAATCACTATGCAAACATCTACAATGCATATGACAAAAATCCAAAGAAGATCAGAGTACTAGACAGCACTCTAAGAGAAGGAGAACAACATCCAGGTGTTTCATTTACAAGCAAACAAAGAATTCAGATTGCATGGATGTTAGATTATTTTGGAGTAGATCAAATTGAAATCTCACCAGTGATATCAAAGGATCACAAAGAGGCAACTAAGACAATCATTAAACAAGGATTAAAAGCAGATATTGTTTCGCATGGACGTGCTCTCAAAGAAGACATTGATGTTTCATTAGATTGTGATGCAAAATGGTGTGCAGCATATTTAGGAATTTCAGATATTCATCTAAAAGATAAACTACGTATTTCAAGAGAAGAAGCACTTAACAGATCTGTAGAAACTGTAGAGTATGCAAAATCTCATGGTCTTAAAATTAGATTTACAGTGGAGGATGGAAGTAGAGCAGAACCTGAATTTTTACTCAAAGTTTGTAAGGCAATTGAAGAAGCAGGAGTTGATAGAATCAGCCTTCCAGATACAGTTGGAATTTTACGTCCAATTGGAATGTATAATTTTGTCAAGAAAGTTAGGGACGTAGTAGATGTACCATTAGATGCACATGTTCATAATGATATTGGATTTGCATTAGCAAATGCATTTTCAGCATGTGATGCAGGAGTTGATCAGATTCATACCACTATTGATGGAATTGGAGAAAGGACTGGAATTCCACCCCTTGCAGAAGTTGCAGTTGCGCTAACCTATCTATACAAATCACCAAATGATTTCAGATTGGATATGTTACTAGATCTATCACGATTAATTGAAGATTATACAGCAATCAAACCATATGATTCAAAACCAATTGTAGGATCATCTGCATACAAACACAAAGCAGGAACACATCTCGCAGCAATTCTCAGAAACCCTGCTGCCTATGAACCAATACCACCAAGAGCAGTTGGAAACAGAAGAAGGATTGTCTTTGGAGAATTAGCAGGAAAAACAGGTGCTGCTTATCTGATGTCATTATTGGGTCTTGAAAAAGACGATGAAGGTGCAAAAGCAGTTGCAGCCGGATTGAAAGGTCTTAGAATGGGAGATCTTATTGAGATTCCACTAGAAGACAGACTTGAAAAAAAGATAATTAATGATAAATAGAGAAAGAGAGAAGAGAAAATATGTCAAAATGTAAAGAATGTGATGCAAACATTTCCATACCAAGTGATGCACTTGAAGGAGAAATTGTAACATGTCCAGAATGTGGCGCAAGTTTTGAATTAGCAAAAGGTTCAAACGGTTTTGATCTAAAGCCTGCCCAAACGGTTGGCGAGGATTGGGGACAGTGAATCCTGACGTTACTATTCTTTACGATAACATCCGTTGGGAAGAAAAAGCTCTATTAGAAGCAGGTAAAAAAAAGAATATCAATATTCAGATGGTAGATTGTAAGAAATTAGCATTAGATTTAGAAAAAAAACCTGATGATTATGGAGTAGTTATCCAAAGATGTGTAAGCTATTATAGAAATTTGCATTCAACTGCAGCACTAGAAGGACTTGGAGTCAAGGTAATTAATTGCCTCAATACAGGTATTTTTGCAGGAAACAAACTATTCACACATATGTTACTAAAGAAATTTGGAGTCCCAACACCTGATGCAACAGTTGCTTTTTCAAAAGATGCAGCTCTTCAAGCATTAGAGACGCAAGGATTTCCTAAAGTAATAAAACCAACAGTTGGTAGTTGGGGTCGATTAATTTCAAAATTAAACGACAAGGACTCTGCTGAAGGAATTATTGAAAGTAGAGAAACCATGTATCCAATTTACCACATTCATTATCTAGAAGAATTTGTAAAAAGACCACCAAGAGATATCAGAGCTATAATGGTAGGTGACAAAATAGTTGCAGCAATTTACAGAAATTCTAGTCATTGGAAAACAAACATGGCACTTGGCGGAGTAGCAGAACCATGTAAGGTTACACCAGAAATGGAAGAAATGTGTATCAAGGCAAAAAACGCAGTTCAGGGAGATATCGTAGGTGTAGATTTGATGGAAAGTGATGAAAAAGGACTAGTTGTTCATGAAGTTAATAATACAACAGAATACAAGAATACAGTTAGAGTGTGTGAAGTGGATATTCCTTCCTTAATGTTAGATTATGCACTAAACACAGGAAAGTAAGAATTGACTACTCATTTTACAGTAACACCAAGTTTTGCAGTAAAGACACTTGAAAAAGCACTCAGACTTTACACTCCATCACTCAGTGAAAAACCAATGGCAGATTTTTTAGCTGATAAATGTGATGATCTAGGATTTGAAGATATTCAAATTGATGAAGTAGGAAATTTAATTGCAAGGAAAGGAACTGGTTCACCAAAAATCATGTTATGTGGACACATGGATGTTGTTCCAGGAAAAGTCAAAGTTAGAAAAGAAGGAGATTTACTTTACGGACGTGGAGCATCAGATGCAAAAGCACCATTAATTGCAATGTTATTTGCAGCAGCATCAATTCAAAATAATAATGGAACTGTAATTTTTGTGGGAGCTGTAGATGAAGAAGGGACTGCAATAGGAGTAAAAAATCTTGTACAAAAAAAGATGGGTGTAGATTATGCAATTTTTGGAGAACCAAGTGGAATTAAAAAAGTCACAATTGCATACAAAGGAAGATTAGCAATTAATCTCAAAGTGGTTGTTGAAGATAGCTCTCATGCAAGTGCACCATGGCTTTCAAAAAATGCAATTGACGAATCAATGATTTTTGTAAAAGAACTCAAAGAAGGATTAGAAGCAGGTCAAGAAGGTAAAACCAAAGGAATGTTACTAACTGCAACTATGACTGAAATTAAAGGAGGGATTAGTCATAATGTAACTCCAAAAGAATGTGAAACTATTTTTGATATTAGAATTCCAGTAGATATGAACTGCAAATCTACTGAACAGAAAATTTCAACATTGGTAAAAGAAATTGCAGTAAAAAGAGGAGTAGAGGCATTTTATTCAATTCTAGATGAAACAGAACCATTTGAAGCAGCTCATAATTCACCTTTAGTTAGGGCATTTACACTGGGAATTATGGAGACGGAGAACTCTAGGCCAACTCTAATCAGAAAAACAGGTACAGGCGACATGAATGTTCTTGGAAATCAATGGAATATTCCTGTGGTTACATATGGTCCAGGAGATCCACACGAGGCACACACAGTTGATGAGAAAGTTTCAATTGATGAATACCTAAGAGGAATAGAAATTCTCAAGAAAACTCTTCAGCATTTAAAAAGACTTCATGATAAAAAGATGCAGTAATGCTCTGGTTTGTAGGTTTAGGAATTTCGGGATTCAAATCAATTCCTAGTGAGGCACTAGATATTTTATCAAAAGCAGATATTGTATATCTTGAACAGTTTACCAGTCCAATTGGAAAATCTGATTTAACTAAAATCAAAAATGCGACAAAAGGAGAATTCAAACCTGCAAAGAGATGGTTAGTAGAAGATGGTAATGAAATTTTAGAAAATGCAAAAAAGAAAAAAGTAGTTTTACTTTCATATGGAGATCCATACATTGCAACAACACACATTGAATTAAGAACAAGGGCAATTGAAGAAAAAATAAAGACACATTCCATTCATGCTTCATCATCACTTACTGCAATGATAGGAGAATGTGGTTTGCATTTTTACAAAGTTGGAAGAATTGCAACAATAATGAATGAAATGAAATCACTTACAACACCATACTATATAATTTACAAAAATATTATTGAAGGAAATCACACTGTACTTCTCTTAGAGTACAACCAAGACAAAGATTTTTTCTTAGATCCTAAAGAGGCGTTGAATGGATTATTGGAAACAGAGAAAGGGCAAAGAAGAAATGTAATAAGTTCATCCACTTACGCCATAGTTGCATCAAGAATTGGATTCAAAGATCAAACAGTTATTTCAGGTAAAGTATCTAGTTTGAAGAAAAAGGATTTTGGAAAACCACCACATACGGTAATTATTACAGGAAGATTACACTTTACTGAATCAGATGCTCTAAAAATATTAGGAAAATGTATTGATGAACCATTTGATAATTCTGAAAAAACAAAGAAAATTTCAATTCAGATGTTAGAAAAATATGTTCCAATGGTCAGAGAAGCACTTGAAGAAATTGAACCACACTACAAAGATCAAAAAGAGTTTCAAGTAATCTTGGAAAATGCTGAATTGTACATACAAGATGCAGAAAAATTCCTAGAAGACGGTCAAGATGAGGTGGCAATTTTGAGTATTGGGTATGCAGATGGTCTTGTAGATGCATTAAGATTGGCAAAAGGCCTTGATCCAAAGATGTAATCTTTAGCGATGAATTAAAGAGAGGGTCTAAAAATAGAAATAATATTGGAATTAATTGAAAAAACAATTCTATCTGCTATGTTTGTATGTCAGATTAATGAAAAATCTCCAATCGAATTAATTAGAAAAAAAAGTATACTGTCCACAGACACAATTAACACAAAGATTGACGAATTAATAAAAAACCAACTTGTAAATGAAGACAGAGCCACACTCACGGAAATTGGACGAAGTTCATTACAAGTAGTATTAGCTGGAGGAGTTTTTGATATCATTCATCCAGGTCACATTTACACACTTAATGCTGCAAAAGCATTAGGGGATGTTCTAGTAGTAGTTGTAGCAACTGATAACACATCTGAAAAGATGAAGAAGAGAAAGCCACTGCATACGCAAGAGCAAAGACAAGAATTAGTAAATTCACTTTCAGTAGTAGATCTTTGTTTAGTTGGACAAGAAGATGATATTTTTAAAACAGTTAACCGTGTAAAGCCAGAAATTATTGCATTAGGTTATGATCAAATTCATCAAGAGAAATTCATTATAGATGGATGTAAGAAAATTGATTTAGAGGCACAAGTTGCAAGATTACAATCCCCAATCCCAGAAAGTTCTAGCTCTAAAATACAAAAAGAGTATGGCGAATCTATTCACGGGATTTAGGAATTTATTGGAATTTTAAGTGAAATTTTTGAGCCATCTTTTATTTTTGCAGTTTTTCGAATACAAATTTTTGATATCAATTCAATTATAGAATCATCATGATGTGTTCTCTCAAGTATGATTAATTCACAATTAATTGAATTGTTGAGTTTAGCTGGAAAACATTTTACCCATCCATAGGTTCTCTTACCATCTGAGAAGCTCTTAATTTTGATACCTTCTAAAACTTCAAATTGTTTAATTGCTTCTTGATGAATTTTTTGATTTAATCTAACATTAAGTGTTCCTGGAAATGGAACATATCCAATTTTTGATTTGAATTGTTTTGTGTATCCTTTTAATCCCATATAGTATGCACCTTCACCCATTCCAGATACTAAAGTTCCTTTTAGTTCAACATACGAAGGAGAAGAATCCAAACTTTTTTGTAAAATAGCAGAGAGTTTTACCATTTCAGAAAAACCTTTTGTAGTAATTTTTACTGAAATATTTCTTCCATTAACTATTCTTTCAATGAATTGATTTTGTTCTAATTCAATAAGATGTTTTGATGCTGCTTGTTGTGACTTTTTAATACTCTTTCCAAGTGATGAAGTAGTGAGAGTGACATAGTTGTGTTTTGCTCCTTTAGATAGAAGATAAGAGAGAGTTAAGAGGTGCTGAATTTTTAGTTCAGTCATCTAAAATCCTATGATACGCCTAAATCACTAAATGTTTTAAGCGTCATTCCATCAGAGTTTGATAATTTAGCAGCTCTATGTCCAACAACACATTCAACACCTGCATTTTTGGCACTCTCGATTAGTCTTTGAGTGATGATTCCGTCTAGTAGAAGATATTTGATTCCTGATTGTGTTGATAGTTTACTAACAACCTCACTGATTGGAACTTTGAATATTTCGTTTTGATCACCATCTAGTGCAACTGCTTCAAGTGTTTCATTAAGATTTGGGAAAATCTTTGATGCTACATCTGCAATTGGTTTATCATCTTCACTTTTGATTGTTGGTGCTGGTTTTCCATCTTTAATTTCAGCAGCAATGGGACTAAGAATTTCATCAATTCGTTGTGGAGTTAATTCTTCAACTTCAACACCAGAATCTGCTTGTATTTCATAATCTACAGTAACAACAGATGTGAGCTCTTTGAGGATGAATCCACCAGATCTATCTCCATCAAGGAATGCAACTACAGTATCTTTAGAATTACATAGTTCTTTAATAGACTCATCAATTTTTGCACCTTCAATTGCAAGTGCATTATCATAACCTGCTCTTAGAAGATTAATTACATCAGCTCTTCCTTCAACTAGAATTACCCAATTAGAATCAGAGAGACCTGAACTGCATGTGAGTTTTGATGGTCCATATGTTGATAGTTTACCAGTATCACCTTGATGAACATCATTTAGCATTGTTTCTCCTTCACTAACGGTTTTTGTTGCCCATTTTTGCTTGATTTCTTTTGCACGTCTTACAATATCATCTTTCTTTGCAGCTCTGACATCATCAATACCTTCTAATTTGAATTTACAATCAAATGGACCTACTTTGTCAATGCTTTCAATTCCAGCGGCAATTAATGCACAAGTATCAATATCAGTACTCATAGGGATTAAAGCATCACCATTGGTGGTGTTAGATGTAGATTTTGTATTAACTTCAATACGACCTACTTTAGAAACTCGTTGCAGTTCATTCAAATTCATCTCTGGGCCTAACAGTCCTTCTGTTTGGCCAAAGATGGCTCCGATTATATCTGCTCTTTCAACGAGTCCATCGACTTCATAGGAAAGTTTAACGTGATATTTGACAATTCCTGATTGAGGCATAAACTATTCATCTCCTTTATTTTCATAATTTGGGTTTCTGCTTTCGATATATGAGGGTATCGCCAAAAATTACACTGAAGATATGAAATTTTTCAAGAAAGGATCATAGCATTCGCTAGGAAAATCTAAAAATGAAAAATAATGTAGTTGTTTATTCAGTGCTAAATGAGGAACCACATGAACAGGATTTTGTAACATTTGGATTGTTGATTTTAAATCCTGATCCCATTAGGCTTTCAATATAGTCTACGTTTGCACCTTGCAGATGATCAACACTATAGCTGTCAACTAGGAGTTTTACTCCATTTTCTTCCATGACGATGTCATCTTCTTCTGGTGCTTTTTCAAAGCCCATTCCATAAGATAGACCAGAACAACCTCCGCCTTGAACATATACTCTAAGATATTCAGGGGCTTCTGCTTCATCTTTCATGAATTCATGAATCTTTTCAGCTGCTTTTGCAGTGACTGTGATCATCTTTTGTGTTTGCTCAGTTGCCATTATGAATGAAAATATTGATTCAAATTATAATAAGCTTTTCCCACCCAGCACAGTGGTAATTCAAGAGATCATGCCTATTTTTTTTAAAATTGAATAAAATAAAGAAGTTGGAATAGCTATTTCTTTGACTTGTTTACAAATGCGGTCATACGTTCTTCTCTGTCAGGATGAGTGAAGCAATTTCTCCAAGCAAGTAACTCTACTGCAAGACCAGTATCAAGATCTGCGTTTCGTCCCTTGTTGATTGCAACTTTAGACATCTGAACACCCATGATAGAGTTTCCAGCTATTTGCTGTGCCATTTTCAAAGCCTCTTCTTGTAATGATGCAAGAGGAACGACTTGGTTTACAAGACCAATTTCTTTTGCCTCATCTGCTTTGACCATTTTGCCAGTGTAAACAATTTCTTTGGCCTTTGCTATTCCCACAATTCTCATCAATCTTTGTGTTCCACCCCATCCAGGAGGAATACCAATTGTTACTTCTGGTTGACCTAACCTTGCAGTATCTGCAGCTATTCTAATATCACAAGACATTGCAAGTTCACAACCTCCACCTAAAGCAAAACCATTAACGGCTGCAATAGTTGGTTGTTTTACTAGTTCAACAGTTGAAGTAACAAGTTGACCAGTTTTTGCATAATCAACTGATTCGTCTGCAGAGATTTTTGACATGTATTCAATATCTGCACCAGCAGAAAATGCCTTTTCTCCTTCACCCGTCAAAATGATAACTTTGACATTATCATCATGATTGAGTGCTTCAAAAGTTTTGATTAGTTCTTTTGCAACATCAATATTCATAGCATTGAGTTTGTCCGGTCTGTTAATTTTGACTGTACAAATGCCATCAGAAGTAGATGTGGTAACTAGTGACATGATAATTTGCAAAGTTATGGCGGACTTAAATGTTATCTATTTTCCTTGTATTTTGCCCAATTGAACTAATGCACCTGCAACTTCAACCCAAGTTCGAAGGTCTTGGTAAACTGGAACATTATGTTTCTCAACCAATTTTACCATTTTTTCAGTATATGGACCACCATTACATCCAACTAAAAGTGGTTTCTTTCCTTTCTTTTGGAACTCAGCAAGATAATCAACAATTGTTTCTTCAAGAGGATCATCTTGGAAGACAAACCATGGCATTGCGATATCAATATTTTTTTCTTCCATGAATTGTTGAATGACAAATCTATAATCTTCTGCAGTTGCACCACCACCTACATCTGCTGGATTACCACTATGAATAGGAACAGCTACTGGGAAATGTGCCTTCATTTTTTTGACACGTTCTGGCGATAACTTTCCTATTGTAAGACCAAATTTTTCTAATTGATCCATTCCACCAATCATTGGACCAGCACCATTACTAGTCATAGCAACACGATTTCCCTTTGCAGCTGGTTGCCATGCTAGTGCCTTTAAGACACCAGCTAGTTGTTGATAACTGTCAACAGAAATTATACCTGCTTGCTTGAATGCACCCATAATGATTGCATTTGAGCCTCCAAGTGAGCCTGTGTGTGATGCAGCTTGTTTTGCACCAATTGCAGTTCTTCCACTCTTCCAAATGACTATTGGTTTCTTTGTTTCTTTCATAACACGTTTGGCAGTATTGATGAATTTTCTTCCATCACCAAATCCTTCAACGTATAATCCAATTACTTTTGTTTGAGGATCATTGGCAGCATACCATATCATATCTGCTTCATCAACATCAGAACGATTACCAAAACTAATCATCTTGGATAAACCAAATACATCAGCACTTTCTAACATACTAATTCCCATTGTTCCACTTTGAGAGAAAAATGCTACAGGACCTAATTTTGAACGTAGCATTCTTTCTTGTCCTTGGAATGCACAATCAAGACGATTAGCAGCATTGAACATTCCAATACAGTTAGGACCAATAATTCTGATTTTGTGTTTTTTAGATAATCTCGCTACTTCAGCTTCATAATCTGCACGCTCTCCGCCAAGCTCTTTTCCTCCACCTGAAACAATTACTACACTGTGTACTCCTTTCTTTGCACAGTCTTCTAAGACAGGTGGAGTCATAGACAAATCAACTGAAACTACAACAAGATCAATTTTTCCTGGAACTGCTGAAACTGATGGATAACATTTTTGTCCAAAGATTTTATCAGCCTTTGGATTAATGGGGTAAACCTTTCCTTTGAAATCATAATTTACCAAACTATCTAAGATAGAGTTTCCAATCTTTCCAGGAGTTGATGATGCACCAACTAGTGCAACAGATTTTGGAGTAAAGAATGTCTCCATGTTTACTTTGTTTGGTTTTTCTTTTGAGATAGAGTTTTTCCTTAATTCTTTGTTGAGAATGATTTTTGCATCAACTACATAATGAGATTTTGGATATACGATAACTGGGTTAAAGTCAATACTGTTAATGTAATCAGCATTATCAACGCCTAATTTTCCAATGTCTACCAACATTTTTGCAACCATGTTAAGATCAATTGGTGCACTTCCTCTGAATCCTTTGAGAAGTTTTGAACCTTTGAGTTCATTAATCATTGATTTTGCATCAGAGGTTGTAATTGGAAGCATTCTAAATGCAACATCTTTCATAACTTCAGTCATTATACCTCCAAGACCAACCATAATTACAGGACCAAATTGAGAATCATTTTGAATACCTACAATTAGCTCAACACCTTTTGGAACCATCTTTTCTAATAGAATTCCTTTAACATCAACTCCTTTCTTTTTAGAAAGACGACCATACATGTCATTGAATGTCTTTTTTACATCATTGACATTATCTAATCCAACTTTAACTCCACCAACATCAGTTTTGTGTAAGATTTGTGGCGATACAACTTTCATTACAAGTGGAAAACCAATCTTTTTTGCTTGTTTTGCTGCTTCTTCAGCAGATGTAACTAGTGAAAAAGGTGGAACTTTAACACCATAAGTTTTGAGAATAGCTTTGGATGATTCTTCTGTGATAACTTTGTGTTTAGTTTGAATAATTTCATCAAAAATTTTCTTAACTGAAGACATAACCGATCGATAAAATCAAATTAAGTATATTAAACTTTGGTCAAAGATTGGATGATGATTTGAAGTTGTTGTAAAAATTCTTCATATTTGATTTTACAGTTGAAATATTTTCGTTAATATCTAAGCGGATTTTTTGTGGATCAATGTAAGGAATTTTTTCAAGTTTTTCCTCTGTGTTATCAAGCCACAAATTGATCATCTCTTCATTTACCTCTAAATGAAATTGTAATCCAACTGCACTTTTGTATTGAAAGGCTTGATTCAGATAATGCTCAGATGAGGCCAATCTAACTGCACCTTCAGGTAAATCAAATGTATCTTCATGCCAGTGAAATACAGTAAAGGGATTTTTAAAGTCAGAAAAAAATTTAGATTTGTTATAAATTTTCAAATCGTTGTAAAATCCAATCTCCTTTAGTGGCCCACTGTATACTTTGGCACCAAAAGTTTTAGCAATCAATTGAGAACCCAAACAGATTCCTAAAACAGGAATATTTTTTTCAACATAGTTTTTGATAAGATGTTGTTGTGCTTGAAGATATGGTAAATCATCATTTGCACTTTCAGGAGCTCCTAAAATTACAACTAGAGAGAAATCTTTCTCAGGGAGTTGTTCATGTTTTGCATTAACTGAACTAATTTTGAATCCATCATTTTTGAGAAGTTCACCCAAGTATCCAGACCCTTCAATTCTTGTATTTTGTATAAGCAAAACATCAGACATTATTTTCTATTCTCAAAAGTGATTAATATGTTAAAGTGAATCAAACAATGTGCTAGTTACAGAACAAGAAATTACCGAGTTAAAAAATTTCATTTTTCAATTAAACTCTATGGAAGATGGAGTAGTAGTAGTTGAGGGAAAAAGAGATGCTATTGCATTAAAAAAACTTGGTTATTCTGGTAAAGTGTTAGAGTTTCATAAATTTGGAGGAATGGTAGACTTTACTGATTCAGTTGCAAAATATAAAAATCTCATAATACTTTTTGACAGAGACAAAAAAGGAAGATATCTCACTGGAAAAACAATTCAGTTATTGCAAAGAAGAACAAAAATTGATCTTTCTTACAAAAAGAAATTACGAGAGATTACTAAAGGGAAAATTATGTTTATTGAACAACTAGTTTGTTATGAATCGTACCTAGCCTAAGTTTACGGCCAAATACCTTTTTGATTAAAGGCTTCTACTACTCTTTCAACAGCTAAAGCCATAGCAGCTTTTCTCATGTCGATTTTGTGTTTCTTTGACATGGAATATGCATCTTTGAATCCCTTTGTGATATTTTCTTCCATTTTCTTTGCAACCTCATCAAATGTCCAATAGTAACCCATGTTGTTTTGTACCCATTCCAAGTATGAGATACAAACACCACCAGAATTTGCTAAAATATCAGGAATAACTAAAATTTTCTTTTTGTAAATAATTGGATCAGCTTCCGGTAATGTTGGACCGTTGGCAGCTTCTGCAATAATTTTACATTTCAGATTCTTCGCAATCTTTGCATTGATCTGATTTTCTAGTGCAGCAGGAACTAAAATGTCACATTTAGTAGTAAGTAATTGTTCAGTTGAGATCTTTTTACTTCCAGGAAATCCAACAACAGAGCCTTTCTTTTGTTTATGTTCTAAAACTTTACTAACCTTTGCACCTTTTGGAATAGAAATAGAACCTTTAGAATCACTAACTGCAATTACTTTAGCGCCCATCTTTTCAAGAGATTCTCCTGCAAATGTTGATGCATTTCCAAATCCTTGTAAAACAACTTTGGCACCTTTGAGATTCAGTTTCAATTGTTTTGCAGCTTCTCTCACACAATATGCTGCTCCTAATCCAGTTGCAACATTTCTTGCAAGAGAGCCTCCCATTGAAATTGGCTTTCCAGTAATTACAGCTGGAGTAGATTTGTTGCCGTTTAGTTTGCTAAATGTATCCATGATTTGAGTCATTTCTCTACCTGTTGTGTAAACATCAGGAGCTGGAATATCTTTTTCAGGTCCTATGATTTCAGAAATTTTGAATGCAAATCCTCTTGTTAGTCTCTCTAATTCTGCATCACTAATTTTTTCTGTTTTAGGATTTACATAGATTGCACCTTTTCCTCCACCTAAAGGAATATCAACAATTGCACATTTCCATGTCATCCATGAAGACAGTGCCATAACTTCACGTTCCATGTATTCAACTCCACCTTCTGGATTAAAGTAACGAATACCTCCTTTGTATGGACCTCTATCATTGTTATGTTGACTTCTAAAACCTGTGAAAATTCTAATTTTACCATTATCCATTTTTACTGGAATCTTTACTCGCAAAACTTTGTTAGGCATCGCAAGATACTCACGCAATCCTTTATCTTTAATTCCAAGAATATCACATGCATCATTAACTTGCTTTGTTGCATTTGCAAAAGGATCATGCTTGACCAAGGGTATTTTTTAAATGAATCATTAATTTAAGTTTAATGAAAAATTTCTGATCGCAAAATTACTGTTTATATGTAAACTTTTTTGTGATTTAGTTTTCTATCTAATTTGTCTATTGCTTCATCAAGTGCACTAATGTTAATCTCAAGGAAATTTGACAAGTGAAAAATTGCACCATACTTTTCACCAATTTTTGAAACCATGTTATTTTTCTCTAGAACTTTCATGTGATGTTGAACTGCTTTGTAATCAAGACCAAGTACTTTGGTTAGTTGATGAGTATTGTATGGTTGATCAAGCAAATGCATAACAATACGTAATCTAGTAAGTCCACCCCTAGTACTTGTAAACAAGTAAAGTAACAACTTTCTAGTCTGTTTGTCTGGTTTTCTTTGCGTAGAAACTTGTTTTGATCTAATAATTTCTTTGAATTCTAGGAGTTGATTAGTCATGTCTTAAAGAAAATAAAGACGATTTTACTTAAAACTCTATTTCCATATCTTTTCCATATTGACAATATCAAGCAAGATAATTACCCTTAAATTGACTGAGAATGGACTCGTGATATCATGATGGCATCACGTGGCTACGATATGACTCCTACCATGTATTCTCCAGATGGTAGAATATACCAAGTCGAATATGCTATGGAGACAGTAAAAAGAGGAACTTTAGCAATTGGTGTTTGCACTAAAGAAGGAGTCATTATGGCAGTAGAGGAGAAGGCTCGAACATTACAAACTACAAATATTACACAGAAAATTTTCCAAGTAGATTTTCATATTGGTGTTGCAGCAGCTGGATACATCCCAGATGCACGAGTTCAAGTAGATAGTGCAAGATTTTTCTCACAAGGAAATAAAATGACATATGATGAATCTGTCGAAGTTGCAACAGTTGCCAAACATTTAGCAAATCAATCTCATCAGTTTACACAATATTCAGGAGTACGTCCAAACGGAGTTTCCTTGATAATTGCAGGTATTGATCAAAAAGGAGAATCAATCTATGTGACTGATCCTAGTGGAACCTATGTACAATATGCAGCAATTGCAATTGGGGCAGGTTCTGATGATGTAAATGAATTTTTAGAGAAATATTACAACTCAGATATGAGTTTAGATGATGCAGCATCTTTAGCTATTGCAGCAATTAATCTAAAAGCTGAACAAAAAGATGGAATCAAAGATATCAAAATGGCAAAAATTACAACTGAAGCAAAAGTTTTCGAGATAATTCCTGAATCGGATTTAAAGAATTATTCTCAAAACACATCAAAGTTTGCTACAGAATAGAAGTTTTTGATTTGAAAACTATTCAAAAAGCATACAGAGATGATAGATTATGAGTGGTTTAGGAAGCTATTGGGGCGAAGTAATGGAAGTACTTCGAGAGATTATTCCTGTTTATGATAAAGTGAATTCTATCATTTCTCTTGGTAAAGATGATGAACATAGAAATCGTGGAATTTCACAAAGAGTGTTTCCAGGAAATAAAATTCTAGATGCGGGTTCTGGTTTTGGCAACATGTCAAAGACTGCATTAAAACAAACTGATGGAAAAATTTCAGTTACACTTTATGATCCTCTTGTTCCCATGCTCAAAAACACAAGCACATATTTTGAAAAACTACCAGATATGGCAAATGGGGTTTTTGAACATATTCCATTTAGAGAAGGAGAGTTTGATGCAGTTTTGTGTGGATATTCATTAAGAGACGCAATCAATTTGAGAATTGCAATTTCTGAAATTCACAGAGTATTGAAAAAAGATGGAAGATTTGTTATTGTTGATTTAGGAAAACCAGATGAGGCATTTATCAGAGCAGGTGTTTCATTTTATCTAAGATGTATTCTTCCAATTCTTGCATTTGCTGCAGGGGGAAGACTTGGATTAAAGTTTGGAACATTATATGGTACGTTCAAAAGATGGCCCCAGAATAAAAAGCTCGAAGGATTATTGTTAGAAAAATTTTCCAGAGTAGAATTTGAGAAAGATCTTATGGGCGGAGCAATAATGGTTGCAGCATACAAATGAACAGAGCTCTAATTCTAGTCAACATTACTGCTTTAATCATTGGAATTTCATATGGACTACATGGGCCAATTCTACCATTATTTGCAAAAAATGTCATTGGTGCTACATATTCTGAACTTGGATTAATTGGATTAACTAATTTTATTCCTTACATGTTTATTCCACTTTTTGTAGGAATTCTTCTTGACAGATTTAACAGCGGATACCTGCTTGCATTAGGGGCTGCCATCAATTCAGCGTCAATCTATCTTCTATCAATTGCACAATCAGTTCCAGAAATAATGGGATTCAGAATTATGACAGGAGTAGCTCATGCATTTTTTTGGCCTCCATGTCAAGCTATTATTGCTGATGAGAGCACAGAGAAAAACAGAGTCAAAAACATTTCCTGGTTTACAATGTTTTTTGTTATTGGATTCATGGTAGGGCCATTACTTGGAACAGTATTACTTGAGGGCCTTGATATCACCTATAGAATTCTATTCCAGATTACAGCGTTTATTCTGGCTACTGCAATAATCTCTGCACTAATTATCTCAAGAAAAAGAGTTAGAAGTCATCACACGCGATTATCTTTTTCATCAATTAAGGAAATGAAAAGATTTCCAGAAGTGATAATTTTATTGATTTTCTGTACATCATCTTTTGGAATAATTCTCACAATTTATCCAGCATTTCTAAATGACAATGGAATGGGAGCCACGGATATTTTGTTATTGTATTTTGTTTTTGGAATATCACGTGTTGTATCTCTTGCATTAGTTGGAAAGTTTGCAAAAAAATCAAGTCAGACTTTGATTGCTGCAACAATGGCAGTATCAATTGGATTAGCCATTTCAGTTATTGCAGATTCAATTATTGGTTTTGCAGTTTCATTAATTCTAATGGGATTTGGGTTTAGCATATTTTTCCCCTTAACGTTAGAAATAATTTTGAGTAAGACCAGAAAAGAAATTTCAGGGAGATTAATTGGAGCGTACGAAACAGTTTTTGGAATAGGTTGGGCATTAGGACCAATTATTGGCGGTCCAATCACGCAATCATTTGGAGATGAAACACCATATCTGATATTTTGTGTGATAGGAATAGGAGTTACACTGTTCGCTATAATGTCAAGAAAGAAACTAGAGCCACAAAGAATCCAAAGCTCAAATTGATCACAGGCATAAAACTTGAACATTACCTTTAATTTCAAATGAGAGTGTTCCATGGTATGCTCGGTTTCTCATTGAACATAGCTGGAAGCGAATGGATGATCATCATTTTTGTCGCGATAGTTTTGATTTTAGGAACAGGGAAGCTTCCTGGCGTTGCAAAAAAACTCGGGAAAGCTGTTAATGAATACAACAAAGCAAAAAACGAAATTCAAGACCAGATGAAGGTAGGAGAAGAACAATCACCAAAAATTACAGGACCAGTAGGGACTGAACGAGAAAAGTTAGAGACCATGGCCAAATCAATGGGAGTGAATGTGGAAAAAACAGACGATGAATTAAAAAAAATGATTTCAGAGAAAATGGGTCAAAAGAAGAAAGATGAAACAGAAAATAAAGAATAATTTATTTTGATTTCTTGATGCGATACATGTTTTTATCAAGTCGCTTTTTAGCAAATTTGTAATAGTCAGGAACAATTTCAAAACCAAGAAATTTTCTGTTAAGAGATTTACTAACAACTGCTACTTGTCCTGAACCAAGAAACGGATCAAATACAATATCTTTCTTTTCACTAGAATATTCTAGTAATTTTTTAATTAATTCAGAGGGAAGTTTAGTTGGTGTTTTTTCATCGCCAGTCCAGTATTCTCTTTTGATTTCCCATACGTCTTCTTTGTCTTTGTAATGAAGACTTCTTCCATCTTTAGTTTTATCATCTTTTTTGAACCTAGAAAATGGAAAGAATTTTCGTTTCTTATCATCTTTACAGACATAAAGACAATGATAATGAGAAGTGACAAATTTCTTTTTAGTAACCACACCAAACTGATATTTCCAAATAACATGGTTAATAGTAACAAATCCAACATCATCTAATGCTCGTAAAATATCCTTAAGATTATTCCATCCTGAAAAAACATACATGCTTCCAGAGTCTTTTAGAATTCGAAAAACTTCACTCATCCATGCTAATGTAAAATCATAGTAATCTTCTGGTTTAATTTCATTATACCCAGATAAAACCCTAGACGCAGTTCTGTTATAATTTGCTTTTTTTGCTTTAAAATTTATGGCAAAAGGAGGATCAGTAATTACAAGATCAATTTTGTTTTTAGGAATTAAATTCATTCCTTTAACACAATCTAAGTTGTAAATTTTGTTAATTTCAATTTTTTTCATTTTTAAATTCAAGACTATTACCTAGCTTAATAATGTCATGGATAAATAGTGATGATTAAACAATAAATCACTAATCATTTCTCATCAAATAGATCTTGAAATTCTCATGTCCAAAATGTAAGTCAAAAATAGAGATTCAAAAAACATTCAACAAAAAAATGCATGTTTCTTGTGAGAAATGCGGTATCGAAGATCTGTTAGAATTTTCAAAAAATGTCGATGAAGTATTTCTTGAATTCCTTTCAAGATTTGACAAAGGGCTAGTCACAGAAAAGGGACTTTCAGAAAACCTAAAGGATGAAGGAATTGTCAGAGGAGAAAATGAAATCAAAGAAATGATAGGTAAAAACAAGCCAGATAAAATCACTGAAGAAATCTTATTTTCAAAAAAAGACTATGTTTCACAATACAAGGTTTTGAAGAATCCTGAGCCTAAAATGGGCTGTAAAGTTGAAGATTTAGGATTAGATAAATCTGTTTCAGAACATCTTAAGGAACTAGAGATAGAGCAATTTTATAAATTTCAAGAAGAAGCAATTCAAGAAATCACATTTGGAGAAAATGTTGTAATTGAAGCACCTACAGCATCAGGAAAAACTGAAGCATTTTTAATTCCAGTAATTCAAAAAATTAAAAAAGATTCAAGTGATGGGAATGTTTTTGCAATTTTTGTATATCCAACAAAAGCATTATCACGAGATCAATATCCAAAAATTCAAAAATTTGCAGAAAAGATTGGGATTAATGTTAAGATTTTTGATGGAGACACAAAGGTAGAGGAGAGGAGAGAAATAATTGAAAATCCACCCCAAATTCTAGTTACAAATTTTGATATTATACATTATCATCTTTGGCATCAGACAAGATTTTCATCTATATTAACTTCAACAAAGATTCTGGTAGTAGATGAAGCACATGTGTATTCAGGAATTTTTGGATCAAATGTTCATTATATCATAAAACGACTCAAGAGGATTTGCACTAACAAATTACAGTTTGTTGCAGCATCAGCGACACTTGATGATGCAAAAAAATTCTGTCAGCAGTTATTTGGAGAAAAAATGCAAATCATTCATGGTTCTGGAAAAAAAGGTCAAACAGATTTTGCAATGTTGTTTCCATCACTTAGAACTCAAAGAGCACTAATGGTAGAACTGACAAAGAAATTGACCGAGAAAAATCACAAAACAATGGTGTTTAATAATTCACATCTAAACTCTGAGCTTTTAGCAATACAAGCAAAAAAACAAAAAGTCAACATTAAAGTTCACAGGGCAGGATTGATGGCAAATTACAGAACATCAGTAGAAAGACAATTCAAAGAAGACAAGTTACAGGCAATTTCATGTACTCCTACGCTTGAATTAGGCATAGATGTAGGCAATGTAGATTGTGTCATATCATCTACAATCCCAATAAACAGGCTAATTCAAAGAATTGGAAGAGCAGCAAGAAAAGGCCAAAGAGGATATGCATTTTTGGCATTAGGAAACGATCCTATTTCTCAATACTACAAAAATCACCCTGATGATTATTTTGAGGATATCGAAAAAACATACATCGATCCCAAAAATCCGTTTGTAGAAGAATTTCAGGTTTTGGCAATGGCATGTGATAGACCAATTTCAAAACATGAGTTAAAAGAGCATCAAGAGATAATTGAGCATCATATAATCAAAGAGAATCTCAAAGAATTTAACAATAGAATTATTCCAAATTTTGATAAAATCAATTCTATGTTAAATGATTATAGCATTAGGGGAATTGGGAAATCAATTGATATTTTCTTAAATGAAAAAAAGGTAGGAGATAGAATATTACCAATCGCATTAGAGGAACTGCACAAAGATGCAATCTATTTTTTGGCAGGAATTCGTTACAAGGTAAAAGAATTCGATTATCCTAAAAAAAATTATGCCAAACTAGAAAGAATCCCAAGAGATTACCCATACTATACAAAATCACTTACAGAAGAGTGGCCAACAATTGAAACTGTTTTTGAAAGAAGAAAAGCAAATGGTGTAGAAGTTGCGTTTTGTAAATTACATATTCAAAAGAAAATTTATGGTTATGTCAACATAGAACTAGGACAAGAAATTACTCAAGGAGAAAAAGTACAACTTGACACCCCACTAGAGTATGATTTTGTTACAAAAGGAATTGTTTTCCATGCTCCAAGACCTCTCAAAGTTATTGAGGAAGCAGAAGATGAAGAGTATACTGAAGCCAGTGGATATCACGCAACAGAGCATGTTGTAATTGAAGGAAGTAACATGATTACTGGAGGGGTTTCTCAAGACTTGGGAGGCATATCATTAGGTACTTCAGGCTTGATTTTCATCTATGATGGAGCAATAGGAGGAAGCGGTGCCAGTAAAGCATTGTATGATAGATTTGAAAAAGCTCTTGAAAGAAGTATGCATATCGTAAAGGAATGCCCATGTGAAAATGAATCAGGGTGTCCTAGATGTACATTCTCATACAGATGTGGAAACAATAATGAATACTTGCACAAATATTCTGCATTAGAGATTCTAGAGAGAATCAATAATGGTGAGAAGACAGAATTAATTGATCCTACTGAAGGAGACAGACCATTAGTATGATAAATCAAAATGGGATAAATATAGCAAAAATCTAGCATAGACATGGAAAAAGTAGCTCTTGTCACAGGTAGTTCATCAGGGATTGGATTAGAGACGGTATTAGCACTTGCAAGAGACGGTTATCACACTTTTGCAAGTATGAGAGATACTGGAAAAGCAGGAGAGTTAGAACATGCAGCAAAAAAAGAAAATCTTTCAATTGATGTAATAGAATTAGATGTAGATAAAGAAGAATCAATAGTTTCTGCAATCAAGAAAGTAGTTACAGATGCTGGAAGATTAGATGTTTTAGTAAATAATGCAGGATATGGACAGTTTGGGTGCACAGAAGATGTGTCAATTGATGATTTTAGAAAACAGTTTGAAACTAATTTCTTTAGCATTGTAAGAATTATTCAAGAAGTATCCCCAATTATGAGGAAACAGAATTCAGGAATTATCGTAAACATTAGCTCAGTTGTTGGTAGGATGGGATTACCAGGTTCTCCAGCTTATATCAGCACAAAGTTTGCACTAGAAGGATTAAGTGAATGTCTCAGATATGAGCTTGGTCAATTTGGAGTTAAAACCACACTAATTGAGCCAGGAGTTATCAAGACAAACTTTTTCAATTCAATGAAAGTTCCAGAATCAAAAACTGATCCTAAATACAAGACATTAACAGATAACATTCTTGCAGGTCTTAAAATGATGGTAGAAATGGGAACTGCACCATCTCAAGTTGCAGATGTCATAATAAAGGCAATTCATGATGATGAGATTTTACCACGATATGTTGTGGGAACCGATGCTGCCATGTTTATGGAAGCAAAAAAGATGAAAACAGACCTAGATTTTGAGAAATATATGAGTAAAGAGCTGTTTCCGTAGATGACATCGTACTTGTACGTTAAATTGATATACACATAGAATGCAGTTTTTGTCAAAGTCCACAATTTTAAGGTGAATGAAATGACAAAATGGAAAACTCTAGAACACAAAGGAATCTTGTTTCCACCTGCCTATGAGGCTCAAGGAATCAAGATAAAGATCAAAGGGGAAAGTATCGATCTTAATCTAAATCAAGAAGAAATGATTTACCAGTGGGCAAAAAAGAAAGACACCCCATATGCTCAAGACAAAGTTTTTCAAAAAAACTTTACAGCAGATTTTGCTAAAACCTTAGATTCAAAATTTAAAAAAATTTCATATGAAGATATTGATTTTTCAAATGCTTACAAAATAATTGACAAGGAAAAAGATCTCAAGGAGATGATGACAAAAGAGGAAAAGAAATCCATTGCTGCAAAAAGAAAAGAGCTTCGAGAGAAACTCAAATCAAAATATGGAATTGCAATCATGGATGGGAAGGAAGTTGAAGTTGGAAATTACATGGCAGAGCCACCAGGAATATTCATTGGGAGAGGAGAGCATCCAATTAGAGGAAAATGGAAACCTCGTGTTACTGCAAAAGATGTTACCCTTAACATGGGAAAAGAAGCAAAAGCGAAGTTTGAAAAAGAGGGAAAATGGGCAGGTAAAATAATTCATGACAAAGATTCTATGTGGTTAGCTAGTTGGATGGATATTCTTACTCAGAAGAGAAAGTATGTTTGGCTTTCAGACAGTTCTGACCTAAAGCAAGGCAGAGATAAGGAAAAGTACGAAAAGGCAATCAAACTTGAAAAAGAGATTGAAAAAATCAAAAAAGCAATGGTCAAAGATATGAAAGATCCAAAAAAGCGAAATGTTGCTACTGCATGTTATTTGATTTATAGAACTGCAATGAGAGTTGGGGACGAAAAGGATCCTGAAGAAGCTGATACTGTAGGTGCTACTACTTTAAGAAAGGAACACATCAAGATTACTTCAGATGCAATAGAGTTTGACTTTTTAGGAAAAGATAGTGTCAGATGGCAAGAGACTCTAAAGGCAGTTGGTGACGATAAACAATTTCAAGAAAATCTCAAAAAATTAATTGAAAAGAAAAAACCAAAAGAGGATATTTTCCACGATATTACATCAAGAGATGTGAACAAATATTTTTCAGGAATTGTAAAAGGGTTAACTGCCAAAGTGTTTAGAACATACCAAGCAACAACAGTAGTCAAAGACTATCTTGTAGAGCACGATAATATGAAAGGAAAGACTGCAAATGAGAAACTATACCATGCAAAACTAGCAAACTTGGAAGCTGCCAAAATGTGTAATCATAAAAGAACAATTCCAAAAACATTCGAGCAGGCATTACAAAAAAAGAGAGATACTCTCAAAAAATCAGAAAAAGACCAACCTTCAAAGAAAACCCAAGAAACTCTGAAAAAAGTAGAGTCATCTGAACCAAAAACGGACACTCAAAAGAAGAGTAAAGTAAAAAGAATCAAGACATTAAATGAACAAATCAAAAAACAAAAAGTGAAACACAAAGATAGAGTAGAAAAATTGAAGTTACAGATTGATTTATCTGAAAAAACCAAAGATTACAATCTTGGAACATCTTTGAGAAATTACATAGATCCTCGTGTTGTCAAAGCATGGACTGATGAGGTAGGTGCAGAATGGGAAAAATTGTACACAGCGGCATTACAAAAGAAATTCCTCTGGGTCAAGAATGAAGATGTAGATTGGAAGAACATAAAGTAAACTTTAGCATTTTAGAATCATTTAATTTCCCAAATTTTCAGCCATATACTATGCCGGGGTAGCTCAGCCTGGTTAGAGTGCCAGTTCACTTGGTAAACTCTAGCGGTTCTCCAACTAAGGCAATACTCATAATCTGGAGGTCGCGAGTTCGAAACTCGCCCCCGGCATTACAGATTTTTTTGTATGTTAAATTGGAAAAAATGTTTTATTGACATAATATTACAAAAAACATGGGGTTGTTTTCACGAAAAAAAGAAGTTATCATAAAAAATACTTGCCCAAAATGTGATATGAAATTTTCAGATCCTGAAAGAACATTGCATCATATTGAAAAAGCTCACAAATCTAAAAAGAAGTTTGATTGTGACACATGTGGATTTAGAAATTAATCAATATTCTTTGTAAATGATAAACTAGATTGTTCAAATCCTAAATTTTTATAGAATTGATGAGACCCTTTTCGTTGATTTCCAGATTCCAATCTAATTCGATAACATTTTTTTTCTTTTGCAAGATTGATACATGAATTGATCAGTTTTTTGCCTATTCCTTGATTTTGGTATTTTTCAAGAATTACTAACTCTGGGATATACATTTCCAAAGTAGGATGATTTAGTCTAGGTAAAAATACAATGCTCATCATTCCAACAATTTCTACATCATCAAGTTCAGCAACAAGAATTGTTTTGTCTAAATCTGCAACATACTTTTTTACAAGATTTCGAAATATCTCAACATCAGTATCTTCTTGTGGTTTTGGACGTCCTAAATCATATAGCAATCCAAGTAAAATAGGAATATCATTCTTAGATGCGGTTCGAATTATAATATTTGTCATATAGTTTCTTTAAGGAAGAATGCCAAATAATTGTACGGAATTAAAATCAAGATAAGTTAAATGTAGTATTTTTTGATTTTATACAAATTGGGAGAATTTCAAGAATTTGCAGAAGCACTATTTGGTCAATTATCAGTTGAACTTGACGAAGAAAAAGAGATCACAAAATTAGCAATCAAGGCTAAAGAGGACCTTGCAGATAAGGTACAATTCAAAGAATTAGAAGATATTGCCAATGCAGTTTTTCCAATTTACAAAGATAAGGTAGAAGAATTCTTGGGAATTAAAGTTCCAGATAATTTAGAGTTAAAATTTCCAGAGTTGGAAGATTTAAAGAGATTAAAAGGTAGTAAAGTGTTTGCAGATAAAGAATCAAAAGAGTTTGTAATAGAATTATTTAATGCAGTTGCAAAAGAAGATCTAAAAAAGATTGCAGAATTGATGCAACAAGATACTGCAAAATATTTAGTATATTCAACATATGCAATTCAATACATATCTAAACTTACAACAACATATGGAGATTATCTAAATTCAGTAATTTATCTAAACAAATTCATTTTATCAAAATATCCACAAATAATTCTCCATAAACAAGGTGAACCATATGAATCGAGATTTGAAAATGTAAATTCTGGATATCTCGGGGCAGTAAAGATGACAGTACTAGAAGAATTAATTCATTCTGTACAAGAAAATCTACAACAAGTAAATAAAAATGCTGCAATGCAAGTAAACAAAATCAATGAAGAGTTAGCAAATATAATTTTGTCATTAGATACTAAAACTATCAATAATCTTGCAGAGTATTGTCAGTTACAAGCAGTACCAGATGATTTCCCATTTGCAAAAAAAGCAAATCTATTTTTCTTTTTGAATCCAGACCATTTCTTAATTGAACAAATTGGGCCAGATGTGATGACATTTACACATGTAGAAATGGATCCAAAGATTGGAGAGGCAATTCCTCAGCTTTTAGATATTTACAAGAAATGGCTGGTTCCAATTCAACAACATCATGCAGCATTTACTGCCATGGAAGGAATGGCAGGTTTTGCAATTGAAAATATCTTAAAAGATGATCAAGATTTTCAAAATTATCTTAGTACATTTATGGGCACAGATTTCTCATCATATCAGGTTAGAAAAAGCATGGGAAAAGACTTCACTAAAGCAGTATATGAGAAACTAGGCAAAGACACCTTCAAAAAAATGATTGAAGTTCCTCCTAGTACTAGAGAGTTAAAGGATCCTCAATTATATCTCAAAAAGATGAGCCAGTAATAATTGAACGAAGAATTTGATCCATTTGTTGCAGAATGGTTTTCATTTGTTAAAAATCCAAACTTTAACCTAGTTGAAAAATGTCTAAAATTTGCTCAGATTTTAGAATATCCAGATCTAGATGTAGATGATTACATCAAGAAGATAAATCGAATAGGGATGTCTCTAAAAGAATCAATTAATGATATTAAAAATCCAACATATCTAATTTCAATATTAAATGAACATTTATTTGAAAATTTAGGATTTAGTGGAGATGCAGATGATTACTATAATCCAAAGAATAATTTTCTAAATGAAGTTATTGATAAAAAATCAGGGCTTCCCATTACCATTTCAATTCTTTATGTTGAAATTGCAAAGTTTATTGGGTTAGATCTTAAAATTGTTGGATTTCCAAGTCACATTTTGGTAAAATATAACGAAGAAATGATTTTAGATCCATTTGATGATGGAGTACTATTAGATGTAGATGATTTGCAAGAAATTCTAGATAATAATTTTGATGGGCATCTAGAGTTTCAACCAGAATTTCTTGATGAGATAGAATCAGAACAAATTCTTATACGTATGGCTAGAAACCTGAAAAATTCCTATGTACAATCATTTGTTTATGATAAAGCTCTTCGATGTACAAACATGGTTTTAGCAATTGAACCTGAATCTCCAGAAGATATCAGAGATAAAGGAATTCTAGAAGAAAGATTACTAAATTCTGAAACTGCATTGAAATATTTGAACAAATATTTAGAAATTAATCCAAACGCAGAAGATATAGATTTTATTTTAGAATTAATTAGAAGTATAAAGACAAAAAATTAATCAATAATAGAATTAATCTCGTGTCCTTTCTTGATCATTGATATTTCATGACGAGCAATTTTATTTCTAAATGCTTTTTTGAGAATATCTAATTCACTTCTGAGTAATGCAATTTCATCTTCAAGTTTTGCAACTCGCTCATAGATTGTTTCAGCTTCTGCACTCATAATTATCTATCAAGGAAAATTTGTCTTAAAAAGTTAGCGTTGTATGATTTGACAGCTAGGCTGGACTTTTTGAACTATAATTCAAATTCTTGACGACATTTTTCACATTTTGCTCTCTCTTTTCCAGGTGAGCCAAGGATGAATATTTTACCAATTGTCCTACATTCAGGACACATTCCAGTTGTTGCATTTTTAGGACCAGTTCGAATAATTTTTTGAGTTTTTCTTCGTCCCATTGAAAAAACTTCCTCAATCACCCTATTAAATTTAATTTTTAATGGCGCGGGGAGAGGGATTTGAACCCACGAGTCCTTGCGAACATGAAATTAGCAATCTCACGCCCTACCGAGCTAGGCGACCCCCGCATAAAGAGGCCTAGAAGTTATCTGTAAATAAATTCACTCGTCGCCAAATTGGCTATAATTATCCACAATTTCATTAATTGGTACTCTTTTCCCACCTACAATTTTGAGATCGACTTGCACCTTTTTGTTAGAAATAGTAAGAATGTTGTAGGTGTTTTCAAACAATCCACGAACTCTCTCAGATGTTGCAGTACCAGCATTAACAACTGTCAGTTTTCCAAAACTCCAAGCCCATGGTCTGTGTTTGTGTCCACATAAAACCACATCAACTTGAGAATCCAAAACGGATCTTAGAACATCACCTGCATCAACAACAGTGAGTTGATCAGAGCCAGTATCAGGAATAGCAATTAAGTGGTGATGCATTGCTACAATCTTTATTTTATCTTTGTATTTTTTCATAGTTCTTTCTAACCACAAGTTTTGTCTATATCCAACTTCACCATTATTTCTATCAGGCCTAGCAGTTCCAACTGTAACTAAAACAATATCATCACTTAATTCATTGACAGCTTCAAATGGAAAGAATTTTTTGAATAATAAATAACCAGTATTCCTATAATCATGATTTCCACTAATAGCAATAATTTTTTTTGTGTTGAATTTTGTTAATAATGATTTACATTCTTCATATTCTTTCATCAATCCCTCATTTGTCAAATCGCCTGTAATTACAATTACATCAGGATTTATTTCATTTACTTCATCAACTAATGTATCGAATTTTTCTTTTAAAAATTGAGAGCCCACATGAAGATCTGAGATTTGAACTATCAGCATTTGAATTAATTTGATTGAATTAGATATTAAACTATCACTATAGAAAATATGTAGAAAAATATTTTAAAAAACAAGGTAGAATTAAATAATAAACGCCTCAAAAACTTGCAGTTTTGAGTAAAAAAGCTGCAGTTATGAAAGGAGATGGTATTGGGCCTGAAGTTGTAGATTCAATGCTTAAAGTTCTAAAAGAATGCAATATTGAATCTGAGATCATTCTTTGTGAAGCAGGTTCAGAACAATGGGATAAAAATGGTAGAAAAGATAAATCATACATTCCTGATGATACAATCAAATCTTTAGAGGAAGCAGATGCTTGTTTCAAAGGGCCAACTACAACAATTCCAGTTCCAGATGCACCTAGAAGTGTTGCTGTAACCTTACGTCAAAAATTTGAATTATACTCCAACATTAGACCAACAAAAACATATGATAGATTATCACCTAATGTCAAACTAGATTGTGTATGTTTTAGAGAAGCAACAGAAGGTCTCTACACAGGTATAGAAACAAAAATTACAGAAGATACAGCAATTGCAATTAGAAAAATTACAAGACAAGGTTGTGATAGATTCCTAAATTCTGCAATGGATTGGGCAAATACATACAACATGAAAAAGATGGTAGCTATTACAAAACGAAATATTCTAAAAATAACTGATGGAATATTCTGGGATTCAGCACAAAAAGCAGTAGAAGGAAGCAATGTAGAATTATCAGAAATCTATATTGATAATATGGCACAACAAATGGTAGTTGCACCACAGCAATTTGATGGTGCAGTTCTTGTAAGCACTAATTTATTTATGGATATCATTTCAGAATTAGCTTCAGGATTAGTTGGTTCTATTGGTTTGATTTATTCTGCAAACATGGGAGATAACTTTGCAATGTTTGAGGCAGCACACGGAAGTGCACCACAGTTTGCAGGACAGAACAAAGTAAATCCAACTGCGACAGTTCTTTCAGGTGCATGGATGGCAGAATATTTAGGTGAAAAAGATATCAGAGATGCAATATTTAATGCAACTGACAGAGTAATCAATGAAGGAAAGACAGTTACATGGGACATTGGTGGCGATGCATCAACTACCCAAATGACTGATGCAATTATTACATATGCAAAAGAAAATCTTAGAAAATAATTATTTTATAGCTTCAACTAAAATCAATTCTTCAAAGAATAGTTTCTTTTTTGCCATAATTCTTGTCTTCATGCCTAGATTTTGCACATAATCAATAAGCTTCTGATAGTTTGAAAGAGATGATGTTACAAATACGAACTTGCCGTTTTCTTTGATGTTATGGCATACTGAATCAAAGATTTTTTTTGGGATCTCAAATCCTTCTGCACCACCATCTGTTGCAATATCTAAGATTGTATCAGTTGCAAGATAAGGCAAGTTACAAACTACAAAATCAAATTTTATACTTAATGCGTCAGAGCTATTACAGCAAATTAAATTATCAGTTTTGTAAGTTTGATTTTTTAGAACACCAAAGTTGATATCAGTTCCAACCACATATGAGAAATTCTCAGATAGAAGTTTTGTTAGATATCCAGAACCACTTCCAATATCTAGTGCAAATTCACCTTTTTCATTTTCAATATTATTTGCAATGAAAAAAGTATCCTCAGATGGAGGATATTCATCATTTTTCAAGGATTTGTTTTGCAAGACTGATTACTTCATTTCCAGAGAGATCATCGATCCGTTTATCTATTTCACTTTCTTTATCAAATTGCTTTAGAATATTTTTAACAGTTTTTCTTCGATATGAAAATATTTTGTTGATTGTTTGAATAGTTTGTTTATCAAGTATGGTTTTTTGTGATATTTTTAAAACTACAGAGTCAACTTTTGGAGGAGGAGAAAAATTGTTTTTGCCAACTTTAGAGATAATAGAAATATCAAAACAATGATCAACAATTACACTTACTGCTTTTCTTTTCTTCGAGGATTTTGCAAGTAGTTTTTCAGCAAATTCCTTTTGAACCATGATCACACCGTGAGAAAAAGGAGTTTGCGCAAGCCATTCTATTGCATCTCTGCTCTTAGAGTATGGCAAGTTTGATACAAAAATAGAAAAAGAATCTTTTTTCTTAAAACCATCGCCTGATTTTAAAACAAGATTATCAATATCAGAAAATGCAGATTTTGCATTTTTAACAAGTTTTTCATCTACGTCAACGGAAATTACTTTATTTGCTTTTTTACATAATAGCGGAGTTAAAATTCCCAGTCCAGTACCTAATTCAAATACAATATCATTTTTTGTAATTTTAGCCTCTAAAACAATTGATTTAGCTATTGAATTTGAGTTGAGAAAGTGCTGTCCGAGTTGTTTTCGTTTTATCATCTCTTTACAAAGAGATTCATTCTACTTTCGCCAGTAATTTCATCCATGATTCGTTCTGAAATGTGTTTTATTGGATCTTTGAATCCTACTCTATCTTGCAAATCTTGGTAACTTTCAAACTTTTGTTTTTCTCGTTCATCAAGCATTGTTTTCATGTATGTCTTTCCAATTCCTGGAATTAACTCTAGTGCATGGATTCTAGGTGTTAATGGTTGTGCATTGTTTAGATATTCAACAAATTTTGATTCATTAACAGTTACAATATTTTCAACTACGGTTGATAATTCGCTTTGAGCAGATGATGAGATGTTATCATATTCCATCTTTCCTAAAACTGATAGCACTTTAGTTCGTCCTTCTTTTCCAATATAGATTCTCTCACCTATTTCAAATGTTGAATTAGGAACTCCAAGAATTTCTAAAATAGTTAGACGATCTTCACCAATAGCTGTAACTATGATTCCTTCTCTTCCTCTTACGGTAGTTGATTTTCCTCTAGGATTGAAATCGAGAACATACGAATATTCTTCATACTTTCTAGGAGGGGATTGTGCCCTGGACAAAATAAAATACTCCGAAAAACTTACGAATGCTCCTTGATAATCTTGAGCATTTTTTCTAGAGTTTCAGCGAGGATTAGTTTTTTCCAGCCAAATGTAAAAGAACGTAGTTCAGCCATACTTGTTGGTCTGATATTTACAATTTCAACAGCTTCATCTTCTGTTAACTCACATTCTTTCATGAGTTGTTTTTTCATGTCTTTTGCATCTTTAGGATCAATTGATACAAATTTTGAAACATAATCATAGGTCCAACGTTGAATTTGATCCATCTCTTCAACATCTACTTTACCTAAAATTTCTTTAACTTCTGAAAGAGAAATAGCTTGTTTCTTTTTTACTTCTTCCATATCTATACACCGAATGGTTTGATATGATCCAATCTAGTGATTAAGACTTTCGTTTTATCACCTAATTTCACATCAAGTGTAACTGCACGTCTACCAACATTTGTAACTACACCTACTTTTCCGTGGTATCGTCTGTGTGGTAATCCTTTGTGCTGTCTTGGATCAATAATGACAAGTGCTTGTTGGCCTTCTTTGTATTCACGTAACAAAAATGAGACTCCTCTAGGGGCTTTTTTTGTCATAATAGATCTAGATTTATGCTTAAATCCATGTGAACGACCAGATGATTTCTTAGTTGCCATGTGTGTAAAACCTTCAAAAGCCCTATTTTAACACTTAGTCAATAATATCGGTTCTAAGTTGACCACAAGCAGCTGAGATCTCAGTACCCTTTTCCACACGAACAGTACAGTTTACACCAGCATCAGATAAAATCCGTTCAAATTCAAGAACACGTTCTTGTGATGGTCGTTTAAAATCACCAGCAGTAGGATTGATTGGAATTAAATTCACATGAGAGCCGTTACCTTTCAAAAGTTTAGCTAGATCAGTTGCAATTTCAGGAGAATCATTAACTCCTTCCATAAGGGCATACTCAAAAGTCACACGACGACCAGTTTTTTTAAAATAACGTCTTCCTGCATCAATAATATCTTCAACAGAATTAGATCCTGCAGTTGGGACAAGTTTTTTTCGTAAATCATTATTTGGGGCATGAAGAGATATGGCAAGACCAATCTGTAGATTTTCTTCAGCTAGTTTGTCTATTCCAGATGTAATACCAATAGTAGAAATTGTAATGTGACGTTGACCAAGCCCAAAACCTCTATCATGTGTCAGAATTTTTACAGCACGAATCATTTCATCATAATTTGCCATGGGTTCACCCATTCCCATGAAGACTAAGTTTGTTACATGTTCTCCTCGTTTCTGTAAAAGTTCTGCAAAATGAATTACCTGTGATACAATATGTTCAGCTTTAAGATTTGTTTCAAATCCCATCTGACCAGTTGCACAAAAAACACACCCCATTGCACAACCAATTTGAGTAGATACACAAATTGTTGATCTTGGATGACCTGCAATCTTTTGTGGATCATACTGCATTAGAACAGTTTCAACAGAAGAACTATCAGAAAGATCAAGTAAGAGTTTAGTTGTATCTCCATCTTCACTAACTACTCGATGCATCTCTTTTGCTGAACCAATGGTATATCCAGCCTCAGTTAAGTCGTCTCTTAATTTTTTTGGGAGTTGTGGTATATCATGGATATCTTTGGGAAATTTGTAGTATAGTGGAAGTAGAATTTGGTCTGCCCTATATCGTGGATAACCCATATCAGTTACTAGTTGTTCCATCTCCTCTGGAAGTAATCGATATAGGTCTGTCATGATATAGTAACACTCAGAATTGATATTATAATTTAATCATTGGAATTTGCAAAGTCAAGATTTGATTCTAAACTCTATCAACACGCTTAAGTTGATATATTTTAGATTGTAATCATGGCACGAAAGAAAAAGGATTTGAAACAACGCCAGAATCTTCAGTGTCATTGGCATTGTCCTTGTGAAGACTGTAGAACTGACGAAAATTAGTAAAATAATAAGATTATTTCTCAGACATTTGGGATTTGCAAAGTCAAGATTTGAATGAATAATCTATACCGGATTAAATTATAGAGTTTTATCACAAAAATGATATTTTTTGAGATGTTTTTCTAAATAAATAACTAGAAATGACTTTCCACATATTCTACATTTCCATAATTTAGTCAATCAAGTAACTATATGGGTTATGCCTTTTAAGAATTTCATAACTTATGATTATTTATTGAATCATTGAGATTTGCAAAGTCAAGATTTAAAGACAAATATCTCTCAAGGATTATTTTCTAACCATTTCAATATCTCAAAAATATGTTTGTCAGGAGGGAAAACCGGATAAAATACCTTGATTATCTTAGAATTCTTAACAATTAGCGTTAATCGTTTGTACATTTTCTTGTCTCCAACATTAAGTGTTGGAATATTGAGTTTTTTTTGAAATTCCAATTTACTGTCAGATACCAAAGTTTGTGATAATTTTCTTATGGAAGATAATTGCTCCAAGTCATAAATTGGTTGAGTAGAAATTCCAATTGAAATTGCATTAAATTTTTCAAGCATAATATAATTTTCACTAAATGAAATGTTTTGGGGAGTACAACCACGTGCTCCTGGAATATCATTCCATCCTGATGGTAAATTTTTTCCTGGAACTGCCATCATTGGGAAAAAATACATAATACCGTATTGTCGGTTGATGTTTGATAAATCCAAAAAACTATCTTTTGTAGATGGCAAAATGATGTCAGGAATTTGTCGTCCTAAAAGATGATCACATGCACCATCATTATCTGGCTGAGGGAGATTATCTGGAAATTTTGTTAAATCTTCATTCATTTGATTTTCTGAATGTTTATCCCTATTTTATTTTGTGACGGCTTCCATCTGTATGAATACATTCATCTCCAATGTGAATGAGTCTTTTGTGAAAAGGGGCAGGACAATTATCTCCACAATTACATAAATGCGTCTTTTTCAATTGAATTCTAATTTAGATAAATTCATATACAAATTTATGTTTTTCATAAAAAAAGAGATTATGAAATGGTGAAAAGAATAAAATGTCCTTATTGTGAAAAATATCTGGCAGGAGAAAGTTTCTTGCAAAGACACATCAAAACCATTCACAAACCAAAATCAACTAAATAGTTACAATAAAAGATGAATTTGAAATTATTTGACAGATTTACGCAATGTCTGACTTATCACGCTAGAGAAGCTTACGTATTTTGCTGATTCCTTGATTAGTTTTGCCTGTTTTTCACGTAGTTTCTTTACAAGATCCTCATCAAGCACTACGGTGATACGTATTCCCATTGATATTCATCATTATGATAGTCTTATTTTAATTTAAGATTATCTTGTATTGTGATCGGTGTTACAAATCATAATTAATTCATAATCCATAGTAAGACTGTGGATAATCTATACCGAGATTATTTCATTGAAAATTGGGATTTGTAAAGTCAAGATTTGAACTCAAAAGATAAATCTTAAGTTCAATTATATCAAAATAATGCGATTACTATACCAATTTTTCATAATAATTGCTGTACTTGCAGGACTATTTTTTGGATTTGGCGCTTATGTTTCAAGTATGTTTGATAACTCAGTATCTGACAATTATGAATTAGCCATGACAGAAATTAAAGAATTCAAAGAAATGGCAAAACAAGCACATGATTCAAAAGATATTTCAATTTGCCAATCAATTCCAGAACCACAAGAAAAACGATTTCGTATTTCAGATTATGGACAACACACACCATCTCAAAAACAATGGATTGATTATTGTGAAGCACTAGTTTCTGAGAATCCTTCATCATGTGATAAAATAATATTTGACTATTCTAATCCAAATTTAACTACGGCATGCAAATCTTTCTTTGAGTTAAATCCTGTTTCAGAAACTAAAGAGTATACAAACAATGCAATGGATAAAAATCCTGAATCTAGTTCTGTAGAGAATGATTGTGACTCGTCCTATCCTGATGTATGTATTCCAGCATATCCACCTGACTTGGATTGTGTAGAGATTTCATTTAGTAACTTTAGAGTAATTGCTCCTGATCCTCACAGATTTGACGGGGATAAAGATGGAATTGGTTGTGAAAAATAATAACTTAAATCATTGGGATTTGCAAAGCCAAGATTAAACAACATCTAAATTGATTTTTGATGTTTGTATAACGCATAGATCATTATCATGCTTGATGCAATCCATAATGATGTAACATTTTCAACCCAGCTTCCATCAAGGATTTGTACATAATGATAAACCAAATCTCCAATAGTTGCAACAGAGATTCCTACAAGAAGCAATAACCAAGAACTAAACAAAACAGTTTGTCTAAATAATGAAAAACCTACAATCACAAACCCCATTGTTAATGATGAAAGAAAAACAAAGATCAGTGAATAATAAAAATATGAGACATCCTCAAATAAACCACGAGGAATACTTAATTCAATAGAGCCATCATCAAGTGGATTACTAAAGACAAGAAGTGAATAACCAAGAACAAAGATTACAGGAACCAATACAATAGTTACTTTTTGAAAAGTTTCCAATCGTTCTGCAAAATATCTAATGTTGATAATCAGGTGTGCCAAAAGTAAGAGATAAAACGAAAACAGGAAATAATCTGCAATTACAGGCACATCTTGACCAGATATATCATAAAAATAGACATAAAGAATCTCCGTAAGAAAAGTGGCAAAATATCCTAAACCTAATGCAAAATAAGAACGGCCAAAGACTTTGGAGCCACCATAAATTTTAGAGATGATAAAAGAATACACAGATACTCCTAATGGAAATATAATGATTAGAAAATGAGGAATAAAGTTTGATTCAAAAAACTCTGGCTGAAACACCAATCCAATTTGTAATGCAATAACTCCTGCTGAAATCAAAAAAAGTGGTTTGTATGAATTTTTTATCTCATGTAAAATAGAATAAATTGAAACAGATGCCATTTCAATGAGTTAATTGCATAATGCTATTTATCAATTATGATAATTATATAATGTATCATTTTTGGTAAATAAAAAAATTAAGAGAGGAGAATATCTCCAGAGGTGATTCCCTTGTACGACATATCATCCAAGTTGAACCATACACGCTCATTACCTTCTCCAGTAGCTCCAGCGAATTTGCCTTCACCACCTACTATTTTCCATTCAGATTGTGCTACACCATATTGGCCATTTCCATATTCCATCCAAGAAACTTCACGAGTCTCAAATGAGAGAAGATTTCCATCTCCATCAGAAATTGTGTATTGGGTGATATAGTAGCCACCGGCATCATCAGTTGGGATCTCAACGAATTGATATGTACCATGTGCTTCTACAACTCCGTCAAATACAGAGTATGTTCCCCAATCAACAAAACTTCCACTGAAATCATCTCCTTCTGAATCATGCCCTTCATACATTCCTCTAAAGGGAATTATAGAATCAGCATATGCTGCAGATGTTATTCCCGTAGCAAATAGACCAACAACAATGGTTGCAGCCAATACTACGGTTTGACTTGTTTTGCTAATCATTGTATGGTATTAGTTACAATACTATTTATCAGTATTGATAATTAATAGACTATTTATCTAGAATGGTATTTATTAAATACTAGTACACGTATTATTAGGCAGGGAAAATGAATCCACTAGATAGAATTGTATCTCAAAGCGTTAAAGATGTTTTAGAAGAAGATTTGGGAAACCGTACATACAAAAAAATTGAAAAAGAGTTAGAGAGTATGTTTGGAATTTCAGTTTTAGAAGCTGCAAATGATTTCTCAAAACTAGATATTGTACTAAGGAAATTTTTTGGTAAACATTCCACAAAAATAGAGATGCAGATTTTCAAGAAAGTAATATCAGTGGAAAAAAAAGAAAAAGATGAATCCTCAATAATAATCAAAGATATCAATACTGCAAAAAAAATTTTTGAAGCATATGGAGATCCAGTAAAGAAAAGTATCTTGGAAGTCTTGCGAAAACAACCAAAAACAATTCCAGAGGCAATAGATGAAACAAAGCTTCCACAGGCATCAACATACAGAAGAGCCAAAGAATTGATTCAAGATGGCCTACTAACCATGGTAGGTCATACTCAAGCAAGTGATGGCAGAAAAGTTAGTGAGTACAAAACCACACTCAATAGAGCAATGTTTGATGTTCAGGATAAAGGACTAATTGTAAGTATTAATCTTCATAATAAATTCCTCAAAGATAGTTTTGCATACAATTCTATAATGTGAAATAGTTTTGCGGACTTGGAATTGTGTGAATTGTGATATATCGATGACTTTGGTAGAAAATATTACAAACATAACATGCCCAAATTGTGATAAGAAGATGGTTAAGGCATCTAACTAGAATCATTGGGATTTGTAAAAATAGTTGAAGTAGATAATTAAATGAAGAAAAAGCAGAACCAAACTAAGCATGTAACTGCAATTTTACTTCATTTCATCAATATGCGAATTCATATTTAGAAATATCGATAATGTCCCAGAAATGGAAATAATATAAAATAATCTTGTTGTTTTTTACAATCTATACAGGATTATACAATACTGTCTCTAGTGACAAAGAATTGTTTTTTCATGTTCATGAATAATCATATCTTTTTGTTCTTCATACAACGGATTATCTAAAAATTTTCTATCATATGGACATACAATCAGTCCACCAAGAGGATTTTCTTGCCACCATTGTTCCAATAATACACATTCATCAAAATGCTTTTGTTCAAAAAGCTCGTTCACCAAATCCCCCCATAGTCGTATAGGTTTATCTTCTCTTTTTGATTTTTTTTCTAAAACATATTTTTTTAGGTCATTAAATGGTTCAAGGTTTTGTTCCATGATAGCAGTGTAGTATGGTTTAAGATCAATAATTAGCAGGTTTTCATCTTCAATGTGTTTATCAGAATTTTTGATTTTTGATGAGAGTTCTTCTAATATTTTACTATCTAGATGCATTGAAGCATAAATACAAAGTTGGTTTTGGCTTAATCCTTCATTAAAAAAAGCACTAGCTAATTGTACTAGTTTGTTTTCATCACTATACGGAATTACAATATGGCCTTCATAGTTTGGTTTGTAAAATAAAGTGGAATCAGATAATGCCAGTACTTATCACTCATTCCAAGAAAGAGTTGCATCATTAATCTATGTTTAGTTGAATTTTTTGAACAATTTGTGGCTGTAGAACTTGAATTCTAAACTTTCATAATCATATACAGGGTTTCATTGAAATTTGGGATTTACAAAGTCAAGGTTTGAACTATTAATCGTAAACTTCTGAAATAAACTCGGTCCCAAAGTATTGTTTTACATGCCTTGGTTTTTTGTCTCTGAAGATTTTTTCAGGTTCATACTGAAACGAAAATTCTGCCATAAGAGCTAAAATAGAGTCAAGTGCATTTCCTTTCTTAGTTAATGAATATTCTACTTGCAATGGACGTTGTTGTTTTACTTTTCTTTCAATCAAACCATATCCCTCTAATTCCTTTAGTCTGATTGATAATGTCTTTGTGTTTATTCCTTCAATAGAGCCAAGAAACTGACTGAATTTGGATTGTTTTAGCAACATCATATTTCGAATTATATTTAACGCAAATTTTTGCTGAAAAATCTTCAAACTATTATTAATTGGGCAGCCTTTCATACCCCAATTTTTCAAATGTTCTTTTAGGGTTATCATTTCTAACTCCTTTGTCATGTTACCTTGAAGTAACTTACTCATTTAATAACTTACCTTTCTACACTATATGTAAAATGGTAAGTACAAAAGGAGGTGAAATATAGGATGTCACTTTATGGAGTATATGGAGAACATACAATCGCAAGCTGCCCACTAAATAGCAAAGAAACTAGACAAATAGTTTACAGTACACAAGCAAACCTACATGCAAATGCAGAAGCTGTTGGTGCAAAACTTATCGCTCAATACCATTCTGGTCTTGAACACACTTTCCTCTGGGTTTTTGAATCACCAGATGCTACAACACTAGAAGAATTGATGATTAAAACTGGTCCTGCATCATTTAATGCTTGTAGAATAGTACCCTTGCTTGACTTTGACCAATTAGCAGCGAGACTAAGGGATCTTGACAATGCTTAACCTAAAAGTCTAAAGGGTCAGGGAATGTTTGTCTTCCCTAGATTAAACATCAACCAATACCAATTTCTTTTTTTATTTTCTAAAATTCTTAATAGTGATTATCCCCTAACGAAAGATGTCGAGTTTCGCAAAAGGGCCAAGGCACTTTTTTTGCCTTGTTTATTTTAGATACATTTAGTTTTTTATTTACTTGTGAATATATCTACAAAAATTATGTGTTTTTAAAAATAATATAAAAGAAGAGGTTACTCTTCGATTGGTTCTGAATCATCAGATTTAGTTTCTACTGTAGGTGTTTCCACAGTCTCTACCTCAGGTGCTTTTACAGGCTCTATCTCAGGTGTGTCTACTGTAGTTTCCACCTCTGGAGTTTTAGTGGTTGCTTCAACTTCAGGTGTTTCTACTGTAGCCTCTACTTCAGGAGTTTCTGCTTCTTCTACCTTAGGCTCTTTTGCCTTTTTGGTAGTTGCTTTTTTAGTAGTCTTTTTGGTCTTTTTTGCTGCTTCTGCTTCCTCAAGGTCCATAACACCGGCTTCACCAAGAGCAAAGATTACTTCCTCTTCAGGATGGTGAGGACTATCTACCATTCTAGCAATTCGTTTCTTGCCTGATTTCTTAAAGTAAATTCTGTATGTACTTGTGTGTGCAACAACGTTTCCACCAACTGGACGAGTTGGGTCTCCAAAGAAGACATCAGGTGATGCCATAACCTGATTGGTTGCAAGTGCAGCACAGTTGTATGTTTCTGCAATTCTTGACAACAAATGAACAAAGTGATTTAGTTTTTGTTGTCTAACAGACAATGTTCCTCGTCCAAGATATTCAGCACGGAATAATCCAACTGCAGAATCTGCAACAATTAGTTTGACATTATTTTCTTCAATTATTGGACCAGCTTCTTCTAAAATTAATATTTGGTGTGAGCTGTTATATGCACGAGCAACTATGATATTATCTAAAACTTTTTCTGGATCCATATCATGTGCTTTAGCAATGGATACAATTCTTTCAGGTCTGAAAGTGTTTTCAGTATCAATGTACAAAACACTGCCTTCAAGTCCACCTTCTTCTTTGCTTTTTTGAACCATTACAGACATTGTATGAGCAAATTGTGTTTTACCACAACCAAATTCACCATAAACTTCTGTCAAGGCTTGAGTCTCAACACCACCATCAAATAGTGTGTCAAGGCAGTTTGTACCAGTTGTAATTTTACCAATACTTTGTCTGTGTTTGTAAATTTCACTTGCACTAACAAAGTCTTTGGCAATTAATCCTCCTTCAACTAAATGTTGTCGGGCTTTTTCAACAATTTTATCAGCAGTGTCTTTTTCCATTCCAGTAATAGATGCAATTTCAACTGGACCTCTAACGATGAGATCCATGACGTTGTGGATACCTGCATCGGATAATTTTCTTGTAGTTACAGGACCTACGCCCTCTAAACTATCTAATCTTAAATCTTCTACCATACCGTATGGTACGGTACTAGTACTTTATAAGGATGTTGTTTTAGCAATTGATCGTTAAATGATAAAATTTTACTAAAAAGGACTATCGTCTCTTTCTTCTTTGGCCTGGTTTGTTTTGTCCTGGGTATCGTCCAAGAGCAAATCGCTTTTTGAAGTTACCTTTGTTTGCAACACTAGAGCTGTCGCCTACGATTTTTCTTCCTTCTACCTTTGGAGTTTGTCCTCTTACTTTACCTGCTTTGGTAATCGAACCGTGTGTTGCCATGACAGTGAATTCAAATTAGTAAATTTATGTATTTGTATGACTACCAGTACTTAGCTTTAACAATCTCAATTACTTGTTCGTGTTCCTTACTCTTTCTACGTGCATATTTTTCCATAGCACCAAGTGGAATACCACCAAGGGATCTTGCAAGTGCATTAAAGGCGTATCTTTGAGGACCTTTTGAGCCAGTTTTAGTCATGAATTTTTGAATACCGTATTTGAAGTTGTGTTGCCATGTCTTGTAAAGAACGCCAAGTTGTGCAGGTGTCATTTCATTTCCAATGTTAAAGAATTCTGATTGTTCTAGTAATCCAATTGGAACAAATGTTAATGCAGTAGCAGTAAACATAGAATCTGGTTGTTCATGTTCTAATTCACTGAGTAAACGGATAGTTTCCCATGAATCTTCAGGTGTTTCATCATTATCAAGACCCATGATTAGAGTAAATGCAGGAATCCAATAGTTTTCGTTCATTGCCTTTACACCTTCTTTTACAACCCAATGCCATTCAGATGGATCATATGGAGCAAGTTTTCTATCTGCATATTTACCAATTAATCTAAGACTACCAGTTTCAAGTCCTGCTTGGACACCAATCATGTTATCAGGACCAGCCTTCATGATTCGTGATAGATTTGGAAGGAGTTTTTCATCAGCAATTGCACCGGCTAGTGTTCCGTGTGTTGGATTTGTGTGTTCAACTCCAGTAGACATGATTGCAGTGAATAATTCTTCAAGTGCTTCTCTGTTTGGTTCCATTCCCTTTGCAGTTCTTGGATCCATACCATAAACGAAAATATCATCACTGTGAATCCATGCAGATTTAGAACCACCTTTCTTTATGTTAACTTCAATTTCTTTTACGACTTTCTCTGGAGGATAATATCGTAATGATCTTAATGTAACATCACAAAATTTACATCCTCTACCACAACCACGCATTACCTCAACCATTCCATGCATACTTGGTTCAACAATATCAGGAATTTCTTCTAGATCAGGTCTATCCCAGAAATTGACAAATCTTCCATGGATTTTTTTGCCATTTCTTTCAAATTCCTTAATGTTTACTTTAAAGTCACTTCTCTTTCTGAAAGGATCCATATTTTCAAAGTCGCCGTTAATCAAATAATTGAAAAATCTTCCTGCATGTCCATCAATTTCTGGTGCAATTCCACCTAGTTCTCCTTCTAATATTGCATAGATTCCAAGCTCTTCAATTTTTTCAGGATCATAATTATACTGCCAAGTTCCAGATGCACCAGAAATTACTTTAGCTTTACTTCCAGTTTTTGCTTTAGCAGCTTTAATTCTACGATGTAGTTCAGCATTATAAAATTCATCATATGATGTTTGTTTTCTACCATAAGTAAATGTCATAGTAACGGGACCCATTCCAAGTGGATCCATCTCATATGTTCCAATAACTTCAGTTTCAGGACCAATGAATTGTTCAATGTGATTTGGATGAGCAACAACTACATCTTTTCGTGCAAAGCCATCACGTAACAAACCAGCTTCTAATTTTCTTAATCCATACGGAGCATATTTTGCCACACCGTTAACATCAGGTGACCAATTACAAATAAAATCAAACAGAATCTTTGGAGTAACTTGGTTTCCAAGAATCTTGTACCAAAAACTGTTTTTATCTCGATTAGGATCAATAGCTGGCGCACATCCAAAAAATGTTGCCAGAGACAATCCCCTATAAGGAGACATTAAAGTACGATCAGCAGTTAAAACAATTTTTGGAGTTCCCATACCCTTCACGGAATTAATTTTCTGATTTATTTTAAACCTTGCTAGTCAGACTAGTAGTTTTCCAAAATTCCGGCCTTGTTCCTATGAACATGACCAAATTCCTTGTTTGCGAGTAGATGTTCTCCATCAAATACGGTTCCATCTTTACAAACAAGATCCTCACCAACGCAGCAACTGCCACAAATTCCAACTCCACATTTCATCATTCGCTCAAGACTAGCTTGAACGAAAATACCCTTTGAATGAGCAGATTGTACTGTTTTGTACATCATAATTTCAGGACCACAGACATACACTGCATCAAAGTGAGTTTGATTGACAAGCTTTTCGACCAAATCAGTTACAAATCCTTCTTCGCCATAACTTCCATCATCAGTTGAAACTATTACTTTGTGGGGATTGTTTTTCAAAAGATTGTTTGCCAAATCTTCAAAGAAGACTTCATCTTTTGATTTGGCACCAATTAGAACAGTAACATCATCTGTAGGTTTTACAAAAGTAAGTAATCTCATCATAGGTACAAGACCGGTTCCTCCACCAACAAGCAAAAGTTTTCCTCCTTTAAGATCAAAAGAGTTACCGTATGGACCTCGAATTCCAATTTGCTCTCCGACTTTAATATTGAATAACCCAGTAGAAGAAAGTCCATGTTTTCTTACAGTGAATGCAGCTTTTCCAGATTCATTTGAAATCATAATACTCATAGGCAATTCATTTACACCTGGAATCCAAACCATTGCAAATTGTCCAGGAAGAACATTTGACATTACTTCATCTGAAAAAACTAAAGTTCTAACAGTAGGTGTTTCATCAATTACTTTTTCAATTGTAACAATTGTTGGATGATTATGATTTTTTTGCAAGACCTACCATATCCTCTATTTTTGAAAAACCATTTTTTTTCATGTATGATATTATTCCGTTGTTAATTTCATCAAAGACTTCAATCCAATTATCACCGATTGCACTACCAAGTTGTATTGCAGATGCGCCGGCCAAGAAAAATTCAACTGCATCTTCCCAAGTAGATATTCCACCACATCCAATTATTGGAATATCATATTTTGAAGAAATCTCATAAACACATCTTAATGCAATTGGTTTAATTGGAGTGCCAGACAACCCTCCAAATTTATTACTTAGAATTGGACGTTTTGTTTCAACATCTATTGCCATGGCTCTAACAGTATTGATTGCAGTAATGGCATCAATTCCAGAATCTATTGCCGCACTTACGGTATTTAGATAATGGGCGGTACCTAAACCAACTTTAGCAATTACTGGGAAGTCAGTAGAATTTTTAACAGTAGTCACAATTTTTTTTACTAACTCTAGATCATCACCTACTTCTAAACCAACTTTAGCTACATGAGGACATGATAGATTTAGTTCATATGCTGTGACTTTACAATTTTCAAATTGTTTTATCATCATTTCAAAGTCTTCAGGAATCGAACCAACCAAACTTACTATTATTGGAACATCCTGATTGGGTTCAATCATTTTAGCAAAATTTGGCGCTCCAGGATTGGACAGACCAACAGCATTGATCCAACCACCACCTTTTACACTAAAGATAGTCGGGTTTGGATAACCTTCCCAAGGTTCCGTACTAAGAGATTTAGTAACTACAGCTCCTGCTCCAGAGCGATATAACCGATTAAACACATCTAATGAGATTCCCAATATTCCTGATGCCAACATTACAGGTTTATCTAATCGAATTTGACCTATCGAAGTTGCAAGACTGGGTTCCACTTTGATTAATGAACCTAGTTTCGAATATAATAGTTGATTCACAATTCTGGTACCTTTTTTAAAGGTGGTTTAGATTGAACTAGTCATGTATTCTGTAGTTTTAACAGAATTTGGAATCTCAGTTTTCAAAGACGAGAAATTTGAAAAAGCATTTCCCTTCTCAAATTCAGTTAAAGAGTATCTTTTAGTAAAAAACAAAGAATCAAAACTAAATGAACTCATAAATTATCTAGCTTCAATTCAGAGGGCGGTTTCTGTTAGTGATGAATCATTACTTGCTATTTTAAAAAAATATTCCATAGATTGTTACCTCATGGAATCCTCAGAGTTAGAAAATATACAAGCAACAAAACCACAAATAATTGTTGATTCAGGTTTTGCTTCTAATCCTCAAGATGCACTAGGAAAACTTAGAGAGTTTGCTCTAGGATTATCATCTTCAAAAGTTACCGAAGTATCAGCAAGTCCAGATCTTCACATCATTCAAGCAATTAATTCACTAGATGAAATTGATAAGATAGCAAACGGATTAAGTTCAAGACTTAGAGAATGGTATGGATTACATTTTCCAGAATTAGATAACATAATTGACAGTATTAACGGATATGCACAAATTGTTTTGGCTGGAAAACGTGAATCATTAACAAAGCAAGTTTTTGAGGAGGCAGGTTTTCCAGAATCAAAAGTAGAGATGTTATCTTTAATTTCATCAAAAAGCAGGGGCGGAGATATCTCTGATGTTAATTTAGCTATAGTACAATCAATTGCAAAACAAATTCTAGACTTTCATGATTTGCGTAAAAAACTTGAAGAACATGTTGAATCTGAAATGCAAGAAATTGCACCAAATCTTACAGCAATACTTGGTTCTGCTGTAGGTGCAAGAATTTTAGGAAGAGCTGGAAGTCTCAAAAGATTAGCATCTCTTCCTGCTAGTACGATACAAGTATTGGGAGCTGAAAAAGCATTATTTAGATCATTAAAGACGGGTTCTCAACCACCAAAGCACGGATTATTATTCCAACATGCAATGGTTCATGCGGCTCCAAGATGGCAAAGAGGAAAAATTGCACGTGCAATTGCTGCAAAGGCAGTCATTGCTGGAAGAGTTGATGTTTACGGAGAGGGAATAAACGAGACTTTACTTGAGAAACTCAACATTAGAGTTGATGAAATAGGTAAGAAATATGAAAATCCAACTGAAAAAGACATCAGAAGACCTGAGTCATTTAGACAAGAAGGTGGGAACTTTGGAGGTGGAAGCAGAGGTAGAAGCAGAGACGATAGAGGTGGAAGCAGAGGTAGAAGCAGAGACGATAGAGGTGGAAGCAGAGGTAGAAGCAGAGACGATAGAGGTGGAAGCAGAGGTAGAAGCAGAGACGATAGAGGTGGAAGCAGAGGTAGAAGCAGAGACGATAGAGGTGGAAGCAGAGGTAGAAGCAGAGACGATAGAGGTGGAAGCAGAGGTAGAAGCAGAGACGATAGAGGTTCAAGATATTCAAGAGATGATAGAGGTGGAAGCAGAGACGATAGAGGTGGAAGCAGAGACGATAGAGGTGGAAGCAGAGACGATAGAGGTGGAAGCAGAGAAGGTCAAAATTACAGAGAAAGATCAGATTCAAATAAAAAGAGAAAAAAGTTTGGAAGAAGATAATCAATTATTTTTTTGGATTAAATCAGAAGGGCAGAAAAAACTAGCTACTGAAAATTTAGTTCCTGGAAATCAAGTATACAAAGAAAAACTAATTATCAAAAAAGGTATAGAGTATAGATTATGGGATCCATTTAGAAGTAAATTAGCAGCGTCTATAATGAATGAACTTGACTATTTTCCTTTTGAGAATAAATCTAAAGTATTGTATTTAGGAGCATCAACTGGAACAACTGTAAGTCATGTTTCAGACATTGTAGGTCCTAGTGGAATAATTTTTGCAGTTGAACATGCAAGTAGAGTTGCAAGAGATTTCTTAGATAGAGTGGCAACGCATAGATCAAACGTCATTCCAATTCTACAGGATGCAAGAAAACCAAAGGAATACTTTTCAGTATTTGGAAAAGTAGATATTGTATATGTAGACATTGCACAACCTGATCAAACAAAAATTGCAATAGAAAACTGTGATATGTTTCTCAAAAAAGGAGGATATTTCTTTTTAGTAATTAAAACAAGAAGTATTGACGTTACAAAAGCTCCAAAAAGAATTATTGAAGAAGAAATAGAAAAATTAAAAATAAAATTTGATATTTTACAATCTATAGATTTACATCCATATGATAAGGATCATGCAATGGTTATTGCAAAATATAGAGACTAATTATTACCTGTAATTCGTTGAACAGGCTTCCAACTTTTACGCACAAAATTTGGCATGTCATGATTAATTTTATAATATTTAGTCACAAATTTCACAGTTACTGAATCAGAGGGATATCCACTTCCCAAGTTATGATTTTTTCTTAACTTTGCAATGGCTTTGTCTCGAGTAACTTTGGCAAGAATAGATGCAGCAGAAACTACTACAAACCTACTATCTGCATGATGATATGATTTAATTTTATGATTATCAGATAGTTTAGATATTTCTTTTCCAAATCTTTTTGGATTGACATCACATGAATCAACGTATGATGTATCGGGATTTAATTTTGAAACAACTTTTGCCATGTATTTTGCTTCTAACCCATTTAGACAGTGTTTCTTAACACTAGCATCAATAGATCTGGGAGAAATTTTTGCAACATAATAATCATCAACAATTTCAATAATTTTTTTGTAAAGATATTCACGGGATTTTGGAGAAAGTTTTTTTGAATCTTTTACTCCTAATGAAGATAATTTTTTCAAGTTTTTTTTATCCAAAGAAACTCCAGCTATAACTAATGGCCCCAACATGGAGCCACGTCCTGCATCATCAATTCCACAAATTTGCACGAGTTTAGTCTTAAAGCACAAGTATTAAACCGTTATACATTCATAAAAAATAGAAAAATAATTGGAAATTCCAAATGAATCTTTTCAAGAAATTATAGAGGGTAAAACAAAATTACTTGTCCCAAAAAAATCTATGACAGAAAAAGTTCCACCAAAAAAACCAGCATTTTTTAATCCAAAGGCAAAACTGAATAGGGATTTTTCAATAATTGCATATGCTGGATTTTTAAAAAATTTTGAAGGGCCAAAAATTTTCTTGGAAGGATTATCAGGGATTGGTGCAAGAGGGTTACGAGTTACAAATGAATTAAAAGTTGAAAATACAATAATTAATGATCTCAATCCAACTGCTCTAAAAATGGCAGAATACTCAGCAAATTTGAATAATCTAAAAAATATTGAATTTTCTGAAAAAGAAGTATGTAGATTTCTAAGTAATTATTCAAAAAAAGGGGAGCGAGGCTCAATTGTAGATATAGATCCATTTGGTTCTCCTGCAGCATTTTTTGATTGTGGGATTAGAGCAACTATGCATGGTGGAATTTTATCTACAGCTGCCACAGATCTTCAAGTTCTAAACGGTCTCTTTCAAGGTGCATGTAAGAGAAAGTATGGTGGGATTCCAGTAAGAACAGAATATGGAAATGAAATGGCAATTAGATTAATTTTGGGTTGCCTTAGAATAGTAGCAGCAAGACTAGGAGTGAAAATAATTCCTTTGTTTGTGGAAAGTGAAATGCATTACTATAGAACATATGTTAAAGTTCTAAACAGACCAGATCAACAAGAAAATATAGGATATATTCTACACTGCAAAAATTGTGGACATAGAAAAATCACACTAGAACAAGAACAAGAATGTGAATTATGTAAATTAAAAATCAGTGTTGCAGGACCATTATGGATTGGAAGTATTTTTGATAAAGAATTTATTCAAAACATGTTATTAGAAATTCCAAATTTAGAAGTTGACAAAGTTTGTGAAAAAACACTCCACAAATGTCTTGCAGAATCAGAAATGCCAGGAACATATTTTACATTAGATGAGATTGCATCAAGAATGAAATCATCACCTCCTAAATTAGAAAATGCAATATTAAATTTACAAAAAAATAACTTTCAAGCTAGCATTACATCATTTAGTCCAACAGGATTCAGAACAGATGCAAAAATAAATGAGGTAATTAAAATATTTCAAACTATCCAATAAAACCTAGACAAACACAGTATAATTCACTACTTTGTTTTCTACTTGCTTTAGGTTTTGTAAGATTTATTCGAGCAAATTTTTTCTTTACAAAATCTTTGAATTCCATTGAGTATTCTCCATCAAAAATTTTAAAGACAGCATTTCCTTTATTTGCTAAAACTTTATCCATAATTTTGGCACAATCATAATTCAAGGAAATCTGCTTAGCATGATCAACTGACCAATTTCCACTGACTTTAGGAGAAAGATCACAGATTACAGCGTTAACTTTACGCTCAAAATATGACATAATTTCATCAATTACATGCTCATCTTCAATATTTTCTCTAATAAGATGAGCCCCAGGAATCTCTTCAACATAGTCTAAATCAATCCCCATAACTTTACCTTGATTTCCTGCCAATTTGACAGCCATCTGAGTCCAACCACCAGGAGCACATCCTAAATCAAGAACATTAAATCCCGGACCAATTATACGATAAGATTGATTTAGTTCTTTAAGTTTGAATGCAGCTCTACTTCGAAACCCTTGTTCATGAGCTAACTTTCGATAGTGATCTTTACGAGCATCTATTAGTTTCATTTCGCAGGTTTTTTAATTTCAGCAATTACCCAATCTTCAATAAACTGACAGTTTCTTGGACTAATTTCACCATCAAGAGAACATTTCTGTTCAACAGGACAAACCAGACAAGGTGCATTTTCAATTGATTGAGTGCTAATCGGAGTCTTCTTTAAAATTAATTTATAAGTCCAACGACCTTTCTCAAGAAGTTTTGCTCTAGTGATGGTTCCCATTCGTTCTAGTTTCAATGATAAACGGGAACCAATCTGATTTGTAAGTTTAAGTTTTTTCCATAATTCACTTTGAAACATTCCATCAGATTCACGTTCTGCTAAAATATCACAAACTTTGTTTGTGAGTCTTTCCATGTCAACTTTTTCAATTTGAAAATTTTCAATCTCTTCCTCAGAAAGTTGTTCTTCTAATTCTTCTTCAGGAGTTAATTCTTCTATTCTTTTAACTTCTTCTAATTCTTTTTTAGTTAATTTCTTTGGTTTTACTGGTTTTGCTTCAGCTTTCTTTGTTGCTTTCTTTGCTGGTTTTGCTTCAGATTTCTTTGTTGCTTTCTTTGCTGGTTTTGCTTCAGATTTCTTTGTTGCTTTCTTTGCTGGTTTTGCTTCAGATTTCTTTGTTGCTTTCTTTGCTGAAGAGGAATCTAGAACTTTCTTTTTCTTTTTTAATGCAGCAAGTTCTGCTTTAATTTTTTTTGCTTCATCAATTAGAGTATCTTTTTTCTTTGCCATCAAATCACCTTATCATTTAAATTTAATTTCTTATTTTCCAATTATCCATTCCTATTTAACAGTAAATGTAGCGCTAATAGTGTATTTCTTTAGTTCCTTTGAGATCATATCTGCGACTATCCTATAAGAACCAGGGGTATCAACTATCTCAGAAAACTTGTCTTCAACAGGAAGCATTTTACTTCCTGGCAAAAAGCATTGATCAAAGAAGCCACCTTGGGTGATTGCGTCGTTTGTGTCAGATGTGTAAATTGTGATATAAAGATCTCCACAATCATATGAAGAATCAGTAACTTTGACTTGAACTTCTATTGGTTCAGATGTAGAATATTGTTTAGCCAAACCAATGAATTCAACTATTTCAGAACCAGAAGGAGGTACATTTGAGAAAGACATTGGCCACATGTTTAATTCTCTATCTGGTTTTTGGAGAATGTCAGTCATAACTCCAGCCCCAAACAATACTGAGAAAATTATAGGTAAGACAAATACAACAAAAACTTTCTTAGTTGCCATTTTGTTTTTAGATCTGTAATTCCCTTATATCTATTTAGCAAAGTTAGGAAACTTGAGATCAATTTGACGAATGAGTTAAATCGTAGCCAACTAAATATCGCTAGATGCGACTTAGAAAATTCAGAGTTAGAGCATATCGTTGCATTCATGATTCTGGAGAAATTACAGTTGGTGACTTAGCAGCGTTTGTTGGAAGGAATGAAAGCGGAAAAACCACTATTCTGGAAGCATTAACCTTACTGAATAGGGATGAACAAGTTTCAGATCTAGATCTTTGTGACGAAATGAACGAAGAACTCAAAGATGAAATTAGATTAGCAGAAGGGGAATTTGAATTAACCCAAACTGAAATTGAATTATTAAAAGAAAAATTTCTTGGTTTACCAGAAATAAAAAAGATCAAACTATTTAGAACAAATCGAAATCCAAAAGTTCAATATGAATTTGAAGATATTAAGATTAATGAAAACGAGGACAAAGGACTCAATTCATGGGAAAATTTTTCAAAACAAGTTCTTGTATTTTTAGATGCTATTCCAAATCATCTTAGAATACAAATAGATACAAAATTCTTTGATGGACCAGTTCCAAAGAATCAGGAAGCATTTGATAGTGGAATGGCAGAATTTAGTAATCAGTTTCATGTTATAGCTATTCAAGAACCCAAAGTCATAGAAGGATGGGAAAAAATCTATGAAAGCCCAGAAAGTCAATTTTCAAATCTTCTAAGTGGTGAAACTGAAAAAACAGCCCTACAGAATTTTATTTCATCTGAATTACATCCAAGATTTGTTTACTTTTCAGATTATAAAAAAATCTACGGAAATATCAACCTCAATGAGTATCTTAGAGAAGAGAAAGGAGAACGAAATGACTCAATTGAATATGTTGAAGAATTTGACAAGGCAGAGACGGTAAGAAATCTCTTCTATCTAGCTGAATTAGATATGAGAGAATTAGATGAAGTAAAAGAAAGCCCTTCAAGATGTATCAAACTTCTTAATGCAGCAAGTAACAGACTGACAAGTAAATTAAATCCAGCATGGAAAGGTGATCCTATCCATGTAGACTTGAGATACAACCCAGGAAATATCATGAGTGTTGTAATTTCGGATGTTCATAGAGATGGAACTATTACAAACACAGGGTTGTTAAACAGAAGAGCAGAGGGTTTTAAGTGGACATTTTCTTTTATTGTAAATTTTGCAGCTGAAACACAAAGATCAGAACTAAAAGAAGCAATATTACTTTTAGATGAACCTGCAAGAAATCTTCATCCTACACAACAAATGGGAATTTCAGATTTGTTGAAAAATTTAGCGGGGTCAAACCAAGTATTGTATGCAACACATTCACCATTTATGATCTTTGACTATACTCCAGGTAATCTACTTGTTGTAGAATTAGACAAAAGAAAACATCTAAGCAGAATCTTTTATGATTATTGGAATGCAGATGATAAAACATTAACACCAATTTTGTATGGATTATCCAGAGGTCTAGTGGAATCTATTGTAGATAGAGAAATAGGAACAAATTCCAGACCAATAATTATTGTAGAAACAATGTCAGATTCAATGTATCTAAATGCTTTTGATAAATTCTTACAGGATCCAAATATCTCAATGAATCCACTTAATGTCGTTGCAGCATATAATAAAAATTCAGTTTTACCGTTAGCAATATTTTACAGAAATCACGGGTACAAAACGTTTGTTTTATTAGATAATACTGAAGAATCCAAACAAATTTCTGCCCAGTTAGTCTCAAATGAATTCTCACCAACTCAAACTATATTCTTTGAGAGAGAAGGAAAAAAGTTAGAATCAATTGAAGACTATATTGTTCTTGAAGATTATTTACACGTGGTAAACCAAACTTATGAAATAAAGTTGAGGCAAGAAGGATTTACAAATCTAACACCTCAAGATGTTGTTTTGAAAGGAAACAAAGGAATCTTAGATGCGTTAAGAAAGATATGGCAAGATCATAGAGAAGATGATTGGGGAGAATTCAACAATGAGGAAATTACCAGATACATATGTGAAAAAATTACACTTGAAGAGACTAGATTCCTATCAGATAAAACAAAAGACCAATTCAGATCATTGTATAGATTAATCGCTGAAAGAATCAGACAATATCAAAATGTAGTTACAAAACCAGATCTCGATAAATTTCAAAAGGCTAAAAATTAAGATTTAAGAAGGTTACTCATGAAAAATACTGAAGTAAAAAATAAGAAAGCAGGAAAAACACTTTAAGGTTTAAGTGAGAGATGACTAATCTGAATTACATGAATGAATCCTCTACGAGAGGAATTTCCCTTTCAATTACATTATTGTTTTCAATAGTACTTATCATAATTCCATCAAATGCATATGCTGCAGAAATAGATGTCAAAAGTTTTGCTTTTGAAGAGACAACAATTATTGAATTAGTAAATGATTCAAATGAAGATGTGAATACTTTTAGAATTTGGCTTGGAAGTGATGATAGTTTCAAATCTTTTAAAACAGAAAAAGGATGGATTGGTGAAAAAACACCACAAGGAGTTGTGATTTTTACATCATCTGAAACAATCAAACCAGGTGAATCTGTGAAGTTTGGTGTTAAAACAGATATAGCAAAACCGGGAATCAATTGGAAGGCAGTAGATAAAGAAGATGAACAGATAGACATTGGCAAAGTATTACCAGAAGAATTACCAAAGGTAATTCAAAATACTCCACCCAAACAGGATCAAACTTCAGAAAACACAGATCCAAGCATGTCTACAGAATCATCCTTTAGAATAGTCCCAGAAAAGCCAAACGTTGGATCAACAATTAGAGTTACCGGAGATCAATTTAGTGCATCTCAAGAATTTGATTTTTACATTGATTCAAAAAAAATTGGTAGTTTTGAAACAGATGAAAATGGTCACTTTATGACTACAATGAAAATTCCTGAGGATCAAAAAGCAGACAGAGCAGATTTCAAAATAATAGATAATGTAGGAACAGAAAAAAGTATCAGTCTTAGAATAGGAGATATTGCTAATCTAATTCCAACATCAGAAAACATTAAACTTACAATTAAAGGGCTTCCAGATGTTATTAATCGAGGGGACTTTTTAGAGATTTTTGGAACTGGTAAACCAGATGGTGCAATAACTGCAGAAATTACCAATCCAGATGGAGAAATTATCAATTCAAGAACAGCAGAAATAGATGCCAAGGGAGATTGGGCATTAGACGAACCAATCATCGTAGCATTGGATTCTCTATTTGGAAAATATAGTGCAACTATTACTGATGGAAGAGAAGATATTGTAAAATATTGGACACTTGAATCAGACAAAGTAATAATCATAGCTCCAATTAGTTTGAAGGTTGAACCAGGTGAAATCATAAAATTTAATGGAACCGCCTCACCAAACAAATCAATTGAAATGGTATTAGAAGATCCTTTAGGAAAAGAGATTTTTGCAGACATCATTCAAACTGATGGTTCGGGTTTTGTGACTTTTGAATTTCCAACAACTCAAAATATGGCAGAAGGAACATACACCTTAATTGCATCACAAGAAAAGGAGAAAGAGTTTATTTTTGTAGGAGTTGGACAATTACCAACAATTCCAGTGAACTTAGAATTTGACAAGTTGAATTACAAAGCAGGGGACACTGCAATAATTTCACTTGTAGGAAAAGGATCAGATATTGTTAATTTGTTAATTATTGATCCCTCAGATAAACCAGAAGGAGATGCAACATCTATAACATTACAACCAGATGGCAGAGGCACACATTCACTTGATCTAACAGGATTTGGATCTGGGGTATATACAGCCGTAATTAGCAAGGGAAGTACTCAAAATACAGAGATCTTTGCAGTAGGTCTGCAAACAGGTTCTGGGGAGATTAAAGTCAGCACTACAAAATTAGAATATCTACCCAGTGATTCTATTTTGATTCTAGGAGATACTGGAGCCAATGCATTACTAACTGTCACATTAATTGATCCCGATGGAAACGAGGTTAAAGTCAAAGAAACTTTCTCAGACAAGGAGGGAAAAATTTCTGAAAGTTCTTTTAGAATTCCAAGTGATGGAAAGGCTGGAACATGGATAATTAATATAAAAAGTGGTTCAAACTTTGTAACTGCAGAAGTTAAGGTGTTAGCAACATTATACGAAGGAATGATAATAACAATTGAAGATGGAATCGAAATTCCTACTGTTGGAACATCGATTACAATCAGAGTCACAGGAGCCCAACAAACCACAGAAATTGAGATAATAGCAGAAGATGGAGAAATCATTGAAATTTTGACATTTCCAGCAACTCCTGTAGGAGAAATTAATCTACCTTGGATAATTCCTATAGATACTGAACCTGGAATGTATACATTTAGAGCATCAGATGCATTTGACATTGCAAACGCCACTTACACATTAGAATAATAATTTCAAACAATTTTATTTTACCAAAAAACCTCAATTGTCATGAATATAAGAGAAAAAATTGCAGAATATCCTAATTTTCCTAAAAAAGGAATTTTATTTAGAGACTTTAGTCCGGTTTTGAAAGATCCAGCAGCCATGTCTTTAATTGCTGATGAATTTTCAAAACATTTTCATCCAAAAGATATTGATTTGTTTGCTGGGATTGAATCAAGAGGGTTCATTTTAGCGTCTATTTTAGCCTCAAGATACAACAAAGGAATGATAATGATTAGAAAGGCAGGAAAATTGCCTGGAAAAACTGTAAAATTATCATACACAATTGAATACGGTAAGGACACAATAGAGATTCAAAAAGACATTATCAAAGAAGGGCAAAGAATACTCATTTGTGATGACTTGCTTGCAACTGGAGGAACCGCAAAAGCATCTGCAAAATTAATTGAAAAAATAGGAGGAAAAATCGTAGGTTTTGCGTTTCTCATAGAGTTAGTAGATCTAAATGGAATGAAAGGAATTAGCAAGTATAATTGTAAATCATTGGTGAAGTATTAATGGAAAAAGATGTAGAGATTGGAATTTTTGGTGGAACAGGAATCTATGATTCAGGTTTACTTGAAAATGCACAGGAAATTGATGTTGACACACCTTATGGAAAACCATCAGATACCATAACAGTTGGAACTTTTAATGGACGAAAAATTGCTTTTCTTCCAAGACATGGAAAAAAACACACTATTCCACCACATATGATTAATTTTAAAGCAAACATTTGGGCATTTAAAGAATTAGGAGTTACAAGAATCATAGCTCCTTCAGCAGTTGGAAGCCTGAAAGAAGAATTAGAACCTGGGCACTTTGCATTACCATCACAATTTATAGATTTTACAAAATCAAGAGATGGATCATTTTCAAAGGATGGAAAAGTAATTCATATTTCTGTAGCTGATCCTTTTTGCCCAGAATTACAATCATCAATTCTTCAAGTAACAGACAAACAAGATTTGAAACTGCATAAAGATTGTACTTATGTCTGCATTGAAGGGCCACGATTTTCAACTAAAGCAGAATCAAAATTCTATAGAACTACAGGAGCAGATATCATTGGAATGACACTTGTTCCGGAATGTCAGTTAGCAAGAGAGGCACAAATGTGTTATGCATCAATATCAACAGTTACAGATTATGATGTTTGGGCTGAAAAACCTGTAACGGCAAAAGAAGTTTTAGAAACCCTTTCAAAAAATGTAGAAAAGACAAAGACAATATTAACAGAATTAATTGATAAAATCCCTAAAACTAGAAGTTGTTCTTGTGCTAAAGCATTAGAAGAAGCAGAGTTTTAGTCATCAACAAATGATTCTTTTTTAAGTCCTTCAGGAAGAGTCAAATCTCCTTGAAGTAGATTCCTTTGAAGTAAATTGATAACTTCATCAACATTATATCCTAATTTTTCCAGTTCTTTCTCAGTGGTATCAGAAAGCTTTGCACCAACGTTTTGTCCACCAATTCTACCAAATGCAATTGCAGTAAAACGAAATTCATTATTATCTAAAATAAATTTTCCAGTAATTTTTGCAGCCATCTGGCTTCCATGAATATTATTAATGTGAACTTTAAGATCCATTTTAAAAACTAAATTTCAACAGCCTTGTTAACATTGTCATCAATCAAAAAGCTCCAATGCTTATCATCTTCAACTTTAAAATCCTTAATCGCTAGTGGAATTATTTGTTCATCTAAACATTCGTGTTTGATTTCACCATTTTCTTTAACTTTAACTAATTTCCATTTGTATTTTCCTTGTTGTAATTTACATACTGTAACTGCCCATTTTGCATCAGAATCAATTTTTGGCATTCCTACCGTTTCAGCAATTTCTTCAATTCCGAGTTGTTTTTCTTCACAGAATTTTTTCTTACAAACGCCACATCTCCAGACATCAACAGAACCAATTGTTCTCTCATCTATGTTGATGTTTACTACACCAAAGTAAACAGGTTGATGTTTACAAGTTTCAGTATCAATACTCAATGTTGTTCCCCAATTCACAGTATTATTTAGTTCTTGCATCATCATAGGATTTTTCTAAAATTGACCCTATATTATCAACAATTTTGTTTCGTTTAAATTCAATATTTTCTCGTTCACACAATTTTCTATACATATTGACTGCAGTAAATCTAGGATGCATTGCCTCAAACTCAGTTTCAGAAAAGTCTATGAAAGCACCATAAGCCATTAGCTTCTCAGCTGCCTTTTGAGCATCATTCAAAGTGATCTTTAATTTTTCTGCAATTTGTGTTGAAGACATTTTTCCATAACAAGTAACTAACAAGTACACTTTAGCCTGAACAGAGTCTAATTTGATTTCAGAAATTAGATCATTTTCAATACTAGAAGAATCCATCATTTTTGAAATGAATTATAATGAAATAAAAATGATCTATACAGTTATCATTTAATCAAAAATTTTTTAGAAATTTTCAAGGAAATCACTATGGCAATAAAATACACCATTGCGCCAAAAATTACCCCATAGACTAAATCATCAAGAAATATCCAAGTAAGAGCAAATGCAACAAGTGATGGAATTGTAGTAATTACAGCAATTAGAGTTCCTCTAAGTGCAATTTCTCGCATAGTAAGTTTTGTAGATGTTTCATCATCAGACAATAGTCAAATTTTGAAAAATGGTAATAAAAACCAAAGATACTTTATATTTGGTAAATTCAGTTTCTGAGTGTTTGGCAAGCTATAAGGGAGCATATTCAAATGAACAATCACTAAATTTTGTAATACCAATTATTGTAATTTTATTTTTAGGGATAATCTATGTAATGACACAAAGAGCAGATTCAGGTTTTGTGAGTTTTATCTTAATTGGCGCTGCTGCATTAACAATGTTTTATTGGGTTAGAATTCTGAAAAAAATGACAAAGGACCAAAAACCACTATATTCTCAAGGAAGAGAACAAGAAACAAAGAATTGGGTTTATGATCTGATTAAAGGTGAAGGCGAATTTGTGTTTGTAGCTGAGGTACCAGGTCCTGAAGACAAAATTGCCGTCAGATTAATAGATGGAATGTTATACATACGAGGAACCTCAGGATTTTCAAAAGAAGTTCCAATAGAAGGATCAAATGACATGAAGATATTTGATTTCAAATATAGAAATGGTGTCTTAACACTTAGAATAAAATAACTATAGACTTTTTGCAAGTTCTAATTTTTGTGGCAAATATTTATCAGTAATATTAGTAAGACCATATTTTGCAAAAGCCTCTAATTCTGCCTTTCTTTTAATTTTCAAAAATACATCTAGTTCTTTTTTCCAAACTCCAGACTCATATCTAGGATCCTTTTGAAGATCATAACATCTCTTAATGTCAGATTCAGTCATAGGAATTGTTGGTAGTTTGTATTTTTCAATATCAGTAGCCCAAACTCCAACCCATTTCGCATCAGGAACAGTTAGTTCTCTGAGATGTGCAGCATTGGCCGAACCAGATTTGATAACCATTGCAATGTGTTCTCCATACACATCACCGTCAGTAAGGACAATGACAGGTAATTTCATTTCATCATGAAGTCTTTTTAATAAAGTTCTAGTTGAACGAGGAGCTTGTCCGCCAGTATTAATGATTATAGACTTGAATTTCTTATCAACTTGTTCTTCTACAAATCTTGTAAAAAGACCACCTTTTTCAATAGCAATTACAATTTCAGCACTGGTATCAACTAGTTCCGCAGTAGTCAAACTAGGGCCTATTGAGTATCCATCAGGATGGTTTGATAGATTCATTGTTTTTCCTTCGTATCCAGGAATTGTATACTCTATATTCAAATCGCCAAAGATAGAGCTCCTCTCTTCAGGAAATATATGAAAATCTTCCCGAGGTTTAGATGTTACAGCCTCCAAATCTACAATAATATTATCTGATTCTGATTGGTCTTCAAATTCTACAGCGAATGCTTGTGATGAATAATAAACATCTCTTAGAGTGGATGATTTTTTCTCTTTGGTTAACCTGTTTGCAAAAAATGCAAGCCACATTAATTGTGTAAAAGATCTTAACTGAGCGGAATTTTTTGAACTCCTCAAAGCAGCATTGCTACCTAGAATGTATTGTCTAAGTTTTTTATCATAAACTATGTTACTTACAGATCTACTTGGTATAGAGAATTTCGGAAATCGTCCATTATCTAAGTCATCATATATTTTTGCACCATGACTTTTAAGCATCTCAAGAATATCCTTTTGTTTTTTGTCAGCTTTCTGGCTTCGTTCTTTTGATTTACTTGTTTTCAATTGGGTTTTCCTCCTCTACTGGTGTTTTAGATTCAATTGTAGTTTCTTGTTCTAATAGTTTCTTGTAATTAGGTTCTTTTTTCTTGTCAGATAATTCTGTACAAAACTCTGCAATCATTGGAATATATTTTGCATAAAGATTTGATCTCTTTTTTGCCATTTCAGCTTGACCTCTTTTTGACATGTATCCTGCCAATTTTCTTGATAGGAATTGCAATGCCAATCTTAACTCTCGTTCAATTTCTGGTCTGTCAGCAACATTTTCTTTTCCAGCAGTTTTGTACGGGATTCTAGTAGAGCAAATATGGGAAACAATAATGAATGGAGGTTCACCTTTTATCTTGTATCTGCCCCAATCAGTATCATTGACAACTTTGAGAACTACATCACTACCTTCATCATAGAGTAATGGAATTCTGTTAGCATATCTGTAAACATGTGGACCACCAGATTTGATTTCACCACCATATGCAATACCCATTTCAATTATGAAAGGAAATCCAGAATAGGCGGATGCAGGACGTTGAACTACAGCAGCAAAATCAGGATTAAAGAATTTCTTAATTCCTTTTTCCAAAGGCATTTCTCCCAATGGTGCAAGACAACTTGAATCAGGTGCCATAAAATCATCGAATTTTTGAAGGGAATCACTAAGATTAACTAATTCTTGGTTTGTCAAAGTACCCATTCGTTTTTCAGGCTTGAATTTTGCAAATTGTGCAAATTTGACTGCAGTAGTTGGACCGATACGTTGGAACCTTTTAGTCAAAAATGTAGTGAGTGGTTCACCTTGAACAGTATGAGTTAATTGATTGTAAAATGGACTTTCAGAATCCATATCAACTGATTTTGATTGTGAATCACCAAAGTCCCAATAGAATAATTTTTTGTTAGGTACATCAACATCTTCAATTTTAATTTTATTTAGTTTTTCAAAATCCATTTTTAGAAAAGACATCAAAGAAATTACTACTCTAGTTTGACGTGGAAGAGCTTTTCCTTTTTTCCTTGCTTTTTCCATGATTGCAGTAAAACTAAGATTTTTTTTGGACAATCCTAAATCTTTTCTAACTTTTTCAATCATTGCATCATCAATATTTGGAATTTCAAATTGTGATTCAACTATCATTCTTCGTATTCTTTCAACATCAATACCATGAGGATGAGGTTTAATTATTGTTGGAGGTGAAGGTATTTCTTTTACAAATCTTGGATGACTAAACTTTTGTCCTTTAGGATCATCAAAAGTTATTGATGCATAAGGAGTGATTAAAGAAGTTTCATATACATAATCTCGAATTTTGTTACCTGCTTTTGAGTAATCTCCTTCTAAACAAATACTTACAGAAAGACCTTTTTTTGAAACTTCTTTTGTAGTATGTTTTACAATCACAGGTTTATTTTTTTGAATATCTAATAATACATCAAACTGATGTTGAGTTACTCCATCAGTAGAACTTTTCACTGTAACAGGTTTGTTAGTTGTAATTTGTCCATACAAAATTGCCATGGTTGCACCGAGTCCAAACATTCCTCTAGCTTGTTTGAGTCCAAATTTTGAACCATAAAGTACAGTTCCAAATGCAAGAGGCACATGATCTGCATCCACCCCAGGGCCGTTATCCTTAACTGTCAAAATATAGGGTTTAGGATCTGGTTTTTCAGGCTCAACAGCCTTGATTATCAAATGAACGTCTGGAAGAATTCCTTGTTGATCACACGCATCTAATGCATTTTCAACAAATTCTCGGACAGCAGTATAAAGAGAGCGTGTAGGATTACTAAAACCAGCTAAATCACGATTACTATAAAAGAATTCACTAGGAGATATTTGATTAAATTTTTCTTCAGTAGGAGGCATCTTAATCTTCCCACAGTTTCATTTTTTCTTGTTTTTCTTTTCGATTTGCAGCTTCTAATTTGTTGTAAACTGGACCATGATTACTTCCACTTGAAATAGCAGATATTGCATCAACAGCTAATCGTAATTTACTTGAATCACCAATAATTGAAACAGTTTTACCATAAACTGAGATATGAGTACCAGTAAGATTTTCCATATTTTGTCTTGCTCTACCACCTTCTCCAATAATTCTCCCTTTTATCCTTTCAACATTTGCGCTAGACTTTCCAGCGAATTCTCTAAGATTTATCACATGCAATGCATTTTCACCTTTTAACAAAGTCATAGCGTTTTCAGGCGAAAAACCTCTACCAATTGCTGTAACAATTTCCATTGCTTTGAATGGTTGAATTTTTTCAACATCTCCTTGAGATTTTATGAGAACTTCCCCCGTATCACCATCAATATCCAAAGAGACATGGCATGATGTTTCAATTTTTAATTTTACATTACCTGATTTTCCAATCAAAACAGCGATTCTGTCATTTGGAACACGAATTAGTTTTTCAAAACTCATTTTACAATTTCCTCAAATAATGTATTTGGATCTTCAACAGGAATTCCTCTTTTATTGAAGAATCTTGTAATGTTATTAATATCTCTTTTAAGAAATTCTTGAGCATTAGGATGTCTAAGATCAACTGCAGAGCCCATATCAAAAACTACCAAACCATTTTCTGTTTTGAAAATATTGTATTCTGAATAATCACCATGTACCAATTTGGCTTTATGGTAAAGATCTTTGATGATTGAGATTGCTTGATTATAGTCATCTACATCCATCTCTGAGTTTAACAAGGATTTACAGGGGGCACCATTTTCACCTACAAATTCCATTACAAGGATATTCTTCTTTAGATGTAACGGCCTTGGAACTGGAATTCCAGCATCATAACATTGCGATAAATTACGAAATTCTTTTCTCGCCCATAGATAAACTAGATTTTTTGTGCCTTTTTTTAGATGTGAAAATCTGGGATCTCCAGTGATATATGGCTCCCGTTTTTTAAAATTCGAAGTACTTACCAAATAAATTTTCAAAGCAACGCTAACATCATTTTCATCAACACCCCAAAAAAGAACTGATTCCTTCCCAGCACTTACAGATCCATTCACGTACGCAATGATATGATCTGTGATCATTTTGTAAAGATTCATGACAGTAGGTTTGTCTAAAACTTCATTGACAACTTTACCTTTTTTGAAACCATCTTTCAAACCTCCTCTTTTAGATTTAGAAGTTAATTTATTGTCAATTTTAGATTCTATCTTTCTACTCAAGTCATCAAACAATAAATCATCTGACATTATATCATCAGAGTTCACATTATCGGGCAATGAATATTGTTGAAGATACTAGATAAAAGAGATTTCTATCATTTTGAAAAACAATACAAGAATTAAAAATTGAATTAATCAAGATATCACATTTTGAAAACAATTAGAAAAGGAACATCAGAAACTGTTTTGACCCCAGATTCAGAACCGATTCCGAGTTGTATAGATAAAGAAATTGCTTCCTTTCCAACCATGTTAATAATTGAAGAATTTTTCATTAATACTTTTGCTTCTTCACTATCAACTAGTTTTTCACCATAATAGCTTTCACTGATATGTATTTTTAATTCATCTTGAATAATTTTTTTTCCTAATAGTTCAACATCACAAATATTGAGCATCGTATTTTTTTGATAATCAGAAACTCTTACTGAGAATTGCATTACGCATATTTACCTTTTAGAGTAGATTTTGCACCGCAAGCTTCACAAATTAAAAATGAAATACGATTTTCTTTAGTAATTTTTGTATCAGGGCTTTTACATGTAGGACATTCAAGGTAGTCTTTTACATAAATTTGAAATAATCTGGTAAAGTCATCAGGGGCTCGTCTTCCAATAAACATTGCTTTATCACCTAATCTTTCAGCAGGAACTGCAAACTCTTTTGAGAGGTATTGAAGAACTTTGTCTGGATCTCTTCTGAGGATTTTTGGGAATTCTGAAAAATTACGCAAGAAAGTCTTCTGACCTTCCCACATTATATCTACAACAGGAAGTTCAAATCTGGTTGAAGAGTCTTTTCCAGTATTACCTAGTTTATCATGAATACGTTTGAGTAAATTCTCATATTCTGTTTTAGTCATAAAAAATAGTATTTACTAGACTCTATATGGGTTTTGAAAAAGAGAAATCGGTGGACTTTGGTCTAAGGTTATTCTTTTGGCATTGCACCAATACGGAAAACATTAGTTCCACATGTTGGACATGTACCTTTTACGGCAGGACGTCCATTCTTTAGTTTAGTTTCTTGGGGATCTTTTATGTCCCTTTTTTCTCTGCATTTTACGCAATATGCTGTAACCATTCTGAAATTTGTCAACCTTGATGGTATTTAGGAAGAAGCTGTGAAGATTATTTAGCTATAAACTAGACACGCGTAAATTTTTTTTAGGTGTGAAAAAACAACAATTATTGAAAATTTTAATGAATATGAGTTTTTTTTAAAAAATTATGGCCAAAATTATACAATAAGAGTTTTTTTTCGAACATTTGTTAAAAGTAAACAATTTTTCAAGAAATTATCAGTTATAAACTCCGTATTGTTAGATTACAAAATGGCATCAAAAAAGGGAATAATAGTTACTGCCATAATATTAGCCGCAATTACTGGCGCAAGTTTTCTGTTATGGATAGTTCCACAAGATAGTGAAACAACATTTGTGATATCAAATTATGCAGATTATCTTGATGGGGTAAAAAATATCCAAGAAGTGTTACAAGAATCAATTAGTATTGAATATCAAAATCTACGAAACGGCGAAATTTCTCCCGAAGATTATATTACAATTACTGAAGTAACATCATCACAAGTAACTGCTCAAATAAGTGAATTTGTGACATCAAAGCCACCAGAAGAATGGCAAGATAGCTACATCAATTACAAGGGTGCGATGATAAAATTCAATTCCTATATTGGTGAAACCAAAGTTTTGGCCAATATGATTGAAAATGGAAGTACCGAGACAGAAATGATTGAAACTGTACAAGAAATAGATTCATTAAAAGCAGAATCTCTGGAATATGTCAAAATTTCTGATGAATCAAGACCTTAGCCTCAAAACCACATTTTACTAATCATATTTGTTGGAAATCGTTAAAAAGCAATTTTGTGATAGAAATAAGAATGTCTCAACAATCCGGCAAGGTAGAAAAAGATGTCAATGCATCTACAGCCAACAAATTATTGGTAATTTGTGTTGATAGAGACAATGATGTAGGAGAAAAAACAGGCATTATCACACCAGTGGTAGGTAGAGATGCTTGTATTGAAGCAGCTCAAAGACTAGCTTTAGAAGATCCTGAAGATGCAGATTCAAATTCAATTTTTTCAGCAATCAAAACATATGAAGATTTAATCAGTAAAGGTTACCAAGTTGAAGTAATAACTGTTGCAGGAGTTAAAGACAGAGGAGTTCAAGCTGATGAAAAAATTCTTGCAGAGGTAAGAAAAGTTTTAGAAAAATTTTCTGCAAACGGTGCAGTCATAGTTTCTGATGGGGAAGATGATGAAAGTGTTATTCCAGTAATCCAAAATGTCCTACCAGTTGTTTCTGTACAGCGTGTAGTAATGAAAGTAAGTAGAAGTGTAGAGTACTCTTATGCAGTTTTTGGAAAATATCTAAAAATGATTGCTTATGATTCAAGATATTCAAAGTTCTTTTTAGGAGTTCCAGGAATTCTTTTGTTAATTGGTGGAATTGCAACTGTGTTTGAGATAACTGGAGAAATATTTGCCGTTCTTGTAAGTATTTTGGGAGGAGCATTTTTGATCAGAGCGTTTGATATAGATAGAGCATGGTCAAGTTGGTCAAAACCAACTCCGATGGGTTTTATCAGAATGTTTACAATGGTTGCAGGAGTATTACTAATTCTTTCATCAGTGCCAGCTGGAGTTAGTGCAGTTGATTCAGAATTAATCGAAGCTGATACAGAATTCATTACAAAGATTTCAGATAAGATAATAATTGGTCAATTTATTTCTGGGGCATTACCAATTTTATGGATTGGAATGGGAGCAATATTTGCTGGAATATTACTAAGTAATTGGATTGGAGGAGTCCCAAGACAAATTAGTGATATTCTAAGAATTATTGTTTTGGCAGCACTTTATCCAACCATTGCACAGTTTACCAACATAATGATTAATGATGAAAGTTCATTTACTTTGATTCCACCTCTGCTAGGAGGATTGGCTGCAACTCTAGTTTCAGCTACAATTCTCTTTAAGAAATATAGAAAACACAAAGATCAAGAGATGGTTTCAGACTAAATTTAGCATTAAATTCGTCAAAAAAACAAATTTCTGAAAAACACTGATATCTCCAATTATGTGTTAGGTATCAAGGTGACAAGGCATTAACAAAATAACAGATGTGATCTTTCAATTATCAGGAATCTATAAGATTTATGGAAATAGACTAGAAAGTGAAATTCAAAATGGTTCCATTCCAAATCACGTTGCTCTAATTTTAGACGGAAACAGAAGATGGGCTAAAAGACATCTAGCATTACCAAAAGAAGGTCATTGGAAGGGAGCTGATGCAGTAGAAAACCTCCTTGATTGGTGTGAAGAATTTGATATCAAAATTGTTACACTATATGCACTTTCAGCAGAGAATTTGGATAGGAATGATGAAGAGTTAGAACACATCTATAAATTAATTCGTATGAGACTCGAGAAATTATACAATGATCCTAGAATTCACAGATGTAAAATGAGAGTAAAAGGAATTGGAAGAATTGAGTTATTACCAGATTACATTAAAGAAGTTTTAAAAAGATTAGACGATGCTACAAAAAATTATGATAATCATTATCTAAATATTGCATTAGCATATGGGGGACAAGATGAGTTAGTAGACGCAGTTAAGAAAATAGGAGAAAAAATCAAAGAGGGCTCTCTGAATGTGGATGATATTAATAAAAAAGAGATTGAATCAAATCTTTACACATCACACTTACCACAATCATCTCCAGATTTGATCTTGCGAACATCAGGAGAAAAAAGATTAAGTGGATTTCTTATGTGGCAAAGTGCCTATAGTGAATTAGTTTTTATGGATATTTTTTGGCCAGAATTTAGAAAAATAGATTTAATGAGGGCAATCAGAACTTTTCAAGAAAGAAAAAGAAGGTTAGGAAAATGATAGAAGAAACATCTGCAGGAATTGTACTATTTAGAAAAGAAGATTCAAAAATTTTATTTTTACTTTTACACTATCCTTCTGGACATTGGGATTTTGTAAAAGGGAAAATGGAAAAAGGAGAATCACCACATGAAACTGCAGTTAGAGAAACAGAAGAAGAGACAGGAATTACAGACCTTTCATTTTTAGAAAATTTTGAAGAATGGATTAAATATGATTTTCAATATCAGGGAGAATTAGTTCATAAAAAAGTAGTATTTTTTTTGGCTGAAACAAAAACCAAAGAAGTCAAAATTTCACATGAACATCTTAACTACACATGGATGGATTATAATACATCTATGGAAAAAACTACATTTGATAATGCAAAAACAGTATTAACAAGAGCACAAACGTTACTTACCAAAACTCTGTAACTGTAATTTCTTTGCTATACTAACAGGATTTTTTGCGTTTAGAATAGTTCTGCCAACAATTAGATAATTAGTTCCAGATGAAATTACTTTATCTGCACTTCCACCTTGAGTGCCAACACCAGGAGAAAATATGCTTAAATTTTTTCCTGCTTTTTTAGAACAGTACTGTATAATTTTTGGAAAAGTAGCTCCCACTACAATTCCATCAACTTTTGCAGTTAAAGCCCAATCCAAAAATAATTGATACAGTTGCTGTTTTTTTCTCATTTTTACCTCCATATCATATGATAATTTAGCCTCAGGGGCACTCATATGACATAATGTGATTACACCTTTCTCATTTTTATGAGCAGATTTTACCAAATTTTTTAGACTATCAAGACCCATGATAGGATTCGCAATGACTGCATCAAACCCTAAATTCCAAAGATTTTCAGATGTTACACGATTAGTGTTTCCAATATCATTGAGTTTGATGTCCGCAATTGTTTGTAAACCATATCGATGAGCAGTTTTGTTAATTTTGAGAATTTCTTTACCACTCAAAGGGAGAAGTAAATGAAAATTTAGTTTAATTCCACATAAAAAAGGATGCAATTGTTTGATATTTTCAATAGTTTTTTTTTCTAAATTTTTAACTGATGGATCATAATCATTGGCAAGAATTACACTCCCATGAGTTTTTGAGGATTTTGAAAGTCTAGTTTTGAAGGTGGCCATAATCAACTAACGGATGTGTATCTTTTAATTTTATTATTTTGATATATGAATAACCATGTTCAGATGGATTTTCTACAAAAATGGGTTCAGTCCCATTACCTGGTGAAAATTTCATGAAAGGCTTTTGTGGATCGCTATCTAAAACTACATGACAGAAATAAGATGTTCCTTCATCATTGAAATTCATGAAAACACCAATAAGCCATTTGTCATTATGTGGAAATAAAAATAGTGGGAACGGAATTTCATCAAAACCACCAGTTAGTTTTGCAAGACTAGACATATCTTCTAATTCAATTGGTTGATATCTATCAAGAGTTCCATTACCGGGTCTCAAAGTTTTTGGAAGGGATTTAATTCGAACTATAGGAGAATAGAGTTTACTATTATCAGAAGTAGTATTAACAATTTCAGATTCTTCTTTTCCTCCTTTTAATCCATAGCAAAGATAGTGGCCATTATGTTCTAGTGGAGTATAATATACAATTGGTTTTTCTTTAAGTATATCCATTTGTACAGATAAAATTTTTCGTCCATTATGATCATGCAAAAAAGATACACGAGGTGCACGTTCAAGTGCACAAACAAGTCTAGAAAATTCTAAAGTTGAATTTACTTGAATGTAACGAGGTAATTTATCAGTAGAAGAATTTTCTTTGTCCACGGAGATTTTCTATATTGTATCAAATTAAACTTATCCGAAACTTTGGAGACGAGCCTAGCTTCTTCTATCAATGACATCATTAATAGCTGGACCTGTTCCAATTATTGTTACAGGCGTGTTTAATTCATCTTCAATATTTTTTATGAATGCTTTTGCATCATCAGATAGTTTATCAAATGAAGTTTCACCTGCACAATCAGAAAATAGAACATCTAATTTTGTAATAGAAACTTGTGTTGCACCATTAAGCATGATTGCTCGCCTAGCTAAGTCAAAATCAAAATCAGCAGCACGTCGTTGACGTCCAGTCACAGTACCAAACTCTGACCAACCTTTTTTTTCTGCATCTTCAAGTGAAAGTTCTTTCTCAAGAGGACCAGTTCCAACACGCGTAACATACGATTTGAAAACAACAATCACCTCATCAACTTTGGTAGGACCAATGCCAACATCAGCACATATCCCAGATGCAGTAACATCTTTTGAGGTTACAAATGGGTATGTTCCATGCCATAAAGAAAGAAAAGTTCCTTGCGTACCTTCTATGAGTACATTCTCATTTGCAGAAATTGCAGAATTTATCTCCTGAGGTACATCTGTAATTAATGAAGATAAAGAATCAAAATCTTTTGCTAGTTTTAAAACTCTCATAGCCCTATCTGCATTAGCAGGGCCTGTACCAGAACCTGTACTTCCAATTTTTTCTTTTAATTCACCTTTAGAATCTCGTTCCAAATGAGTTTCTTCGATAACACCACAGTGTTTATCAATAAATGAACGTCCTGATGCGTCAAAGTCTTGAATTTCTTTTTTTAAAACATCTGGATTGATAACGACTCCGGGGCCAATCATTACTTTAGCATTTTTATTAAGAAATCCACTTGGAAGCATTCTAACTTTGTACACTTTATCACCATCTCTAATTGTATGACCGGCATTCGGACCAGCACCACCACGTACTATGATTTTTGGATTATCTTTAATTGCCAAATATGAGATGATCTTTCCCTTACCCTCATCTCCAAAAAATCCGCCAACAACTACAGTGGATGTCATGCTGTTGAGATTCTAGTTCGTTTATTTAAGCTAAAGTGTTTTCACATGATTTTATATCCAACATGGATTTGTTTAGATCGATGGTAGGAGAAAATTTTGCTGGAAACATAATAATCAATTTGGCAAGTCTTCCAGATTTCCTAAGAAACCCAATTTTGAAAAAAAGAATGATTGAATTCTTTTCATTGTCTGACCCTGAAAAGAAAGAAATCATAAACAATGCTTTAGAAGCAGGCCCAACTATTCCATTTCCTAATTTTTCAAAGCTTTTCAAAACATGGCTCAAAATTTTAACAACACTCCCAGAAGAACAAAGAGCAGGATTATTTTCAGCATATATCGTTGAAGTATCACAAAATCCACAAAAACTAATCACATTCAATTTAGATGGAATTTTAGAAATATTTTTAACATTAGAGGAAAATGAAAAAGAAATTCTTGCTAGTACAATTAAAAAAATCATCAATAATTTAGATGAGGAGCAAAAAAGAAGAGTAATGTTAGTTGTGCCAGATAATGCTAAACATCACTTGAAGTTTTAACACCTGGAGGAGGCTCATCAGGATTTCTATTATCTTCATTTGAATAATCAATTACTTCTCCTTCAGGAGACAATACACCCACAAAGATTTTTTCATGTTTTTTCAATAATTTCCTGTGATCAGGCATAGACATGTCAAGTTTCATTTCATTCATTACCATTATTTGATATTCTTTCCATTCAGCCCAGCATTTATTGCAAGTAGGGTATTTTGCAGCAACAATGCCAAGTTCTTCACTATCAGGAATAGAATTCTTGCATTTAGTACAAGTACGACTCATAGAAATTAACAATAATGAACTCCTTTTATCTTTTATTGAATAAAAGTAATAATAATTATTAAAAACAAAATTATTCATGAAGATAAAATGCCCAAAATGCAAGGGAGATGCTGAATTGGCAATGGATTTCTCTTTAGTAAAATGTGGTTCTTGTGATTTAGAAATGAGTTATGGAGAATATGTAAAATTCATAGCACATAATGAAGCTCAATATTCAGATATTCTTGGAGATTATACTGGCAGTACAGAAGGTCAAACATCAGGTTCCTTGGATGAATGGGATTAACAATATGGTAAAATCATTCATCAGGTTAAAATAATTAGTTTAACAAGTTCCTAAACATCATTGGAATTTTTATTAGAAAATATACTTAATCTGATAGGATTTTTGGTAGGACTTGCCATAGGAATAATGTCAATTATTGGATTTAGAAATACTGGTAGTCCAACATTATTTAGATTAACAATTGCATTTTTTTCAATAAGTTTAGGATTTTTTGTAATATGGGCAGGATACATGGTAGAAGACTTTGTCATACAATCAGGAAACATAGAGAGATGGGTTCAAACTTTAGGAATTGGAATTCAAACAGTTGGATACTTTTTCATTGCATTTTCACATAGTATAAAATCATTTTTTCCAAAATCAAGATACTTTAGATCAATTGGAGTTTTTCCATTATTCCTAACTTCTTCTGTTCAGTTAGAACATATCTTTAGATCAGTTTCGTTTATTTTGTTGGCATATGGTGCTATTGAAACAATGTTATCGTACTTTGAAAATAAAAATAGAGGTGCAATTTCAGTTGCAGTGGGATTAGGACTCTTAGCACTAGGGGAATTTTTGGGATGGTATTCATTTGTGTTTCCAGAATCAATCCTATACTCTATATCAATGGTAATTAAAATTGCGGGATTGATAGCACTATTCATCCCAGTCAGCAAAGTACCCTTGACTAAGATAAAATTTGATGAAGGGCCAGAATAATTTCACAGGCTCAAAACCTAAAACAATTAAAAATTTGTCAATTTCTTTTATCTTTTTAGTATATTGGAAAATATCATTGTCCTCTCATAGAAATTAGAAGAATTACTCAATAGAGAAATGGCAGAATATAGAACTCATATGAAAATTATTGGAGATATTCTAGCAACAACTCAAGATGATTTACAAGATGGAGATGGAGCATCAGTTACTTATCTAATTAGAAAAGCAAACATTTCTCATTCTAGAATTTCAAGAATCTTGAAAACTCTAGTATCACAAGGACTCTTGGAACGAGTAGATAATCAAAGATCAAATAAATACAAAATTAGTCAATCAGGTAGAGAATTTCTTCAAGCATATTATACATTTACAAACTTTGCAGATGACTTTGGGTTAAGTATCTAGTCTTCTGCTTCATCAAATTCATCATCAAAATCATCTTCAAAATCTGTGTCTTCAAGATTAGAAGGGGATTCAGACATACTTTACAAGTAGAAATTTGACACTTAAAACTGATTCAAAAGTAAATGGTAATTAAACAAAAAAGAACAGATGGATTATTGAAAGTAAGTTGTAACAAAGAAGGGATTGAAAAAGCATCTAAAATTATTAATCAAGGAGGAATTGTTGTTTTTCCAACAGATACAGTATATGGAATAGGGTGTAATCCGTACAACAAAGATGCAGTAGAAAAAATTTACAAGATTAAATCCAGGGATTTCTCGAAACCATTTCCAGTTTTAGTGTATTCCAAGGAAATTGCTGAAAGAATTGCTTTGTTTGATGTTTTTACTAAAAAAATTGTAGAAAGATTTTGGCCAGGACCATTAACAATAATTTTAAAATTAACTGATAAAAGTTTAAAAAAATCATTAAATTTAACTGATAAAATTGCTCTAAGAGTTCCGAATCACAAATGCACATTAGAATTATTAAAGAAATGTAATTTACTAGTAGGTACTAGTGCAAATATTTCTGGACATTCATCATTTACAAACCCTGATGAATGTTTCAACAATATTCAAAAATATGATATTTTTGTTGATGGAGGTATAATTACTAGCAAATCAGAATCAACTATAATTGAAATAGAAAATGAAGAGATCAAAATTATTCGAGAAGGTTCTTTGAGTTATGAGGAGATTTTGGGATTATGAATTTAATCATTACATGTGCTAGACATCTTGAACCTGAAACTGAAGAGGAGCTGAAAAATATTCTAGAAAAATTTGGAGATTCTGATACAAAAGTTTCAATCACAGAAATGTCAGGGATTTTAACTGCAGAAACAAGTCTTGAACCAATAAACGTTGTAAGAGAAATTAAAGAAATGCTTCTTGATGAACCATGGAGCATTAGATATTGCCTAAGAATCATACCAATTCAAAAAGTCATTGAGACAAAAATTGAAGAAATAGAAAAAACAGTTACAGACATGTCAAAAGAAATTTCTGAGGGAGAAACATATAGAATATCAATAGAAAAAAGAAATTCTGACGTTTCTAGTCAAGAAATTATTTCAAAGATAGCAAATAAAATAAAAAATAAAGTATCACTTGAATTTCCTGATAAAATTGTCTTAATTGAAATTTTAGGTAATAAAACAGGGATCTCCATATTAAAAAAAACAGATGTGTTGAGCGTTGAAAAAACTAAGCGTAGTATCTCAGAGTAAAATTGCAGCTTTTTCTACTAAAATATCCTCAAGTGGATTTTTTGAATGAACTGAATCAAGTTGCTTTTTTGTAATCTTAAAATATTTTCTGAGAAACAAATCATTATTTTTTAAAAATAAATGTACAGATAATGACTGTAATTCCAGATATAGCAAATTTAATGTTTTTTTATTTCCAATTGCAATTAAAATAAAATTAAATTTTGGTTTCATTCCAGCAACTATAATTGAATTAGAAATTTGTTTAGTCAATGCAAAACGCATTAAAATATCAGTTTCAAGTTTATTTGAAAGTAGAATATCATTTTTTTCAGATTCTAAAGATAATGATAAAATTTTTTTTAGGTGATAATTATTCAATACAAAATTACTGGATACTGCCTGAAGTTGTATTTTTGGGTATTTTTTTCTTAAATTATCAAGAAATTTTACATCAATTGTTTTTTGTCCCATAATCTCAATTATTTGAATTTGTTTTTTTAAAACTTGAAAAGTTAATTTTTTGGAAGAACCACCATGAATGACAGGTATAATGCTCACAAGATCGTTATTTTTTATCTTAGTAGATTTTCCTTCCATTGCAGAAGAATCAGATCCATTAATTGCAATCAAGATATTTTCAGTATCCAGATCAGGGGTATCAGTAGGTTTTAGTTCTAACAATAAATCAATTAGTTCTTGAATAGAGATGTCAGATTTATCAATTTGAAATTGTTCTGTTTGAAAAGACTTTTTTGCACCGCCAATAAGTTTTATAGTAATCATGTTAATTTAATTCAAAATTTAGAAAATTAATATTTTGTTAATTATTCAGTTTTCTCTGCTGTAGTTTCAACTGTTTCTTCTACAGGAGTTGATTCTGTGATAGTTTCAGTGGAAGTTTCTTCTACAGGAGTTGATTCTGTGATAGTTTCAGTGGAAGTTTCTTCTACAGGAGTTGATTCTGTGATAGTTTCAGTGGAAGTTTCTTCTACAGGAGTTGATTCTGTGATAGTTTCAGTGGAAGTTTCTTCTACAGGAGTTGATTCTGTGATAGTTTCAGTGGAAGTTTCTTCTACAGGAGTTGATTCTGTGATAGTTTCAGTGGAAGTTTCTTCTACAGGAGTTGATTCTGTGATAGTTTCAGTGGAAGTTTCTTCTACAGGAGTTGATTCTGTGATAGTTTCAGTGGAAGTTTCTTCTACAGGAGTTGATTCAATAGATTCTGTTTGAATTTTTTGCTCAATTGGTTCCTCAGAACGTGAAGATTCAATTCTTGCTTGTTTGTCTTTTTCTTCACGAATCTCTTTTTTGATAAATTTAGTGATATAGCCTGCTACTTTGTTTTTTAGGCCTTTAGAACGTATGATAGAAACCTGATCTAAGACTTTTTTGTTATCTACAAAATCTTCGCCAAACTCGGATTTGTGTTCGTTAAAGACCTCATATGTAATACGCTTTATTCTATCCACGTCTCGTCTAATAATTGGGGTGTTTTATACCTATATTCCAAGGAATGAATTTGAATTGTTTTCTAGCAGTAATGTCATGTCATCAAATGTTTTTCCTAGAATTTTTGAAGCACAAAAAATTACACTAGGAATAAAGCTAATTTGGCCAGATTTCATTTCAAAACATCTAGAAAATCTCACAGGACCATCAGTTTCAACAAGAATTTTTGATTCATCTGTTTTAGACAATAAAGTTTGTTTGTCGTTTGCATAAATCATTACAGGTCCATACGATACAAAAAATCCCATATCCATAGCTTTTTGAAGTTGTTTTTTACTACCATCAAACCAATGAAGTAAAGCATGTTTAGTGTCATAGGAAGTCATTATTTGAAAAATATCATCAAGACTTTTTCTTGAATGAATAGAAACAGGTTTGTTGTATTTTTCTGCTAATGACAATAATGTTTCAAAAACATGAGTTTGTATTTTAGAATCTTCATCATTGGTAACAAAAGTTGGATCTAATCCTATTTCACCTATTCCAGAAAGATTTTGATGGTTTTCCTCTATCATAACAACCATTTGTTCAAGATTATCATTTGCACATTCAGGATGAATTCCAATAAATGGTAAAACTAGATTGCTTTTTTTTGCTAGTTCTAAAGTTTGTAAAGAATTTTCATTATCCATTGAGACACAACATGCTTTAATTTTCAGATATTCCATTTCTTTTAAGATAAATTGTATATCAGAAGAATAGGCAGGATCTGACAAGTGTATGTGAGAATCAAAATACCATGACATTTCTTTATCAATTCTTAAAATAGTCTGTATAAATCGATTCCTTAGTGATATTTTTTCACTCATTATCTTTTTTCGGAAAAAACGAAAATGAAATTTATGAAATCGTCAGAATTAGGACTATCTGCTATGTATAGAATTTTGAAAAAAGCAGGAGCTGAAAGAGTTAGTGACGAATCAGCAGATGAATTAAGAAGAATTATTGAAGAACTGGCTGACGGTATTGCAAAAAGTGCAGTCGATATGGCTTCTCATGCAGGTAGGAAAACGGTAAAAGGTGAAGATGTAAAATTGGCTTCAAAACCATTTAACAAATTCTAATCTAAAGAGTTTAATTATTCAGTTTGTGTTTTTTAAAACGGTACTCTGGCAGAACGGTTATGCGTGAGCCTGCAAAGCTTATACAAGGGGGTTCGACTCCCTCGGGTACCTTATTCTACTATGACTTGTCCTTTCATCCAAGGATGTAATGTACAATAATAATCATAGATTCCAGTTTCATCAAAAGTAAGAGTGTAGGATTCAAATGGATCTAAATGTCCACTGTCAAAAAGTTCAGTAGGTGCACCATAAAAACCAGAAGTAACACTGTGAAACGCTGAATCTTCATTTACCCAGGTAACTTGATTTCCTGAATCGACAACAATCATAGATGGTATGTAACATCTATCAATCTCTTCACATCCAGGGCGAGAAACTTTTGTAGGCATTATTACATCCCCTGTAACAGTCAATTCTGTTTCTGTAGTATCATCATCAGTTGAAATATTCAGTAGCGATATTCCAATAATTACAAGAATTACTATTCCAATTACTCCAATAGCAGTTATTTTTTTTAGCAAATCACATCATATCCAGAACAGAGTTATTACATAATTACCCAATTGTCTAAATATATAACATATTAGAAAATGGGGTTGTCTCAAAACAAAAATGGACTATTAGAATACATTCCAGGTTCACATACATTACTAGTACAAAAAAATTCTAGTCTCCCTCTAGAAGGATTTGCAGAAAATATTCTAGGAAGTATTCAAGAATATGCAGAAAATTCAAAAAGTGAAGTTGAGAAAGGAAATAATTTTCTTCAATGGGTATTAACACGAGTTTTTGAGGCTACTGAAGATGATGCAGCAGATGCAATTGTTGATGGTGCAAACGATCTTGGAATTGATGCTTACCTTCCAGTAGATTTTTCAGATAATACAATTAGATTATTTCAATCAAAATATGGCACATCACACTCACTAGAAGCAATTGCCAAGTTCAAAGAAGATGCAAAACGATTACTTACAAAAGATGTTACAAAGATGAGACCTGAATTAGCTCAACTTGTTACAAAAATTAAAGAAAAAAATCTCAAGATAAAATGTTGTTATGTAACAGATCAAAAAGTGGAATATGATGATGAATTAGTTGAGATCATAGATGGCGATAAAATAATTCAAAAATTATGGGATAGGATTAAAAAACCTGCAGCAGGGAAAAAATCATCCATTAAACTAGAAAGAATGCTCAGACATGAGAACACAATACTAGGAATTTTGAAATTACGAGAACTTACTGAATTTGTAAGTAAGAATAGAGATTATGTCTTTGAATCAAATATCAGACAATGGATGCAATTCAAGACTACAGTTAACAAAGGATTACGTGAAACGTTACAAAACAATCCAGGCAAATTCTTCTTTTACAATAACGGAATTACTATTGTAGTTAGTGACTTTGCAGAATTAGGAGAAAATCTCATTGAGCTTCATGCTCCACAAATTGTCAATGGGGCACAAACATCAAACTCGATTCTTGATCATTCAAAGAGAACAAAAAATATGGACGGTTCCATGACAGTTACAATAATCAAAGCAGATGATGAACAAGAACAAAATAACATTACAAAGTATAGAAATTCTCAAAATTCAGTTAGAGGAAAAGATCTAGTGTCATTAATGGATTTTCATAAATCAATCAAATCACAGCTGAAAAATTGTGGCTATTTTTATGAAATTCAAGCAGGTTCTTTTGACACAAAAACAAAATCAAAACAATGTGAGTATGAAGGAGATACAGCATACAACAATTATCTTCCAGATAATCACAAGAAAGTCATTGTTGCAAAAGATGCAATCCAATCCTTAGTTGCAGGTATTGAACAAAGACCAACTGAAGCATATAGTTCACCAGCTCAATTTCTTCCAAGAGGTAGAAAATATGATGATGTTTTCAATGATAATCTAAAAGATGATTACAGAATTTTACTTTATCCATATCTTGTTAAAGAATTTGCAAAAAAATCATTAAAGTACGGAAAACAAGGGGGTCATAAAACAAAAAGATATGCAACTTTATTTTTTGTTGCAGTATACTTTAGAATACTACACAAGAAAATTCTTGAATCAAAGGGGGATTTCAAGGGAGATGTAAGAAAAATAGAGCCCATTTTTCGTAGTTTCAAACTTAATTTTAGAATTCTAAAGATCACAGATGTAATTGTAACTAAATTTCTTGAAGATACAGTAGTAGATGATGAGATTGAATTAGCTAATACTAAACATAATTTTTTCTCGCAACACGTATGGAATGATGCAATGCTTAGGGTAATTGATAAAAAAATCAGACAAGAAGAAGATGAGATTCTAGCATTAAAAAAACTAGCAAGTAGTTTATTTTAAATTCTAAAGGTAGAAGTCCAACCAAGTAAAAATCTTGCAGGAGGTTTACATTGGCCAGACTGTCTACCTAAAATCAGTACGAATGAGGGATATTTAACATAATTTTAGGAGTATATTTTATTCTAGAATGTTTTTTATATCGATTAAAAAGAGCAAAGTTACTTTGGGATCAAAAGACAAATGTGTAATTTGTAGTGAAAAAATTGAACTTCATTACAATCCTATGGAAGAATGGGGAATAGAGGGTTCAATATGTGGAAAATGTTATTCAAAAAAAATCCAAGAACATTATCCAGGTGAACATGCCAGAGTAAACAAGCATTTAGATTAATTTTGTTTTGAATATTTATTAGAATTTAGACAATTCCAAGCAAGCGGATCATCTTTTACATCTTGTTCTTCTAAAAATGCAATATCAGTAATTGTTTTTTTTCTTTTCAATAGATTTACCTGAAAACTAGAGAATTGTTTGCATTCACAATCGTTGTACAAACATACATCATCATCTCCTTCATCATGATCGTCAGCTTTATGACCACAATTGCACATCTCACTCTTCTTTACATCATTAAGTAATTTTTTTGTGTATACTCCTAATCGAAGATATGCTTCCCCTCCATGACCTTTCTTAAATCGCTCGTAATTTTCAGATTTTTGCAAGATTTTAAAAAAATTCAGATTAGTATCAGGCTTTTGGGAATCAGCACCCATGATAAACCAGTATTTGTCACCAGTTTCTACAAATCGAACTTTAATTGATGGATCTAACCACCAATGAATAGTATCATGCCAAAGTGATGCTGATTCTTTTCTATCAGAAATTAAAGGAACAATATTCATTCTAAGGTCATAGTATCTGTAAGCAACGCCAATAAAATCATCAAACCATGGAGTAATTGATTGAGAAGACATTGTTGAAAAATCAGGTCAAAGCATATTTATCTGATCTGAATGAATGGTAATACCCTTATATCTTAGTTTTATAATAAAGCACATATGGCTTCCTATAGAACTAGTATGCAAATTGTTGCAGATTTACTTACTGCTACAGAACAATCTGGACAAGAAGGCATCAAAACAACATCTCTTTTAACAAAGGCAAATCTGTCACATTCAAGATTATCCAAGTTTGTAGAGAATTTGACTGGTGCAGGTCTAATCACCAGAATTGAGTTTGATGGTAAGAACACTTTTGTAATTACTGGAAAAGGTAGACAATACTTAGAATCTTATGTAAAATTTGCAGATATTGCAGGTTCATTTGGATTAGAACTTTAGAATCTATTTCTTCTTGGCTCTTCTTTTAGCATTACCTTTTTCTCGTTCTTTTTTAGCTTTGTAAGAACTGTAAACGAAAATAATTATTATTCCTGCAATTCCACTATAAAATAAATGAGGAATAAATCGAGGCTCTCCCGAAGCAGGATCTACAAATGCTATACCTATAGTTACAATCATGAACATCAAAATTACCATAAGATACTTGTCCACGAATTGTAGAGTTTACAAAACCATATATCTTTTTGATTTTACAAGGGGATAACAGAAAAATTATGACAAAAATGCTTGAAATGGTAGGATTAGTTCTTGTAGCAATCATGACATTAGGTTTTGTAGGAGTATTCGAACCATATGGGATAAAAAATGGAATGTCAGAATTATTTTGGGGCTGTGCAGGAGGTACACTTTTGATAATTATCTATAGAAAGATGAAAAGAAAACAAGAAGAAAAAGAAGATTAGATGTATTTTAGAATTTGTTATGAAACGATCAAGGTTTGATCAACCGACAGATCTATAAAGGACAATTTTACGTTATTTGTGAGGGGCATGGCAGAGCAAACTAAACAATGGTGGAAAGGTTTAGGAAAAGAATTAGAGACAGATATTGAAACCCTCAATGAATAAGAATTTTCTAGATAATTTTAACAATTCAAACAAAATAGAAAGCCTCGGGCGAGATACGAGCTCGCGACCTAACGCTTACGAGGCGTTCGCTCTACCAGGCTGAGCTACCAAGGCACGTTTGGATAAATCCATCAGAGTTAATAAAAAGTCTTTCCGAGTTGGACTAATTGAAGAAAACAATTTCTGGAATTAGAGGAGTATTTGGAGAAGATCTAAACCTAAAAGATGTATTAGAATTTTGTAATAATTTTTCATCTTTAATTAAATCACAAAAATGTGTCATAGGAAAAGACACTAGACCTTCAGGTTCCATGATAAAAGATACTGCCAGTGCTGCATTAATGAAAAATGGAATTGATGTGTTTAATTTAGAAACAGTACCAACTCCTGTAGTTTTTAGAGAAGCAAGAAAGTATGGAGCTGGAATAGTAATTTCTTCATCACACAATCCAATAAAATGGAATGGAATTAAATTCATCATTGAAGGAAGAGGGATAAATGAAGATGAATTACCACAAATTATTGAACACCAAGAAATTTTAGAATCAAAAATCGGAACTGAACAAGGCATATCATCATCATATATTGATGATGCAGAAAAAATCATAGGAAATATTGAAAATCAACCAGAAGTAGTAGTAGATATTGGTGGAGGAGCTGCAAAGGGTTTTGCACCAAATTTGTTAAAAAAAATAGGATGTAAGGTTGAAGTTCTAAATGAGGAGCTTTCTGGATGCTCAAGAGGTCCAGATCCTACATCTGACGACTTGTCTGAATTAATTTTAGCATCAAATAAAAAAGAAATTGGATTTGCATTTGACTTGGATGGAGATCGTCTAGTTGTAGTTAGAAAAGGAAAGAAGCAAATTCCAGATGTAACACTAGGATTAGGCGTTGCAAAATCTCTTGAACTAGGATACAAAAAATTTGTTCTAAGTATTGATACGAGCATGTCAATTGAAAAATATATCATGGAGAAAGGGGGAACTGTTCAAAGATCAAAAGTAGGAGAAGCAAATGTTATAGATCTTATGTTAAAAACTAATGCTCAAGCTGGAGGAGAAGGAAGTAGTGGGGGTTTTATTTTACCAGAGTTCAATTATTGTAGAGAAGGAATTCTTACCAGTGGTTTAATTTCTTCCATGTTAGGAACTTCAAAATTTGAAGAAATTTTAAACTATATGGAAAATTATTGCCAATTAAGAGAAAAAATTGAAGTTGATTCAAGTTTTCATGATAAAGTAATTGAGAAGATAAATTCTAAGTTATCAAAAGAATATTCTGAAACAAGTACATTAGATGGAATTAAAGGAATTATTGATGAGAATAGTTGGGTTTTGATTAGAAAATCAAACACTGAAGACAGCATAAGAGTTTCAGCAGAATCAAATGATAAAGAAAAATGTAATAAAATTATAAAAGACACATTAGAACTAGTGAAACAAAGCTATGACCAAGTTAGATGAATCTTCAATAATCAAAATTTTTCAGAATAAATTAAGAAATAAGAAATTTGTTTCTGAGGATGTAGAAATTTTCAATTTAGGTAAAACCAAAATCGCAGCTAAAACAGACACCCTTGTAGAAAGTACAGATATTCCATCTAAAATGAAGTTGGTAGATGCTGCAAGAAAAAGTATTGTTGCATGCGTAAGTGATTTTGCTGCAAAAGGTATCAAGCCTCAATATGGAATTATTTCAGTAAATCTGCCAAAGACTATTTCACGCTCAAAAATTGCTGAGATTGCAAAAGGTTTCAAAAAAGCATGTGATGAATATGGTATTTCAATTCTCGGTGGAGATACTAATGCAGGCAAAGAAATTGTGTTTAACGTATGTATTTTTGGAAAAACCGACAATATAGTTAGCAGAAAAGGATCTAAAAATGAAGATCTGATATTTGTTACAGGGCCATTTGGCTATACTTCTGCAGGGCTCAATATGCTGCTTGGTAAGAAAAAAGGAAAGGCAAATTTTGTTAAAAAATCCATCAAATCAGTAGTAAAACCAAAACCTAAACTCAATTTTGGTATAAGAAATAAAAAGTATTTTTCATCATCAATGGATTCTAGTGATGGATTATCTACTACTTTAAATGAAATGTCAAAACAAAGTAAAAAGAAATTCATTATTAATAATATTCCTTCAATGAAAGACTTGCAATACTATGCAAAATCTCAAAAATTAGATTTAAACACATTAGTGTTTCATGGAGGAGAAGAATATGAGATTGTATTTACAACATCACCAAAAAATAGACAAACAATTAAAAAAAATGCGAGACTACTTAAAATATCAATTATTGAAATCGGATATGTCACATCAGGGAAAGGAGTTTTTATTCAAAAAAACAACAGACATGTTCGTTTGAGAGATTTAGGATGGAAACATTTTTGATAATCATTCACCATGAGAAAAATCTCGATCTACATTACTTGCAATGTTAATTATTGAATCAGCAGGAAGAGCAGAAACGCATTCTTGCATCCATAATTCATCCAGATACATTAATTGTTTCATGTCATCCTCAGGAAGTTCATCAGGATTAGAGTCAGGGTAAATTGCATGGATTCTGTATCCTTCATTGGCAATTTGTTGACATTTTTGTTCCAGTGGGGATAAAATTACATCATTAATCGGTGTTAGAAATTGAAATGCTATAGAGCCAAGTAATGCAGTTGCAACTCCAATTCCAATAGCCAACAGAAGAATTGATGCCATTAAAAGAAGCCAGTTGACTATAGTATATGAACAATCATCAATTTCAAGCCAAATAAAACAAGGCTAGAAAATCAATGTATTTTAAACCCTTTAAGATGTGAATAATCATTGTCAGAAACCGAAGCCAAAGTTGAGGAAGCACCAGTCAAGGAAACTGAAGCAGTAGTTGAAGAGACTGAAGCAGTAGTTGAAGAGACTGAAGCAGTAGTTGAAAAAGTAGAATCTGAGGCTAAAGTAGAAACAAAAACTCAACCAGAGGTAAAAAAAGAAGGTCCTGAAAAATGGGGAATTATTCATATTTACAGTAGTTACAATAATACAATTATTCACATGACTGATCTAACCGGTGGAGAAACTGTTGCCATCAGTTCTGGTGGAGTACATGTTACCGCTGACAGATACGAATCATCACCATTTGCTGCAATGAAAGCTGCAAATTCAGTAGTTGAATCTGCAAAGAATAAAGGATTCACAGGATTTCATATCAGAGTTCGTGCAGTTGGAGGAGTTGGTTCTAGAGTACCAGGTCCAGGTGCACAAGCTGGAATTAGAGCATTAGCAAGAGGCGGATTTAAGATTGGAAGAATTGATGATGTAACACCTATTCCTCATGATACCACTAGAAAGAAAGGTGGTAAAAGAGGAAGAAGAGTCTAGTCAACTGTCTTTATTATTGCATCACAATCTCTAGAATGAAAATAGTCTATCATAAATTTTGCAAATTTTTGCGGTTGATCAACTGTTTGATATTTTGCCAGCATATCAGAAAATTTTTCCTCAATACCACTTTGTAAATCAGGCTTGAAGACTAATTGGAAAAATGTCCATCCAAATTTTAATGAAGGTTCACTAAGACGGTATCCATTATAACATTCTACAAGGCTTTCCATATGTGAAAGCGCTTTTTTAATTGATAATGAATCATCAAGATAATTTTTTGTTCTAACTTCTAAAATCATACTCACTATTCATCACCATCATTAGATGATTTACTACTAAGCTTATCACTTAAAGATACAAATTTTCCATCTTGTTCAACATTAATTTTTGTTGCCATTCTAATATTGAGTCCAACTGATCTAAATAATGTCAATAATTGTCCTCCATCAATAATTTCATTAATTTCACCTGTTTTAATCAATTCAGATAATTTTTCTACAATTAGTTTAGTTTCATTAGGAAATTGAGATTCTGCATTCTCTAAAACCTCCAAGCCTCTAAATCCCAATCTATCAACTAGTAAATCTCGTGGATTTTCAAGTGGTTTTTCTTTGGAGAGTTCTTGAGTTTTTTCAATTTCTTGCTTTGAAGAGATATTTTTTTGCATTTCAGCTAGTCTTTTTGCCTTTAGTCTTTCAAGTTCAGAATCTTCTTCGCTCAACCCTTAATCACACCTATAGGTACCAATTTTGCAACTTTGGTGGCAATTCCTAGATTGTGAGATACATTCACTACAGCATCAACATCCTTGTATGCTTGAGGAGTTTCTTCCACAACTCCATCTCGGGTTAACGCTTTGATAAATATGCCCTTGTCATTAAGAGATTTTTTGACATCATCTTCAGTGTAATTTCTTCTAGCCTTTGTTCTTGACATTGTCCTTCCAGCACCATGTGCAGTTGAACCAAAACTCAAATCCATAGAATTGGGTTGACCAAGCAAAATCCAACTTGCAGTACCCATAGAACCCGGAACCAATACAGGTTGTCCCAAATCACGATATTTTGAAGGTATTTCATCACGATTTGCAGGAAATGCTCTTGTTGCACCTTTTCTATGAACAACAACTTTTCGTTCTTTTCCATCAACTTTGTGTTTTTCTATTTTTGCAATGTTATGAGCAACATCATAAACTAATTTCATATCAAGATCAGATTCTGTTTGATTAAATACACGTTCAAAAGATTTTCTAGTCCAATGAGTAATCATTTGTCTATTACTCCATGCAAAATTTAATGCTGCAAACATTGCTTTTCTATAAGACTCACCTTCTTCTGAAGTGTTTGGAACACATGCAAGTTCTCTATCTGGTAAATTAATATTATATTTTGTCATTGCTTGTTCTGCAACTCTAAGATAGTCACTACATACTTGATGACCAAATCCTCTAGAGCCACAATGAATTAAAACTGTAATAGTTCCTTCTTTAATTCCCATTCTTTTTGCTGCTTCTTCATCATGAATTTCTGCAACTTTCTGTACTTCAAGAAAATGATTTCCAGATCCTAAACTTCCAAGTTGAGGAGCCCCCCTTTTTCTTGCCCTATCTGAAACTTTATTTGGATCAGCATTTGGAATTTTACCATTCTCTTCACAAACATCTGAATCATTTGTTGAACCATATCCATGATCAATTGCCCAATCAACTCCTCTCACCAATACTTCATCGAGTTCTGAAGGACTAAGTCTAACTGCACCTTTAGAGCCAACACCTGAAGGAATGGAGCTAAAAAGATTAGTAACAAGTTCTTTTAGTTTTGAGCGAACTGCTTGTTCAGTTAAATTAGTTCGAAGTAATCTGACTCCACAATTAATATCATATCCAACACCACCAGGACTAATCATGCCTTCTTCTGCATCCATAGCTGCAACACCGCCAACTGGAAATCCATATCCTTCATGACCATCAGGCAAAACAATACTTTGACCAACTATTCCAGGAATACAAGAAACATTTCGTGCCTGCGTAATTGTTCTACCAGATAACATTTTTTGTAGTAATGGTTCATCAGCATAAATCCTCACAGGAACTTTCATTCCAAGATTAGAATCAGCATCAATTTGATATTGATTTTCTCCAATTTTTTTTGGAGTACTAGAAGACATGTATATCGGTAAAATTTTCTTTCAATCCAATTTAAATCATCAGAAGAATTGTAAAAAAAGAATCTAAAAGAAAACCAACAACTTGTTTATCTATGATAAGTAATGTTTAGAATTGTGGTAAGAAAAAAACTAACTAAAGCAGAGATAGAAAAACAAAAAGAAGAACAAAAAACTAGAGCAAAAGGTTCTAGAGCAGCAAGACGAAGTGGAAAAAGTATCAAACTCGAAGGAAAAGTAAGCAAATCAAAGGCAAAGGCAAAAGAAGTTAGATCACAAAAGAAGATTGCAACTGTGAGAAAATCTCGTCATTAAATAGACCATAATCCTAAAAAAACAATTTTTTGAGGCTAGATCATATCAAAATAACTCTATTTGCACAAAATCAGGAAAGAAGTAGATTTATTTTCTAATAGATAGAAAGTCATAATGTTGGCAATTTTACCTATAGACAGTGGTCGTTATGGCACTAAAGAAATGATGGAAATCTTTGGTGAACAAAAGAAAGTTAATTATCAATTAGAGATTGAAGGTACGGCTGCTATTTCACAAAGTGAGATAGGGATTATACCAAAAACAGTAGGTAAAAAAATTCTCAAAGCTGCAACATCTGGAAAAATTACTGCAAAAAGAATCAAGCAGCTTGAAGCAAAAAGTGATCACGATACTGCAGCACTAGTTGAATCACTAAGTGAAAAATGTACCAAAGATGCAAGACCTTGGATACACTATGGTCTTACAAGTAATGATTTAGTTGATACTAGTAATTCAATGCAGATGCGAGATGCATTACAAATTATTGAACCAAAGGTTGCAAAGATGGCATCAATACTTGCAAAAAAAGCTATAAAATATGGAAAGATTCCAGCTGTTGGAAGAACCCATGGACAACATGCAAGTATCATTTCATTTGGATTAAAATTTGCAAATTGGGCAGCAGAGATGGCAAAACATGTAGAAAGAATTGAAGAGATTAAGAAAAGAATTCTAATTTGTAAGACACTTGGTGTTGTAGGAACTGGTTCATTAATGGGCGCAAAATCACTTGAAGTACAAAAAAGAGTTGCAAAACGCTTGAAATTATTCCCAGCAGAAGTTACCACTCAAGTAGTCCCAAGAGAAAGGTATGCTGAATATGTATTTGAATTGGCACTAATTGGTGCTACTTTAGAAAAAATTGCAATAGAAATTAGAAATTTACAAAGAACAGAGATAGCAGAAGTAGCAGAGCAGTTCAAAAAAGGGCAAATGGGAAGCAGTGCAGTTCCAGTTAAAAGAAATCCAATAAAAAGTGAAAGAGTATCATCATTATCTAAAATGGTAAGAAGTCAAGTTGCAGTATCCTTTGAGAATATTCCACTATGGCATGAACGAGATCTTTCAAATTCAGCCAATGAGAGGTTTGTAATTCCAACAGTATCCATCTTAGTTGATGAGATGCTAGAAACTATGACTAGAATTGTTTCAAATTTGAGGGTAAATGAGAAAAGAATTGTAGAGAATCTATACATTACAAAAGGCCAAATCTTTGCAGAATTTGTTTTAGAAGCACTAATCAAAAAAGGCATACCACGATTTGTAGCATACAAAGATGTCCAAAGAGTTGCATTTGAGGCAAATGACAAAGGAATTCAATACATTGATGCAATCAAAAATGATAAAGCATTTTCATCAAAGTTAACTGATAAAGAAATTGATTCAATATTTTCACCAGAAAAACATCTTGGTGCATCACCTGCAATCATAAATAATGTAAAAAAATCGGTTCAAAAGACAGTTGGAAAATTTATCTAACATGTATTAGATGAATTTTCTAATTCCAATAATCATACTAGCAGGAATACCAACATACATTCCCAAATTTAATATAATCAAACTAATTCCATATCCTAAAACTTCAGCTTCTGAATTCATATCAACATAATTCAAAATTGAAAGTGAACTAACCATTGGAGTAATTCCAATCTTGACTAGCTCTTTGAAAACGGGATTCTCTCTTTCATAATCAGCAATTATTGGACTAAATGAATAATAGAAATTATTGAATGAGCTCATAAATGAGGTTCCTGATTCTGTTTGAAGTAAATGATTGTCTCTAAGTTCTCTTAATTGTTGTACTTGTGGTGCTAACTCTGAACCAAATGTTGCAGTAGCAATCAGGCATCCGCCACCTTTTCCATTATCTTTTACTTCTGTAACTTTCCAGATGTTACGAACTTCATCTGAGTTTAGATTTGTATGACTTGAAATTGAATCTAAGATTTCATCTTCTTTTACAGTATCAAGAGTATACACAATTGGTTCACCATCAGAAAGAATTTGTATTTCAGATTTATTATCTAAAATTAAAACACGAATATCATTAATTACTTCAGATAGTGGAAACATTTCATAAATTACTTCAGTAGGAATTTTAGTGATTGAGCCCTGAGCATCACCATAGAAAAAAGGTATTCCTTCTAACTGAGAAGGTTTATCAGAAATTCTGTGCGTACCGCTATTAAACACAAAAACCCATTCATCAGTCATAATTACACTTCTAGGTGCAACCCCAACATATTCTGGAGAGTCTTCATGTGAAATCTTTCCTAGCAATTCTAACGAATTTGAATCCCATATGTATAGAGACCCTTTTTCTTGTTCTACGCCAACAGGCGCAATATTATACATATCAACTCCTAACAGATATCGTCCATCAGGACTTTCATTTCCGCCCCATGGTTCATTAATTTCAGAGTCTTTTTCGGATTCTAATATTGTAACAGTGTAATCAATGCCATGTATTGCAACATCGGGGTGAGTTACAAAATTGTTTATTTCAAGAACTGAAAAAAATGCAGGATCATTTCCACATGCAAGCATAAGTTTTCTATCATTTTTTACCATAGCATCCCAAGGATCACAATCGTCTTCGCCATCATCATCACCAGAACGAGCTACTTTTTGTGGTTTTATCGTTTCAAGATCAGTACTAACTCCAGAATTTTTTTCATAGTAAGTATATGCTGTAACAACATCAAGAGTGAATATTTCTTCAAGTTTTTTATCTGCAGGTGCATCATGACGTAAAATCACAAAGCCTACAAGAAAATCAGTACTTGTATTGTTTAAAGTGTCACGTATATCTTTACAATCAATTTTTGTTGCAGCGTTAGGTGCAAGTGTTCTGTTTTGGAATGGACTGATTTTGCCATCATCTAGTACTGCTTTCCATTCAAAAGTGGAATTAGTTATAGAAGGATTGTGTATATCAACTACAGTTGCATAATCACCAGGGGTTAGTGGATCTTCAAATGTGAAATTTGGAAGAGTTCCACAAAGAAATTTTGAAGGGTATGAATTAATAATTTGTTCTTGTGCAAATGCAGTGGGAATAGTAATTGTGCAAACCAGTGCAATTAGTGATAAAATTACTAGTTTTTTCACAAATTCATATAATGTTAGTAATTTATAAGATGATCCGAAATCAATAATCACATATTTTTGATCATCTTTAAGTAATTTCATATCATATGAAACACAGAGATACATTTGGTTTTGTATGATAAATTCAAAATTCCTGGTGTGTTTTTACTATCCTTAATAATTCTCAACATTCCTATGGTTTTTGCAACAGATCCAGATACAGAGGCAGCACTAGATGATGCACTAACTGCATGGGGTCAAGCAAAATTTGCACAAGAACAAGCAAAGGCAGCAGCTGATGCAACTGAAGCTGCAGCAGCTCAAGGTGATAAAGAAGAAGCTGAGGCAGCAGCTGATGATGCAACTGAAGCTGCAGATAAAGCTGCAAGTGAAGCTCAGAAAGCAAAAGATGCAGCTGAGCGAGCTAGAAAAGCTGCAGATGCTGCACAGAACACAGAAAATGCAGAAAAAGCTGCACTATCTGCCCAAAGAGCTGAAGAATTAGCTGATGAAGCACAAGATGCAGCTGATGACGCTGCAAGAGATGCAGTTAGAGCTGCAGAAGCAGTGAATGGAATGGATGATTCTATATTTTCTGATTGTTTTATTGCTCAAGCAGTGTTTGGGACAGAACTTGCGTATAGTGTTCAATCGTTAAGAGAGTTTAGGGATTCTACGGTATTAGAAACACAGTTTGGTACTCAATTAATGGATACAATTCACAAATATTACTATGTCTTTTCACCAACCATAGCAGAATTAGAGCGGGAAAATCAAATGTTCAAGGAGATGGTAAGGATAACTATAACACCTGCAATTATGTTATCTTTAATCATTACTGAGGAACTAAACTAGTTGAATATCTAAATCACATTATATCTTACAGGCCTAAGTGTTATGAAGTGAAAGTTGGCCATGTGTAGAATTATTCATCTAATACATATTAGACAAAATAAAATATTCATCTAGTTTTCAATAAAGCTTTGTGAATTTTAGAACCATATTGTAACGCCTTCTTCCTTTTTGTACAAGAAAGTTCTGGAACATTAATTTCACTAGCTAATTTTCGTATGATGTGTTTACGATACAGATCTTCAGGGTCATGAATTTTTTCAGATATAGGAATAGTTTTTGCATACTCTATGAAGTTAGAAGAAAGTAATGGTTGGAGTATTTTTACTCCAAATTCAGACGAGATTAGATTAACAGCCTTCATCATTTTTAATTCATTATCTAATTTAGAATTCATTACTTCATGAATTTGAGATTCCCCTCCAGAGAATGCTTCTCGATAAGCATTGTAACCACAAAATAATTCATCTATTCCATTTGCAGTAATTACAGTATCAAGTCCCAAACTATTTGCTAGTTTAGAAACATAATGAAAAGCAATACAATTTTCATTCCAAGATAGATTATCAGTTTTTATTGTTTGATTAACTTTTGAAGAAATAGTAGGAAAATCATCTGAACTAATTTCTAGAATGTGGTGAGGATATTTCAGGTATTCATTAACGTGTTTTGCAAATAAAATATCATGAGATTCAGGAAATCCAATTGTTAATAGTGTAATATCATAATTCATGTCTGAGCAAATTTTTGAAATTAATGTACTGTCAACACCTCCAGAAAAAGCAATTGCAATTTTCTTTTCTTTTACAGTTTCAGAAATAGAATTTTTAATATTTTCAAGTAATTTTTTATTTATTTCATCCATTATCGCTCACGTATAGATTCCATAGAAGGGTAATGAATCAATCTTTTAATTTAACACTATATCTAAAACAATATGATACGATTATCACAAGAAAATATTGATGAAGAATTAAAGAATTTATCAGGCTGGAGTATTGTAAATGAAAAACTCCACAAAGAATTTCAATTTGAGGATTTTAACCAGGCATTTGGGTTTATGACCAGAGCTGCTATGGAGATTGAAAAAATGAATCACCATCCAGAATGGTTTAACGTATACAACAAAATCACTATAGAATTAACAACTCATGATGCTGGAGGCATTACAAAAAATGATGTCAATCTAGCCAAAATTCTAAATTCTTTGGCATAATTGTAAAAGAGGAATCTTAGGCACAATCATTACAGAATTTATATTATATCCAAAATCAGTTGACTTCACATGACCACAAATCCTGCAATTCTAGATTCAGATTTTAGATATATCGATAAAAAGGGAAATCTACTCAGAACTAGGACAGAGCTAACAGTAGCACAAATGCTTACTTTTCTTGAAGAAGATTATCAATACAATCACAAAATCACATTAAAGAATGGGAATGAGGTTACAGTTGATTTTAAAACCGCAAAGGGATTGATTGAGGTAATTGACAATGATGAAGACATTGAAAAGTATAAACAAATCAAAGAAGACTTTCCTGAAGATAAAGTAATGGCAATAGGACATGCAAAATATGTCGCACAAATTAAAGAATTACAAGATGTAGTATTTTATGATAAAACACCACAAACAGGTTCTATATTTTTAGAAGATGCATCATTCTCATTTGATTATGCACATATTCTTCCGTTAGTTGAAAAATGTTCTATCCTACATGGGCATACATCTTCTGTAATGGTTGAGCTTGTAGGACAAATGAAAGACAATCTACTAGTAGACTTTGGTGTAGCAAAAAAAATTATTAAAGAAGTGGTAAACGTATTTGATCATAAATTTTTCATTAATAGAAAATATCTAAAATCTGAAGATGAGTCACATTATGTAATTCAGTTTGATGGACCTAAAGGAATGTTTGAATTACAAGTTCCAAAAGATACTACATATCTTTTAGAGGGAGAAGCTACTGTTGAAAATCTTTCAAGTGAAATTATCAAGCTATTAGCACCAAAAATGCCATTAAATGTAGAAGCATTAGGCGTATACATCTATGAAGGATATAACAAAGGTTCCCACATCATATCAAATATCTCAAGATAGTTAAGAAATGGAACCAAAAATATCAGAAAAAGCATGGAACCCAGAGTTAGAAAAAAAGATACTCAAACAATGGGAAGATGATAAAATTTATGATTTTACTCCACAAGAAAACAACTTTACCATAGATACACCACCGCCATATCCTTCAGGTAGACCATGGCACATAGGTGCAGCAGCACATTATTCACAAATTGATATGATTGCTAGAACTGCAAGAATGGCAGGAAAAAATGTCTATTTTCCAATAGGAATAGACAGAAACGGGCTTCCTGTGGAACTTTACACAGAAAAAAAGCACAAAATCAGAATGAGGGAAACTGATAGAGGTGAATTTCTAAATCTTTGTAGAGATGCACTTGATGATTTAGAAGCTGAAATGATTCTCATTATGAAAAACTTAGGAATCAGTGGAGATTTTACAAATTATTACAGAACAGACTCAGAAGAATACAGGGCACTAACACAAGCAACTTTTATCGAATTGTGGAAAAAACAACAAGTGTATCTTGCAAATAGACCTAACAATTATGATTGGGTATCAGGAACAACTATTGCAGATGCAGAAATTATTTATGAAGATCTGTCTACAAAACTAGTTTACATGAAATTTCAAATTAAGGATACTGATAAAGAAATAATCATTGCAAGTACAAGACCAGAATTACTTTGTGCATGTAAAACAATTATTGTGAATCCAGAAGATGAAAGATATACAGAATATATTGGAAAGAAAGTAATTGTTCCAATTACCAACACAGAAGTAGAATTAAGAACACACCATTCTGCCCAACAAGAATTCGGTTCAGGTGCAGTCATGGTATGTAGTTATGGTGATCAAAACGATGTAGCATTATTTAGAGAATTACAGTTAGAAGAAATTGTAGCCATTGGATTAGATGGGCGAATGACAGAAGTTGCAGGAGAATATGCAGAGCTAAAACCAAAACAAGCAAGAACAAAAATCATAGAAGACCTTGAAGCCAAAGGATTTGTAGAAAAAATTGAAGATATTAACCACAGAACACCTGTGTCTGAGCGAAGTAAAATTCCTATTGAAATAATTCCAATGGAAGAATACTATCTAAAACAAAAAGAATCAGTTGAAAAAATAAAAAAATTAGGACAAGAGATTACATTTCATCCAGCAATGCACAAACAGATCTTGATGAATTGGCTTGAATCTATCAATATTGATTGGCCAATATCAAGGAGAAGATATTATGGTACTGAAATCCCAATTTGGTATTGTAAAAAATGCTCTGAACCTCATGTTCCTGAGCCTGGAAAGTACTATAGACCATGGGAAGAAGACTGTCCAATTAGTCAATGCCCAAAATGTCAATCTACAGAATTTGTAGGAGAAGAGCGAACTTTTGATACATGGATGGATTCTAGCATATCACCTCTTTTTGTAGGCAAATTCAGAAAAGACGATGAATTTTTCAATAAAGTGTATCCTGCATCAATACGACCTCAAGCAAAAGATATTGTTAGAACTTGGTTATACTATACACTTCTAAGATGTGAACAGCTTACTGGAAAAAAACCATGGACAGAAGCATGGATCATGGGATATGGACTTGATGAAAAAGGAATGAAGATGAGTAAAAGCAAAGGAAATGCAATTGATCCATTACCAGTTATTGAAAAACTAGGTGCTGACACCTTTAGATTTTGGAGTGCAAGTGAAATTAATCATGGATATGACTTTAGATGTAATGAGCAAAAAATAGAATCAACTAAAAAATTCCTAAGTAAGTTATGGAATGTATCCAGATTTTTATCTAGTTTCTCAGTAGTTGAATCTGGAATTCCAAACACAACTGACAAATGGATTTTATCAGAACTAGATAATCTTGTAAAAGAATGTAAGAAAGGTTATGATGAGTACAATTTCTTTATTCCTGCAATAGCAATTAGAGAATTTACATGGAATTTATTTGCAGCCCACTACATTGAAATGGTAAAAGCAAGAGCTTATGGAATTAATTTTTCTGATGAAGAAAGAGATGGTGCAATATTTACACTACACAAAGTATTATCAACACTTTTAAAATTATTAGCTCCAATTACACCATTTATCACCGAACATCTATGGAATTCTTTGTATTCTAAAGAAAGTATTCATAAACAAAGACAAGTTGAATCAGAAAATTTAGAAATTCAAAGTAACATAACAAAAGAAATTACAGAATTCAATTCCAAAGTATGGAATGATAAAAAAGCTCAAAATTTATCATTGAAAGATTCAATCAAAATAGAAATCCCAGCAAGTTTAGAACCATTTAAGAAAGATTTGAAATCTATGCATAATTTAGCAGATTGAGCCTACATCATTATAGATTAATTCTTTGAAGTATTAACAAGATTTACAAAATACTTGTGTAATGAAATATCTTCAGTTAGTTCAGGATGAAATGCAGTACCAATTACATTACCTTTTTTGACTGCAACTATACGATCATTAAATTTTGATAAAACTTCAATGTCAGAACCAACATCTGAAACAGATGGAGCTCTGATAAAGACACCATTAAATTTTGGAATGTTTATGGAATCCATAGAAATATTAGATTCAAAAGATTTTTGTTGTCGTCCAAAGGAGTTTCTTTCTAATTTTATATCAAGAATATCTAAAAGAGGCTGATCAGTTTTCCCAACAACACGATCATTAGCAGTCTTTGATAACATAATCATGCCAGCACAAATTCCAAGTACAGGCATTCCACTTTCAATTTTTTCTTTTAGTACTTTCATTGAACCATTTACCAAAGAAAGTTGTCCAATAGTAGTACTTTCTCCACCAGGTATAATCAATCCATCTAATTGAGAAATTTCTTCAGGAGTTTTCACATTAGTTACTTTACCATCAATACCCAATTCATCAAGGGCAGATCTAGTTGACAATAGATTTTCTTGAACATCGCCTTGTATAGATAAGACTCCAACATTAAGACTCATGAAGATCCACCACGCTCTGCCATGCGTAATTCCAGTGTATTTACATCTAATCCAAGCATAGATTGTCGTTCATCAATCATTTTTTGAGCTTCTTTAACTTTATCAGATTCATTCCAAAAAGTAGTAGCTAAAACTATTGCTCTTGCTCTTTCTTTTGCATCATCTGAATTAAAGATTCCAGAACCAACAAAGATTCCATCACAACCAAGAGACATAAGATATGCAGCATCAGCAGGAGTTGCAATTCCACCAGCTGCAAAATTTACAACAGGCAATCTTCCAAGTTTTGCAGTTTGTTCAACAATATCATATGATACTTTGAATTCTCTGGCTATACGAACTAAATCTTGATTATCTCCAGAATCATAAATTGACTTAATTGTTCTCAATTCATCATTAACTTTTTTAATATGAGTAATTGCTTCTGCAACATTTCCAGTTCCAGGTTCACCTTTTGTTCTAATCATTGCTGCACCTTCTTCAATTCTCCGTAAAGCTTCAGATAGAGATCGTGCACCGTTTACAAAAGGTGATGTAAAATCCCATTTCCAAATGTGATGAGACTCATCAGCAGGAGTTAAAACTTCAGATTCATCAATCATATCTACATCAGTTTCCTGTAAAACTAATGCTTCATTGACATGACCAATTCTACATTTTGCCATTACTGGAATTGTTACTGAATTCATAATGTCTTCAATAATTCTAATGCTTGCAGTTCGTGCAACACCTCCGGCTTTTCTAACTTCAGATGGAAGTTTATCTAAAACCATTACAGAAACTGCACCAGCCTCTTCAGCAATTTGAGCTTGCTCTACTGTTGTTACATCCATTACAACCCCGTTCTTTAACATATGTGCAAGACCGCGTTTAACAGTAGATGAACCACGCAAAATATCAACAGAGTTTGTTTTTTCAGAAATTATACCTTTAGCATCATGTCGATCACCGGATAGTGGAAGCATGTTCTGAAATTTACTCGAGGTTATTTGTACCTATTCACTAATTTTAGACATAATCTGATCCAGCTCAGATTCAACCATAGTAATTATTGGAGGAATAAATTGTGCAGTAGCATTTTGTTCAGGCCAATGGATTTGGTTTGTTCGTCCATTAAGAGTTACTTTAACATTTGATTTTTGATATTCAGTTACATTTTCTATAATTAAAAAGGATTCTGATGGAATTGAGATGAACCCAGTTTCTTTTATCAGTGCTTTTATTTTGTTAAGTTTTGTTTCATCTAATTTTGACCGAGTGTCAGGTTGTAAATATCCAAATTCAGTTATAGAGTATTTTAGATCACCATCATTTTTAATAAAAAGAATTTCAGTTTTTTGAGCCCCAACCCTTTCTGTAACACCGTTAGAAATTTTCTTTAATTGGTGTTTTGTATATTCAATTTCAATTGTATCAAAAGAATTTGCCGCAGAAATTGGAATTTCATTTTTTGTTAGTAACGGAACTGCAATTAATAATGCCACTATTATTGGAATAGCACCTAATACTAGATGAACTGTTTTTACCATGATTTATGAACAAATACAAACTTCCATTGATCTCAAATAAATCTTGATTAAAAATAACTTAAAATTTGAGCAGAATATTTCGATTCTTGTGGGTTCGTAGTCTAGCCAGGTAGGACGATGGTCTCCAAAACCATCGGTCGTCGGTTCAAATCCGTCCGAGCCCACTTGAAAATTCTATTGATTGTTTTTCAAAACATTTAGTGCAGAACCAGCTTTAAACCATTCAATCTGAGATTTGTTATATGAGTGATTTAACAAAATTTCTTCTTTATTTCTATCACTATGGGAAATAATACATTTGACTTGTTTGTCTGGTTCTAATTCATTCAAATCTACTAAACTAATTTTGTCGTCTTCAAGAATTTTGTCATAATCGTCTGGATTGCTAAAAGTTAATGCTAAAACTCCTTGTTTTTTTAGATTTGTTTCATGAATTCTAGCTAAACTTTTGGTGATAACTGCTACACATCCTAAATATCTAGGAGACATTGCAGCATGCTCTCTGCTGCTACCTTCACCATAATTTTTATCGCCAATTATTATCCAACTCATTTGTTTTTCTTTATACTGTCTTGCAATTTTTGAAAATGGTTCAAGTTGATTGTTAAGAATATTCTTGCCTTGACCTACTTCATCATTAAACGCATTAACTGCACCTAGAAGCATATTATCACTTAGGTTATCCAAATGTCCTCGAAGGGATAGCCATGCACCAGCGGGGGAGATATGGTCTGTAGTACATTTGCCCTTGGCCTTTACAATTATTGGTATTTCTTCAAAATCTTTTCCGTCCCATTTTGGAAAAGGTTCTAAACGTTGTAATCTTTTACTGCTAGGATCAATTATGACCTCAATATCATCGGAGTTTGTAGGAGGTGCAACAAAAATTCCTTCAGGTCTCATAAAACCTTCTTCAGGAACTTCAGGTGCTGGTTTTGGAGGTTCAAGTTTGAATTTTGTTCCATCAGCTGCAGTTAGTTCATCTTTTAATGGATTAAAGGAAAGTTTTCCACCTAATGCTAATGCAATAATCATTTCAGGACTACCAATGAAATTCAAAGTACTTCTACGACCATCATTTCTACCAGGAAAATTTCTGTTAAATGTAGTTACAATAGTATTTTGTTGATCTTTTTCTAATTCAGGTCTATTCCATTGTCCAATACAAGGACCACAAGCATTTGCTAAAACAGTTGCGCCAATTTCTATAAGAGAATTCATTTGTCCATCTCTTTCAATGGTTCCTCGAATTTGTTCAGAACCAGGAGTAACTAGTAATGGAATTTTAGCTTTGATTCCTTTTGCTTTTGCTTGTTCAGCTAAACTTGCTGCTCTTGACATATCCTCATAAGATGAATTTGTACAACTACCAACTAATGCAACAGAAATTGAATCAACATAATCATTAGATTTTACATCATCAGCTAAGTCAGAAATTGTTCTTGCCAAGTCAGGAGTATGTGGTCCAACAATATGTGGTTCTAATGTTGAAAGATTAATTTCAATTACTCTATCAAAGAAGTTTTCCGGATTTGTTTCAATCTCAGGATCAGCAACAAGTAATTCTTTATTTTGATTTGCTAATTCAGCTATGTTGCCTCTGTTAGTGTATTTTAGATAAGTTTCCATTCTTTCATCATACGGAAAAACTGAACAGGTTGCACCAATTTCAGCACCCATATTAGTAATCGTAGCTTTACCAGTACAGCTGATAGATTTTGTTCCAGGACCAAAGTATTCAACTATTGCATTAGTACCTCCAGAAACTGTTAATTCATCAGCAACTTTGAGTATGATATCTTTAGGAGCTGTCCATCCAGTTAATTCTCCAGTTAGTTTTACACCAATTCGTTTAGGATAAAGTAATTCCCAAGGTATGCCTGCCATGGTTTCAGCAGCATCTAATCCACCTACTCCAATAGCAATCATTCCAAGACCACCAGCATTTGGAGTATGAGAATCTGTACCAATCATCAAACCACCAGGAAATGCATAATTTTCAAGAACCACTTGATGAATAATTCCTGCACCAGGTTTCCAAAAACCACATCCAAATTTTGCAGAAGCGGACTGTAAGAATTTAAAAACTTCACTATTTTCATCAAGAGAAACTTTCATGTCAACATCACCTTGAACTTCAGCTCTAATGAGATGATCACAATGTATTGTTGTTGGTAAAGATGATTGTTTAAGTCCGGCTTGCATAAATTGAAGCATTACCATTTGTCCCGTAACATCTTGTAATGCAACTCTATCAGGTTTTAAAAAAACATAATCTTTTCCACCAGTAAAATTTTTGTCATCAATTTCATTAAAATGACCAGATAAAATTTTCTCAGTAAGAGTAAGTGGTTTTCCAACTATGTTTCTATATTTTACGATATTTTCTTTTAATTTCAGATAAACACATGAAACAAGTTCAGTAGTAGTGTCAATTTCCACATGATGCAGTAAATTTATCCCGAATTTAATATTTACAATTTAAAAATTAGAAAAATTAATTCTATAGGCATGTAAATTCTCAACAATTATAAACGAAAAGCAGCTTTGTAATTGAGTGCTGGGGAGTTGCAAATTTTCTAAATTGAGGTGTAAATATGGTCAATAAGGGTTTTCCAAAATTTGGCATGTCGCAAGCAGGAGCATTTGTTGCTGCACTTAAAAATTACAATTTACCTGATTTTATTTTAGTATTGATTGCTAAAGAATGTAAATCAGATCTTCTCGAAAGAGGCAGAATTGATGATAGATTACAAAGTATGAATGATGATGCTTTAGAATTATTACACAGGGTTTTTGTTGGATGTAAAGAAGATGCTGCAGGAAAATATGCACAGTACAGATTCTATGCATACGTTTCAAGCATGTATCATAAATGTGAAGTTTTAGTTAATGAAACAATTCCTGGCGCATCGGGTAAAAATCATAAAATTCCTGTTGCTGTAAAAAATAATGGAATGTATATTTCAGTTGCATACAATAAAGCAACTGGAAATCCTGTTAACAAAAAAGAAACTGCAAGATTTTATGAAATGGTAGATGACATTAAGAAAGGAGAACATGGAACAATGCTAACAGATGCAATTTATGGTTCTTCAGTAGGTTTTAGAGGGGATGGACTAGTAGAACTTGAAAATTTGAGTAAATCAAGAAATGATGATCCTGAAAATATGTTAAATTTCAAAACAGCAAACTTTGAAAACAATATTTATTCTGTTACAAAGTGTTAATTTTAAAAATTATTTTATAAATCTAATTGTGAAGTGTTTATTGTTAGAAACATAGGTTTGCCATCAGTTTTTTGAAAATCTTCACCGTATTGATCAAATTCTAATTGTTCAAAGAGATGTTTTGTCCAAATGTCATGAACTTCTTCTTTGTATTTTTTGTGTCCAGATATTCGTAAGAATTCATGAAGTAATTCATGAGATACTGTAGTACAATTTTTTTCTGCAAGAAATAATGTATCATTTGATTCTTTAGGACGTTGCCAAAATATCATTCCAAAATTTTCAGCATGATAACCTTCACAAGTACAATCAGTCCATAATGGTTTGAAATGAGTTAAATAGAAATGGTAAATGTCTTTTCCTCTTTGTTCATGATCACGAAGAAGAGTGGGCGTATCAAGTTTTTGCAAAATACTTCTAGGTTCTGTGATTAATTCATCACATTGAATTTCATAGTCTAGTCCAAATTTTTCTTTAATCCATACCTTGTAAAATTGACTCATTTTTTTAACATATTCAAATTCAACTTGTCGTTTTTCACGATCTTCTTCTTTTATTACAAAAATAAAATGTAAAATCATAATAAGAAAAAGGGGTGTTTAGGTTTGGCCTTCAATACCCATTAGGGTAAGAGTTGAACGAATCTTCTCAATTTTTCTGATCTTCCAAGTAATTGTTTCTCTAAGTTTTTCTACAGTATCTGATTCAATCTTGGCCAAAATATCGTATGCGCCAAAAGTTCCATGAACTTCTTTAACACCTTCTAAGCCCTTTAGTTGCTGAATTATAGCTTCTTCTGAACCTAGTTCACAGTTTATTAAAACATAAGCTGTTGCCATGATTCAATTAGATGAATCGACTATATCAATAAACCGATTACATTTAGTCTTGAGAAATCTTTAAGATTACATCCCAGATTTGTTTGGGAACAGGCATTACAGATAATCTTGAAATTCTGATAAGTTCCCAATCTTTGAATTTTTTTTCTTTTTTCATTTCATCTAGTGTTACTGGACGTGTCAATGCTTTTTTGTACTTGACATCAACAACAATAAAACGTTCATTATCTTCTTTTGGATTTGGATACGGTTTTGAAGTAATTTGCATTATTCCTACAGCTTGTCTTTCATCACCAGTGTGATAAAACAAAACAAGATCATTAGGTTTCATTTCTCTCATATGTTTTAATGCAAGATTATTGTGAACACCATCCCAAATGGTTGTTTTTTCTTTTTTTAGTTGTTCAAAATTATATCCACGTGGTCCACTAGGTTCTTGTTTTGCTAACCAATAGTTTGTCATTTCAGTTTTCTGTATCATCAATGGACGTTTTATGGTTTTTCAATTATTGAAAAATAAAATTGTCCCCCGGTTCTGACTCGCACAAGATCATTGGTATTTAGCCAAACCCTCCTTGCGTTCTGTAACCGGGGTAGCCCATAATGTAGCACGCCTGGGTGAATTAGAAATCATTGGTATCATTACGATCGACATCATCCTAATCCGTCTGCGTGCCTGCTCTTGGGCGTTTAATGATAGATTGGTTCCTACTAAATAGATTTTAGGATAGATTCAGACAATGATATTTCAAAGCCAACAACAGGAACACGGATTTTGTAATTCTCAATAATTTTAGAGTTAACTTCTCCAATTACACCAATTGATTTACCATTTACAAGTATTGATGCACAATGACCTTCTTCAAAAATAGGATGAGTTGCGGTCTTTGTTTCAATTTTAATTCCAAAACCAGTTTTTAATGCAGATTGTAATGCTGATTTTATTTCAGTAAAATTTGAATCTTGATGAGCACTAATACTAGAAAGATTAATTTTTTCAGATATAGGATCTTCTGTAATAAATACAGTACCAGTTTCAAATAATTTTTGAGGATATGATTCATGAATATTTCGTGAAAGATTTTCTAATAATCCAGGAAGAATAGAGTCACGTAAAATAGTGTGTTCTTGACTTTTTGAATTAAGTGCAGAAATAATTTTTGTGGTATCCCTATTAGTCATATCATAAAGTACTCGTTTACTTGTTAAACTTGAATTCAAAACTTCAAGATACCCAAGGCCAATCATAATCTGACTTATGGATTTGAGTTGAAGTGAAACAAGATTTGTTTGGCCAAGAGTTTGAGAAGGGGATAATATAGGTTCAAGATTCTGAATTCCATATCCTAAAGCAACTTCTTCTACCAAATCCATTGGTCCAAAAATATCAAATCTATAGGCAGGAATTGTGCAAATGATGTTTTTGCCTTTCGTTGATGCATCTAGTCTAGATTTTTTCAATGATGAAACAATCTTTGAAGTGTTAAGATCCAAACCAAGAGTTTGATTAATCAAGGAAGAATCAACAGATATTTTCTTTTGTTCAAGTTTTGGAGAAGCATTTTTTGCACCAGATATTTTAATTGATTCTAAAGTAAAACCTGCACTTTGTAAAATAGTTGCAACAACTGAAAGCATATCTTCAGTATCTTCTTTACTAATTCCAGTTACTTCAACAAAGAGGTTTTTTGTTTTAGTTGTAACAGTAGTTACTGCAGCATTAATTATTGGAGGAAAAGAAACTGTTTGTTGATTTGCATCTAAAATTAATGGCACTTGTGATGAATTTCCAAGTATAGAACCATAGTCTTTTCCTACATCGGTATTTTCAAGAATTTCAGAAATTGAAAGTTCTTTTTCAGAGTTTAGTGGAATAAATTTATGATTTCTATTTGTAGTTGTGTAAACTAGAGGAAAAGAAATTACATCCAAATCATGGATACCAATTGATGATTTCTTTCTCTTTCTTCCTATTCCAAAATGAAGATCTTCTTGCATTGTCATAAATTGTTTAATTGTTTTATCATCAATTTTCCCATTGGTTGCAACAATTCCAGTTACAAAAGGACGGATTTTAGATACATCATATTTTACAGATATAGCATATTTGTTTGATTTTTTGACATTTAGTTTAACTGCGCCAGTTTTGATTCCAAGTAGCCCTTGTAATCCAAGTGCAATTCCATAATCAGTTGAATAATCAGGCCTATTTGGGCTGTATTCAATTCTAACTAGATCTTTATCTTCAGATTCAATATCTAACCCAAGAAAAGGCAATGAATCAGAAATTTGTTTTTTTGTTACTTTACCAACTAATTTTTGAAGGCGTGGATATGATAATTCAACTACTGGCATTTTGTAGCACTCCTTAACCAATTCAGATTATTATTGTAAAATTCTCTCACATCATCAAGACCATACTTTAGCATTGCAATTCTTTCTATACCTCCGCCCCATGCCAAAACAGGTTTAGTAATTCCAAGAGGTTTAGTTACTTCAGGTCTGAAAATTCCCATTCCAAATAGTTCAACCCATTTTCCTAATCTTTCATTATACACCATAGTTTGTAATGATGGTTCTGTGTATGGGAAAAATGTTGGCCAGAATTTTATTTTTGTAATTCCAATTCGTTTGTAAAATTCTCGTTGAATTCCCATTAAATTTCTGAGATTAGCATCTTTTCCAACAACAACTCCTTCAATTTGATTAAATTCTACAAGATGTTTGTAACTAACTTTTTCATTTCTAAACACACGACCTAATGAAAAAATTCTAGCCTCATCAGGTTTACTTTCAGCTAAATGTTTGATAGTAACACAAGTAGTATGGGTTCTTAGAACCATCTTTCTTGCTTCATTAATATCCCAATGATATCTCCAATTCTTTTTGTGAGACTCTGAAACTTTCTTGATTTGTTCTGGAGTTGCAATTTTTTTAGCAGAAATACCATCCAAATAGAATGTATCTTGTAACTCTCTTGCAGGATGATCTTGAGGAGTAAATAATGCATCAAAATTCCAAAAACTCGATTGAGTCATGTTTCCATTTATTTCTGAAAATCCCAACGTAACAAAAATTTCTCGAATTTCATCAATAGTATCCTTTAATGGATGAGTTCTTGCAACAAAAACTTCAGGCACATTTGCTTCAACATCAATAGCACCACTTGATTGAGATAAATTATCTAAATCGATTTTTTGACCTTCTATAGTTAATGAAATTTTTTTGATGGTTACTGATGAATCTACAATAAAGTCAGGACGTTTTTTTAAAGATGCTATTGCAAAAAGAAAATCCTTAGACACTTTAATTTCATTATCTTTATTTTTTTGTAATGATTTATGGGCTGTAAGAAATTTTTCTTCTAATGATTCTTGATGATCATCATTTAAAGAAAGCTCCATTGATTTTTCATGTTTAATAATAGAAACCCAATTATTCTTTTTTGCATTTGCTATGGCTGCATTAAAATCTGAGCCTAAAATGGGTTTTAATTTATCAAAAGTTGTATTTTCTTTTTTAATTTCATTTACCAATCTTCTTTCAGGTAACCCATTTTCTATTGCTTCATTACCTTTCTCTCCAAAATGATGATGAGTCTCAGTTAATTCTTTCACATTTGCAAAGTTTTTCAATTTTAACCATTCAATCCCTCTTCGGACTTGATCAGATTGTAAACCAGTTTTCTTTTCAATTTCAGATATTGTTAGAATTTGATCATGCTGTAAAGAATGAATAATTTTTTTTTCGATATCATGAAAAACTTGTGACAACATCAGAAAGTTCGAAAAAGACTTTTTAAACCTTAACCTAAGTCAAATTGAATGTCAGCTGATGACTTTATCGTAACTCCTTGGCATGTTGAAGGGGATATTGATTATGATAAATTAATCAAGAGATTTGGTACTGAAAAGATTACCTCAGAATTACAAGATAGGATTGGGAAAATTACGGGTGAGGACCATTTTATGCTTAGAAGAGGCATTTTCTTCTCTCACAGAGAAATGAACAGAATTCTTGACGATTATGAAAAAGGTAACAAATTCTTTCTATATACTGGAAGAGGTCCTTCTGGTCATACTCATATTGGACACTTGGTACCATGGGTTTTTGCAAAATGGTTACAAGAAAAGTTTGATGTCAACATGTATTTTCAATTAACAGATGATGAAAAATTTTATTCAAAACCCAACCTAACTTTAGAAGAAACTGGAAAATATGCATATGAGAATGCATTAGACTTTATTGCATTAGGTTTCAAACCAGATAAAACAAAAATTATCATCAATACACGAAATATTCAAACTCTCTATCCAATTGCAGCTCAAGTAGCAAAGAAAATTAATTTTTCAAATACAAAAGCAACATTTGGATTTACAAATGAAACAAATCTTGGTATGATTTTTTACACATCATTACAATCGGCACCATGTTTTATTGAAGATAAACCAGTTTTGATCCCATTAGGAGTAGACCAAGATCCTCACTTTAGATTAACAAGGGATATCGCACCAAAGATGGGAAAACCAAAACCAGCATTAATTCACAACATAATGATTCCAGGCTTGAAAGGGCCAGGTGGAAAAATGTCAGCTTCTGATGAGAATGGTACAGTTTACACAACTGACACACCAGATGTAGTGAAAAAGAAAATTAACAAATATGCATTTTCAGGTGGACAACCAGATGTTGAACAACATAGAAAGCTTGGAGGGAATCCAGATATTGACGTATCGTATCAATATCTCAGAATATTTTTTGAGCCAGATGACAACAAGTTAAAGTCAATCTATGAAGATTATAAATCTGGAAAATTGCTTACAGGAGAACTAAAAGCAATTTTAATTGAAAAAATTAACAATTTCCTTACAGTTCATCAGGAAAAAAGAGAAAAAGCAAAAGACCAGATAGACCAATTTCTTTTTGAGAATAAATGAAAATTAATATTGAATGTAACGACGAATACGAGGCTCAGAAATTTGCCAGCTTAATTTTCATAAAGGATGGAAAAGAAACTTACATTACATCAATCCTTAATGTAATTGAAAATGAACTAGTAATTTCATTAAAGGATAAATCTGCTCATAGTATTCTACTAAAGGATAAAGTAGATGTTGAGAAATTTGCAGATTTTATTCAATCAGTAATTGACAAAGAACACAAGTTAGTTTCCACTAAAATTTCAGAATATAGCGTAGAGATTGTAAAGGAATGAATCTATGGAACAAATGCAAACCAAAGGGATACAATTCCAACCATAGCAATAAGGGAAATTCCTAATGCCTTAAAGTCACCATTCATGATTCGATTTCAAAATTATTATTATTAAAGTGTTAATAAATTTTCAAGGATGATTTTAAGATCAACGAGGAAAACGTCTATTTCTTTTTGGTTTATAGTTTGATCTATCATCTTTTGGTTTTGAAACAGGTTGCCTAATTTCGTTACAGTTTAAGCATAATACATCAAGTTCTTCCTTAGCAAGTTCTGGTTCTGAGATATATTTTCCCCAAGAAGATGCTGCCCCTCCACGTCTAATATCATCAAAAGCTTGACTATCAAATTTGTGGCTAAATCCCAAAGCCTTTTCATCTTTAAATCCGCAGCTAGAACAAACTTTTCCTCCTAAAATTTCAAATAATTTTTCTTTTAGGGATGCATAAAATTTTTCTGAACCATCAGAAAAGAAACTCTCCTGTTTTTTCAAAAATTTATCATTACTTGATCTTCTAGGTCTAGAATCGTCTCTACTTGAACGTGAACTTCTATCATCTCTGGAATATCTTGAACCTCTATCATCTCTGGAATATCTTGAACCTCTATCATCTCTGGAATATCTATCATTTCCTGAATCTTCTGGTTTGTTTTTTCTGAAACAATCACTACAGTAAACAGGTTTGTCAGTTCTTGGAACAAATGGAACTTGGCATTCAGTACGACAATCAGCACAAGTTACAGTTGTAAATTCTCGTGGTCTGTCATCTCTAGAATATCTTGAACCTCTATCATCTCCGGAATTTCTAAAAGAACGAGAAGGTTCATCATCTCGTTTGTAATTTCTTTCAGGCTTTTTTCTATCGGAATATCTTTTGTAAAGTTCCATATCTGGAGAATTTCAAACCTATTGGTTATAGATACTTTGACTTTGTTTTGTGCCTAGAATAAAAAATTTCATCAAACTAGAGATTTATCCATTTCAGTGGACATTATCTCTTGAACTTTGAGAAAATAGAGTTTTGTTGAATATGGCATGTCATCTATGTTATTGTCAATTACAATCATTAAGTATCGAACTGCACGTTTTGAAATATCCAAATTAAATTTCATTGGAAGTATAGGATCTTGATGAACTTTGATTTTATCTTGAAGCCAAGGAGGTGCCATCTCAATTGTTTCTTTGATAATTTTATCATACCAGAACGAGAGGTTTTCAGGATGTAGTCCTTGTTTCAAATTTGATACATCAGTGTCAATTTTCTTCATCATGTGATTGATGATTGCCATAAGGCTAAATTCTAGAATTTTGTTTTATTCCAATTACTCAAAGTTCTACAAGCTATTAGTCAATTGATAACAAGTTTCCCTCTGTGTCTACTTCAGAGTTTTTGATTCTAGTAGTAGATATTCTTGTGCCATCTTTTGCCAAAAACATTGGAACTGTTATAATTTTAACAGGAGGTAATTTCTTTTCTGCTCTAAGTTGATTTAGAATATTTCCTTGATTACTTGTTTCATCGCTTACTACTAATGCTTCAACTTCTTTCTCCAAAACAGCAGGTCCAAAATCATTGTCTAATTTACTAATCTGAAACGAAGTGTTTGGAAATTCTTTTGAAATAACTGCTGTCAAATTTTCAAGTCGTTTTTCATATTTGTTGATTGGGATTTTTCCCCTTTTTTCAGCAAGTTCATCGCTAGTTAATCCAATGATTACTTTATCAGAAATTGCAAATGCATCTGACAGTAAAGTTAGGTGGCCTCTATGAATTATGTCAAATGTACCACCAGTTGCAATAAGAGAGAATTGTGACATGCAAATGTATGAAACTCTATGAAAATAAATCTACTAGTTTACAACAACTAGGACAAAAGGGCCCCGTTCTGCTATTGGAACGTTATTTTTATCCCAGACAAAGGTCTCAATGAAAAATAATCCCTTGTTTTCTGGAATCCAATCTATGCTTTGAGAGTCAGTTCCCGTCCCAATGAATCGTCCATCAAATTTTCCAATGTACTCAACATATGGAATTGCTCCAGACTCTTTGATTTGTACATAATAGGTATATGCAGTTTCATTAGATTCTGGATCTGCTGCAAATTCAACTAGTGTTTTACTTTTTATGTTAACAGTTGAGCCAACCTTAATTTCAGATAATTTGTTTCCAGTTGTATCTTCTACAGTTACATCAGAAATTGTTACTAATGTTGTATGTATTTGTGAAAGAGGAATTTCTATGTCAACAAAATCAGAACTAAAAACACTAGATTCTGCAAATAGTAAAAAGCCTACAGATCTTGCATCAATTTTCTCATCAAGCTCAAAAGTAGTCTCAGTGTTTAATCCCATATTACCAAGTTCTATTGTAGATACTCCAAGAATTCTGGGAGGTTCAAAACCATCATAGAAAGCAAGATGGACTTTAGTATCAGCACTTGGAGCACCACCATTTTGTAAAACTCCAGAAAAGTGTAATGTAGAATCTAAAAAGACGTTAGTAGAATATACTGTCAATCCCTCTTGTTTTGGTACTGAAGAATCAAATCCTAAAAGAGATACTGATGCCTGAGTGATGTTAGGGTTTGGAGTATCAGAACGTATGGCAAATGGGGATTGTCCATTAGGAGAAATTACGTCAAGTGTACTAAAACCAATTATTGCCTCTAATGGAGTAGGATCAAAATCATCAAAAAAGTTTACTTGAATTCTAACATTTGTTATTGGGGTTTGTGAATTATTATTTTCAACTGCTCCAACGACAACAGTATATCCTTCAGAGTCTTGATACACAAAAGGAGTTTCATTCATCAGAGATGCAGAAAGTGTTGAAGGATTATCAGTGGTTTCTGCAGAGAATGCTTGGGAAAATGGGATTAAGAGTAAAATCAAAAAAGCACTTAGAACAAACTTTTGCATATGGATTTCTTTGAAATAGTAGTTTAATTTCGTGTAGTATACCATATAGTGGACAAGAAAGGTAACAACGTTTAACCCAATCTACACTATGATTGGAAATAATAAAAAGAGACTAAAAAGATGTGATTTTATTTTCTCTTTGCGGTAATTGCTATCCAGTAAATTAAACCTGGAGCCAAACCAACAATAAGAGGAATAAATACGGGCCATCCGTCTGCTGCGCTTGTCATAAGATAAAACCAAAACTTATCCTATTTAAATCCATCCAGGATTCGGTTCTGTAACGTTATCGTGACCTGAAATATGGACATTCTCTTGACTGCTGATCCATTTTTATAATGCCTGAAATTTCAGTTTTTCATTGAAAATTCTAATCTATGTTGCCTTATCCATTGCAATAATTTCAGGTGTTGGCTTTGCATATGCTCAAAGTGATCCAATCCCTACATGGATTAAAGATAGTGCTGGTTGGTGGTCAAATGATGAGATAGAGGATAAAGAGTTCTTTGAAATGATACAATTTCTAATTAATAGAGAAATTATTACTATTCCAAATAATCAAGATGATTCTAAAAGGGTTCAAGAGTTAGAATTGAAATTATCACAGTTAAAGAAACAGACTATTAGTGATATCCAAAATGCTTATGATAAAGGATATAATGAAAGTGGGTCGTATGGACAACCGTCACTAAAAACACAAAGTGTAAAGCCAATAGATAGACCATATGTTTGTGGTGGTGCATATTCAAGCAAGTATTTTGATGTGGAAAAATTAGAGTGTCGTAGTGTAGGGATAGATGTTTCAATAAATGGTGTTGAATCTGATTTACATGTTTTTGATATTGATGATGTAATTATAATTGAGGCAGTTAGACGTCCTGAACCAATTACGGACGATTATAGGATGTCCCTTGCTATTAGAAACGCGTTGACTGGTGAATATGTTTTTAGGGATTCAGCAGAACAAACTATAGAAAATATGGGAGTAGCTAGTTTTAGTTTAGGGTTAAGTGATAAGATTACTAATGGAACAATTTATTATCATCATTCACATGTATTGGAACAAAAATCATTCATGATAAATGAAATGATTGTTAGTGGAATGACTTATGATGTAGATGTTAATTCAGGTGTATTAGAATCTTGGACACAGTTTAGAGTGAATTAAATCCAAATGGTATTATTTTCTAAGGTCAAAAAAAATTACATGAAAATTTATGAATTATGGTTTTAATTTCAATCACAGAATCTTGGGTCACCAGTTCTTTCACAAAAATCAATATCACTAAGAGATGATGAACTTTGATTTAGTACAATAATGACAAGAAAATAGGGGATAAACCATAAGAAAGTTATCCATATGCTATGAATTAGGTGTTTTTTTGCCATTTGTTTATTTTCATCTTTCCAAATTATATAACAAATCAATCCAGTAATAATCCAAAAAAACAGATGTCCAACATACCATATTTTACTTGGGCTTCTTTCATTTGATGGAATAGACATTATGTTTTTGATTTTTATATATAATTTAAAAATTATGTTTTACGGTTCTGTAAAATTATCGAAGGATCATAAAATATGAATCTTCTCCTAATTGGAAAATTTTAATTAGATAATTTATGATTGTAAACTTGTCCAATAAAGGGTAATTGCCCTAATAAGTTCATCCTCACTTTTGATCTCGGATTGATAGTGTCCTACACCAGATTTACCAATTTTTTCTACATTTTTTATAAAATCTGATGTATATCCTTTACGATCAATTTCCCTTAAGACGCCTGATTTTTAATGTAATTTTCTCTTGTTGTTTTTCTAATTCTTCAATTTGAAATTCTTTTGCTCTTCTTTTTGAGTTAGGATCAGATTTTAAACCACAATACAGAGACAATTTTTTTCCATTATCGTAATATGCATAGTAAATGTATTCACTACCTTTTACTTTTTTAACTACAATTCCTCCCATGCTTTTTTTTATCATAACTTTAATTTATGTATTACTTCTATTTTAGGCATAACTATATATTGTATTACCTCTATTATAGAAGTATGAACCCAAGAACGCAGAGAGCTAAACAGATGATGGAAAAACCAGACTGTGCAGTACAGTTTAGCCCTGATAAATTCGGTGTAAGATCACAGAGCATTCCACAGATTCATTATATTGTTTCAAAGACTGAGAATGGATTGATTTGTGACTGCCCAGATCATATTAAACGACAATCAGATTGCAAACATATCAAAATAGTTTTAGAATTTATCAAGAAAAATCAAGGTAATATCAAACAGGGATTTAGAATGATGGATCAATCCCAACTCAATCTATGCAAGTTTTGTTCATCTGGTAGATTAATCAAAAAAGGAATTAGAAAAAACAAGAAAGGAGATGTCCAGCAATACAAATGCCTAGATTGTAAAAAGAGATTCACTACAAACTTTGGGTTTGAAAAGATGAGATCAAAAGATGTTTTGATAACTAGAGCCTTACAAATGTACTATTCGGGAATGTCAGTAAGGGATATTGCAGACTGCTTTGAGTTAGAAGACATCAAAGTATCTCACATGACAATTTACAGATGGGTTGAAAAATACTCCAAAATGACACATGATTATCTTAAAGGTATAGTGCCAAGAGTATCTGAAACTTGGAGAACAGATGAGATTTTTATGAAAATTAAAGGTAATATGAAATTACAGTATTCCATGCTTGACCATGAAACCAGATTTATGATTACTCAATATGTGGCAAACACAAAAGGCACTGAAAATGTCAATCCAATGTTTAGAGAAGCCATGATGATTACAGATAAAATACCAACTACGTTAATTTCAGACGGAGCTCCAAATTTTCATCAAGCTTGGAAAGAGAATTACAAAGCAAAGAATTTTCTTTGGAAAGATACCGAACATATCAGACACATTCACATGAAAGGTGACAAAAACAATAATCGAATGGAACGATTGAACGGTACAATCAGGGATAGAGAAGTATCATACAGGGGAATAAAGAAAATGAATAGTCCATTATTTGCAGGATTCCAAACTTTCTATAATTTCTCAAAGAAACACGGTGGAATTGGCAAAAAGACACCAGCTGAGATGGCAGGAATTATGGTAGATGGTTCTAACAAGTGGAAGACCATAATACAAAACGCCTCACTTAGTCAATATCAATAATCATCATTTTAGGAATTTTAGAACTTGTAATTTTCAGGTAGATTTTAAATCCTTAGAAGATCCATATTTCAGGTCACGATAACGTTACAGAACCCAGGATTCCAAAATTCAGAATAGATCGAGGGATTCTAAGTGGACCGGACGGAATTCGAATCCGTGACCCCCCGCGTGCAAGGCGGGTATACTACCAGGCTATACTACCGGCCCACAGGAAGAATGACTAATGTGTGGATTTTAATTGTTGTCTTCTTGGCAAGAATTTTATTTGAAAACAAGAGAATTGCTTCATGGTACTCTTAGAATCACAAGTCAAATTAAAAGCAGGAGATATTGCACCAGATTTTGAATTATTGGGAATTGATGATAAAAAACATTCACTAAACGATTTTAGTAATTACAAAGGAATTCTAGTAATTTTCATGTGCAATCATTGTCCGTATGTGAAAGCAAAAGTGGACGCACTAAATGAGCTCTATGAAAAATTTGGAAAAGAGATTGCCATTATAGGAATTAACAGTAATGACTCTACAGATTATCCTGAGGATAGTTTTGAGGCCATGAAACAAACAGCAAAAGAGAAAGGATTTGGATTTGATTATTTAGTTGATGAAACACAAGAGATTGCCAAGAAATATGGTGCAATGTGTACTCCAGATCCATTCTTGTTTAATAGCCAAAAACAGCTAGTTTTTCATGGAAGAATCGATAATGCCATGAAACCTGATGACACAGTTACTGAAAAGACAATGATTAACAACATGCAAAAATTAGTGTCCGGTCAAAAAATTGAAAAAGATTTTGACCCATCAATTGGCTGTTCAATCAAGTGGAAAGAAAATTAAACTTAAATGACTCTCGCCTAGAGAATTGTTCGTGGGCTCGTAGCTCAGCTTGGCTGGAGCGTTCGACTGATAATCGAAAGGTCATGTGTTCGAATCACATCGGGCCCATTATTTCATATTTTCAAATACTGTTTTAGACCACTGTAAGATTTCCTCAAGTTTTCCGGATACCAAATCAGAATCAATTTTGGTTTTTTTGGATATTTTTCCACAAAGTGCCAATCTCATATTTTTGCCAGATTTTTTTCTTATAGGATTAATCGAGTCTGCAAAAAAGTTCAACCCCTCATCGGTTTGTGAAATTACAACTACTACCAAAATTCCTGGTTTTTGTTTCCAAACTTTTCCAATCAATTTTTGAAAATCAAGATCAAATAAGATATTGATTACAGAAGACATATCTCCTAAATGAGAAACCCTCCAGCCATCTGAATGGTAAGCAGCAGAACTGGCTTCAGAAAGTAAAAGACTTTGTGCATCAGCTGCAATTACAACTATATTCTTTTTGGGATCTGAAACTATCTGAAGTTGATTAAAGATTTGAAGTGATTTTGAAATTGTGGTTCTAAGGAGATTTTGTTCAGCAGTACCGATTTTACCATCATCATATAATTTCGTGACAGAATCAATAGTAGGCAAGATTACCTCTAGTATCAAACGATTTACAGTTGCCCCTGAATGCAGGCAATTATGAATTAGAGAATAAACTTGGTCTTCAGTACCTTTGATTACATAATCAAGATATTGTGATGCTATTTTGAAATAATCATCAGGAAAGTTGAAAGATTCTTGGCCAGGTTCTAAAAACCATAATGTAATGTTTCCAATATTTTTTTGTCGGAGTAATCCTTCAGCTGCAAAAACTTTGAGATATTTTGCCATGGTGATTCGATTGACACCAACTTTTTCAGAAATCTCAACTCCTGACATTCCAGTCTCAGAGCCTTTCAATAATAAAATCAGTTTTTGCCTAATCTCCTCAGTTGAATAGCCTCGACCCATAATGCTTTTGGATTAAGGTATTGTATAAAGACTAATTTTCATTTATACAGATAAGCTGTTTTTTAAAATAAAACATTATATACTTGGGTACCTTAATGTACGGTAAGGAAAAGTAAATTGCCAAAAGCTGGATTCAAATCAATCACTGTTTCGGAAACTGTTTATGACAAATTCCATGATGTTTTCCAAAAGAGTAAAGACGACCTTGCAATGAAAGGTGTCAATAGTTTTTCAGGTTATGTAACTTACATGTTAGAGGAGATGATGCAAAAGGACAAAACCTTTGCAAGATATGCTCCAAAGATTGAAAAGATTTCTGTCGATGATGATCGTGTAATACTAAAAGATAATATCAAAAATAGAATTGCAGAAGTCGCAGTTCAGAAAGGAGAGTTGTTCTGCCAGCTCTGTGATGAAAAAGATTGTGTACATGTTGGCTTTGTGTTCTCATTGCCAGATGTCTATGAAGTCCTAAACGCTAGAGGAATCAAGCATCCAAAATAATCTAGTGGAGGAGGCGGGATTTGAACCCGCGAACTCCTGAAAGACAGGATCACCCATTATTTGATCTTAAGTCCTGCATGTCCAAAAGCACATAGTGCTTACTTTGGCCAGGCTTGATTACTCCTCCAAAAGGGTAAAAATCTGTGCGAAATTTAACAGTTTAGAGAGTTTTCTGCAAGAATGAAGAATTATAAGGATTTTCCACAGGGTGAATTTATGCTTCGGTAGCTCAGTCTGGTAGAGCGTTACATTGGTAATGTAAAGGTCACGGGTTCAGATCCCGTTCGAAGCTTCTAATAATTTTTAATCAATAATTCAAAGTGGCCAGTTCTCTTTTTAGAGTTGGAATTAATTGAACGATTAGCCTGAATTTTGCTTACTTTCCAAGATTTCTTTGCAAACATATCAGAGACTTCTTTAGAATCTGAATTTGACAAAAGAACCTTACATCCCTTTGAATCTAATTTCATACAGAGTTCTGCTAGTCTACTCAAATCATCATATGTGAAAGTCTTGTTTGTATAACTGGTAAAGTTGGCAGTTTTGCTAACTGGTTGATATGGAGGATCAAAATATACAAGGTCTCCTTTTTTTGCATCTCGTAGGACTGCCTCAAAATCACGACACTTTATTGAAACTCTACTTGATTGTAAAATGGAGCAAACAGAACGAAGATTATCCTCATTTACAATATTTGGATTTGTGTATTTTCCTAGAGGTACATTGAATTTTCCTTTACTATTAACACGGTATAATCCATTAAAGCAAGTCCTATTCAGAAATAGTAATCTAGATGTCTTTTCAATTTCGCTTCTAGGGTTGCTATCTCGAACTGAGTAATAGTAAGATTTTGAATCTTTATGATAATTTTTTTCGTGGACTTTGAGGGACACAATTAATTCATCAATTCTATTTCGAATTGTAGTATAGGCTAATACCAAGTCAGAGTTCAAATCAGAGATACTACATTTTTGAGAATTTCGCTCAGTGAGAAGATGAAATAGAAGTGCTCCGCCTCCTAAAAATGGCTCATAATAGGTTCCAAAGGATTTTGGTAAATTTTCATTAAGAATTGGAATAAGTTGTCTTTTGCCTCCAGCCCATTTTACAAATGGTTTTGGAGTTCCATGAATTTGGCTATAGGTCTGTTTCAATAATGAATATTACAAAATTCATTATCACTGGAGAACATAAAATAATTTGATCCCGAACTAACTTTTTCCTAGTCACACAATAGCTTAAATACAAATTTCGTAAATTAATCAATTTTCTAAAATTTAGATTGTAATTTAGTTTAGAGAATACTCTAAGCAGAATTAATAAAATGAAAAGGTTGGATTTTTAGTCCCACTTTGACCAAGCGGCCATCCACCTGTATGTCCAAGTGTTGAGTTTGCAACCTAGTGCTGCAAATGTACATCCCAATACTGCACCTGCACCTGCACCTAGCGCAACCGGACTGTTATAGAACTTTCCTACCTGCGGTTCAATCGGTGTCATGTATGGTGGCAATGTTGGTCTTGGATATTTGAATGCCGTTTCAAGCGGGTCTGCTACCGTTATCAGGTTTACCATGTTGAATAACGGTAATGACATTCCTACCAGTACTCCTCCAAACAGTATCAAAGAGTGTTTGTTCTTCTTTGTTGCCCAGTAAACTAAGTCCAACAGCATTGCTGATGGCAACCAAACTGGTGTTACAATGAAGTCATATGGATATCCTAAGGAAAACCATGCGCCTTTTGCAATCCATGTGTATACTGTCATAATTAGAGCGTAGTACGTCGCTGTGCCTGGAACGCCGGTAAATGTTAGATAATAACACGCACCTACAATAAGCATCAACGTTTGAGATATTGAGAATACCGTAAACGAAGTCCAAGCCCAGTCAGTGTAGAAGATGTAGTCACCTGCGTTAATTGTTAACAGTGTTGAGTTAACTGCAACTACTACTATGAATAAGTAGTGGGTACATCGTCTTAACCAGACCATATGCTGTAGAATAAGGGGTCGGTATATAAAATTTTAGGGTGCGATTGAGATCGTTATTTTAAACCAAAATCAAAGTGTCAAAACATGGTTATTTTGAATAAATTAAAATGAAAAAGAAGTGTAACTGAAGGGTTTCCTTCTGGTTACCAACCGACGTATAATGATACGATGAGTACGAATACTACTGCACCACCAACACTAGCACCAACGATGCCATTGCTGTTTTTGTTGGAACCTTCTTCCATGACTTTAACACAGAAGATGTAACCTATTGCCTCAATGATTGCAAGTACGATGAATGCAAAGTGACCACTTGCTGTTGGATATGCCCATGGATAATAGAAGTATCCAGCTGCAGTACCACCAAAAGTTGCCAATAATGCTGCCCAGAATGATATAGTAATCATACCAGTCATGTTTTCAACGCGTCGTCCAATCATTCGTTCTATGTCAGCGCTTGATGAACCGCCACCGCCACCAGAACCGAATCCTTTTGGAAGAGTCATTATGAAATAAATGACATCCAGAATCCTTTTAAGTCTTTCTTAGACTGCAGGACCTGATACGATCTACGTAACAGTCAAAATAATAAAAGAGAAAAAATGTGCTATTGCACTTTTTGTCTATGGAATTGATCTGCTGTACAATTTGCCTTCTAAGGCCATCTTGTACATCTCAGCAACGTATGGATTCTCTCCTGGAGTTTCTGCTCCAAGTTCTACGAGTCGAGCATATACTCTAACTACGTATGCGAGTGCTCCCATGAAAGCCACTACGACTCCCATGTTAAACATCCAGTGATTCGGGACTGAGAAAATTTCTTCTACAAACCAGAAATGCCACATCTCATTGATACCAATTGTAAACATGGTTGCAAGGTAACCAAGAATGGTCATCTTTAAACCAGTGTTCATAGAATTATTTGGACCTCTAAGAACTGGGATTTTTCTATCATAGATTGCTGCTGCTCCCCATCCAAGTGGTAATGTGATGAAGTGGGAATATAGCCACCAGTGTGCTGGTGTGAAAGCACTATCTCTGATAGAGGTTTGATGCAAAGAACCATCAACGAAGTTATCAACTTCGACTGATGCTGCAGTAGAACCCATAGCAATAACGATGAGCCAGACTTTCTTTAGTCTCTGGATCTCAACTTCTTTTGGGATTAATGCGGGCATCTGTGCCATAGTACCTATCATGTAAGTTCAGGATATAAAGTAAGAGTTTTTGGATTAGCAGTATTTTATGAAATTTTTCATAGAATTTTTTGAGAATTATAAATATAATCAGTTTTATACAGATAAAAATGTAATAATTTTAACATTTTTTTACCATTTTCATTGTTAAACATCGATGATAAACATAGTATTAATCATCGATCCTCGTAATGAAGGTAAAACATATAACGACGTGTATTATCTTTTTGAAATAGGGATAACTATGGTCGAAAAAAAGATTTTCGTATTTGGACTTGCTGTAGTACTTGCATTAGGAACTTTAGGTTTCAACTGGGTTGAATCTGTTCTTCCAACTGCAGATGCACACGGTGTCCAAGCACAACTCCAAAGTCGTTTCATTAGAATTGAAGATGAAACCTTCAACAGACAATCCTTGCAAACTGGCGAAACCTTGACTCTTCAAGGAACATTAGTCAGTCTTGTAGAAAGAGACCTTAGAGGATGGATATCCATTTTCTCAGAGTCAACCAACGCTGGTAACAGATGGGAAATGTTGGCAAGAGACCCACCAGGTAATGTCTTTGACATTGCAGGAAACACGGTCGTCGATTATTCACTATCTGCCAAAGCACTTGAAGCAGGTGTATATCACGTACACACCCAACTCAATGTAGCAAAAGTTGGTCCAGGACTTGGTCCAGGTCAAACAGTAGTTGTTGAAGGAGATCCAATTATCAAACCAATTCCATATACAAACATCGCATACCAATCAATCATAATTGGTGTTGGATATGTCATTACGTTTGCAACACGACCTTGGCAAGTAATTTAAACACCCATTTTTCCTTTTCATTTTATAGATAGTCTTTACGATTAACGTAAGTTAGCAAATCAAGTTTTATTTTCTAGAATAGATAATGAGATTATGTTTGAATAAGAGAAAGGACTTTATGGAATCCGACTAAAGTCATCACTATGAAATATCCTGGAATGGGCGATCCCTACAAAAGGAAAAAAACATTAAAATTTCTAGCAATTACGGCAATTATTGCAATATCAGTAGGGGTAGGAAGTAGTTTGCTTCAAGGATACGTTGGTCAAGATAACCCTCTCAAAGTTTGTATCGAAGATAGAGAAACACCATACAAAATCAAAGCAACATTAGAGATTATTATTGACGGTCTACCAACACCCATTCCTGCCAACATAAACTCTGGGTTAGATGGGGAATGTCAAAGGACGATGTATACGTTAACTGATGACGGTACAATTTATGCAGAATGGGAAGAAGATTATCCATTTGAAGTAGGTCATTTTTTGTGGATGTGGGATTTTCCTCTAAGAGATATGGATCAGAAGAAATCAATGGTTTACGTCAATGATAAAGAATCATCTCATTTCATCAATCAACCATTACAAGACGGGTATCACTACAAAGCAGTATTTATCACAAAGGCATATGATGAATCCAAAGATACGGATTTCCTCCCTAATCTAGAAAACTAGTAAATGCAGACTTTGTGAAAAATCAAATTTCTAAGAATATGATATTTGGGCAGTTATGATTAAAGAATCTAAAAATAATGAAAAGATGAAAGTTGGTAATTTTACCAGTATTTACCGTTGTCTGGAATAAGACCGATACCTTCTCTTTCAAAGTGTCTGTCTAATTCGTCAACCCATCTCTCACGGTTGTCTTTGTAAGCCCAGCCGTGTACACGTAACCAGAATGAGATGACTGCTAAAAGGAATACAGTAAACATCATGGTTCCGAAGATGTAAATCATTACATCATAGAATAATGGATCATAGTTTGGTCCTAGTTGTCCTGTAATTGATGACAGGATGCTAAGGAATACACCTACGATAGGAATCATAATATTTTGGCTCTATTTGTGCGATATATACATTTCCTTTATTATCAGAAAATATGAGATCAGTTTTCACTAAGAGATTACTAATAAAATAAGAGAAAAGTGAGGTTTTCTTATCCTCTACCCATTGCTGCGTATTTGCCAGATCTTCCTTTAAGGAAGAAAGCTCCTGCAATACCACCAAAGATTGCAGCTGATATTGCTGCTGCACCACCAACACCGTCTGCATCAAGATACGGAGTTCCTGAACCAGATGCGGGGTTTGCTTCAGCAGATGCAATTCTACTACGTTGAAGTGCTAGTGCTTCTTCTAAGGTGTAAGAACCTGTTTCTCCTTGATCACCAACGTTACCCATGTATTGAGCAAATGCAACAGATGCTGCACCGATGGTACCGAAGACAAATACAGCTAATATTGTTGCTGTCAAAAGTACTTTTGTATTCATATCGATTTACCTGTTCGTTTTGAAGCCAGAGACTTATTTAACTTTTATTCTGAACTCCAAATTTCGGGATAATGTACGAGATCAGTATAAGTAACGTTTAATTCTGTTCTTAAATCAGCCAAATCATGGGACGAATGCATACACACAGACATGGGAAATCACATTCCATCAGACCAGCTACATTACGTGCACCTTCCTGGATAACACTAAGTCCTAAAGAAATTGAAGAATTAGTGATAAAATACACAAAAGAAGGGTTAACTCCTAGTCAAATTGGTATAAAATTAAGAGATCAACATTCTATTCCGTTAATCAAACCAATTACCAAAAAAAGTATTGGTGAGATTTTAGAAGAAAATGATTTGAAAGCAGAAATGCCTGAAGATCTGGATAATATAGTCAAAAAAGCAGTAGGTCTTCAAAAACACCTTAAAGCAAACAAAGGGGACAACAGAAATGTACGATCTTTGGAATTAATTGAAGCTAAAGTTCACAGACTATCTGTTTACTACAAAAGAATTGAAAGAATTCCTAAAACCTGGAAATATAAATCCGTAGTTGCTCAATTAGAGTAATGACAAAATCACTTGATGAGTCACTTTCATTTTTCAAAGATAAAGTTTCAGATTGCATAAAATCTAAAAAATCAATTTTTGTCACAACTCATATTGATTGTGATGGACTTACATCTGGAAGTATTATTACCAAAGCTCTAATCAGAGCAGGTGCTAAATGCACTGTTCGAACATCAAAAGAATTTAGCAAAAATATAGTAGAATCTTTCAAAACAGATTCTCGAGATTTTCACATAGTAACAGATCTAGGAGGAGGTTTTGCAAAGAATCTAAATGAAGCCCTAGAAGATAATTGGGTTGTTTTAGATCATCATCAGATTCCAGAAGAAGAGTTGGATAATCAAAATGTCATCAATTCTTGGAAATACGGAATTGATGGTGGAGTTGAGATTTGTGCAGGTGGAATGGCATATCTTGCATCAATGGCACTTGATGAGAGAAATTCAGACTTGTCAGCAATTGCAGTAGTTTCGGCACTAGGGGATAGACAAGATCAAGGAGAAAGAAAATCATTTACCGGTAAGAATTTTGAGATTGCCAATACTGCCAAAGAACAGGGTTTAGTAGATATCGATTTGGATTTATTATTAGTTGGAAGAGAAACTAGACCACTTCCAGATGCCCTAGCATTTACCTCACAGCCATTTATCGAAGGTTTAACATGGAATAGAGACGCATGTCTTTCCCTTCTAAATTCATCAGGGATTCAATTAAAAGATGAGGGTAGATGGAGAGTCCCAGCAGAACTAAACGATGAAGAAAAGAGATTGGTAATTGAAGCAATTACTAAATTTACTTCTGGAAAAAATGCTACTGAAATTATGTCAGAATTAATTGGATACACCTACACATTTCCAAGAGAGGATAAGAGAAGTTTCTTGCGAGATGGGAGAGAGTTTTCAACTATGCTAAACTCATGTGGAAGAATCAACCATTCAGGTGTTGGAATGGCAGTATGTATGGGAGATAGAAACAAGAGTCTAAGAGAGGGCGAAATCATTCTGACGGAATATAGAAAGAAGATTAGAGAATACATGAATATTTTAACAAATGAAAGATGGAGAATTTCAGAAAGTCAAACTTGTGTGATGGTAAATGGGGTGGATATAGTGCCAGAAACAATGACTGGAACTATTTCATCATTAATTGCAGGATCACCAAAAAATGCTGGAAAAATTGTAATTTTAAGAACGGGCGCAGAAGAAAATACAATAAAGTTTTCATCAAGGAAATCCTTTAGCTGTAATTCTGACATAAATCTCAGTGAATTAATGAGGACTGGTGCTGAGAAATTTGATGGTATCGGTGGAGGACATAATGCAGCAGCAGGGGCAAAAATAACTAAAGACAAATTGGATGAATTTCTCAAGTATTTGGAAGTAAATGTCATTAACGTGTCAAGTCCAAGTAGTTCTTAGTAACATATCAAAAGAAAAGGCTGATACCGTCAAAAAAGCATTGGAACCTGATAATGTAAATTTTCCAGAAGGATTGAGTCTTTATGTTGAAAATATTGATAACAAACTAGTTTTTAATTTTGAAAGTAAAAAGAATATGAAACAGCTTATTGCTACTATTGATGAAGTGTTAGAGCATGTCCAAGTTGCATTAAAGGTGATTGAATAATGTTAGATCCTAAATTAATCAAAGAAAAACCACAGATTATTCGAGACATGCTAAAAGCAAGGTCTGTAGATTTTGATTTAGATGCATTAATAGAATCTGATCAAAAAAGACGTGAATTTATTATTAAAACTGATGAATTAAGAAAAAAGAAAAACCAAGTAGCCTTAGAGATTTCACAAAAAAAGAAAGCAGGTGAGGATGCATCGTCAATTTTAGATGAGATGAAAAACGTTTCAGCTGAACTTGTGAAATTAGAATCAGAACAAGAAATTATTGAAACTGAATATTCCACATTATCATTAACAATTCCAAATCTTGTTCATGAATCAGTTCCAATTGGAGTAGATGAAGGTGCTAACAAAGAAATAAGAAAATGGGGAGATATTCCAAATTTTGATTTTAAAATAAATGATCATATTGATATTTCTGAAAATTTAGATTTAGTAGACCTAGAAAGAGCTGCAAAAGTAGCAGGAGCCAGATTTTATTTTCTAAAAAATGATCTAGTAAGGTTAAATCAATCACTAATTCACTATGCATTAGATTTTCTTGCAAAAAAAGAATATACTCTTGTTCAACCACCATACATGATTAACCGAGAATCAATGGAGGGAGCAGTGATTGCTGATGACTTTGAAGAAGTCATCTACAAGATTGAGGATGAAGATCTCTACATGATTGGAACATCTGAACATGCCATGGCAGCAATGCATTCAAAAGAAATCATAGAGGGAAAAGATCTGCCTATAAGATATGCAGGAATTAGCCCTTGTTTTAGAAAAGAGGCAGGTGCACATGGAAGAGATCAAAAAGGAATTTTCAGAGTACATCAATTTGACAAAATTGAGCAGTTTGTTTTTTCAAGACCAGAAGACTCTTGGAAGGAACATGAAAAAATGCTATCAGTTGCGGAAGAATTTTATCAGAATTTAGAAATTCCACACAAAGTAATGTTACTATCAACTGGAGACATGGGAAAGGTTTCAGCAAAGACATATGATATTGAAGCATGGATGGCAGGACAAGAAGCCTACAGGGAAATTGTTTCTTGCTCAAATTGTTTGGATTATCAAGCAAGAAGATTGAAGATCAGATTTAGGGATAAAACAAATGAAGATACACAATATTTACACACACTTAACAGCACTCTTGTTGCTACAACTAGAGTTTTGGTATCTATTATGGAGAATTTTCAAACAAAGGATGGACACATTAGAATTCCTCAAGTTTTACAGAGTTACATGGGAAACCAAAAAGAGATCTAGTAACATACCCTTATATTTTGGATTTAAAGGTCGATAATAATTGGCACGTAGAAAAGGTCGAGTAAAAGACAAGTGGAGAGAAAAACGATGGGTTACATTACATGCTCCAGATTCATTTAACAATATTGACCTTGGGTATATTCCAATTACAGATGATGAAAATGCTAAAGGCAGAGTTATAGAAAAAACACTTTGGGACATTCTAAAAGGAGATCCCTCACAACATCAATACAAATTGTATTTTCAAATTAACAAAATTGATGGAGATAAAGCATTAACAATTTTTAAGAGATGGGAATATTCAAAAGAATTTTTGCGTAGTTTAGTTAGACGCGGTTCATCAAAAATTAATTTTATGATTGATGTTAAAACAAAAGATGGATATATCTTTAGAATGAAGATAATTGCTCTAACCCATAGACAATTAAACACATCTAGAAAACATGCTCTCAGATTGATTGCAAAAGATGTAATTGAAAAGACAGTTCCAGATATGACAGTAGAGCAATTTGTCCAAGCAACTTGTTATAGTAAGATTAATTCAGATCTCATGGCAGCATTCAAGAAGGTAATCAGAGTAAGACATGTAGGTCTTGAGAAAGTAAAACTCATCAGAACTGCAGATAAAGAAACAGTATTGCTTGAAGCATAAACAACTAGCATTATTCTTTTAGAATCATGATTGATAAGATAGAAGTAACAATTGATGTAATTATTCATACAACTGAAGACATTACAAAAATATTCCAAGCTTTTGAAGAATTGCTAGAGATAAAAGAAGAAAATTTTACAATTAGTGAGACTACTGGATATTTTGATAATCCAATAATTATGTTAAATGCAAAAATTGTGAAAAAAGAGGCTCAAAATTTTGTGAAAAAACTTTTGGAATTGTTATCCAATGAGCAAATTAATGAATTAATTGAAGAAATTGAAGAAAGGGTAATAGATTCCAGATTTCATATGAGATTAGACAAACAGGAATTAATCAAAGGAAATCTTGAATTCCAAGAAAAAGACACAATAAAATTAAAAATTCATACCCCAATCTATAACAAAAAAGATACGGTCAAAACATTTACAGAAATTTTTCAAATTGTCAACTAGATTAAATAGGAATAAAAGAATTATTTAATTTGGGAATGAGGAAATAACAGCCGCTCCAGTCTGAGCGAAAGCCTTGAAGACGCCGCGACGAACCGACCCCATTTTTGAATCGATCAAGAAATTTTGATTGTAAGAATTCCTACATCTTATCATGGTATTATTTTAAATACGGATAGACAAACCTCATTATCGTGGCAGATTATGATGTTATAGTTGCTGGTGGAGGCCTTGCAGGTACAATTACAGCACAAGCAATTTCTCATTATGCAAATCAAAATCTAAAGATTTTGATTGTTGATAGAAACACAGAATTTCTGCCAGGTAGAAAATCATTGGCAGGTTGGGTATGCGGGGATGCATGTTCCAAAGAAGCAGTAGATTTCATGTCAGATAGAATTAAAGTTCAATGGACTAGACCAGAAATTGAACATGATGTAAAAGGAGTTATGGCATTTTCACCAGATACCGAAACATCAATTCCATTTGATGGATCTGGTTACATGTTAAATCGTCAAAAGCTCCCTGAAATTCAAAATGAGAGATGTAGAAAAATTGGAATTGAATTTGAATTTGAAATAAATCTTACAGGTCTAATTTATGAAGGTCAACAAGCAGTTGGAGTTCAAGGAATTGATAACAAAACAAAACAACCATTTAAGAAAACAGCAAAAATTGTAGTTGATGCAACCGGAGTTACATCAGTACTTAGAAATGGCCTTCAAAACTCGACCAAAGTAGAAAAAAGAATCGATAGACGAGATTTGGAATCAACAGGTAGATACATTATGTATTTTGATCAAGGACAAAAAGATCTTACAGACTTTGATCCTGATTATTGTATAATTCATTTAGATCAAGATATTGCACCTGGTGGATATGGTTGGGTATTTCCTAAAGGAGATAACAAAGTCAACATTGGTTTAGGAGTTGAAAAATCATTTTTAGATAAAAGAAACAAGAGATTAGGTAAAAAAGACAATGTACAATCATTGATGAATGAGTATCTTCAGAGAAACAAAGCAATCAAAAATGCAAAACTGTCAGAGGATCCTGAAGACATTAACAATAATTCTGGTATTTTCCAAGTTTCAGTTAGAAGACAAAATGATTGCATGGTATCTGGCGGATACATGTTAGTTGGAGATTCTGCATGGATGCCAAAACCAATTGATGCAGGAGGAATAGGACCTGCATTAATTGCAGGAACAATTATTGGAAACAACGTTGCTCAAGCAATAGAAGCAAATGACGTTTCAGAAGAAAATCTTTGGCAATACAATCTTGATTATATCAAAGAATATGGATACAAAACAGCAGGTCTAGAACTTTTTAGAAGATTAGTGCAACAAATGAGTAATGAGCAAATAAGTTATGGAATGAAACACTTTTTGGGAAATATGGATGTAGAATCAATTAGCAAAGGGGAGCATCCAGACTTTTCAGGATTAGGAAAGATTGGAATGATCATTAGAGGTGCGATGAACAAAACAGTAGCAGATGGTCTCAAATTTACATCAGGTGAAAATCAATGGTTAGTAGAGCATTACAATAATTATCCAAAAAATCCTTCAGGTTTTGATGAATGGAATAAGACGCTACATCAAAGAATGGATGCAGCATTTGCAAAGGTAGAAACATTTGGAAAGTAGATCTAATATTAAATATTGTTCAAATCAATGAAAACATACTTTGGAAGAAATACAATATCTAGATTGGAATAATTCAAATCAAATTCTCAACAAGGCATACGAAACAGGTCTTTTTGTACTCATTATAGGACCAAAGGGAACTGGAAAAACATCATTGGTTAGAGATTTTGCAAAAAATAAGAATGTAAATCTAGAATCTATCAATTTTAGTCTCAGAACTAGAGAGAGTCATTTAGTTGGCACAAAAACAATGACGGATGGAACTGTGAGTTTTGATGAAGGACTTTTGATAAAATCAATGAAAGAAGGAAACATGCTTTACTTGGATGAAATTAATTCAGCTGAAGCTGATGTCTTACTTAGACTTGATGAAGCATTAGATGATAGACGACAAATCGTATTAAAGGAATCAACAGGGGAGGTGGTTAAAGCAAAAGATGATTGGTTTGTGGTTGCAACTATTAATCCATTATCACATAGTGGGACAAAAGAACTTCCGCCACAAATACTAAGTAGATTTCCAGTACGAATAAGATTAGAATATCCACCAGAGAATATAGAACTAGAAATTGTAAAAAAACATGTTTCTGATAAACATGAATCAGAAATTATTCAAGCAATAAAATTAGCAAATACATTAAGGCAAGCTGCTGCAGTTGAAGAGTTATTTTATTCGCCTAGCTTAAGAGAAACCATTGCATTTGGTAAATTATTAGACAAAGGAATGTCTGCAAAAGATACAGCAAAAATTGTTTTTGGAAACGTTTACACTCAATGGGGAAATATAGAATATCAAAAAGTAAATGACATCATTATTTCGATGTTTGGTAATTAAATGCAAATAATTCAACTTCAAAATGAATCTCTAGTAGAAATTGCTACATTTCTTGTAAGAAGATGGTCTGAAAAAGATGAGATAGTTATAGAAATTTCAGATAAACTAGAAACAAGAACAAGACTTAATGAGAACAAGGTAATCTTAACTCCACTAGAAAAAAGAATTGGGGATGATTTTCAAAAATATCGTCAATTTAGAACATCATTGTGGTATGAAGCAATGAGAATAAAATTTTGTAAAAAAATTCTTAGTAATGATCATGCATTTGGATTCATTCTCAATACAATGGAAACACAGAGAGTGGAGCAATTAGGCAGGAAAATTTGGAAAGGAATGGATGATGAAGTTATCTTCAATTACGCCTATATGCTTGTAACAAGGCCACAACTTCACACAGTTTATGGAAAAGCAAGGATTGTAGAGGCATTTTATCAACATTTCATGTTTGGGGCAATTAAAGGAGAAATTCAGGCTAGTCATTTTGAAAAAATAAAGAAAGCATCTACATTTGCAAAAAAAATTGTTAACAAATCAATTGATGAAAATCATGATACAGATTGGCTTGAAAAAAATGTAAGTGAAATAATTAAAATTTTAGATATTGATTCACTTCTCACAATACCAGTATCTCTACCTTTTATGAAAGCTGGGATGGCAACATCTGAAGAAGAATTATTAAAAATTCTAAAAATAATTTCTAAAAATAAAGAAGGAGATTTTGGTTCAGTTGATTCTTCATCTATTTTAAGAGGGGATAATGTCTATGATGAGTATAAAGTATTACTTGATGAAAATAAAAAAATGGAAAACAAAGGATTAACTCCAGAAGCAATAGGAATTCAAATTCCTTCTACAAAGAATGTTAATGAAAGTACAATCTATGATATGAGTTTGATTAATGGATTAAAAATGAAATTTAAGGAATGGAAATCAGGGTGGAAGGAACAACATATGAGATCAGGTGATGAGTTTGATGAAGAAAACTACATTGAGGGTAATGAGCCGTTTTTTACAGATATAAAAAAATCCATTAAAACTAAAATTGTGATCTTGTTAGATCATTCATCAAGTATTTCATCAGACGCTTTAGAATATAAAAAAGCAACTCTAGCGCTTTGTGAAGTATTATCTTATCTTAAAGTAAAATTTGCAGTGTATGCATTTAGTACTCAAAACAGATCAGTAGTTTGCTGGTCGATAAAACCAGACAACATTAAATGGAATAGTATTACTGCAAAACGATTAGCACAGATTGTTGCTAATGGTTCAACCCCACTGGCAGAAGTATATGATAAGATGTTTCCAGTATTACAATCAAAAAGACCAGATATTTTTTTGACATTAACAGATGGTGAGCCGTCAGATCCAGATGCTGTGAGGAATATGACAAAATCTTTCAAAAGATTAGGCATCAACATGGTAGCTTTGGGCTTGGGTCCAAACACAGTAAGAGCTACTACCATAGCAAACAATCTCAAACATTTAGGATACGAAAAAACTATGGCAGTAAGCAGACTAAAGGATATTCCAAGTAAAGTGATTAGTATTTTAGAAGGATAATTCAATAGAATTCTAAGGAGAAATATTTTTGGAAAATAATATTGACAACGACTTACTTGAGAGATTTGAACATGCAATTTGGAGTAAGATACCACATTTAGAAGAAGGTAAAGTAGTTAACGCAACACCACTAATTGATCTTACTAGTGATTTTAAGGAATGTGCAAAAAATCTTTACAAATTAGATATTTCAGATTTAGACTTGAAAGTATACGGAAAATTTGATGCTAATTTGATATCAGGTTCAATCAAAATAAGACCTGCTATTCACATTATGCATGATGCAATTAAAACAGGAAAGCTGAAGAGTGGTCAAACAATAATTGAAGCAACATCAGGAAATTTTGGAATTGCTCTTGGACAAATGTCAAAACTAGGATTGACAGTTGTTTCTCTTGTTTCTAGAAAATTACAAGAAGGTGTCTTTAAGGAATTAAGAAATGAAAATATTCGTATAATGGATTTAGATATGGATATTTGTCCTGCTCCCGGAATGAAAGATAGTGATGCTGATGCGTTAAAAGCAAAAGCAACTGCTGGAAATATACGCTCTCAATTAGCTGAATTAGGTTTTGATCATACTAAATTTGATGAATCTATTGAGGAAATTGAAAAACTATTGGCTGCAGAAGATATTATTAATCTTGCAAAACTAATTTCAAAAATTTATGGTTGTTTCTGTCCGGAACAATACGATAATGAATTAAACATTGAAGCCCATAGAACAATTACCGCAGTAGAAATTGATCAACAATTACATGAAAATGGAGATTCATTAGAAGATTATAGAATACTTTGTTCTTTTGGAACAGGTGGTACATCTGGTGGATTAAGTAAATACATGAATGAAAAATATGGAAAAAAGTCCGTGCACGTGGTATTTCCACCTGCAGGTCAAGATGTTGCAGGAATCAGAACAAAGGCTAAAGCAAATGGACTAAAATTGTATAATCCAGATGCATATGCCGCAGAGCATGAGATTGATTTTGGACAAGCAAAACATTTGCTAAAATTCTTTGTAGATAAAGGTCACAATATTGGTGAAAGCACAGCACTTGCATTGTACACAACATTAGAAATGGTGAGTGATGGAGATAAAGGAAAATTTGTAGTTGTAGTTGCGGATGGTATAGAAAAATATAGAAAAAATCTAGAAGCAATGTCAGTCAATCAACGTATTCAAGTTTCTTTGGAGGATGCAGCATCAAGTGTTCAAGATTATGATAAAATAGTATGGGTCCATCCTTCATATACTCCAAAAGAAGAAGGGATTGAAATTATTGCCAAATCCTTAGGGGTGGGCAAAGAAAAAATTGTAATTCAAAAAGCAAGCACGATAAATCAATTATTATCAACACAACAAATTCCAGAAGAGCTTAGTAAAGATCTTGATGGCTCTAAAGGCAAATCATTACTAATTTGTATGGCTGGAAATACATCATTAATGACTGCTAAATTACTTGCAAGTAAAGGCATAGTAACTGAAAGTTTGAATGGTGGAATAACTAATTTACCTGAAGGAAGAGGTAAAAATCCAGGTGAATTTATCAAAGCCGCTACTGAATAACAATCTTGAAATGTCTTTCAGTTTCACAACCATTTGCTGATTTAATAGTTTCAGGTAAAAAAATTATTGAATTAAGAAAATGGAATACAAACTTTCGTGGAGAATTTTTAATTCATGCTCCAATAAAAATAAGAAACGAGGATTGTAAGAGATTAAAAATAAATAAAAAATTAGTCACAGGTGCAATTATTGGTAAAGCAGAACTTTATGAAGTAAAAAAATACAATTCAGTCAAAGAAGTAAAAGCAGATCAAAAATTTCACTTGGCTTCAAAAAATTTTCATGACAGAACTTATGGATTTATGTTAAAAAATACAAAATTATTTAGAATTCCAATTCCATGTAAGGGTCAATTAGGATTTTTTGAGGTAAGTTTACCTAAAACAAAAATCAAAAACAAGGAAATAGTGGCAGATATCATTGATGAAGAATATCGCTACCAATGGATTGGACATCATTAGATAACTCAAATTTTAGGAAAAATTTGGCTAGTATATATAAAGGGGCTTTATAAAGACCCTCGTTATGCCTCAAACAAAGCCTATTGTTAGTGTTGAAAATGTAGTTGCATCTGCATCAGTAGACCAAAAAATTGATCTAAATGACATTACAGCAAAATTTCCAGATACCGAATATCACCCTGAACAATTTCCAGGGCTAGTCTTTAGATTAAAAGTTCCTAGAACTGCAACTCTAATTTTTAGAACAGGAAAGATGGTATGTACTGGTGCTAAATCAGAAGAAATGGCAATCAAAGCTGTAAACACAGTTGTTCAAAAGCTAAGAAAAGGAAAAATAAAAATAAAAAAAGATGCAGTAATTACAGTTCAAAACATTGTAGCTGCAATTAATCTTGGTGGAAAAATTCACTTAGAAAAAGCAGCAAGAACATTACCAAGAAGTATGTATGAACCAGAACAATTTCCTGGACTTATTCATAGAATGCTCGATCCAAAAACTGTGATATTGTTATTTGCATCAGGAAAATTGGTATGTACTGGTGCTAAAAAAGAATCTGATGTTTATCGTTCTGTACATAATTTACATTCATTATTAGAAGAAAAAGATCTAATGATTTATGAATAATAATTTTTCTAAATTTCAATATTTTAAAAAATTAGAAATTGACTGAAGATATTTTTGAAAAAGAAAAGATCAATTTAACTCCAGAAGTAGGGTTTAATTTAGTTGGAATAGACTATTTTGCAGATACAGGAAATCAATTGTATTTAGTTGAATATTTTGAAATGTATCAAGATGCTTTGAATTCCAAAAAAGATAAGAAAAATCCAAATGAATATTTTATTTTGTATAAAGGCACAGGCAAGGAATTTCTCTGTAGATAGTTAGAAAAGTAGTTTAACTTTACTAAATTTTACAACCTCTCTTATCATCGAGTTAAAAATTTCAAGATTATGGTTAATGAAACAAACGACTTGATTGATACACTATACGAAAAGGAAAATGTAATTCATTCTGATCATAATTCTAAGCAAATTATTCGTAAAAGCCCAAAGGCAAAATATCAGATTTTGGACGAGTCAGAATTTACTCGTGGTAGAGAGGTATTAGGTAACCTAATTGTGCATGGAATGATAGCCTCAGGTGGAACTGACATAGATTGGCTTATTGAGCACAAGGGAGGTTTTGTTATCTTGGAATTCAAGGGATTTCATAATGATAAAATCAATATTGCAAAAGGCCAAATGATAGCATATGAAAAATTACATGAAAAATTAAACCAAGCAACAAAATGTTTTCTTTATGTTGTAGGATGTGATGATGTTGATTTTTCAAATCCAGATTCAACAATATGGATTTTTGAGATGAGTCAATGGAAATCAGGGGCAATTCCAAAAAATAATAATGACATTTATGGTGAGAATTCAGGTAGACAAAATAAATTCATAGTTTATCGTGAATATATGGAAGAGATTAATGTAGAGAAGCTCAGAGAAATGGTAGACTCTCATTGGAAAGAATTCGAAAGAATTACGTAGTAAATGAAAATGTACTTGATTTTATTTCTACACCATTATCTACTTTGATTGTATAAGTACCAGAATTTTCCCATCCTGGACCTGCAGCGATAGCTAATGTTGAATATTTTCCATTATTTTTTATAGAAACTTGTTCTGCCCACACAAGTTCATTGTTTTTATTTTCAATTGAAAGATTTACAGTTCCAGAAGTGTCAGATTCGCCACTAATTGAGATTATATCTTTATGGTCATATGATGATGAATCAGTTTGAATGTAGAATCCGCCTAAAATGGTAGTTGTGGTTCCAACATTTGTTGGATTTCCGTCAGAAATTCCACTAAATGAAACACCAACTGCAATAATTATTACCAAAGCAACACCCCCAATACCCAATATCATTTTTGAAATTTTTGGTTTAGAATAGGTTATTCGTGGAGGTTCAGGTTGAAATGTTTGAGTGGTTTGAACAGGTAGAGGTTCAGGGATAACAACATCTGGAATTATTGCGGGTTCCTCAACAGTAGGAGTTTGAGTAATTTCGGGTCTTCTTCCCAGATGTTTTTCTGCTAATTTTTTAACATAATTTCTTTCATAATTACTAATTACTTCATCATTCTCACATGCTCTACAAATTTGCTTTAAAATTCTGTCATCACCAAAGTCTTTGTCCAAAAGTGCCTTTACATCATCAAGCAGTAGATCAGTCATGTATTTTGTCCTCCTATTGATTATTTATGAATTCCTTGTTTAAGACTTCTAAGGATTCCTTCTTGAACAAAAATAATTTTAATTCATTTTTTTGAATAAATCAATAAAATCTATTTTGAATGGATTTTTTGGGCTTGTATAATGACTGTTCTGATGTAATCCTTTGCAGTAGAATCAGTTACACCCATTTGCTTAGCTCTTTGATATAGATCATTTTCTCGAGGATTAATCAAATAACACTTCAAAAGATAGTTTAGTCTATGAGATCTTTTTTCATCACTTTTCATAATTTTCTTTTTTTTTAATACTAAAAAGGTCAGAGGATTATGAAATAACCAACATTTGATTGATAATGATTCTACTGAGAGGTCACTACTCCTCTCAGTGCGGTATCCCTTTGGGGGACATGTTTTTTGAAGGGATGTATTGTATTACAATTTGAGTATAAAAGCAAAGGATTTTGAAGGATTATTGTTGCCCTTCAATTCCCATTAATGTCAGAGTTGATCTGATTTTTGGGATTTTTCTAATCTTCCAAGTAATAGTCTCACGTAATGCTTCTACCTGGCCTGATTCTACTTTAGCCAATATATCATACGCACCAAATGTACCATGTACTTCAACAACTCCTTCAATAGATTTTAGTTCTGATATTACGGCTTCTTCAGAACCTAGCTCACAGTTTATGAGAACATAAGCTGTTGCCAATTATGATTCAACTCCTATTTTCATACATAAAATCTCATCTTGAAATATATAAGAATAGTCTAATTTACTTTAAAATTCAATAGTAAATTGGATTAAATCATAAACAAATGTAAAGTAATTTACCACAATTAGATAAATTTCTTAAGATAAGGTATATGCGTCTTTCATAATTTTTTCAAGATCTTCAGTATTTTTGGAAAGAGTAATTTTCGAACGTAATTTTGAGCCACCTTTCATACCTTTAGTAAATCGCATTGCCTGACTCTTGATATTAGCAAATTTGATTTTGTATTGATTTGTAAGATGCATATAATCAAAAAAAGAATCCAAACGATCTTTGAAAGAATATTCATTATAAGAACCAGTTTTGAGATAATCGTTAATTTGTTCAAACAAAAATGGATTCCCCATTGCACCACGGCCAATCATTACATAATCACAACCAGTTTCATCAATCATTGTTTTAGCATCTTCAGGAATTACAATATCCCCATTTCCAACAATTGGGATATTAGATATTTCTTTGAGTTCTTTAATCATCTTCCAATCTGCATTTCCAGAATAACCTTGACTAACAGTTCTAGGATGAAAAGTAATCATTTGAATTCCTTCATCTTCTGCAATTTCTGCAATTTCCCTAAAGAGAAATTTGCTAGTATCAGTTACACCAGAACGAATTTTTAGAGTTACGGGCTTTTTTACGGCATTAACAAGAGTTTGAAATATTTGTTGGGTCAGATTAACTTCTTGTAAAAGAGCACCTCCTGCCATTTGTTGAGTGATATGTGGTGCAGGACATCCCATGTTATAATCAATTATATCAAAATAAGGTTCTACAATCTTTGCAGCTTTTTCTAAAGCAGAAAGATCAGAGCCAAACAACTGAACAGAAAGAGGTCGTTCTTGTTCAGAATATTCAATAAATTCTTGGATTGTTTTAGTATGTTCTTTGAGTTGTTTTTCTTTTGCAATAATACTATGAATATTAGTAAATTCAGTAACAACAAGACCTGCTCCTTTTAGTTTACATTGTAAACGAAGCGCAGGATCGCTTACTCCTGCCATAGGGGCCAAAAATGCTTTACTGGTAAATTTTGGAAGCATAAGATAATCCTATAATTGGAATATATTTATCATATTAAAAATTCATGTAGAAAATTTTGCATTAATTATCTGGACATCCGTCTGTATCTCTGTCGCCATCATAATCCTCAGGATCAAGAGGACACAAGTCTACATCATTAATGATATCATCTAGATCATCATCATGAACAAATCTCTGTTGTTCGGGAGCAGTATCTGGGCAACCGTCATGATCATCGTATTTATTCCATGTTTCAGGATTTGTTGGACACAAATCAATGAAATCATTGTAGCCATCTCCGTCAGAATCAAGTTTTAGTGGGGTTGTAGAGGCTGCTGCAAATACATCAGGGCAACCGTCCCAATCTAAGTATCCATTATAGTTCTCTTGATCATCAATACAGGCATCTTTTCTATCATCAATTCCATCACCATCAGTGTCTGGGAATGCATAAGATGAAACAATAGAACTGGTTGAATCAGGGCAACCGTCGTGGTCTTGATAAAAGTTGTAAGTTTCAGGGTCTAGTGGACATGCATCAGAAATATCTACAATACCGTCCATATCAGAATCAAGTGTAAATTCAAATCTGTCTGGACAACCATCTTTATCATCAATTCCGTTGAATGTTTCTGGTTGATTTGGACATGAATCCAAAATATCCGGAATACCGTCACCATCAGTGTCAGCAGTTAATTTGTTGTCTGCTATAGAATCAGGGCAACCGTCGTGGTCTTGATATCTATTGTAAGTTTCTTTAGCATAAGGACATTCATCAACATTATCAGTAACACCATCAAAGTCAGCATCTCCAAATGAATCATAAGCTAGTGCATCCGGACAGCCGTCTTCATCTTGGAAACCATTGTATCTTTCAGCTAATGTTGGACATTGATCTAAATGATCTGGTAGTCCATCATAATCAGTGTCAGGTAATGCAGATTTTGAAACTCCCGGAATATCTGGACAGCCGTCTGTGTCTAGATAATCATTATAATTTTCAGGTTCATCAAGACATGCATCCCATCTATCATCAACTCCATCGCCATCAGCATCTGGGAAAGTGTAAGATGAAACAATAGAGCCAGATGAATCAGGGCAACCGTCACCATCTTTGAAAAAGTTGTAAGTTTCAGGTTCTAGTGGACATGCATCATCAACATCTACAATACCGTCCATATCAGAATCAAGTGTAAATTCAAATCTGTCTGGACAACCATCTTTATCATCAATTCCGTTGAATGTTTCTGGTTGATTTGGACACAAATCTAAATTATCTGGAATGTTATCACCATCAGAATCAGCAGTGAATTTGTTGTCTACTACAGAATCTGGACAACCGTCACCATCTAGGATCATGTTGTAAGTTTCTTTAGAATAAGGACATGAATCAAAATGATTTAAAATTCCATCGCCATCAGAATCACCAGTAATTGAGAGTTGAAGTTCATCAGGGCAGCCGTCTTCATCTTGGAATTTGTTATAATTTTCACGGTCTAATGGACAAGCATCAATAAAATCAGGGATGCTATCATAATCAGAATCAATTAAGCCATCAGAGGTTGCACCCAGTACATCTGGGCAGCCATCCCAATCTAAGTATCCATTATAATTCTCTTGATCATCAAGACATGCATCCCATCTATCATCAACTCCATCGCCATCAGCATCTGGGAAAGTGTAAGTAGATGTTATTGTATCAACAGAATCAGGGCAACCGTCTGTATCTTCAAACATATTGTAAGTTTCAGATTCTAGTGGACATGCATCTAATGTATCAGAGATACCATCTTGATCAGTGTCAGTTAAGCTAGCAAAATCATCAGGACAGCCATCTTTATCATCAATACCGTTGAATGTTTCTGGTTGAGTTGGACACAAATCCAAATAGTCAGGATAATTATCACCATCAGAATCAGCGATACCTTTTGCATCATATTGTGATAAATCAGGGCAACCGTCTTCATCTTGGAATTGATTGTAGGTTTCTTTTACAGTTGGGCAATTATCAATATGGTCTTGTATTCCATCATAATCAGCATCATACCATGGAACAAAGTCTGCAGGACAACCGTCAATATCATTACCATATTGTGGATCATAGTCCTCTAGAAGATGAGGACAATCATCAAGAGAATTTGGCACTCCATCACCATCAGAATCAACTGCTTCATTTGCATAGACACTAGCTGGTAACATACCAATTGTAGAAGTAAGTAAAAGCAAAAATCCTAAAATATACTGTTTTTTCATTATCCCTGACTCCGCTATTATCCAGTATTTATTAAGTTTCACGTTAAATACATTCTTCTATAATTTTGAAATTATGAAAATGAGGTTTATGGATCAGGGCAACCGTCTGTGTCTTGGTTTCCATCATAATCCTCAGGATCAAGAGGACACAAATCTTCATCATTAATGATGCCATCTAGATCATCATCGTGGACAAACCTCTTTTGTTCTGGAGCAGTATCTGGGCAACCATCCAAGTCTAGATATTTATTCCAAGTTTCGGAGATTGTCGGGCAATTATCAATGGCATCAGGATATCCATCGCCATCAGAATCTGCATATACAGGTGTAGTTGATTCTGCGCCAGGTACATCTGGACAACCGTCCCAATCTAAGTATCCATTATAGTTTTCTGGCTCATCAAGACATGCATCCCATCTATCATCAATTCCATCGCCGTCAGTGTCTGGGAAAGTGTATGTAGAAGTTATTGTATCAACAGAATCAGGACAACCGTCTGTGTCTTCAAACATATTGTAAGTTTCAGGTTCTAGTGGACATGCATCTAAAGCATCGGAGATACCATCTTGATCAGTGTCAATTAAAGCAGAGACATCATCAGGACAACCGTCTGCATCATCAACATCGTTGAATGTTTCTGGTTGAGTTGGACACAAATCTACAATATCTGGAATGCCATCGCCATCAGAATCTGCAACTAATTTATTGTCTGCTATATAATCAGGGCAACCGTCATTATCTTGGTAAGCATTGTAAATTTCTTTAGCAAGAGGACATTCATCTATATCATCATAAATGCCATCACCATCAGTGTCACCAATTGTTTGGTGTATAATACTATCAGGACAACCATCATCATCTTGGAAACCGTTATATCTTTCAGCTATTGTTGGGCATTGATCTAAATGATCTGCAAGTCCATCATAATCAGCATCAAGCATATCACCTGCAGATGTACCCTCGACATCTGGACAACCGTCCCAATCTAGATAATTATTATAATTTTCTGGCTCATCAATACATTGGTCCCATCTATCTTCAATTCCATCACCATCAGTGTCTGGGAATGTGTATGTAGAAGTTATTGTATCAACAGAATCAGGACAACCGTCTGTGTCTTCAAACATATTGTAAGTTTCAGGTTCTAGTGGACATGCATCAGAGATATCAGGAATACCGTCCATATCAGAATCAAGTTTAGAATCAAAACTATCTGGACAACCGTCACCATCTAAGAAATCATTGTGTGTTTCTGGTTGATTTGGACAATGATCTAAAACATCTGTAATACCATCGCCATCAGTGTCAGCAGATAATTTGTTGTCTGCTACATAATCTGGACAGCCATCTTCATCTTGAATCATGTTGTAAGTTTCAGGACTGAAAGGACAAGAATCGTTTGGATCTGAAATACCATCGCCATCAGCATCACCAAATGTTACATGTGTAACAACATCTGGACAACCGTCAGAGTCTTGGAATTTGTTGTAATTCTCACGGTCTAATGGACAAGTATCCTTGTCGTCTGGAATTCCATCATAATCAGCATCAAGCATATCACCTGCAGATGTACCCTCGACATCTGGACAACCGTCCCAATCTAGATAATTATTATAATTTTCTGGCTCATCAATACATTGGTCCCATCTATCTTCAATTCCATCACCATCAGTGTCTGGGAATGTGTATGTAGAAGTTATTCCATCAACAGAATCAGGACAACCGTCTGTATCCTGGAATAAATTGTAAGTTTCAGGATCTAGTGGACATGCATCAGAGATATCAGGAATACCGTCCATATCAGAATCAAGTTTAGAATCAAAACTATCTGGACAACCGTCACCATCTAAGAAATCATTGTGTGTTTCTGGTTGATTTGGACATAAATCTAGAACATCCGGAATGCCATCACCATCAGTGTCAGCAGTTAATCGGTTATCTGCTACATAATCTGGACAGCCATCTTCATCTAAGTAAAAGTTGTAAGTTTCTTTAGCAGTTTTGCATTGATCGAGATTATCATATATGCCATCACCATCAGTGTCACCAATTGTTTGGTGTATAATACTATCAGGACAACCATCATCATCTTGGAAACCGTTATATCTTTCAGCTATTGTTGGGCATTGATCTAAATGATCTGCAAGTCCATCATAATCAGCATCAAGCATATCACCTGCAGATGTACCCTCGACATCTGGACAACCGTCCCAATCTAGATAATTATTATAATTTTCTGGCTCATCAATACATTGGTCCCATCTATCTTCAATTCCATCACCATCAGTGTCTGGGAATGTGTATATCAATGCAAATGGAGCAGTAGAATCAGGACAACCGTCTGTGTCTTCAAACATATTGTAAGTTTCAGGTTCTAGTGGACATGTATCAGAAATATCTGGAATGCCATCTAAGTCACGATCATTCTTTAATACATACTCATCTGGGCAACCGTCTGCATCAAGAATTCCATTATATGTCTCTGGTTGATTTGGACAATGATCTAAAACATCTGGAATGCCATCACCATCAGTGTCAGCAGTTAATTTGTTATCTGCTACATAATCTGGACAGCCATCTTCATCTTGAATCATGTTGTAAGTTTCAGGACTGAAAGGACAAGAATCGTTTTGATCTAAAATGCCATCGCCATCAGAATCACCAAATGTCAAATGTGTAACAACATCTGGACAACCGTCGTCATCTTGGAATTTGTTGTAATTCTCACGGTCTAATGGACAAGCATCATTCTCATCTGGAATTCCATCATAATCAGCATCAGGTGCTTCTAGAGAAGTAACTCCAGGTACATCTGGACAACCGTCCCAATCTAGATAATTATTATAATTTTCTGGCTCATCAAGACATGCATCCCATCTATCATCAACTCCATCGCCATCAGTGTCTGGGAATGTGTATGTAGAGTCTATTGTATCAACAGAATCAGGGCAACCGTCTGTATCTTCAAACATATTGTAAGTTTCAGATTCTAGTGGACATGCATCTAATGTATCAGAGATACCATCTTGATCAGTGTCAGTTAAGCTAGCAAAATCATCAGGACAGCCATCTTTATCATCAATACCGTTGAATGTTTCTGGTTGAGTTGGACACAAATCCAAATAGTCAGGATAATTATCACCATCAGAATCAGCGATACCTTTTGCATCATATTGTGATAAATCAGGGCAACCGTCTTCATCTTGGAATTGATTGTAGGTTTCTTTTACAGTTGGGCAATTATCAATATGGTCTTGTATTCCATCATAATCAGCATCATACCATGGAACAAAGTCTGCAGGACAGCCATCAATGTTGTTACCGTATTGTGGATCATAATCCTCTAAAAGGAAAGGACATCGATCTATAGCATTTGGGACTCCATCACCATCAGAATCAACTGATTCAGCTGCATGTACACCACTTGGTAACATACCAATGGTAGAGGTAAGTAAAAGCAAAAATCCTAAAATATACTGTTTTTTCATTTTACGATACTACTAAGGGTCAGGACAACCGTCTTCGTCACTATCGCCATCATAGTCCTCAGGTTCTAGAGGACACAAGTCATAGTCATTGATAATATCGTCTAAATCAGCATCATGTTTGTATCTTGATTGTTCTGGGGCAATATCAGGACAACCGTCGTCATCATTGTATTTGTTCCAAGATTCTTTTTCATTTGGACATGAATCAATAGCGTCATCTATGCCATCTTCATCACTGTCAATTGTAACATTTCCAGTTGGTACAGCATCAGGACAACCGTCATAGTCAACGTATCTATTCCAAACTTCATTTTGTTCTGGACACATATCCATTACATCTGGAACACCATCGCCATCAGAATCAGGTTGAGTGTCATCAACATCTGGACAACCGTCGTCATCTTGGAAGCCATTGTAATTTTCAGCAACTAAAGGACAATCATCATAAACATCATTAATTCCATCATTGTCAGAGTCAACCACAAATGATTCAGTTACAGAATCAGGGCAGCCATCATCATCTTGGTATCTATTGTAGGTTTCTTTGAAAAGAGGACATGCATCAATAGCGTCTGGAATACCGTCTAAGTCACGATCATTTTTCAAGATATACTCATCAGGGCAACCGTCCAAGTCAAGAATTCCATTATATGTCTCTGGTTGATTTGGACAATGATCTTTGTAATCATTGATTCCATCATCATCAGAATCTGCAGTTCCTTTATTGTCTGCTACAGAATCAGGGCAACCGTCCAAGTCTTCGAACATATTGTAAGTTTCTGGAATTAATGGACATGCATCGTCAGCATCCATAATTCCATCAAAGTCAGAATCTAGTTGAGTAATGAAATCAGGATAATCTGGGCAACCGTCATCGTCTTGGAAACCGTTGTATCGTTCTCTATCTAGAGGACATTCATCTACTGAATCAAAAATACCATCATAATCTGAATCAGATTGTGTTGGATCATCGGGGCAACCGTCTGCATCTTGATATCTATTCCAAGTTTCTAAAGTTGTAGGACATTGATCTAATGAATCTCTAATTCCATCATTATCTGAATCTGAAACTACAACATCAGGACAACCATCTGCATCTTGATAACCATTGTACACTTCTGGTTCTAGAGGACATTTATCATTCAAATCAGTAATTCTATCACCATCATAGTCCATTGCAGCTAATCCTTCAACGCTATCAGGACAACCGTCCAAGTCTTGATAACTATTGTAAGTTTCTTTAGCAATTGGGCATTGATCTAAATTATCAGGAACTCCGTCTAAATCTCTGTCTGTTGTGGCTTCAGTATCTGGACAACCGTCTCTATCAAAAATACCATTGAATGTTTCTGGTTGAGTTGGACACAAGTCTACATAATCATTGATTCCATCACCATCAGTGTCTGGAACTCCTTTATCAGAACTAACAAAGTCAGGACAACCGTCTGCATCTTTAACCATGTTGTAAGTTTCTTTTACTTCAGGACATTGATCAATACTATTTGGAATTCCATCAAGGTCGGAATCAACATCACTAGAATAAGGAGGAATATCTGGACAACCGTCGTCATCTTGGAAGCCGTTGTATCTTTCAGGATCTAGAGGACATTCATCATCAGCATCCACAATTCTATCACCATCTGCATCATTTAATGTACCAGTAAATGATGGAAGTGAATCTGGACAACCATCATAATCAGCAAAGCGATTGAAAGTTTCTGGATCATTAGGACAAATATCAAATTGGTCTGCTATTCCGTCATCATCTTTATCACTAAATGAAGAATCTAATGAAATATCTGGACAACCATCTGTATCTCTATAACCATTGTACACTTCTGGTTCATTTATACAAAGATCAATGTTATCTGGAATACTATCATTATCAGTATCAACATAAGAAGAACCACTAACAGCGTCGGGACAACCATCTAAGTCTTGAAATCTATTGTAAGTTTCTGCAAAGAGTGGGCATTCATCTGCAGCATCTAAAACTCCATCTTGGTCTCTGTCACCATAAGCAAAATCATCAGGACACCCATCTCTATCTAATACACCGTTGAATGTTTCTGGTTGATTTGGACACAAGTCTACTAAATCAATAAAACCATCACCATCAGTGTCTGGAGTTCCACCGGATCCATCTCCGGGTAGTGTGTCAGGACAACCGTCTTCATCTTGGAATTGATTGTAAGTTTCTTTGATATTTGGGCATTGATCAATATGATCTTGTATTCCGTCATAGTCTTCATCATACCATGGAACGAAATTTGATGGGCATCCATCAACTGTACTATCATAATCTTCTTGTAAATTTGGACATGCATCCATAGCATCTTCAACACCGTCATTATCTAAGTCATCAACGGCAAAAGCAGGGGCCATAGGCATGCTGGTTAATGTAGTTAAAAGCAAAACTAGGAAAGGCAAAAAGTGTATTTTTTTCAATGCTAAAATTACCTCGGGGATCCAGTAAATAAACCTCACTCTAAAATCGATTCAAAATTGTAATAGGTTTGAGAAAAGTTTCCATGTTGGACAAAAAACTCGATCAATTTAAGTAAACCAAAACATGATTTTATCTCATGAGTTGTTCTGGAGAAACCGTAGAAGAGGAAGAAGATCAATTAATTCAGATCAGACCTGCAATCACTGCACAGTTGAAAAAAGCAAAGTACGGTGTGGCTGATCATTCAACTGTAGGACTATGTCATTGGACAAAAAAATCATTCAAGCATGAAGGTAGTTGCTACAAACACAAGTTTTATGGAATTTCAACTCATAGATGTATGGAATTTTCTCCTGCTGGTATGTATTGTGAAAATAGATGTGTGTATTGTTGGAGACCAATGGAATTTTATGATTCAATGAATATGAAGTTAGAACAAGTTGCAGAACCAGAACAAATTTTAACAAAGCTAATGGCTGAAAGAAAAAAATTGATCAATGGGTTTTATGGTGATTCAAGAAATGATAAACAAAGATTAGATGAATCTTTATTGCCTGCTCATTATGCAATTTCACTTTCTGGAGAACCTACAATGTATCCCAAACTTCCAGAATTAATTAAATATCTAAAGTCATTTGAAGCAACAAAATCAATTTTTCTTGTAACAAATGGTCAAGAACCAGATATGATTCAAAGACTACAAGATGAAGATGCATTACCAACACAATTGTATCTGTCAACAAATGCTGCAGATTATGAATCATTTATGAGAATAAATAAACCAAGATATGATGATTCATGGGAAAGATGGAATAGAACACTTGGTATGTTAAAGGATTTGAATACAAGAACAGTATTAAGAATCACTTTGATCAGAGACTATAATGATCAAAAAGAATCAATCCCAGCCTTTGCAGAAATGTTTAGGAAATCTAGTCCACATTTTATCGAAATTAAATCATACATGCACATTGGACGTTCAACAAACAGACTAGAACACGAAAATATGTTGGAAATGGAAGAAATAAAAAACTATAGTGAAGAAATTGCAAAACAAAGCAAAATATTTTCAATAATGGATGAAAGTATAGTTTCCAGAATTTCAATACTACAAAATAATGAACGATTTATTGATCGTTTTATTCCTACTTATGCAAATACCAGTTAGAAAATTTTTTCAATGCTTTGTACCTATGTGACAGTTCATTTTTGTTATTTATTTCAGCAAATGTTTTCCCGGTATTTTTTGGGATAAAGATTGGATCATATCCCCAACCTTTTCCTTTTTGTAAGTTGGATATAGTGCCATCAAGTTTTGCATCAAATGATTGTAGAATTTTTTTATCACAATAACTAATAATAGAAACAAACTTTGCTTTTCTGTTATTTTTCAAGAGATTAAGAATTCCTTTGTTTCCAATTGTTTTGAAAACGTATGATGAATAAGGTCCTGGAAATCCATCAAGTGAATTAATGAACAATCCATCATCCTCGATTATTACAGGTTTTTTACATTTAGAAAATGCATCTTTTGCTTTTTTTGATGCAATGTCTTTAAGTGAATTTGATTGAATCTCTTCTAAATTAGATTTGAAAAAACCTAGTGTTATTCCAAAAGAAGCTAAAATTTTTTTTGCCTCTTGATATTTGTGGTTATTTGAAGATACAAAAAATAGATCAAACGACTGCTGCATATCTACCACGACTTTCTATATCTGAAACTAGTTTTGTAATTTTAACATAATTTGCATTTCCAACAATAGATTTGTAACCAAGCAAGAAGTTTTTCCAAGCAGGTTCCATGATTTTTGCATGAGCACTATTAAGAATTTCTTTGATTAGTCTCAAATCAACTGCATGGTCTTCAGGTTTTATTGTATTTTGAGACAATCCAAAATCAATCATAAAAACAGTATTTTGGGACAAAATGAAATTAGATGTTGTCAAATCTCCATGCATTACTCCATTTTTGTGTAACATTCCAACTAATTTTCCAATTTCTTTTGATAATTCAATAATTTTTGATTCAGCTAAGTCATGAATTGGTTTTCCAGGAATTTCTTGCATTACAATGAAAGTTTTTTCTAAGTTTACAAAATAAACAAGAGGTGCTGATATTCCAAATGTCTTTACTAGATATAACATTTGAGATTCTTTGATTGTTCTTTGTTTACGTATTTTTGAATCAAGAGATGCATTTCGATAATTTTTTGTTTTTCTGATTTTAAGAATTGCTTTAGAATTTTGCCATTTAGTTTGATATATGTCAGCTTCAGCTCCTTTTTTTCTTAATTTCATTAACATTATATCTAAAGGGATTCAATAAAAATTAATCATGGAAGAAGGAGAGAGAAAAATAAAGCAAGAGGATTGTAGTGAAGACAATTTAGGTTCAGGAATTTTAACATTAACAAATAAGAGATTAGCATTTGACAAAACTAAAGCAAGAATAATGGATTTTTCTAAACACATGGGGGAGACTATACTAGATGTATCATTAAATGATGTAACTAAAACATGGAAAGAAGGATTACTAATGAAAAAAGTATGTTTTACAGCAAAGACTAGTGAAGATGAACAGAATTATAAATTTGGAGTTTTTAGTACAAAAAGTTGGCTCAAAAGTATTGATGAAGCAATTAACAATAACAAAAATCAATAATCCACTTTAACTGAATCTAATCTCCAAGATTGTGTAACTAATGTGTCTTTTAGTAAAGTGCCTTGTTTGACTTGTGATTCTAAAAGTCCAGTCCAACATATTTGACTTCCACAATCTCCTGCATATTGTATTGGAACTATGAAGAATTTAGATCCATGTCGTTTACATACATCTTGAAGCATTTCAGACAATCGTTGGTTAGCTGCAACACCACCTACTATCATCAATTCTTTTTTACCGGTAAATGATAATGCACGCTCTACTACCTCACTAATCATTGCAAAGGCGGTTTCTTGAAGTGAATAACATGCATCAACTTTACTTTTCTTTGCAATAGGTTTTGTTGCAGATAACAAACCTGAAAATGAAACATCATTTCCTTTTACAGAATAAGGTAACATAACATAGTTTGAAGATTTGGATGCCAATTCTTCTATATTTTTTCCACATGGAGATGCAAATCCAAGGGATCTCCCAAATTGATCAAGTAGTTGACCCAATGTAATATCCAAAGTTTCACCAAAAACTCTCCATTGTTTGTTAAGGAATGCAAGAAGCATAGTATGTCCTCCAGATACTAAAAGTACCAAAGGATTAGTTGCGCCTGTAAGCAATTTTCCTAATTCAATGTGGCCAATTGCATGATTTACAGGATAAATTGGAATTTTATAAAAAGAAGCTAAAGATCTTGCAACAACTGCACCAACGCGTAAACATGGACCTAATCCTGGACCTGCAGCATACGAAACAAGATCCAGATCTTTGATTGTAATGTTTGCCTTTGTAAGACATTCAGATAACACTGAAGAACTATTCTCAATATGATGACGTGATGCTTCTCTAGGATGAATTCCTTCCCCATCTGCAGGACGATAAATTTTTCTAATATCAGATAGAATTCTTCCTTTTTTTCCTTTTTTTTCAATTATAGCACAAGAAAATGTATGAGCTGTACTTTCAATTCCTAAACCCAGCATATTATCCCCTACTTAATGTGGATACAATTTTGATCACATCGCCATTTTTTAGTTTCTGATCACCACTGATTCGTTGCTTAGTTTTACAATCAATTGCATGTAAGAATCCCTTAGCAATATCTGCGTGAATTAAACCTGCCAACTCTTTTGCATTAGAATCTTGTGGAAGTAATTTCGTGTCAGGTAAAATTACACCATCTTTGTTGGTTAGTTTAGTTTCATCTTCTACAGGATATACAACAATAAATTTTAGTGAATCAAATACAGCAATATTTAGAATTTTCTGAATTCCTGTAGATGGAATTTTAGTAAACACAGACTTTACCAAATCTAGTGCTTTTTGTTGAGGAGGTAGAATTTCTTTTCCTTCAACGAGTTTAAAACCTTCATCTCCAGAAGAATAGTTTACAATTCCAGCTTTTGATGCTTTTCGTAAGAGTAATTCAGTTTCAGCACTACAAGGAATAACAGTGTCTGAAATTTTTTTAATAATATCAAGATCTTGGCAAAGATCTGCTTTATTGGCAGCAATAATCATGGGTTTTGTATTTTTTCTTAATTCTTTAACAAAAGTTTGGATATCAGAATCTTTCCATTCCTTTGGATTTCTAGAAATAAGACCTAGTTTTTGTAAAACCTCGTGTACTTGGTATTCTTTGATACCTAATCCAGTGAATCGTTTTGCAATACCATCAGTAAGTTTTGCTCTTTTCTGATCTATTTCACGTGTAATCTTATCCCATTCTCTTTTGAGAATGTCTGCAAACCATTGATCAAATTCATCTTGAACAAATACAACATCTTCTAGAGGATCATGTGTTCCAACTGGAACTTGTTGTCCTTGAATATCTGTACTTCCAGCAATGTCAACTACATGAATCAAAACTTCAGCTTGTCTTGCATCATCAAGAAATTGATTTCCCAATCCCTTTCCTTCATGGGCACCTGGAACTAATCCAGCAACATCAATGAGTTTAACTGGAATAAAACGAGTGCCATTGACACATAATTCATTTTCATGTTGAATTCCAAAATGTTTGCAAGCACAGTCAGCTTTAACATAAGCCACACCAACATTTGGCTCAATTGTTGTAAAAGGGAAATTACCTGATGCCGCAGGAGTTTCAGTTGCTGCTGAGAAAAATGTGGATTTTCCAACATTTGCTTTGCCTAGTAAACCAATTTGCAATATAGTCAAAAATCCAATTCTACTTATTAGTATTACAGAAATCGTTTAATGCAGTTTATCGTGATTGTATAACATGTCAATTGTAATTACTGGGAATCCAGGAGTTGGAAAACACACTATTACACAAGAAATTGCTGAAAAACTCGGACTATCTATTATTGATATCAACAATGTAGCAAAAGATGCAGGTTTATTTGAAAAAAACAAGGACACAAATGATGTTGATACAGAAAAGTTAGAAAAAATCCTCAAACAAAAAATTTCAGAGAAAAATGTGATTGTAGGTCATTTAGCACCGTATGTTTTAGATAAAAATAAAATAAAGATAATGATTGTTTTGAGAAGAAATCCATATGACTTGATCTCAGTCTATAAAGAGAGAAAGTACACAGATAAAAAAAGTAGAGAAAATGCAGGTAGTGAAATTTTAGGCATAATTGCACATGATGCAATGAGTAAATTCCAAGAAAAGGTATTCCAAATAAACACTAGTGAAAAAAGCATTCAAGAAGTAACAGAAAAAGTAATGACCTTAATTTCCAGTAATGAAGGCAATGAAAATGTAGATTGGCTTGATTTAGTTACAAAAAATAATGATTTGAAAAAATTTTTTGCTGATTGATTAAATAACGCCTTTAAGTTTTGGTAGTTACTTGTTTGAAATTTCTAAAACTGATTTGGCAGGAAGGATAGGTACTCTCTATACCAATCATGGAAAGATTGAGACCCCAGCATATGTTCCTGTCATTCATTCAGTAAAGCAAACAATCCCATCAAAAAAAATTCAAGAGATTGGTTTTGATTTAGTAATTACAAATGCATACATCACCAGAAATAGTTATGGTGATGAAGCTGTAAAAAAAGGAATTCATAAAATTATAGATTTTGATGGTGCAATCATGACAGATTCTGGAGGTTATCAAGTTCTAGAATATGGAGACGTTGAAGTTTCACCACCAGATATGGCAAAGTTTGAAAGAGGAATCTTAACTGATTTTGCAATTCCACTTGACAAGCCAACAGGGTTTGGATTACCATTAAAAAAAGCAGAAGCATACGTTAACCATACTCTCAAAGTTTCAAAACAAACACTTGAGAATAGTGAAGATAATGGTCAGATTTGGATTGGTCCAATACAAGGAGGGGAACATTTTGAACTTGTTGCAAAATCAACAAAAAAATTGGTAGATATTGGTTTTCAAATGTTAGCTTTAGGAAGTCCAGTTGAGTTTATGGAATCATATGAATATAGATTATTGGCACAGATGATCGTAGCTGCAAAAAAACAAATGCCACATTCTATTCCTTTACATCTTTTTGGAGCAGGGCATCCTTTAACAATACCATTTGCAGTGGCTTTAGGGTGCGATACATTTGATTCAGCGTCCTACATGCTTTATGCTAAACATCAAAGATACATCACAGACGATGGTACACGATATTTATCCGATATCACTGTATTTCCATGTAATTGTGAAGTATGTTCAAAATATACCCCAGATGAGTTACGTCAGCTTGAAACAACTGAAAAAATCAATCAACTAGCAATTCATAATCTCTATGCAATAAAACTTGAAGTGGACAAGGTAAAGCAAGCAATCTATGAAGGAAGATTATGGGAATATGTAATGAAAAAGGCAAGAGCTCATCCCAAATTATTTGAAATGATTGAAGTCATGACAAATAATTATGAATTTCTTGGCATTACTACACCAAAATTCAAAGAAAAAGCTATTTTCTTGTTTGATAAAGAAGACCAATTTCGTCCAGAGGTTCAAGCATATCATAATATGGTTAGAAAATTCAAATCAAAGAAAAAGAAACTTGTCATTACCAGTGAATCAAGTACAAAGCCAGGATATTTGTCTAATCAATATGTTGGATTAGAAAGAAAATTCAAGGATTTTGATTCCATACAGGTATGCCAATATAATCCACAATTAGGATTAATTCCGATTGAGATTTCAGATATCTTTCCAGCGGCACACCATGAAACTTCTAGAATGGATTTTGATCCAAAAGAATTTTCTACGTTTGAAAAGACATGGAAACATTTCTTTGATAACAACAAATTTTCAGAAATTCATTATGATAAAAACGATAAATTCTTGAAACATTTTGTAAAAACATTACCAAAAGAAATCAAGAAAAAATTATTTGTTAATTAAAAATAAGAAAAAAGAATGTGCTAAAAGATTCAGCTTATAGTGCTGCGTCTTCTGCCCAACCGTTGATGAAGACACCGTTTTTGTGAAGAGGTACTGGTTGTCCAGCAGTGTAATTCATTGGTCTCATCCAAAAGATTGATTTTGTTGGGCATACACCGATGCATGCACCATCAGAAATACATCTTTCTGGATAAAATACAAATGCTTTACCTCTCTTCCAGCCTTCAACAGGTTTTACTCTAAGGACATCTGGACCAAGAGTTGTACAGATTTCTACACATAGTGCACATCCGATACATCTTTGTTCGTCAATGTCAGGAAGTATTGCTATTGGCATTACAGAATTTATCTTGCTTGGTTACTATTTAAACCATGATTGAAATTCATAACCCTGTTATGAAATAGATCGAGTAGAAATTCATGCGCAGAATTCAGATTAAGAAATTTAAAAAACAAAAAGATAACGTGTACACACGTTTATTTTCTCATTGCATCGATTTGACCAGAAGTTACCCAATCGAGTAATTCTGCTGATGATGGATTAAGGTCTGCTTTCTTATTCATAAGATTGTTAACCCAAATCCAGTTGATTTGGTTCAGAAGTACTTTATTTCCTTCGTCGCCTGCACGAGTTTTTGCAACAACAGCTTGATCTTGTTGTTTTATCCACTCATCATAGGTTCTTCCCATGAGGATCGGATCTTAGCTTACACTAATTAAAGCTTTTGTAGATTCTATAATAGGAATAATGATCGGATTGACTCTAAGAAGGTTTTAACGTCGTTGAAATTTTATTGTAATTCTTGGATGTTAAAGTTTTAGGAGCTGCAAACGAAGTTGGCAGATCTGGCTTTTTAGTTAAGTGTAATGGGACAAATCTTTTACTTGATTATGGAGTAATGTTTGGAAGAAGAGGAACACCACCAGGATATCCACTACATGTAAAACCAAAAGATGTAGATGCAATTATAATAACTCATGCTCATTTAGATCATTCAGGAAATGTTCCATCTCTTTTTGTAAGTGGAAAGACTGACGTCTATGCCACACCCCCAACCTTTGATCTATCAAAATTATTGATAACAGACATGTTAAAAATTGAAAAAAATTCACATCCATTTGATATGCCTGAACTAAACAATATGATGAAAAATGCCAAAGAAATTGGATTTAAACAAAAGGTAACTAAGGGAAATGCAACTTTTGAGTTAAGAGAATCAGGTCATGTGATTGGTGGAGGTACTGTTCTAGTAGAATCAGAGAAAAAACGCCTCTTCTACACTGGAGATATCAAAACAAATGGTTCAAGAATGCTTCGAGAAATGGATTTGGATATAGGAGAAATCGATTTACTGATTACTGAGAGTACTTATGCAAAGACAGAACAAAAACCAAGAAAAGAATCAGAAGCAGAATTAATAGAATTTGCAAATGAAGTAATGGATAGAAAAGGAATATTATTTATTCCATCATTTTCAGTAGAACGTTCTCAAGAGATTGCTTGTATTTTAAGAAGTGCAAATTTCAAACATAAAATCATAATGGATGGAATGGCATTAAAAGTAAATGAAATAATGTTTAGACATCCAGAATATCTTAGAGATCCTAAAGTATTTTCAGATGCAATCAATAGTGCAACAGCAATAAGAGAACATGCAGAAAGAAAACGTGCGATGGGAGAACCTTGTGTTGTAATATCACCAGCTGGAATGTTAGTAGGAGGAAATGCAGTCTATTATTTACAAGAGTTATCTTTTGATAGTAAAAATGGAATTGCACTAGTATCATATCAAGGAGAGGGCACACCAGGAAAGAAATTACTAGAAACAGGAAAGGTTTCAGCTAGAGGTAAAGATCTTAACGTTACAGCAGAAGTAAAACAGTTTGAGTTTTCAGGACATGCAGATAGGAATGAATTGTTTGATATGATCAAAAAAATAAAGGGAAACCCCAAAGTATTGACTGTTCATGGAGATTCTGAATCATGTGAAATGTTTGCTCAGGAAATTCATGAAAAATTTGGTTTAGAGGCACATGCACCTTCAGTTGATGAAGAAATAACTGTCTAAAATGCAAGAAAATTCTGCAATAAATGTTGAAAATTCAATCAATAGTGGTCAGGTATTTCTTTGGAGAAAAAATAAGGACTACTGGTACGGTGTTAATGGTCAAGATGTTCTAAAGGTAAGTAATTCGGGAAACACCAAATCATATCAAAATACTAAAACAGATTTTTTTAGAAAAAAAGATAACATGGAGATAATTATAAAATCAATTTCAAGAGACAAAACAACTAGAAAGGCTGTAAAAAAGTATCTGGGATTAAAACTGCTTGAGCAAGATCCATTTCAATGTTTGATTTCCTTTATTGTATCTTCAAATTCTAACATACAAAAAATTAAAATAAGTTTAGAAAAGTTATGCAAAAAATTTGGAAGAAGGGTTGAATTTGAGAAACAAGAATTTTTTTTATTTCCAAAACCCAAAAGCCTTGCTAATGCCTCAATAAATGAAATTCTAAAATGTGGTGTAGGTTATCGTGCAAGATTTATCAAAGATGCTGCAAATATGATTTTTTCCAATAAAATAGATTTTGAAAGTTTAAAAAAATCTAATTATTTTGAAGCTAAAAAAAATATTTGTTCTATTCCAGGAGTTGGAAATAAAGTTGCAGATTGCATAATGTTATTTTCATTAAACAAATTAGAAGCATTTCCATTGGATAGATGGATGATTAGAATTTTAGAAAAATATTATTGTAATGAATTTCAGATTGAAACAAAAACAATTACAGAAAAACAATATGATATTCTTCATGAAAAAATTGTAAATCATTTTGGTCCATATGCAGGATATGCACAACAATTTCTCTTCAAAATGGAGAGAGAGAATTACCAGAAAACGTGGCTGTAAACCCTTAAAATGGTAATTAATTGCTAGGTTTTTGGGCCCATAGCTCAGCATGGATAGAGTGCTGGACTTCTAATCCAGTGGTCAAGGGATCGAAGCCCTTTGGGCCCGTATAGTTTTACTTGGGAATTTAGTCCCAAAAAAAAATTATTTTTTTACAAAACCAATTAATTTTAGATTTACAGTCTGAGTAACACCTGCATCAAAATATTCTAATTGAAATAACAATACATAATCTGTAAATAGATGATAAGGAATAACTTCTTCTACACAAATGTAACATATTGGAAAACCACCAAATTCATCTTCAACAAAAGTTTTAAAAAACTCATAGATTTCCATCTTAGAATCAGAATCCAGTTTTTGAAATTCATCTAGGAGTTCTTTATCCTTGAAAGTTATGTTAAAGTCTGTCATGTAATAGTTTTACAAATTCACTAACTGGTAATGTTTTCCAAGTAGATGTAGTATCATTTCGATATTCTTTAACTTTATCACTACATGCTTTAGTCCACTTGAACACCATATTGTTACAGTGTAACAATTGTATTAATAAGCCGATCGCCGTTCTCGGACAACTCGCACTTATGTTCTGTAACTATAAGTCCGAGTTATTAGGCATGTAAAATTTTTAAAATCCATAATCTTTTTGTTGTATTTCTTTTAGGTAAAAATCAAGGCCTTTTGTAGTTATAGATATTCTTGTAAAATAACGAACTTGTAATCCTGTATAAAATACATGATGACTAACTTGAATTTTAATTAGATTGTTTTCTTCTAACCAAGATAAAACATTAAACAGTGATGATTTAGGCATCTTTAATGTTTTGGCTAGATTTGAAGCTCTATGTGTTAAAGAATATTGTAATTCAAATTCATTCTTAGATAAATATTCTAATATTTTAAGTGCATATTTATAATATTTTCCTTTTCGCATTATTATTATTCTAGAATTATACAAAAAAACATTAACTAAATATACATTACAAAATAGTAAAATTTTAGGGTGTTAGTTAGTAGAAAATCCATTTAACAAATGAATTGCTCCTCTTAATGTTAATTTTATAGTTACCTCACCAATATCCAATTCATCACTTAATTTAGTTATGAGACCATCAGCTATTCCAGATGATTCAATATCATCAAGTAATTTTTCTAATTTTGTTGGATTCATTATGAATAGATAACATCTATGCTTTAAAAGATCTCAGATTTAACATAAGTCAACATTAATTTCACCAGAGGATTGTACACAACAATTTACTGTTCCATCAGATTTATCTAAGTTATTTTTCCATTGGAGTGGTTGATAATTTTGAAGTTCATCTCGACCGCCTTTGGTCTTTGGGATTATATGATCAATTTCCCAACCAAAATTAGAATCTCGATTACCGTACTGTGATTTTGTAATCCAAGCACTACACTTGTCTTTTCTACGTATATTAGAATCATAACCCGAGACAATCTCATCTTTTTCCCAAACTTTATCGATTATATCTTCACTAAAACTATGACCGCATCTATCCATATCATAATTAGAAACTACTTTGCTTTAAATGATCCTATCTCTACTGTTTTGTCAAAATCTTAATTTGTATACTAAACTCATATTGCAGTTTTTTTCGGAGTACCTTTTATATCATATTTATATAATGATGTGACACTAACTCGTTTAACAACTTCTAGTTTTTCATTAATCCTGAGTTCAGAATCTGAAGAAATTATACCTTCAAATTTCAATATACTAATAAGATTTTTAGTTACGTCAATTGTAGATTGCCTTCCTATACTTAATGAAAACATTATACCAGAGCAAGATAAACCTACACCAACTAGTAAAAATCCGAGGTTTTGTAGCCATACTCCTACAATTAAAAAAACGCCAAGAGCTACCAAACATACAGACATAACAAAAAGACAATTAAATTGAGTCTTATAAGAAAACATAATATTCAACTTTTTATTTCACATACTTTGCTTTAAAGGATCATAAATCATTATACATTATCCATACAGAAAACCCTCAGAGATAACAACCTTATAAGATAGTATTATTTTATTATATTAATGGCAAAAAGAGTGACTATAATGCTTGATGAGGACTTGGATAAAAAAATCAGAAATAAACAAGCAAAAATGATTCAAGAGACTCAGTCAAGTTATAGTTTTTCTAATGCATTAAATGATGTACTTAGAAAAGGATTAAAATCCTAATTTTTTTATTTACTATGATTTATTGTTTTTTGGTGATTTATATAAAATCACACAACTAATGACCCACAATTGGAGCATTTGTTTATTTCTCTCTCTGTTATGAATATCATTTCACAGTTGGGATTTGTACACATTCTAACCATGATATTATGATGTAGAATTACTATTTAGCAAAGTGTATGTATTATAATAACACACATATCTTTAATTATCAAAAAAGATGTTGTCTATTTTGGAATTGCACCTTTTGGCAATATTTCAAACTCATCATTATACCCATTATAATATGAAGAAAATGACTTGCCACCATATCGTAACTTTAACTGATACTTTCCTGTAATTACTGCAACTCTAAAACCTAATCTAGTTATTTTTCTTTTCTTTAGGAGAAACGTTATTGTCTCTGCATTGTTATCCTCATCATTTTTGTGGGACTGGCCTGCGATATATGGAAGATTATTTCTATAAATTGCGCCACTAATCCACTCAGCTCCTGGAATAGTTATTGTCAGTCTGTCACCGGTAATTATTGCATTGCCAATACCTTCTATATTTTTAAAATTGGATTTGTATGGTTGTACTCGTACAGGTTTGGTTGGTGGTGCATCAGGATTTTTGTTCCCTGTAATGTTTAGCTGTAATTCATATCTTTCCAAGTTTTCAAAAACTGTGTTAAATTGAATTGTGGATAAATCATCATCCACTTCAACAGTATGAATGACACTTTTGATTTTTGCTAATCTCCTAGTAATTTCATCATATGCTGGTTCTCCCCTTATATTATTAGGAGTAATTTCTAGTCTTTTTTCTAGAACTGATAGTCTACGTTTAATTTCTTCAATTCTATGCGTCATTGTTTTTTCCAGTGTTTTAAAATTCCATAAGCTGAAGAACCACCAACAGTAAATGCCATGTATGCCCAAAATGAACTTGAATCCAATGTGAATTCTATAGTATCATATGCATCAACAAAGATCAAAATTCCACCTACGATAGCTCCACAGAGAGGTACAAATTTTGAGGTTTTTGACATATCTTAATCTCCGATAATCACTACATAAGAATAAAGACAGGAAATAATTACGACAAGACCTACGCCAATTATTGTACTATTACGAAAATGAGTAGATTTGTGTGCAAAATAATTTTTCTGTTTTGCCTCATGATAGATTAGTCCTAGTCCTGCACCAAACAAAATATATGCCAATACAGGGAAAAATGCAAAAACAATAATTCCAATTCCAAGTAAACCCACTCCAAAATGGTAGTGCTCTATTACCTCATATCCACGCTCAATTTTCTTGTGATCAATATCAAACCATCTCCTATCAAGAATAGTTACTAAAATAAAACCGATAAATGCAGATAAGAGTAATTCCATAAATCATTTTTTTGTATTAGGTATTTAGGAAATAATTGATTTTTTAATCTGGAATTGGAATACAACAAGAGCAGATCTCCTTAATTATCTTCCAGTGGCACTTTTTAGTCTCTTTTTGTTTCCCCATAAGCTGCTGCCTCCTTGGATATTGCAAATCCTGTAGTAATACACGCTGCAATAATTGAAATGATTAAAGTTTGCTCAAATGTTATACAACCAGGAAATATTGAATTAGTTGCATTGCCACCAACCAGGGGACCAAAGAAACTCACACCAAAATTACCTCCTATCCTTGCAATAAGCCTTCTTGTTTTGTTCATTCATAGATTACCCCCATATTCATTACTTATGAGAAATTTTAATATTAAAAGAAATAAGCTGTGAGTTAATATCTTAAATTATGTTAATTGTTTAGAATTTACAAAGTCCAAATTGTAGTTAGGGAGAGATGATTAATAGTGAGATTCTATGATTAATAATGCCTTTTGATTTTCAAATTCTTTTAGGTTCTGAAATTGGCAGTTCAATCTATTCATGGATTGACTTATTTTATCTGTGCACTCGTATTGTTCCATTGGCGTAGTTCTACTGTATTGTCCATTGTACTTTAGATATTGTATGCCATTTTCATCTTCCCAAGTATTTGTGAATTTATTAACCTCAGTTAACTGTAACCATATTCCTCTGTCTTGATTAGAATGTTTGGTCCACATTTTGTCAGTTTGTGGTAAGTTTAGTGATTCTCCAGTAAATTCAATACCGTCATTAAGATGGTTTACACCTGAATTTCTAGATCTGTCAACTGCCTGAATAGTTAGAACATTATTGTATAGTGTTTCTCGTGGAATAAAGTCAACTGATATCACACGACAATCACTAATAATATATCCACAATTCTCTACACTTGTAGTAAAGTCAGTAAATTCAATTAGATTAACTCCATCTCTGATTTCAGTTCTGTCTATTCCAGTATGGTTCATGTAAATGGTTAGTAATACTTCGGCATCATTTAGTGGCACTCCAACTCCTGGCATTCCAAATCCTATCTGGAACCACTTGAAATTATTGGCATTATAATTCTCATATGACTTTAGCTTGATATTATATTGTGTACCAATATCTAATTCAATTAATGGATATTCTGTATGATATGAATCAACATCTACAGTATTGCCATTAAGTGAGAAACCACCTTGTACTATCATTATTCCATGTTTATTTTTACCAAATGTTGGAGGAGTACAGTCACCTGAGCATCCACCACCGTTCTTCTTTTTTGCTTGTTCAATTCTCTCTGAATATGAGTTTGTTTCTTTTACTGTAAAGAATTCTTCAGTTTGACCTTCAGTACCATTTACACAAATGTGTTTATAATTTCCTTCTTCAAATTGAACTGTTACTGTCTGTTGACTTAGATTAATAATGCCTGAATCAGCATTATTAACTTGATATTCATTATAACGTAATTCGTCTATATCATCATACACTTTGATTTCAAATTTATGTTGCGAACTAAATCCATTCTCCCCACAAGTAAATGATAATGTTTTTGAGAATGGTTCTGGTGTTGTTTGTTCTATTGGATATCCTGCGTCAAATTTGTAGGATGTATTTTGTGATTCATCTAAATATTCACAAATATGCTCATAGTACCCTTTAGTTTCAGATGGGGTAAATACTAGGGTTGTAAATGAATTAGTTATATCTGAATTTTGTTTTGTTGGTTCTGAACCTTCAAATAAATAATAATTGATGTAATTTCCAAATACTGATTCTTCACAAGTAAGTGTTATTGGCTCATTTACATTCTGTGAACCATTTGGAATTGAATTTTGCAAGTTAGCATTATCTGTATCAGGTGTTGTATCTGTATCAGGTGTTGTATCTGTATCAGGTGTTGTATCTGTATCAGGTGTTGTATCTGTATCAGGTGTTGTATCTGTATCAGGTGTTATTATTGCATCTTGTACTGTAAATGTATTAACAATAGGATGGGTGGCTCCTACGTAATAACATGATTGACGATAATCTCCGGATGTAGTAGGTGTGAATGTATACTCAATTTGGAGAGTAATCCCCTGATGAATTAAATGATTACCAGTACTATAACCACTGCTATCAGGATAAGATATGCCAACAAAATGATATCCAAAGTCCTCAGTAATGTTTTCATCATCACAGGTTAGAGTAATTGGAGTGCCAACATAATATGATGGTTCAGCATATGCACCAGGAATTGAAACTATGATTATGGCCGATATTATTGAGAGGATTATTACTTTCATTTTTTGGTTAACCATCAAATAATTTGGAACTATTTAACTGATAGTATTACAGCCAAAATCAGAGTAAAAAATCACACACTCATATTTAAATAATTATTTAATATAAACAGATTTTATTTTTTAGGTGATTTTTGTTTCTTTTTTATTTTCTTTTTTTCTAGTTTTCTTCTTTCTGCCCTGTTTTTTGGTATTTTTTTCTTTAATTCTTCATTTTCTTTTGCTATTATTGCAGTTTCTTCTGCAAGTTTTTGTATAATTAGAAGGTATGGTTTTATTGTATTATCATATGTGTTGGTTTGATTTGCTATATATTCTGCCCTTCCTGCAGTGATTAGTTGATTAATATCAGGTGTTGGATTTTGTTGATTTGACACATATAATGTTCTAATCACATATACAAATAGATTATCATGAGAGAATGATTATTGGTAATAGTTTCTATTTTTTTAACGATTTTTTTTATCAGTTACTATAATTAAGCAAGATTATCTCGAACTTTGTTTTCAGGCTCTTCACCTAAAAGAGTGCCACACTCACAAAATTGTGGAGGGTTATCAGTTAGATACATGATCTCACATCCTGGACAAGTTGTCAATTTACCAGTACCCCAATATCAATCATTTTCTGTATTGCCTCTCCTGTACCATAAACTACAGAAATTATGATTGTACCAAAAATATTGGTTCTAGTTAGAATGTTCAATATTTTCTACTTCCTCTCTGGGCAAAATTTAGCTGTACCTGTGTAAGATATTCTTCTTCTGGTGTGAATTTTTTCATACAATAATATTGTAATTGAAGTGTATAACAAGGTGTGTGTTCAAAAAATAACACTAATCATTATCAGGATTGTATTCAATACATGCCATAATTGAGAGTTTTTTTATTCCTTGGAATTGTTGTCCTGGTCCTACTTTTTCCCATAAGAGGCCAATTTTCTGACCTACTGAAAAAGACCTACCGCCTGAATTTAACGTAGGATCACTGTAGAAAAATCCAGTTGCATTAGCAGCTATTGTAATTCCAATATCAACTCTTGTTTCATTCCCATAAGTAGTTCCAGGATCTGCCTTCCAAAATTTCAGAGTATGTAGATTTCCGGCATAATTATTATCGCCTACATGGATAATTACGCCACGTAATTGGCCTGCAGTAATTGCAATAGAACCATCATTTTCTCCTCCTCCAACTCCTCCTGGAATTAAATCTAGTAATCTCATTCCTGATATGTATGGTGGGACTTTGTTATCAGTACGCCATTGTCCTAAATTAGATTGAAAGGATACATAATTTCCTTTAACTTCAGGTGCATTAGCCAATTAACTTGACCTCACCCAAATTCCAGTAATGTATGAAAGATAGTTATTTCTGTCACTGCCTGGATTGAGAGCTGTTGTTTTTTGAACTACAATAGATAAGGCATCCCCCTATCGAAACTAAGAGCTGAGATATCAAGAATACGAGCTGCATGGTCTTTAGTAGATTTCATAAATACTTGTTGGGTTACTGCTAATGGGCTCTGTAAAGTCTACGTGAGATACCGTCTCCTGTAAATTTTCGGTTGAAATCGTCGTTTAATTTGACTGTTTTATCCACAATTTCATTAATCTTATCCTGATCAGGTAATGGAATGTTGTTTTTCTTGCAATAATGATGTAACCATTTGACGCTGTTTGCAAGATGTTCTGCCAATACTTGGGCAAGTTTTTCAGCTTGCAACGCATATTGTAATTTTTCAATAGCACCTTGCTCAATATATTTATCAGAATTATCCAATGTAATCCACCTTTTGGTTTTTGGATTCTTCCAAGTTTTGAGCGAGTTTTTTGATTGGTGTTAAAGCTGATAGTGCTTCTTCTCGTACTTGTTGTAGTTCATCTTTAACTGCCTTAAACTCATCAGTGTTAGGTAATTTTTCTAAAATAGAGTGTATTCTATTTGTGTCTTTCATTTGAAATTTTACAACTGTGAACAATACACGCATTGTACATTGTAAAGCATGAATTTTCCATTGAGATTGTTCTAAAAATCCTGTATGTTCTTTTGGATTATCTAGTTCCTTAAACCAATTTCCTTCTAGTGCGGATTCAAAATCTGTAAATTGCTTAATAAAATCTTCATCAAAAGGAATCATTTGTTATCCCTCATCCATGCATTGATAGCTTTTTCAACCAATGTCGATAGTTCAATATCCTCTTTGATTGCTTCAATTTTTGCTTTTTTCCAAACATCAGGTTTGATTTTGATAGATGTTGCAACTCTTCCTGATGCGTCTAGTTCCTTAGTTCCCATGTCATACATGAATGAAACCACCACTTAAGGTTTTGGTATGGTGGTATACAGTTAAATAGTCTATGCTATACCACTAGTGGTATGAATCAAAGACAAGAAAAGGGGAAACAGATCGCACTAAAATCAGACCTTATCCGAGTCTCAGACTATCATTATCATGTTCATTCCCAAACTACTAACAGAGACTATGATGTTATCAGAGTAGGTGAAAAATGGACTTGTACCTGTCCAGATCACAAATTTAGAAACCATATTTGCTGTAAGCACATTCACGCCATAGAGTTTTCACTCAAAATTAGAGAAGAAGTTAGAGAAAAGAACAAGGTTACAATCGAGCCTGTAACTATAGATTCTTGTCGTTTCTGCAAGGGTAAAAACATAGTAAAAAACGGTATTCGCAAGAACAAGCATACAGCAATTCAGAGATTCTCATGCTCAGATTGTCATAGAACATTCTCAATGAATCTAGGCTTTGAGAAGATGAAGCACAATCCAAAAGGAATCACGACTGCCATGCAACTCTACTTTTCAGGTGAGTCGCTAAGGAATACAGCTAAATCCTTGAAATTACTAGGCATGGATGTAACACACCAAACCGTCTACAACTGGATTAACAAATATACAAAATTGATGAATCAATACCTAGACAAGATAGTTCCTCAAGTGGGGGATGCTTGGAGAGCTGATGAAATCTATGTCAAGATTCGTGGTGAGTTGAAGTATGTATTTGCAATGATGGATGATGAAACTCGTTTCTGGATTGCACAGGAAGTCGCAGACAGAAAAGAAGGACATGACGCAAGAGGTTTGTTACAGAAATCAAAGCAAGTTACACAGACAAAACCCAAAGTGTTCATTACAGATGGATTAGGATCCTACCACGAAGCATACAAGAAAGAATTTTGGACGGTAAAGAGATTAAACAGAACGTTGCACATCAGACACATTCACTTGCAAGGTGACATGAACAACAACAAGATGGAACGTCTTAATGGAGAAATTCGTGACAGAGAGAAAGTAATGAGAGGTATAAAGAAAAAAGATTCAGTTACACTAACAGGTTATCAATTATTTCATAACTACATTAGACCACATAGTGCATTAAATGGAATGACGCCTAGTGAAAAATGTGGAATTGAGATTAAAGGAGATAACAAATGGATAACGTTGATTCAAAATGCTAGTAGATCATGATTAGGTGTAAGGAGTAAGACCATAAACAATCCAACCTGTACTACGTTCCATGTATGAGACTTTAATGGAAGGACTTTTGATAATAAAAAATCTAAATTCATCATTTTTCCCACATGGTGTAAAGTCAGTTAATGTATGTTCAAATGCTTTATTCCATATCAGTTGTCTTATTTTTTGTTCTAAAGTATCTTCTAAACTATCCAATACTGGAATAGCTGTAGCTATATCATAAAAGATGTAAAAATCACCATTAACCTGAATTGATTCGTGCGTCTCGTCAGTGGTCATGGTGATTGATGTCTCCTACTGTTTTAAAGTCTCAGGGGTTTTTGCACTAATCAAGTGCAATTTACCGGAATTCATTCGTTCTAAGAATTCCTTCTTTCTTTCTTCGTCTTCAGCACTCCAATCAGGAAGCTGAGATTTGGGGATTAATTCCAAAGACATGCTTTTTCGTCAAGGTATTTGTATATAAATTATTGGCATAATTTGATTATTAATTCAGTAAAATTAGTTTTCTTAAGGATTTATTGTATTTTTTTGATCTATGATAATACGTGTTGAATCAGAACCACCATTTCCACTCCGCTACAAAAAATCAACCTACGTTTCCACTAGGTATACTCGGATACTTACAGTGCGGTACTGCTTAAACTCTCATCAACCGATTCTTTACGCCCATTTTAACCCCCGTAGGCTTTACAGAGCCTGCTAATGGAGCCCCATTTCTGCCAATAGACATTACGATATCTGATGTCATACCACTATCCCATCTCCCTTGTGGAAAAATATACCATTTCTCAAATCGTATGTTTTCAGGCATTGGCATACCATTCCAACTATGATTCTACCTTGTGTAGAAAATGGCCAGAAATGTGTAATATAGTAATTACTATTAGAAAATCTTTCAATTGCAAAAGTAATTGCATCTGGATTGCTTACACTCAACTTAGACCAGCTCCAAAATAGATCTCAGTTGATATTACCATACTAATCTTTCCAGTTGGTACAAGTTCATCATCAGTAAAAAACCCCCATACATATTCGTCTCCCCAATTCATAACTAAAAACTGACTTCCCACAACAGGATTTGCAAAGTCACCGGTAACTCCAGCTTGTACTGCAAATTGAAGTTGGCCATATTTTTCGCCATTTTTTAACAGATAAACCTCAAATCTTTTGTTGTATGAATTAGCTTGGATGTGAGCTCTAACCTTTCTTAAAATACCTTTTGATCCCCATACAACACTAGGTGGATTTGTAGAATCATCATAATCAATAATGACTCTACCAACACTCATTTGCAAAGCACCAATTCCGTTTGTAGCTCTCCAGGGTTGATTTATTACAGATGTTTGAACTACTGTTCTTGCATTAAATACAATAGCTGCCCTATCAAATGATGGTCCGCCAACAGGTGTTGCCATAAGTAGTGGATTATACATAGGAGTTGTCACAATATCATCCTACCTTGTATAGATTGTATAATACAATTCCACCGGCAGTCCTTCTTACAAATCCTGTTACAACTTCTCTGGCCAGAGAAGTTGTATTAATAACTGGTGCTGCAGGTGTTATTGTTTGAGAATAAGATACGGTTCTCCCTCCAGTTCCATCCTGAAGGAATTCCAAAACCATTTGCTCAGATTCGTTTTCATTTGCAGGTGGATTTGTAAAAGTAATAGTCAGATTTTCAGATAGATTGATTACCCAATGTTGAGATGCTGCCAAATCAATATTAAGTGTATCAGTTGGAGATACGGTTTTAACAATATTGACAAAAAGAGAGGGTGTAGATGATTCAGCAATATCTTTTAAATTTTTTACGCCATTTGATGTCTTAACTATTGGATTGCCAGAAGAATCTGTTGAGAACATACCATTTTGGCTAGGAGTTTTTCTTTGACTTGCAGATGGATATATTCCAAAATTAGAGTAAACCCCTAATCCAAAATCAACTGTACTAGTATATCTTAAAAGATAATTACCACCACTCAAAAGACCATACTCTTTGTTTGTAGGTATACTAATGTAGAAATTTTTTCCAACAATTGGTCCAGCAACTGGTATTGTATCAGCTATGTTTTTTTCTTTTTCTTTTTCTTTTTTTGGGAAAAATCTAGCAATTAACTCTTTGATCAATGATTTTTGTGACAAATTATCCTATTTGGGAAGTATAATTAGAGAATGCTTCCTCAAATTCCCTTAATGGGTCTCTTTCTTGACTTTCTTGTAATAATGGTCCTACATATGATGGTCCTGCATCGCCACCCAAATGTTTTCTTATGGAAAAACATGCAATAAGTAATGCCTTTGTTAAATCATCAAACTCGTCTCCTGGAGAATAATAATCAACGTTGCCAGCTTCTGTTTTAAATTCAGTAAATAGAGTAATTTGTGCTTCCAATTCTTTCATGGAATCAGTAGGTTCTGGTGGAAATTCTATCTGATGGTTTTGTTGTATGCTAATCATTAATTGGACCATCTCGACTTTATCCATTGTTTTTATTTTCTCTATTTCATTTGGTTCTTTGATATTTTTTTGGGTATTAATTACAACAACTGGCATTTTGTAATCATGTCGTAGAGACTGGATAAAGTGTTGGCCTGTAAGCTGATCGATATAGGTAACACCCCAATCTATTTTGGAATACAATTGACCAATTTGTTCTGGTATTTCATTTATCTCTGAACGTGGCCATTGTCTGGCAAGTTTGACTCTGATTTTTTTAATTTCTGTATTTATTTCAATTCCCACCAATCCAAATTCATTACGGTGCTTTGAATGTGAGATTGCCGCTCTTTTTATTATCATTTTACTAACCATGAATTATTAGATTATCTTTTCAGTTCTGGAATAATGGTTAATATAATCTATAATTGTATAAAGTTCTATAGGAGTAAGATTTGATTTTTTGGTATTACAGTGATTACATATAATTTGTACATTATCTTTTACATATCCTTTATTCGGAATTATTTTATCTAATGATGGGGTATTATGATAACCCCTTTCAAAATTTGTATAATCAAATACTTTCTTACAGCATTTGCAATTTGGGGTGTCCTTTTGCATCTCGATTAACTTTTCTATTGTAAAATAATCACTATCAAATATTACTCCTGATACTTTGAACCTCTTACTTGTTCTCGTCATAAACCAACTTCTTGCTCGAAATAATAGCGGATTTTTTTGTATTAATTCTGCTCTATTTTTTTTGACTTTAGATATAGTTTCTGGTCTTTGATTGTATTCTTTTCTTTTCTCTTTGTATTCTAGAGTTTTAGTATATGCTTTCCTTTTAATTTTAAAGACAGATTTTTCTCTATATGATTTTTCTTTAGCTATAACACATTCCTTTGAGCAACAATTCTGATTATTACTATTTTTTTTAAATTCTCTATCACAATTAATACAAATTTTAATTAATTTATCTATTAATAATTCCATTATCATACTAACATCTCCCATTATTTTAATCGTTTCTATGTTTGGAGTGGGATATGGCTGCTCGCCTGATTATCATAAGTATTGTTTGATATAGTAATTAAAAGAGATTATGTTACAATTCGGATATAGTCTAGTCCTGTATCTTCACTACTACTACTTTGTAAAGATGTGATTTTTATCTTAAAGTTATCATCAAGATATCTGGATATATTAAAGGATTCAAATTCCCAGTCATCTGTGTCTTCATTGTTGTGATCTCCCCACTTTGCAATCTCTGTCCATACTCTTCCGTTAAACACTTCAATGGATAGATATTCACCACCATCTAAGGATCTATCTACAAATCGTAATAACTCCAAAGTTGCAGAAGAGTGAGATGACAAATCAATTGTTTTACTTGTTAGTATGCAAGGGTTATCACAGTTACTAGCCACTACAATCTTGTTATTACTATCCCCATCTGGCGGCATTCCTTCCCTCCAAGTAGATACTATATGCCATCTATCATCACCTGATTTACTCCAATTTGATAAATCATTAAAGTTGTCCTCAAATAATGAGGATGTAGTTGTAGGTGGTGGTACTGTACCTCCAGAGGAGCCAGTAACGGTTACATCATCTATCTGTACTAACTCACTACTAGATGAGGATACTCCTGTAAACTTTATTTTAAAAATACTTGACTGATATGATGTTACATCAAAGGTTTCAGTATGCCATGTAGAGTCATCAGTTCTTGGAGTAGTTGAATAAAATACAAGCTCACTCCAAGTTCTTCCATTATTAGTTGATACCTCAACTTTTAGGCCTTCGTTAGTGTCAATACTAGTCGAGATATATCTATCAAAAGTAAGTGTTGTAGCTTGGCTTGCATCTATTGTATCAGAGACCATGTAACAATTTTTGTCACAATCATCTGATGATGCAACATTTCCTGTAGTGCCAGTTGGGATACCAGACCTTAACTCCCATATTTCGTCATCTCCAGTTAGAGTCCACTGGGATAGTGTACCTTCAAAGTCATCAGAAAATATCGTACTGCCTGTTGTGGGAGGTACATTTGTAATAGGTAAATTATTCAAACTAAACAAACTATCTAAACTAGGATAACCATTATCATCCCAATCGTCTTTAAAGTTTAAAATTGAAGATGCTGGATAAATATTTTCAGTTGATTCTTTTACATCAGTAAATGTAAGCCATAATTTTGTTTTTTTTTCATTTATATCATCTCCACTCTCTGATGAATTATCATAAATATCCCATAATGCAGATGCAACCCAACCCTCATTACTAGTTCCCAAATTTAAGGAATTTGTTGGAAATGATGTTCCTCCAGTTCCGTCTGTTAATGTATTATATTTTCCATTCTCGATATTAATTGGGTGTAAGTATGTAGAAAATTTTAAAACAGGATTATTATATATTGCAGCAGACATAAAATGTGCAAATCCTTCTGTCCAAGCACATTCATTACCAGACATTCTATTTGCTCCATGATCATCACATCCATTTCCTAACGGTAGATCAGTAGTAGAATTTAAGCCATAAACTGAGTGATGTATTTTATGTGTATATTCATGCATAATTGTATTAGGAGATCTAGCATCATCAATAAAATGATTGTAAGTTGGAACTACCAGATGATTAAGTATAATTGTGTTTGTTTCATGGTCGAAGAATGTTGATTTTATTAATCTTTCATTTCCCCATTCTACAGTTACAAAAGGCACAGAATAACCAAAATAGTTATTTATTTTATCATATCCATAATTTAATTCATCATAGATCAAGTAAGCTGTTGAAATTTTTTCCCTTGGAAATCCAGAATAGTTATCAGGACTAGTTGAAGGATAATGTAATCCCATATATCCTGAATTGCCGGACACATTTGATTTTTGTTTAGCTGTAAAAAAAATCTGATTGATATTAATCCTATCTGAATTTTTAATTGTAAAATTATCATTCTCTAAAGAAAAAATAACTTTAACATCAGGTTGACTGTTGCGATTATCCATATCTATATTTGGCACTGTTAACGAATAATACCCTCTACTGTTAGTGGTAGAGCAAATTTCTTGATTGTTGAATTGTTGTGCATATGCAGGAAGAACTGAATTATATTCTAATGCACAAACTTTGACATTTTGTGCAGATGTTAAACGTTCATTCTCATCATTTAAATAAAAATATCCTCGTACACTAATGTCATCACTTGCTGCATATGCTGAAGGGAATAAAAAATAAGAAAATATATCTTCAAAGCTCTGTGCTGCCAAGTCAGGATATTGATTAATAAATTCTTCAATAAATTCGCCAGTATATAGCTCATTAGCTAAATAATCAATAACATTGGAGATATTATTATCCATAATATATTGTGCAGTTATAGGAATATCTTCCATAGTTTTACCATTACCATTCTCAATTTGAAATTGTCTTACTCTTTCAAGGTCTTCTAACTCTTGTGCAGTTGGCTCTGGATAATAATATTCATCAAATGTTTTTCCTGTTGCCTTCATTTCTGCAATTGCGTATTCATGCATTCGGTCTTGATCAGCTAATCTAACTGCATCAGGATCTAATGGACTCTGCATACCACTAGGTACAAATGGAGAATCAGAAATGTTTATCGTTCCTGGTGGACTTTCCTGCAGATACAATTCAAAATGACCCACACCTACAGTAATATCCATAACTTGATAAAATTGGAAATCAACTAAACTGTCGATTTGGTATGTTAGGGTTTTACTGTGAGGACCCACTTCATCATAAATCATTGGCTGAATGTAAACGAGATAATTATTACCCCAACCAAGCTGATAATCTGTAGAATTTCTAATTATTTCAAAGTCAGAATTATTTATAAATTTGGTTCCACTAAACACAGATGTTTGGAGCTCGGTATTATGAGCGTATGAAACAAGATCAGTGTCATACTGAGATGCGGTTTCTGATATTTCAAGTTCTCCTGTATTCTCATCTATTGCAGGTTCTCCTGTATTCTCATCTATTTCATATTCCACCCAAGTCCAGTTTGCAGTTATGTCAAATGGAGTGCCCTTTTGTACCTGTGTTGGAAAATCTAGTGAAACCTTTGGCCATAATGTATGACCACCTGTATTATAATGACCACTTTCACTAGTTATTGTAATTGTTTTAATTGGTATTTCATTTACAGTTTCGGTATTTTCTACCTCTACTCCATCAGAGTTAGAAGTGAATTCATCTAAGAAAATAAATGTAGTTGCACCAACTACAGTTAATGCCAATACTGCAATGAAGACTGTTTTGTTTTTTAACATTATTATTTTATGAACAAGCTTTGCTATATAGCTGATCCAAAATGCTTATAGCAGATAAATTAATTTTTAGCTTTATGCCAACATTTCTTGCCGTCTCAGGTATAGTCTGGCCATATGACAACACAACAAAAATGCCATAAACAAATCATCATGTCTGCCTCTAGTCGCCTTGTATTGTATGTTACCTCCTGGACCTCGTATCCCAACTATCTGGTTTAGTTGGTTTTGCAGTTCTGCCATATGTTTGGAGTGGGATATGGCTGCTCGCCTAATTATCATATATTTTGTTTGATATAGTAATTAAAAGAGATTATGTTACAATTCGGATATAGTCTAGTCCAACATCTTCACTACTTTTATTTTCTTTTGTGATGAGTTTAATCTTAAAACCATCATCTAAATATTGTGATATGTTAAATGATTCAGATTCCCAGTCATCAGAGTCTGTTCCCTCAGTATCTCCCCACTTTGCAAGTTCTGTCCATGTACTTCCGTTATACACCTCTATTGCCAAATATTCACCATCATCAATGGATCTATCTACAAATCGTGATAACTCTAAAGTTGCAGATGTGTATGAGGATAAATCTATAGTATTACTGGTAAGGATACATTCACTAACACAACCACTTGCAACTAGTATTTTATTATCACTTGATCCATCTTCAGGCATTCCTTCTCTCCAGGTAGATACTATATCCCATCTGTCGGTTCCTGATTTACTCCAGTTTGATAAATCATTAAAGTTCTCATCAAATAATGAGGATGTAGTTGTAGGTGGTGGTAGTACTGTACCTCCAGATGAACCAGTAATGGAGACATTGTCTAGCTGTACAATTTCACTACTAGATGAGGATACTCCTGTAAACTTTATTTTAAAAGTACTTGACTGATATTGTGAGATATTTAGGGTTTCACTATGCCATGTAGAATCATCACTTCTTGGAACAGTTGTGTAAAATACAAGCTCACTCCAAGTTCTTCCATTATTAGTTGATACCTCAACTTTTAGGCCTTCGTTAGTGTCAATACTAGTCGAGATATATCTATCAAAAGTAAGTGTTGTAGCTTGGCTTGCATCTATTGTATCAGAGACCATGTAACAATTTTTGTCACAATCATCTGATGATGCAACATTTCCAGTGGTTCCAGTTGGGATGCCAGATCTTAATTCCCAATCCTCATCATCACCTGTTAATGTCCACTGAGATAATGTTCCTTCAAAGTCATCAGAGAATATTACACCACCTGTTGGGGGAATGACAACAGGTGCATCAGCTATTGATAATCTTACAGTTTTAGATGAACTATAAACTGTTCCGTCATTAACTTTGAAAGTAAAATAATCAGAACCTGTACTGCCATCACTTGGTGTGTAAACTATGGTAACACTAGATCCGTTATCTCCTGGAATTGCAGTTCTAGTTGAGCTGTGAGATAGTGTACCCTTTGATGGATTAGATGCAATGTAAAAGTCCAAGGAATCACCATCAGCATCAATTCCTCTAAGAGTGATAGATGTTGCAGTGTTATGGTCTACAGATACTGTACTGTGTGATGTTGCAACTGGTGCAGTGTTTATTGGTACAACTGGTAAAGCAGGTACAAAGCCCATATGATTTAGTCTCATTACATTTGTAGAGTCAGGATATCCCGATTTACCTTGCCATTCATTATAAAATCCTTCAAAATTATTAGGTGCTTGCATAAATGTCCATAGTATTTTTTGAATACTTTTTGGCATATCATCAACACCACCATTTCCAGTTTCTGTGGAATTTGTAGGATCATACAAGTCCCAGATTGCGGCTGCCACTCGGGATTCTACTAGATGTCCTACATCATTTCCATTACTATCTACAGTTACAAACGGAGTAAATAGAGAATTGTTGTAAGATACTTCACCTGTCTCAAAGTTTAAAACATTAGTTTGAGTCCACTGATAAGTTGCATCTCCATCTACTAAGGATGGTAAGATATCAGCCCATCCTTCAGACCATGCACAACCAAGTGCTGAAACCTGATGAAGGTAATGTATGCGAGGGCAATCAAACATATTATAAAATTGTGTGTGACCGTAAACATTATTCATAATATGATGGCCATACTCATGAATTATGGTCCATCTTTGATTAGAGTTATCAACCCCATTATTAATTATATTACTAGGATCCATTGGATCTATAAAAACAGGTGTGTCTCCATTCAAAGCTATAGTCTCAGTTCTAAAACAATTCCAGGGGCTATTATCAATAGCACAATAAGCTGCACCATGTCTATTATCCCCATATGTAAAAACACCAAAAGCACCATCAAATTGCCAAGCTACATCTACTTTATCAGTATCATAACCATATGTATACAAAATAAATTGATGAGTGTCAGCAATAGCATCTGTAATCCAAAATGCATTGTTAGTATTTTCAATGCCGATATCAGTTTGTATAATTCTGTTTATCTGTGTATTTCTTGTAATATCATCTACCATAGAATCAAGAATGCGGTATGCATTAGTGTTTAAAGTTGATTGTCCACTAAAGCCAGCTACAAAAGAATGAGTACCATTAGTTGAATATGTCATAATAACATCTATAGTATTATCACCACTACTTGGGGCAATACCACTAATAACATAACCCCCACCAGAATTTGTATTATCACAAATTGGTGTATCAAATAATCTAGTTGTAGAATCATATTCCCATGCACATACTTTAACATCATGAATTGATGTTTGGATAGTTGGTGAAAGTGAAAGATCACTCATAGTTACTATACCGTAAAGTTGTATGGGGTGACTAGTTGCATAAGCTGAAGGTAAGAAAAAAGATTGGGTAGAGGCATCTGGATCTGGATAATATTTTTGAACCAACTCCTCGATTTCTTCATCACTCATTTCCATTACATCCTTCAGGAAAGCACGATATCCTTCTTCAGTAGAAGGAGTGATTGTAGTTAATCCATCATTTACTTGTGGAATATCCTCAATTGATAGACATGGAATACCAGAACATAGTTCTATTTGTTCTTGTTGAGGTGGTGATCGTTGTGGTCTCATTTCAGGATGTAAACTTAGATAGTCTTCTTTGAGTAGAGTCTCGTTTTCTCCTACATGCATATGAATTTCTTGTTGGTGAGTAGATCCAGATCTAATGTAACCCATTCCATCTGAAATTGCTCTTATAGTTACAGACATAGTTAAACTCTCACCAACATCAAGTTTTTCTGTATTCTTTATAATTCCATGCTCACCACCTACTGAATTGAAATTAGTTTGGTTTACAAACTCAAAGTTGTCAGTGATTATTATTCCATATGAAAGATATTTTTGTAATGAATCATAATAATAATTTGGTGGATAAAGGATATGATTATCATTATTAGTTAAAGTTACTTCAACTTCAGCTGTTTCTCCTACTTTAGGTAGATTTGATATTGTTAAATCAATATCGCCCAAATACATTACTGCTGGTGTTCCTATATTCTGATATTCTCCATGTAATGGAAAGTCATATTGTATAGGTAATAGATTTACCCCTTCTTCTACATTTTCTACCTCTACTCCATCAGAGATAGAAACGGATTCATCTAAGAAAATAAATGTAGATGCACCAACTACAGCTAGTGATATAATTGCAATGAAGACTAGTCTGTTTTTTTGCATTAATGTGTAATGCAATTACTTTGCTATAAGCCGGATCCAAAATGCTTATAGCGAATAAAATATTTCAAGACTAACCAATATTTCAGATTACTTTATTCTACCAATCATGGTGCTTCTGCATCCATTATTGTTTCAGCCATTTTGTATAATTCCTCACCAGAGTGACTGTATGAATCAAAACTAATTATCATATGCTCATGCATTGACAGAGCCACAAAATTTGAGCCATAAGCCACATAAACATGGTTGTCTTCATCATGTAGAATTACATAATCACGATCCGCTTCACTTGTTGGATATACAAGTTGCCAATGTTCCCATGTTTCAGAGTGTGTTGTTTTACCATGTTCGTGCACCAAATCAACAGTAATCCCTCCAGCATCAGCAAATTCATAATGATTTATTGTATCAAAATCTATTATAGTTGGAATTGGTGCATAATACATTATCAAATATGTTGTATTGTCAAAAGTTGAAAATGTGAATCCTTTCATTTCCATTCCTTCAGGAACATAAGAAGGGAAATAATCAAAATAGTCCTGATATTGTTTTGGTGCATCTATTATAGTACCGTTAGCAAACTGTGTTGAATTAGGTGTATTTTGAGGTATTATGATATCATGTGGACTTGTAATTACAATTTGTTCTCTTTCTGACAAAATCCAAGGAGGTGGATATCTAACAACATTTTCTTCAGCCCATTTTGTGAATTGTCCTGTTGGAATATTTGGGTTTAGTTTATCTGATTTAATAAAAATGGTATTTACATCAAAATCAGTGTTTGATAATTCAACACTATCTATTCTTACCATTTCAGTTGAGCTACTGGTACGAGGTTCACCTGAAGGAGTATTTCCGTAAATTGGTTCGGATTGTGATACAATTTTGGTATTTTCTACCTCTCCTCTAGTTAGATAAGCATCTGAATTAAGACAATCAATAGTTTTGATAAAGTCTAAAATTTCATCACCCTCTGCAGACAAATAGAGAGAAGATGGAAGAGTTGATTCACAAATAATATACTTAAAATATTCATCTCTATGCTGATAATCATTAATTGATGTATCAATCGCTAACTCCAATGTTAACATATTATTGTTAGTTTGGTTCGTTGCAATTATGTATATTTTTACACCTGCCACATAATACTCAACTATTTCTGTTGCATCAGGATAGAGCTCATAAAATAACTTGTAAGATGGCCATGATTTAATAATTTCAATAAATTCGAATTCACTTTTATATTCTTGTTTGAAAATGATATTTTTTAGGTTTGAATAATAGTCACTTGTAGAAATAATTTCGGGAATAATTAAATACACATATATTACAAAACTAGAGATTGCAATGGTTAATCCTACTATGTAGACTAGTTTTGTAAGTGAAATCAATGAAATAATTCTCATAAATCCAGTATATGAATCTGCTTTACGCCAACATTTCTTGTCGTCTCAGATATAGTCTGGCCATATGACAACACAACAAAAATGCCATAAACAAATCATCGTGTCTGCCTCTAGTCGCCTTGTATTGTATGTTGCCTCCTGGACCTCTTATCCCAACTATCTGGTTTAGTTGGTTTTGTAGTTCTGCCATATGTTTGGAGTGGGATATGGCTGCTCGCCTGATTATCATAAAATTAGTTTGATTTAGTAACTAAAAGAGATTATGTTATAATTCGGATATAATCAAATCCAACATCTTCACTACTTTTGCTTTCTTGTGTGGTTAGTCTAATTTTAAAATTATCATCAAGATAACTTGTGATATCAAAGGATTCAGATTCCCAGTCATCTGAGTTATGACCGCTATCTTCACTCCACGTTGCAAGTTCTGTCCATACACTTCCGTTATACACCTCTATTGCCAAGTATTCATCATCATCTAATGAACGATCAACAAATCGTGATAACTCTAGAGTTGCAGATGTATGTGAGGATAAATCTATACTGTTACTTGTAAGTATGCATTCACTAACACAACCACTTGCAACTGCTATCTTGTTATTACTATCTCCATTTGGAGGCATTCCTTCACTCCATGATGATACTATAGTCCATCGGTCATTGCCTGATTTAGTCCAATTTGATAAATCATCAAAGTTGTCCTCAAATGAAGAGGACGTAGTTGTAGGTGGTATACCTCCAGAGGAACCAGTAATGGTTACATTATCTATCTGTACTATCTCATTACTCCTACTGTTAATTGCAGTAAACTTTAGTTTGAATGTACTTGATTGGTATGATGAAATGTCTAGTGTTTCAGCATTCCATGTAGAGTCATTTTTGTTATTGTTTTCAGTAAAAGAAATAATATCATTCCAATTTATTCCATTATCTGTTGATACCTTGACTTCTAGACCTTCATCATAATCAACACGAGTAGAGACATATCTATCAAAGGTAAGTGTTGTAGCTTGGCTTGCATCTATGGTGACTGACTCCATGTAGCAGTTACTGTCACAATTATCTGTTGATGCAACATTTCCTGTAGTACCAGTTGGGATGCCAGATCTTAACTCCCATATCTCATCATCTCCTGTGAGTATCCATTGGGATAGATCTCCTTCAAAGTCGTCTGAGAATATTGTATTACTAGTTGTTGTAGGAAGAATTGTAATTGAACCAGTTAAATGATTCAAACTAAACAAATGAATAAGACTGTCATATCCCAATGCATCCCAATCATCTTTGAATTCTTTCATATTTTTTGCAATGTAATTTGGCCCACTTGGTGATTTGTCTGTACTAAATGTATTCCATAGATTTTGTGTTTGGCCATCTATATCATCATAATCTGAACGAGAATTTCTATCATATACAGTATCATGAATATCCCAAAGTGCAGCAGTTACCCAACCTTCAACAGAGTATCCGTTTTGGGTTGGAAATGTTACTCTATCACTTGTTCCAGACTCGTAATTTACAGTATTATCGGTTACAAACGTTGTATGTTCTGGATTATTTTCATTTAATATTCCTACAAAAGTTGCCCATCCCTCACCCCATGCACATTGAGGATTTGTTGTTATATGGGCACCATGTGTACCAGTAATTCCTGTACAAGATGGAACTCTGCCTTGTTCACCATTTACATTTTCGTAAGTCTTGTCTTGAATAAAATGTCCTACCTCATGAGAAATTGTTACAGGATGGTTATCTATACTTCGTATGAATTGGCCACTAGTTGGATTATAGTAATCTGTAATAGATATTACGTCAGAAGTATATTGTAAAATTGTATTGGTAGTTATTGGATCATATATAACATCTAATTGTGTATTGGTACTAAACCCCAAATCATGAAATGTCTCTAGTGTTTCATTTACAGTACCAAAAACTTTGTAAGATTTTAAAAAATTTTCATCATCAATCTCAATTCTATCATCATTAACAAAATTCACAATAATTGAGGGTGGGTTCTCCCTTGGTTCAGAATAAACAATTGTTTTTTCTGGCCTATCTAAATTAGTAAGCATCATCACATCTCCATTTTCTAAAGGTAAACCAATCATAATATCAGGAGCTGTACCATCATTATCTGGGTCAGTGGGAGAAACTCTCATTAAAAAATAACCTCTGCTATTCAAATCATCACAAGCATGATCAGTACTGTCATACTCTGTCAAATCAGTAGGATCTGCAGATGTAGAGCTTAAATTTTTATCATATGCGCATACTTGAAAATAACCTTCAGGTACTACAAGATCACCAGAATCATTTTCAATTAAGACTTGGCCTTGTACAATGAATTGTTCAAAACTTTGCCCATATGCCTCCGGCATTATCCAATTGAATGTTGGAAGAATAAAGTTGGCAATATTAAACTGTGGATATATCTCTAAGAATTCATCAACGAGTTCAGATGAAAATATTGAGTAATAGAATTCTTTAATAGTTTCAAAACCAAAATCTTCTACTATCTCATCAATTTCATCAGATTCTGCAAGTAAAATCAAAGATTCTATTGTATCAATGGATGTTGTGCCCTTTGAATTAAAATCTCCAAATGTTGCAATATGACGTCCAGGATAAAGTGGTTGTGGTTCTCCACCAGAACCAAAGTTTGGAACTACTAAAGTTTTAGAAATTTCATATTTACCTGCACCTATTTGGTTAAGATAATATTTATCTGAATAAATACCAAGTTCCATTTTAAATTCATTGTTTGGATAACTAACAGTATTGTTTAGAATAAATGAGTAAGTTACAGTTTTTGATCCTTCAAGATTATAAAAAAGACCAACTGAGTTTGCTGTTCCATATCTATCCCATTCAGCATTACGATATACATTAAAATAAATAAAATCTAAATCATCTTTATTTTGCAAATCAAATTCTTGAAGATAATTAAAATCTAAACGAACACCAGATTGAATGCCATCAAGATATACATTGGAACCGCCATCAGGTATTACAGTATCAATAGATCCATCATCTTCATCAATCTCAACAAAACTATAAGGGATACTGATTTCAAATGCATCGCCTACTGTAACATATTTTGGCATAATAATCTCATAATGTGGATATGTGTGTGCAATACCTGCGCCACTAGATCCAAAAGTTTCTAATTCACTAGAAAATCTTTCAATAGATAATGTGGATACTTCAGTAATTGATTCATTACTGGATGATATAGGTATACTTTCTACCTCTGCTCTATCAGAGATAGATTCCTCCAAGAAAATAAACGTAGATGCACCTACTACTGCTAATGCCATTATTCCAATGAAGACTAGTCTGTTTTTTTGCATTAATGTGTAATGCAATTACTTTGCTATAAGCCTGATCCAAAATGCTTAAAGCCAATAAATTAATTTATCAGATTACAATAAGACTCATAGATATTGGTGCTCCTAAAGAAGTAGGGTGATCAATATATTCCCATGCAAAAACAGTAATGTGATATTTTCCAGATTCTAAGGGAAGCCATGATGTACTCATAGTTTTTTCTCCGATTTTTTCTACACAAATATTATTTCCACAAATATATTCAATATTTTCTATTGGTGTATGCTCAATTCCGGATATCCAGTTAAGCATCATTGTTTTGCCATCATCATCTGAAATTTGAAAAATAAGTGTAAATTCATTACTCCTATTTGAATTAAAGATATAATCTACATTAATTGTTACTTGCTCACCTGCTTTTAGTGTATCATTATCTTCTAAAGTTGTTATATTACTAAGGATTACTCTCTCCAATGGTGGCAAAGCATCAACTGTTGGAATGCATAATGTAATAATTCCAACACTCATCAAGGATATTGCCAAAATTACAGATTTGTTGTATTTAGTCAATAGAAAAAAGATCATATACTTGGCTATAAAGGATATGATCAAATTGTAGATTACGCCAACATTTCTTGCCGTCTCAGGTATAGTCTGGCCATATGACAACACAACAAAAATGCCATAAACAAATCATCGTGTCTGCCCCTCATGGCTTTGTACTGTACATTACCACCAGGACCTCGTATCCCAACTATCTGGTTTAGTTGGTTTTGTAGTTCTGCCATATGTTTGGAGTGGGATATGGCTGCTCGCCTAATTATCATAAGTATTGTTTGATATAGTAATTAAAAGAGATTATGTTATAATTCGGATATAGTCTAGTCCTGTATCTTCACTACTACTGCTTTGTAAAGATGTGATTTTTATCTTAAAGTTATCATCAAGATATCTGGATATATTAAAGGATTCAAATTCCCAGTCATCTGTGTCTTGACTGTTATCTTGTCCCCACTTTGCAATCTCTGTCCATACTCTTCCGTTAAACACTTCAATGGATAGATATTCACCACCATCTAAGGATCTATCTACAAATCGTAATAATTCTAAAGTTGCAGAAGAGTGAGATGACAAATCAATTGTTTTACTTGTTAGTATGCAAGGGTTATCACAGTTACTAGCCACTACAATCTTGTTATTACTATCCCCATCTGGCGGCATTCCTTCCCTCCAAGTAGATACTATATGCCATCTATCATCACCTGATTTACTCCAATTTGATAAATCATTAAAGTTGTCCTCAAATAATGAGGATGTAGTTGTAGGTGGTGGTACTGTACCTCCAGAGGAGCCAGTAACGGTTACATCATCTATCTGTACTAACTCACTACTAGATGAGGATACTCCTGTAAACTTTATTTTAAAAATACTTGACTGATATGATGTTACATCAAAGGTTTCAGTATGCCATGTAGAGTCATCAGTTCTTGGAGTAGTTGAATAAAATACAAGCTCACTCCAAGTTCTTCCATTATTAGTTGATACCTCAACTTTTAGGCCTTCGTTAGTGTCAATACTAGTCGAGATATATCTATCAAAAGTAAGTGTTGTAGCTTGGCTTGTATTTATTGTATCAGAGACCATGTAACAGTTTTTGTCACAATCATCAGAGGATGCAACATTTCCTGTAGTGCCAGTTGGGATACCTGATCTTAATTCCCATATCTCGTCATCTCCAGTTAGAGTCCACTGGGATAGTGTACCTTCAAAGTCATCAGAAAATATCGTACTGCCTGTTGTGGGAGGTACATTTGTAATAGATAAATTATTCAAACTAAACAAACTATCTAAACTAGGATAACCATTATCATCCCAATCGTCTTTAAAGTTTAAAATTGAAGATGCAGGATATGTCTCCCCTGGTTCTTTATCATCTGTAAATGCAGTCCAAAGTTTTGTTATTTCGTTATTAATATCATCACCTGATTCAGAAGAATCATCATAAATATCCCATAATACAGCAGCTACCCAACCCTCATTTGTAATACCATTAGAAGAGGGTGGTTGTGTAAAAGGTGTACCATCAATAGTTGTATTTTCCAAGTCAACAACTCTTGGTGTATCTGTACTACTTGTTATGTTAATTGTACTATCATCTAGTAACCATGCTGCAAAGAACCAAGCAAATCCTTCAGACCAACCACATTCTGCAGTAAGAAAATCATCAAAACTATGATTATTAACAGTACATGGTGGAATAACTGAATTCTGATTATCATTGTAATATGTATGGTGAACATGGTGTCCATACTCATGAGCTAATATTGATGAATATTGAAAATTATCTACCACATTATTAGTTAAAGAATGATAAGATATTGTATTTTCGATGAAATTATGGTCTGAGCCACCGTGTAAATATTCGATATCACGGAAAACAAACGGACTAAATACAATATCTACTTTTGGTGTATCATAGTTTACTTTGGATTCAAGATCTGTATGAAGTTGTGTTGTTAAATCAAGATAATAATATGGTAAAACGTGATTCTCTTGCGGTCCAACATCTCCAACATAAAAAAAGTAGGTGGCTACATTATATCTTGTATGCTCTGCATTTTCAAAAAAAGTCGTGGATTCAATAGAATCATCAATGTTGTTTGTTCCTTTAATTTCAACATCATTATTTTTCATCTTAATTCCAAATTTTAAATCCATCAAAGAATTTTCAGAATCAGAGTTTATGCCATATAAAGAAAAATAACCACTAGGTGATGTTATATTTTTACAAACATCACTAGAGCCATTTTGTAATATTGTTTCATCATATCCTTCTGAATTTACATCATAAGCACAGATAATTACATTATCACCACCTTTTTCATATCCTTCATGGCCATCAACTTTGTAATGTCCATAAACATAGAAATTATTTGTAGCAGCATGAGCTTCTGGTAAGATAAAGTAATTAAAATCCGTATCTTCAATTAAAAATTCAGGATACGCTTCAAAGAAATCTTGAATCCATTGCTCAGACATATTTTGTGATAAAAAGAATTCTCGATTTACTTCAAACTCTCCGGCATTTTCTCTATCTTTTAACCAATATGCAAAGTCAGCCCAACCCTCTCTTGGCATATAGGTTGGCTCTATTGGTCCATCCATTGGTGGTGCTCTTTGTGAAAGAACATTTTGAGGAAATCCAGTAGGGGTAACATCAAGTATTATCCCATCATATCCATACCAATCTTGATCTTCTTTATCAAAAGAATACACTTCCAAATAACGATCCTTTATTCCTTCATGATGTCTAAACCCATCAGAACGTGGATCTGATTGAGTTACTATGACAATACCTTCATCAGTTAATACTGTTTGGAATGAAAACACATCACTTGCTTTATCAAGTAAAAAATGTATATCATCATGATCATAAAACATTGGTTCTAATAATTTTATTTTTATTGTACCCTCGAAAATTTGTGTATTGTCATATGGAATTCCTTCACCATAATATTTGCCAAGCATATGTGTGTTATACGAAGTGCCTAATGCCGCACGTAAATCAAATTCTTCAGTTATGATTTTAATTTCATCAGGTAAATACAAGACTGGTGTAATTACAACATCATCCAGATATCCCTTTTTAAATAGTGATGGATGTAAAAGATTTCCATCTTCATCATTCCAGTTTATCGTATATGTAATACTAACTGTTTGGCCAACATTAATTTCTGAGGGCATTTCAAATGTAAAATTAGGATCTGGAATACCTCCGCCAGCAAAATGACTACTACCCAATGTAGTTTCCATCATATTTTTTGTATTTTCTATCTCTACTCCATCAGAGACAGATTCATCTAAAAATATTACAGTACTAACACCACCAATTACAGCTAGTGATATAATTGCAATGAAGATTGTTTTGTTTTTTAACATTATTATTTTATGAACAAGCTTTGCTATAAACCTGATCCAAAATGATTATAGCGAATAAATTACGCCAACATTTCTTGCCGTCTCAGGTATAGTCTGGCCATATGACAACACAACAAAAATGCCATAAACAAATCATCGTGTCTGCCCCTCATGGCTTTGTACTGTACATTACCACCAGGACCTCGTATCCCAACTATCTGGTTTAGTTGGTTTTGTATTTCTGCCATATGTTTGGAGTGGGATATGGCTGCTCGCCTAATTATCATATATTTTGTTTGATATAGTAATTAAAAGAGATTATGTTATAATTCGGATATAGTCTAGTCCTGTATCTTCACTACTACTACTTTGTAAAGATGTGATTCTTATCTTAAAGTTATCATCAAGATATCTAGTGATGTTAAAGGATTCAAATTCCCAGTCATCTGTGTCTTCATTGTTGTGCTCTCCCCACTTTGCAATCTCTGTCCATACTCTTCCGTTAAACACTTCAATGGATAGATATTCGCCACCATCTAAGGATCTATCTACAAATCGTAATAATTCTAAAGTTGCAGAAGAGTGAGATGACAAATCAATTGTTTTACTTGTTAGTATGCAAGGGTTATCACAGTTACTGGCAACTACAATTTTGTTATTACTATCTCCATTTGGAGGCATTCCTTCACTCCATGATGATACTATACGCCATCTATCATCACCTGACTTTGTCCAATTTGATAAACCATTAAAGTTGTCCTCAAATAATGAGGATGTAGTTGTAGGTGGTATGACAGTACCTCCAGAGGAACTAGTAATGATTACATCATCTATTTGTACTATCTCACTTCTAGATGAGGATACTCCTGTAAACTTTAGTTTAAAAGCACTTGACTGATATGATGTTACATCAAAGGTTTCAGTATGCCATGTAGAGTCATCAGTTCTTGGAGTAGTTGAATAAAATACAAGCTCACTCCAAGTTCTTCCATTGTTTGTTGATACCTCAACTCTTAGACCTTCATTACTATCAATACGAGTAGAGACATACCTATCAAAGGTAAGTGTTGTAGCTTGGCTTGCATCTATTGTATCAGAAACCATGTAACAGTTTTTGTCACAATCATCTGATGATGCAACATTTCCAGTGGTTCCAGTTGAGATACCAGATCTTATCTCCCAATCCTCATCATCTCCTGTTAGAGTCCAGTTTGATAATGTTCCTTCAAAATCGTCTGAGAATATTGTAGTACCTATTGTGGATGGACGTGTGAAATCCATGTAATGTAAATACATGATATCATCAATATTATTTGTATTAGGATAGTCAGTTATCCATTGAATATAAAATTCATTCATAGTTAGTGGTTCTTTTCCAAAAACACTGATGATCTCATTAATCCCTAAGCTTTGATTGTCTTTATTTGTATCATTACGTTGGTCATAACTTGCACTTCCAAGGCCATCTTTAATATCCCAAAGTGCACCTGCAACATGACCTTCTACTTTATGGCCTACAGAATTACCATTAATTATATCATCATAAAAATAAGTGATATTATTGAATATGAAGAAATCCTCTTCAATATTTAATGTCTCTCTAGAATTAATTTCATATTCTGTAGTAGTATCAACTAAAAATGGTACAAAGTCGCTCCATCCTTCTTTCCAAGCACATCCTTCTGTATTATCATTATGTGGTTGGTGATTTCCACTACAAGCTTCTGGCCATTCTCCAAATACATAATTCATTTGGTGATGTCCCCACTCGTGAAGTATGGTCCATCGTTGAGCCGAGTCGTCAGGTCTGCTGTTACTTGGATCATAACCATCAAGAAATATAGTATCTGAACCACGGGAATACCCAGCACCATCATCTGATCTACCACTAAATATACTTGAGCCACTATCGTGTTGCCAACTCACTTGAGTTTTGTTTACATATACTTTATTATCAGCAAAAACCTTTATTCCATCTGCAATTGCATCTGTTATCCAAAAGGCTCTGTGATATTTTGTTTCTGCAAGTGTACCAGAGGAATCAGGGGAATAATACTTGTAATAATTTCCATTAGGTATATCATTATCTAATGAAGTTTGATCTTGATAATAACTAGAAGAAGAGTCTTTTATTTCAGAATGTTGGGAGTTTGTTGAAAATGTTATTACTAAATCTAAATTGGTACCATCCTCATCAGTGTTATCTATGTTTAAAATTTCATAATATCCATTACGATTACTATAATCACAACCTAATCGCTGCCATCTATTTTCAGTAGCATCTCTGTCCCAAGCACATACATCAATATCCGATCCACGTGTATTAGTTGATTCAGAAAAAGGAGATACGGGGGAATTTACAATATACCCATAAACACTAATTGTTGAATCAGGTTCTGAGTCTATTCCGTCAGATGATGTTTCATTAATTGGTGGTAATCCTTCCTTTTGTCGAGTCTCGTTAAAGTGCTCATCTGTTGTATACTCTGTTATATCAGCATCTGGAGTACTTGTGTTTTCATCCGGAAGTTTTGGTTCTGGTTCACAATCTTCATAAACACAAGGTTCTGGTTCTGGTTCGTTATTCCAAGGAGCTTCTTCTGGATTCTCTTCCCAATATTGATCAGTTGGAATTGTTTCAATCTCACCTACAAACAAACTAAATTGTACAGATTCAACAAAAGGTATTCCAACAAAAAAGTAATTTTCACCCAAAGTTGTTGGTTTTATCTGATGTGAAAATGTTTCAGATTGACCATAGTCTACAGTTAATGGTTCGTCAACATATGAATATTGTTTACCATCTGGATAAAATGCAACAGTTATCTTTTCTTGTGAAACATTCACAAATTCCCATCCATCTGTAAGTTGAAATCGTACAACTTCCTCTGTAGAATTACCAAATACATTAGAGGTAGTTGCAGTTATAGTAATTACATCATTTAACAGTGGTAGATTTGATAGTTCAGCTTGGATTATACCAGGTGTGGGCTCACTATTTTCACCATGAATTCCCCCCATATATGGAATAGAGTTTTCAGGAGATACTGTATTTTGTATTATTGCAGTTGTTGTCTCAACTTCAACTTTTGATACTGGTTCTTCATTTACAATTTCGATATTTTCTGTCTCTACTCCATCAGATCTAGAAATGGATTCATCTAAGAAAATAAACGTAGATGCACCTGCTACAGCTAGTACCATTATTGCAATGAAGACTAGTTTGTTTTTTGGCATTGACATAGATTGTGAGTGCTTTACTATAAGCCTGATCCAAAATGCTTAAAGCCAATAAATTAATTTATCAGATTACAATAAGACTCATAGATATTGGTGCTCCTAAAGAAGTAGGGTGATCAATATATTCCCATGCAAAAACAGTAATGTGATATTTTCCAGATTCTAAGGGAAGCCATGATGTACTCATAGTTTTTTCTCCGATTTTTTCTACACAAATATTATTTCCACAAATATATTCAATATTTTCTATTGGTGTATGCTCAATTCCGGATATCCAGTTAAGCATCATTGTTTTGCCATCATCATCTGAAATTTGAAAAATAAGTGTAAATTCATTACTCCTATTTGAATTAAAGATATAATCTACATTAATTGTTACTTGCTCACCTGCTTTTAGTGTATCATTATCTTCTAAAGTTGTTATATTACTAAGGATTACTCTCTCCAATGGTGGCAAAGCATCAACTGTTGGAATGCATAATGTAATAATTCCAACACTCATCAAGGATATTGCCAAAATTACAGATTTGTTGTATTTAGTCAATAGAAAAAAGATCATATACTTGGCTATAAACCTGATCCAAAATGATTATAGCGAATAAATTACGCCAACATTTCTTGCCGTCTCAGGTATAGTCTGGCCATATGACAACACAACAAAAATGCCATAAACAAATCATCATGTCTGCCTCTAGTCGCCTTGTATTGTATGTTACCTCCTGGACCTCGTATCCCAACTATCTGGTTTAGTTGGTTTTGTAGTTCTGCCATATGTTTGGAGTGGGATATGGCTGCTCGCCTGATTATCATGTATATTGTTTGATATAGTAATTAAAAGAGATTATGTTACAATTCGGATATAGTCTAGTCCTGTATCTTCACTACTACTACTTTGTAAAGATGTGATTTTTATCTTAAAGTTATCATCAAGATATCTAGAGATATCAATGGATTCAAATTCCCAGTCATCTGTGTCTTCATTGTTGTGATCTCCCCACTTTGCAAGCTCTGTCCATACTCTTCCATTAAACACTTCAATGGATAGATATTCGCCACCATCTAAGGATCTATCTACAAATCTGGATAACTCTAGAGTTGCAGATGAATAAGAGGATAAATCAATTATATTACTAGTAAGCATACAGGAATTATCACAATTGTTTGCAGCTACAATTTTGTTATTACTATCTCCATTTGGAGGCATTCCTTCACTCCATGATGATACTATACGCCATCTGTCATCGCCTGATTTACTCCAATTTGATAAACCATTAAAGTTGTCCTCAAATAATGATGATGTGGTTGTAGGTGGTGGTAATACTGTACCTCCAGAGGAGCCAGTAATGGTGACATCATCTATCTGCACTATCTCATTACTTCTACTGTTAATTGCAGTAAACTTTAGTTTGAATATATTTGACTTGTATGATGAAATGTCTAGTGTTTCAGTATGCCATGTAGAGTCATTTTTGTTATTGTTTTCAGTAAAAGAAATAATCTCACTCCAAGTTCTTCCATTGTTTGTAGATACCTCAACTTTTAAGCCTTCTTCATTATCAACACGAGTAGAGACATATCTATCAAAGGTAAGTGTTGTAGCTTGACTTGTATTTATTGTGTCAGAGACCATGTAGCAGTTACTGTCACAATTATCTGTTGATGCAACATTTCCTGTAGTACCAGTTGGGATGCCTGATCTTAACTCCCATATCTCGTCATCTCCTGTTAAGGTCCACTGAGATAAGTTTCCTTCAAAGTCATCTGAGAATATTGAGTTACCAGATGGCGGTGTTATTATTGGTGTGTTAACTATTGACAGATTTACACGTATAGAAGATGAACTAGTAAATTTATCGTCAATTATTTTGAAAGTAAAAGAGTCATTTCCTGTCTGACCATTCCTTGGCGTATATGTTATGGTAACACTAGAGCCACTACCTGGAATTGCAACTAATGTTGAGTCGTGAGATAGTGTACCTTTCGTTGGTTTAGTTGTAATGAAAAAGTTCAAAGAATCACCATCAGTATCAGTTCCTGAAAGTGTGATTGATGTTGCAGTGTTGTGAGCTACTGATACAGTACTATGTAAGATTGCAACTGGTGCTGTATTTGCAAAGTCCATGTGATGCAACCACATTATATCTCGGATATTAATGCCAGTCCAATTACCATAAAATTCTTCAAATGTTTGTGGGTGAAAATCACCTATAACTTGAGGAAATAATTTCATGCGAACTTGAATGTCATCCTTTAACACATTATCACGATAATCTTTGTCGTTGTGATTGTTATTATCGTACATATCCCAAATTGCACCTGCAATTGCAAGTTCTGATCTTTGCCCAGCATCTACACCGTTTTCAGTTACTAAAAATGGGTATTTTATTAAACCATATACTTTGGTATAATAACTTTCTTCATAATTAAAACGATCTGAATTAATTATTTCATATTCAAAAGAATTATCTACCAAAGCTGGCATTGCATCAGCAAAACCTTCACCCCACATACATGATTTATCATAAAATGAATCATAATAATGATAACAAGCGCTAGGTAAATTATCATCACCTACAACATTAACCATAAAGTGATGGGCATACTCATGAAGCAATACCCATCTTTGATATGAATAATCCTTGTGAACAATTGGAGCTATTCCATATCCGTTTAGAAAAATTGTACCACTCTTGTTACACTCAATAATAGAACTGTTTTCATCAGGGCAATAATACGCAATACCTCTTTCTTTTGATCGATCAAATGTATCCACATCATCATCATATTGCCAAGCTACGTTAACTTTGGGCAATCTTTCACCAAATACATCTTTTATTCTATCTCTACTATCAGCTATAGCATCTGAAATCCAAAATGCATTATCATAGTCTGCAGATCCTCTAGTTGTATCAAGCACCATTGGAACATATACATCAGAATTTATATAATCATATACACTACCTAGTCTCTTATAGGCTGACCCTAAAACTTTTGTTGGATGATCACCTGCAACAAAAGAATACCGACCATCAGTAGTATAAGATATGTAAAAATCTATTGTTCCATCACTTCCAGTTGGAGTAACATTTCTAAAATAATACGTTCCAGAATCGGCTGTATAACCGCATTGTAATTCTGTATATGATCTACTATCAGAATCATATTCATGAAGACATACTTTGACATCTCGTATTCCATGATTAGTGGATTCACCTATTGGTAAATCATCAACTGTTAGTTTTGTTGATACATTGATACTTGGTGTTGTAGCGTAAGCTTTAGGGAAAAAAGAAAAAGATTGTGTTGATGCAGGTCGATAGATTCTGTCAAGTTCTATTACTATTTCTTCATCTGTCCAACCTAAATCTATTAATAATTGCCGCATTTCTTCTTCTGGAAATTGATCAAGTGGGATTAGTTCTGTATTTGTAAATTCTGTTTCGTCCCCTTCATAAGTTCCGTCATGGATCTGTTTGTATATCATCTCTAGTCTTTCAGATTCTGATACATATTCAACAGGAGCTGATGGTGGTGGAGTAGGCTTGCCATAGATTGTAATATAGTCACTATACAGTAATGATTCTTCTGAACCTACATAGATGTTAATATGTTGTTGATTTTGAGCACCGCCCCCACCAATATAGTAACCTATTTGTGCAAAGCCTTCCTCAACTACTCGGACTTGTGCAGTCCAAGTAAACGAATCTCCATGTGACATTAATGGCATATCTTTCTGGATTACATATTCTGTACCGCCGCCTGAGTTAGGAGAGGAACTAGTTACTTCTGAATTATCTACAAACTCCAATATACCACTGATGTAAAGTCCTTGTGTCATTTTATTTGTAATAAATTCTTTATGTTCTTCCCATTCTGGATGATCCATATCTAAAGTAAAGTTAATGGTTATCTCTGCTGTTTCACCTACTCTAGGTATTTCTGAGAGAATTAGTTCTAATTCACCTAATGAAGAATATCCTGCTGTTAAATATGGAACTTTCATATTTGATTCTGGTAAATTATTTGCGTATAAGGGATAATCATAAACAATACCAGAAGGGGATGAACTTTGTGTTGATGTACTAATTACATTTGTATTTTCTACCTCTGCTCCATCAGAGATAGAAGTGAATTCCTCCAAGAAAATAAATGTAGTTGCACCAACTACAGTTAATACCATTACTGCAATGAAGACTAGTCTGTTTTTTTGCATTGATTTAGTATGTGAGTGGTTTGCTATAAGCCTGATCCAAAATGCTTAAAGCCAATAAACTAAATTATAATAATTTTCTTAATTCAACTATAACCTCGACTGGTTCTGGTTTGAAGGATTTTAATGTTATAATCAGTCTTTCAATCTCATCTTTTATAATATCAACATCAACTGTATCATCTTTACATAAGGTTATTGTCTTGTTTGCCATTGCAATTAAATGAGAATTAATTTCTTCTGGGTTTAGGATATACTGTCTATCTTTATTATTCTCATATAATGGAGAATAATATTTTACTTCTGTAGATAACCAATCTGCAAACTTGAAAGTGAGTAAGTATCTATCATTAATTCTTTGGAGCTCGAAAAAGATCTCATGATGTGAATTTTGAACATTAACTGCTTTTAGAGTTTTGTACAATACCACAAAAACCGTTAATTGAACACCACTTGCTACTATAGATGAAATTAGAGTAATAGTAAAAGATGTTGACAATTCCATAACAATCAGATGTTAAAACAAACGCCTTCTTCTTCAAGGCATATAATTACATTGATGACTGAATTTAGTATAGACCAAATTTCCATACTTTTTAATAATTACACTATGCTATAAATGATCTGATCAAATTGTAAATTACGCCAACATTTCTTGCCGTCTCAGGTATAGTCTGGCCATATGACAACACAACAAAAATGCCATAAACAAATCATCATGTCTGCCTCTAGTCGCCTTGTATTGTATGTTACCTCCTGGACCTCGTATCCCAACTATCTGGTTTAGTTGGTTTTGTAGTTCTGCCATATGTGTAGAGGGGTTTATGGGAAATTCTACATTATCAATAATTAATTGTTGTTTCAACCAGGATACCATAAATGGCTTGTCCATAGATTTTCCTCGCTCTCTACTCTCTTCTGTTAGCTCACCACATGTGTTAATTCCTAATAGTTTTAAATTATATTTCTCCTGAAATAGTTGTAATACTTTACCACCTCGATTGTTAGTTTCTAGTCCCATAAAGTCAGGCTTTGCATTCTCTTTGATATCTCGTAAATAATCTGCAACTATTCCATACCTTGTTTTGATGAACTGTCTAGCTAGTCTTGGCCTAATAATTTCTGACTCTAAATTTAATTCAATTCCTACTATTCCAAACGGGTCTGTCTGTCTACCAGGATCTCCCATCACAATCCGAATAGTATTCTTCATTATAATCTCTGATGAGGACACAAATGATCCAATGTCTGCCCTCTAGACTGATTACAGTTATGACACATTACTTGAAAATGTTTTGGGTATCCAGTTTTTTTTACATATCTATACATGTTGGTTCCTGTCAGTCCTTTTGACCTATCTTTTGCTCCATCATTGTTTATGTGATCTAATGATAGAAATTCGATTATAGTTTCATTACAACAAACACAGTTCGGCGTTCCTTGTGAATAATGAGTAAATACTTCAATTTTCATCTGTCGATCCCTATACTTGCGTTTTTTCTGCATTTGTTTGAAATTTTTATATCTATACTTTTTTTGAGATTCTTTTACCTTATCAGGATTTTTTAACACATATCGTCTTAAAATTATTCTCCGTTTTTCCTTATTTTCTTTCCAATATTTTCTCGCTTTCGTATTAATTTCCTCTTTGTGCTCCAAGGTATATTGTCTAACACGTTTCTTAATCTCTGTACTGTGTTTCAGATAATACTCTCTTGCTTTTTCCCGTTTTTCATCTTTAGTTTGAACCATTATCAAACAACACTGAAGTGGTAATTTATTCATTATGTAAACCCATTACTATTTTTATTATTCTTGGCATCAAATTAAAAGACTCACTGTATATCCAAACAGTACTCCCAACACAAAGGAAGTAATCAGTGCAATATTTACTAGTGTTCTAAGTTGAGCCATAATTTTCTCTTCTCCCCTGTTGGGTCATATCTAAGATATAATAAATCAAGTATAATCATAGAGTATAATACTGATGTTTGAGAGGGAGTATTTTTATCTAGTACAATCTCTTCATAGGATTTTATAATTTCATCTAGTTTTGTTAGAAATTCCTCCATTGAATTAATTATTTCTAATATGCTAATAAAGTGTCGTTAGCTAGTGTGCTAAAAAATTATAAAAAATAATGATTTTGGATTCAATTATGGTTTTTTATGTTCACTGATAGCGATTGCAAGAACTGATATTTGCTCATTAGTTAGGAATCCCCGAATTCCAATATAATTTTCACCATCAATAAAACCAAATGTGGTTGGCCTATCAAATGGCTCATCAAATTGCATTACACGATCCATTGGTATTAACTTACCAATTATTTGTGGGGATACTTCATAAACTACTTGTCTTGGACGAAATTCCTCAAAAATAATTTCATCTGTAAGTTCGCCTTTTGGAGTTATTTTAATTGTAATACCTTGTAATGTGTAGGTAAATTCACCACGATACACATCTTCATGTAATGGATCTTGTGTTAGATAGATTACCCTATAGTCTTGAAGAACCCTACCATCATCTTGCCTAAAAGATTCTAACTGTTCCATTATTTCATCTTCTGTTAATGGAGGTTCCCCTTCTTCAATAACTGCACTTCTTAGAACAGTTAACAACTCAGCTTCCTCTGACTTGTCATATTCATATACGGTGTAAACATCAAACATCTTAATATCATCATATTTTTCAAACAATTCTGTAAGATGATTATATTCACTTGGATCAACTAAATGTGTTTCATAATCAATATTAAAAAATAATGGTTCATCTGGCGGTAATAATGCACCAGCAGTAGTATATTGCTTTTGCTCAATAACTAATTTTGTATCAGTTTTTGAAGGATTAGATATGTCATTAACTGAAATAATTGCAAACGCAGTAACAACTATCACAAATATTATACTTGAGATAAGATATGTTTTATTCATATTCAACAGATCCCTGATACTCCCTTTCCAGTTTCAATATGATAAAATCCTTCACGAGAATTACCACATTTATCAATGAAAAATCCTGGTTCTATCTCAGGCATGCCAACTACTCCCAACACAAAGGAAGTAATCAGTGCGATATTTACTAGTGTTCTAAGTTGAGCCATAGTTTTCTCTTCTCCCCTGTTGGGTCATATCTTAACTCCATCAAATCAAATAGAACCTTGGATAGAATCCTCTGAGTTTCAGTTGCGGTGTTATCAATTAGCACTAAATCCTCATAGGATTTTATAATTTCATCGAGTTTTTTTAGGAATTCCTCCATTGAATTTGATATCTCTAATATGCTAATAAAGTATCGTTAGCTAGTATGCTAAAAAATTACAAAAAACAGTAATTTTAGATTTCTTTTATGGGTGTATGATATTATGGCTTTTTATATTCACTAATGGCCATGGCAAGAGCTGAGACTTGCTCGTTTGTTAGAAATCCTCTAATACTTATAGTATTTTCATTATCAATATAATCAAACATAGTTATGTAATCAAATGGTTCCCCATTTTGTATGACTCTACCCATTGGGGTTAATTCACCAATGATATTTGGTGAAACTTCATAGATTATTTCCTTTGTATTTTGATGTTCTAATAATCTTTCTTGTGTGTAATCTCCTTTTGGATGTAGAGTAATCCAAATTCCTTGATGAACATAAAAAATATCTCGATCCATCATGTCTTCATCAAAGGGATCTGCAGTTAGAAGTATGTGAGTTTTATCTTCAATTATAATATCATTCCTTTGAGATTCTAAAAATTTTAATGCTTCATCATCTGACAATCCCAATTCATCTTTAGCGAAATCTAAAATAATAGATGGATCATCGGTGTTTTTATGTTCACGATAAATTTCGAATACTTGAAGGTCGTCATATTTTTCAAATATTTCTGTTAAATGAATGTACTCTTCAGTTCTATCAGTAACACCACCTTCAAAAACACCAATCCAATCATAGACTTCCATTTGAGGAGGGAAAGAAGCTCCTTCCCAAGTGTAAAAATTTTCTTCTATTACAAGTTTGGATGGATTTAGTTCTAAATTTTCTTGACTCATAATATCAAATGATACAAAGGCAACAAGAATTACTGCAACTATGCCAAGTGATGTGGGGATTATTATTTTATTCATATTCAACAGTTCCTTAATGCTCCTTTTCCAGTTTCAATATGATATAAGCCTTCATATGTACTTCCACATGAGTCTATGAAATAATCATAAGTTATTCCGTCTCTATAATCAATACCAAAATAGACTTGTACATTATACCAACTTGAGCTTCCATATCTCAATTTCATAGAATCAAATTCTTGGATAAAATCAGGAGTGTTATTTCGTGAGGTTTCTGTACCTCGTACGAAAACATGTGGATCACGTTCAGACATATCGATACTACTACATAGTTCACCATTTACTGTTAAACTCCACATATCATCACTTTGTTTTTTTATCTCAAATGTATAATTAGTATTATTTTGAGGAGTAGTAATCCAACTTCGTAATTGTATATCACCATCTTTTGCACAAAAGAATTCTAGATCACCAGTAGAGTCGTCTTTTATTCCCACTTCAAGGATTTTCCTATCAGGAAAGTTCAACCAATAAGAAGCACCATTAAACCCACTTGTTATATCCTTATCATCAAAGTTTATGGTTCCCTGTATTCCCTGAATGTGTGATTGTAAACCATCATTTATGCTAAATCCTTGAGTAGCGTAACATCGAAAAGCTATTTCATCTGCACCTGGTCGTATGCACTTGTCAGTTGGTTCACCAGTTAATACACTTGTAAAACTACTTGTTGTATCTCCAACTTTTGATGCTACTTTGAAATCATAATCAATGAAATTGTAAAGATCAGTTATTTTAGTTGTTGTGTTATTAGTTGTTACAACATTCAATGGGTTCCAAGTACTTGTAAAATTATACTTGTACTGTATGGTGTAATCAGTAGGAGTTGTACCAATAATTGGAGTTTCCCATTCTAATACCATTGAACGATCCTGAGGAATTAATACCAGGTTAGTAGGTGGGTTTACCGTTATAGTAGGTGTAATTACTGGAGGTATAGTAGTTGAGCCAAATGGTGTTGCACTTTCAGGTGAAGTGGTACGATCTGATCTACTTGTAGAATATTTAGCAGTTATTTTAAAGTCATAAGATTCTCCATTTATCATGATACTATTGAATACGGGTGTGTCATCTACTAGCTTCCACTTTGCAGCTTCATCTAAAAATATACAAGCATATTTTGTATCACCAGTTAATGCTTCCTCACTAGCTGGAAATGCCTCAACTACTGTTCCATTTACTAGTTTGAGGTCTCGCCCCTTTAGTGGTCCTTCTAATACTGATTTTATGTTTGCAAATAATCTGTAAAATCGTCTAAGATCTTTTCGTGCTAGGTTGCCATTAGTTGCAGCCATAATTCCAACGTTTGCTCCTGCATATCTTGAAAAACAATAATATTGTATCACACGTAAAACAATTTCTGTAAATCCCATCTGACGCCCTTTGTTTAGATGGAATTTATGGGCAAGTCTCTTCCAGTCAAATTCATCCATCCCCTCGGGCTGGGAGACGGCTTTGTTTACTTTATTAAAAAAGTCTACCTGAAATGGTGTTAGTGGTTCTTGCAGGCCAGTTCCTGGATGTTGTGGTAATCCTACCACATGAGTAAGACAACAATAATCCTCAGGATAGTTTTCTTTGGTAAGGTGTAACGTGTTATTACCACACCAAAATGGTAATGTACTTAATTTCTCACATAGTGTATTACCGCCAATTACTGCAGATGATTCTATCTCATCTTTTTTTTCTGACTCTAAGAGTGGGTATATGGATATTTTCTTGGCCAATGGTATGATTAATTGTTATTAATGGAACTAAAGAACAAAATCATTTATTTTTTAATTGTTAATATTGTATTTTTCTAATAGTTGCTGTGATGTGTTCATCACATAGTCCTTTTTTTCTAGAAAAATTTTTCTAGAATTATTTACTGTGATTTCTCGCACAGATGCCGGCAAACTTAATGGGTAATAATCATATAAAAGCCAAGAAAATATATCTAAAATATTGTTAAGATCTTTTTTATCTTCTGGCGATAAAGTGTTCCAAAATGGTAGATATAATTTTGTTTGATAGATAACATCTTTCATTTCTTGATCATTTCTAAGATAAAATGTTTGTAACGCCATCATCATTACATTATTATTTTGGGATTCACCCTCGTTTCGTTTAGTCTCTGTTTCAGCATCAAGAAAATACTGAGTCATTTTTTTGATGTTATTCTGAATTTGTTTTACAAAAAATCTTTCATTTTCTTTTCTTTTTTTGTCTTCCTGTAAATTTCGATACCAATTAATTCCAATAGCTAAAAAGATGCTAATAATTCCCAAACCCAACGAGATATAGCTTTCTATGGACATATACCACATCATAGAACATACTACCTTATAATTACCAACTCAGATTTTTGATAATAAAATTAGAAATGAAATTATACCAGTTTTCAAACTCTTGAGACATTGAGATTCCAATTGTTCCTTTTTTAGTGTTGAAAGTTATTGTTTTAGGAGTATCATAAACTTTGGAATTTAGTTTAGGACACCGATAAAATTTGAATGTGGGACTAATACTTGATGATTGGTTTATGGCTCGGATTGCTTCAGGATCATCTAACACACAATTACCTTCACCCAAAGAAAAATTGGACTTTGTCTTTTTGCCTTCATATTTTACTACATCGTGATTCCCCCGATACTCATTGCACCAAGAATCATCATCGTCTTTTCGCAACAGGTAGATGATATCAATAACAGAATCAATATCAAATTTCACATGCTTGAACATGTTTAGTTTATCTGCATCCTTGTACAGTATTTCTGAAATAATCGGAATGATTTCAGTTATGGCATCATCTCTGCCAAGTATGGCTAGAAGATTCTTTTTGGGGAAAAAGACTACTGCAAAAAGATCTCTTGTAGTTTGATAGCTAACTCCCCTTCTTGGACTAATCTGGTATTCTAGATCAAAGACCAAGTAAATAATTCCCAGATTTCTCAGTCTTGTTTTCAAAAGTACAAACAAGTTCAATCTTTTTAATAAGATTATTTTTGTTTATTACCTTTCTTTTGTGATCTTTTAGTTTTTTAAATTTTTCCTCAATTACATTAATTTTTAAAGGAAATTCCATCTTGAAAAATTCTACTCTTCTATACACAGTTAGGAGAATATTTTTTGTTATTTAGCCTTTTCCACATTCAAGAAACTAAATTTATAAAACAAAATCATTTTTCTTTATTTTTAAATCCACCTAAAATAAACAGAATAACAGATGTAAAAAATGCAAGTAAAAAGTAAAACGCCATATCCTTACCATAATAATCATACACTTCTTCAGGAATGAATGGGAGTAAACCATGTGACATGATACTCATAGATGCAAAAACAAATACTACTTTTAGTCCTATAACAAATGATTCTTTCCTATCAAGAAAGTTCATAATTGTGTAATGTGATAATGGCTTTAACTGTTTTGGATAACGCTTAAAGCGACTTTATTTTTTAATGTAAAATATATAATAATGATTAATGATGGCGTATTTTTAATAACTATTTTGTTGTTAATTATTACAATCATAGGTATTACTGTATATTTTATAAAAAACAGAAATTCTACTGAAAATGCGTTTAGTGTATATCAGGAAGATATGGATTTAAAATTAAGTGAATCAGAACGACATGCAAGGGCAATTCAATTAGCGACAAATATCTATAAAGGTGAGGTAAATGAAATTATTGGTAGTTTTATACTGTTAGATGAATATGATCATTTGTCTATTATCGGTAGTGTTTCAAAAGCTGCCTCATTTGATTTAATTGGATTAAAAGAGGATCGTATTGATTTTATTGAGATAAAATCTCCAACGGCAAAACTTAGTACTACTGAAAATAAAGTAAAAAAAATAATTGAGAAAGGTAATGTATTTTATAGAATTATAGAATCTGGAATTCCATCACAATTTATTATTAAAGATAGAGAGCCAAGTAAAAAATCGGTGAAATCATAATGTCATCAGTAATTAGGAGTATAAATTATAATGAGGATACTAGAATAACTACAGTTGTGTTTGTTAGTGGTAAATCATATGATTACAATTCAATTCCATATGAGATTGTAAAGGAATGGAAAAATGCATCATCTTTGGGTAGTTACTTTAACCAAAATATTAAAGGTGTGTTTGAATAAAAATGAGTATTGCAGATGATTTAGAAAGAGAAATTGATAATATTACTAGTACAGTAAAGGACCTAACAATAATTGATCTTTATAATAGAATGGAACTTATAAAAGATATTTTACTTTCAATGAATGAAAGTATGTTATTAATAAATAGAGAAACTGAAGAATTAAAAAATGAAATTAATGATTTACAATCCTAAACTATTCAAATCAATATTCTCTTCTTTCCCAAAATGTTGTACTGATTTCTCCATGATACTTTGGGTGGCCTCCTCATATGCAGATATGTATGGTTGTAATTCAGTTATGTCTTTGAGGATTTTGGCCTTCTCAAGAGGACTTTGAGGTATTTCCATAATCTCTGCAGTACTCTTTGAATACTTTTTATTATTCTCATCATACCCGTCTTCTCTAGTTTGTATTATTATGGACTTTTTCATGTGATAGTTGCGCCACAACTCTTTTTCTACTTCTCTTAGTGCATCTATTCTCTCTAAATGATGTGCAGTGAAATTTTTACAAATATCAAAGAGTCTTTTCTTTGTCTCAACATCTACTTTACCTAGAATTCTATGATAAGTAGACCTAGAGATTTCTTTGTTTTTTCCTTTCAGATAAGCTAGTGCCTCCTCATCAGAAAACCTCATTGTTTTTGTAGCTACTATTAGTAATTCTGTCTCATTTAGAGTCATTATTCCTTCTTAACATAAGACAATATTTCCCATTAAGAAGTATTCGCTTAAATAATGTAAGATTTTTGTAATTATATGAACAGAGTGAGGTTCATTGCAAATGTTGTGTTAGGTTTATTTCTAATAATTATTGGGGTTAATCTTTTAGATATTGGATTAGATCATATTGGATACTATGATGAAACAGGTGATCAGTATGAGGGAATGTTTGGTGTGTTATTGGAGGGAATAGTTGATGTAATTATAATGGCACTCTTTGTTGTGTTTGTTAGTATAGTTGTTGTGTTGGTAATTATTAATTTGAAGATGAAATAGAAATGGGTGTACTAAAAATTATTGGTATAGTGTTAATTATATTATTTGTTCTTGCCTTAATTGGTGGATTTCTCATTATGGTTTTAATTGAATATGAGAAAACTGATCCTAATACTATGTGTCAAAATGAATGTATGGTATCAGATAGTAGGTATAATATGATGTGTTGGAATCAGTGTATGGACAAATATGATCCAAAATATGATGGATAATTATTCCTCATTGCCGCAAATATCACAGCATCTTGGTTTATCATATCCATTAGGTAAGAACTGTCTTATACCAATACATCTGTTACACCATTTGAAGACCATTAATTGGAATCTAGTAAAGTGACAATTATAATTTTTGTGCTTTTTTACCGGTTAAATTTTCCCATCTTTGTATAATTACATCAATATATGCAGGATCTATCTCCATTCCATAACATATTCTATCTGTCTGTTCACATGCAATTAATGTAGATCCTGAGCCAAGAAATGCATCTAAAACAATATCATTATTTTTTGTGCTGTTAATTATTGCCCTTCTTGGAAGATCTAATGGTTTTTGTGTTGGATGGATATATTCTGTCACAGTGTCTTTTTTGACTTCCCATACATCTGAATCACTTCCATTAAAGGTGCCAAAATAAAGACAGATTTCGTATTGGCCCCTATACCCTCTTCCCATACCAAAATTATTTTTTTTCCAAATTATGATGTCACGTGGAGTTTCTTTGATGGATTTTATGTTAAACCAGTTTCCCCAGATATATCGTTCAGGTATGGTTTTTGGGAGACACTCATAGAATTTTGTAGTGTCTTCATCATCACCTTTTATTGGTTTGAATTTGCCAGATCTTCCAGCATAACCACCAAGACCATATGGTGGATCTGTAAATAGCATGTGAGGTTCTTTTCCTTTTAGTAATAGGGGTAATTGCGATAAGGAATCACCACACATTATTCTATGTTTACCTAATTGATAGATATCACCAAGTGTTGCTGTGGGGTTTTCTGTTGGCTCTGGTATGTCATCTTCTAATTGAAATGATATGTCAAATTTTTTCTCTAAAATCTTTTCAAAATCTTCTAGTGGTTGGGATAATAACATTGCAAACTCATCCAAGTTTCCCTCTTCAAATATTGCCTTAAACTCAAAGGCGTCTTTTTCGTCATCATGCTCTCCTCTTAGCTTGTTAGCTACCTGACGTAGGATCCGCACATCAGAATATTTTACCTGAAATACCTTGACTTGTATTTCTTTTACACCTTTTTTTTGGAGTATGCGTACTCGATGTTCACCATCGATTACCATGTAGTTTCCGTTTGGCTGTTGGTTTACCCAGGGGTCTACGGCAAAACCATATTTCTCTACAACCTTTTCTAATGCCAATACTTGGTCTTGTGACATTGAGTTTGGATTGTTCTCATCAAAGACAATTTTTTCTATGGGGATAGTCTTTGTGGGTACAAACTTTACTAGTTGTAGCAGCTCCTCACTACTCTTACTCACTAGAATTTGGTTAGATCTATTAGTTAAAGGAAATAAGTGAGGAGTAGGATGTCATCAAAGAGTGAGTAAGAGTAACATCAAAAATTCCTAAACCTCGTAATATGTTTGCATATGTACTATAAAAAAACTGGCTTGATACCAACCCTGCTCGAAAATTGAGGTTTAGGACCAGGGAGATACCAAGCCAAGAATGAATCTAAAAATATATTTATTATTACTGGTGTGAAAAAAAATTAATGTTATAATCTGTGTTTTTTGTCTATATGCGCTCTAATCTCCTTTAATGTAGAAGCTGAAAAATTGCAATTGTTGACATAACATTTCATATTATTTTAATGGGGCTAACTGATTATATAAATTACAAATGTTATGTTAGTGAATTTGCAGTTCTTCGTCTAATCTCTCTACCATCAATAATAGTTGATCCATATTGTTCAAATATTGTATGCCATTTTCCATCATGGGGCAATGTACTATTCATAAGCTTTAGTTTTGCGTTAGTTGGTTTTTCATTTAGTACTGCGCCCCATTTCATTCCAGGTATTTTGGGCATTACATCATTGATATCTATCAATGCATTTCTACTGGTAAAACTAGCTCAAAAGAACAGTGAGGGCAAGTGCCTTGTTCTTTTAGGTTGTTGTGATCTAAAATGAAACGGCAACGTGGACATGTGATAAAATGCTCTCTAGACATTATTGGTACATTCTTAAGGTTATGACACTGGACACAGTAAACTTTGTCAGTTGATTCGTTAGTTATTTTGGTCCTAAATCCCTTACAGTTGGAACACTGTTGGCCATAAAATCCATGGAGTCTAGCTTCATTGGGTGTTGCAAAGTCTAATGTTTTTGATAGTGTTACAAGCTCTCGTGCATTGAACTTTTTCATTTCTTTGGGTGTTAGAATTTGGTTGGTCTTTTTTGTGTTAATTCTGTTTTGAATGTGGATTTTTTTTATCTCATCAAAGAATAGACCAAATAAATTATTGATATCAGATGAGGCATTAAAACATAATAGGAAAATTAGTTGTGTGTTTTCAGGTACTGTTTGCTTGTTGTTTAGATAGTCTGAAAAGTTTTGACAAAACGCATCTAATCTTGTAAAAATATCATCAGTTAACTCTTCAGGGATTAGAGTGAGGAATGGTTTATCGTTTGCGTACTTTCTTAACATATTAATTTTGTCTGTGAAATCATCAATTCGTCTAATTAGTGGTTCGTTTTCGGAATAAAACTTTCCTTGTTTTGAATTTAAAGAACTATTTTCTCGCTCCGCATCCGTAGCGTTTGTGTGAGAAAATGATGGATCAATAAATTTTTCTTCTCGGGCAATATCATACCACCAGCTTCCTATTTGTATTTTTTGCAGTTCTTCAATACTTGCACCATTTATTTTTCTCATGGATCTCTTTTTCTCAATTACAATTTTTTGGCCTACTGTTGAGACTTTCTCCCTTGGAATGCCATCAATTAAAAGCTGATTCATTAGATCAACGTAGCATTTTCTTAGTGTATCATAATTATCTGACTTTCGTAACTCCTCAGATGCTGCTTGTTGTGCAAGAGAACTTGATTGGCTGGAGGGATTGTATTTTAACTCTAGTTTAGGCATGCTACATACTCCCCTTGTAACCATTGGGTTACAATAATAATATAAACACTGTGGGTGAAAATAGTCAAACCAAAAGATAGTTTGGTATAATTATTTTGACAACTTTGCAAGTTGCTTATCTAAAAATTCAAACCAAGAGACTTTGAGGTATTTTAGATCTATAATATCAATTACAATGCATGGAATATTGGCATCTTTATAATTTGAGTTTCTCTTGGCAGTCTTTTTTGCAACTGATCGCATTTTGTGAACAGATCCATCAAGCTCTATGATACAATGGATTTTGTTGTGTGAGTCTAGGATAATAATATCTGGATGGTGAATTATAGGTCTTGATAGTAATTGGGATTCTAGTACATATTCATAAAATCCCATTACACGATATGTGGTTCTATCAAGTAGGAGATACCAGTCTTTTTTGATTTGCTCTATTGGGATATGTTGAGAGTCTCTAAGATAAGCTACTAATGCCTGGAGTTGAATCTCATCTGTTTTACCTGCTCTAAGGAAAGTATTTTTCCATTGGTTCCATTTATTCATGATTGATTATAGTATTTCTTGCGATATGGCTCTGCAGCTTCATCAATGTATGATGTTGCAGTTTGTTTTGATACTTTGAGATTTTTTAGACAAAAAGATAACAGCTGTTCCATATTCCAACCTTTAGATATTTTAGATCTAATATCTAATATTCTGATATGTCTAATTCCTTTTAATCTACTAGACAAGCCCCTATACTTCCACTCCACGAACAAAAAAAGAGAGAGAGGATGGAGAGTTCTGATATAAAATAAAAAATTTATTTTTTAAAATAAAATAATAATAAAAATTAGTCAATTGTTAATCTCCTTATTGTATATGAGATACCATTCTCCTTCAATTTTGGTAAAAGATAATTGAGGGAATCTATGTATGATCCATTTCTTGTGATCTTTCCACCAGGATAGTGAAATGTGGCATTTATCTAAAATATCATAGATGTGAGCATTTTGACCATCTGCTCTCTTTACTTCATTGATTATTTCATTTACTTTTCTGAATTCTTGTTGACTAGCCATCATCCTCTCTCCTCTCTCCCCTCTCTTTTTTTATCATCCCTCATTCACCATTTTAATTATAATATCACAATTCTCACAATAGTATCTGTTTGTCTTGAAATACTTTGGACCATCATCAGATGATAGTTTTTTTTGGTAGGATAATCGGTATGCTAGATTTCCACATGAATGCTCTACGGCCAAGATATATCCTCTGCAAACTCTGCCAAGTCATCTTCTACTATTCTAACAAATGGATCTCCACTACCATATGGGGGATTCCCCTTCCAATACTCAAACTTACAATTTTCTTGTACAAACAAGTCTTTTAGAAATAAATCAAAACTATTCTGGTGGCGAAGTGGAATTTGGATTTCCTCCATAGGAATAAGTGAAGCTGGAACTGTAATGTTTGGAAATGAATAATATACACGAGCTCCTGTCCTATCATGAAGTTTGTTATAGTAAAGACCGATAGCTTCAATTGATGTGGTTTTTGATTTAGCCTCTACAAAGATAGTTTGATTGTTTTTTACTAGTGTAAAATCTGGAAATGTTCGTAGGAGTAATGCCGGTTTGTCATAACATTGTACAAGATCATTATTGATGTCTTTGCCAAAAAGATGCTCAACACCTGTTGGGATAACTATCACATCATCGTCTAGCTTGAGACGTTCTCTAATCATCTCAGGTGATACATCATAATCTGCAGGGTTAGGAGGCATTAGATATTACCCTCCTGGCAGTCTCATAATGAACTGGGTCTACTTCACAACCGATGAACTGCCGTCCTAACTTTTTAGCAGAAATGCCAAATGTTCCTGATCCTAAAAATGGATCATAGACTATCTCATTTGGAATGGTCATATATTTTATGTAATAGTCAGACTCTTTGGTAGACTGCGCCCACTCGTGTAACTCTTTTCCTTCAAATTCGGACTTTATTGAATCTCTGACAAATTCTCCTTCATATTTTCCTTTGACAAACCATAACATAATTTTACATGACACCAGGACTTTCTTGCCAAAGACTGAAGCTGATGGTCCTGAATGTAAAATGGTAATTGGCCAATGAAATTTTAATCCATATTTTTCTGCCATGTTAATGACTTTGCCAATGTTTCCTTGTCCCACATAACAGACAATTGACCCACCATCTCGAAGCACATCATATGCTCCCCTCATAAGATCATCGTACAGATGTAGGTACTTGTCATGGTATGGTGGATCAGTGAAAATTAAAGATACAGAACCGGTCTCAAGATGTAGGGTTTGGAACTCTTGGTTGTATATCTGAATTGTATCAGGTAAATTTACTTGGAGTTGTTTTAATTCTTTTTCACGCTTTACTTTCTTTTCTGTTTTCTGTATTTCTCGATAAACTTTGGTGATTGTTTTCTCACCGTTGTTAATTTTGGCGATATCCTCAGGGGTTGCCTTTTCTAATACCTTGGTTCCTTTCTCATATGTTCTACCTGAAACCTGAGCTTTCTTTCCTAGATTATCTCTGACTTTGCCTAAAGGGGTGGTAATATTTCCACCCCTTCCACCTTCCTGCATATTTTGTTTTGCCTTATCTGCATAGAATGGTTCAAGCTTCATAACTAATCTTATTCGTTGAAGAGATGTTAGTTGTCTGCGTTTGAGATTGCATTCTCCAACAAAGATCATCTCATCAGCTTTTGTTGCAAATTTTTGTACTGCATATTTAGTTTCAATTCCAAGCTCTTGACAAATTCTAAATCTATGATGACCATCTAAAATGATATTTTCTTCATTAATTATAATTGGCATCCAGAGACCATTTTCTTTGATGGATTCTCGTAAAGTTTTGAATTCCTCATCAGATAAGGCTGGCACTAACTGATCGTATTCCTTATGAATGAGAAGCTGAATCAATCTTTCTTACCTAATTGATTCTCAACCATCACATGAAATATTGCACTGACCATTTCCTTGATTGCCTCAATTTCATGAGCTAGTGATTCTAAGGTGACTTTGTTTTCTTCTGTAGTTGCAGGAGCATCATCAGGTAAATTACATGTAAAGTTCTTACCATCAGTAGTGGAGTAATGAGCACTCCCATCTACATTCTGCCATTGAAGAACTTTCTTTTCTGGATAGTCTCCCTTTGCTGGATATACCTTTAATCTACAAATAAGCTCAGTCTGGCAACTTGAACATACCATAACTGCGCCTTCCTTTTTTTCTACCATTAGAATTCCTCCTTTTCTACATAATCAAAACTAGATTCAAAACCACAACAGAGACATTTCATTGAAATTATATTTTTACGAAATTCGGCATCAGAGTCATAAAGCTCATGGGGTACAGTAAGAACTTGTTTTGAGATTCCATCATCGTAAATTATTTTAAACATTTTTTGATGATCCAAAATTTGACTCAATTATTTGTCTCCTTTAACCGATCGACTTTATCACCAAAAGCTGCATTAGCAAATTGTGATAAACTTGGAAATGGTTTGTTTTTCCCGACATACTTTGAAGCTTGTTTTATCCAATAATCTAGAACTTTCACAGGGCTACTCTTTGAATTACTCATAATAACTTTAAGGTTACCAGTAATTATTAAAGTTACTCAAAAGTTACGAAATAGTAAAGGCTATATGCGTGGGAGAAAGCCTAAATATATGTGAAAGTAACGCATAGGTAACTTGAGTAAGAAGATAATACGACAGAAAAGTGAAAGCATACAGCCAGCTGTTAAGATCGATAGATTACTCAATGAGAATTTAACAGAGTGGCTTAAAACTGATTATGCAAAAGGGTTAGGTTTTCATTCCAAAGCTCATTTTATCACGAACGCCGCTAGAGATTTATTGTTCCGTTATAGAACACAAAAATACATGGATATTGTAAAACATTCAGATTATTTTACAATGAAAGATTTGTTTTTTGATAGGATTGTAGAAGTTGTCATAAACACATCAGAATACGCTTTAGAATGTCCACACTGTACTTCAGGACAAGATTTTAGATGTGATCATATTTACACGATATGGCAGAATCTTAAATTTGCACAAGAGTTAAGAGAAGATAAAATCTTGAATCCATTTATTGGAGAAATGGGTGAAAGTGCTGCTGCTATGATTATTAAAAAACACCCTTAACGTACATAATGCTTAATTAGATTAGTTCCATATAGGTAACTAATGATTGGTAAAACATCAATTCTTCTAATCAGTTCAATTGCAATGGTTTAACTCTTTCTGGTTCCCTAGACCAAAAGGCCTTTGCATTTGAACCGACTGAAGAAGAATTAGAAGTAATACAAAGAATTGCTGAACTCAAACCACAATTAGATGAAATGACATACGATGACCCAGAATATTGGAATGTAATGTATGATTACTTTACAGCTCTAAGAGCACTAAATGATTTGGGATTGTTCTTAGAAGATCAAAACCCCAATCTTGACCATCTAACTGCACAATACAATTCTACCAGAGCAGCTGCACAAGCTGGAATTAATGCCACAGAACACATAGGCGGACAAGGTGTACCATGTTATCGATGTGGACCAACAACAGATGAGGATGAAGATGACGAAAAAACAATATACGTTATTGCTGCACACAAACAACCTTACTTGTTCTTTGGAATAGAAATCTTTGATCACTCATCAAGTACAGAATCAAAATCTGTGCAAACAGGTCAAAACGCAAATGTCCTTCTAAAAAGTAAATGGTCTGGTACTGAAAGTAATATAACACCTTATTGTCAAGTAGGTGCTTCATCATTCCCCACTGAGGCAGACTACACAATAGGAATGTTAGTACGAGCATACACTAATACACAATTACAAACTACAATAGAAGAAGAATCAAATATCTTCCATTGGTATAATCCAGTAGAGCAGTATGAAGGTAGAGAAATAAACAATCTTGCAAAAGGAATTCAGGTTTATTGTAGTCTATCAGGTGTTACAATAGAGTAACACATCCATATTTTTTTTAATATGAGATCCACTGATACCCCTGACAAAAAAGAAATTGAATTTTTAATGAAATTTTTTGATTTGGATGAAATTACAGTAAGAAACGCATATGAGAAAGCTCATAATTTAGACAGTATAGTTATGAGGATACTGATGAAAAAATCAGAAGAAAATAATTAATTCTCAGCCTTGTAATTAGCTAGTTTTTCATCTCGTAATTGAGCCAAAGTTTGCTTTATCTCTTTTTCAAAACTCATCCTAGCTTGACGCTCTTCTCTGAGCTGGACCTCAAGCTCTTTATTTTCATGGATTTTTAGATTCAAGACATCCTTTTGGTCTTTGAGTTTCTTCATTTCTAGTTTCTGTGACTCTGTCTCATCAATTGTAAGAAATGGTATGGCCTTTTGATATTCTACAAATCGCTCAAAGTCTGCCTCCTCGTATCTTTCATAGCTTCTCTCTTGGCCTCCAGGATTTCTGCCTTGCATGTCTTCTTTATCTGCAAAGTCCACTTTGGCACGTCTGAACATGGTATTTTGATATTTTCGGAATCCATGATCAATCATTACCTCATGTCTTTTTTCACCATCTTTGAGTGGTGGCCTCATTCCAATTGCCTTTACAAAATTGGTGGTTCTAGCTTTAACTCCACTTAATCCAAGTCTTGTTAGTTTTGTTAATTTGACTGCAACAAGTAATGGATCCTTTTCTTTTGGATAATTGAGAAATCTACTCTTCCATTCTTCTTTGTATAGTAAGAGGTATCTGCAGGCCTCTGGAGTTATGTGGGTCCAGTATTCTTCAATATCTCCATGGTACACTCGAAGTGCACCACCCTTAAGTGAGCCATCCTCATAGTAAAAAATTACCAAATCAGACCAGGTAAAAAAATTCCAAGCTTCAACTCTAAAACCACCAGAACTTGCACAAGATATGATAACCTTGTCAGTCAAATCGACTGCACGTGCCATCATATTTTGTAGCTCAGTTCTGGTGTAGGCCCTGTCTTTACTCTTCCCAGGTCGGGGTAGGGATTTGTCGACAAGGTACCATGATATCTCTACATCATTTGATTTTAAAAGTGCCTTGATTGGTTTGAGCCTGTTTTTAGCAGTAGATGGGGAAATTTTCTTTTCTTCAAGCTGTTTTTTTAGATCTCTGGCATATGCTTTGATTATTGATTTGGCAGTCTTTACATTTTTGAGGGCGATCTCAGTAAATGCACCAGATAGGGTCTCAACCTCCCTGGAATGTGGCTCATATCCCAGGTATTTCTTGTACATATTATTTGGAATTAATTGTAAAAAGTGGTTCAAATAGCTGTTATATTTTCGGAATGTTTCCTTGTCTCTAATAGAATCAACAAAATTTTGATAAGCATCTCCTTCAATATCTTCCATGCTTATTTCCATACTATCATACAATCATGGGGCTAAATAAGTCGATATAACGCTTCGGAGCCCTTTGGGCCCGTTTAACAAAATTATTTATTCAGATCTAGATGAGATGTTTTTGTGAAAGACATAGAATTCAAATTAAATTCAACTGACATTCATCCAAATTCTGAAATCAAGGGCATAATTTCTGTTTCATATCCAGGAAGATATGATGGAGTTGTGATAAATACACAGATTTTAGATTCAAACGAACACATAATCTACAAGTCGTACAATGGAAAGAACATATCACAAAATGTTTCAAGATTATTTATCAACAAAGATGTAATGCCAGAAAACAAGGCAGAGTTTACTGCACTAATTGAATTTGAACCAAAACAAGAACATGAAATAAAATTTAGAGCATCAATTATTGAGCAACATAAAGAAATTGAAAGTCAAATAATTTTTGCAAAGTATTCTATCTAGAATCTACTCTTTTCTACAATGATGGAACCTTTCATCCATGGATGTGGTTCACAGTGATAATGAATCTCTTGAGGTTCTGTAAACAAGAATTCATAGTTTTCACCAGCTTTAACGACACCGGAAGAACCAAAGTCACCACTATAACTATCAGAAGCTCTATGATCAGGAGTTACTGTATGAGGAGTATCATCCAAATTTTTCCAAATTACTTTATTGTCAATATTCAATAACGCTTTTGCTTTATTTGGAACATAGTTTTCATTTCCTTCAATTACTGCCCCTGGAACAATTTCAATGATTAATTCTTTTTCAGGATTTAAGATATGTTCAGCTACAGATGGTTTTGCCAAAGATTCAGGAAGATAAAATGAAGTGTAAAATACTACTACGACAGACATGCCAACTATTAATGCAATAAGTCCCACCCCATATGCGTGGCTAGATGTTGGTGCACTCATTTTTTCAACCCCGTAAGATCATCAGAGCCAAGATTTGGATTGGTATCTGCACCAACTCCTAAATCTGCTTGAGTCTTTGGTGCAGGAACTTCTGCAGCTAGTTCTTTTGGTTTTTCTTCTGGCACAGCATCACCTTCTGGAAGTTTACTTGATTCAGTAGATGTTTCAGGTTCGGCAAGCTTTGGTTTTTCTTCTATCACTGGAATTGGTGGAGGTGGTGGTGCATTCTTTGCCTCACTCAAAGCATATCTGTAAACATGGAAGAATGCTGCAAATACTAACAAGATTATTCCAATAAAGAATAATGACATGTTCTTCATTCCTATCAAGGCAGCATTATATGCTGCAATATTTAGGAATACTTGGAATGCCAACAGTGCAATTAATAACCAATTAATCCATTTTTCAGAAAGATTGATGGTGGCAACTTTCTGTGGACCTGTATTTTTTGCAAGTTTTGATTTTCTTTCAGCTTCATTTGCAAGTTTAATCATCATGTACGTAAATCCAAATCCTAGTGGCACCATCAATATCATTGTAGAATAGAAGAATATTGGATCAATTACCAAACGCTCTACCAATGGAATTGAGACATCAGGTGAAATGTAGAATCCCCAATATGTAGTGACCATAATTTGGGCAAGGCTAGTTATACCAAATGCAGTAATTATTGGTCTATCTCTCCATGAGAATTTCTTGTATCTATCAATGAAGGGGATCAATACAAGTGTGATAATAAAGACCAATGGCCACAGCAGTCCTGTTACAAATTTATCGTACTGAGTCCGCATGAACGCGTAAATTCCTGTAAGATACCATTCAGGAACTGTTACACCTGGCGGCACTGTAGGTTCAAATTTGAATCCCATATCAATTGGGAACACACCACCCGTGATGAGAATAGCACCAGAAATAGCCATAACCATAGGTACATCAAATACCAAGAATCTTGGGAAATGAACTGCCATTAGTCCTAACATTACTATCGGTAACAAGAACACATGTTGTGCATAGAATCTTAATACAAAGTCCGAGAATCCACTACCCAGCGCCGCGTCACGGATAGTCGGTCCAACTACTGGAATTGATGTCGTCAGCGACGCAGCAATACTAATTGCAAGTTCCGCTCTTTCACTAAATATTACATCATATCCAGTAAATGCTTCAAGTATAGTTACAGTACCAAGAATAACACCAGTCATCCATAAAACCTCATTTCTAATTTTATATCTTCCACTAAAGAACTGGTAATACATGTGAAGAACAGCTAATAGTACCATTGCATTGGAACCATGATAGTGAATATTTCTTATGTGAAAACCAAATGGAACATCATCATTAATGAATTCAACACTATCCCATGCTCTATCCAATATAGGTTGATAATAAAACATGAGAAGAGCTCCTGAAACTCCGAGAATAATAAAGACGATAAAGGTAAGCATTCCTAAGAATCCAAACGGACTTACAAATCTAGCAGGGAATGAAAACTTGATTGCAGTAAAGATTGTTCTATCTACGCCATCCCAAAGCCAGTAAAAGAAGGCAACTAAGCCAGTTTTTCTTTCAAGCGAAACGGCCATATCCAATTACTCCATTTTCATTTACATCAAATTTAGGTGGTAAAATAAATACAAATCCATCTGAATCAATTTCAAGAGTTAAGTTAGCTAATGTGTTTGACGGTGGAGCTTGCACTGATGCAGGACCTACAAAAGCTGTTCCAGTTGTTGGGTCATACATACTACCATGACATGGACACTCACCTCTCTTTCTTCCATCATCAGGCCAATATTTCCATAAACACCAAAGATGAAGACAGATCATACTGTATGCCCTGAGAGCAGACGTATCACTTTTTCCACCACCTAATTCTTCAGGTAATCGTATGAATTGCCACTTACGGAATGCTTCTGCATCAAGTGCAGGATCACCAGTGGCAGGATATGTAATTACTTCAGAAAAATTAATTGGATAAGTATTGATATTTGCCTGAGTTCCATCAGGTAAGATTACTGGTACTTTTTCAAGAGATGCCTGATTTGGATTTGGCATGAAATTACCAAATGGGACAAATGGAGCAAATGCTAATCCTGTGCCTGCAGCACCCATCAATTTTAAAAAGTCCCTTCGGGATAATCCGCCAGACTTTTTTGTCCCCAGTTCTGACATTCAAGCTCAACTACTCGCCAAATTGGTTATAAACCTTGTTCAATTTTTAGTCATGTTTTTGTCTAATGATAAATATGAAAACAATACCGATCGTAACTCCAATGATTATTCCAAAAATAATTCCAAGACCAAAAGATGAATTAGAGATATCAGAATTGTTTACTTGAACAGAACCATCAAGCAGAGTTTTTGTTTTAGAGATTGTGTCATGATCATTTTCTAAAATAAAATTATTTGATTCAAACTCTGTGTCTACTTGATTATTTTGTGCTGAAATATTTGTAAATTTAGCTGCAAGTGTAATTGGTTCGGTTGTAGAATTTCCTCCAAATAATGTTGAGTGTGTCAAAAGAGTGTAAGTACCAGTTTGATTAATTGGGACATATAGAACAGTTGATGTATCATCTTTGTTTTTTACAGGAAAGAATCCACCACCTTGACTAAAGATAGAGTTACCTAACCAATCAAGAGACGGCCATCCTAGAAAATGGCCAAACACGCCAGATGGAACATTTGTTTGAACGATTTGTCCAGAGGGATCCATTACAAAGACAGCTAGATTAGTATCATCAGTAATCCATGATAGTTCAATTGCTGCTGAATTAATTGATTCATTTTGTATATCAAAATAATATTGTCTCCAATCGCCTGCCATATAGCGATTAACCATATCAAATGCACCTTTGGTATATCCATTACCATAAAGAACATCATCACTTTGTTTACCTTCAATAATTATAGTAGAATCATTTTGATCAACTAATTGTTTTATTACAAAAGATACAGGTGAATTTACCAAATGTTTGTCACCTTCAAAAGTTAGAAATCCCTGATATACTCCTGTTTGCAAATCATTTGGTGCAACTAACGTCACATCAACTGTAGCAATATCTTTTGGAGGCACAGTTATTGTTTGTGATTCAGGCCAAAGAGTAGACCATTTTTCTTTTTGATAATAACTTGCAGATAATGTATAATCCATAGAAGTGGAATTTATTTTTGTATTACCTAGCCAGTAAGAAAATTTTGTTGGTACAGGATATACTCCAACTATTGGAATTCCTTCAAATTTTTCATTGGGATCAGTAACTCTAAGTTCTTGAACAGTTCCCCAAGAGCCACCTCTATTTACTAAAGATAGTTCTTCACTTGCAATTTTTGTATCGTTGTTGTTGTCAAGCCAATCGTAAATATACAAAGAAGAAATTTGGAGATCATCAGCATAAACATCTGAAGTTTCATTCATGAACGTGTCAAATGGAAAATTTACATTTAGTATCATTAACGAGGAATCATCAGGAATAGGAGACGTTTCATCAAAAAATTCATTTAAAGTAGAATGTTGTTTTATATCTGAAAGTTTGACATAGTTTGGAATGTATGTTTCAGATTTGTTAAGCATTGAATCCTGTTGACGTACAGTTGTTGTTCCCTCAAACTCATTTTTTGTAATTAAAGATAATTTTTTTGGTATAACATCAATTATTATTTCATTTTCAGAAGGATTAACTATTGTAAAAGTAGTAGAGCTTCTTTCTCCAGGTAATAATTGTCCTGCAAACCAACTAGTCATAGGTATTGACTTAGATGATAGTTGAAATTGTTCAAATCCAATTGCAGTTGAATTTATTTTATCTATTGCAGGTTCTAAAATTTTCTTAATGTTCTGATATGAGGCATCATTATGTACGATAAACAAACCATCTTTTCCGTTTACATAATCCAAAGCTGCAGAGACATTAACTAATCCAGATCCTTGAGTAAATGGATCATTTTTGAGATCAATTGCAGTAGACATTAGGATATTTTTGATTGTAAATGGATCAATAGTTTGTGACTGATTTCTCATACCCTCCATCAAAATTGCTGCACTACCAGATACGATAGGTGCAGCCATACTGGTTCCACCAAACAAAGAAAAAGATTGTTCCTTTGAATCTTTGTGGATTTTCAATACGTTTGAAGGAGTAAACCCATGTGCACCTATACTCATCAAATCAGGTTTTGGATCGCCAATAGAACTAGGACCTCTACTAGAAAAATCAACTACATGATTGTAGTGTGTTGTTGTATTTCCAAATCTTGGTTGATCTTTGAATGGACCATAACCTACAAAGACATTGTTAGTAGTTGCACCAACTGAAATTCCAAAAGGAGATGCATTTGGCAAACCAATTGTTCCATATCCATGTCCAGAATTTCCCGCACTAGAAACTATTGTTACTCCAGGATAATCATCATCTAAAGAATGAGGTGTTACAAGTACACTAAGAATCAAAGAAAGCATATCCATTCCAGGAGCTGTATTATAAGATGGAAATGTGGATACACCCCAACTATTGGAAATTATATCAGCTCTAGTATTTCCTGTAAATTTCCAATCATGTTTTGTGTTATCAAAGCCAGCAGACCACAACCATCCATAAACAGTGTCACCAAACCATAATGCCTTTACAGGAATAATCTTTGCACCAGGAGCTACACCAGTGATAGTAAATTTCTCAGTATTGTTATAGATGTCATAAGTTTCGTGTCCTCTTGAAGTAATAGATGCAGCACTAGATGTACCATGTCCCATAAAATCAGTCATCAAACCAAAAAATTCACCATCAGGATCTAATGTTGGAAGTAATGTTCCATTAATTGCATTTAGAGTATCATCAATGTCTGCAGTTTTATTTTGCATTACTCCATAAACATCTAAGACTTGAGCTCCAACTGTTCCTGCACTATAATCATTTTTTCCGTCATCATCTGAATCATATACTAGAAATTCTTTTCCACTACCTAACACAATTGGTTTTTCATCAGTAAAATCAAAATCATAATCTGGTTTTTGACCTGTTTCTAGATCAAATCGAGTATAATCTTCCCACGAAGTACTCATGTCAGGAATAATAGTGTCATAAACTCCAGGAATAAATGAGTCAATTACCAATACAGGTACAACTTGTATTCGCGCCAGAGCACCTTGTGTACCACCTTGATAAATGACACCAAGGTGATATACTCCACTTTTTGATTTGATGTAATTTCTGTTATCATCACCAATTTTCATATCAGTACTCAAAGTTCCGTTAAAAATTATTGAAGAACCTAATTGTGGAAAAAATGAATTGTAAATTGGAATTGTACTTCCTTTTCCATCTTGAGATACATCTAGAAAAACTCCATCTCTTGTTACATATGCTGAAGATGTCATGTGAGATGGAATAGGTTTGCTGTAATTTCGAATAATTTCATTTTCATCAATAAATGCAAAGAAAGTTGCATTTGTAAAAATAATTCCTTGACCGTCAGGATCAAGCATTATAGGATGATTTTTCTCATCTCTAGCAAGTGAATGTTGAATATCTAGATTAGAAAAATCAACGCCGGTATCTACAATTGCAATTGTTGTTCCATTTCCTGTAACACCATAATTTTTTTGTGCAATATCAGAGTGAGATATTTGGGCAATTCGAGATGCATCAATGGGTTCATCAGTAGAATGAAAATCTAATTGAAAATCTTCAATTACATTATAGCCTTGAGAAATTAAACTTGATGCACTATTTTCGGATAATATTGTCACATAAAAAAATCCATTATCAGAACCAATTCCATACAAAGAATTATTTTTTAAAAAATCAGAGTTTTGGGAGTTTGTTCCAAAAATTATATAACGTTTAAAATTATTTTCAGTAAAAAAATCAGAATTAACTTGAACAATATCTGAATTAAATTCAATTTGTTTTGGTATGCTTTCTTCAAAAATTACATCTCCAGAAGTAAATGCGTAAGAATTTGTTGCCACAGCTGAAAGAAGTATTATTGAAAAGAAAATCGCCACTTTGGGCATCATTAGTTAATTTTCTTGTGTAGCATTATTATAACTATCTTCTTCGTGCAAGAATTGTTATTTGTAAGGCTACAATAAGTCCAATAGATGCAATAATTGGCAACATCAATGCATTGAGTTGCGAGGAAGCCTCGCTAATGAATTTTACAGAATCAGAAATTGTTCCAATATTTTCATCAATTTGAACACTTGCACGCTCTAAAGTAGTATCAAATCCTTTAATTTCAGATTTTAGATTATCAAGCTCACCTGAGGTTTCATCTAAAATGGAATTTAATGTAATTATTTGCTCAGAGATTCCACCAAGGTCTTGACTTAGAACATTGGTTGCAGATGATCCATGAGATGTTGTTCCTTGACTAAAAGCAACAACATGAAAGACATGAGTTCCTTCTTCTTTTGGAATATAATCAACAAAATACAATCCTTGATGTAATGTTTCAAATGAATCAGATAGAGAAACAGAAAGACCAGATGGTAAATGAACGTGAGTAGACCCTAGTAACTCATCAGGGTTATTTCCAATTAAAAGACCATCACTAGTTGTTTGAACAAAAACTCGAAATGATTGATTTATCGCAGCAGTTTCAGGAGCAAAGACCAAAGTATTCACAAATCTTTCCACAGTTACATCAAGTAGTTCAGTTGTAGATGAAAATTTTACATCAATCTTTTTAGATATTCCATTTTGTTCAGTACTAATTACTTCTACAGTATATGTCCCATAAGGAAATTCTGTTGAAGGTTCTGGCCAAAGTAACAAACCATAATTAAAAGAACCATCTAAATCAGTAGTAATTTGATCAAATTTTGCAATTGTTTCATCAGGTGCAAAAAGTCGGATAATCAAATTTTCTTCAGGTAATCCCGTACCATAAACTTGTAAGTTATGTTCAGGAGAGTAAATCTTACTGTTGGTAAATAACTCAAATTCCGAAAATGAATTAGGAGTATTTACAAGTAACAGAACAATTAATGCTGAAAATAAAATTTGAAACTTCATTTCAATTAATTGTTAATGTTCTACTAGATATTACTTCTGGAAAAATTGTCCATAACTTTCGTTAAGAAGGATTCAAAAAAAAGAAAAAAAGGAAAATTTGAACTAGTTTTAGCTTACGTTGACAGTTGTACTAACTGGTGGTGATAATGCCGTTGGATTATCAACAGATTCCCATACGAATGCAGTTGCTGTGTAAGTTCCTGCATCAGTTGGAATCCATGATAAAGCTGGGCTGAATGATTGACCACTTGAAAGTGAACCTGTAATCCATGCTAGTGAGACTGTAACACCGTTACCATCCTGAATCTGTACCAAGTATGCAAATGCTTGCTCTCTATCCTGACCGTTTGCTAAGTCAGCGCTGATTTGTACCTGTTGGTCAACGGATACAGCATCTAAGCTGTTACCGAAGGCATCAACGGTTCTCAAGTTAGCAGCTGGTGCTCTCTCGAGAGGTGGTACTACAGTGCCAATTAGTGAAGTGGCAGTAATATCAAGTTCATCTGCAGTTGTGTATGGATCAGGTAATGTATTGTCCTCATATTCTGCGGTGACAGTGTCACCTTCTGCGACTCTGAGTCTGTGACCTGAAGATTCGTCAGTAACTGTGAAGAACACAGTACCTTCGAATATTCCGGTTGCCTCATTAGTCTCAGTTACAGTAAGGTCAATACCTCCGGCATCGGAGTCAGACCACACATCGACATCGAAGTTGTCGACTGCTTCTGGGCTTAAGTTCATATCTGGGTCAATTACTCTTACAACACCTGTTCCGCTAGCTGGATAACTTGCTTCTAACCATTGAGTTTCACCTATATTCCATCTGATAAGTGATGAACCAACTACAGTTTCATCCTCTGAGAATTCAAAGGATACTGTAAGTCCGTCATCATCATCTGCTGGTAACAATCCATCTGTTGGACCGCCATCATCGAGGGATATAGCGCCTGTTGCGTCGTCTGGATCACCATCGCCATCTGCATCATGTGGAGCAAATCCAGTAAGGATTACTTCACCTGTGAAGATGCCTGTGTCGGTACCAGTTTCAACGAGTTTATAGTTGTCAAGATCAGAACCACGTGTTGAGACCTTTATTGGGTCATCAGCACCGTTTCCGATTTCATCAACTAGATCACCGTCAAAGTTGTGATCTGGAGCGACAATGGTAATGTAGACTTTATCAGTCCATGTGTAAACTTTTTGGTCGAGCTCTACAGTTGCACCGAAGTTTGAAGTGAACAATGTAATGTTTACATCTTCATCTTCATCACCTACATAGTCAGATCCTGATGGACCCCAATCAGTATATTCTAAGATGATTTCTTCACCTCTTTCAAGGGAATCACCACTTAGAATTTCAGGAATCTCGATAACAATCTGGAAGATACCAGTACTGTCACCTGTTTCTCTGAAATCTGTTGGTTCTGGATCGAATGCTGCAGTATTAGCTGCGGTTAAGGCGCTATCTCCCATTGTAGTGGTAGATGCGTCAGAATCCCATTCGATTAAGTCCAAGTCATATGTCTCAGCACCATCATTGTCAAGATCGAAGTCTGGCTCAATGAGGGTTAAGATCATGTCGGAACCGATAATGTAAACGGATTTGTCGGATTGTAAGACACCATTTCTTAGGTCAAAGGTAGCAGAGTCTGTGACAGTGTTTTCGTCACCAGAGGCATCAGCTGGGTCAGTGTATTCTACTTGGAGAATATCTCCTTGTAAGATACAATAATCACCTGTGTCTGCGGTGCCAAAGTCAAATCTGTCAGCTGCTGTTGTACCACCACCGCCTATAAGATTCTCAAATACTCCCGTATCTGGACATGTAGCGGATGCTGGACCATCAGTATATCTGATACCAAGATCTAATTCGAAAATACCTGCTGCTGGAGCAATTTCGCTTATTGGGCCAAATTGTCTAGCTGAAGTGGCTGCATCATCGTCGACGTCTATTGCGCCGTCTAATTCTGCAGGACCACCAGCATAACCAAGTACGACTGAGTCAGAACCTCTGAGAACAGAGATCTTAACTGGGCCGACACCGGTTGTTGTGGTATTTGCGGCAATGTTGTCTTCACCAACTGGGTTAACGTCAAAGTCTGGGTCATTTACTCTAATGTGAACTGTAAGATCACCACTAACAAGGAATTCTCCTGGCACATCGATCAATCCTCCTGCTCCACTCAAACCAGTTGAGTGAATTGGGAATACTGATCTGCCTGATGGAGATTCAGAAGCTACTCCAATCAAAAAGTCAGCCGGAACACCAAATGGTACCGGATAGACTGTTCGGTCGAGTGATACTGAACCTGTGTTAGCACGAACGCCTGCGGAGTCACCTACTTCTATAATTTCACCAGATGCATCTCTATAGTCAACATAGTTGACTTCAATGTCGAGTCCGGTGGTAGTTTCAGGTGTTCCGACTGTTCCCGTTAGGCCAAGACCGTCAGGTCTACACCAATCTGGAGGAATTTCGAAGTCACCAAAGAATACACCGCTTGCGATGTCAGTTTCTACTAGAGTAAATCCAGTAGCACCTAATCCATCATCAAATTCTGGTGCACAGAGGTCTTCGTTAGTCCATTTAGCGTCGTCAAATGTTACATCTAACAATCTGCCTTGTGAGCCGAATGTTAGTGCATCAAGTGGTGGGGCAACGTCACTTCCTACTTGGTCGTTATCTACATCAAATGATGGCCCGAGGGTTACAGTTGTGTAAATATCGATAAGGTCAGAATCAACGTTGAGATCTAAGTCTTCAAGAGTAATTTCTACAGTGTCTGCTATCTTGTATGAATCAGCGTTAAATGATACAACACCTGAGTGGCTTGGAGCTTCTTCTTGATCAGATATGAAAGCAACTACACCATCTGCGCCTAGATCATTTATTGTTGCTCTAGGTGCATCTTCGTCAGTTAGATCCTCAATTACGATGAATGAAGGATCGTTGGCGATTGGAGAGATGCCGGCAAAGGTATCAGCGTCAATAATATTGAGCTGGTTAACCATTACATATTCAAGTGATCCTACAAATTTACTTGTATTCACACCATCTTCTTCAGCTTCAATTCTAACGATTTGGTTTGCGATCCTTTCGGATGCTTGAACACCATCATCAGTGAAACCGAATGAGAAGAAGTCTACTACAATTGCCTCTGTTGCAGTTAGAGTTACAGGAGCTACTGGGAATTGGAATACCAAACCAATTGCTTGGCCTGAAGCTGGGTTAGTTGTACTTCCAGCATTCTGGAAGATAGCTTCGTTCATTGAATTCACGTCAGTAGTATTGTAAGTCTGTGGATCTGCTGCTAGTAATAGAGGTATTACACTTAGTGATCCTGCTGATAAATCAATTGCTCCGGTTGCATCTGTAATTACAGTGCCTCCATTTGTGACGTTGATTAAACCAACGTCAACGGATGCAGATGTAGTTGTGATGCTTCTAATATCAATATTAATGAAATTAGCACCGAAACCAGTACCAGTAGTATCTACTAAGCTGTCTTGTAGTTCGTCAAGTGTTGTCTCTAAATCGATGATGATGAGGTCAACTGCTGCAACGTTAGCAAGACCACCAGTTCTTCCAATTGATTCAACAGAGGTATAATTATTGATTATAGCTCTTTCCTCAAATGGTTGAACGGTTACTGTTGCTGTGTTGTTTGCAACTCCACCTATACCAGTTGCAAGAGTTAGATCTTGCATTACTACTACAGTACCAATTGAAGCACCAACAAACTGTGCAGATGCACCGCCTGTGGTGTTATGGATGTAGATTTGTGGTGTAGATGTTGCTTCACCTAGTGTAAATGGATCACCAGTAGATAATGCTGGAATGAAAACATCAGGGTTGAAGAGATCTAAGTCTTCATCCGTGTGACTGTTTTTATTCAAATCAGTATCTATGATTACTATGGGAATTTCTTCACCAGAGTTCCATTCGTCATCGATTGGATTAATTTGAACGTCTGCCCAACCGTCTGCTCTTACGATAGAAACTGGTGATTCATTATAATCAATTGTAGCAGAAGTACCCCTTGGGGCAGTTCCGTTAATTTGAATTACTGAAACATCATTTTCATCGAAGTTTGCAAATATACCAGATTTTACGCCTTGTTCTGTGAAAGTGACGGGTTGATCAGCAGCTGCGATAGTTGCTGTTCTAGCACCACTTGTTCCAGAAGTTCCGGCAGTAAGTTCAGAATCGTCATTGTCATTAATTGTGACAATAGCGCCTCCTGTATCTTGTGCATCTGTGTCTAGTAAGAGTATACAGTTGTCTTCACACATGAGTGAACCTGAAAGAGGAACAATATCACCTGTTCCTGTTACGTAGTTACCATCACCTGCAGAATTACCATTCTCATCAAAGAGTTGGTAAAATGCTGTAGCGTTAGCACCTGTTCCCCATGTCCAAGAATCTTCGTCAGTTGGATCAATGTTTAACCACAAATCGGTAATTGTTGCATGGACTTGTGCATTTGTTGGATAAGTTGCCCTATCCAATGTAATGCCTGCATATCCTTCAACGGTATCAAAGCCGAGTGTTACTGATTGAGCACCACCACCTTTGTTATATTGAACATCAACGTTACCTGTTGGGTTTAATTGATACAGTTGAACAAATGGCCAAACACCATCGTAAGGATCAACTGTACCGATACTTACGGTACCAAAGCCAATTTGGCCTACGTCGACTAATGGGTTTGTGTTAAGCTCTTTTGCTTCTCTTACTACATTCATTGTACCGTTAGATTCAGTACCGGCATATACTGCCGAACAATCTACGGTTAATACACCACCTGTTGCAGAACCATTTACACCGATACCTGCAGCAAATGTTGCTGGTACGGATGGTATTGCGAAACCTGAAGTGTCTGAAGTAGAGAATCCGAGAACTGCTTCACCGTCTGTACTGGTACAGAATGTACCAAAGTCCAATCCAGTTCCACTGACAGATGTGCCGATTGTAGAATCTGCAATCTGTGCTTGATCTCGGTCTGCAAAGTAACCATACCAGTTACCATCTACGGCTTGGGCCATTCTTAGGACCTTGCCGTTTACTGTAACGTCTGGTTCACCTTTTGATTCATCAGTATCATTGATATCACTGTCGATTACGACGACCTCAATTACTTGAGGTCCAGACATATAGTTATCAAACTGTGAGTTTTCTGCGGAAACAAATAGGTTAGCGTTAGCGGCATGAGCTACTGGTACCATTCCTGGTGCAGCTAGTGTCATTCCACCTGCTAACATAATTGTCATTAATGTAAGACTAGTTATTTTTCGTCCTATTTCGTTATTCATGTTATTGAATTTTTTCTTTAAAATTTGTATATAAGGCTAATGGACGATTTATCCACAATTATGCAAATTATTGTAATTTTTTTATCTAATTTCAAAATTTTATAAAAATATTATAAAATTAGGTTATAAAAATCATGTTTTAGGCACTGATCTACTAGTTGATCCCAATATTTTTTATGTTTTATGTATAAATTATGAAATTTTTACAGGCTATTTTGTACCTCGTCTTATGCGTGACTAGCATTATTGGAATATACTGAATAGAGTATTTTTCAGAGGAAATGTTAGATGTAAAAAATTTGTGAGGATTCAAAGAATTGTAATTATTTGACATTGCAGCAAGTCAAATGTTTATGAAGATATGATTAATTCAAATTATAAAAAATATTTGAGAGTCTGTAAGAATTTTTGTAATAATTTTGTAGAGAACTTTTTCAAAAGTGAATAAAGAATTGTCACAAAGAGATTTTACTTTTTATGAAAAAATAAATTGTATTAGTATTCATCACGAAAAAGATTTGCCATAGAAAATAAAATAATTGCAGTAACAGAAAGAATTGCACCAAGTAAAAACATTACAACTGAACCCAATAGTGAACCATAAAATACATTGTCATCATTTAGATATGCTTCTAAAAATACACCACCTAAAATAATTCCTGCAACAATTAATGCAATCCCGGGTATCCCATAAAATTTTAGAGGATGTTTTATTGAGACATACTTTATTGTGTTTGCAAGAACTGAAACACCATGAGGTACAGAATGTTGATCAGAAGTATTACCATCATATGAAACAGTTATTGGAATTTCAGCAATTGATAGTCCCTTGTTTGATATTTTCATTAAAATCTCAGTAGATACAGACATTCCTTGTTCTGTTGGATGAATTTCATTAATTGCATTTTGTGAGTATGCTCTAAATCCGGATTGAGAGTCAGTAACATTAAAGTTTGTTCCATAGTTTGAAGCTGATGTAATAATTTTAATTCCAGTTTTTCTATATCGTGATGCTTGAGTTGTGTCATCAAGAAATCTAGATCCTATTGCAACATCTACATTATGAGTTGTAATTGCATCAATTAGTAAAGGGATTTGTTCAGGATTATGTTGTCCATCTCCATCTAGTATAATCATCATCTGAGCATTTTCTTTTCTTGCATAATCAAACAGTGTTGTAATAGCTGCACCATAGCCTTGATTTTTTTGTGAAATCACAATTGCTCCTGCTTCTTTTGCAAGTTTTGCAGTGTTATCAGTGGAACCATCATCACATACTATTACATTATCAACATATGGTAGAGATTTTTTTATAACATCTTGTATATGTTGTTCCTCATTATATGCAGGAACACATACTAGTTTCAATATGATTTTTCAGATTCTACGAGTATGTAAATAGTTTGATTTAATTCAAAAAAATATTCATTAGTTAAGATGAGTCTATGACTAAAATTTTCTTAAAATAATTTGATAACTTTTGCGATAAAATCATATTGAATTTATGTCACATAGAGTAATAACTTGATTTGGAAATAATCACTTGGTTTGAGGAAATATTTTGATCCATTCAAATGCCAGTCCCAACTTTCGTGTATCTTCAGAATCTGAATTAAGATCTTTTGGGCTTTTAGTTTCAATTATTTGAAATGTCAAACGAGTAAAAGATTCATTGTTTTTTAGAATAGAAGAAGATACCTTAGCTTGACATAATATTTTTCCATCATATTTTTTAGTTTTATTAATTATAATATTGGAATCATTTACTTTGAATTTTAAACTGTCAATCATTTCTGCAGTCATTGATGTTGAGATTTGAAATTCTATTACAACATTATGTGAAGAATTTAGAGGTAAGTCGATAGAAGATATTGTTTCTGGTCCAGTCCATCGAAAAAATTTATGGGTTACAAATTCACGCTCTCGTGAATGCCATCCAGAACCCATCAAGGCTTGTGAAAAGTCATAGTTTATTTTTTTAAATTTTGGTTTATTTTTCCAAAAATTATGTTTATAGTGTAATTCTAATAATTTATAGATCAAATCAGCTTCATTTAATTCTGAATGTTTTTCCTTGTCATAATATTCTTTTTTCAAATTTGTAATCATTTGAGAATACTTTTCATCAAATAATTTACATGCAAAATCATAGATTTTTTGATCTAATTCGGTTACATTTTTTACTGCTACAAGTTCTGCATCAGATAATTTTTGTTTATTTTTATTAGGAGTGATATTGAGTTGTGGAATATCTTTTAATACATTCCATCCAAAAGTATAACACAAAAGCTGTATAGATTCTTCAAATCTTTCTGTTATTCCAAAAAATGTAAAACTTTCTAAATTTGTTTTAGCATCATTAAGTAATGCTGCAGGTCTTTGATCTGGGATTTTGAATTGAGAATGATTAAATCTATAAAAAAATCCAAATTCTTCATAATTCATTTTTTTTATCAAAGAAATTGCATCCAAATCTACTGCAATATGTCTGGTTTGCATGTTTTTTGCCACCAAGCTTCTTCTGGGATGATTTAGATAATCCAAAAGACTGTCTTTAGCAGGTTCCTTGTTGAATCGGTTACGATAATTTCTCCTACTTTGTTCATAATGTGATGGAATTTGTTTGATTGGATCACGTAACATAGTAAGATACAATGGCTTTTTTTTGAACTGATGGTAAAATCCATAACAAAAATGTCCTCGAAATAGTTTTGCGTTAGAAAAATTACTTGGGATTTTTTCTAGTAACTCTCCCCAATCATGTCTATCACAAATCAAATCATAATCAAATTTATCATCTAAAATGTTCAATAGAGATGTGCCGGCAGTTTTAGGTATGTGAAGAAAGTACATAGCATCTACATCATCATTTTCTACAATTCCTAAATTACTAATTCTCTTAGATGGATCATACGTAGTTTTTTGTAATCTTAAACGAGATTTACTGATGATTGTAAGAATTTTGCCAAGTACAGAATTTTCACCTATTTTAGAGATTAAAGGCACTTTAAACACGGTCAATCTTAGTAAAAATTACACATTAGTATAATTTAATGAATCGGCAGTATACGAAATTTAATATTCGTACATAAAGAAGTGTTTTAGTTGACAAGTTTTCCTATGACTGGATTAAGGAAAGAAAAATCCATAGTGTTTCAACTATCATTGCATCTTCTTAAGAACAAGTATCAGGGGTCTTACATTGGTTTTCTATGGATCATCTTAGAGCCATTGCTAATACTTAGTATCATGTATGTAGTTTTTTCAACAATAAGAGCAGGAGCAGGACCTGACTTTGCAGTATACTTGCTAAGCGGTATTGTTATTTTTCAAGTATTTGCCAGAGGAACACAGGGGGGATTAGCAAGTTTGAGAGGAAATGATGGAATACTAAAATCAATGAAAATCAAAAAAGAGATTTTTCCCGTTGCAGTTACTATTTCATCATCAGTAATATTGATGATTCAGTTAGGAATATTTTTTATCATAGCATCAGCTCTTAGTCATGAATTTACATTATCTATTTTATTACTACCAATTCCATTAATTTTGTTATTTATATTGATATTAGGATTATCATATTTGTTTTCAATAATTTTTGTATATGTTCGTGATATTCAACCTGCATGGTCAATATTTTCATACGCATTATTTTTCATGTCACCAATTTTTTGGTATGTTGACGAAGTTGATGGATTATTAAAGAATATTTTTCATACTAATCCACTTGGAATGATTATTGAACTTGTACACAACTCTGTGTTTGGGCAAGTTATGGATTTACAAATATTAGTTGTTGCAACAGTATCGGTACTAGCAATATTATTTTTTGGTTTTACAGTCTTTAAGAAGGTAGAAAAAGATCTTGTACAGGAGTTATGATAAATTATGAATGTAATAGAAGTTAATGAAGTTACCAAAAAATTTAACATGACAAAAGCCACTGGCATTTTAAATATAATAAAAAAAGCAATAGGTAATTTTGATAACAGATCTTTTAGAGCATTAGACAACATTTCATTTTCAGTAGAACCAGGGGAAATGATTGGGCTGATAGGCCATAATGGTAGTGGAAAAACAACACTATTACGAACTATAGCAGGAATTTATCAGCCCGATTCAGGAAAAATAACAATAAAAGGTAAACTTGCACCCATGTTGCAAATAGGAACTGGATTCAACAAAGAGTTTACCGCAAAAGAAAATGTAATTCAATATGGATTGTTTTTGGGGATTGCCAGAAAAGAAATTGAAAATAAATTTTCTAAGATTATAGAGTTTGCAGAGCTAGAAAATTTCAAAGAAATGAAGATTAAGCATTATTCTACAGGAATGAGAGCTAGATTAGCATTTTCTACAGCACTTGAAACAAATCCAGATATTTTATTAGTTGACGAAATTTTATCAGTAGGAGATCAAGCATTCAAACAGAAGAGTTTTGATGCATTTTTGAAGTTTAAGCAACAAAAAAAGACGATAATATATGCATCACACAATATTAAAAAAATGCCCTCATTATGTGATAGAGTAATTTTGTTAGATCATGGAAAAATGATAGCTATAGGAAAACCAAAAGATATTATCGAAAAATATCAAGAATTATTGGATATCAAAGATATTGAATAAATGTGATGATTCAAGAGATGAAAATATTAAGGAATAATACAAATTTTTATCATGTTAGAAGATAAATTAACAACTCACACACTAGAAAAGGATGATGTAGTATACTATCTTCATATACCAAAAACTGCTGGAGTCACACTTACAAGATTACTTGATGATTATTTTGATTATGATAAGATACTACAACCTGAGCTTTGGAAAGATCTGCTCAATGATTTTCCAGAAAACATGAAAAAATACCAATTTGTTAGAGGACATTTTGGATATGGTGTACATGGAATTTTAGCAAAAAAATTGTTTTATCTTACAATTTTACGTGAACCAATTGAACGAACATTATCAAACATTGATCATCATCTACGAAGTCATTATCCTGAAATAAAAGATACAGCATCAAAAAATGCGTTTATTGAAAAGTTTACTACAAAAATGCTGATAAATCGAGGCTATAAAAATATGCAAACACATTATGTTGGTGTTGACTTTGATTCAAAAAAATTAGTTGAAAATATGAAAAATAGAAATGGGAAAGTGTTTGTTACATCACCAGTTTACATGGGAGAACATATAGAAGATGAGGATCTTCTAAAGCAAGCAAAGAAAAATTTAGAAGATTTTGCTTTTGTTGGCATTACTGAAAGATTTGAAGAATCTATGCAGCTTCTATGTTATACTTTTGGATGGAAACCATTTAGAAATATTAAAAAATTCAACGTTGGAACAAATCGAATAAAACAAGAAGCTCTTCAAAAAAAGATTTCAGGCATACTAAATGATTTTAATAAATTAGACATTGAATTGTATAATTTTGCATATAAAATTTTTGAAAATAGATACCAAAAGATGGTAAAAATATTAAAAGAAAAATATTATGAAGAAAAGTTTGCAGATCTTTCAGAAAATAATCTTGTAATTGAATTACTAGAGAAACATTACCAAGCAATGTTTCAGAAAAATAAACTAAATGGGAATAATTTTACTAAGTCATGTAAAGATGATTGCTATCAAAAAGCTAAAAGATATTATCGAAAAATATCAAGAAGTGTTAAGTTAAAGATATCAAAGTAAACAAAACATAGGACAAAAAGTAGTAAAAATGATAAATTTTAAAATAATTATTTAATTGTAATCCAGTCTATTGCAACAGATACTTTTCTCAAATCAGAGATAATTTTTTGTTGAAATTTTGGATCATGTGTTTTATCTACAATAAATTTGAGGCGCGTAAAATTATTAGAAGTATCAAAAGATTTACCAGATATCTTTCCTTCAAAAGTAAGTTCATGAGATTCAGTATTTTCATCAATTATGTTTAACAATATTTGTTTGTCATTTACTTCAAGTTTTATGTTTCTTGCAGTATTTTTGGACACATAATCAATAATATGAAATTGTATAATTCTGTCTTTTTTATCTAATTTCGGAAAATCAATAATAGAGGATGTTGTAGGTCCCAGCCATCTATAATATTTTTTATCGTGTTCTTCTCTAGAGTACCATCCAGTTCCATTAAGTGATTTATCAAAAGTATATTCAATAAAAGGGACAGTTTTCAAAGCCCAAAAATTTTCTTCATAGTGCTTTTCTAACAACACATTAACAAGTTTCTTGAAAGGTAAATGAGAAAGAGAGGGCAAATAATATTTTTTCATTAAATCTGTAATCATAATAGAATATTTTGTTTCAAAAGAATTTAGAGTAAATTCATAAAGTTCTAGATCTACTGAAGTACAATTTTTGATAGAGTCTAATGTTTTAGCAGACATGTTTCCTTGAAGACTTTTTGATGGAGAAACATTTAGTTGAGGAATAGATTGGAATGGTTTCCATCCAAAAGTATAACATAGAAGCTGCATAGATTCTTCAAATCTTTCAGTAATGCCAACAAAAGCAAAATCTTCTAAATTTTTCTTTGCCTGTTGGAGAAGTTCAATATCAGATACAGTTGGAGATTTAAAATCAGGAACAAGGAATCGAGAGAATTCATCTATAAGTTTCTCATCAGTTGAATGAATAAGATCTGTAGGATCTAAGTCATATACAATATGCTTTGATTGATTGTTTGTGAACCTCCATTTTGTAGATTCATTAGTTATTAGATCTTCTAAATTAGAATTTTTGAAGAAATTTGTTTCAGCACCCATATTTTCAGTTCGCATGGACTGATAATAGTCAGAAATAGTTCGATCTATTGGATTTCTTAACATTGTTATGTAAACGGGTTTTTTTGGAAGAATTCTATGGATGCCAAAACTAAAATGACCATGAACAAGTTTTGGATTAAAATTTTGAGGAAGGGTTGGTAAAAGTTCTTGCCAATCATGTTCTTTGCATATTTGAGAATTATCATAATAATTATTCAAGAAATCAATAAAAGATGTTCCAGCATTTTTGGGAATATGTAAGAAATACAAGATATCATTATCAATATCAAAGTTAAATTTGGGAGAGTTTTTCATTGCATTTGATTTTTCAGATATAAGATTTGAAATTAAATGTCCATTTATTTCACTATCATCTAGTTTAGAACTTAATTTTTCAATTTTTTCATGTAAATAATCTAGTTGATATCTAGATATAGCTAGTGTAGATGTATGATCACCGAGTGTAGAATTCTGTTCATTTAATTTAATTTCAATTTTTTTTATCCATGTTTCTGAATCATGAGCATAGTTTTTTAGTTCTTGAATTTGAGTGAGAATTTTTTTAACTGAATCTTCAACTATGAAATTAAAATTATTCTGATTTTTTATGAGATCATCAGTTATGTACCATTTAAATGCAGATAGATAATTTTGTGTCGCATTCATATAGAAAATTTTTCGAAGAAACCCAAGGTGATTTTTGCTGAATTTCATATCACCTGCATAATCAGATAATTCTTTGTTATTAGAAATTTTAGTAAGAATGGTTTGAAAATTATCAGAATCAGATAAGTTAGAATAAATGTTCGTAGTTTGTTTTTGGATTTCTTGTTTCAAAAATTCTTGTATTTGGATTTTAGAATAATACTTGTTTTCAATATTTCCAGCTACTAGTTCTATGTTTTCATCACTTACAGATTCATTATTCTTAGATAGTTCTTTAGCAAGAAATGATATTATAGCATCAAAATCATTTTTATTGTTTTTTGCTGAATTTTGAATCTGGTCAACAATCTCTTCAATATTTAGCTCAGACATTATGAGAAATAGGGAAATGTATTGATAAAAACTTAAGTAATCATTTTTGAAATTTTTGAAAAAAAGTTAGAGTATTTTTGACGTGTGCTTGCCCAATTGAAATTATTTTTAACATAATCATAACCATTTATGCCTAATTTTGTCGGTATTTCCTTATTTTCAAGTATAAAATCTAGGCATTCTACAAATTCTTCATAATTTTCATAGAATAAACCACCGTTGCTTTGTAAGCAGTGTTCTTTGAGAACCACTGATTTTCCATTAACTATTGCAGGTTTTTTTAATAGCCAAGACTCCAGTAATGCCAAATTTAGGCTTTCAAAGGCAGAAGGCATAACAAAAATATGAGATTTTGAAATTATGTCAAATTTCATTTCATCAGATATATTTTCAAATATTTTTGCTTTGGTATTTTTAATTTTATGTTCTATAGTTCCTATCATTACTAATTCCAAATCACTGTTATGTGATTCACAATATTTGTTAAAATAATCAGATAGTTCCTGACATCCTTTCCCTTCACTAATTCTTCCAATATATAATAGAAATTTTTTTGGTAGTTTTTTGTTTGAATGTAAATCCATATTTTTAAAATCTAGAGACATCCCATGTCCAACTATTTCATAGGGTTTATCAGTAAACCCAAATTTTTTATGGACAATTTGTTTTTCTGCATTTGTTTGGAAAATATATCCTATAGGTACCTGAAATACTTGTTTGTAAATATCAAAGTTAATCCATGGTTCATCATGAGCTTGTGGAAAAAGTAAGGATTTTTCTTTAACAATAGATATTCCATTAAAGGTTAACCAATAACTATATCCAAAGAAAATAAATAAATCATAATTGTTTTTATTTTTTTTAAGATAATTTAGAAAGTTTGTAGAGATAGGACCATTTGCTTCAATGAATTCTTGGCCTTTCTTTAAATCATCATTGTGAGTTTCAAGATACCTTGATAGTGATACATATTTTGAATCTCTAGGCGAATCTATAGAAAATCTAATGAGTTTAAAACTTTGAAAATTTTCAACTCCTTCTTTAAAATAATTATCCCAGGTACCAGCATCTTTTGCAGTAGTTGATAAAACATCAATTTCAAATAAGTCAGATAGATTATTAGCAAGTTGAGATACTAGTATTTCTGCACCAGCATATATTTCTGGACCAAATCTTTGTATAATAAATGCCACTTTCATAATTATTCAGAACCAGTAATTTCTTTTATTATATTGACGTATTTGTTTGCACATGAATCTATGGAAAAATTATTAACGGCAAAATTTTGGGAATTTGTTGAATATTCCATAAGTTTTGAGTCATTTTCCATTAGATCTTTTACTAGATTTCCGAGGTTTTTTTCTTCTTTTGGCTTTACTTTAATCAAGATTTCATCAGAATAATCCTTGAAGGAGTCATCATCAGAAATGATTGTTGGGATTCCAGCTCCTATTGCATGATTTATTGATGCAGATGTTCCTGCCCTAGCATTTGTTCGAAGTGAAATACATACATCGCAGATTTGGATGTAATTTTGGTATACATTTTCATTAACATAGTCGGTAAAGATAATGCTTTTTTCTAGATTTAGATCTTTTACCAATTTATGAAGTGATTGACCATACGGATCTGAGGTATCACCAACTATAACATATTTAGCATTTTTTGTATTTTCTAAAAATGATTTCAAGTTTTCAATAATGGAATCAATTTTTTTTGTAGATACAACAAAACCAAAAGAGCATATAACAAAATCGTCATTTGCAAATCCTAATTTTTCTTTGACTTGTTTATTATCAGTTCTAATCATTACTGGTGACAGTTGATGTATCAGAGATATTTTTTTATCAAATTGTGGATTCTGATTTAAAATTTGTTGTTTATCCCAATTAGAGTGAACAAGAATTTGTTTTGAGTTTTCAATGAAACGTTTGTTTAATTGTAATTCCCATATCAATTTGTCCCAAGATATCAAATTTTTCTTGGCCTTGTCTACTAATTTTTTTCCTTGATCTCCATGAGAATAGATCACTTCCTCAACAAATTCATCTATTTTACCCACTTTTCCTGTTATCCAAAAAAGTACACCGCTTAGATAAACATCATGTAATACTACAATTCCCGGATATTTTTTTACATAATCAAACATGTAAACATGATTTTCAGAATTTCCCATTTGGTAAATTATAGCATCATACGGTTGGTGTTCGTGAAATTTAGTAAATTCATGGTATGAAATTAGATGAAAGTTTTCATTGATGTAATTATCTGTGCATTCATAATCATCGATAAAAAGATCAATATCCATATATTTTTCTAAAAATGGTAACAATGAAGCGCTATAATCTGCAATACCAGATTTTTTTGGTGGTAGTGGAGAAAAATATGCTATTCGTGGTTTTTTGATAAAAGATGAATTTTTAGATGATTCGTCAAATTTTTGATATACAGACATGATTTTGCTTGCAGTTTTGTGCCAAGAATATTCACCAGATTTTTTTATAGAGTGAATCTTGGATTCTTGACAAAAAGCAACATCTGAAAGCATTTTAGTCATAAGTGATGAGAGTTCATCAATATTTTCTGGATTAAAAGCATATTTTTTATCTTCAATTAGTTCAAAAATACTTGAACCAAAGCTACCAATTACAGCTGCACCACAAGTCATAGCTTCCAGTAGAGGCAACCCAAATCCTTCTACAAGAGAAGGAAAAACAAAAAACGAGCAAGAATTGTAAAGCAAGTTAAGTTCATCATCAGAAATAAAACCAGTAAGAACAATATTATTTTCAACACCAAAGTCCTTTGCAATACTTAAAAGGCGTTTTTTGTCATTGTCAAAAATTTCACAAACAATAACATATGATGTATCATTTAGATGAGATTTTTCAATTTTAGAAAATGCTTCTATTGATTTTTCAATATTTTTTCTATAATCAATACCACCTGTATATAATACAAAGTTCTCTTTAATTCCATATTTGTTTTTAATTTTTGAAATATCATTTTTTGGAATAGTATCAATCTTAAAAAATGAATCTGAGACACCCTCACCAATAGTTACAACTTTGTCTGGATGAATATTTAACATGTTAATTGCATCAATTCTTGTAGCCTCAGATACTGCAAACAACATATCAGAATGATAGATGGTTTTTAGTTGTTTATAGTAAGCCCGTATGGCACTGGCATCAGACAAATAATGATCAGATAGATGAAGTGGAATAAAGTCATGGATAACAGTACAAAGTTTTGAATCAAGTTTATCAAAATAGGAATTAATTACAGGCAGGTTACTAGGATAACCTTCGAAGGGACTAAATATTTGAAAAATATCAAAATTTTCTTTTTGATATTTCAAATGTTGTAATATATTATTTGTTATAATATCCTGTTTTGTTGTTGGATTTTTGTATTGTATATGCTGGATAGACGTATTTTGCAGATTCAGATTTAGAGATTCATATAGTCCATTTGTAAAAACAACATTGTCAGTATCTTTGTTTAACTCTAAAAGTGCATTTACAAGATTCTTTGTAAATCTTCCAATACCTCTTTTTGCTGATTGTTCTGTCTGTAAAGGTTGAAGATCATATCCAATTTTCATTTATAATTCACCTAAAACTAAATCATAAGAGATATGGTAATAGTTCTTTACCTTGAAATAATCTCAAATTTTGGAAGGGGAGCAATGAATTTTCCACCACCCTCAAGAAATTCTTTTTCACGTTGTACAAACTCTTGAATAAAATGCCATGGAAGAACCAAGAAATAATCAGGTTTGTTTTTTCGTGCCTCTTCTTCTGAGATTATAGGTATGTCAGTTCCAATTGTTGTTCTGCCCCATTTGTCAGGATTTCTATCAGCAATAGAAGTTATCAAAGTATTATCAATTCCATAGTATTGCAACAATGTAGCACCCTTTGTAGATGCACCATAACCATAAACTGTTTTTCCAGATTTTACTTCTTTTTTTAGGAAAGAAACAAGTTTATGTTTTTCTTCATCCAATCTTTGGGTAAATTCATTATATGGTTTTTCAGTATCTAATTGTAAATTTTTTTCAAACTCTCTCAAGTCATCTATTCGTTTTTTAGCAGTCTTATCAATTTGAGAATCTTTATGTTTTACAAACAATCTAAAGCTTCCTCCATTGATATCATTGAGAAAAACATCAATTATTTTGAGATCATGTGTATCTAATAGAAACTCTAGTGTACCTAAATGATAATACTCCAAATGTTCATGAACAACTGTATCAAATGCTAGCTGAGATAATGTTGATGGTAAATATGCAAGCTCTAAAACCCAAACTCCATCTTTGTCAAGAACTTTGGAAATTCCCTCTACAAACTTGTGGGGCTCTTCAAGATCATAAAACATTGCAATACTAGTAATTATTTTGGCCTTTTTGTCGTATTTCTGAGAATACAAATCTGAATCAAAATATTCTGTAATTATAGTTGCTCCACTTTCTTTAGAATATTGTAACATATTTTTTGCAGGATCAAACCCTACAGCAGTCAAGCTTCTATTTTGATAATTTTTCAGTAAAGTTCCATCATTGCACCCAATATCAACTACAATATCTTCTGGATGTAGATCTACTTTTTTGATTGTATCTTCTACGATTTCATGTAGATTAATAGGCATTGTTGTATTAATTCCTGAACGATAAAAATAGCGTCTATACATGACATCAGAATCAACAGTGTGTAATAATTGGACTAATCCACAAGTTGGATGATCTGAATTTTTGCTACAGCGAACTAGAATCATAGGTGCTTTTTCTGTAATAGGTGCAGGATCATCTTCTTTTGGCGTATAACCTGCAAGATACATACTTCCAAAGTCAATAATTGGAATTAAATCTGAATTTCCACAAATTCTACACGTAGTACGTTTAGAAATTTGAAGCATGTCAAACATCGATTTATTGGATTTATCTGTCTTGCTTAATGAAGACAATTTATTATAAACTAGAAATTAAGAAAATTATTGATAATTTTAGGACTTAGTCATCTTTCTCCATCACCAGTTTACCATGATGTTTCTGCTGCTTTAATACAAGACGGAGTTTTACGCTCTGCAATTAGTGAAGAGCGACTAAGTCGTGTTAAACATGCCGGAGGATTTCAACCAAATGCAATACAGTATTGTCTGGATGAGGCAGGTATAAAAATTTCAGATGTTGATAGGATTTCTGTCGGTTTTGGATTACCATTAGAAAAAATCGATAATGTGATGAGTGGGCAATTCTGTACTGCAAAGCAAATAGAAGGATTTCCAAAAACGTCATTAGAAAACAAAAAGCCATTATTTTATAATCATCAATACATACACGCACGAACTGGATATGCCATATCTGGATTTGACAAAGCAACAATAATTTCACTTGATGGGGGAGGACAAGATGATGGAAGTAGAAACTCAGGAGGCATATTTGTTGGAGATAATGGAAGTATAGATGTTTTGAAAATTTTTCCAGTAAATGCTTCTTTGGGTTTTGTATTTGGTTGCATCACTGAAGTTTTAGGATTTAGAATGATAGATGGTGAGGGGAAAACAATGACTATGGCAGCTTTTGGAGAAAGTAAATCTGAAGAAGAGAAATCTGAAGTTTATCAACATTTGAAAAAAGTTTTTCCAGTTTTTGAAAATCTAGAACACATTAGTGGTGGTGTAGAAATGCCCAAGACCAGATTTGAGCATAATTCATTATTGTTTAAAAATATGGATGATAGAATTAATCTTCTAGTAAGAATCTACAGTAAAGAGGCAATAGCTTGGGCTGCACAGAAAATTCTAGAAGAAATAGTTGTTGAGTTAATTCGTAATGCTGTTCAATTAACTGGAATTCCAAATGTGGTGCTAACAGGAGGAATATTTTTGAACATGATAATGAATATGATTATAAGAAAAGAATTAGGAAAAGAATTCAAATTTTTCTTTAATCCAATTGCAGGTGATTTTGGAAATGCAGTAGGAGTATGTTTTGAAGAATACATGCAAGAAACAGGAAAAACAATTTCAGAACCATCTATTTCATTGTATCTTGGAACATCATATTCTGATGAAGAAGTAAAATATCAGTTAAGTAAAACTGATATGCACTTTAAAGAAGTTGAACCTGTTTCTACAGCTTCAGAATTAATCAATGATCAAAAAATTATTGGTTGGTTCCAAGGAAAATCAGAGTTTGGCCCCAGAGCACTTGGAAACAGAAGTATTCTATCGCTTGCAAAAAGTATGGAATTTAGGAATAGAGTTAATCTTAAAATCAAAAAAAGAGAGTCATGGAGGCCATTTTGCCCCAGTATTACCAATAATTTTGCCTCAGAAATTCTCAATAATGTTGAAAAGGCACCATACATGATAGAAGGGTTTAAGATGAAAAATCCAAAAGAACATGAAGCAGTATCACATGTAGATGGAAGTTGCAGACCTCAGATTCTAGAAAGAGAGACAAATCCAATGTTTCATGATTTGATAGATAATGTGGGAGGGATAGTTTTGAATACTTCATTTAATCTTGCAGGAGAACCAATAGTAGAAAGGCCAATTGATGCTATAATGACAATGAAATATTCAGATTTGGATGCATTAATAATCAATAACTATCTAGTGACAAAGGATTAGATACAAAATCATGAATGATAATACAGATGATTTGAAAAATGAATTAAAAATTGTGGAAACATTCTATGAAATTTTAAAAAGAGCACCCATGGAAGATGAAAAACAATATTGGAGTAAAAGAAAAGATGACTTTTTTAATGAATTAAAAGAAAAACTACATAATGAGTTTAAAATTGAAGAACAAATCAGAAATGCATACATGGAAATTTTAAAAAGAGAACTAGATTTAGTGGGATTACGAACATATAAAGAAAAAATAATTACTGAAAATAAAACAATTGAATGGCTAAAAGATATTCTTAAAAATTCTCGTGAAGTAAAAAGGTTCAAAAATGAATAATAGAACTTTTACTTTAAAAGAAAATGATGTTCTATATTTTTTACACATACCAAAAACTGCAGGAGTTTCATTCATAGATTTTGTTGATAATTATTTTGATCAAAATTCAATTTTATCACATCAAACATGGCACAAACTACTTCCACACCTACCTTTAGATTTGAATCAGTATAATTTTATTCGTGGGCATTATGGGATTGGATTACACAGACTATTGAATAAAAAATCAGTTTGTATTACAATGTTACGAGAACCAGTAGAAAGGACAATCTCGAGTTTTTTACATTACAAACGAGAACCAGGGGAAGGGCTTGAAAAGGAATTAGAAAAAATTGAGCCTACAAGTAGTTTACAACAGTGGAAAATTGATGATAAAGTCTCAAAAAAAATTTTGAGTAATAATCAAACCAAATATCTTTCAATTGATCTTGATGTTCAAAAAATTACTAATGATAACAATTCAACATATTTTTTTAATGAAGTTTCAGATGATTTTATCAATAATAAAATTACAGAAAAAGAACTATTAGAAAATGCCAAAAATAATTTAATGAAATTTGCATTTTTTGGAATATCAGAAAGATTTGAAGAATCACTACAACTTCTTTGTTTTACTTTTGGATGGAAACATAATAGATACATAAGAAAAATGAATTATGCCGGAATTAAAGAAAGAGAGAAATATGCAAGTAAATTTAATTTAAAAAAAATTACTGAGTATAATAAATTAGATATAGAAATTTATGAATTTGCCAAAAAAATATTTGAAAAAAAATATGATAACATGATTAAATTCTTGAAAGAGAAATATTATGAACATAAATTTGAAAATATGAATCAGAATAATCTAGTATACAAGCTACTCGATATACATTTTGAGAATACTTATTTTTTAAATATATCACCTGAAACAAAAATTAGTTATTCATTTAATCAAAAGCTATTTGGTGATGGATGGTTTTCAAGAGAAAAAGATTTACAAACCAAAAAATATATGAGATGGACTGGACCAAAAAATAAATCAATCCTATATTTACCAATGATAAATGCTGAAAAAATTAAAATTGGTTTTATAGTAAAAAATTATCTTTTACAAAATAATATTGATAGTTTAAAAATAAAGATAAATAATGAGAATGTCAAATTATCAATTACAGATCAACAAAATAAAAAAATATTTTTTGAAGGAATAACAGATATTAAAAAATTAGACAAATTTTTGCGAATATCTTTTGATATAGAAAAAACAATTAGTCCTGAATCAATAATTTCAAATTCAGAAGATACACGAATGTTAGGAATTTTAATTGAAAAAATTACTATCGAAGCTATCTAAAAACAAATTAAAATTATAAAATTTTTATTGTATGAAACATGAAAAAATATGTGGAGGACATAAGTAATATTATTATCAAATGTTATCACGAAATTCTTTTTAGGGAACCAGATGAAGCAGGATTAAAATCATTTGTTAAGAAAATTAAGAATAAAGAAATTACTAAAGAACAACTACCTGAAATTTTCAAAAAATCAGAAGAATATAAAAAAATTATTAAAAATAATGAAAAGATTCTAAAACAGAGAAAAAAAATATTATGCGATTTTCACAAGATTCGCAAGGTCAAATACGGAGAAATACAAGTAAATCACAAAGATATTTTGGATGGAGGAGGTCAAACATTAGGTCAAGATTTTATTCCTACAATCAAAAAAATTTTTGGAAAAGTTTCAAGAATTTGTGATTTTGGTGCAGGTTCAGGTCACATAGGATTTTCATTATTGAGTCAAGGATTATGTGATTCATTATGTTTGATTGATGTTAATCCAGACGCAGTAGAAATGTGTAAAAAAACTATCAAAGAAAACAAGTTAGAAAACAAAGTATCAGTATATCTTTCGGATGGATTATCAAACATCCCTTTGAAAGAAAAATGGGATTTAGTGGTTAGCAATCCACCACATTTTTCATCAATTGAAGCAAATTATTCTCCTGATGGATTATTGCGTGTTCTTGATCCAAATTGGAAAATACATCAAAATTTTTATGCCAATGTAAACAAATTTCTGAATCCAGAAGCTTCAATTTTATTTCAAGAGCAAATTTTTGGGGGAATTCCTGCAATTCATACTCAAATGATTTTGAAAAATGATTTGGAAGTTGTAGATATTTTTTGGTATAAAAAATTTAATGGTCCTAGAGATGTATTTTGGAAATTTAAATCACACAAACAATTAGGAAAAATACAATATATCAAAAAAATTTCAAAAGGATTAGTAAAACCTGAACCATATCCTTTCTATTTTATCTGGAGTAAAAAGAAGAAGGAAGATCATAAAAGATAATCTATTATACCAAATATTTTGATATAGAGAAAGGGAATTATTTGATTAATAAAGAATTTAAAAATATTACAAATTCAAAATACAAAAAATCATGGAATCCTTCTAGTTTAGCAGAAGCTAAGAAAGCAGTAGCTTCTGCTACTTCAGAAGAGGATTTTGAAAAAACAGGAATCCAGTTTGTTGAAAAGCTCCAGAAATACTTGAAAAAAGATTTTGAGATTCTTGATTATGGATGTGGAATTGGAAGAATGGCAAAGCCCATGAGTGAGATTGTCAATCAGATACATTGTATAGATATTAGTAAAAAAATGCTAGAGTTTGCAAAAGAATATTGTTCAGATAAAAGCAATATCAAATTTATGCAAACAAATGGCTCAATAATTTCTTTAGATGATAACACAATAGATTTTGCATATTCTGTTTTGGTTCTTCAGCATATGGAAAAAGAAGATGCATTCTTAATTTTAAAAGAAATGTACAGAGTATTAAAAAAAGGTGCTAAAGTATATTTTTCATTACCTAATTTTGTGAATAAGCAGAATTTAGAAACATTTGAAAAATTTGCTCATCAAGGAGAAAAAAGAGTTCCTCATAGAATGAGAATGTATACAGCAAATGAAATAAAAACAATTCTAAATTACTTAGGTTATAAAATTGAATCTGAAGATATGCTAAAAACTGAAAAACCAAATTTTGAAATTATTGCTGTCAAAAATTAGATATTAAAAAATGAAACAATTATGTCAGTTTTTTAAATTATAACAAATAATTTTATTTTGTTAATAGTAGATTTGTATGACCAGGTTTAATTTTATTTTTATCTGGAAGAAATTGGTTTAGGATATCTTTAGATTTTTCAAACTTGCCAGTTTTTTCATCTATTTCCATTATTTTAAATCCAAGTTCATCAATTAAAGATAAAAATGAGGAAGGAGAAGTTCCCGATCTTTGTAAATTTGAGGGGGAAAATTCTGTGATGATTTTTATGTTAGGGTTTTTTGATAATATTTTTTTGGCACCATTTAAGATTTTTTCTTCATGACCTTCAGCATCCATAAAAATAAGATCAATGGTAACATCATTTTGTATAAAGGAATCAAGAGTGTTTGTTTTTACAGTACATGTTTTAGATCCTGAAACAGAAATAGGAGAAATGTAGCTACCATGACCAGCAACAATCATTTCAATTTTTCCATCATGATCAGACATGGCTAATTGGTTAATGTTCACATTTTTGCAATTATTATAATCTACATTACGTTTTAGGCACTCAAATTGATTTGGGATAGGTTCTACTGAATAAACAGTACCATTCATACCAACAAATTCAGACAGCATTATAGTAAAAATTCCTACATTTGCACCTATATTTACAACATTCATTCCAGGACTTATTATACTAGAGAAAATTTTTTTCCAATTCTCATAACTCTTTTCAAAGGGAAGAAGAGACGCTTTTAGTAATTTTTGATTAGAGACTGGAAAATAAAATCGATGATTTTTTAATTCCTTATATGCAAACTCGTTATCATAGTGAACACCATAAATTGTTAAAAAATTTTTTTGAAATTCTAGTGACTCTGGATTATTTTTAAATTTGTTACGAAAATCTACTAAAGAAATTTTGTTAGAACTAATTTGATTAAACCAATAATCTAATTCTTTTTGATTAGGTTCACGTAGGTGATAAACTGTAAATATGTTTCGAATTTCTAATTCATAAATTTTATTTTCTAATTCTAAAATTCTTTTTTCAAATTTATCCTTAAACATCAAATTGTTTGAGATTGTTTTTGTATATTAGTGTAGATTTACTAAAAATTAGTAATGCATTAGAAAGTAGGCATTATGAGAAAATTATGTTCTAGTTTCTTCTTTAAAATTTCTATATCTTGTATGAAATAATTCTTCTGCATAGACATACAGTTCTGTATCTAATTTGGTACTATTTTTAATTAGTTCAATTGTTTTTGAAGGAAGGTTATTTTTATCTACTTTATGCCACCCTATATTTTCTTTAATCATATTAAGATCATTTTTCCAATGAAATTTATTACAAAGTAATTCTATTGTTTCATTCATAAATTCAGTTAATCCAAAAAAGGAAAAAGATTCTAAGCGTTTTTTTCCAACAGATAACAATATTTTATCATCAATTTCGGGTACCAAAAAATCAATAGAGGGAAAATTTACAAAATCATTCAAAACTATATCTGGATATAATGAATCAATAAGAGATCCATATGATATTTCAAATTCTGGAATTAATGAATCTAAAGTAATATTTGGTAATGAAAAAGTAGATAAATCATATGGAATATCTTTGTGCTTTGTTTCTTTGATAAGTTTCAATATTGCTGGTATGTTGATATCTAATGTAATTTGACGTAATTGTGGATTCAAAAAAAGTCTTTTTTGAATAGGATCTTGTAACACATCAAGTAATCTTTCTTGTCCTGAAAAAATTTTTGTAGTTCTAAGATTTTTTCTTTTTATTACTGAACGCATAAGATGTTCGTACCATGAAATAACATGATCAAAAGGATTACGCAAAATAGTCATGTATGAAATATTTGGAAATATGTTATGAATACTATAACCAAAGTGTCCCCGTAAAAGATCATATTGAAATTTGATTGATGATGTAAGAGATCTGGCCATTTTTGATATGGAAAAATATTTTGTGAAGAAAATTTTGCATCTAAGAATGCAGTCAATGAGGTTCCTGCAGTTTTTGGTATATGTAAAAAACACAGAGTACTATCTTCTTTGAGAGTATATGATTTGTTATTCATTTTTCAATTTTTTTTACTTTGTGAGAATTTTGAAACCAGTTATATGATATTTGTAATCCTTTTTCAAGAGAAATTTTTGGTTTCCAACCTAGTTTCTGAAGTTTAGAAGAATCTGAAATTAAATTTTTAACATCATTTGATCTAATTATATTTTGATCAATGTTTATTGGAATAGACTTTCCAGAAATTTTTAGTAATTTTTTGCATATAGAAAGTATAGAATAACTTTCACCAGAACCTATATTGAATTGATTAAACCCATTAAGATTTAATTTAATAAGTAAATCTACGGCATTAACAAAATCAGATATAAAAAGAAAATCTCGTTTTGTTTTTGTGTTTCCAAGAATAATTTTTCTTTTGTGTAATAATTGTGAAATTATTCTATGAATTATTGAATAAGAAGGATTGTTAGGACCATATATTGAAAACAGACGTGTAGTAATGATATCCATATCATATAGATCAGAATATGATTTACAGATAGACTCACATATTGATTTACTAGAACCATGAATTGTCATAGGATTAATGGGAGAATTTTCGGAAATAGGAAGTTTTTTTGGATTTCCAAAAATCAAACTAGATGTAGGAAGTATAAATTTACAGTTATTTTTTCGAGCTAGTTCCAACATGTTTAGTGTTCCCAAAACGTTAATTTCAAAACATTTTTGAGGGTAGTTCTGACAGTATTGCACATCTGTAAGTGCAGCTAAATGAATTATGCAATCAATTTTAGAAGGAATTTTGTTGATTGTAAGTATATTTTTTCCAATATTTTTTGATATTTTGTCTTTTTTCTTGGAAATTCCAAAAATTTCATTATTCTTTGATAGATGTTTAACTAAATGTGTGCCTAAAAATCCTGAAGAACCAGTAATGAGAACTTTCACCATTTGAATAATTTTCTGTTAAATAAAATTATAATGCTTGAATTTTACACAGTATAAGTGATAAAATGAAGAGAGCGTTAGTAACAGGATTAACAGGGCAGGATGGGGCATATTTGGCTGCATTTTTGTTAAAAAAAGGATACAAAGTATATGGGACATACAGGCGACTTTCGACTCCAAATTTTTGGAGACTACATTATCTAGGAATATTTGACAAAATTGAATTAATTCCAGCAGACATTATTGATGCAAGATCCATATCAGATGCTCTAAAAAAATCAAATCCTGATGAAGTGTATCATCTGGCAGCACAAAGTTTTGTCGATGTTTCTTTTAGTCAACCGCTATACACTGGAAATATGACAGGTTTTGGATCAGTTAGAATTATTGAAGAGATAAAAAAAATTAATCCAAAGATAAAGATCTATCAAGCATCATCTAGTGAAATGTTTGGAGTTGACAAGGAAAATAGTAAAAATGAAAAATCAACGTTCCAACCTGCAAGTCCATATGGAGCTGCAAAACTGTATGCATATTGGATGACAGATATTTACAGAGAAGCATATGACATGTATTTGTGTAATGGAATTTTGTTTAATCATGAATCACCAATTAGAGGACTTGAATTTGTTACAAGAAGAATTTCAAACGGAGTAGCAAAAATCTCATTAGGAATTATTAATAATTTAAAAATAGGAGACATGGCTCCTAAAAGAGACTGGGGATATGCTCCGGAGTATGTTGAAGGTATGTGGAAAATGTTACAAATGAAAAACCCTGATGATTATGTATTAGCAACAAATGAAACACACTCAGTTAAAGAATTAGTAACAGAAGCATGCAAGATAGCAGGAATTTCAAATAAAAAGATCAAATCATCAAAATCTAGATTTAGACCATATGAAGTTCCACATTTGAAAGGAAATTATAAAAAAGCTGAAAAAAGATTAGGTTGGAAACCAAAAACTAAATTCAAAAAATTAATCAAAATTATGGTAGAAGAGGATATTCAAAGATGGGAAAGATGGTTAAAGGGAGAATATTTTCCATGGGATGCGGGTATGGCTGGAGAAGATTCTGTATTTATCAAGAATAAAAAAATAAACTGACTTTCAAAATTCTATTATAGTTTAATGAATTTTATAGTACTACCAAACTTCTGGAATCATTAACATTGATAAGCAAGAAATGAAAGTGGGAAGTTTCATGCAATATATTGTTAAAACAGTATAAAATAAATCGTTAGAGGGATTTTTTTTCTAATTTATAACGAAATGACATAATTATAGCAAAAATGATCAAAGATACAATCACAACTAAGAATAAAATGTTTAATTCTGTTAACGGTTGATGAAATGTCATTGATTTTTTTCCATAGGTTGTAGGTCCCAAAGCAGGAAATATGTTAGATAAGCCAAGATAAGCAGTTTGAATCACCTCTAGTTTAGTAAGCATATGATTAGAAGATGCATTTTCTGAGATAGTAGCTAAAATGACACATATGTAACTACTAATTCCTAACAAAATACCAAAAATGATTTTGTAAGGTAAAGTTTTACCGAATTGCTGCATTGCAATTGCAAAAGGTATTGAAAAAAGTGGGAGTATTGGAAGAAAATACCTAAAAACTACACCTCCCATTCCAATAAGTGGAATTGTTGGAAGAAGTAAAAGGTAGATGGATATTATAGATGACATTATAAGAATGAGGGAAAGTAAGAGGGGTTTATTATTTCTGTAGAGTGTTCCTACTCCTAAAGAAGATAGGAGAAGTATGGGTGATAAGATAAAGAGACCATGATCCCGTCCAAAGAAAATTTCTTCAAATGCAAGGATTCTGTGATCAGTATTTTGACCATGCATCGCTCCAAGAGAACTATGAGAATCATTAAATATAATTTCAAAATAATTTTGGGAATGAAAACCACCAACAAAATTATCATAGATATAATAATTATGAACTATTGATATCAATGATAAAAGAATAAAAAATGAAAGAAAAACTAGAAAAATATTTCTCGGTATCTTTTTTTGAAAAAATAATAAAAATAACAATGGAATAAAAATAAAATCTAAAACAATAAAAGTTGTTTTAAAAAAAAACTACAAAACCTAAAAGAGAACCAGCTAATGCAGCATATTTGATTGAATTTGATTTGTAGAAAATTGTATATAAAATAAATATTATAAAAAACATCATTACTACGTCAGGTAATACTTTTCCTGTAGTGTTGATCATTATTGTGCTAAAACTAAAGACTATAGCTGTGATGAATCCAATTTTTTTTGATGTTAATTTAGAAATAAAATTATAAATTACTACAGATGTAAGGCTAAGAATTACATTAATTGTAGTAAAAACACCATAAAAACTGCCCAAATAATAGCCTGGAATTAACATGTAAGAAAGGCCATATCCATGTTTACTAATATAATGACCATCATCTCTTTGAGCAGAATGCCAAGTTCTAGGTTCTTCAAATTGTTCAGGCCAATCCATTAAAGGATCTGTTTTTGGTTCATTAAATTGCCCTAGAAAATGATCTTCAACAAAAATAGAATTATTATAAATTATATTTGATGTAATAGAAAGATATACTGGTTCATCACCACTAAAAAGATAAATAAAATTTGTTTTAGGATTTGTATTTAAACTATCATTAAATTGAGAAACATAGTAAACAGTAAATGATGAAAACACAAAAAAAGTAATAATAAAAATTAATAGACTAGGATTATTTTTTTGAATAATACTCATACAATATAATCAATAATGATACAGTTATAATAGTTACAAGATAATTTTTAATAGATTCATGGAAAAAATTACAATAGTTTTTTAATTGATGTTTTATCACCTGAAACAAGTAATTCATAAATTCTTTCTAAATCTTCAGGGGTAGGATTTCTAGCATGTGCATCTATTGCAGTTTGTGAGATTAAACGATATTGTTCTACAACATGAGAAAATGAATTATTTTCCAATAAAATAATTGTTGATTCTGACAACAAATTATTGTTAAGAGAAATGTGATTAATAGCTAGACCTGTATTTTTTTCAAGAGAAATTCTTCTAGCAGTAAAATCTAGAGTAGGAATTTCTTTTGCAGTAGAGTCATCAGTGATAATACTTAATTCATTATAGCCAGGTTCTAAAGTCAAATTTAGCATTACATGATAAGATTTTTGTTTTTCAAGACTGGATTTAAAAATTTGATTGTCATTTAAGTTGAAATAAACATTATTTAACATTGGTGAGAATAATTTTACCTCAACAAGAATATTCTGTTTGGAATCAGTAGGGTTGTTTAACAAAATTTGGCCTTCTTTTTCAATAGTTCTATACAAATTAAGATAAGGGCTCCAGCCATCACCTAACACTATGAACGGAGTTTTAGATTTGGAGATTGGTACGATATATGCAAATAATTCATCATTTTCAAAATCAGGTGAGCGCTGAAATACATCTTTGAGGAAAATTTTAGTCTGAGGCATCCAATTATCAGTAATAGAATCGTGTAATCCATTCCAATATCCCCTAAGATCTTTTTTGATGATGACATAACCAATATCAAAGTGATTAAACAAAGAGATTCCAGTTTCTGTAGAGTTTTGAATAATAATATCTCTATTTGGTTGATTCCAAATGAATTGGTTAAGAAAATATGTTTGTAAATGACCTTCTACATAATCAGGATTCCTAGTTGTAACACCTGAATAAACTGGTTTTTCATGAATTGTTTGATAATAACCAGTAATTCTATCTAATTCAAGAAAATGTTTTTCATTATTATAGAATCTTCCAATTGGGGCTTCTAACACTACAATATCATTAGGATTCTTTGAGATATCATAATAAATTTCAGGTACAATAACATCATCAGTTCGTATAGGAATGTGAATAAATTCAACAACTATCAATATCATCAACAAACATACTATAATAAATTTTTTATTTGAAGAAAGTTTTTTTAGTTTGTAAATTTCACAAACTCCATATGCTGCAAGAATTGCAGTAGCAAAGGAAACAAAAACAGATGCTCGACCAACAGCTCTAAAAAAATCAAAGAATGGAATGTAGTGATACAAAAAAGAATACAATAAAGGTATCTCATATACTTCACCAAAAAATTTCAGGAGAGGTCCTAGGGAAACAAGTCCCAACAATAAACCAGAGAATATCCATAGTAATTTCTTGTCTCGTTCAGTTTTGAAGAGTGCTATTATTACAAGAAATATTACTACATATCCTAAAAAGGACCAAGTTTCTGGATTTCCTGTTGCATGACCCCAAGGATATTCAAAGAATCGATCTAGTGTAGATCTTGGAGATGGAAGAACAAAATTAACCAAATCAACTGAAAGGCCAATAAAAACACCAAAAGGTGGTTTGTATGATGATGTATCAGAACCTAAGTGCCCAAGATATATTGGAAGTGCTGACAAATATCCAATCAACATCACAAAAAGATATCTTAGAATAGATTGAAATCGATTATTTCGAAATAAGAGGTAAAATGCAAATGATACCAAAAAAATGGATGAAAAGAATGCAATATAAAAATCAGAAATTAAAACTAGAAATAAAAAAAACCCTGCAATAACAATATTTTTTTTAGCTTCAAGATTTGTTGATTTTAAAAGAAATAAAACCGCAAAGGGTAAAAATTGAGTGGTAAGAGAAAAAAGATGACCATTAGCATGAAATGTATGATATGTTCCAAATGTGAATATGATACCTGCAATTAATGCAGCATAATAATTACGGGTAAGATAATTTGCTAAAAGGAATGTTCCATAGCCAGTTAGAATAAAAGAAAGGTATACTAGAGAATTGTAAGTGACTGTAACATCACCAATTATTTCAAAAAGAACTATACCAATATAGCTGTTAACCATGCCATAGGCGTTTAATGGTCCTCCAGTTGGGTAATACTGAAGATAATTTGTAAACATCCAATCATCAGTAACATTATTGGGTGAACCAAGAGTATTATGATGAAACCACCATATTGCATTTAGAAATGAGGGAGGATCTCCATGATAATTTCCAATTAATCTGTCAAAAGTAAGAAAACTTGGATAAAGAAAAAGCATAGTCAATAAAATAAAAAATGCTAAAACAATAAAATGATTTTTTAGTAAATTTGTGGAATTAAGCTTTTTGAGTAATAATTGCACGTATTAACAATTAGAGACTAAAATCTAAATGTTTAGCAATATAACAATAATTTTAGTAAACTAAGGGCAATAAGAAGAGAAAATAGATTGTAAAAATAGCAAGAGATTTTAAAATCAAATTTTAGATTTAAAGATTTCTTAATATGTAAGTAAATTTCAAAAAAAATGAATAAAGCAATGACTAAATTTGAGAAGGAATTCTTTGAAGAATGGTCAACAGATTATGATGAAAGAAGAAACAAATCATTTTTAGAAAAATCAAAAACAAGAATAAAATGGTTAGCTGAAAAATACATTAAAGATAATGAAACATTTTTAGAAATTGGGGTGGGTACTGGAGAATCATTTGAATTACTTAGTGATAAATTCAAAATATCATATGGAATGGATATTTCTGAAGGAATGGTCAGAAAGACATTTTCAAAAGGAAGAAAAAATAAAAAATTATTTGTTGGGGATTCTTGTAATTTACCCATTAAATCAGATTCTGTAAACTTTATTTCTTGTCAAGATGTAATCGAACATGTACCATATCAAAATAAACTAATTTCTGAAATGTGCAGAATTCTTAAAAAAGATGGTATTGCCATAGTTACAACACCTAATCCTTTATGGTCTGTGGTTTTATACTTAGCAGAAAAATTCAGATTAAAAGTAGAAGAAGGAGAACATGAATTCATTTTCTTACCAAAATTAGTAAAAAAAGTGATTAAAGATTTAGATTGTACACTTGTTAGCGATGAACCATTTGTAATCTTACCTACTAAAACTTCATTTGATAAAATTGTTGAGCCATTATCAAAAAATAAATTTCTAGCAAAATTTGGATTTGATCAAATGTGTATCATTAGAAAAAATTATTAAAAATATCAACAAATACAAATAATCGTAAAAATTCCAAAGAACATTGAATATTGGGGTAATAGGGTTAGGAAAAATGGGATTGCTACATGCAGGAATTCTTAATTTTCTTCCAAATGTAAATTTAATATCAATTAGTGAAAAAGAAGGAATGCTAGGGGGTTACATAAAAAATGCTTTTCCACAAACGACTGTTTATTCCGATTATGAAAAAATGATGAGTTCAGAAAAACTAGATTTGGTGTATATAACTACCCCAATTTTATCACATCTCCCCATTGCATTATCGTGTATTGAACATGGAATTAATTTTTTTATGGAAAAACCATTAGCTAGAAATCTTGAAGAATGTAAAAAATTATGTACGAGTTTAAAAAATTCAGATATTATTCATGGTGTTGGTTTTAACCGAAGATTCATAGATACATTTCAGTATGCAAAAAAATTGTTAGATAACAATATACTAGATGAAATTATTTCAGTAAATTCTAATATGTATATGTCAAACATATTTTCAAAATCTTCCGGTTGGCGTTTAAAAAAGGAACAAAGCGGAGGAGGAGTACTATTAGATTTTGGCAGTCATCTTATTGATTTGTTATTATGGTATTTTGGTCCAATAAACAAGACATCTGGAAAAATTACTTCGGTATATTCTAAAGAAGTGGAAGATGAGGCCAATATGGAAATAAAATTTGAAAATGGAATAAATGGAACTTTGGACACATCATGGAGTAAAAAAGGGTACAGATTAGCTGAGATAAATTTAGAAATAATTGGTAAAAATGGAACTATGAATGTCACAGAAGATCTAATAAAAATTTCATTAAATGAACTAGTACAGAATTTTGAAAACAAAAAATCAATTATCTATAAACAATCACTTAATCAAGGAGTCATAATTGACATTGGAGGTCCTGAATTTACAAAAGAAGATGTACATATGATTGAATGTGTTAATACAAAAAAACTTCCATTGGTTGATGTTTTTGAAGCAAGTAGAACTCAAAGTGTTATTGATGCAATGTATAAATCAGCTACAAAAAAACAAACGGAGATCGTAGAATATGTCAAATAAATTAGATTCAATTTTGTTAGGAGATAACCCTTTTTTTGGAGTTAATCATTTATCACAAAAAAATGCCAGAGAAAAAGCATCAATATCACAAAATTTTGATAATGCAGTTGAAGTGATAAAGTATTCTGTAGATTTAGGAGCTGGAGGAATGGTTGTATCTACTCATCCTACGCTTCAGGATTTAATTGAAAAAATTCAAGTCAAAACAGATCTTATAGAAAAAATGGAATTTTATCCTATTTTGCCATATGTACAAGGATATGTTATGAAAGTAAATGAAAAAGGAATGATTAACACATTATTTGATACTTTGAATCAGGCAGGAATTAAAAAGAAGATAAAAGTAATAGCGAAAGGTGGGATGGGAATTGTACGTAAAGATATCTCAGAATTATTAAAAACCTTTATTGATATTGAACTTCTTCAAATCAAAAATTTAAAAATTAAAACAGTTTTTTTTAGTGATGCATTAGTTGATCTAGCTTTAGGATTAAATATGAAAAAAGTTTTTGAGACATTTCAAAATCATCTGCATGATGAGTATAACATAGAAGCAGGCTTGGTAACAAAAAATTTTCCAAGATTGATTGATAAATGTGAAGAATGGAATTTGAAAATTCCATATATTATGACATCATTCAATAAAGTAGGATTTCAAATGAATCCATCAAGAACAGAATATGAAGAATACTTAAACAGGTATAATGGGGATATAATAGCTATGAGCGTACTAGCTGGAGGGTATTTGAAACTTGAAGATGCTTTGGGGTATATTTCAACATTAAAAAATATCAAGCATGCAGTAATTGGAGTATCAACTAAAGAACATGCAAAAAATACTTTTGAACAATTTGTTAAATTGACTAAAGATGATTTTTAGATATCTAATAATACACATAAAGAATTTTTAAGTAATTAATATGATTTCGCGATATGACTATTTACAAAAATTTTCTCAAAAACGGTTTAACTATAATTGTTATCGTAATGGTATTTTATGTAGGAATAATACTTTATTCAGATATTAAAGATTTTTCAGATGTTGTTAGTAAAATAAACTATACTTTTTTACTACCAATAATTGCTTTAATGAGCATACATATTTTATTATTGGGATATCGTTTTCACAGACTTGTTCTTTCTCTAGGGATAAAAATAAAGCTAAAAAGAAGCATTCTCATTTATTTTGCAGGGTTATCATTAACAATAGTTCCAGCAGGAATAGGCCAGATATTAAAATCACATTTAATTAAAAAAGAATATGGAGCTGAAATTTCAAAAACAGCACCCATAATAATTGTAGAAAAATGGAATGAGTTGATATCAGTTTTAATAATATTATTATTTACATTTTTTTTCGCACAAATTTTTGAAGCTCAAATAATTGCAATTATAGGAATTATACTCATGTTAATGATGGCACTTTTGTTAAAAAATAAAACATGGTTTAAACTCTTTGAAAAAATTGTTAATCGAATAAAGATTCTAAATAAAATAAAAGATAATCTTGAACAATCCAGAAGTTCATTGAATATAATCATGAGTAAAAAAATGATTCTTGAATCGATAATTATTACAACTCCAGCTAAATTCTTAGAAATGATCGCAGTCTTTTTTGCATTTTTGGCATTAGGAGTGAATTTAGATTTTATTAGTACAACTCAGATTTTTATTACATCTTTACTTTCAGGTGTGATATCTTTTGTTCCTGGAGGATTTGGTGTAACTGAAGCTAGTATGTTAGGATTATTAACCAAATATACTTCAGATTTCACTTTAGCTGCAGCAGCTGTAATCTTTGTAAGATTGATGACCATTTGGTTTGCAACCATTTTAGGATTGATAACTGTAAAAATTTTTATTAAAAGCTAAATCATAATGTCTAACTTTTCAAAGAGAGAAATTCTTCTATTTGATTTAGAGTAAATTGTCGTACATTCATTTTTGCATCATAATTTTCATACCACTCCGTTATTTGTTTTAGAGTCCATTCAAGATTTGTTTTTGGATGCCATTCTAATTCTGTTTTAGCTTTAGAACAATCAAGTTTTAGATATTTAGCTTCTGGTGGATAATCAGATGAATCTATTTTATAATGGATTTCATCTTTCCACAATTTTTGCAATTTTTCAACTATCCAAATGACAGGTTTGGCGTCATCATCTGATGGACCAAAATTCCAGGCATCAGAAAATTTTGGACCATTTTCCCATAATTTTTCAATTAATTTAAGATATCCAGTTAATGGTTCTAAGACAAATTGCCATGGTCTAGTTGATTGTGGATTTCTAATTTTAATTATTTTTTTATTTAAAATATTTCTCATGATATCAGGTATCAATCGGTCTGGAGCCCAATCACCTCCACCAATAACATTACCAGCCCTAGCAGTTGCTAAACCCACATGATGTGTATCATAATCTAATGGGTTAAAGAAAGATTTTCTGAATGATGTTGTTACAAGTTCAGAACAACTTTTACTACAACTATACGGATCTGCTCCACCTAATTAATCGGTCTCTCTATACCCCCACCACCAACCTTTGTTTTCATACGATTTATCACTAGTAACATTAATTATTGCTCTTACGCCTCCAACTTTTCTTACTGCTTCAAGAAGATTTACAGTTCCCATTATATTTGTAGAAAATGTCTCAATGGGGTTTTTGTACGACTCTTGTACTAATGGTTGAGCAGCTAAATGAATTATAATTTCAGGGTTATGTTCCTCAATTGTTTTTTTTATGATATCAAAATCGCAGATATCACCATTAATAGAAATCATTTCATCCCCCATTTTTGCCAGTTCAAATAAGCTTTGTTCTCTTGGAATTTTTTTTGAAATACCTATTAAATTAACTTGCAATTTTTGGAGCAGTAAGGTAAGCCAACTTCCTTTAAATCCTGTGTGTCCAGTAACGAGAACTTTTTTATTTTTCCAGAAGGTGGGATTTACTACCAAGTTTTCCATTTTGCTTGTCCAGAATTCCAAAGATTTTCAATATGTTCTTTATCTCTTAGTGTGTCAATTGGATGCCAAAATCCATCATGTTTATACGCAGTAAGTTGTTCGTCTACAGCTAATTTTTCAAGAGGTTCTTTTTCCCATACGGTAGAATCATCTTCGATATAGTCAATAACATCAGGTAGCGTTTAGAGTACTATGAAAGACAGTTAATTGACGTAGAATCATCTTCGATATAGTCAATAACATCAGGTTCTAAAACAAAGAATCCCCCATTAGCCCAACCCCCATCTCCTGGAACTTTTTCCTTATAACTCATAATTCTTGTATCTTTCAAATTTAGTTTTCCAAATCGGCCTGGGGGTTGAACAGCAGTCATAGTTGCTAAAGTTTTTTGAGATTTATGGAATTTTATCAGATCTTGAATATTTATATCACTTAATCCATCTCCATACGTAAAACAAAATGATTCGTCATCAAGGAATTGTGTAATTCTTTTCAGACGACCTCCGGTCATTGTTTCAAGTCCAGTATCAACTAATTGTATTCTCCACGGTTCAGTTAATTTTTGATGAGTTTCAATTGTGTTGTTTTTCATATCTATAGTCACATCAGACACATGAAGTAAATAATTGGTAAAATATTCTTTTATCAGGTATCCCTTGTAACCACAACATATGATGAAATCATTAATTCCATGAGCAGAATATATTTTCATAATGTGCCAAAGCAAAGGCATCCCTCCAATTTCAATAAGGGGTTTTGGTTTTGTAGTAGTTTCCTCACTAATTCTTGTACCCATACCACCAGCTAAAATTACAGATTTCATATCAATGATGTTAATTATATGAAATTATTAAGCGTAACCAATTATTAAAATTTTTTTTATAATAAGATATATTCTAGTCTTCTACGTGAGCGTACAATCAATTCTGATAATATTCCAAGTACAAGAAGTATTATTGCAGTAATTATCAGTACAGAAGCAAGTATTACTGCGGGAATATGAATAATTTCTCCAATAATAAATTTTTCATGAAGTACTAAAACAGTTGGATATACACTAATACCAAAAATTATACCAGACATTATACTAAAAAATAAAATTGGGCGTACATTCATGATTACAAAAAAAAGTGTTTTAAAAATTTTAGTTCCATCCTTTAAAGGATTTAATTTAGTTTCAGAATCTTGTCTATTTTTATAATTTATTGGAACCTCGATAACACGATAACCACGAGAAAGTGCCTCCACAGTGATTTCAACCTCAATATCAAATTCATCACTAAGTAATATGAGATCATTGAACATTTTTCGCTTTAAAACTCTAAATCCTGATTGTGAATCAGAAACTTTGGATTTTAGAGCAAAATTAACAGTATTATTAAATATTTTATTTCCAATCAAGTTTAATGTTGAAATTGATCCCTTCTCTCTCTTTCCCAACATTCTTGAACCAACAGTCATATCAGCTTCATCATTTAAAATAGGTTCAAGCAATAAACCTAAATCAGAAATTGGATACGTTCTATCACCATCAATAAAAACAATGATGTCAGCACTGGAATATTGGGCCGCTTCTTTCATTCCAATTCCTTTTCCTTTTCCTTTTCTTTTAATTACTTGAACATTTTCTTTTTTGCAAATTTCAACTGTATTATCAGTTGAACCAGCATCTGTAATCAATATTGATGGGGTAATGGGGAAGGATAATGATCGTATTTCCTTAATTAATTGACCTATATTATGTTCTTCATTTAATGTTGGAATAATAATCTCGAGGGTTTGTGAATTATTATAATTATCTTTCATAAAGTGTAATAATATTTAGATTATAAATGGTCTTTGAAAATACAGTTATGAGGGTTTAGTTTTTACAAAAAAACTGCGTCTAAAATTCAGAATTTAATCTAGTTTTTACAAAATCAATAGCAGGGATAGGACCTGGGTCTATTTTTGATAAAAGTGCTAGATAGATACTTGCAAAATCAAGACGATAAATTAATGACATTAATTTTGTTAGAACGTGACCATCCCCAGAAAAGATCTCTTTGTAAGGGATATTGTTTGTTTGAAAAAATTCTTTGAGAATATCCCATCGTTCTAATGTTTTCTTATGATCATGGTTTCCACGAATCAAGATAGGTAAACTTTGTGTATTATCAGACCAAGACTCAATATTATTATGACATGCTTCTATAACATCTTCAATAATTACAGGGATCTTTGCATTTTCTTGTAGAGAATTTTTGAATCTTATGGCAGCAGATTGGAATCCATATGGGTAAAAAATTGTAGGAGTTGTAGTAATAGACCTAGCCAAATTTAATGAAGAATTATTTTCAGATAAATTTTTAGTAGAGATCATCTCTCTGAGTTTTTCCAATTCATCAATAGATTCTAAAATATCAGACTTTTCAATTGGAAGAATTGGACCAAGTACATTTAACATGGAATAAAGAAATTTTGGTAAAGATGCTCTAGGAGAATGAGTCATAGTAAGTTTACGAAAGTCTATATTTTGTTTTGTACAAAATGTTTCCATCATACCACCAGACGAGAATACTACCAAATTTGATTTTAGTTGATTAGCTGATTTAAGTACAGATAATGTTTCATCAGTGTTTCCAGAAACGCTGCATACAACTACAAGTGTACTATCATCTACAGTTTTTGGTAACTCATAACCTTTAACAACAGTTGTATGAATTTTTGTTTTAGATAGAATAGAAGCAAGTAAATCTGCCAAGGTACCAGAACCACCCATTCCAGATAGAACAATATTGTCAATGTTAGAATAGTCTACACTTTCTAAATTTGAGGAATACGATTCTGCAGCAATAGATGGCCATTGATCATATATTTTATGCATGTCAAACTTATCATATTGAATAATTTTATCAACTGTGATATTTGTCAACACAAATCAAATTTAAAAATAACAATATATTGATTTGTTATACCGACACCCTCAAATCATCATAATTCAAAAGAAGTGTAATGAAAATATTACTTTTATCACAATATTTTTCCATAACAAAAGGAGGGGGCGAATATGTATTCAAAACAATTGCAGAATCTCTTGCACAAAATAATCACAAAGTATGGGTAATTACAAACAATGTAAGCAAAGAACAATATCAAGAATCAGAAAATCTAAAAATAATCAGAGTAGAGCCAACACTACAATATAGTGGAGGATTACCTCCAAAATTTCTTGATAATATTAGATATGTATTCAATGCATACAGAAAAGGAAAAGATATAGTAAAACAGGAGAAGATTGATATAATTCATTCAAACAATTTCTCACCTGCACTTGCTGGCTCACTAATATCATATTTTACAAGAATACCACACATAACAACAATTCACGACATATTCTCAATTTATGACAAAGAGTTTTGGAGAAAATGGATGAATCAGACAAATGTATCTCAGATAAATGCAAGACTAGTGCCACTTTTTGAAAAACTAATGATACGATTCAGATTTGATTGTATACATACAGTTAGTAATGCAACAAAAAACGACATACAAAAGATAGGAACAAAAAAACCAATTCATATAATTCCAAATTCTATAAAAGATGAAGAGCAACTCATAACAGAACTCAAGATAAATCAGTTTGTATATCTAGGAAGACTAGTCTTTTACAAGAATGTAGAAATTATTTTAAAATCATTCAAAATAGTCACAAAGGAATTTTCAGATGCTAAACTAGTAATTGCAGGTGATGGTCCACATAAAGAATCATTGCAGGATTTAGTAAAAAAACTCGACATTAAAAAGAATGTAACTTTTGCAGGATATGTTACTCCAGAAGAAAAGAAAAAATTTTTAGCTGAATCAAATGCGCTGTTATTTCCAAGTATAATAGAGGGGTTTGGTCTTGTAATGTTAGAATCGTTCCAGCAAAATAGACCAGTATTAGTGTCAGATATTCCACCAATGTCAGAAATAATAGAAAATAATAAAACAGGATTAGTAATTGACCCAAATGACGAAAAAAAATGGGCAGATTCAATTATTCATCTAATTAAGAACCCAAATCTTTCAGATGGGATGGGAACAGAAGGAAACAAAGTTCTAAAAGAAAAATACAACCAGGAATTGTTCTATGAGAGATTAATGAAAATGTATAATGATGTTCTAAAAACTACAAATCATTAAGAAAGATAGAATGTAAATTTCCTAGTTTGATCGCTGGATTTCATCAATTTTTATGAAAGTGGGAGATAAATTTGGTATATTGGCTAAAGGCAAAAAAAAAGCAGATCCTCCGAAAAAAATCCAAAATGACACTATTTCAGAACCAACATCCAATCCAGAATCCAAGAGAATACTGGTGAGTTGTGTAGTCTTTGTATTTTCAGTATCAGTTGTCTTACTAAGCATAATTTCTGTGATATTTCCTGCATTGATTCAAAGTACATATTCAGAGTTTAAGGAACTAAACTTTTACTCTAGCATAGTCAATCCATTTGAGACAGGAGTTTTGGCAATACCATTTCTTGTCATAAATTTTGTTTTGTTAGTATTTGGAATTCTTTACTACAAAAAAAGATGGACATTTGAGCGTCTCTTTAATTTTGATATATCAAAAAAAATCTCTTTAATCATAATAGTTATGATTTTGATAATATACATTGCAGTAACTATTAGTGAATTTGGCACTCCTGAACCTTGGCCAGATTTAGCAAGAGTAGAAAATACTGTAATAAACACAGGTATTGAGAATCTACAAGGCTTTGATCTTTATGTAAGGTATGCACTCCTTACAGTTTCTTATGATGTTTTTGGAGATATGAGAATAATACCATTTATTGGAAGCATATTACTTTTAGTTACAACTTATTTTTTCACAAAAGAGATTACACAAAAAAGAATTGCAGGAATTTTTGCATTTATTTTGGTTCTACAAAGTAATATCTTTTTGACTTATGATACATCTGCTACATATTCTAATTTTTGGATATTATTTTATTTAGCATCACTGTATTTAGTTTTAAGAAAATGGCAACTATCTCACATTTCTTTTATACTATCAATGTTCTCAAAATCAATAACTGCAGTTTTTCTTCCAATGACAATGTTTTTTGTGTTAAACAATACTAATTCCAAAACTAGAATCTATCTTGCAATATCATATGGAGTGTTAATTATTGTTGGAATTGGTGTGTTGAGTAATTCAAATATTTTATTTGGCTCTTCAGTTTTTCTTCCTGAAAATTTTTGGAAGGGCTTTGAGTCTTTTTCCTACCAGTTAAGATTTGATCCAATAATTTTGATATTTTTATTACCGCTAACAGTAAGTCTATTTCTAAAATCAAGAAAAGGATTCTATCAAGCTAATTCTATCATGGTATTAATTTCAGGACTTTTACTTATCCCGCCTCTTTTAATCACATTTACAACTCAGACAAATGAGCCCTATAGATTAATGCCACTAGTTGTGTTTTTCTCAATAGGCGCAGCAACACTGCTTGCAAAGATTAAGCAGGACGAATGATAGTCCAAGTAGAGACTGCTAAATCACCATTTCGTACAGGATAACCATCATGATTTGCGTATGCTACTACAATCCCACCACTAGATATTGCAGAAAGAGATACTACAGTATCTAATTCATGCATCACATTACCAACTCCCGTAATTACCTCATAATCTTGATTATCTATTGTGATATTTCTTTTTAGTGTAGGATCATTGGGGGTTTTATCCAAAACTTTGAGAAACTCATCCGGATTTAGAATCGTAATACGATCAGTCTCAATATAGCCTGCTAAATTACCACTAGCATCACGAATCTGAATTTGTACAAACATGTAGAATTTATCTTTTTCAATTGCATACTCAAAATTATAATCTTCTATTTGAGCATAAGAAAGTGATGGAATTAGTATCAAAAAAACTACTAACAGAAATATTTTGTAATTCAATGTTTGTATTTTGAATTATTAATAATTAAACTTGTTTGCTAACAGTATTCTGGGTCAAGTTTTTGTATAATTCTATTGCTTCTTGTTCGTCTTGAGGTCCAACAATTACAGCAGAACCTTTTTTCATAAAGCTTACAGACAATTCATTTGTACGAAGTGAAAGACCAAGTTCTCCTTGATTTTCAACTAGGAATCCTTTTTCTTTTGCAATATCAGTTACTGTATCCACATTTAGATCAAATGTACTAGTAGGAGTGATTGAAAAGGTTCTTTTTCCTTGATTTCGACCACAGAGTTCTTCTAAAATTAATTCCTCTTTTACAGTAGCTTCTAACTTACCAGATCCACAAACAGGGCATTCTTCTGCTCTAAATGTCCTAGTGGAAGTAAAGTCTAGATTTTCAATATCTACATGTAATATTTTATCAGAAAGACTAGGTTTCTTTCCCATGATTACTTTGACTGCTTCTGAGACTTCGATTCCTCCAACAATTGACAGTATTGATGGATGAACTCCCTCAATACTACATGTAGGCATAGAATCCTCATCTAATGCAGGAAACATGCAGTAGTAACATGCACTGGTTCCAGGAAGAATAGTAAATATCTGACCTGATACCCCAACTGCAGCCCCTGTAACAAAAGGAATTCCAAACTTTACACATGCTTTATTCAACGCATATCTTGCATTAACACTATCTAGTGCATCAACTACAACATCACATCCTTCAACTACTTCAAGTGCAGTATATTCATTAACTGAAACTGCTAATGCCTCTATTTTACAATCAGGATTTAATTTTTGTAATTTCTTTGCAGCGACTTCAACTTTTACTTGACCAACATCATCTTCATCAAACATTGTCTGTCTATGCAGATTAGATAATTCAATTACATCTCTGTCAACTATTCTCAAAGTTCCAACACCCATTGCAGCAAGTCTTGTAGTAATTGGATTACCCAATCCACCAGTACCAACAACACAGACTTTGGCGTTTTTTAGTTTTAGTTGACCAGTATAACCAATTTCTTCAAGCATTACCTGTCTAGAATATTTATCTAGTTCTTTTTTTGATAGTTCTTCAGATCCTCCAGCAACTGCAGGTAAAATATACACCTCATCTCCATCACCAAGTACAGTCTCCATACCACTAGAAAATTTTGCATTTTTTCCATTAATGTAAATATTAATCAAAGAGCGTGGTGTTCCATCACCTTCTAAGACACGTCTTTTAAAATCATCACCCATTACTTCAGAGATTTTTACAAATGCATCCTGTAAAGAATTAGCAGAGATTTCTGTTTTTTTCTCGCCTCCACCTGAATTTAGCACAGAAGGAATTGTAAATATGATATTTGCCATTCTAATTTACTACCGCCGAGATCTCTGAAATATCTGCTTTCATTACTGTAGGCTTTTTCAAAACTTCCATAATTGATTCAGTTGCTTTCAGACCATTTCCAGTAACATAACATACCACTTTGTCATTTTTGTCAATTTTGCCTTGCTCAACCATCTTTTGTAGTACAGAAACAGACACACCACCTGCAGGCTCTGTAAATATTCCCTCAGTTTGGGCCAAAAGCAGTATGGCATCTAAAATTTCTTTATTGTTACATTCTTCTGCAAATCCATTATACTGTGCCAATCGTTTTAGAACATATCTACCATCACCAGGATCTCCAATTGCTAGACTTTTTGCAATAGTATCAGGATTCTCAACTGGAATCACTTCTTTACTATTATTCTTAAATGCATCAACTATTGGTGCACAACCATGAGGTTGTGCTGCAATCATGTGCATGTTAGATACATCATTTAATAATGAAACTGTTTGTAGTTCCTCAAATCCTTTGCATATTGCATTTAGCATTGCACCACTTCCTACTGGAACTATTAATTGATCAGGTACTTGCCAATCAAGTTGCTCTGCAACTTCAAATGAAAATGTTTTAGAACCTTCAACATAATGAGAACGCATGTTAATATTCACTATACCAATTCCTTTACTGTCACCAATTTGTGCAGCTATTCTATTTGCATCATCATATGTTCCATCAACTGAAATATAGTTTGCACCGTATGACAATGCTTGAGCAATCTTTGCCATCTCAATATTGCTTGGTGCAAATACATGACATGGTAATCCAGCTTTAGCTGCATGTGCTGCAGTAGCTGATGCTAAATTCCCAGTAGATGCACAACCAACAGCTGATAATCCAAATTCTTTTGCTTTTGATATTGCAACTCCAGCTGGTCTATCTTTGAATGAAAATGTGGGATTTACAGAATCATTTTTGATGTAAAGATTGTTCAGTCCTAATTTTTTTCCAAGATTATCAGCTTTGATAAGAGGAGTCATTCCTGCTCCAATACTGACAATATTAGATTTGTTCTCTATTGGTAATAATTCAAAATATCGCCAGTAGGTATGTTCACGATTAGAAAATGTGTCTTTTGTAATTGTAGGAAAATTATATTTTACATCTAGTGGCCCAAAACACTCATCACAGATATACCTGAAAGTAGATTCGTACTCTTTTTTGCACTCTCTACACTGTAATGATGTTCTAGTCAAGACTAATTTCTCCTTTGATAATATACATAAAAAATCCTAATATCAAGTTAAGTAATACTTAATTTTAATAGGTAAAAAATATAATGAAAATACCACTGAATAAAGGGAAAATAACACAAAAAAAGAAGATTATTAGAAAAATCAATAAAAAACCAAATTTTGATAGATTTTCTATTATCAGTAAGGTTTTTAGTGAATTTTTGGAAAAATTGTATTATGCAGAATAGTAAAGTTATGATTCCTATCGTAGTTGGAATAATTATTGTAATTGTAGGAATAGTTGCAATAAGTAATCAAGAGTCAAATACAATGGAAGTTGAAAATGCTTTTGATAAAGAATTAAGTTCAACTGAAGAGAATTCACCAGAGATACAAGAAAAGATAGATGAGATTGAAGAAATAAATTTAGAAAATGAATATTCACCAAAAGTCAGAGAATGGATTACTTCTGGACCATTTCAAATTGATCGAAGTGAGTACATACTAGGAGAAAAAATTTTTATGAAAATGAACGGGTTAGGTGTAGATGAAAAAGGACAGATTGCTGTTCTTAGACCATTAAATGATACACATTATTCAGTTTGGCAAACAACTCCATTTGATGGTTCTGACAAAGAGGCATTTAATATTTACTTTGAACCAGACCTTGCAGCACTTCAAGGAATTTGTACTGTAGAGGATCTTATTGGAGATTGGAGAGTTGTATTTAGAGGAACAGACTATCCAAATTTAGAATTTAAAATAATTGAAGATATTCTTCCAGGAGATGAAGAACACTATGAACCCGTCTGTTAATTATTTTTCTAAATTATTATGAAAACAAACTTGTTCACCTAGATGACAAGCAGGACCTGAAGGCTCAACAAGATAAATTATTGCATCAGAATCACAATCAACTAAAATTTCTTTAATCTTTTGAGTATTTCCTGATTCTTCCCCTTTCATCCAAAGCTTGTTTCGAGAACGACTCCAAAACCAAGAATTGCCAGTTTTTTTTGCAAGTTCTAGAGATTCTTTATTTGCATAAGCTAGAGTTAACACATCTTTTGTGTTTGCATCCTGAACAATTACAGGAACCAATCCACCACTTTTTTCAAAATCTATATCATCAATTGTTTTTTGCATAATTTAAAATTGGAATTAGGTCTTATAATCTTACAGGAATTTCTTTTTCTTTAAGGTATGTTTTAACTCCCTTTACACCATGAGTTCCATAGTGAAAAATAGAAGCAGCTAAAGCAGCATCAACGTTAGTTTCTTTAAACACACTAACCATATCATCAGGTTTTCCACAACCACCAGAAGCAATTACTGGGATAGATAGAGAGTCAACGACTGACTTTGTAAGCAAAATATCATAGCCATCTTTAGTACCGTCTTTATCAATACTAGTAAGAAGAATTTCTCCAGCCCCAAGCTGTTCTGCTTTTTTTGCCCATTGAATTGCATCAATTCCGGTTCCTTCTTTTCCTCCATAAATGAAAACTTCAAACCAGAAATTTTTCTCATTTTCTGAAAAAATAGTTACATTATCTTTAATATCATAATTTCTTTTGGCATCAATTGCAACTACAATACATTGACGTCCAAACAATTCCATTAATTCGGTAATTACTCCTGGATTTTTTATAGCTCCTGTATTGATTCCAACTTTATCAGCACCATTTAGTAGAATATTTCTTGCATCTTCTAATGATTTTACACCACCACCAACAGTAAATGGAATATCAATTACTGATGCAACTTTTCTTACCAAATCTTTGATGATTTCTCTTTGTTCGTTAGATGCAGTAATGTCTAAAAATACTAATTCATCAGCTCCTTCATTGCCATATTTTGTAGCAAGCTCAACAGGATCACCTGCATCTTTAATTGATTCAAAATGAAGTCCCTTTACAACTCTACCATTTTTTACATCAAGACAAGGAATGATTCGTTTTGTTAGTGTCATGATATTTTCTTTGCATCCTCTATTGAAATTTTATTTTCATATAGTGCTTTTCCAAGAATTACTCCAAATGCATTCTTTGCCTTTACATCTTTGATATCAGTAATATTTGAAATACCACCACTAGCAATTACATTAGTTAGATCCAAATCACAAGCCTGTTCTAGAAATTCCAAATCTGGACCTTCCAAAGTTCCATCACGGCTTACATTTGTTAATAGAAATTCAGTAAATCCCATATCAAGAAATTCCTTTACGGCATCAATTAATTTAATTCCAGTTCTATCTTGCCAACCATGAATGACTATTTCACCATCTATGTGATCAACTGAAATTACAATTTTTTCAGGACCTAAAGATAAAAGTAATTTTTTTAGTATCTCTTTGTCTTTAAAGGCCAGAGTTCCAATTACAATTCTGCTTGAGAGTTTAGCAACATCTAAAATTAATGATTCATCCCTTAGTCCTCCAGCAACTTGAACTGGAATTGAAATTTCCTCCAGAATTTTCTTGATTGTTGAAATGTTTGAACCGATTCCTAATGTTGCATCCAAATCCACTATATGCAACATATCAGCACCATTTGCTTCCCATTTTTTTGCAATTTCAATAGGATTATCACTATACACTGTTTTCTGTTTCGGATCACCTTTGTAAAGCCGAACTACTTGTCCATTCATTAGATCAATTGCAGGAATGATTTTCATTTTTTACACACATCAAGAAAGTTCTTTATCATGATTTGTCCTACAGACCCAGATTTTTCTGGATGGAATTGAGTTCCAAAAAAGTTGTCTTGTTCAACTACTGCTGGAACTTTAATACCATAATCTGATTCTGCAGTAATTACATCATTAGAAATTGGTTTAGCTCTATACGAGTGAACAAAATAAACCCAAGAACCATCATCAACACCTTCAAGGATTTTTCCAGATTTTTTTATCTCTAAATCATTCCATCCCATATGAGGTACTTTCATGGATGATGGAAGGACAATTACCTCACCATCTATTATTCCCAAGCCTTTTTCTTTTCCTTCTTCACTTTTTTCAAAAAACATCTCCATTCCAAGACAAATTCCAAGAATAGGTGTACTGCCAATATAATCTTGAAATTGAATTTTAGAGAAATCTCTAACGCTATGCATAGCAGGATCAAAGTTTCCCACACCTGGAAGTAATAAACCAGAATATTGATTGGGTTTATCAAAATTAGTTATTACATCAACTGAAGCTCCTGCTTTTTCAAGAGAATTTTTAAGGCTGAAAATATTTCCAGCACCATAATCAAAAATTGCTACACTAACCATTACATTGAACCTTTTGTACTTGGAATTCCTTTTTGTTTTTTATCTAGTGTAGATGCATTTCTAAATGCAACGGCAAGTGACTTGATTGCAGATTCCACTTTGTGGTGATCATTATCTCCATACTTTACAGTAAGGTGTACACAGCAATTCAGATTTTGCAATAGTGATTGAAAAAAGTGTTCCAGATCTTCTTTGGATATGTCTTCAATTTTACTTCGTTTAATTGATAAGGTTAGTTTCCAAAATGGACGTTTTACCAAATCAATTGAAGCTTCAGCAAGAGACTCATCCATTGGAACAGATGCATAGCTAAATCTGGTAATACCATTTCTGGAGCTAAGTGCTTTGTCTATTGCTTGTCCTATGGTAATTGCAGTGTCCTCAATAAGATGATGTTCAATTCCATCATTTGATTTTGCATCAACTTTTAGATCCATCATTCCATGTGTACCAAAAGATACAATCAGGTGATCAAGAAAATTAATACCAGTTTTGATGCTTGTTTTACCTGCTCCATCAATATTGACAGATACCTGAACGCTGGTTTCTTTGGTACTTCGTTTAATTGATGCCTTTCGTGGTTTCACATTTATCACAGGTTATGGAATATGCTTTATTCTAAATTTAATACCTTTGGAAGTAGATTAATTGAATCTAATACCAAAATAGCGCCATTACGCTGAAATAATTCAAGTTTTTCTTGCGGATTCTTGCTGGTACCGATAATTCCACAAAAAGTGGTTTTACTTCCCAAATCACTAGTCTTTTTTGCCATAATAAAATCCTCCATAGAATCACCAACAAACAGAGTTGAGGCATTATTCATTCCTTTAATTGCATCTAAGAGTGATTGAGGATTAGGTTTTGCAAGATCTCTTGATTCATCTTCTAGAAACATAGAATTATTCAAATCAAACTTATCTAACAATGTCTTTAAAGAATAATTCACAGATTCTCTTCCTCGACCCGTTATTATTGCAATTTTTGAATTAAATTTTTGTTGTAGTTTTTCAATTAATAAATTATTTAAAATTATATCATCTTGTTCAATTAAACCAGGTTCAGAAAATTTTGAAGTTTTCTTAAATAATTTTTCATACAATTCAGGTCCATAAAAAAGTTGATCAAATATTTGATACAAAATATTTTCATCATGTAAACCAGGATAAGATAATTGTTTTTTAATATCAGAAATATCAATTTGATCTTCAAGATATTTTTCTACAGAGCTAATACCACTAGAATTAGCATTTTTTATTACATCAAAGATAAAACTTGTTTGATTTTTTCCTAGTTTGTTTGCAACAACTATAGAAATTATTGAAGCATAGGCAAGATCAACTTCATCATTAAATCCACCTGTTGATTTGAATCCATCAATTATTTTAAAATCTACATCTATTGAATCATTTATTTTTGCAAGATTCTCTAAAACATATTGAGTTGTTTTAATTATTGCTTGATCATATGATTTTGTAATATCAATTAAAACACCATCACAATCAAAAATTATTGCATCAATTTCATTTAAACCATCAATGCAAGAATCATCAATGTAGATTCCTTTAGATTGTTTTGTTAAAGTCATCCCAATAAATCACGAATAGCCAGTAAAAACTTTGAGTTCATTTCTTTTGTTCCAATTGTTACTCGTAGACACCCTTCATGATTTCCTATTTTTCCTAATTTTCGAATTGAAATTCCTTGTTCAGCAAGTGCCGAATAAACTCGTTTGTGAATTCCTTGAGCATCAAATAGTACAAAATTAGCCTTGGAATCAAAGACTTCAAAGGCATCATATTTCCGTAAAGTATCAATAATTCTTTTTCTTTCAATTTTGATGTTAAAGACTGCATTTTTCATAAGATTTGATTTTTCTAAGGCTGAAATTCCAGATTCAATTGTAATAGTACTTAGAGGATATGGATATTGGAGGACACTCATAAAGGCACTTGTAAATTTTTTATTTGCAATAAAATATCCTAATCTAAGTCCAGCTAATCCAAATGATTTTGAAAGAGTTTGTACAACAATCAAATTTTCTTGAGTTTTTACCATACTTGAAAGAGAATAGTCCCCAAATTCCCCATAGGCTTCATCAACTATTACAAGACCATTAAAAGATTTGATTAGTTTTTGTAATTCATTTTTTGAAAATTGGAACCCAGTAGGATTGTTTGGTGAATCAAGATATAGTATATCTGCATTTTTAGATTGTTTTATAAAATCTTTAATGTTTAATTTCATATCATCTGAAAATGGAATCGCAATTAAAGGAATTGAATATAATTTACAGCGTTCTTCAAAAAATCCAAAAGTGGGATTAGAAGTAAGAACTTTAGTTTGTTTTGATGCAAAATTAGAAAGTATTAAATCTAAAATTTGATCAGAGCCATTACCAACACCAATCATCGAAGAAGGCACTTTAACAAATTTAGATATTTTCTGAATTAAGCATTCTACTCCACCAAGTGGGTATTCCCTTATATCAGAATTTTTTCTTGCTAATGATAAGATGTCATTTTGAAATTGTTTTGAAATTGCATAGTTTTCATTTGAGTCAAGCTTTAACGCATTAGGATTAAGTTCAGGTTTTTGATAACCACCAATAGAAGCAAGTTTTTTTATTTTTTCTTCAAACCAGTTTTTTTTCATTTTAATCTACCTCTAACTGCTTCATAGTGATTTGGGAATCCTTCAGCTTTTGTTAAAACTTCAAGATATTTTGAAATTGCAGACAATGATGATTTAGATGAGGTAACCTGAGTGTTTATCTTGATAAAGTCTAAAACTGAAAGTGAGCCTCGAATTTTTCCAAATCCACTAGTAGGAAGAATGTGATTTGAGCCTAAAACATAGTCACTGGCAGATGAAGGAGTATTGTTTCCAAGTAAAGTTAATCCCGCAGAGGTGATTTTTGATGAAACAGATTCAGGATTTTTTGTCATTATTTGCAAGTGTTCAGGAGCCAAAGTATTTGCAAGTTTTATCATATCAGATTTAGTTTGACAAATTGCAATAAATCCATTATTTTTTAGACTAGATTTTACAAAATTACTTCTTTGAATTTTTGGTATTAATTCAAAAATAATATCATTTACAGCTTTTGCAAGTTTTTCAGAATTTGTAATCAAATAACAAAAAGTATCGCTGCTGTGCTCTGCTTGAGAAATGAGATCTAACGCAACAAGTCTTGGATTAGTTGAACTATCTGCAATGATTCCTAATTCAGTAGGACCAGCAAGCATATCTATTCCAGTTTGATCACTTATCAAAGATTTTGCAATAGTTACAAATGAACCTCCAGGGCCAACAACTTTGTCAACTTTAGAAATAGTTTTAGTTCCATATGATAATGCTGCAATTGATTGGGCACCGCCTGTTTTGTAAATTTCATTAGCACCACAAATATTTGCAGTAACAATTGTCAATGGATCAATTCTTCCATCAGAATTTGGTGGGGATACTATTACAATTCTTTTAACTCCTGCAACTTTAGCTGGAACAACAGACATTATTACAGAACTTGGATATTGTGCTAATCCACCTGGAATGTAACACCCAACACTTTCAATTGGAACAAATTTTTTAGTAATTTTAATTCCATGATTATTGATAGTTTTATTTTTTAAGAGTGATTTAATTACAGATTCTGTTTTTTCAAGTCGAGCTTTCGCTAGACGTAATGCACTAAGTTCAGTTTTAGAAACTTTAGAGTATGCGTTTTTTATTTCTGTTTGAGATAGACGTAATGAAGAAATATTTGCACCGCTGAATTTTTTTTCATATTTTCGAATTGCATTATCACCATTGTTTTTGACGTTTTTTAGAATGGATTCAACTATGGTTTTGTTTTTTTGAGGCTGTTTTGGAATGGCTTTGGCTGCAAATTTTTGAACATTAGTTACTTTGATTATTTTCATCAATTCTCTTCGTCACGTTTAATCTCCTCGAGCTCTAGTATTTGTCGGGGTTCATGAACTACAAGACCTTGTGCAATCTTCCTCAATTTAGGAATGAGTTTATGAAATTCTTCTTTTTTTATGACTGTATTTACTCCAAACCAACCTTGTTCACTTAATGGGCTTATGGTAGGTTTTTTGAGAGAAGGCATCTGTGTTAGAAGTTTTTTGAGATTTTTCTCTTCAACATTTAGATAAATGTGCAAATATTTTCTACCATTAACAGCACCTCTCATTAGAGTTACAATGTCAAATATTTTTTCACGTTTTTTTGGATCCTTTAATGATTTCTTGTTTACTATCAAGTGTGCAGTAGAGGTAAGTACTTCATCAACAATTTTTAGTTTATTTTGTTTTAGAGTTGTTCCAGTTTCAGTAACATCCATTATTGCATCAACATCTTCAGGAGGTTTTGCCTCAGTTGCACCAAAAGATAGATGAATCTGTACACTTTTGTTAGTTCCTAATCGAACCCATGGAGTTACAATTAATGGATCCTTAGAACCATAATATTTTTTGTAAGACTTTGATTGTTTAATGAATTTAGAAGCAGTAGTAAGATATTCTGAAGATATACGAAGTGTTTTTTTCTTTTTACCATAATCTGCAATCATTTCATCAAGATTTTTGTAACTATATTTGTCTGGAAAAGCTATAACGAGTCTAATTTTTCCATATTCTAAATCTAAAATTGGTTCAACATCAGAATTTGTTTCTTCTACCCAATCTTTACCAGTAATACCTACATCATACAATCCTTCTGCCACTAAAGTTGGAATTTCTTGAGGACGAAGCATTTTAGTGACAATATTAGGATCATCTAGATAAACTCGATAGGTTCTACTCTTTCGGTTAACTTTAGTCCAAGATTTTTCTAACAGCTTGAAAGTAGCTTCTTCAAGACTTCCTTTAGGGATAGCAAATTTTATTTCAGACATTTCCAATTGTTTTCACTTTTTAGGTATATAATCGCATGTTTAAATTTGCTCAAGTAATTCTTTAGCTCTATCAAGTGAAATTTTCTTTTCTTCAATCATTTTTTGAACAATTTCATCTATCTGCTCAGGTGTAGCTCCTGCAGCAGCAGCAAGATTTCTTGCATGTAAACGCATGTGTCCCTTTTGAATTCCTTCAGTTACAAGAGCTCGAATAGCACTATAATTTTGAGCCAGACCAGTAGCAGTCATTACACATGCAAGCTCTTGTGCTGATGAAACTCCAAGAATCTTTGTGCAAACTTTTGCCACAGGATGAACATTTGCAATTCCCCCTACAATCCCAACAGATAAAGGAATTTCCAAGATTCCAACTAAATTACCATCACTATCTTTACTCCATTTACTAAGGGAACTATATTTACCAGATTTTGCAGCATATGCATTAGCAGCAGCTTCAATGGCTCTACTATCTTGACCAGTTGCATTTGCCACAGATATAGTTCCATTCATGATACCTTTGTTGTGAGTTACTGCTCGATAGACATCATTATCAGCAAATTCAAATGCCAAAATAATATTATCAACAACTTTTTCTCCTCCAACTGCTTCTTTATCAAATACTGCTTTTGCTTTGGCAATTCTCCTTGTAGAATAATTTGATAATATACGAAGTAAAGTTCTTCCACCTGAAATTTTTTCAATTAATGGTGAAACAGCTTCACACATTGTATTGGTAATATTTGCACCCATAGCATCTCCAACATCAATTAAAAGTTCTACAATGAGCATTTTTTCAGATGGTGTATCAATTTCTTTACAAGAGACTTCTTTTGCACCTTTATTCATTTTAGATAAAGTATTACTTTTGGAATTTGCTAGTTGAATGATTTCATTTGAGGAATTATTAATTTTTTCAATTGCAGAAGAAATATCAACATCTAAAACTTGTATTTGACCAATACTGTAAGATTCCTCTGCTGTAACTTCAAATCCACCTTTAATTCGTGCAACTTTAGCTCCTTTGGATGCTGCGGCAATAACAGAAGGCTCCTCAATAACCATTGGAACAATGTAGTCTTTACCATTAATTTTGAAATTTGTTGCAATACCTAAAGGAAGTGAAAAGGTTCCAATTGCATTTTCAACCATTTTATCAGCCTTATCAAACGAAATTCCTCCGTTATTACCTTGCAAAATATCTAATTCTTCATTAGAAAGATTTGCAAAGTTTCCAACAATATCTAATCTTTCTTTTCTTGATTTTTCAAATAGTTTAGAAATTGATGAATCTGGCATTTTATTTCAATATCCTCAATAGTTTATCATCCATTCTATCTGGAAAACCTTTTCCATCAGTATTTGAAGTAATTACATAAAGACTTCCGTCAGAGCCTTGCACTACATCACGAACACGACCAATTCCACTAAGAATTGACTTTTGAGAACTGAGTCCCTCTTCAAAATCTAATTGATAGAGATTAGCTGCTCTCATAGAAGCCATTATGAATGGAGATTCAAAATCTAGTTTATCTCCAGAATAAAATAAAATTCCTCCGGGTTCTATGCTCGGATCATAACATAGAATTGCATCTTCAAAATTTTCATCACCAGAACATTGTTGCTCAGGCCAGCCATAATTTTTTCCTGCTTGAATTAAATTAATTTCATCATTTTTTTCAGGTCCAAATTCTGCTACAAACAAGTTTCCATTGTCATCCCAAGTCATTCCTTGAGGATTTCTATGTCCTAAAGAATAGACTGGAGAATCAGTAAAGGGATTATCATTTGGAATAGTTCCATCATCATTTAATCTTAAAATTTTTCCAGATAGAGAATTAAGATCTTGTGGTAGATGAGATGAATCAGAAACTGTACCAGTACCTACATACAATTTTCTATCAGGTCCAAATTTTATGAAACCACCATTAGTGAAAGAAGAACCTGGAATTTTATCAAATATAGTTTCAGCATCTTGTAATTTATTTTCAGATTCAGTTATTCGTAGAATCTTATTCCACAAATTTCCATTTTCCTTATATGTCAAAAATACATAGATGTAATGATTATCTGAAAAATCTGGATGAAGTGTAATGCCTAACAATCCACCATCAAATACATTAGCAGGACGAAATGTAGCCAATGGGGATTCTAATAGATTTTCATCTTGAATAACTCTAATGAATCCATTTTTTTCTGTAACAAAAATTCTATCATCTGAAACAGCAATTGCACGAGGATTATCAAGATTTTCAGCTAAAATACTTACAGAATCACTTTCAGAAATTGAAGTAGGTTTTGGTAATGGAATAGGATCTGATGGTGAAGTTAAAACAAAAGCAGAAAATGTCATAGCACCAACAATCGCAATGATTTGAATTTTTTTATCCACGAAAAGATAATCTTTTCAAATCCTATTAATTACTTTCAAGAATTTGATAAGGCGTATATACCACTCAACTTCATTTCTGGTCAGCGGGGTGGGGAAGTCAGGTCATCCCGGCGGGCTCATAACCCGCAAATCAGTAGTTCAAATCTACTCCCCGCTACTTAGTTTCTATAAACACAAAACCATGCAAGTGATTTATTGAATTTTGTAGTTTTGTTAATCATTCCAATACGTTGTAGTGGTCTTGTAAGGTGTCTGTGAGCAGAAAGTGTCGGAATATACAGATGTTTTTGGATTTTTCTTGAGACTTCAACAGTTTTCTTTTTTGATGCTTTTTTACCACAACGAATACACTGAAATCCTTGATTTTGACCTTTAGATTTCATTTTTTTATTACATTTTTTACAAAGTGGATTTGATTTTGTAAGATTTTTTTCAAGGTGAAGAATTTCAATAAATTCAAGATTAATTATTCTTGGGAAATTTTTCGAGGCTTTTCGAACTCCTCCTCCTACACATATCTTATCTCCTTTTATCAAATTTGAAGCAATAGATGATATTCCTGTTGGTTTGTAAACAGCACACCAAAATTCATTATTCTTAGAAAGAATTTTAAAAAATACGTGTCCACCTTTTTCAATTTTTGGGGTATTTGATACTAGACCAGTTATTCTTCCAGAAGCATAAGGTTTCATATTTTCTAAAGTTAATTCATTTTTCAAATGATCTCCAGTACCTTGATTAGATTTGAAGATCATGTAACCATCTAATTTTTCCTCACTCTTTAGAATTTTTGTAGCATGTACTAATGAATTGACATTTTCGCCTCTAACACCATAAAATACGGGATCAGGACCATGAGGAGTAATTAAAATTCTCCCTTTCTTTGTATCATAACTGTTAAACGTGTTTGGAAAAGTTTTTTCCTGCATAATTTTCACATTTTCATTAGAAAGTTTTCTTTCTTTTCCAAATTTTTTTCTTTTACGATAGCTCAAAAGTTCTAATGTATGATCTTGGAAATTATATCCTATTGCACCAATTGCACCAACAAGTCCTTGACCATTTCCTTGATAGAAAAATTCAAGACTATTTTCTTTAGCAAATTTTTTTGCGTTATTTCTATTAATTAATTGCCACATAGCTAAGTTACTAAAATTTGTAAACTTGACAGGAATTGAATCACTTTCAAAAAATACTAGACCCGGATTTGCACCATTTTTAGTATCAGAATATTTTGAGACAAGATTTTTAATTTGATTTTTTACTTTAGAAGAATTTTCAGTCTTTATTCTAATTGAAACTGCTCCATTACCACGAGTTTTCCATGGAATATTGGGATTAAATCGAATTAATCTTGGAAAATCAAGAAATTCAGTTTTCTGCTTTTGAAGTAAATCAACAATTTTGTATGCGAGAAATGTGGTACACATTCCTTTAGGCGAATCAGTATCATCAAAACCAATGTTGAGAACAGTTTTTTCAGCCATGAATTAGTTGAGAAACTCAGACATTTTTAGTTGTTGGAGAGTACAGTTGATTTAAATTAATAAAGTTCGATTCCAAGCTGAATTGATAGTAATAGACGAAGAAAGAATTTTCAAAGAAATTGAAGATAAAGATCCAGCATCTGTTTCTGTAAATGGTCCTGATGGAATTTTACCTAAAGTTCAAGAAACTGCTATGAAAATTACAAAAAAATTTGGAATACCAGCTTATGTATTGGCAGACACAACATGGGGGACTTGTGACTTGAATTCAAATGGTTCAAAAGTGCTTGGAGCAGAAATTCAATTTAACATCGGACATACTATTAACACTGAATCACTAGAAAAAAATCTAGTTTTAATTGATGCTTTTGATGATGTAGAATTTGATAGTGTTGCAAAAAAATGTACAGAGGTATTAAAAGAGAAAATAATTTCATTAGTTACAGATAGTCAACACTTACATCAAGTAGACAAAGTTGAAAAAATTCTAACAGAAAATGGGATTAAAGTTAAAATTGGAAAAGGAAAAGGACAATTAAATGACGGTCAAGTGTTTGGTTGTGAGTTTTATCCCGCTTCAGATCTAAAAAAAGATGTAGAAGCCTATGTATTTTTAGGACAAAGTAATTTTCATGCAGCCGGAATTGCATTATCAACTAATTTACCAACTTACGTTTTAGATCCTTATTTCAACGAAGTAAGAGAAGTTACAGAATTTGCACAAAAATTAAAAAAGAAAGCTACTCTTGCAATATACAAAGCAGCTGAAGCAAAATCATTTGGAGTAATTGTAGGACTAAAAGAAGGACAGCTATCCAAGGTGTTTGCTTTAAAAATTAAAAAAGAATTAGAAAAAGAAGGAAAAGAAGTTCAGTTATTTGGACTAACTGACATTACAAATGAGAGATTAAGAAATCTTAAAGGAATTGATGCCTTCATTCAAGTAGCATGTCCAAGAATTTCTACAGATAATCAGTTTGACAAACCAGTATTATCTACACCTCAAGCTAATGCCCTTCTTAAAATTCTGCGAAATGAAAGCATTGAAGGGTATTTAGAAATCCCACATTGGTTGTAATCACGACACTAACTCTTTGAATTTAGAATGATCTAATAATTTTTCAAATGATTTAGATTTTTTTGCTTTAACTTTAAATTGAATTCCGTGAGAAATTGCACGTTCAAGTAGATCAAGTGCCTCATCAATTTTTGAGAGCATTACAAGACTACATGATTTATCAAATAAAACATCACCATTATTTGGATAATCATTCAATATACTATTACAACATAAAACAGATTCATCAAAATTTTCCATAGAAAATAATATTCGTTCTTTATGATATAATGCAATATTGTATTTTGGATTGTTCTTCAAAATTTTGTCACATAATGATAATGCTTCATCAAAATTTCCTTTTTTCCGAAGAGCCGAGATTTTATTTACCAACACAGAAAGATCGTTTGGATGTATTTGTAAGGCATCATCATAGCATCTCATAGCATTATCAAAATCTTTGAGTTTACTTAGAGCATATCCTTTATTGTTAAGTGAACTAAGGTGTTCTGGATTATCATTTAGAATTTTATCATAATATGTAATAGCTTCTTTGAGTTTTCCTTGAAGAAATAATCTATTTCCTTCATCTAAAATTGAATTTGTTTTAGGATCTGTCATATCAATCATAAATTTGGTTTCATTAAGATTTTTCCGAAAAGCCCTTTACCTTTCAGCATTTTTGTGTGAGCCTCTGCTGCCTGTTCAAGTGGATATATTGAATCAATTATAGATTTTATTTTACCTTGAGACATCCAATATAGACCACGTTCTAATTCAGATCTAGTACCTTGAGTTGAGCCTAAAATATTGATTCCTTTAAAGAAAATATGACGCAAGTCAGTATCAGCATCATAACCTGTTGTGGCTCCAGTAGTTACAATTGTTCCACCATAATTTAGCAATGTCAGTTCTTTATTCCAGTGAGAACCACCAATGTGTTCAAAAATTACATCAACTCCAGGTACATCTCCATACTGTTTTGGAATTTTTTTTGCAATTGATCTAACTTCTTTATGCCAATCTTCTTTTCTATGATCTACTGCAAAATCTGCTCCAAGTTTTAGACATTTATCTAGTTTATCTGGACTTGCAGTAGCAATTACAGTACATCCAAAAAGTTTTGCAATTTGAATTCCATAATTTCCAACACCAGAACTTCCACCCATAATCAAAACTACTTGTCCTGGTGTAATTTTTGCTCTTCCAACTAACATGTGCCATGATGTAAGTAAAGTCATTGATGCAGCAGCTGCATCATCATATGATACACCTTCAGGAATTTTTACAACATTAACTTCAGGGAGGTGTGTTTCTTCGCAGTATCCACCCCAAAGGGGACCGGTTTCAAAACCCCAAATAGATCGTTTTCTACAATCATATTCTCGTCCATCAGTACATGCTTTGCAAACTCTACATGACATGTTACCATGAGAAACTACTCTATCACCTACTTTGATATTTTTTACATCACTACCAATTGCAATAACTTCTCCTGCAGCATCAGTTCCAGAAATGTGTGGCAACGGAATTGCTAACGGTTTACCCCTCATTCCCCAAATATCATCATAGTTTAGTGCAGCTGCGTTCACCTTGAAAATAACTTCATTTGATTTTGGTTTAGGAGAAGGAATATCTTTGATTTTTAAGATTTTAGAAAAATCATCAGTAGTAGTATATTGATCATATACTAGGGCTTTCATGATTTTTTTCAAGTTTTTAGAGATATATGATTTACCAAGATCTTTCAGACCACAAACAATTATAATCATAACAGCAAAAATCACACCATGTCCGAAAATGCAGCATTTCCAGGTGACAAAATAGCATCAATTGAAGAATATGAGGCAGGACACAACACTTTTGATGATGGAGATATGATTCGAGCAGCAACTGTAGGACAAAAAGATCTTGATAAGACAGCACGAGTTGCTAACATAGAACATCTAAAACTTCTATCGATTCCAAAAGTAGGAGATATCATCATAGGAACAGTTGCAGCAGTAATGTCATCTATGATTGCAGTATCAATTGATTACATTAATGGTAAACCTACTACATCAAAAGTAGAATGCATTTGTGGAACCCGAAATTTGAGAATACGAAATGTGGCATTAGTTAACGATATTGTAACATTAAAAATTCTTAATCATCTTAATGGTACAATTCATGCAGCAATAAATGAACCAGGTTTAGGAATTTTATACACTAAATGTCGAAAGTGTGGAGGAAAAGTTGTTTCAATGCGTGATGCAATAAAATGTACAGAATGTGCATGGATTGATGAAAGAAAACTTTCTACAAACTTTGGTAAACTCGATTTCGTAAATTTGAGAGATTAAGAAATGATACATGTTTCGTTCCAAGGTGAACGAGGAGCATACAGTGAATCTGCAGCAAAATCATTTTTTAATGAAGAAATTGAATCTACTCCTCTTGTAACATTTGCAGAAGTTTTAGAAAATACATCTTCAGATAAAACAGAATATGCAATTTTACCGGTAGAGAATTCATTGGAAGGAAGTGTTGGTGAAAGTTATGATCAACTGTACTCAACACCTCTAAATGCAACAGGTGAAATCTATCATAGAATTGAACACTGTTTAATTGGAATTGGTAAATTAGAAGAAGTAGATACTGTATATTCACATCCACAAGCTCTAGGTCAATGTAGAAAATTTATTGAGCAACACAGCATGAAAACAATTCCTGCATATGATACAGCTGGAAGTGTAAGAATTGTTAAAGAAATAAACAAAAATAATTGTGCATGTATAGCTAGTAGAGCAGCATCAACCATATACAATATGCCTATCATTGCAGAAAATATTGCAAATAATCTGAACAATTATACCAGATTTTTGATATTATCAAAAAAAGAATCTTCGGAGACAGGAAACGATAAAACCTCAATTATTTTTTCCATTAAACACGAACCAGGATCTTTACACAGAATTATAGAGAAATTTCATAAGAATAACGTAAATCTTACAAAGATAGAATCCAGACCAACTAAAGCAAATACATGGGAATACAATTTCTATGTAGATTTTGAAGGGCATAAAAAGAATAACCAGATTTCAGAAATGCTAGAAAAAATAAAACAAGAAACACTCTTCATGAAAGTTTTAGGTTCGTATCCTTCTGCAAAACTAAGCTAAAACCCTTTAGGTTTTCTCAAGGTAAAGCCTGTACTAAATCCTAGAATCACCATCCCAGATATAATCACCATAAGATCATAGGTAAACCAGATTGGATCAGAGCTTCTAGTTAAGGTCCCAATTATTTCTAGTTCAGTATCTCCAGTGTTTTGGATCTGAATTTTTGTTTCACCATCTGCTACATGAACCCAATCAATTTTCAATGGTTCATCAATTCGATTTTTGAATGATTGTTTTGTTTCTTCTGAGTTGGCAGGTGGAATCTGTAATCCATTACTTGGACTTTCAAATTTGAGATCAAACGCAGATCCTTTTATGAACATTTGTTGTGGTGTGTGATTTGGAGCAGGAATTGTATAAAATGTTGAGTCACCAATTTCTACAACATAATTTTCATTAATAGTAATAGTTCCAATATGTGAAATTAAAGAATAACCTCCAATTGCAATAATTATACTTCCAACTATGAATCCAATGATAGTTCTTTTTGCTAGCATGATTCATTGATTCTATATGCTGTTTAAAAAATTAACTACATCAAACTTGAGGCTAAAATATAGTTTAAAGAGAGAAATTTAGTTAAAATCTAGTGGATTTTTGTTCAAGAAAGTCTATCAAGTGTTTTATCCAATTCTTCAACTTGTTTTGTAAAGTCTCTAACTACTACATCTAATGCTTCAGTTTTTTTATCAATTGATTTTACTTTTCCATTTGACCAATCAAGCATCGCATCTAATATTGTCATAACTTGTAAAGTATTATCCACAAGATCTTTGATGTTTAGGTGTTTTTTCATTTTCTCATCTTTAGGATAAATTACAAGTTCACCATTTTTGTAAATCAGATAATGTTGATTATCTATCGCATTTTTAAAATCTATTAAAAATAATCCTTTAATGGAATTTTTTAATTTTTCAGGATATTGCATTTTATTGCAAACTCTTTTTAGTATTTGATTTAGGGTAGTATTTTCATCAAAACCACTTTTAATCATTGTTGGATTAACAATAATTTTTAGAAATTGTTTAATCACTTCTAAATTAGAATTGATATATGATAATTCTGAATAAATTGCTAAAATTACCATTTCATTATAATTTGTTTGAAATGTATCTAATTTACTGACAAGTTCACTGATTGAATAAGAAAATGCTTTTTGAAAGTCTATAAAATTTTTAAAAAATCCTTCATCAAGATATTCTTTATTAAACTGAACTAATCCATGTGCTTCAATATCATCTAAAATTACAAAAGTAGCTTTGTAATTAGGATTATGACTCACAAATTTTGTTGATAAATTATTAACTTAAGCGTATTGGAAAATAAAATTTATAATTGAATTTTAAAGTTTAAGTATCTACATCAAAGAAACGTCATGAGGCTGACTTTCTGCAAATCCAGCTCTTGACATTTTGATAAATTCAGCATTTTCTTGCATTTGAGGAATTGTGTGTGCACCACAATAGCTCAAACCAGAGCGCACACCACCTGTAAGTTGTTTTAGAATATCAGTTACCGTTCCTTTGTAGGGAACCATAGCCTCAACTCCTTCTGCAACATAATCATTAAGATCATCATCAAGTGAAATTGAACCCGTTTCCTTAGATTTTCTACCAATTGAAGCTGCAAGTGAAGCCATTCCACGATAAACTTTGAATCGTTTTCCATTTTTAGTCAAAACTGTACCTGGAGATTCATCAGTTCCTCCAAGCATACTACCTACCATGACTGACGAAGCACCAGAAGCCAATGCCTTTGTTGCATCACCAGAAGTTCTAGTTCCTCCATCAGAAATTATTGGAATACCATGATCATTGCCAATTTTTGCACAATCCATTACTGCAGTTAATTGTGGTACACCAGAACCAGTAATTACTCTAGTAATACAAATTGAACCAGAACCTACACCAACTTTTACTGCGTCAACTCCGGCTTTAATCAAATCTTCAGCACCTTGAGCAGTTGCAATATTTCCTGCAATTAATTCACAGTCAGGAAATGCTTTTTTAATATTATGAACAGTACTTATTGCATTTTCACTATGTCCATGAGCTATGTCAACAACAAGTACATCAACACCTGCTACTAAAAGAGATTCACTTCTTTCTAAAAAGTCACCTTTAACTCCAACTGCGGCTCCAACTAATGGTCTACCTTTCTTATCTTTTGATGCATTTGGAAAATCAGCATTATTTGTAATATCCTTACTTGTGATTAATCCCTTGATAATTCCTGAATCATCAACGATAGGTAATTTTTCAATTCTATGTTTGTGCAAGATTTCTTTTGATTCATCTAAAGTAACACCAAATTTTGCAGTTACAACATCCTTAGTCATAACATCTTGTATTTTGTTATTCCGATCAGCAAACAGTAAATCTCTCTCAGTTACAATTCCTATCAATTTAGAATTAGAATCAACAACTAAGAGACCAGAAATTTCTTTATCTTCTGCATAGTCCATAGCATCTTGGATAGATTTATCGGGGGAGATAGAATAAGGGTTTTCTATCATTACACTACCTGATCTTTTTACTTTGAGAACTTCACTTGCTTGTTCCTGAATTGTTAAAAATCTATGAATTATTCCTATACCTCCAGCACGGGCCATAGCTCCGGCCATAGAGGATTCAGTAACAGTATCCATATTTGCACTAACAAAAGGAATGTTAATTGAGATATTCCGAGATAATTTTGTAGTCAGATCTGTCTGGCTTCTACTTGTAATATCTGAATATTTGGGTACGAGAAGAACATCGTCAAAAGTTAATCCTTCTTTGAATTCCAATGAAACCTTGTTAAGAAAGTAAAATATTGATTATAAGCCTTTGTATCATTTTGAGAGTTTCAAAGCTATTGTAATTGCATCTTTAGTAGCCTCAACATTATGAGTACGAATGATGTTAGCACCATTTATGACAGATATTGCTTCTGCAGCAATCGAACCAAATAACCGATCATGAGGATTTTTTTTTCCTAAAATATTTCCTAAGAAGGATTTGTTTGAAACAGAGATTAAAATTGGAAAATTTTGTTTTATATAATTCAGATTTTTGATTACTGATAGATCTCTTTCTACCCAATCGGATTTAATTTTTGTAAAAAATTGTCCTTTACCAGATTTTCTAAAAAATCCAATAGCAGGATCCAATACAATTTTTTTAGATGGGATATGAGATTTTTTTGCAATTTTCAAGCTTTCTTGAAGTAGTTTTTTAGTTGTAGATATAGCGTTTCCAGAAACAGTTTTGGAATCATATGCACACAAAATTAGAGAAGGCATGAATTTGGAAATAACCTCTGGCATTTTTTCATCATACTTTAATCCAGAAATATCATTGATTATATCAGCTCCGTGTTCTAAAGCATCTCTTGCAACTTTGGCTCTACATGTGTCAATAGAAATTGGAAGATTGGATACATTTTGAATTATTTTAATTGCATCAAGAATTCGTTTTGATTCAACTTTTTCAGGTACAGTTGTAGATAAATATGGTGCAGTAGACATACCTCCAACATCTATAAAATCTGCACCTTCACTTTCCATCTGTTTTACATAATTTTTTATGTCAGTTTTGGTTGTGCTGATAGATTTTTTGTAAAATGATTCAGGACTAGTGTTAAGAATACTCATTATACGTACAGGGTTTTTTCCACCTACACCTACATTTCCAATTATAGTCACATCATTTATCAAAACCTAATGCAATTTGAGTTATATGATGATTTTAGAATGGAAGAAGAAATATTCAGATATTTTAAAAGAATTCAATTATAGTGAAAAAAAGGACAAAGAATCAGCCATACTTTTAAACTCAATTCTAAAAAAATCAAATGTTAATGAAAAAATCATCAGTTTGGTAAGAGGAAAAACAGTTTTTGTGATAGGCTCTGGGCCTTCATTATCAACTGCCATCCCAAAATTGAAAAATTTTAAAAAATCAATAAAAATTGCTGCAGATAGTTCAATTAAACATCTTGTAGAAAATGGAATCACTCCAGATATTATAATTACAGATTTAGATGGGGATGAAGATACACTAAAAAAAATTGCTAAAACAAAATCAATATTTGTTGTACATGCACATGGAGACAATATAAAAAAACTTGAATTTTCAAAAAAATTCAAAAATTGTATTGGAACAACTCAATCAAAATCTTTTAGTAAGATACAAAATTTTGGAGGATTCACTGATGGAGATAGAGGGGTTTTTCTAGCTAATCATTATGGTGCAAAAAAAATTATTTTATTTGGAATGGATTTTGGAGATCGGATTGGAAAATTTTCAAATACAAAAAAATCAGAAAGAAAAATAAAATTAAAGAAATTACATAGAGGAAAATCACTTTTAGAATGGCTGTCAACTATTACAAAATCTGAATTATTTACCACGTCAAAGCCAATTACTGGGTTTAAAAAAATATCATACAAAGATGTAGATATCATAATTACCTAGAATGCATTTAATACCCATCCCTCACTAATCAAATTATGAAGTTCTCAGAGGAACAGGTAAAAGATATTGTTGCTTTGAAGGAAAGTTTGATCGAGCAAATCGATAAACATCAAGAATCCATAGAGACATTAGAAAAAAATATCATAATTTTGGATTCATTCTTAAAAGATTCTAGTTTTACAAAAGCCTCACAGTTAGAAACAACAAGAAAAGTAGAAAGTCAAAACACAGTAAAGAATACAAAAAAACTTGAAGAGAATTCCATCCCAATTAAAAGAGCAGGTGATGACAAATTAATTGCCAACGCATATGTCACACCAGAACAAGTTTCCATAATTTTAGATGATGAAATCGAGATTAGTGATGATACTCCACCTTTCAAATCATTCTTTTTAGACAGAATTATTGGAGAAATGAAAAAGAAGGATTTCATAGAAGTAGAAAATGGAAAAATCCAAAAAGAATCAATTATTGATTACATTATAAACAAAAATGGAACAGACATTAGAGAAATTATTGTCAAAAACTATAGGCAAAAAGAAAGAGTAAATGAACTAATCAATACGGCAGGATGGTCATTAACAAGAATGCTTGAAAATATCAAAAAGTGATAGTATGGATAAAATTCTAGTTTTAGATTTTGGGTCACAATATAGCCATTTGATTTGTAGAAGAATTAGAGAGTTTTCCGTTTATGCAGAACTTGTTCCTTTTGATATCAGTTATGAAGAGTTACAAAAACATAATCCAAAGGGAATAATTTTTTCAGGAGGTCCATCAAGTGTTTATAATTCAGATGCACCAGTTCCAGAAAATAAAATTTTTGAAATGAATTTACCGTTACTTGGAATTTGTTATGGTCATCAGTTAATTGTAAACAAATATGGTGGCAAAATAAAAAGAGCAAACAAAGAATATGGTTCATCTTTACTTACAATTGATAATGATAAAGATCTTCTAAATGGTGTAGGAGAATCAGTGAGAGCATGGATGAGTCATGGAGATGAAGCAGAAGAGATTCCATCAGGATTTCAAGTAATAGGGCACACAGAAAGTGCAAAAGCTGCTGCAATTGCATCTGAAGAAAAATCAATCTATGGAATTCAATTTCATCCAGAAGTGATGCATACAGAACAAGGTACTGAAATTCTTAAAAATTTTGTTTTAAAAATATGTGGAGCAAAACAAGATTGGACCATGGAGGGTTTTATCGATACAGCAGTAGAAAAAATTTCAAAAATAGAAGGAAATGTACTTTGTGGAGTTAGTGGAGGTATAGATTCAACTGTAGTTGCGTTAATAATTCACAAAGCAATTGGAGATAGGCTCAAATGTGTTTTTGTAAATAATGGTTTACTACGATTAAACGAAGAAATGGAAGTTGAAGAAATGTTCAAAGATAATTTTAATGTAAATTTTACAGCAGTTAATGCATCTAATGAATTTCTTGGAAAACTCAAAGGAGTGGAAGATCCTGAGAGAAAAAGAAAGATAGTAGGAGAAGAATTCGTTCGTGTTTTTACTGAATTTGCTGAAAAAAATGGTCCTTTCAAGTGGTTAGCTCAAGGAACACTTTATCCTGATGTAATTGAAAGTGGAGTTTCAAAGGGACCGGCAGCAGTAATCAAGTCTCATCACAATGTAGGAGGATTACCAGATTGGCTTAATTTAGAAATTTTAGAACCATTAAGAGAATTATACAAAGATGAAGTAAGAAAGATAGCAAAAATTCTAAAAGTTCCAGAAAAACTTTTCATGAGACATCCATTTCCTGGTCCAGGTTTAGCTGTCAGAATCATAGGAGAAGTAACATCAACAAAACTGCAGATTTCTAAGATCGCAAGTAAGATTGTTGAAGACGAATTATTTGAGGCAGGTTTGTATGACAAAGTTTGGCAAGCTTATGCTGCAGTAGGAGACGATAAGGCAGTAGGTGTTGTTGGTGATGAAAGAAGATATGGAAATATTGTCATGATACGAGTTGTAGATTCTATTGATGCTATGACTGCAGATTGGACAAGACTCCCACATGGTCTTTTAGAAAAAATTAGTAACAGAATTACAAATGAAATTGAAGATGTTACATGGGTGACTTATACCATTTCAAGTAAGCCACCTGCAACAATTGAACCTCAGTAGTGAAAAAGATGGAATACGAAAAAATTTGCAATGAAATTTTAGAATGTGATGAAAAAATCAGATACGTAGGAGTATATGATTATGGTGAGCTTTACGATAAAATGCGAACTGGAGTAAAAAATCACTTATCAAGAGAAGAGACTGAATTATCTTTATCACAGGCAGTTTACAGATGGTCTACACGTAAAAAAACTGCAGAAAAAATTGGAAAGCCTATTTTTGCATTAGCAAAATATGAGAAAATTTATCGAATAACTATTCCTAGTACAGGGGCAGGATTAATTTTGATTAGTACCGAATTAGATGCAAATGTAATTGAAATTGTTGATAAAATTTTAGAAATTAAAAATAGGTATTCTTGATGTCAATAAATTAATTAGAATTTAGAGTTATAGTTCCTTCAGAAATTAGATATTCTATTGCATCTAGTAGTTCATCTTCTGAAATAGTTTCATCGGCATACCAAACAAAAATATCATGTACCCAAGAAGGAATTTTCTCTGATTCTACAGTATCTTCAACGTTGTCTTCAACAAGATCTTCAATGTTGTCTTCAACAAGATCTTCACTGTTATCTCTCAGCTCTGAAATTATTGTATCAATAGAATCATCTAGAGCATCCTCACGGTTAGATTCATCTTCCATTTCACAAATAGAGACAATTTCTTCATTAAATTCATCTACATCTGGATTCTCATCAAAGAAGTCAAGTCGTTCCTCATCAGTCATATCACAAAAAGTTTCTAGCTGATCTTCAAGATCATCATAGTATTCATCAGATATTATTAATTCATCAACTTCATTCTGAGTAACAGTTACAGGCATACTTGATTTAATAATTGAAAATGTTGAAGCGTTTTCAGCAGATCCATATTCAGAATAAACTCTAAGGATATACTCGCCTAACAAAGTTTCTTCATCTACATCAGGTTCAATATAGTGTAAAATTTGAACTGCCCACAAATTATCTTCAGCCCCAGCAATAGGCTTAGGGAAAATTTCAGTGTTTTTGACAATTTCTTCATTACTCATTCTAGTGATTTCCATGTAATGATAACCATCTGCAGGACTGTAATTTTGAATTTGAATTTCAGCTCTAATCATTTGTGGACTTTCATCTAGATCAATTACATTTCCAGAAGTGTAATTCAGCGTGATTATAGGTAATAGTTCTTCATCACCATAAGCTTGAGATACTTGCAATAACAGAATTACAGAAAATAAACTAAGAATTATCTTTGAGATCATTTTTCCCCAAGTGTCTTTAGAGGCTAATGGTTATATCTATAATCAACATTTTTGTTGACAAACAGATTCCAAAATGGAATTACCAGTCATAGTAGACATGCACCAAAAACTCCAGCAGAATCACCTAATTTATTTTTCAAGATTGGAGTATCAACTAAATCTGAAAAGACTTTATTGTAAACGGATTCTTTTCCATCAGTATACAAAAAATCAATGTTTGATAAACCACCACCTAAAACAATTACATCTGGATCTAGTATGTCAATAATGTTAGCAAGACCATATCCAAAATTTTCTAAAAATTCATTTTTCCATTTTTGTCCAGTCTCATTATCAATGTTTAAGAGAATTTCAGAAAGAGTTTGTGATTTTCCAGTTAACTCTCTCCATTGTTTTTCCAACGAAGGGCCACTAATGTAAGTCTCTACGCATCCAGTTTTACCACAATAACAAGAATTTCCATTACGATGTAGTGTGTGATGTCCCCATTCTCCTCCAATGTTAGTTCTACCATTGTGAAGATTCCCATCAATTACAATTCCTCCACCTACACCAGTACCCATTATCACTCCAAAGACTATACCAAACCCATTAGCAGCACCCATTTTAGTTTCAGCCATTGCAAAACAGTTAGCATCATTTTCTATAGATATCTTTTTTTCTAGTTTATTTTCTAGATCTTCTTTTAGTGGTTTTCCAATCAAACATTGGGTGTTACTATTTTTGATCAACCCAGTTTGTTTAGAAATTGCACCAGGTGTACAAATGCCTAAAGAAAAATTTGAAATATTTAAAGAAACATCTAAGACTAAAGATGAAATAGTATTGATAATTTCTTGATAATTATTTTGTGGAGTTGAGACTCTTTTTCTTTCTAGAACATTTAGATTTTCATCAAGTAGAATAGCTTCTGTTTTAGTACCACCTAAATCAACACCAATTTTGTACAACAATAATTTATGAAAATTAAAAGGCTTAAGTTTTAACTAATCTTATCCCATTGGAGGCATACCGCCGCCACCTGGACCACCAGAGATAGCAATTACATCATCGATTCTAAGAATCATACATGCTGCTTCTGTTGCAGATTTGATAATCTGTTCTTTCACTGCAATAGGTTCTACAACATCAATTGCTAACATATCAGCAATCTTTGTATTTCTAGCATCAATACCAGTCCATTTTTGACCCTGGTTTTGTTTTGCTCTGAGAGTAGCCATTGTATCTATTGGATCCATTCCTGCATTTTCAGCAATAGTTAATGGGATTGTTTCTAATGCTTCAGCATATTTTTTGATTGCAAGTTGTTCTCTACCATCAAAATTATCAGCCCAGTCCTTGAGTTGTGAGGCTGCAAATGCTTCAGGTGCACCTCCACCTGCAACAATTTCAGGTTTTTCAATTACATCTTTTACCACCATTAAAGCGTCATGAATTGAACGATCAACTTCATCAATTACTCTTTGAGAACCACCACGAATTAGCATGGTAACCGATTGTGGATGCTTACATCCTTCAATGAATACCCATTTGTCAGATTCAACTTTCTTTTGATGAGCCAAATTGGCAAAACCAAGATCTTTCTCTGAAAGATCATCTAGGTTACTAATTACACGACCACCTGTAGCTTTAGAGAGTTTAAGCATATCACTTTCCTTGACACGACGAACTGCCATGATACCATGTTTTGCAAGATAGTGTTGCGCAATGTCATCAATTCCTTTTTGACAAATCAAAACATTAACTCCAACATCATGTAACTTGTCAACCATAGTCTTTAACATTCGATTTTCTTCTTCTAAGAACATCTGCATTTGGGTTGGATCAGTAATTCTAATTTCAGCACTCATTTCAGTTTTTTCAATTTCTAATGCTGAATTTATTAATGCAATTTTTGCTTGTTCAATTTTTGTAGGCATTCCACTATGAACAATTTCTTTATCTAAAACAATGCCCTTTACATTTTGTGTATCTTGAATTGAACCACCTGCTTTCTTTTCAACTTTGATATTTTCAAGATCAACAGAATAATTATCACCTTTCTTAGCTACAATACTAAGAATTGCATCAACTACAACTTTTGATAAAATGCCACTATCTTCAGAAATTAATTTTGATTGCATACTAGTTGTTGCAATTTTGATAAGAGATGCTCTATCATCGGGTTGTATTTTTTTAGATAATTGTGAGTAAATTTCAAGAGTTTTTTCAGCCGCTGCCTGATAGCCATCAACAATAGTTGAAGAATGTACCTCTTTTTTGAGAAGATCTTCTGCTCTGGCCAATAATGCACCTCCAAAAACAACTGAAGAAGTTGTACCATCACCTACTTCATTATCTACTGTTTTAGAGATTTCAACTATCATTTTGGCTGCTGGATGCTGAACATCAATTTCTTTTAGAATAGTAGCACCATCGTTTGTAATAGTTACATCACCTAAAGAATCAACTAGCATTTTATCAAGACCACGTGGTCCAAGGCTGCTTTTGACTAATTCTGCAACTAGTTTTGCTGCAGCAATATTGTTTTGTTGAGCGTCTTTACCTTTCTGTTGTAATGCACTCTCTTTGAGAACTAAAACAGGTCCATTTGGTCCTTGTTGAATTGATGCCATTTAGATTCAGCTTCAATCCCCTGAATCCCCCTTTTTAACATTACTAGGTGATCGGCTGAATGTAACTTCGTTTTTTCACATCAACAATTCCACCTGAAAGAATTCTAACAGAAGGTAAAGCCAAGAAAGGTAAGAATAAAGGAATAAGGTGTGGTCTAGTAAATTTACATCCTGAATCCACAATAGAGTTATTGATTTTTTGAAAATTTGATGAAACCTTTTCAAATGAATCAGTTGAAACAATTCCTGCAAATTGTAAAGGTAGAGATGCAAGAATTTTACCAGATTTAACTACAACAAGTCCACCTTGATTCTTGATAAGATGGTTAGAAGCAATTGCCATATCAGAATCATTGGACCCTATTACCATCATATCATTTTCATGAAAACTCCATGTTGAAGCAAAAGCACCAATATCTGCTCCAAAGTTTTCAAGAAACCCAATGGCATGTCTATTTGTTCCATGAATCCTATCAAAGGCTGCAACTTTCCATATATCAGAGTCTAAAGATGCAGAGATATGACCATTCTTTGAATGAAGTTCAGCTGAACCAATCTTTGTAATGATTTCACTTTGCATAAAGATGGTGTTTGCAATAACATCTTTCTTTTTTGATTTTATAAGAAAATCATTTTCTAATAATTTTTTTAGTTTGACTGTTTTTTTAATCCAAGGTGATATTGTTTTTTTCTTAATAGAAGTAACAATATTTCCATTTGAGACTACAAGTTTTCCACCCACAAAAACTTTGTTTGGCTTAAATGATTTCAAGTCATTGAAAATAAGAATATCTGCTAATTTTCCAGGTGCAATTCCACCAAGATCTTTTCCCATATTGTAATAGTCAAAATTATTCTTAGATGCCATAGTAATTGCATCTAGTGGTGTCAGACCAAGTTTGATTGATTCTCTAATACAATGATCAATGTGACCAAATTTTGTAAGATCTAGTGGATCAAGACCATCAGAGCAAAACATTAAGCGATTAAGATATGTCCCATGAGACAAAACATGAGGAATTATTTCCTTCAAATCACGTCTTATAGAACCTTCTCTAATCATCACCCACATTCCAAGACGCAATCTTTCTAAGACTTGATCAAAGTTAATTGGCTCGTGACAAGACAATATACCTGATGAAACATATGCGTTAAGTTTTTTTTCACTTATACCTGCAGTATGTCCATTAATTATGCAATCACACTCTAACATTGTTGAAAGTGATTTCATTGTTTTAGGGTCACGTAAAGTAACTTTAGTCCATGAAAAAACTTCTCCTAAACCAAGTACATGAGGATGTTTTATTGCAGATTTTTCTTGTGATAATGAAAGATTTTTGCTGTTACTGAATTTTGCATCAACAGGAAGACCTCCAGGCACCACTTGAAAAATTCTTATCGGTAAATCTTCTCCAAGTTTAAGAAATTCTTGAAAACCCTTGTAACCAGTTGCACTAACAACATCAATTGGGTCAGAAAAAAGAGAAGTAACACCACAAAGAAGTGCCTTTTTTGCAAATTCAGATGGAAGAACAAATTGGTCAATATGTAAATGAGGATCTGCAAAACCTGGACCAACATATTTGTTCTTTACATCAATGACAGTAGTTTTTGGACCAAGTGTATGTGCTGCGTCTGGACCAACATATGCAATTCTATCATTAATTATTGCAATCTGTATTTTTGGAATAATTTCTCGGGTATAGACTGACAACAAATTACAATTTTTTAAAATAAGATCAGCTTTTTTGTCACCCATTGCTACAGAATTCAAGGAAGAGATCGAATTTGCTAGACTCAAATTCACGGTTATTAATTGGATTTTGCACCTATTATAGATTCAATGCTTAAATTACGGTTGAAGAGGTTTTGTGGATATGAACATTCCAAAGGTGATCAGAAAGTATTGTGCTAAATGTAAGACACATACTGAGCAAAAGGTCTCCATTTACAAAGCCGGAAAAAGACGTGGTTCTGCTAGAGGAGAACGTCGACATGCAGAACGTAAACGAGGATATGGTGGACAAAAATTCCCAAAACTAGCAAAGCCAGCCAAAGTTACAAAGAAAGTTACTCCCATTATGACATGTACCGTATGTAAAAAGAAATACAATAAACGAGGTATTAGAATTAAAAAGTTTGAGTTGGTGGCAGCATGAAAAAAGATCATATTGAAATTCCAAAACCAGCTAGCATATTTCAAAAAGTCAACTGTGATGAATGCGGTGAATTACAAGTAGTTTATTCTCATGCATCAACATCAGTTGCATGTAATTCATGTGGTAATGCCATTGCAGAGCCAACAGGTTCAAAAGCCAAGATAAATGGTAAAATCTCAGGCAGTGCTGAGTAAATCATAATCTTGTTTTGTATTTAGATTAAATGCAATTTTCTTATCATCAATTATAATATAATTTTCTTCTAAATTCTCAAGTGAAGAAACTTTTTCTGAATTCACTAAAGAGATTCCTGTATAGTGACATACTTGATTATCAAAAATCACAGAATAATCAGATGTAATTCCAATAGTAGTTAAAAATTTGTTTGTGACAAGAATACTAGTCCAAATATTGTGAGAATTATATTGATTTACAATTTTTTGCATAACCTCTTTATCCAATAATGGTAAATCACCAGAAGTAACTAAAACTATATCATTGATAGTTTTAAGTACTAAATTCAAATCTTCCACATAACCAATTCCAGGAGTATCAAAAGTTTCAATATTATTTTCTTGCAATAATTTTTTTGTTTTAGGAGAATTAGAACTAGTAATCGCTAAGATTTTTGAAAAACAATTTGAATTTTTTAACGAGTCTACCACATGGAGTATTACAGGTTTTTTGTATTGTAATAATAGTTTTTCACTATCTAAATTCATACGAGTACCTTTACCACCTGCCATTACAAGACCAATCATATCGATACAAATACCATCAAAGAAGCCAATCTTGTAAGTTCGTTTGTACTACCAAGAACATCTCCAGTAATTCCACCAAAACTTCGAGTAGATATAGCTAAAAGAAATATGGTCAAGGCTACTGTCACACCAAGCATTAGTAGTCCAGTAGTTTCTCCAATACCAACTACCGGAATTAGCATAATGATGAATGCAGCAGCAAGTTTTTTCTTATCTTTCATAATCTTTACAAAAGGAGAATTTGAGCCTAATGAGGCGGAGTTTCCCATACTAGCCATTAATACCATCGAGAATTTTGCTAAAATTTCACTAATTAGAATTGCTTTAAACAAATCAAACCCATTTGTAAGAGAAATTGCCATTATCAACCCAACAAGATACAAAACAATTGCAACAATTCCTGCAGATCCTGTAGAAAGATCTTTCATAGCTTTAAGTTTTTTATCTTTACTTCCTTTTACCATAAGCCCATCGGCAAAATCAGCTAAGCCATCTGCATGATGGATTCCAGTAACAATTGCAATAGAAGCAACTACTAACAAGCTAACTAGTAAAGGATCTAAAAAGAAAGACAATCCAAAACCAAAAGAACCAACTAAAAGTCCAATTGCTATTCCAACAATAGGGAAAAGATACATGTATTTTGCAATATTTTCTAAAGTTGCATTTGATGATGGAAAGATTGTCAGAAATGAAAAAACAGAACCAATTTCTTTAAGCATGAATCCACCATCCAACCAGTGATAAAATAGTAATTATTGGAATAGTAATTATTCCAAAGAAAAGAACTGAAGTAAGTTTCATCATTGTAAGTGCAGAGTTTACATGTTCTTTTGTTAGAATAATTTCACCATCACCTAACTTGTAGTGATTTATTTTTTCAAATTTTGTATCAAGTGCACCTGCAAGTGCAGCCATAGGATATCCAGCGTTAGGACTTTCAGTTTTTTTACCATCTCTAATCATTATTTTGTATGATTCCTTCCAATTATTTTGTAAAATGGCAGCAGAGATGATCATTACTAATCCTGTAAGTCTAGATGGAATATAATTTAAAATTGTATCACAAGTTGCTCCGAACCATCCTATATTTTTGAAAATATCAGTTTTGTATCCAATCATAGAATCTGCAGTATTGACTATTCTATACACAAATGCTCCGGGTAAACCAAAAAGTGCATAATAGAATAGAGGTCCAGTGATACCATCTACAGTATTTTCACTTATGCTTTCAAGTACGCCTGAAATAACGTGATTTTTATCCAAATTCTTGGTATTTCGCTTAACAATCATGGATAATTTTTCTCGTGCAGAATCCAAATTGTCTTGCTCTAGAGAATCTACCACAGCTAGAGCATAACGCTCCATGCCTCTAATAGCAATAGTAGATTTGAGCAGTATTACTCCAATTATAATTGATACAACTAAGGTTAACCAATCAGTTGTAAGTAATGAAATTCCAGTATCTAAAATTAAAAGTAATGTAACTACAACTCCCACAGTTATTGAAACTACAAATATTCCTCCAAGTTTTTCAACATATTCATTTTGATTTTTAGCTAACGGTGTTAGCTTTGCAATTAATGTTCCAATCCATGCAGTCGGATGATATCTACTCCTAGGATCTCCAAATACAAAATCTAATCCTAATGCAAATGCAATAATTACTATGGATTCTATAATCATTTTATCATCCTTTCAATTGTTTTTATATCTAGATTATCTTTTACAGTTTTTGCTAGCTTATCTAGTTCTTTATCAATTTTAGTAATATTTCTTTTAGTCCAAGCAATCTCTTTTGGTTTTGCATGAAGTGAGTCTTCTTCAGGTATATTCATCTTTATCATTGGAATGGTTCCTAAAACTGGAATCTTTGTAATTTGTTTTATTTTTCTAAATCCTGGTTTTAATACATCAATATCTCCACGAAATTTATTGAATACAAATCCTTTGACTAGTTTTTGATATTTTTTCTCAATTAATGCCATAGTTCCAGCTAAACTTGCAAAAGATCCTCCTTTGTCGATATCTGTTACTAACAAAACAGATGCATTTGCTTTCTGTGCAATTTGCATATTTGCAATATCATATTTTTGTAAATTAATTTCAGCTGGAGAACCTGCACCTTCTAATATTACTAAATCATATTTTTTCTTAAGTCTAAATAAAGAATCAGTAGCTGCTTTGATTCCTTTTGATTTTACAAATTTTGCATAGTAATCTTTGGCATGCATTTTCTTGTAGTACTTACCATTGAGATAGACTGCACTATAGTAATTTCCTAATGGTTTGAGCATTATAGGATTGAGATCTGCCGTGATTTGGCATCTAGCCCCTATTGCCTGAATTGCTTGGGCACGTGATATCTCAAAATCAGGTGTGGCATAGCCAAAGTTTGACATATTTTGAGATTTGAATGGTGCTACGCTGTAACCCTTTTCTGTAAATATTCTACATAATGCTGCAACTAACGTAGTTTTTCCAGCACCAGAACTAGTTCCTTGAATCATTAAAGATTTCATGCTATTGTCTCCAGTGCTCGTATTAGTTTTAGATTATCGTTATGAGACTTTACTGCAATTCTAATGTAATGATTGTTTAGACCACGGAAATTTTTACAATCTCGAATCAAGACTTTATGTTTTAGTAATTTATTTTGGAGTTTTGTAGAATCTTGTTTTGTTTTGATTAGAATAAAATTAGTTGAAGTATCATGACACTCAAAGCCTTCAATATTAGCAATCTTTTTTTTAAGAAAACTAGATTCTTTTTTGATAATATGTTTCGATTTTGTAAGATGTGATTTATTTTTGATTGCAATTATACCTGCTTCTTGAGCTAAAGCATTAACACTCCAAGGAATTTTCATCTTTTGAAGAATATCTATAATTTGTTTAGAAGCTGCTGCATATCCAATTCGAATACCAGCAAGACCAAATGATTTTGTGAGTGATCTTAATACAAAAAGATTATCATATTTTTTTATTAAATTTAATACAGATTGATTTGATTGTGGAACTAATTCAATAAAGCATTCATCAATAAATACAAAACAAGATTTTCGTTTAGCAGCTGATATAATTTTGATTAATTGTTTTTTTGATAAAATTGTTCCAGTAGGATTATTTGGATTGCAAATAAAAATACAACCATGTGTAGGAATTTGGGAAATAAATGAATCTAGTTGTTTGGCAAGGTTCATTGTTTTAAAATAAATAATTTTACAATCAGCAAGTTTTGTTGCAGCTTCATATTCTCCAAATGTAGGTATAGGAATCAAGATATGTTTTTTTGATAAAAATGTAGTACAGAAGTTATAGATTATTTCAATTGCGCCATTTCCAACAATTAGATTTGATGCTGGCAATCCAGTATATTTTTTGAGGCCAGATATCAAATCAATAGAATGTAAATCGGGATAGTGTGTCATTTGGTCCAGTCTTTTTTTCAAGGTGGATTTAACAGATACAGGCATTCCAGCAGGGCTAATGTTTGAACTAAAATCTACAATACTAGGATCTCGATTAACTACAGAATATCTGCCTCCATGGACTACAGGGTTGTGTGTCGAAATAGTACGCTTTGTAGTTATTTTCACAGTACCAAATAGGATTAGGCGATATAGTATCTTTTGGTAACCTGAAAAACGATTATTAATTGAAGCCGATCAATTTGAGTTCATGGGAAAGAAAAGAGTAGCAATTATTGGAGTAACAGGTGCCGTAGGGCAAGAATTTGTCCAATCATTAGAGAATCACCCATGGTTTGAGGTAACTCAAATTGCAGCTTCTGAGCGTTCAGCAGACAAGAACTATCTAGATGCAATTAAGGATGCAAGTGGGATTGTTGCATGGGATGTTGGAGGAGAAATACCTGAATACATCAAATCAATGACTGTCAAAAAAGTTGATGATCTTGACGTATCACAATTAGATCTAGTATTTTCAGCAGTCGAATCTGTAGCTGCAAGAGACATTGAAACTAAAATGGCAGCAGACTTGCCAGTAATTTCAACTAGTTCTGCATATAGATATGAAGAAGATGTTCCAATTCTCATTCCAGGAATTAATGATGAGCAATCCGAACTACTTGAAACTCAAAAGAAAAACCGTAATTGGAAAGGTTGGGTAGCACCACTACCAAACTGTACTACTACGGGTTTAGCTATTACACTAAAACCATTACTAGAAAAATATGGTGTAAAAAAAGTCATGATGACCTCAATGCAAGCAATCTCTGGTGGCGGAAAATCTGGAGTATCTGCGATGGGAATTACTGATAATATCATACCATACATTCCAAAAGAAGAAGAAAAAGTTAGAATAGAAACAAGAAAAATCTTAGGAAAACTCAAGGACGGTAAAATTGAGGATGCAGACATTAGGGTTAGTTGTACGTGTACTAGAGTACCTGTAATTGATGGACATACTGAATCTGTTTTTGTAGAGACTTCAAAGGATATTGATCCTGCAAAAGCAAAAGAACTTTACAATGATTGCAATCAAAATAGTTCAGTGGAAGGATTACCTTCAGCTCCAGAAAAATATTATGCATTCCATGAAGATCCTACAAGACCTCAACCAAGAATGGAAAGAACCGTTGGAGGTGGAATGACTACAACAATTGGAAGAGTAGAAAAAGAAGAGTTGTTTGATAATGGACTCAAATACGTATTGTTCTCACATAACAAGAAAATGGGTTCTGCAAAAGGAGCAGTATTGTTAGCAGAAATGTTATACAAAAAAGACAAGATTTAGATTATTTTTTGCAATTTTTACAATAATAACTTTATAAGAACCAGAAATCTAGATCGACTCAGGTGTTTTGAACGGCAAAGGTAGATGATTTAGATTTACAAATTTTATCAGAATTATCTAATGATGCATCAATATCTGTTCCAAACTTATCAAAAAAAATCGATGTTAATTCATCAGTAATTTACTCAAGAATCAAAAGACTAGTCAAAAGAAAATTAATCGAACGTTTTACAATTATTGTTAATGACGCTGAACTTGGTTACAATGTCAAGGCGTTAACTGGAATTAAAATGGACTCGAAAAAACGCGATCATATAATTGCAGAGCTATTCAAGATCGATGGAGTCCGAGAAGTTGCAGAAGTCACAGGTAGATTTGACATCTTGATAACTATGTATTCAAAATCATTAGATCAGATGCATAAAATGGTCTCTGAACAAATTGGTAGGATTGAAGGAATACAGTCTTCAGAGTCATTTATTGAGATGAAGTCACGAGCTAAAGTAATGCCATATATGTCATCAAAGGATACTGACTAGCATTGCAAAAACAAACGGCACAATCTCGTGTTGCGGTATATTATGAATTAACAAAACCAAAGATCTGGTATTTACTGGTGTTTACTGCATTTGGTGCAGCATTAACAGCATCCAATATTTATGGTATTGAAATTTCCCCAGCCACATGGACATTAATGTTGTTTTCAGTTGCAGCTGGTTCAGCTGCTGCTAACACTTTGACAAACTATCATGACAGAGATATTGATGCAATAATGGAAAGAACAAAAGATAGACCTCTTCCATCAAAGAGGATTTATCCTGCAATCAAAGCACGAAATTTTGGATTAGTATTAGCTGGAATATCTTTAGTTTTAGCATTTGGAATTTCATTTACCACGACATTAGAACAAGGTGCATGGGCAACAGGCTTTATTGCATTTGGATTAGTAAATAATATTATTATTTACTCATATGTATTAAAACGAAATTCAAGGACAAACATAATTTTAGGGGGTTTGTGTGGAGGTTCGCCTCCAATGATCGGATGGGTAGCTGTAAGTATGTCAGATTTGTGGACAATGGGTCTTGCAATGGCAGGACTAGTGTTTATTTGGATTCCAATGCACATTTGGGCTTTGACTTTACATTTCAAAGAGGATTATAACAAAGTAAATGTTCCAATGTTAACTGCAGTACAATCTGAAAAAACATCAGCTAGGGCAATTGCAGGCTCAACTGTTGTGATGGTATTATTTTCAATTGCTCCATTCTTCATTACAACTGAAAGTGGTGAACAAATGGTAGGCGAAGTATATCTATGGACTGCAATTGCATCAGGTGCATTAATGATGGCATTATCAATATGGGTAATAGCTAAACCTATGGAAAAAGCTGCATGGACTTTGTTTAAGTTTTCTAGTCCTTATTTGGCAGTATTGTTTATTGCACTAATGGTAGACTCAGCACTATAACATACTATCATTATCATCAAGACTGTTAAGCTCTTTTGTAATTATAGAATGTTTTTCTACTAATGTTTCAAGTTCATTTTGTAATTCAACAGAATTCCATTTTGAGTTAATTAGAGAAGACAGTTTTGCAACAATACTCCATTGAATATTATTTTGATCATCAATTAACTCTAAAAATCGCTTACCTTTCTCATCGTCATCCATAATTTTTTGATATTAAGCAATGATAAAAAAGTTAGCAGTAGGTAATAATATAATTTCAAAGTTTTATTAGCAAATAGTGATTATTTTCCATATTGCAATGCAGTATCTCAGAATGTAAGTTAAAATCAATAGAGACCGTGAAAATTAGTTTTAGAGAGACCAGGAATTTATGTAAAGAACACTACAAATTATTTAAAAACAAGGACAAAAGTTATCTTACAAAATTTACCAAAGCTTCAGAATTTGAATGAAAATTTATTGGATTTTTTTCAAACTTTGAAATTATTGAAAGATTTAACATCTACTATTTTTAAATAATCATATGGTTGCAAAGAAAAAAACAACTCGTAAAAAGAAGTCAGTCAAAAAAATAACGACCAAATCAAAAAAGAAGGCAAAATCTTCTACAAAAAAACCAGAATTTGAAAAAGCATGGACAGAATACAATACTGCATTAAGTGGTTGGAAAGAATCACTTGCACAATGGCAAAAAGCAACAAATGAAACCCTAATGACATATCATGATGCATGTCAAAAAGCAATGGAATCAGATGCAGAATTATTGAAAAAAGTAAGTTCAAGTTGGGAGAGTACATGGGAGGAAATTGGTCCTGAATACATCAAACAACAAACAAAGATGTTTGAAAATATTTTTAAAGAAACCAACGTTGGATCAATGAAAAAATTCAATGATCAATGGGAAAAATTTCTTAAAACATCAGGTGATGATTCTGTAAAAGCATACCAAGAAGCCATCAAAAACTTTAATCAAACATGGCAATCAGGACAGATGTAATTCTATAAATTTAAAAAAAATTTTTATTATTTTTCTATTCAGAAAATTGTTCTGGAATAAATTCATTTGATGAGGGATTTAATTGGGCAGATAGTACATCTTCTAATTCATCAACTTGTTGTTGTAAATCATTGAATTATGTCAATTATTCAGAAATATCTTATTCTTCTCTAATAAATTAGGCTCAAAAAATAAGATTATAATTGGTTTAATGACACCAATAATTAATGGAAATTTCTGTAGAACCATGGAAAAAATTGATTATTCATGAAGTAATTGAATACAAGTTTGAGGATTGGGTAAAACAAATAGCATTTAGTACAAGATCCTCAGGTGGTGCAATTCCCACAATGCAATGGACAAATGGAGTTGTTTTCTCACCTGCAAATTTTCCAACAACAAACATTACAGTTGAAGAGCAATTGAAAGGAACACTGCATTGGTCATCAGTATCTTTTGCAATTAAAGAGAAGTTTGAAAAACAGATTGTAAAGGAAAATGCAACAATTAATCTAGTTGATGTCAGTGTAAATGAAATTTTCAAAGAATTAGCAACAAGTTTGAAAGCACAATCAAAATATGCAATTTCTGAATCTGGCAAAGAGTAATGAATATTGAAGAATCAAGAAATAAAATTAAAGAATTAACAACTTGGAAATAATTTAATCTGAAAATCCAAAAATAGAATGTTCTTTTTTAATTTTTATGACTGGTAAATATGAATATCCATGATCAAAATTATTTGAAAATTCAGGATCTTGTCCTTGATTTCCCTGATATTTCAGAAAATGTTTGGCAGGTTCAGAATCTAATTTAACATAATTGAAATTATAGTATACTTCATCCATTTCTAATGATGTAATGTATCCAATTACCCAAGAATTGTTGTGAGGTAATGCATATAGAGTAAGATTGGATTCATCTGGAAACTCAGGATCATATGTTAATCGTGCTAAACTTCCCAAATCATTAATTTGAATTGGATGAAATTGATCAGTAATTTTTTTAGATTTTGTAGATAACGAAGAAATTTTTGATTTCATATGTACAATAGGTGCATAATATGAGATATTTTTTGTAGATTCTACAATATCGCAAACCTCTTTTCCTGCTTTAACTTGATATGAAACATACCTACCAGATTTTGGCATAGGAGCATAAAAAATCATCAAAGTGTTTGCAAGAGTTAAACTACTTGAAATAATTCTTGAACCATCAAACTCTTGAGAATATACTCGTCTTGGATATTCTCTAATTCCACAAGCATATCTTGCTAAATCATCAAAACTGGATAATTCAATAAAGCATTCATTCTGAGCTATTGTCATCAAAAAATAATGAATAAATCAGGTTTTTATTCTTTTGAAAATTATTTTGATTGTGGCCACATTGAGGTCCAAGTTTCGGCAAATTTTTTCATCATTTCACCATAAGCATTCATTTGTTCTAATCCAGATGAACTCAAACTCTTCTGCCAATTTTCAGCAAATTGTTTGAAAACAGTTGCATTAGAATCATTGAGAGCTTTTTGCCAGTTATCACCAAAGTCTTTGAAAGAATTCATTCCTACTTCATTGAGAGATTTTTGCCAGTTATCACCAAATAATTTCATGGTTTCAGTACTAGATTCAACAGTTGCTTTTTCCCAGACTTCATTGAATTTAGCTTGCATGTCATTACTTGCATTTTGAATTTGCTCAAAAAGCGATTTCCAACTTTCAAGAGATTTTGTATATTCTCCCCATAATGAATCCCATTCATTATTTTTTTCTTGTTCAGACATTAGTTAGAGATTATTTTCATTATTCTTAAGTGGATCCATGATAATCAAAAATCTGTTATTTTTGACGATTTGCTAGTCGTTTTTCCATTCTAATTTTGCCTTCTTCAAATTTGGTTCTATCCTCATCTGTCTTAAGAGATAGTCTAGGAACATGCATTGGTTTTCCATTTTCATCAAGAGCTACAAATGTAACAAATGCAGTTCCAGTAATGGTTCTAATTCCAGTTAAGATATTTTCAGCTTCAGCTTTTACTTCAATTTCCATTGAGGAATTATGTACATAGTTTATTCGAGCACTTAATTCGAGAACATTTCCAACAAAAACAGGTTTTAGGAAATTAACACTATCCATACATACAGTTACTGCATTTGATTGAGAATGTCGTTGTGCTACAATTCCAGCTACCATATCAATATGTTTTAAAATTTCACCACCAAATACATTTCCTGCTGGGTTTGCATCTGTAGGAAACATTCTAACAATTACTTCTGCATGTGATTCAGAAGGGCTTTTTTCACAAACATTGGAATTTTCTGATGACATTTGTCTCTCAATAATTTTTAATTCATCTAATTTAATTTAATCAGTTGGTTTTGATTATTTGAAATATTTCTCTAGTTTGATTTTATCAATTTTTGGAATTTTTGCTAATTCAAATCCTTCTGGACGTTTTGAAAGGGATCTAGTTGCATCAATACCCATTTTTGCAGTTTGTAATTTCTGTTGATTACTAGAAGGATCAAGACTGGAACCACGAACATTTTTGAGAATAATTAGATCTTTATCTGCTTGAAATCTTGTAGCCATTGCGTATTCTACAGACTCTGCACTATTAGGATCAATATCTTCATCAACTACAGTTACTTGTTTTAGAGATCGATGAGATTCAAATGTTTTTTTAATTATTTTTTTAGGATCAGATTCGCTTTTCTTTTTAATTTGGACAACAGCATGTAACCAATTACATCCACCATTAGTCATTGAGACCTGTTGTGTTTGAGGATAAGTTTTCTTTAATTCTCCATTTAATTTGGATTCAATTGGCATTCCCATTAGTAATCGGTGCTCTGAATACCCAGATAAAACATCATGGAAAATTGGATTGTTTCTAAAATAGAGATTTTCAAGTTCAAAAACGGGTTGAGATCTTTTATGATCATATGTTTGAAGCATTTCAACCATCCATTCAGGATGAGTTTTATCACGAAGGATTTTTCCTTCCATTACAATTTCAGCACCTGATGGTACATTCAATCTCGTGAAAGGAAGTTTTGCTAAAGTTAATTTCCCACCCAAAAGAGAATTTGCAATATCAATTTCGTCTTTTCCCCATTCAGCCTGATATGCACCTGCAATAGAAATTGCTGGGTGAACACCTACAGTAATCGCAATTTTTAGATCTTCACCATGTTCTTTTGCATCAACAAAGCACCTGTGAAGATGACGTCCTTCTACCATTCTAATAGAAAAATGAGTTTTATCAATTGGCATTAATCTATGAAAGGAAGAATTTTGTTTTCCAGTGTCAGGATTCTTAGCATAAGCAACAGAAGATGTGATAAATGGACCGGATTCCTTTTCAAAATGAGTTACAATAGGCATAGAAAATAGATTTTTTGACTTATTTTCCATGAATTTCCCTGAAGAAACAATTTTTGGTTTTTTAGCTTTTTTGATTGCTGAAATAACTTTTTCATGAATATTATTTTCTGTACCTCCAACTGCCAGAGCAAATCTTTTTCGGGTTCCCACTAAATTAGCAACTAAACTAAAATTACTTTCTTTGATATTTTCAAATAAAACTGCATGTGAACCGTCAACTTTTGCAGTAATCCCGGCAATTTCAAATTTTGTAGAAACTTTTGTTTTTACAGTTTTGAGATCTTTACTCTTTTTTATTTGAGAAATATAATTTCTTAGATCAGTCATTATCTATCATCTCCATTATCTCAGACATTAAGGCTTTTGCAGTGTTTGGTTCTAATTCTTTTTGCACAAAAGCTGAAACTAAAGCAATACCTCTCATTCGAGTGCTAATTTGTTCAGCAATTAATTTTAGAAGAAGCGATTCAGTTCTAGATGGAATAACAGTTGTTGTAATGGGGGTAGATCCACTTGATAAAGAAACAACCATAGAACCTATTTTCTTAGCTCCTTCTGTGACAGAAACAAAATATCCATTATCAAATTTTTGAATTTGTAAAAAAAAACCACGTCCCTCCAAATTTACCATTTTCTGGAAAAATCCATCTGGAGAGTCCAATAAGCTATATGAACAAATCTTATGCTTTTATTGCTATTGATTCATTTTCTGAAGAGGTTTTGATCTCAGGATTTTTCTTGCAATTCTTTTCGTGTTTATCTGCGTAAACAAACAGTTTTTCACAGTATTTGCAAGGAGTCTTTTCCTTTGTTGTTGCTTTGGATTTTATTGTTTTAGCTTTTGCAGTTTTAGGTTTTTTTGCTTTTACTGATACTTCAATTTCTTCAGATTGGGTATCTGCAACTGCTTTAGCTTCAATAGAATCAGCTTCAACTCTAGCACGTAATTTTGCTTTGTATTTCAAATTACGTGGTTTTGTTCTTAATCTATATCCACAACATGGACACCAAAGTCCCTCCCATTTGATGAATATTTCACAAATTTGGCATCGACGTTGTCCTGAAGCATATCTTCCGGTTCCTACAGGCTTTTGAGCCTTGTATCTTACACAAATTCCTTTACAAGTCATCTTGGTAATTTATTATAGAATTCATAACTATATAAGGCTAGATCGATAAAATCTATAGAAAAAGATAGAAAAACATGAAAATATTTTAAATTATATTGCGATCAAAATTGATTATTTGAAAAAAAACGACCAAATCTTCAATAAATATGTATAGCTTATTTCCAAATCGAATTTTTTGAAAAAATAACACATATCAATATAGTTGTTTGACAAAAAATTTCATTTTTTTTCTCAAAAACATAAAGAAAATTCATGATATCTCATACTTTCATCATTGTACGAGTAAAGTGAGAAGGAAAAACGCTAAATTTTATGGAAAAACAATTATGTTAAGTTCTTCAGTGGATGAATTGTTGGATTCATTAGGATCTACAAAATTAGGATGAATAGTAGTTACAGTTGAGGTGACAGAGATAGTTTGTGGTTGTGCATCAGCTGCTACATCAGCGGAAATATCTATTGCGATATAAGAAATTATTATTTCACCAGTTACAATAATTTTTAATTCATAGCTTGTAGTACCTACTGGGATAGTTTGGAATTCTAAATCATATTCTAAATAATCATTATTATCAATTGTTTCATCTAAATTAAATTCCAATTCATTAGGAAGGATTTGGGAAAAGATTAGATTATCTATAGGATCAGGTCCTAAATTCTCACTTTCTACGTCAAAACTATATGGATATCCAGCAACTGCTGTACCTAAAAATATCTCACCTAACAAGTCAGCAGTTAGTGGTGCCACAGTTTCACATTTGATTAATGTATCAGAACCAAAGCCTTCTTCACATGCATCATTGTTTTTACCACCATTTAGAATATCATCACCAAAATTACCAAAGAGAGTGTCATTACCTTTTCCTCCATTTACATTATCATTACCATCATTACCTTTTAGAACATCATCTCCTTTGTCTCCAATTAATTTGTCATCGCCATCTTGTCCAAAAATTTCATCATTTCCTGCTCCACCTCGTAATTCATCATTTCCATTTCCACCATAGACAATGTCTTGTCCTTTGTCTCCAAATATTACATCATTTCCACCTTGTCCAAAAATTATATCATTTCCTTTTGCACCTCGTACATTATCATCACCATTTCCTGCATCAATTAGATCATTACCTTTTGAACCCTTGATGACATCATTACCATCTCCTCCTAAGATACAATCATTTCCTGATTTTCCAATTAGATTATCATTACCACCTAAACCAATTAATGCATCATTTCCAGATGTTCCCTTTAACACATCATCATTTTCAGTACCAATCATTACATTATCATATTCAGATTCTAATGTACCACACCAAACATTATCAAATGTTAATTCTAGAATTTCAAAACCATCAAGGACATAAACATGACCACCGTTACCAAACTCTATTTCAGACATAAAATTAAAATCATAAAATCCAAACTGATCCTCTGTATCTTCACAGAATGTTTGTAAGAGAAATCCTGTGGGATCAAACATGAAAATACATGAATCAATACTGCTTTTATTCATGAGAAATATATTGTCATTTTCATCAATTTCGACATCTGTGAATAGAATATTTCCTGGAGGAGTTGAAATTGGAATTACATCCAAAACAGTACCATCAGAACTAAAAGTAGTCAAAGTTTCTGCATTTCTATTATAAACTACAACATTGCCAAGATTATCCAAATTAATTACACCAAAGGAATTTGGAAACTCTGCAATTAAATTAAATTCAGAATCAAAAGATTGTACATCACTTCCAGCTGAAACATAAAGTGTACCATCATCAGCTATTTCTACTCCATCGACAATTCCAAGTGTACCAAGACCTGGTACTGTAGGACCAATTATGTCAAGTAATCCACCTACAGAATCAAAAAGTAAAACTCGTCCACCACCAGCTTCACCGAGATAGATATTTCCATCATTATCAACAGTTAATGCATTTAGTCCAGAACCAGGAGTTATTTCAGAATCATTTGCATCTATGAATAATTGCAAGTTTCCATTGGAATCATAGACTTTAACTCCGCCATGAGGATGATTAGTCAAGTAAGTTGTGCCAATCTCATCGATGAAAATAGTACCAACACCAAGTGGCACTTCACCAGATAATGTTGGATCAAAAACGCTTAAGAGATTCAGGTCTAATTCTTCTGCAAATGCATTGTCCAATACAATAGAATTTGATAGTAATATTGTTGCAATTGTAACAAGTAGAGATATATGAAATAACTTAACCAATGATGATCATAATTTCATACTATAGATAAAGTGTTCTACTGATTAATCCAAAATGGGTCCATGTGAATTTGAACCTTTTTTGGGGAATAGTTTTGTTCATCTAATACGAAATATGTGGTTTAGATTTATGCTTTCAAAACAGTTGACACGACTTGTTTCACTGCTTCATCAAAATTAGCATCAATACTTGACTGAATTTCAGATAATTTAGTCTCACCTTCTTGAGTAATTTTTGCAGATTCTGCAGTTGCCTTTTCTTTTGATGCATTAATAATAACTTCAGCTTCTTTTGTAGCTATTTCTCGAGTTTTTTCTAACAAGGTATCAATTTCACCTAGTGCCTTTACATTGAGTTGTTTTTTCATATCAGCAACTTTACCATTAAGGGAATCAAGATCATTTTCTAAGCTACTCAAAGACTTGATTATTCCAGTAACTTTGGATTCAGCCATGTTGCTCATTATATCCAAAATTCAACAATTCCATTACTTAAATCATTCACAAAGCAGGCAAGATCTATATCAAAATCAGGGTTTTTAGGTATGATTTTTGACAAATTCTAGAAATTGTTTTAATCACTGTACACTTCGTTTTTCTTTTTATTGAATTTGTTGTATCCTTCTTGGTTGTATCCTTCTTTGTCGTAACCCAGGTGATCATATCCTAGTCCATCATACCCATTACTATCAAACCCATTTTCATCATACCCGTCTAAATCAAACCCATTTTTGTCGTATCCTTTTTCATTATACCCGTTACTATCAAACCCATCTTTGTCGTATCCATCTTTGTCGTATCCATCTTTGTCGTATCCATTTTTGTCGTACCCGCCTAGGTCATACCCATCTTTGGTAAACCCATTTTTGTTAAACCCATTTTTGTCGTATCCATTTTTGTCGTATCCTTTTTTGTTAAATCCATCTTTGTTGTATCCTTTTTTGTTAAATCCATCTTTATCAAAAGCAATTTTTGTGTCAATGTGAATTCCATCTATAGAAAAACCCCGATTATCATACCCATTTTTGTCGTATCCATTTTTGTCGTATCCTTTTTTGTTAAATCCATCTTTGTTGTAACCCTTGAAATCGAATCCATCTTCATCATACCCGTCTTTGTATCCTTTTTTGTCATATCCTTTTTTGTCATAACCATTTTTGTTAAACCCATTTTTGTTGTATCCCTTTTTGTCGTATCCTTTTTTGTTGTATCCATCCTTACCATATCCATTTTTGTCGTATCCTTTTTTGTCATACCCATTTTTGTCATAACCATCTAGGTCATATCCATGCTTGTCATACGTATGACTAAATCTATCCAATAAACCCATAACAGAATTTCATGAATTCAATTCAGATAAGCATTTTCACACCCATCTGCGTCCATTTTTATTCAAAAATTCTCTATCTTGTTGAGAGTTTACACTCTAAACATATTGTCAAACCATTCAGTTTTTAGGCACAAAAAGGGCATACCTGGAGATTTTATCCGGTAGTTAGAAGTAATATTGCTCTTGCAAGATCGCCTTTAGATTCCTCTAAAGCACTTTTAGCTTTTTCTTCATCTACTCCAGCTTGTTGACTAACTAGCTGAATATCCTCTTCTGAGAAAATTGGAACCTCTAATTCCATTTCTTCATAACTATCTGCAGTTACTGTAAAAATAGAATTATCTTTTCCCTTCATTTCAGTGACGGAGGGTTTTGTGATAATAATCTCTTTTTTATCAGTCTTAATTATTACCTCTTGAACATTTGGGAGTTCGCTCATCTCAAGACCCATCTTGTCCATCATTCTTCGCATTTCACGATTTCCTCCTCGACTCATAATTCTATTTCCTCGTTACGACTTTTTAAACTATCTCTGACCTTAATTGCTACACCTCGATTAAAATCTGAAATCATCTCACATGAGAGAACAGCTTTGCCAACTGCAATGACTTTGTTTTTGAATAATACTGGAGTGTCAGCAGAAATACGTACATTTTTTCCACACCATACTACATGTTTGCAAAATACAGATCTTCCTTCCTGGACAAACGGAGCTGCATCTTTATTTATCTCAACACAGTTTTCTCGAAATATTTTACTTTTCAGTAAAATTTGAGCAAAATAAACACTGATTGCCAAACCGCCATCAATTCTCAAAGTGCATAATAATTTTCCTTTATGTGAAACAGTCCTTATTCTTCCTGTTTTTCGTGAAAAGACTAGGTCAATATCTTTTGGCAAATGTTTGGATACACCATTTCCAAATAATGCATCAACTGAATATTGAATCTTGAGAATTGGGTCCATAATCAAAGGCAATCTTTTGGAAATATTAGTTCAATGTAAAACCATATTATAGATCTCAAACTATATAGAATAGTCTTTTCTCTTTAGATTATGGAAGAAACAGGAGAAACAAGAAAAATTCAATTTACTGGAAAATCATCGTATATAGTTTCATTACCAAAACAGTGGGTTACAGAATTAGGTCTAAAACAAGGAGACCAAATTAGAATGATCAGAAAAGGATCATCAACATTAGAATTGTATCCACCAAAATATGAATCTCGTATCCAAAAAAAAGAAGATGCAACAATAGAGATTGATATTGAAGAAGAGGCATCTTCAATTGTTAGAAAATTAATTTCTCTGTATTTTTTGGGATTCAAAATGATTAATGTTAAACCAAAAAATGGTAGATTAAGTCCTAGTCAAAGAAACACTGTGAAAGGTGCAGTTAAGCGAATGTTGATGGGTTCTGAAATTATTTCTGATTCAAGTGCAGGGATTACAGTACAGGTTCTTGTCAATTTGTTAGAATTATCAGTGGATGGGGCATTCAAAAGAATGATTCACTTAGCTAAATCAATGTCTAGTGATGCAATTTTGGCAGTAAAGGAAAATAATTTAGAACTAGCTCAAGAAGTAATCAATACTGATGACGAAGTAGATAGATTTGGATTTTATATTATTCGCCAGTTAAAGATAGCAATACAAAATGAACATATGTTAAAAGAGATGGGTTTTAGAAATGCTAGAAATTGCCTTGGATATAGACTAGTTGTAAAAAATATAGAGAGAACAGGAGATCATGCAGCATTTATTGCAAAAGATCTTCTTGAGTTTAAAAAACCAGTCAAAAAAGAGATTTTAGAAAAACTGCAAGACATGAATGAGTTTTGTCTATCGGCTTTAGATGATTCATGTTTGGCACTATTCAAAGAAGATTATGCACAGGCAGAAAAAACTATTAAAAAAACAGATGAAATTGCCAAATATGAGAAAAAAGTTAGAGACGCTTCAAAATCACTAAAAGATGACGAGGAAATTTACAGGGTTAGAAGAATGAGTGAAAACATCAGAAGGGTTTCTGAATATGCTAGTGACATAGCAGAAATTGTATTGAATATGAATATAGAAAAAACACTGAAAAAAACTGCATAATTTATCAAAAACAGGTAGAATCTTTAACGTGAATTATACAAAAAATATTGAATCAAAATGAGTTCAGCAATTTTAATCACATATGATAGAGAGGATGCAATTAATGAGGCAAAAGGATTATGCAATGCTGCAGGTTATGAGATAGTTCATACCATTACACAAGATTATCTACAAAGGGCAAAATATGGAATTAGTGGCGGAGTTTTAGAAAAACTAGAAGAAATATCAGAGAAACTTAGACCAGATGTAATCATATTTGATGAAATTTTAAAACCAAGTCAGAACTATAATCTTGCAACTGAATTACATAGAGAAGTTTTAGATAGAGAAGGATTAATTCTTGAAATTTTTGAAAGTAGAGCATCAAGTTCAGAATCCAAATTGCAAGTAAAATTAGCACAATTGAGATATGAGATGGTACGGGCAAAAGAGAAAGTTCGTCTTGCAAACATTGGTGAACAACCAGGATTTATGGGAATAGGAAAATTTGAGGTGGATGTATACTATAATGATATCAAACATAGAATGCAAACAGTAAGATCTAAACTAGAAAAAGCTGGAAAGCAAAGAGAGCTTCATAGACAGGGAAGAAAGAGAATGGGATTTAAGACAATATCACTTGCAGGCTATACTTCTGCAGGAAAAACAACATTATTTAACAAAACAACAGGCGAAACAAGAACTCAGAGTAAAGAACTCTTTACAACTCTCACTACAACTACACGAAGGTTAACAATTAATCGAGAACCATTTTTAATTGCAGATACGGTTGGTTTTATCAGTAAATTACCGGCATACATGATTGATGCATTCAAATCAACATTAGAGGAATTAAAGCATACAGACATCATCATTCTGGTAATTGACATTAATGATTCAGTATCTGAATTAAAAAAGAAGTTTTCAAGTTGCATGAGAACATTAAGTGAATTAGGTGTTGAAAAAGAGAAGATAGTATACGCATTAAACAAATCGGATTTATTAAAAAAAGAAGAGATCGAACGAAAAACTACCTACCTAAATTTAACTGAAAATAAAAAATTGATTTCAGTTTCTGCAAAAACAGGGAAAAATATTAAAGAATTAAAAGAATTGATCAAAGAGATTATAGAAAGTCAGGGTTTCCATAAGCCCAAAAAAAATACTTGGGAAGGAGTTTAAGAAACATTTGGTAATTGAAGTAGTTAGAATTGGACAACGACTTGTAAGAGATGACAGAGTTACAACACATGTTGCTCTAGTTTCAAGGGCCTTTTGTGCAGAAAGAATTTACATGACTGAAATTAATCCTGAAATTAAAGATACACTAGAAAAGATCAACAAAACTTGGGGAGGAAATTTTGAGATTGAATTTATTGATAAATGGAAAACTGTTGTAAAAAAGAAAAAAGAAGAAGGATTCAAAATTGTGCATCTCTCAATGTATGGTGAAAGCATTAATGATGCACAAGAGAATCTTCAACAAGAAGAAAATCTCTTAATTGTTGTAGGTGCTGAAAAAGTTCCAAGAGAAATTTATGAATTAGCAGATTATAATGTAGGAGTTGGAAATCAACCCCACTCAGAGATTAGTGCATTAGCAGTTCTTTTAGATCGTATTCAAAAAGGTAAACAATTTGAGAACGAATTTCCCAATGCAAAAAGAAAGATCATACCTACCAAAAATGGCAAAAACGTACAAGTAAAAGAGACAAGGGATTAATAGTAGAAAATTAGGAGTGATTGGAGTTGATAGACAAATACGAAGATCCTTTTGTAAGAATTGCTTCAATGATTGGAGGCGATGAATACCTCAAAGTAGCAAGATCCTTGTTAAAAGCTGAAGATGCAACTGACGAAGAAATAGCAAGTTCTACAGGTCTAAGAATCAATATGGTAAGAAAAGTATTGTATGATCTATTTGGAAAATCGCTCATTACTGGAATTAGAGTAAAAGATGAGAGAAAAGGGTGGTTTGTCTATAGATGGAGAACCAGAAGAGAAGAAGTTGAGCATTTTATTGAAAATCAAAAAAAGAAAATTACAGAAAGATTACAACAGAGATTAGATTATGAAAATGCTTCTGACTTTTATCATTGTGGTAATGAAGATTGTCCAAGAGTGACATTTGAGAGTGCACTTGATGGTATGTTCAAATGTCCATCATGTCAAGAGGTTTTAAATCTAAAAAAGAATGATAAATCTAAAAAAGCATATTCAAAGAAAGTTGATGAAATAAAAAAAGATATGCAACAAATATTCTAATCAAACCTGAAAATAAGTTACTAAATTAAATATGGGAAATTCTTGGAAATATCCTTGAATCAAATTACTACAATAAATCCAGCAACTGGTGAAGAAATTACAACATTTTCAACAATGGATAAAAATCAAGTGTTTGATTTAGTGGGAAAAGCAAAAAGAGCATATCCAGAATGGAAAAAAGATTATGAGAAACGTAGAAGTTACATTTACAATTTAGTAGAATACCTAAAGAAAAACAAAACTACACTTGCAAAAGTTGCAACATCTGAAATGGGTAAACCACTCAAAGAATCTATTGGAGAAGTTGAGAAATGTGCTTGGGCACTAGAATTTTATGCTGATCATGGTGATAGTTTCATTTCTGATGAAGTACTAAACACAGATGCAAGAAAGAGTTTTTTATCTTTTGAACCTCTAGGGGTGATTGGTTCTATCATGCCTTGGAATTTTCCTTATTGGCAAGCATTAAGATTTGCAGCTCCATGTTTAATGGCAGGAAATGTAATTGTGATGAAACCATCTAGAGTAACTATGCAATCAGGAATTGAAATTGAAAAAGCATTTACTGAATCAGGCATACCAGATGGAATTTTTCAAACAGTGGTAGGAAGCGTAGATTCAGCGAATCACCTAATTGATTCTGACGTTAATGCTGTAACCTTTACTGGAAGTACAAGTGCAGGGGCAAAAGTAGGTGAAAGAGCCGCTCGTCATTTAAAAAAATGTGTTTTAGAATTGGGTGGAAGTGATCCTTTCATAGTATTGGATGATGCAATTATAGAAAAAGCAGCAGAAGGGGCAGTAAAAGGTAGATTCATCAATTGTGGTCAAAGTTGTGTAGCCTCAAAAAGATTTTTTGTTGGAAAAAATATTGCAGAAGACTTCATTGAATTATTTATCAAAAAAGCATCACAACTCAAAGTAGGAGATCCAATGTCTATGGATACAGATATTGGACCAATTTCAAGCAAAGAAGGTCTAGAAACAATTTCTGGAATTGTAGAAGATGCAAAAGAAAAAGGTGCTGAAATTCTTTTAGGAGGTTCTAAGATTGAAGGTAATGGATTCTTTTACAATCCAACAATTCTTACAAATGTAAAACCAGATATGAGAATAGCAAAAGAAGAAACATTTGGGCCAGTAGCACCAATTACAATAGTGGAAAATGAAAGTGAGGCGATCAAATTAGCTAATGATAGTGAATTTGGTTTAGGTGCAAGCATTTGGACAAAAGATCTTGCAAAAGCAGACAAAATGTCTAGACGAATTGAATCAGGAATTGTCAGTGTTAATAATGTAGTAATTTCAGATCCTAGAATTCCATTTGGAGGAATAAAACATAGTGGTTTTGGAAGAGAATTATCAAGATATGGGATGTTAGAATTTGTAAATTTAAAATCAGTCAGATTTTATGACAATCTTACACATCATCACTACGTAGAGTAAATTCTCACAAGTAAGAATTATGAGTATCCCTTAAGTATTATTTTCACGTACTATATTGTGACGAGGACACTTAATGACATGAGTTGAGTGAAGATCAAAGAGATCTTGGGAACGCCTTGAGCTTTGAAATACATTTGAAGTTCATGATTCCTCTGAGATAGAGTCCTCGTCAAATTCTTCATCATCACATTCTTCTAGCTCAACATGTGTTGAATTTCCATCTTCATCAAAGTAAATCTCAATACAGATGTCAGTAGCTAAAGTAGATGCCAAAGTTTCTGCTAATTCCTTGGGAAAATTTCCTAATCTATTAGGATCTGAAGAATATCGATATTCAGTGATTTTATCTTCATGATAGAAATCTATCTCAATATCTCCATTAGCAAATTTTCTAACTCCCATTACTTGACCAAATAAACTATAAGACAAATCTAATTTCCTTACTAAGAAACATCTCTTGTAAGAGTTTCAGCCAATTGTTCATAATGTTCTCTAGATTTTCCCAAATCTTTTAGTTTTGATTTCTCAATTTCATTAAGTTCTTTATCGACTTTTTTAGAAACATATTGTAATCGTGCTTCTGCCATCATGAATAATTTATTATTTTCTTTCCAGAGATGTTCTGTAACATGTTCAACGTATAACTGCATATCACTAATCAATTTTGTAGAATCACCTGATGTAAGATATACTTTAGTAGACTCTTCCATTTGAGTTGCAATTTCTCTTGTTCGTTGATGATCAATTAACATCATCGCTATAGGTCCCATATTACTTGGCATACCAGCTTGTTCTAACGCAGGAAATAGAGATTTCTCTTCTTTACTATGATGACAAACATCTGTAAAGTTTTTTGAAAAATCAATTACTGGAAGCAAAATAGATTCAGGAATTTGTTTACCATCATTTAGTAATTGAATAGTAGATTCCATTGCTTTGATTACTTTTTCTATTAAATCATGATCTCGTTTTAATGATGTAGTTGACATAATAATTTTAAAAAAAGCCGATATCTATATCTTATTCATTTTAAGAAAAATAATTGAAAGATAGAAATTAGTTAACGGTTTTTCGTTAACAATTGTGTTTAACGGTTAGAAAGGCTTTTAGATTTTACAAATGCCCAAATCTTTTTGGTCATTTCACTTGGTGCAATTGGTTTGTTTCCAAATACTTGTTCTACAGTTTCTTTACGACCTGCAAAATTGATTGCATATCCACCAAATGGTAGTTTCTTTGTTTTTGACTTAGAAGCTTTCTTTTTTGCTGCAGCTCTCTTTTTTGGTGCAGCTCTCTTTTTTGTAGCTTTTCTTTTTGTTGTAGCTTTTCTTTTTGTTGCTTTCTTTTTTACTGCCAATTTCTTGTAGTTTTATTTCAAATTAGGTATATAACTTACACCTTGACATAATACAAAACAAGGTGATTTTTGAGCCTCTTGATTAACTTGAGACGGAGGTTAGAGGAATTTGAAATTTTTGCAAAACCTTGACCTTCAATAAAAGAAACAGCATCATTGCCTCCAATTAAAAATGGGGATAATGTAACAATTAATTCATCAAAAAGATTATTTTTAATAAATTCCCAATTAACAGTACCTCCACCTTCAACAAGAATTGTTTTAATTTTTTTGTCTGAAAGTTTTTTTAATAATAATTTAATATTTACAGAATTTTTACCAACAACTATTACTTCTACAGGAAATTCATGCAATTTATCATAATTTGCTTTATTGATTTTTTTTGATACAGCTATAATTGTTGGAATTTTATTGCTTGTTTGTAGAATTTTTGATTTCCTAGATATTGTACCTTTAGAATCTAAAATTATTCTAATTGGATTTTTTCCTTTAGTATATCGTACAGTTAACAAAGGATCATCTTGCAAAACAGTGTTTTTTCCAACAAGAATTGCATCCACTTTAGATCTTAGTTTATGAAGTCTTACACTATCTTGTTTGGAAGATAGTTTTGAATCACCTGTTCTAGTGGCAATCTTTCCATCAATTGATATTGCTGCACTTAGAATCACATAAGGTTTAGATTTTTCCATGTACGATTTTACCTCCAATCATTACTGCTTTAATCGCAGATTCGGATGCTCGATGAACAATTGATGCATGTGGATTGTGCATTGGTTCTAAATCTAATGCATGTTTGTCAAGAAAAATACAATCTGCAATTTTTCCATTTTTAATTACCCCAATATCTTTTTTCAAAATTTTTCCTCCATTTACTGTAGCCATTTTAAGAATTTCCTTAGGATCAATTCTTTTTTTATGAATTCCCATAGTTACTTTCCAAAGAAAATCCATTTCTCTAAACATGTCAGGAGAATTTATCATTACATTATCTGTGCCTAAAGCTATTGTGCACCCTGCCTTTTGCATCAGTTCAATGTCCGGTATACCCTCAGCTAGAGAGGAGTTAGCCCTTGGACAAATTACAATTCCCCTAGTTTTCTTTGCTACTGTAGAAAGATCATTTTTTGAAGCATAAGTCATATGAACTAAAAAATGAGGTTTTAGAGATAATGCCCTAACAGTTTCAGATTTTCCAGTGATTTTCTTTGATTTAGAAACGCTTTGTTTAGTTTCAGAAGAATGTATAGCTCGAAGTTTGGTCGTTTTTGAATAATGATTTAGAACTGATGTGCTATTCTCATTTGCACCGCTTATACCGATTCCATCACATTTTTTGATGAGAGTAGTAAGATCACTAATTTTTTCTCTGGGAAAAGACAGGTTTTTTTTAATTTCGGTGGGTGTTTGATAGAATTCCATTCTACCTAGAATAATTGAGCGTAAGGGAATATCCGATAATACTTTTTTGAGTAAAACAACACCATTGAATCCACCTTCCCGAAAATCAACAAATGTTGTGATTCCTTTTTGAATCATTGAATGGCATGTGTTTTTCATAAAATTAGCTAGATTTTCTTCAGAAGTATTTTTTAGAATTTTAGATTTAACTCCAAATACAGGATGAATTTTTTTATCAACTGAGCTATTTAGAGTAACATCTTTTCCAATGGAATCTCCTATGTGCGTATGAGCATTAATAAATCCAGGAATTAATAGAAGGCCTTCACAATCTATAGATTCTACTTTATCACTTGGTCTAATTTTTGATTGAATATTTTTGAATGTTGTATTTTGAATTTGGATATTAGTATTTGAAACAAAATCTAATTCTGGACCTAATAATGCACTAATATTTTTAATTAACATGATAATTCATAAATTTCAGGCTTTTCTTTTCCTGAATCTCGAATTTCTCGTATAGTATCAAGAGATTTTGTGGCTAGTTTTACAGCTTCTCTAGCAGTATTCCCATTACCAATTCCACAATTCAAAGAAATTTTGTCATCATTCTTAATCATATCAATAAAACTCTGTACAGAATTTTTGGCATCATCATTTGCAATTACCATAAAGTTATCACCACCCATAAAAAAAGTAAGAGAGTTTTTTTCTAGGAAAAATTTTGACATTTTTGAATACAATGCAAAAATTATGGATGATATTTCATATGGAGAACTAGTTTGTCCTTTTGAAGTAAGATCATCTATATCTAAATGCATAATTGAAACTTTTGAATCAGATTTACCATTAACAGACCCAAAAATATTGTATTCTTTATTTAATAGAATTTCATTTTTCTTTCCTTCATATGCTTGTAAATTTGCTTCAAATGGAGATTTACCAAAGCCTATTGAAATAGTTAAACGTATATCAAATAATTTTTCAAGTGTTTTTTGAATTTGAATATGATCTTCCAATTCAAGTCCATTTGAAACTACAAAAAATTCATCTGCTCGATTAAGAAAAACTATACAATTTTTTTCAGAAAACAATTTTTGTACTTCCTTGTAAAGTGATGCTTGAAGCATTTGAAGTTCATGTTCTCTATCACTTCCTAATGTTAATGTCCAAGGGCCATATCCAGTAATTTTCAAGATGCTAAGTTGAATCATTTTTGAATCCTCTGTAGTTCCTTAGAGATTTTTACAACAGCTTCAACTGCGCGTTCGGCAACAGGTCTTATTCTCGCATAAGCATGTCTTTCTTGCATTCCAGGACCGGATATTCCTAAAGAAACAGGTTTTTGATATTTTATGGACAAATCAGTAAGGGATTTGGCTGCAGCGTGAGAAATTACCTCATCATGTTTAGTTTGACCCTTAATTATCGCACCTAAGGTAACTACACCATCAATATTCTTTTTCTTCAATAATGCATCTACGATAATAGGCATGTCAAAGGCGCCAGGAACATTGCATGTATAGACTATTTTTAATTTCATTGAATTTGCTTTTTCTTGAGCTACAGAAAGCATCCTAGATGTCACTTCTTTATTGAATTCCGAAACCACTACAGCAATATTCAAAATTAATGCACCTTGGCGTATTCTAAAAGTTCTTTTCCATCAATTAATGGAACTCCATTTTGTTTTGCAAATTTTTCTGCTTTATCCACAGATAATGCAGCATATGTTTCTGCATCCATCATTTCACAAATTGCAGTAACTGGAGTCAATTCTGCAATTTGAGCTAAATAAACAGACATTTCAGTATGTCCTTGACGTGCAGCTAACAACCCTTTAGATGCTATCAATAAAGGAACATGACCTGGAGTTTTAAAAGAAGATGCAAATTTTTTCTGTTTATTTTCAACATTAAAGATATTTGCCATCTCTTTAATTGTTAATGCCCTATCTGTGTCTGTTATTCCAGTGTAAGTTTGATAATGATTTACAGACAAGGAGAAAGTTGGATGATCACCATAAGGTGCTAAACCCATGATCATCTCTTTATTTGAAATTGGAGAATCAGCAAGAATTTCATGCATGTATCTTAATTCAAGAGATGTTGCAAAATTATGATCAATTGCAATACATAATAATCCACCAGCATGCTGACGCATTCGTGCAACATGTTCAGGAGTAATAAATTCTGCAGCTACAACCATATCAATTTCATTTTCTCGTCCAGCTGAATCAAACAATAAGATAAACTCTCCACGTTTTAGGGATTCTAATGCAGATTCAAGAGACATATACAAAAATTCTTAATGTTCTAATTATAAAGTTTACTAAAAAATTGGTAATTACCACTAAAATTGTAGATAAATGGCTTTATTTTAAAATATATTTTCCAAGAATATCAGTTTCAATATTAACTTTATCGCCTACTTTTTTGGTCTGAAAATTTGTAATCTCAATAGTATGAGGAATTAATGATACTGATGCAAGAACATTCTTGATGTCAACAACAGTTAAACTGATTCCATCTACAGCAATAGAGCCTTTTTTTACCACATACTTTGATAGTTTTTTTGGAACTTCAAACCAAATTTGAACTTCTTTAGGCTTTTTCAAGATTTTTTTGATAATTCCTACACCATCTACATGTCCTAAAACAAAATGGCCTTCTAGTCTATCACCTGCCTTTAGACTTCTTTCAATATTTACAATACCACCAATCTTTAGATTTCCAAGATCTGTTTTTTTTGTAGTTTCTTCAATCATTTCAAAAATACAATTAGATTTAGATAATTTTGTTGCAGTAAGACAAACACCGTTAAGAGCAACACTTTGTCCAATTTTCAATCCCTTAGCATGTTTTCCGAGATTCACAGTCATTTGAATAGCACTTCTGTTTTTTGTATTTTTAGAAATCTTTTGTACTTTACCAATTCCTTCAATAATTCCTGTAAACATCAAAAACTACTATGAATTCTTTGTATAAAATTATTTGGAATCATACGTCTGGAATTCATCTTCACAAAATTGATGAAAAACAGAACATTTGTTTTTTTTAGCATTTATCTTGATTATTTCCATTTCTTTGTTTAGTACTCCTTGGGCAGCTAAAAATGAATCATCTTCCATACCTAATTTTTTAAATAATCGTGATTTTGCAAGAGGTAATTCTTTTAAGTTTAGATCAATTGTTTGAGCTTTATCATAATAGTCTATTGCATCTTTGTAATTACCTAAATGACTTAGAGAAATAGCCTTGTTCATTAATGCAGTAACGTCATCTACATCTATTTCAAGAGATTTATCATAACACTCAAGGGCATCTTGATGACGATTTAATTCATTTAAAGATAATCCCATACTGTTTAGAGCCCAAATATCCTTAGAATTCGTAGAGAGGATTTGTTGACATAGTTTTAGAACTTGTTCATATTGTTTTAAATTTTCAAGAGCATAGATCTTATTTTTTAATGCATAAGTATCTGAATTTTTTATTTCTAAGACTTTATCACAATAAATAATTGCCTCATCATATTTTTTTAAATAAATCAAAGATAATGAAATATTCTGAAGGGCAATCATATCATTAGGAATTTTTTCAAGTAAATTTTTACAATAATTGTACATTTCATCATATTTACCAGAATTAAACATTCTAGTGATTACATTTGTAGGATCAAGAAGATCAATCATTTTATTATAATTTAATAAAAATTCATTATCTATAACGTATTCTAATATGAAAAATAAGTCTTCAAAAAGATAATTCTCGTTATTTTAAAGATTTACGAAGTGTTTCGTTTAATACTTTGGAATAACTGTATGAAGATTGTTCTTGTTGAATCAGTTTTGCTTGACGAAGTCGAAGTTTCTTATCAAGATCTTCATCGATCATGATTGTTACGCGTTTGCTCATATCTATCACTAATTTAGTATGAACTTTCTAATATAAGATCGTATGAAATGTTCCAGAAATGGGAATTGATTTACTCACGAATAATAGAAATTACTTGATCCATTTTGAACGGTTTGTGAATTAGAGGTATACGTATCTTTTCTAATTTTTCTTCAATAGAATAACTTCCATCTGCTGTAACTGCAATAATTTTTGCTTTGGGATCAATTTCTTGAATTTTTTTAATGGCATAAAATCCACTACCATTAGGCATATTCAGATCAATTAAAACAACATCTGGTTTGGTTTGTTTGAATAATTTGACTGCAGTAACTCCATCAAAACCATTACCAATTACATTAATGTCATTTTCTTCCAGAAATTCACTGAAGAGTCGGACTGTATCTTCATCATCATCTATTACAATTACAGATTTAGACATTTCTAGTTATAGTAAAAAAAGCAGTGCTTTAATATTTTCCATTATTTAGAACTGTGACATGGGCGGTATTGACAGATTAATTTCAGAAACACTATCATTTGAAATTAAGAAAAAAATGGATATAGACCTACTAAAGAAAGTTGAACGTGAGTTATTTTTAGACCATGGAATGTCAATAAAACTTTCAATAGAACATTTTCAAAAATTTACAAGTGTACTCAAAAAAAATTCTAATATTGATTTTAAAAAATTTGAAAAAGACTGTATTAACAAAATTGTCAAAATAAAAAAAAGAGGTGACAAGCACAATGTAACTATAGTTAATCCAAATCTAGTAGATTTAATTTTAGAGTTATTTAGTGAATCAGAGACAAGAAGAATTATTTCATCACTTTTAGAAAATGAATACACAATTCCTCAAATTCTTAAAGAATCTAAAGTTGCTAAAACTTCAGGATATAGAAAAATTGAAAATCTAATAATTAATGGGTTAATTATAGAATCAGGTAAAGTGCTTAGTGAAAGTAAAAAAATATCCAAGCTCCAATGTGTTTTTCAAGAAATTAAGTTGGATATTAAAAAAGAAAAAATCATAGTTAATGGAATTTTGTCTAAAAAGATGTTTGAGAAAAGTACCAGCATGAAATCAATTCTTGAAACAATAGATCAGGAATCAGATTAGATACAAATTATTATTTTACAAGTTCAAGAAGTGCTTTTGCTTGCTTGAAATGTACTTCATCTATCATTTTTCCATCAACTGTTGTAGCACCTTTACCTTTCTTTGTTGATTCAAGATAAATTTTACAAACTTTTTGAGCCCATAAAATTTCGCTTTTGTTTGGATGAAATAATTTGTGTACTACAGAAATTTGATCTGGATGTATGATACTTTTTCCAGAATATCCAAGACTTTTACCAATTTTGCAATCTTTGTCTAATCCCTTAGAGTCTTTAAGATCCTGCCAAATTGCATCTATTGCCGCAACTCCAGCTGCATATGCATCAACAGGAATTTTTGCTCTGGAATACTTGGCTCCTTCAGATTCTTTTGTATACTCTACTCCTAGATCATTTAGAAGATCAAAAACACCAAAGACTACTGCAGATACTCTTTTTCCAAAGGATGAAATGGTATACGTGTTAACAACTCCCTCTGCAGATTCAATAGAAGGGATTATTTGAATTGGTTTTAAATTCCTTGTTTTTTCTAATCCAGATAGGATTTTTTCAATTTTTTTCATATCATTAACATTGTTCACTTTGGGAATGACTATTCCATCAATTCCTTTTTGAACTACTTCTTTGAGATCAGCAGGAATTTTCCCAGACGATGGGGAATTAGTACGAACAAAAATCGAAGATTCATAAGATTTATGAAATTTTAATGCAGATTTGATTAGTTTTCTGGCAATTATCTTTTCATTATCTGGAACAGAATCTTCTAAATCAAAACAAACAATGTCAGCTTGTAGTTTTTTTGCTTTTTCAAGAAATCTTGAATTATTTCCAGGAACAAAAATGAGACTACGGAAAAGCTGTGTCATTAAATGACTATACGCCCTCTGGCTTCATTAAGATTTTGCCAAAAAGACCTTTTCCAGATAACATCTTTGAGTGTGCTTCTGCTGCTTGCTCAAAGGTATATGTTGAATCAATTGCTGCTTTGATTTTACCTTGTCCCATCCAATAGAGACCTTGTTCTAGTTCAGCTTTTGTTCCTTGTGTTGAACCTAAGATGTTAGTTCCTTTAAAGAAGACATGTCTTAGATCAGTTTTTGCATCATACCCAGTTGTTGCACCACATGAAACAAGAGTTGCACCATATTTGAGTAAGGTTAGTTGTTTGTTCCAGTGTGTTTCTCCAATGTGATCAAAGGAGACATCAATTCCTGGTACCTCACCTTTCTTTTTAGCAAGTTCTTTTGTGATTGCTCTAACTTCTTTATGCCAATCTTCTTTTCTATGATCTACTGCAAAATCTGCTCCAAGTTCTAGACATTTGTCTAGTTTATCTGGACTTGCTGTTGCAATAACATCACAATTGTATAGTTTTGCAATTTGAATACCAAAGCTACCTACCCCAGAACCACCACCCATAATTAAGACAGTTTGTCCTGGTACAATTTTGGCTCTGCCAACAAGCATATGCCATGATGTTAGTAAAGTCATTGATGCAGCAGCTGCTTCATCATATGAAACTCCTTCAGGAATTTTTGCAACATTAACTTCTGGTAAATGGGTTATTTCAGAAAATGCTCCCCAATTAGGACCAGTTTGGAATCCCCAAATAGTTCTTTTTACACAATCAAATTCTCTACCATCAGTACATGCTTTACAAACTCTGCATGACATGTTAGAATGAGAAACTACTTTGTCTCCAACTTTGATATTTTTAACATCATCACCTACCGCGATTACATCTCCTGCTGCATCAGATCCTGACACATGTGGTAATGGAACAGGAACTGGATTTCCTCTCATTCCCCAAATATCATTAAAATTTAGTGCAGAAGATTTAACTTTGAAAACTACTTCATCTGCTTTTGGTTTTGGATCATCTATATCCTGGACTTTGAGGATTTTAGCATAATTATCATCTGGTGCATATTCAGTGTATACAACGGCTTTCATGACTAAATCGATTCGTTACCCATAATTATATTTTATCTGGATCAGACACGATTTATCTTAAAATCGCGTTTTGGTTGCTGTATAGATAGTAGTATTTGCTTTAATTGATCGTCAGTTATTTGTCCTGGAATTTTTCCTTGAGTTGCCATTCCAATAAGATATTGTTCTACAAGATCAGATAATTCTGGTTTTACCATTTTGATATTGTTTAATCTAGATCTAGCTTCAGATGTAAGAATACGTTTTAGAATTTGATCTTTTTGTGCTGAAATATCTGCTTCACCATGTGAATGATCATGAGGTTCTGAACCATCATGTGAATGAGGTTCAGTTCCATCATTATGGGAATGTTCATGATGATCGTTAGAATTTGGATAACTCATTTTGAATCTAAGTGTATACTTTCAATTGAGGATTTTCAACAACTAATTCCTTAAGAATTTCTGTTGCAAGTCTATCAAGTTTTTGCATTCCTTGTTTGGAAACAATACGACCTTTCTTCTCAACTTTTTCTATGTAGCCAAGTTTTTCTAGTCCATGAACTGCATTACGGATAATTGCACCACTAGCATCTTTGTGATGTGCAGCTCCATATCCAGATGGTTTACCACCACCATATTCATTTCTTAATTCATTAATTCCAATAGGCCCATTAAGGTAAATTTTTCTCATCAATGATGCACATCTAGTGTACCACCAGTCTCTATCTTGTGGGGGTTTATCAGCATGAGCTCCACTTTTGACAAACGGAATCCAAGAAGGTGCAGGAATATCTTCATTCTTTAGAATAGCTGCAAGTCTTTCTATCAATACATCTGCTGGTACATCGTATACCTTTGCCATAAAGTGAAAAAATCAATAATCGTCTTATAAATCATTGAGGTATTATTTTACGATAAGTATGCCCACACAAGTTACAAGAAATTCTGATCGACTTGACAGATGCTCTTCCTAGGCGAATTCTAGAATTAATCCCAGGTGCAATAAAGGACTTGCATTTTTTGCAAAAAACCATTCTAAGATCATAAGGCATCCTAATTTTATGTCTGGTACTTATTCTGCGAGCAAGAAAAGCTTGACGCTGAGAAAGTTCAGGATTTGTTTTTGCATTAGTGATTGCATTTTCAATAAGAATTTGCATTCTCTCTATTGCAATTTTCCTAACTGCAGATTTCACAATTATTTCTAAAAGTACACCTAAAAATTGGTTCTCATTATTATAAGAAAATGCAGTCAGCGGGATTCGAACCCGCGTCACAGGGTTGGAAACCCCGAATACTAACCAGGCTATACTATGACTGCAACAAAATGCAAATTTTATTTCCTACATAAAAATGGTTTTTTCATACTCATAGAGTATCCTAGAAACCACAACATGACCTTCAAATGATTCATCTCCAATAGAATAAAGATCACTTATTTTGTTTGCAATTGAATCAGAAAAGTGTCCTTTTTGAAATCCTCCAAGTACAATACAGGCATCATCTGAAATGTTTGCTGCAATTTTTTCATATGAACTTGGCGCACCTTCAGTTGAAAATCCAATTACTTTTGATGGATTAATTTCATCAAGTAGTTCTGGAAATGTTTTTTCTTTTATTTCAAGTAATACATCATTATTTGTTGTAATTTCTTTTTCTTGATACAGTTTTTCAATTAAACCTTCAAATCGGTGATATGATTTAGGGACATGAACATTTGGACTAAAGTAAATTACTTTATCATCAATTGTATGGACAAAAAGATTCATTTTATTTTTAAGATATAATGGAATTGTAGTTGCCTCAAGTATTGAAAAGTGTACCAGATCTGGTCTCCCTCTTTTTATTTCATTTGTAATTCCTTTCATAGCTGCAAAATGCCAAGAATTATCTAGTAAAATTTCTGATGGAAGTTTTCCAAGCTTTCTTGCATGTGAAACTACTGATGGATGATGTTTTAATTCAGATGGAACAAGTTCTAATGCGGATTCAGACAAAATTAGAGAAATCATCTTAATTGATCATTTCTATTTGATTTTTAAATTCATTCCATCCAGATTTGGGATTACCATTAACATCAACTAGGCCAGCATTGCAAACATAATGGTTTAGTCTTTCAATAACGTATTCACTACTACCCAAACCGGAACCTCCTCCAACAGTAATTTTTTCATCGCCGATGTCTTGGACTGTAACACAAGTTCCCTCTGGCCTATCATATTGCCTATACCATGTTAAAAATTCAATTTCAGATTCATTTTCTGAATAAAACTCAAATAATTTTTCCAAGAAATCTTTCTGAGAATCAATATTTCCACCTACGAAATCAGATGTACTCCAGCTAATCTCAAAAAATCCAATTTTTTTGTTTGGTACAATTTCAAATGCTTTTTTCAAATCTTCTTTGGCTTCTTGTGGAGTTTTTACAATATCTCCTACATTATCAATTGGAAAGTATGAAAATGCAGTAAAATCTCCAATTGCCAAGTCACTAACAATATGTGTCAAGTCTTTATTTAACACATGATGTAATGCAAATGAATTTCCAAATTTCACATCAGGATGTTTTTCTTTTATTTTATCATAAACTCCAGAAAATAGCTCTTTGTAAACAGGAATATTTTGTTCATAGTAACGAAATTGTGATTCTGTTTCACCACCAATAATTACAGTATCTATGATATGATATCGTGAAAGAATTGCATCAAGAATATTTACTAGTTTTTCTTCTCCAAGAGAGTTAAGAGATGGTTTTCCAATCCAATCAGGGAACGGACCTAATGTTTCTCCATTAATTACAGAAAAGAAGAGTGTTACTTTGAGATTATTTTTTTCATTTAATCCCATCATTACATCTGATTGATTCCAATCGTATTCTCCACGTACAGGTTCGATAATATTCCAAAAGAGATAGACATTACTCCGACCTATGCCAGTTGTTGATGCATCTGAAAAGATTTCATCAACTTGTTGTAATGATACTGATTGATTTGGTGAATTAATTACAAGGCCAATTTTTTCATTAGTTTTTTGAGTAGTGATAATTTCTGAATTTGATAAGGTCAAAACTGCAGTTCCTATAGCGATGATTGCCACTATGCCTATAAGCACGCCTAGAATCTTTGTGTCCATACAAATTGAGAAAGAATAGAAAGTAAAAAAGTTGTGATTCTATTATTTATCCAGAAGTACAACCACTATACCCACATTCAATGCAGATACTACAACCCTCTACAAAGACTAGGCTGTTTTTACATGTTGGACATAATCTATCCTCAGAAACTTCTTCAACTTTTGGAGGCTCTAGTGTGATTTCTTCATCATGAGTTTTTAATGCTAGTGCAGCATTGACTTGAGATTTGATGTATGTGTTTGTGATGTTTTTGGTCACATATGCAGTCATGTAATTACTTGGTGTTACCTCAAATGTCTTTGTTGCATTCTCACTTGTCATGTGAAGAACTTGTTTATGTCTAGAACCATCACGATAAACAGTCATTCCTTTTAGACCGATTTCATGAGCTAGTAAGTATGCAGCTTTTACATCATCCACTGTTACATCATATGGCATGTTGATTGTTTTTGCAATTGCATTGCCAATCCAATCTTGCCATACACCTTGAGCCATTAAATGATCAGCCCAATGGATATCCATTGCCGTAACAAAGACATTTTGCATATCTTTAGGAATCTCTTCAATTCCTTTCAATGATCCATAGTTGTCTGCAATCTTTTCAAGAATGTCATCTGTGTAAAGACCTCGTTCTTTTAGGACTTCTTCAAGAATCTTGTTTGTATAGAAGAATCTTCCAACAGTAACTCTTTTTTCAAATACTAGAGCAAATGCAGGTTCCATTCCATTTGAACAGTCTGCAATCATGGAAAGTGTTCCAGTTGGGGCTACTGTAGTGTTCAAGACATTTCTAATACCATGTTTTTGTATTTTTTCAATGAGTGGATCCCATTCATAGGAGTGAGATTCTTTTGGTTTCTCATAGTATCCAGATATTGGGATCTTTCCTTCAGGATATTCTGTCTTTGCACATAGTGGGAATTCACCACGAGTATTAGCAAGTGCGACACTTTCTTCCATTGAATAGTATGTTAGGGCTTCAGATAATTTTGATTGTAGTTCGTATCCTTCCTTAGAATTGTATGGGATATTTAGTCGGTATAGCAAATCAGCTACTCCCATTACTCCAAGTCCAATTCTTCTGGACTCTTTTGAGGCTACATTAATTTCTGGTACTGGGTAATTGTTTACATCAATAATGTTATCCAAGAATCTTGTTGTCTTTCGGATAATCTCTTCATATCCTTGCCAATCAAATTCAAAAGATCCATCTGCTTGTCTTTTTGCAAGATTTACCAAGTTGATAGAACCTAAGTTACATGATTCGTAAGGATAGAGACTTTGTTCACCACATGGATTTGTTGCTCTTAGTGGTGCTTGTCTTGCCTTAGCAAATACATTGTATTTGTTAATTTGATCAAAGAAGATTAAACCAGGTTCTGCGCTCTTCCATGCAGATAATGCAATTATATCAATTAGTTGATGTGCATTGATTTCTTTTACTGGTTTGTGATCACGTGGACTACGTAAAACATAGTTTCCATCAGTTGTGTTTACAAGTGCATGCCAAAAGTCTTCCCAGATACCAACACTTACGTTAAAGTTTTCTAAAACACCTGGTTCTGTCTTATTTGTGATGAATTTTTCAACATCAGGATGCCATGCCTCAATAATTCCCATGTTTGCACCACGTCTTTTTCCTCCTTGTTTAACAACTTCAGTTACTGTGTTGATGATATTCATGAAAGATACAGGACCAGATGCAACACCAGATGTTGATGCTACAATATCGCCTTCTTCACGAAGATCAGAATAATTAATACCAACGCCACCGCCTGATTTGAAAATTAATGCTGCATCAGAAGTGGATTTCATGATTTGCTCCATACCATCTTCCATACCAAGTACAAAGCATGCTGAGAGTTGTCCTAGTCTTCCACCTGCATTCATCATTGTAGGTGAATTTGGCAGGAAGTTTTGTGAGGTCATCATCTCAAGGTATTCAGTTATTTTGTCTGCATAACTATCAAGTTTCTTTCCTGCTAGTAATGTCAAAAGATCTTTGAAACTTACTTTCATCTGACCTTTGTTTGCTAGAGTCACATAGTGATTGATTAAAGATCTAAAATGCCATTTGTTAAAGAAATAATCTCCAACTTTGAATTTATAATCAAAGGCATCTAGTTTTTCAAGATAAGAGTTTGCTTCTTCTATATCCTGTTTGTTGTTGCCGGATTTGTCGAAAATTTGTGAATCATATAGCATATCACCAATTCCGACTAGAATTGCAACTCGCTCAAACATTTGAGTAGGTGATTCAATAATCTCACTTTTGGAATTTCTGAATAGATATCTTGAGGCTAGTACTCTAAGACAGTTCAAGTCAAACTTTTTGGAAACTGGATCAAGAGACTTTAGATTCAAGACTTTCTTTTTTTCGTCTCTTAATTTTCTTCTCTCGTGTCGATAAACGATGTATGCTTTTGCTATATCGCTATTACCGCTATCAATCAAAGTTGATTCTACAATATCCTGAATATCCTCAACAGTAGGTGATCTAGAACTAGTAAATCCTTGCTCTACTAACTTGTTAACTACATTCTCTGCTAATTGATCTGCTAGGCCACGATCGGCTTTAGAGGTGGTGGCTGCTAATGCCCTAAAAATGGCATTTGAAATTTTATCTTTATTGAAAGCCGCTACTGCACCACTACGCTTACGGATCTCATTGATAGTATTTTCTACTTGTGAATTGTCCAATTATAATCTCCCCGCAAGGGTTAGAACTGATATGGGTATAAATGATTCTGCAATTTTTTCTTCAAGCTCGGTTCAAAAATGTTGACACCACTACTATGAAGTTCATACTGGCATAACTTTAACAACAAACTACGATGATCGTACATCTGAAACAGATCAAAAAGTTTTGAAAAATGATCGTAACTAGTTTTTCATTTACGAATTTCAGACAACGTATGGTGACTTACACTTTGGACACTTGTCTTCAAATGGTTCATCTTTGAAACCACACTCACCACATATTGCAATTTTCTTGACAGGTTTGAAAGAAGGCGTAAGTACGGCTGCTTTTTCAATTGATTTTTTAATTTCATCAACCTTTGCGTCTTTGTCAATTTGCAGTGTTACAAGCAATCCACCATTAAACAATTTTGAGAGTTTGTTATACTCAATAATTGATTCACTTTTGGCTGTATAATCAGCAAGTTCAGAGGCATTAATTACTACTCCTTGAGAATAAGAATCGCCTTCCATTGAATTAAGGGCAGAATTCTTGCCATATTTTTCACCATCTAACCTAGCAAAACGAGATGAGCCTTCAGTATCAATCATAGAAATAGTCACAGAATCACCTAATTCTTTGCCTTTTTTGGCTGCAACATCAACTGCAGTTTCAATGACTTTGTGAAGGATAACACGTCCTGCTTTGTTGTCGGGCAATCCTAGTATGTTAAAGATTGATTCTTCAAGTCCTACTAAATTAATTACAAGAGAAACAGAACTTTTTTGCATATATTGTGTATTCTTTGCAAGAATTGGATTAAGTCCTCTTCTAGTAAGATCAGAAATATCTTTTTTTCGTAGTGCCATTGAAGCTAGTGCAGGTTTCATCAGTAATGCAAGTCTTGCTCTAAAGTAAGTTTCATCTTTATTTGATTCAAATGCAAGTCTTGGAAGGTTTATGGAAACAGATTGCAATGCTATTGAAAGTGGGCCTGTACTCTTAGTAGATCCATTTGTTATACCAAAACTAGATGTTTGACCATGAGCAAACATTACTTTTCCACCAAGTGATATTATTTCAGATGCATCTTGTGATACATCAGTTATTTTTCCTTTCTCGTGATCGATTATCAAACCAATTTTTGGCATTGGTGTTATCTTTGTATAATTTTTGTATGCATTAATGATTGATTTAATTATTTTTGGATCAGATCCTAATTGTAATCGAATTGAGAAATTAGTACTTTTTTTGTTGTATTGAGAAGTTGTAGATGCAGTTGCAAATGCATTAGTTAGTTTTTGTTCAAGTTCTGGAAGCGATTTTGAATGTTTTGAAAACAACGGAACTAATCCATCAATGACAATTTCTTGTGAAGCTTCTTTTGAAAGAAGAGAAATTATAATAGATAATGAACTTGTAATCTCATCAAGTTGTTTTGATGCAGGAAGTCTTGACACATCAAGATATTTTCCACCAAGATTAATTCCATCTTCAATCAATTCTTTAACATTAACAAATATTGTATCAGGAATCATAGACCAGATTCCAGGATTGGTAATATGCAAGTCTCCAGAAAGATGAGAATCTGCAACATCTTTTGGTAAGACGTTAGTAAGCAGGTGTTCAGCAAATACTCTTTGTCCAGTGTTAAACAAAAGGCCTTCAGCACCGTTATTCACGTCATCTAGATTAGAAACCATTTCCTGAACATCATGAACAGGCAAGCCTAGGCGTGCGAGTTTGTTTCTATATTCTTCATGGCCATGCTCTAAGAGAACAGAATTTACTAGTTCTCTGATAAGTGAGCCTGTAAGATAGGTAGTTTGATATTTGTAAATTCTATTTTCAACTTCTTCAGTAATTTTTTGTGCAAGTTCTAATGGAAGACTTCCTTCACTAACTAATGATTGAATAATTTTATGAGAATTAAATTCTTCAATGGATTCATGTGATGTTCTAACATACATTTTTCCACTTTCAATAATTGATCTTTCTTCAATTTGTCTTGCCAAGCTTAAAACTAGTTTTCCAAGATTTGTAATTGTATAACGTCTTTCAGATTTGTTAAGTGCAACAAGGGATTGTCTTAATAATTTTCTTAAATGGTATGCAAATTTACCACTTTCTTTTTTGGACTTGAATCCAGCTAGTGATTTTAATTCAGAATAGGTCAAAGGACCCTTAGAATTGAGGATTCTGAGAATATCAATTCTGTTTGGACTTGCCATAACAGAGAAGATCATTCTGACACGTTTTGATGTAGATTGTAAGATTCCACTTCTTTGCAGTTCTGGTTCGTCATCTGAATCGGAGTTAAAATCAGAGTCTAAATCAGAGTCTAAATCAGAATCTAAGTCTAATTCCTCTTTTTCTAATTCCATGAGTGTTTCTAAAATTAAGGAGTAATTAAGACTTATGACTATCTTATTTGAGACAGTTTTTGATCAGATCTATTGTTGACAGATAAAAATTTCTATTATTAATGATCTAATTTTTTTTAAAAATGTAAAAATGATCTTTTTAGATCAGTTTTCCTGAACATCAAGTGAAAACTCTGATGTAGAGAGTTTCTGACCACACGATGGGCACTTGCCACTGTATGGATTCATTACATCTTTCAGAGATTTTAGCATCTTCATGTTTGTGATCTTTTCACCACATTTACCACATGTAATTTCTACTGACATGAAAATGATCACCTGTACAAAATTATTAAGAATCGATTTTGATTTTTTTTAATAATTCAAGCAAATTATTTTACTGCTTTTCGATGATGATTCCACGTTCATCAAAACCTGTAATTTTGGCCGGGATTCCAACTGGCAGATCTGCAGGGGTAGCAATTCCCGCCATAAATCCTGAAATTCTCAAATCTGAATTATCTAAATTAAGTACTACAAAGGCATATGGCGTATGTTTTTCAAAGCCCGCAGGAGCGACTGTAATTATGGTATAAGTGGCAACTGTACCTGTACCCTCTAAAAGAACATCCTCAAATCCCTTGCTACCACATTTTAGGCAATAATAAGCCGTAGACAAATGAAGAAAACCACAGCTAGTACATTTGTGAGTTAGGAGTTTGCCTTGTTTAGCATGTTCAATAACTTGCTCTTCAATAGTCATTTTACACACTCTGGAACACATGAACAGCACAACTTGCACCAGTTGCACCAAAGTTATGAGTTAAACCAATTTTTGCATCTTTAACAGTTCTTTCACCAGCTTTTCCAGTTAGTTGATCATATACTTCTACTACTTGTCCAATACCAGTAGCTCCAATTGGATGTCCTTTTGATTTAAGACCGCCTGATGGATTAATTGAGATATCAGAATTTAATTTTGTTCTATCTTCACGAACAGCTTGTACACCTTTTCCTTTTTCAAAGAAACCCAAGTCTTCAGTATCAACTACTTCTGCAATTGTAAAACAATCGTGTACTTCAGCAAAGTCTACATCTTTTGCAGTAATACCTGCCATTTTGTATGCTTGTTCAGATGCAATCTTTGTACTTGGAATTGTTGTTAAATGTTCACGTCCTTGTAGTGCAGCTGGTGAACCACCTCTACCTGAACCAATTACTTCAATATAATCACCACCACGTTCTTTTGCAAACTTTTCAGAGCAAAGAATAACAGAGCTTGCACCATCAGAGAATGGACAACAATCATAAAGTTTTAGTGGACTTGCAACTACGGCAGAATTCATTACATCATCAACAGTAATTTTTTTCTGCATGTGAGCTTTTGGATTTAATACACCATTATCATGATTCTTTACTGCAACTTTTGCAAAGTCTTCTTCAGTTGCATCAAATTCTGTCAAGTAAGCTCGAGCCATTGATGCAAACAATCCTGGAAATGATGCACCTGCTTGACCTTCATAGAAAAAGTCTGAACAATATGCAAAGTAAGTTGTTGTCCATTCAGTTCCTGTGTGAGTTACTTTTTCAACACCGGTTGCAATAAGACAATCATAAAATCCTGCTGCGATATTTGCATAAGCTTCTCTAAAAGATACAGAACCACTTCCACATGCAGACTCTATTGTCAATGATGGTCTATCTGGAATTCCCAATCTACTCATTAAGACAGGTCCAATGTGTACCTGCTTGTCTGCAACTCCAAAAACATTTGAAATGTAAGATGCTTTGATATCTTTTGGATCAATTCCTGCACTTTCTATGGCTGAAACTGATGCCTGAGTAGTTATATCTGCAAGACTTTCTGATAATTTTCCATATTTGGTACTACCTGCACCAAGAACACAAACCTTTTCCACTAATGTCACTGACCGAAGTCCCTATAAAAATTGTTTTAGTAAATTCATCATAGAATATGCCACCAAAGAAAACAAATCTTCAGACTGTTCAGATCAAAAAGATAACAAGACACATTGTAAAAACTTCAAAGTCAAAAACTAACATCTTCAAAAAAGAAATTATTCAATACTTGGATAGCAATGGATACCTATCCTGGTCATCAAAAGAGAGAAAATATATGATTCTTGGTACAAATTCTCCAAAAAATGGACTAGTACAATGTCCTCAGTGTAAACTTGGAGAATTAATGGTAATTAGATCACGTACAACAAGAAAGCGATTCATGGGTTGTTCTAACTTTTATGGCGGATGCAAAGCATCATCACCACTATTACAAAAAGCCAGACTTAGAGCAACAAAAAGTCCTTGTGATGTATGTAAATGGCCAATGATAATTTTTCGTTACTCTCGAAATCAAAAATGGACGCATCAGTGTTCAAACTTTAATTGTAAAAGCAGAAACACTAAGCCTTCAAAGTAGGATAAATATCTGTTCTTCTGTTCTTAAGTAAGGGTAAAACTTTACGTATTTGTTTTACTTTGTTTAGATCAATGTTAACAAAACCTATTCCTTGCTTCTTTTTCATGTCAAGCAAAACTTTTCCATATGGATCAACTACTAAACTTCTTCCACAGTAAATGTTTCCAACTTGATCAGGTGCAATTACATAGCATCCATTCTCTATAGCTCGTGTTTTGTTAATTGTAATCCAATGTTCTTCTTTCATGTTACCTTTTACCCAAGCAGATGGTACAACTAAAACCTCAGAGCCTGCAACTGCTAGAGAACGTGACATTTCAGGGAATCTTAAGTCATAACAGATCATCATGCCAACTTTTCCTAATGATGTCATTACAGGCTTTGCAATTTTAGAGCCTGAAGTCATTTTATCTGATTCTCTAAATCCTAATGCATCATAGAGGTGAATTTTCCTATAAGTTGAGATTACTTTGCCTGATTGATTGATTACAAAAGAAGTATCATATACACGATCTTTTTTTCTACTCTTTTCATAAAATGAGCCTATAACTTGAATACGATTATCTTTTGCAGCTTTTGCAACGGTTGTGACAAAATTTCCATTAATTGTTTCAGCCAAGCTTGCAAGCTTTTTTGGAGTTTGAGAGGAACTTGTGTAAAACATCATAAATTCTGGAAATGCACACAATGTTGCATTTTTTGAAGCTGCTTTTGAAATGTATGAAATAATTTTTTTTAGATTATTTTCTTTGTTAGTTGACGCTTTGAATTGAACTACAGCAGCTTTCATGGGATTGATTAATCAAATGACAATAAAAGGATAAACTATTGGTACAATTATTATTAAAAATAATTAAAGTTGGTTTCCTGTCATTAATCAGAGCCAAACGTACTCTTTAAACGAAACCAGCAAGCAATTGATCCATTCAATGGCTATCAATTACATTAATAGACAATTATCAGATGAAGAGTTTTTTGCCAAAGTATTCAACAAAGGCAAGTCCAAATCTTCTGAGAATCTTACACGTGCTGCAATTAGTAATTTACAGTACTTTACTGCTAACAAGTATCAAAAAACAAAGGAAGTAGTATTACAAGATCTAAAGAAAGAGTACGATTCCTCCAAAGAAACTACTCTAGTTCTTAGATTCTTGCAGGATTTTATTGATTGGTTAGATGAAGATCATTGTGGCGTAAGGTATCGTACGCATCCGAATGACATCAAAGGAAGACCAATTCTACGCAAGGATTCTGAGGCTATTCGAAGTTATGTTGGAAGAGTCAGGCGTTATCTGAAACTGGGTATAGGTATCAAGATAGATGATGATGACTATCAGGATTACTTGGTGTTTCCTGCAGATGATACAGAAGATGAAGAAGCAGAACCACTCCTAAAAGAAGAATTAAAGTTAATTTTAGATAATGTACGGCATCCTAGACGAAAGACCATGTACATGGTCATGAAAGATTCAAGATTACGAATCATTGAATCTATGAGAATAAAGAAGAAACATTTTGACTTGAGCAAAGATCCTGTCACTCTTACCATTCCACGATCAATTCAGAAGAACAAACGAACTAGCAAGACGAGAACTGCACTGCTATGTCGCGAAACAACACCCGGAATCAGACGATTGTTAAAGGAATTAGGAGATGAGGATCTAGTGTTTACAAATAATCCTAACGATATCACTGCTCGTAACAATGAGGAAACTGTATGGAATAGATTAGTCAAAAAGATCGGCTTTACTGAGAAATACAAGAGTGGTCATCTCAAGAAGAATATGCATGCGATCGGTGCATTTACCATTACTCAACTAAAAGAAGCAACAAAGGATCCAGATTATGCACATGGTTATGGCGGTCACAAACGATATCTACAACAATACATCAGACTTCCAGAAGAGAGAAAAATACAGTTATTCAAGCAGGCCGAATCATATCTTTCCATCTATGAAGTAACAGCAGAAGTAACTGATCAAAGTGAGAAAATCAAAGAAATTGAGGCTAAATTGGAAAAATATGAGACACTAGACAAGTTAATTCAAAACATAGAACAACCTAAACTAGAGGAATTATTAAAAGCAGTAAAATAATTTGCTTGAATTATTAAAAAAAATCAAAATCGATTCTAAATAATTTTGTACAGGTGATCATTTTCATGTCAGTAGAAATTACATGTGGTAAATGTGGTGAAAAGATCACAAACATGAAGATGCTAAAATCTCTGAAAGATGTAATGAATCCATACAGTGGCAAGTGCCCATCGTGTGGTCAGAAACTCTCTACATCAGAGTTTTCACTTGATGTTCAGGAAAACTGATCTAAAAAGATCATTTTTACATTTTTAAAAAAATTAGAGCATTAATACTAGAAATTTCTGTTTGTATACAACAGATCTGATCTAAAACTGTCTGAAATAATATAGTCATAAGTCTTAATTACTCATCAGATTTAAAAATGCATTATGCTTTTAGCTGGTGCTGATGTATCTGGAGAAGATGACAATCAACATAAGATCATTTCTATTGTAATAGGAACAAGAGATAGTCTATATTCTCTTCATAAAAATATTGGTTTAAAAAAAATCCATATGCAAAAATTAAATAATAAAAAGCGCGCACAGGTAATTGATCGAATCACTTTTGAACATGATGAAAGAATATCTTTATCATTTCTTGTTAATAAAATAAATTTAGTACATGAAATTCATGAACATAAGAAAATAAAAAACAAGTATACTGATATCAATACAATTTTTCGTGAGTTTGATGAAATTATGTTAAGAAAAGTTAAACCTCTTATAGAAAATTTTACTGTTCCTAGAGGAATAAGACCTGAAGAATTAGTTTATCAAGTTGATGATGACATGAGACATACTATTAGACATTGGGAAATTAAATGGGACCAAGAAGATATCGTACACGAACTTGCTGATGCAGTAGCTTATTGTCACAACAAAGGTTACTCTGTTCCTAAATTACAATTGTTTGATTGGAGTCAAGATATTTCATCTGAACTAAAAAAGAAATTATTAAACAGATAATCGCATTAATCCAAGCTACCGCCGATATACCAAACGGTTCTCGTCAGCCCTGGGAATGCGCTTATCTGTAACAATATTGTAACATAATACCATAAAAATGTACAGGATGATTACTTTGTAGTTAGAAATCATATATGTAAAAAACTTAAACAAATTATACCATCCAGGCATGAACAATGAAAGTATTATTTTCATCTGCTAGTAAAAACTTGGAACAAAAATTTTGTTATAAATCTTGAAACATCTTTAATAGTTTCATTGTCCCCAAATGGGGACACTTTATTTAGAAGTTAAATTAACGTTATTGTAACGTTACAATAATGTTAGAAAATGTAAGTTACCTCTCACTCGAACCGATCAAGTTCTAAACTTGTGAGAGGGTGGCCAACTTACAAAGTTATTATCTAATAAAAGATGTGATTAACTTTTTAAAAAATTAAAAAACATATGCCTAAATTTTTTATAAATTATTTTTTGTTATTATTTTTTATAATTGGACAATTCACAAGTAGAAAATACTATCAATGAGATCCGTAAGCGCAGTAGCGGCTTTCAATAAAGATAAAATTTCAAATGCCATTTTTAGGGCATTAGCAGCCACCACCTCTAAAGCCGATCGTGGCCTAGCAGATCAATTAGCAGAGAATGTAGTTAACAAGTTAGTAGAGCAAGGATTTACTAGTTCTAGATCACCTACTGTTGAGGATATTCAGGATATTGTAGAATCAACTTTGATTGATAGCGGTAATAGCGATATAGCAAAAGCATACATCGTTTATGAACTATATCAAAACGTGTCAGAATGATCTTCTCTGTTATGGCAAGTCCAAACAGAATTGATATTCTCAGAATCCTCAATTCTAAGGGTCCTTTGACCTATTCTGAATTAAAATCACTAGCTGGATTCAAGTCCAAAAAAGAAAGTGGTAAATTTGCATACCATTTAAGAAAATTATTAAGACAATCCCTTGTTGCACTTAACAAATCTGAAAGACGTTATACAATTACAAATTCTTAGAAAACATTGTAAAATTGGATCTTAAGACCAACAACGATTAGTTACTTGGTGACAGTTCCAATTAGATATGATTTGAAAATATAGTATTTAGATCGTACTGATGAATACTACTATTCTCTTTTATGTGAAAATTTGCAACAAAACAATGGTACTGCTACGATAGAGCAATCTAGTTTACCTCCGTCCAAGATTCGGGCAACTTTGGCCCAATCTTTTACTTTAACTAAAAGTGCGAATACAACACATTATGACAAAATATGCATTCATAGATGGCAACTTTAGAACAGATGCCACAGAAGATGGAAAAAGTTGTTTTGTAGATGGCGAACTTCAAAAACGAATTGAAGGGTTTGTGAAAACTCACAAAGTAATTAATGTTCAACCATATGCAGACCGTATGGTAATGATTGCCTACGAAGTGTAATCAAATATCAAACAAAATTAAAAAGGAAATTGGTTTTGTACTGTAAAGTCTGATCGTTGTGTACTGTTCTATTAGTCACAAATAACCAGACATTTACAATTGCTTTCCTGCCAAAAACCAATTTTCTTTAGGATTGTCTTCAAAAACAACAATTACATGATTTTCTTTTGTTTTTAGAATTTCTACTGCTGATTTTGTGATTGCTTTTGCGTATTCGTCTTTTTGTTCCTGTGTTCGACCAGGATACATTGATACTGTAATCAGTGGCATGAGTGTCTCAAATAGATTCAGTGATTTATTCTTTCAATAGTCTGATCTGTAACCATATCTTGTACCATACGTGAAATCAGAACTGTGTGTTTTTTTGTATAGATATCCAGTTGCCAGTCCTATCACAAATCCACCAATGTGAGCAAGATATGCAACTCCACCACCTGCAACACCAAATCCTCCAATGAAAAATGGGAGTAGATTTTGGAAAACCAACCAAAATGGTAAGAACCATCGAGCCTGAATGTGCATCATTCTCCAAAAGAAACCAAGCATCAAGAAAGTTTGAATTCTAGCTTTTGGAAAAATTACAAGGTAAGCTCCCAACACTCCAGAGATTGCACCAGATGCACCAACTGCAGGAATTGCACTACTAGTATCACCATAGATGTGAACTAATCCTGCAACAACTCCCCACATTAAATAAATTCCAAGATACTTTACTTTACCAAATTTTTGTTCAATGTTATCACCAAAGATCCATAGAAACAACAAGTTTCCACCAAGATGCATCAAACCACCATGCATGAAGATAGAACTTAGTAGAGATATGTACGGCGTATCAGGACATGAAATGCTAACAGGACCTACACCAAAGTCTATTGCAGAAGAGGCCGCACCAGTTATACAATTTGGAACTGCACCCCAATTGTAAAACATTGCAAATGCATTTTGATTGCTAAACTCAAAGAATTGACCAGTAATGATTACTTCTATAAAAAATACAATTACATTTACTATGATTAATGCATAAGTTACTGTTGGTTTGAAGCCTGGGGGATGGGGATTTTCATCACGTAATGGAAGCATTAGTAATTTAGCTTGATTAAAATTTGTATAATAAGATTATTCAGTTCAAAATTTGTAAAATTCCTTCTTTTATTAAATATTCAATTCCATCAACAAACGTTTCGTCATCTATCTCTCCATCAGCCCACCAGCCTGCATTATTTTTAATCCATGATGGAATCTCTTGGGTTTCTGAAGTTTCCTGTTGAGTGAGAGGAATTACAATAATTTCATTTTTAATTAAATATTCAATTCCTTGAATGAATGTCTCATCATCAATTTGTTCTTCAGACCATGATAGTGTATTATTTCTAATCCAATCAGGTATTGAAATTTCATTTTGATTTGTAATTGGATCAATTACTATAGGAATAGTTGTCTTTGCAAGATCGTTATTATCTAAATTATTAAAATTTAGATGTACAATGCCTGTAACATCTTCAGGAATCATAAATTCTACAATATTGTGTTCGTCTTTAGAATCAGTACTAGTTCCACTTTGTTCAAAGATAATTTTATCATTTTGAATCATTGAAAATTCATAGTTTGTAGCAACAGGACTGTTCTTTAAGAAAGTATCAGTAACATCAAAAATTATTTTTGCATTTAAATTAGATTTTAGAATTTCTGGTTCCCAAGATACAAGAATTCTAAACTGTCCATTTTCAGTAACTGAACTTAAATGAGTATAATCACGATCTGGTTTGATTACAAAATTCATTTCATTTTGATTGAAAGTGTTGTGAAGTACATTGAATAATTCTTTTTGATATATTATAAAATGAACTATACGACCGTCAGCAAAAAAATCATCAATTGTAACAACATCATCAGATATTTTAATTCCATTTACATACATTGAAAATCCAGATACTAACAAATCACCAAATGTTTTTGGAATTACAATTTCTTCATGAACAACAGAGAGTTGTTCTATGTTATCTTCACTCCATTCAAAAGGCATAGAATAACTGATCTCTTTTGAACTGGAATCATATTGGAAATCTGAAATTTTATCATAATATGTAACTACATGAATATTTTGTTCTCCAAAGTTTGGATCAACAAAATCATGTCTAGTAGTTTGGGCAATAGAAATTCCTGAATTGAATACAAGTGGTTCTTCTAATTTGTTAGAATAACCATCAGCTGTTAGTATACTGATATCAAATTTGTATAAGCCGCCCTCACTAAGACCTGGTCCTTTGACATGAACCATTCTACTTTCAAGTCCCAATAATGAACCAAAGAGATTATTTTCACTTTCTTCTTCAAGTATGATTGAATCAGTTTCCTCTGATACAAAATTAAAAACTATGAATCCATTGTCTGCCTTAAACTCCTGTTCAAAAAGAAATGTATCACCATGTCCAGTTTTTATCAAAAAAGTAACATCTCTTAGAGTAATTTTGGAATCAAAATCAATCATAGAAATGGATATTTGTTGATCATCACTAGCATCAGGATCACTTTGTGAAGATGAAACTTCCAAAGTCACAGATTTGTCATCTAATGCTACAGGAGGAAAGGTTTCGCTTCCTAACCCATGACCATATACATTATCAAATGCAAACAAGGAAGAGAATACTAGAATTACAATTATTGATAAATTTTTCAATCTACGTCCACTTAGTTGGATCTTTTTTACGAATTTCTTTTCCATCAATAGTAATTTGATCTTTTTCTTCAAAAACAGTATGCCATTTTCCATTACTAGGAAAAATCTTATTCATTTCTTCAACTTTATCACTAGTTGGAGATTTGTTCATCAAAGCTCCCCACCTCATGTTAGGAACTTTCGGCATGATATCATTGATGTCTTTCATTATACTATCACTTTACAGAATTGATTTAAAAACCTATGATTGAATCTTCATAATTCCTTCTTTGATTAAAAATTGAATAGCTTGAACAAAGGAATCATCATCAATTGTTCCTTCTGCCCACCAGCTTGCATTATTTTTAATCCATGATGGAATTTCGTTTGAGCCAGAACTAGAACCCTGTGTGGTTGGAGGAATCTTTAGAACGTCTTCTTTAATTAAAAATTGAATTCCTTGAACAAAGGAATCATCATCAATTGTTCCTTCTGCCCACCAGCCTGCATTATTTTTAATCCATGATGGAACTGCAGTAGGTGGTTGTATTTCTGGTGTAGGTGTTGTAGTTTGTGTAAGACTTGGACCAATCTCAACAATTCCTGTACCAATTCCTGCATACTTTGGATCATAGTCTAATCCGGTTCCATAAGCAAGAATGTCAATTCTGTATTGTCCTTGTGATGGAATACGAATTATTTGAATATCAATTCCTTCTGTAGCAACAATACCAGGATTTTGAGGATCATCTCCTGAAAATCTTTCTAATTCTTGGTCATTTTCATCAATAAACGAAATTGCATATCTCATGTCTCTGATGAGATCTCTGTTTTCATCAAAGAATGTTATTTCAAAAGGCACTTCATCGCCTGCACCATAACTTCCATCCCATGAAATATTTACAGTTGTTGGAACTTGTTGGTAGTTTGTGGTATCAACAAGATAAAATTCAGTTGAGCTTTTTGATACTTCATCAAGTGGAACTAATTTCAAGTCCATTTTTTTGTTGTCATAATTACTTGGTCCTAATACTTGATTGATTTTTTGTAATTCACTTTTTGAAATTAGAAAATGAACAATGTTTGTATCGTCATACGAATAAGGATCATTAAGTAATGCTCTCTGATCAATTTCTACACCGTTAACATATCCTTTGAATTGTTTTCCTTCGGCATAAGGAGCAAATGTTTTTGGAACTCTAACTTCTTCATGTACTACTTGCACTAAATCAACATAGTCGGGACTCCAATCAAATGGCATATCAAATGAAATTGCATTGTTTGATTGATCAAATTTGAAGTTATCAACATCATCATAGTATGTTTTTATAACAACTGGAACTTCTGCATTTGCAGTCTGGAAAAAGAAATCTTGTTCCTGTGCAACACTAACAAAAGTATCATAACTTAGCCTTTCAGCAAGTACAGTTCTTGGACTAGTAGCAGCCTCAATATCAATTGTAATTCTATATAATCCACCTTTTACAAATATTGGACCCTGAATTGTTGTTCTTCCACAAATGTCTAAATTATCATCTGTACATGCTGCTCCTTGAGCGTATAAAGCACCAGGAGCACTAGCATGTTCAGAACCAAAATAAGTTGTACAGTCTTTGAGATAAATTTCATCACATCCAGATTTTGGTTTAAGTTTAACATCTAATCTTCCATCGTCATCATAAAACAAATTTCTAGCTAAAAGTTCACCACTTTGCCATAGTTCTACTCGGTATGTTACTTTGTCAAGGTTCTCATCAGTTAATGTATCAAAGAAACGTATTTGCATATTTGCAGAATCAATTTCTCCAACTGTAATATCAGATGGGTTCAATTGTGTTCGCACAGTTACTTCCATGTCACCAAAGGTGAGAGGTTCAGCTTGATCACCACCAAGTCCATGTCCAAATACATCTGGAAGAACAGCAGAGATTGTAAAAACACCAATAATTGTAATGAATAATGCAAACTTTTGGTACAACAATAAAATTACGTTAATTCCATATTTAAAGATGGTACAGAATTTCTATGCGTGATAACTTTTTCAGGGAAACAAAGTACAACTTTTATTCACCATACTAAAACATGAATTATGAAATTTCTATTTGCGTTATTACTTGTTCCATTTTTAATAATTCCAGCATATGCTGAAACTCAAACTTTACCAACTGAACAAGGTACACTAGATGTAAAATTAACACATGATCCAATTGAACTAGATATGTTAACTAAAGTGAATATTGATTTTATTAATCCTCAAACACAGAAAATACAGATACACATTGACTATTCAGTTGCAGTTTCAAAAGATGGTGAAACTGTTTTTGGACCAACTAACCTCATTCACACATCTGAAGGTTCTGTAAAAATTCCAATTGAATTCAAGCTTGGTGAAGGAGTATATTCACTGGACATTGAAGTAGAGGGAATTTTATTTAATCCAATTCCACCAGAGACAGTCTCTTTTGATGTTATAGTTGGTGAGGCTAATGCTCAACCCATTACACCACCAGATAATGAAGAAAATGGCGGATGTCTAATTGCTACTGCAACATTTGGCTCAGAGTTAGCACCACAAGTACAACAATTAAGAGAACTTAGAGATAACACTATTCTATCAACAGAATCTGGAACTTCATTTATGACTGGATTTAATCAATTCTATTATTCATTTTCACCAGCAGTAGCTGATTTGGAAAGAGAATCACCAATATTCAAAGAGATGGTAAAAATTGGAATTACTCCATTGTTATCATCACTATCAATAATGGAACATGCAGATTCTGAATCAGAAGTGTTAGGATATGGTATTGGTGTGATTCTAATGAATCTTGGAATGTATGTTGGAATTCCTGCAGTTGGAATTCTAAAGTTGTACCAGTTTAGAAGAAACTAGTTCTATTTCGTGAGAATGCTAGTGAAGTTTTTATGTATGAATATTAGTAATTTGTCTATGAAGACTAAATCGGCTTATTCTTTTTTCGTGTTATTTGCTATCGCAGCTATAATGATTTCATCAACACCATCTGCTTTTGCAGATCATACAGAAGTTACAATCACTCCAGACGCGGATTCTTGGATGAATGATGATGACTGTATAGGGATTGAATATGGATGCTACACCCCAGGAACTGCAACAGTGGATGTTGGAGGAGTAGTAATTTTCTCAAATACAGATGTTAAATCACATACAATGACATCAGGATCTGCATCTGCTGCTACATTAGATGTGTTTAATTCAAACTTGATAAAAGTAGGAGAGTCTTGGACATTGGATAAAGAACTCGAAGTAGGTGAGTATCCTTATTTCTGCATGGTTCATCCTTGGATGGATGGTTTACTCATAGTACAAGCAGCAGAAGCTGAAGAGGAAGTTCATGAAGAAGAAGTAATGGAAGAGACAGAAGAAGAAGTAATGGAAGAGACAGAAGAAGAAGTAATGGAAGAGACAGAAGAAGAAGACAGTGAAGGTGGCGGATGTCTAATTGCTACTGCAACATTTGGCTCAGAGTTAGCACCACAAGTACAACAATTAAGAGAACTTAGAGATAACACTATTCTATCAACAGAATCTGGAACTTCATTTATGACTGGATTTAATCAATTCTATTATTCATTTTCACCAGCAGTAGCTGATTTGGAAAGAGAATCACCAATATTCAAAGAAGCTATGAAACTAACACTAACTCCAATGTTATCATCATTGTCTTTGCTAAATCATGTGAATATTGATTCAGAAGAAGAGATGTTAGGGTATGGAATTAGTTTGATTATACTAAACATTGGAATGTATGTTGGAATTCCTGCAGTTGGAATTCTAAAGTTGTACCAGTTTAGAAGAAACTGATTCGTTTTCTGGAAATTCCAGTGAGGTTTTTAAGGATCTATACAAGTAATTTGTCTATGAAGACTAAAGCAATTTGCTCTTTCTTCGTACTATTTGCTATTGCAGCTGTAATGGTTTCATCAACCCCGGCTGCTTTTGCAGATCATGCAGAAGTCACAATTGAAGCAGTAGTAGATTCTGGATTTGGTCAGGACTGTGTTACAGATGGATGTTATACTCCAGTTACTGCAACAGTTGATGTTGGGACTCATGTAACAATGACAAACAGTGATGACCCTTCAGTGCATACATTCACAGCAGGAACTATAGTGAATTTTGCACCAACTCCAAGTGGCGAATTTGATTCTGACATATTAATGCCAGGTGAATCTTTTGAATACGCTGCAGATACTGTAGGTGAAATTCCTTACTATTGCATGTTACATACTTGGATGGTAGGTACGATCATAGTACAAGAAGCAGAAGCTGAAGAAGTCATGGAAGACGAAGTCATAGAAGAAACTATGGAAGAAGAAATTGCCATGGAAGAAACTATGGAAGACGAAACCATGATGGAGGAAGAAGTCATGGAAGACGAAGTAGAGTTAATGGTAACAATTACTGACTCTGCTGTATTAGATGGAACTCAAGTTGATCTTGAATTCAATGTATTACACGTCAACTATGAAATTACTGCAACACAAAACGGTGAAGAAATTTTAAAAGAGGCTGCACATGCCATGGAAATGACAGGTGCAAGTCACATGATTGATGCTGTTGGATCTGATGAAAGTCCAATAGATGTTCAAGTAGTTTCTTTAGGTATTGGTGTTCCAGGTGCTAATCAAGATTGGACTGGACCAAAAGGTGAGGTAGTAGCAGAAACGCAAGTTGTCCCAGAATTTGGTACAATTGCAATGATGGTACTAGCTGTCGCAATCATAAGCATCGTAGCAGTAACTGCAAAATCTAGAGTTATTCCAAGATTTTAGGAATCTCTATCTCTATTTTCTTTTTCAAGAATTCGTCTTAAATCATCAAGTTGTTGTTCAGAAAGTTTCAATTTCTCTGCCATTTTTACCATAGTCATCTGTTGTTTCTTAGCATTGTGAGTTGATGCAAAAATAATTGAAATTACAATAGCTGCAATAGATAATGATATGGATAAAATAGCAAAGTCATAAGATGTTCCACCGTTGGAGGGAACAGAAGTTTCACCAGACTTTAGTTTAGAAACATCTTGTTGAATGGATGAAATTGCATTCTTTAGAGCAGCTACATCAGCAGTTCCTTCACTACTTTTAGGAGGAAAGTCTAAGACTGCCGTGGGTTCTACATCTTCAATTGGAATCTGGGCATCGACAAGAGTCCCACTGATTTCTCCCTTCATATCAATAATGTAACTACCAGTTTTAGTTGGAATTACTGGTGAGAAATAGTATCCAGGTCTTGGATCAGAATTAATATCAATTTTTTTGGTGGCACCACCATACATTGCTGTAGCATCCAAATTTTTGAAGGCACTAGTGATTCCTTTGTATGTGCCTTCATTTTCTCCAGGTTCAGTTATTTTAAAGACAATATCATTTCTAATTCCCACAACAGGAGGTTCAATTCCCCAGCCTACCTCAATTTTGTACTCTCCAACTTCTACGGTAGTATGCGCAAATGATGGTGCAATCATACCAATTGAAAATAATAATGCAATAAAGCCAAAAATTGCTATCCTCATAGCTATCATTTTACAATTACACGTTATTATCTTTACGTGAATTGGTACAAAGACAAAATACATGAAAACTGTTTAAATTATCAATAATGACTTTGTAGATTAAATGCAGAAGCTTCTGATTATTTTATTGATAATTTCATCTATATCAATTCCATTTGCAGCTGCACATCCATTTACAGAAGAAACAATCCCCAGCTTAACATCTAATGCACCCGCTGGCACTAGTGAAGTAATTGTATTTTTTTCAGAACCAATTGACATAGTCTTCAGCGAAATCAAAGTATTTGATACTAATGGAAATCAAATTGATAACAAAGATACTAGTTACTATGAAGGAGAATTATCTCTTATTGTTACAACTCCTCCACTAGAAGATGGAGTTTATACTGTATCAACTAAAGTTCTCTCCAAAGTTGATGGGCATCTTGTTCCAGATGCATTTCTGTTTGCGGCAGGAGATGTTGTAATTGATCCTTCTATGCTAGAGTTTGAAAGACCATCAGAACTTGTGTTTTTACCTGAAGCAGGAGCTAGATTTCCTGGGCTTGTAGGTCAAACAATTGTTTTAGGAGCAGTAATTGCATCTCTCATAATTTGGGGAACACAAAACAAACTTGCAATTAAAGAAGAATTAGACAAAATAGAAATTTTCCATCATGGAAAATTCATGTCAGTTACAGGAATAGGATTGATGCTTGTCTTCATTTCAGATATTCTGATGATTGTTATTCAAACTATTAGGTTAGAAACTTCACCAATTGATGTAATTCAAACAGATTTTGGAATGGTTTGGCTTGCAAGAATGATTATTACAATAATTTTGCTCGGTATATGGTTTGGAATGGATAGAAGAAAAGTATTATCAAAGAAAAATCAGATTCCAATGTTAGTTGTTTCACTTGCATTAATTGCGACTACAAGTCTAATTGGACATGGTGCAGCTAGTGGAGAAACGCCAGCACTTGTATTAGATTACATACATAATTTGGTTGCAGCAGTTTGGATTGGAGGTATATTCTATTTTATTTTTACATTACTTCCAACATTTTCTCAATTAAAAGAAACAAATCGAGAAAAAATGAGTCTAGTATTAATTCCAAGATTCTCAATAGCATTCATCATTTCAGTAGGAGTCGTAATAATTACAGGCCCCACACTAATGTGGTTTCTAGAAAGTGATGTTGGATTAATTACTGAATCAGTTTATGGTCAATTAATTATTATAAAAATTGCAATTGCTGCAATAATGATTGGGTTAGGAGGATTTTTCCAGTTTAGAGTACAAAAGAATGCCGAAAAGAATTTTTCATCAGGAAAAATTTCAGTTCATAAAAAACTAAAGAGATCTCTCAAAGTAGATGCAATGTTAGGAATCATTCTTCTTGGAGTAGTTGCACTACTAACAAATGGAACACTACCAGCAGGTGAAATTCAGAAAGTTGATGCTCAAGAGATTGTTTATGGTTTTAAGACTATAGAGTTTACAGAAAATACAAAATTCGATATTGATATTTCTCCATTTTCAAGTGGGACAAACACAATTCTAGTTAGAGTAAGTAACTTTGAAGGAAACCCCCTCTATGATTCAAACCAGGTTAAAGCAAAGATATCAAATCCATCAAAAAATATTTCACCAATTGAAGTTCCTATGGAAATGATCAAACAAGAAGAAGGTGAACCGATTGAATTCCAAGGAGAATTAACATTTGGATTTTCTGGAGAATGGTTAGTAGAGATTGAAGCTCAAAGAACTGAAAATGCAAATGAGTCAAAGATTTTGAATTTACTCGTAAAACCAAGGCTAACAGACATTCAAACCCAAGTAATTGAGTATGAATTACCAGAAGATGCAAAACCTCTTTTCCCATTGTATGATGGAAAGAATTCGATTTGGATTAGTGATGCATCAGCTCCACGATTATGGCAATTTTCACTTGATACACAGAAATTTTCTTCATATTCATTTGATGGACTCGCTACAACATTTCTAACACAAGACAACAAAGGAAGGATTTGGTTTACTGATGGCCCGAGAAATCAGATTGGATTCATTGATCTTGAAAGCAAAGAAATTACATTAAAAACAATTCCTGAATTAGATCCAGTAATTTCACAAAATTCTCCACTTGGTATTCAAGCAGACTATGATGGAAATATTTGGATTACTATAATTAACAAAGATAGAATTGTAAAATATGTACCAGAAGTTGATACATTTGAAGAGATTAGACTAGAAACAGAGTCATTACCATTTGCTTTAGCAGTTGATGAAGATGGAAATATTTGGTACACTGCAACTAATACAGGGAAGATAGGATTCATAGATCCTAAGAGTAATGAATTAACTCAAATTTCAACTGAAACTATTCTACAAGGTCCAGAGGCATTGCTTTTTGATAGTGACGGAAATCTCTGGATTGCAGAGCATACAGGCTCGGGAATTACTAAATTTAATCCAGTTTTAGAGACATTTGAGAAAATTTCTGTTCCAGATGAAGATGCACTACCATTTGGAATGACGTTTGATAGATATGGAAACATTTGGTTTGCACAGCACACAATAGATAATCTTGGAGTGTATGATCCAGATAATAATAATTTGATAGAAGTTTCAGTCCCAACTAATTCATCATTTGTTCAATTCATGACATCAGATGGAAATGACAATGTATGGTTTGTTGAATGGCAATCAAATAAAATCGGAACAGTGAAGATTACAGAGATTCCTATTATTGCTTCACAAAGACAAACAACAAGTGATTATAAAATAAAATACACAGAGTTAGCATCACCTCTCATAGCATTGGGAATTATTGCAACATCATTGTTTTATGTAAAAAGTATTCAGGATAAAAGGAGATTAAATTCTCTGATTAATTCTTAGATAGTAATCCAGAAGATTTTATCACCAAAGTTCCTGCAAGCAAACCAATTGATAATAAAACAATAGTTCCTGCAGGAGTAATATCAAAGATGTAAGAAATTAGAATTCCTACCACTACAGAAAATATAGAAAAGCTAATTGAAATTATTGCAGTAGATTTGAAACCTTTACCATACATAATTGCAGTTACATTAGGAATTACAAACAAAGCTGAAATTAATAAAACACCTACAAGTTGGATTGACGTAACTACAGTTATTCCTGCCATAAATACAATCAAATAATTTATTTTTTCTACATGAATGCCACTAACTTTGGCTTGTTCTTCATTAAATGTAGAATAGAGAAGTTGTCGATATAGTGCTAAAATTACAATTAGAATCACTCCAGTTAATGATAAGATTAGAACAGTGTCATCTACGCTAACAAGAAGAATACTTCCAAAGAGAAAACTAAAGATATCAATTGTAAACCCTCCTGAAAATCCAATAATTACGAGCCCAACTGCTATTCCTGATGATAAAAGTACTGCAATTGATGCATCGCCAGATATGTTGTATCTATCTTTAATTTTTGTAATTATTAGTGCACTAACTATTGAAACACCGTAAGCAGTCCATAATGGATAGACACCTGCTAACAAACCTAATGCAATACCACCAAATGATGAATGTGCTATAGCATCACCAAATAATGAATAGCGCCTCAAAACTAAGAACAATCCAACAACTGAGCAAAGAATTGCAATTGCGATTCCAGAAATTAATGCTCTATGCATAAAACTGTAAGTTAGAATTTCTAGAGACATGACTAATGATGGTGCATGTGTTCCTGCATTGAAGCTTCAGAATATTGTTTGACTAGTTCATCATCAGAAAAGAATTTTTCAGATTCACCGTGGAAAAATAATGTCCTATTAAGACATGCGACATGATTTGCTAATTGATTAACTGCATCCAAATCATGAGAAGACCAAACGATAGTGATTTTTTGTTTAGAATTTAATTCACGAAGTATACTGTAGAATAATTCAATACTTTGTTGATCAATTCCGGTTACAGGTTCATCAAGAATTAGAATTTTTGGATCATTTACCAAAGCTTTTGCAATAAAGACTCGTTGTTGTTGTCCTCCAGATAATTCACCAATTCTTCTTTTACCTAGTTCATGTATCCATAATTGTTGTAAAATTTCATCAATTTTATTTTCATCAGATTCTTTTCTCAAACCCATTCTTACAACATCATTAACTGTAACTGGAAAATTTTTTTCAAAAATTGGTTTTTGTGGAACATAGCCAATTTCTTTAAGATAATTTTTTGATTTTCTAATATCCTTCCCAAAAAATTTGATAGTTCCTTTGTACTTTGTGTTAAGGCTTAGCATTGCATCAAAAAGAGTTGATTTTCCAGCACCGTTGGGACCAATTATGCCTAGAAAATCGCCCTGGTTAACTACAAAACTCACATCATCAATGGCTTTAACATCTGGATACTGAACTGTTAGATTACTAATTTCAACTGCTTTCAACATAATGCCTCTTTTAGATTGTTAAGATTATCAATCATTTTAGAAATGTAAGTTTCATCAGAAAGAATTTCTAATGGAGATAAAACTAAAACCTTACCACTAATTTCATTTGCAATTACTTCAGATGTTCTAGTATTAACATTCTCTTCACTAAAAATTACTTTAATGTTTAATTCTTTAGCTGTAGAAATTATATTTTCTAATGTTTTTGCAGTAGCTTCTCCATGTAGATTTGATGAAATTATTGTATGTTGGTTTAGATTGTATTCATCTGCAAAATATGAAAATGCATCATGAAAAGCAACAAAATCATTACTACAACTAGATAATTCATTTCTAATTTTTAAATCAAGTAAATCTAATTTTTCATTATATTTTGCTGCATTTGTATGATAAAATTCTTCATTTTCATGATCAGCATTAGAAAATGCTAGTGCAATATTTTGTACTTGGATTTTTGCATAAACAGGATTTAACCAGATATGTGGATCTCCAGAATTTTTAACTAAAATCCCGTTACTTGTATCAACTATCTCACCAGAATAACCAGTCTCTTCTAAATTACTAACCCAGTTTTCAAAACCTATTCCATTGATAATAATTAGATCAGATTTTTGCATTCTTTGTACATCTTTAATAGTTGGCTCCCAATCATGAGGTTCTACTCCAATTGGAACAAGTAAGACAGCATCAACTTTTTCTTGTCCTACATTTTGGGAAAATTCATGAAGAGGGTTAAATGATGAAATGATTTGCAGTTTAGAGCTATCAATTTTTTCAAATTGCTGATTTGAATCAGTACCATAAACAGCAACAGAGCTTAATGGAATTACTATAACTATTGCAATTATTGCAAGCTTGGTTTGTATATTCATGAAGCAATTCAATCCATATTATTAATAAATCTATAAAATGTTAATAAGATTAATTGTTAAACTTATAAGATAATTAATAACATTAGGCATATGCCAATAGTTTCAATCTCATTAAATGACGAGATTCTTTCAGAACTAGACAAATTACAATCAACTATGGGATTTTCAGGTAGGTCTGAAGCCATCAGAGCAGGAATCAGAACATTTGTTTCTGAAGAAAAACAAAAATCAGATCTATCTGGAAATATTCATGCTATTCTCTTGGTTGTACATAATGATGAGTTTGATCATGTTGTTTCAGGAATTACTCATAACTTTGAGGATCTAATTACAACACATCTTCATAGCAAAATCGACAAGGAAAAATGTATGGAACTTTTTGTAATTGATGGAGACGCAGCAAAAATAACTACAATGACAAAAAATTTTCAGATAAATAAAAACATGGATACTGTAAAACTTGTTGCACTTTAGACAGTGAGTCTAAATGAATTTTTTCTAGTAACAAAAATTACTGCAATTATTGAAATTACTAAAATGAAAGATGCAATTGTTCCAAATTCTGGAGCTACAACAATTCCAAACTCAGTTTCTTGTCCTGTATTTCGAATATTCTCAAATTTTATAATTGTAGGGCCTGTTTGATCTTCTGTGAAGGTAAATTTTTCAAATTCTCCTCCAACTTGTGCTTGGCCTGTTATACGATAAATCTCATTTCCATTTTGAATTATTACAAATGTATAATCAGAATTTCTTAGAGGTTCATTAGTTCTTCCATCCCTAATAGTAAAAACAAAGTTTGTGGCAACTCCAGGTTCTACATTTAAGGGATCCCATGAAAGATTTACTTTAAAATCCTCACTTTTTGTATATGCTTCTAATGGAAATGCAGTAGTTTCACTGGTGGATAGTGTAAATAAAATATTATCAGGTAATGGTTCATCTAATTTTTTCATTTCATTTTTTAAAAATCTCAGATGATCTTGTAATAAAATAAAGTGAACTATTCGTTCATCATCCTCTGTATAATCATCAACTGATACTGAGGATTTGAATAGCTCAATTCCATTTACGTAGCCGGAATAGCTAGGAGATAAAAATTCAGTAAAATCTTTTGGAAAATGGGTTTCTACATGAACCACTGATACATGAGACATTTGTTTTTCACTCCAGTTAAATGGCATTTCAAATGTTACCTGTTTAGCCTCAGAATTATATTTGAAATTAGAAATTTGATCAAAATATGACTTTAGACGAAATTCTACATCATTATTTTCTACATCATTTTGGGTATAGGAAGTAGTTTCAATTACGCTCAAATCCGCATTATAAATTCCAGAATTCTCTATGATGTTAGTTGGTTCATCAATAGTCCTTACTTCAATTTCAAAAGTATACAACCCACCTGAAGTAAAAAGTGGACCAGTAATTTCAATAGGATTAGATTCGGTTCCATGCCAAGCACCAAGTATAGAATCTTGTTCTCCATGAATCACAAAATTATCAAATCCTGATTTTGGAGATATCTTAATTGGCAATACTCCATTATCTGTAAAAAAATAATTTCTAAAAATCATTTCATTATTATGAAATAAACCAATCAAAAATGTAACATTTTTTGCGTTTTCTTTAGTTTCATCTTCAATTGCAGTAATCGTTATTTGGTCTTGATCATTTTCAAAATACATTGGCATCTCAACTGAAATTGAGATTTCTTTTCCCTGAATGTCTATTGAAGAAATAGTATCAATTCCCAATCCATGTCCGTATACACTACCTGCTGGAAACAACAAACATGCAACCATTGCAAGTATCCCAAATTTTGTTAACGACAACATTATTTTCATTCTATAAGGGTTATTTTACTGTCAGTAATTCTTCAACTTTTTGAATCAAATCAGGCATTATTGTTGCCTCCAAGATGGGCTGTAGATCATTTGGATCATGGGCACCAAGTGCAGACAATGAATAGATGTAATCAACGGTAGGCGTGTCAGTAGTAAGATAGTATTGCTCTAAAACGTGTTCTAATGAATGTGGTTCAACAACTTGAGGTAATGCTTGTGTAATAATTTTCTTTTTCCATAATTCAACAAGTCTTTCCCATTGATCTATTGAAATATTTTCATCAATTTCGGGAATCATTTCAACTTCAGCTTGAATGTACATTTTTTCTTCAGTTCCAATTTTTTCATGCATATCAGATACTTCCTGATGTCCTTCTACTGAAAGTGGATCATAGTTTGCTGGTTGAGAAATTGACGGTGAAATGATTTTTTTAATTTTAAATGAATTTCTACCTAAAGTCTCAATGTGTAATTGTAATCCATCAAGTTCAACATCTTCACACTTGGTGATTTTGGCAATTGTTCCAACTAATTTTGGAGAATTCCAACCATTTACAGAATTTTTTTCATCAATTAAACATACACCAAATTGACCATCACCTAGCATACAATCATCAACTAGTTGCTTGTATCGAGGCTCAAAGATTCGAAGTGGAAGTTCCTGTCTAGGAAATAAAACTAGATCTAAAGGGAATATTGGAATTATTTTTGTTTCTGTCAACTAATCATATTGAAATGTCTTTAGATATATGGAATACGGATTCTAAAATAAATTAAAATCCATTTTCATTTAGTGTTAGACCCAATATAGCTGCACGAGTATGTTTTCCATATTCAGCTTGTTCAAAGTATTTGGCATATTTTGTATTATCAACATCAGTAGAGATTTCATCTATTCTTGGAAGAGGATGTAAAATGATAGAATCATCTTTCATTTGTTTTAGTAAATCTAATCCCACTACATAGCTTCCTTTGACTTTGAGATATTCTTCTTCATCAGGGAATCTCTCTTTTTGTATTCTTGTTACATAGAGAACATCAAGTTCATCAATATGTTCTTCAATATCAGTAGATTCAGTAAAGGATAATCTCTTTTTGATTTCATAAGTTGAATCAGATCGTATTCTAAGGGATTCCGGAGAAATTAAGCGCACATCAACATCATAGTTTCCGAGTCCATGTAACAGAGAATAAACAGTTCGTCCATACTTTAGATCACCAACAATTCCAATCTTTAGACCATCAATCTTTTTCTTTTCTTTTTTGATTGTAAACAAATCTTGAATTGCTTGTGTAGGATGTTCTTCTGTACCGCTACCTGCATTGATTACAGGTTTTGAAGAAATTTCAGCTGCAAATCTACTTGAACCATCCAAAGTATGTCGTAATACAAGAATATCAGAGTAAATTGATAACATTCGTACAGTGTCAGCAAGACTTTCACCTTTTTGTGTAGAAGATGAAGTTATGTCAGAAATTCCTAATGAATTACCACCAACTGATGCCATAGCAGAATCAAAACTAAGACGAGTTCTAGTACTTGGTTCATAAAATAAGTGAGCTAGAGTTTTTCCTTTACAAATTTCTCTTCGTTCTGCAGGGTTTAATTTCATCATCTTATCTGTGGCGGCAAAGATTTTCTCTAATTTTTCTTTATCAAATTCCTTAATTGAGATAATATCTTTTTGATAAAACTCGTTCATTCTTTCAATGATATATACAAGAGACTATACAAAGTATTCTGATGGAACAGTCCGAACTTATGGTTCGACGAATCAAAGAAGGCACTGTAATTGACCACATAGATGAAGGTAAGGGCCTTCAGGTTCTCAACGCATTAAGAATTGATGGTAAAGATGGAAGTTTGATTACTATAGCTTTGAATGTTCCAAGTGGTAAGTTCAAGAAAAAAGATATTATCAAAGTAGAAAATAAGTTCCTAAAAGATGACGATACAAACAAACTTGCAGTTATTGTGCCAACTGCAACAATTAACATCATCAAAAACTACAAGCTAGTTGAAAAGAGGAGAGTTGCTCTTCCAAATGAGATCGATAGAATCTTTCGTTGCTCAAATCCAGATTGCATTACGAACAGTACAGAACGTATAGAATCAATAATGGATGTAATTGACAAAGAAGGAAGGGTACTCAAGTGTAGATATTGTGCTAGAGTATTAGATGTAAATCAGCTAAAATATAATTAAATTTTAAAAGATTTTGTTGTGGTTTATTGTCCTAAGATGATAAACATCATGACGATACCATAGATAGCAATTGATTCTACCATACCTACAAAGATGAATACTTTAGACTGTAATGCTGGGTTCTCACTAATTACTGCAAGACCGGCTGCACCAACTTGACCTAAACCAACACCGGCACCGCCTGCTGCAACACCAAATGCTATACCAGCACCAATTAGTTTGGAGCCATCACTCATGCCACCAGCGCCTTCTTCTTGAGCATATGCTACATCTGTAAGACCTGCAGCAACTAATGCAATTGCTGCTACTGATAACAATAAAACAATAGGTTTCATCTGTCTGAATTCCTCATAATTCCATATTTAAATCATGATAACGTTAGAGCGTTAAATTTTATCAAGTGTTTTCTTTTTGAATGATGTTAGATCACTTTTGATTGATTTAGCAAAATTCTCATGATCGGCATCTAGTGTCTTTTTAGAATTTTCAAGTAACTTTTTGATTTCTTCTTTTGCCATTATTTCCTACTTTCCATCTTAGCTTTGACTTTTTTTAACTTTGCGAATTCTTCTCTTTCTTTCTCTTCAAGAGCTTGGGCGATGAATCGAATATTATGTTGATATTGTGGAATAATGACATTTTCAAGAGCATTTAGCAATTTTTGTGTCTTTTCTAATGCTTTTGCGAGGCTAAAAATTGAATTTTCATATTCTGCGGCTTTACAAATTTGCGGAAGTAGTTCTTTGATTTGTTTTGCTGCTCTATCAATTGAAGAATTTGTATCTGCAAACCCATAAGGCATTGATTTTGTATCTTCTTCAGTTACTGTAAGTGCTGGAATCTTTACATCTACTACTCTTCTTACCTTAACAGATACTTGCATCACAGGTGGTGTAGATTCAGCAACAGAGTCAACAGTGTCTGTTCCTAATGAAAGATATGCTTCATTAACAGATTTGTAAATATCTTGTAGGGGATCCCAAATTCCACCTCTTGCTTTTGATGCCTCTACAATCATTTCTTCAATATTTTTTAAGAGAACTTTACGTTTATCATCTAAAATTTTTTGAACCATTGTTGCAACTTGAGTAGATTTTTTAAATTTTAAAAGTTCAATTTTTGTGGCAGAAACATTTTGTCCAAATGACATTTTATTATTCTTCCTTGTAATACTTGTCTACGAATTTATCTTTGATTTTAGTAATCTCATTCTTTGGTAGTTTAGAAACAATCTTCCATAAAATTCCAAGTGTTTCTTCAATAGTTCTGTTCTCATCAATTGCTTGTGTAAGAAATTCTTTTTCAAAGATATCACCAACATCCATGTATTTCAAGTCAATTTCAGTTAGTCCTGCTTTTCCTACAATACCTGCTAGTGCTCTTACTTCTTGTGCTCTAGAATATGCATCATAAACTTGGTTAGCAACTTCACTATGATCTTCTCTAGTACTTCCTTCACCAATTCCGTCTTTCATCAATCTACTAAGACTCATCAAAATATTGATTGGTGGATAAACTCCTTGTCTAAACAAATCTCTACCAACTACTATTTGTCCCTCTGTAATGTAACCAGTAAGGTCAGGGATTGGGTGAGTAATATCATCAGATGGCATTGACAAAATTGGAACTTGTGTGACACTTCCTTTTCTTCCATTTAGTTTACCGGCTCTTTCATAAATTGTTGAAAGATCAGTGTAAAGATAACCAGGATATCCTTTTCTTCCAGGAACTTCTTCTCTGGCTGCACTAATCTCTCTGAGTGCTTCTGCATAGTTTGTCATGTCAGTCATTACAACTAGAACGTGCATTCCTAAGTCAAATGCCAAATATTCAGCGACAGTTAAAGCCACACGTGGAGTGATAATTCTTTCAATTGCAGGATCATCTGCTGTATTTAGAAATAGAACACTCCTCTTTAGTGCACCAGAATCTTCAAGACTTCGTCTGAAATATTCTGCTTCACTGTATTGCACACCGATTGCTGCAAAGACGACAGCAAAGTCATCTTGTGTTCCAACAACACTTGCTTGTCTTGCAATTTGTGCTGCCAAAAGATTGTGAGACATGCCAGAACCTGAAAAGATTGGAAGTTTTTGTCCTCTAACCAGAGTCATCAATCCATCAATTACAGATACACCTGTTTGAATGAAATCCTTTGGATATTCACGTTGTTCTGGATTCATTGGTTCACCATTAATATCAACAAATTTGTCAGCAATTGGATCTGGTAGTCCATCTTTTGGTCTACCTAGTCCATCAAAAACTCTACCAAGTACCTCTTTTGATACTGGCATTTCCATAACTTTACCTACAAATTTTGCATTAGTTCCAGCAATAGATAATCCAGTTGTTCCCTCAAAAACTTGAACGATTGCTTTACCATTTCCGACTTCGAGAACTTTACCTAGTCTTCTTTCTCCTTCATTAGTTTCAATTTCAACAAGTTCATCAAATGCTGCATTTTCAACATCATCTACAACTACTAGAGGACCTTTGATTTCTGCAATCTTACTATATTGAACTCCGCCTTCTACTGTCAATTTGTAACTTTCACTCCTGCAATTTTTTGGAATTGTTCTTGCATATCGGTGTCAAGTTGATCAAGTTTTGGCATCTCATCATCTTTGATATCCATTCTTGCTTTGAGTATTGAACTAATAATTGACATTGCACGAATATCAGATAATGCTGCACCTCCTTTTAGTGCTTGTTGACCTCTTGTGTAAAAGTCAACTAATAATTTCATTAGTTTGAACTGTTTTTCTGGACTGCAAAAAGTATCAACATCATCAAATGAGTTTTGCTGTAAAAGACCAATCTTAATCATTCTTGCAACTTCAAGAATTAATTTTTCTTCATCAGGTAATGCTTCAGGACCTAAGAGTCTAACAATTTCTTTTAGTGTGTCCTCTCTTTGTAGAATACCATAAGTTTCACCTCTAATGCTAAACCAGTCTTCACTGATATTTTCGCTCCACCATTTTGCAATATCTGCAAGATAACCAGAATAGCTATTCATCCAGTTAATTGATGGGTAATGTCTAGAGTATGCAAGTTTTGCATCCAATGCCCAGAAAGTCTTGATGAATCTCATTGTGTGAGTTGTAACGGGTTCTGTAAAGTCACCACCAGATGGAGATACAGCACCAATCAAAGTAACTGAACCATTACGTTCTGGACTACCAGATGCTTGAACACGACCTGCTCTTTCATAAAATTCTGCTAATCTAGATGCCAAGTATGACGGATAACCTTCTTCTGCAGGCATCTCTTCTAATCTTCCACTCATTTCTCTAAGTGATTCAGCCCATCTACTTGTAGAATCTGCTACGAGTACAACGTCTTTACCCATATCTCTGTAATATTCTGCAATTGTGACACCAGTATAGATACTTGCTTCTCTTGCTGCTACTGGCATGTTACTTGTATTTGCGACAAGGACAGTTCTATCCATTAATGGTTTTCCACTACGTGGATCTTTAAGATGTGGAAATTCAACTAATACTTCAGTCATTTCGTTTCCTCTTTCACCACAACCAATGTAAACAACAACTTGAGAATCAGCCCATTTTGCAATTTGATGTAATGTAACAGTCTTTCCTGTTCCAAATGCTCCAGGAATTGAACCAGTTCCTCCTTTTGCAATTGGGAAGAATGTGTCAATGACACGTTGTCCTGTTAAGAGGGGGACAGTTGCATCATGTCTTGTATTGTAAGGACGTGGTTTTCGTACAGGCCATTTGTGATACATTTTAACAGGAATTGATTGTCCGTCTTTCTCAGTAGTTGCCATTACAGTTTCTAAATCATAATCTCCTTCGGATACAAGGTTTGAAAGTTTTCCACCGGCATGATCTGGTGGAAGCATAATAGGGTGGTCTATAAGATCAGTTTCTTTAACAGTTCCGATTATATCTCCTGCTCCAACTTCATCGCCATTACTTGCAGATGGAATAAAGTGGAATTTTTTTGTCATATCAACTGGAGTAGTAGTAATACCTCTTCCAATGAAAGAACCAGATGCTTTAGATAATTCTTTTAGTGGTCTTTGAATTCCATCATAAAGTTGTCCAATAATTCCTGGACCTAACAAAACACTAAGCGGATTTCCAGTACCAACTACAGGCTCACCTGGTTTTAATCCACTGGTTGATTCATAAACTTGGATAAATGCTACATCACCGGTTAATCTAATTACTTCACCTACTAATTTTGAATTGCCAACAGTTACAGTCTCATACATTTTTGCTTCAGACATACCATCGGCCCTAACTGCAGGACCGCTTACCCAAACAATTCTACCTTGAGCTGTCATTTTCTAATTTCCCACTCCGAACGTGGATGCAATTTCTTTCCTTATTAAAGGCTTCAAGCGTTCAATTCTTGCATCGATCGTATTATCAAATGTCATTGCACCATCTTTTGATTTTACTGTAACTCCACCAAGACAATCAATTGTATCAGATGATAATTCAGCTCCTGAGAATTGAGACAATGCAGACTGTACTGCATCTTTATCTTTAGCATTTGTTGAAATTATAACATCAGTTGTACCTAAAATTTTAGTTGCTTCATCTAACAAAGTCTTAATTAAATTTGAATGATCTTCATTTGCAATTTGATCTAGTGCTTTTGAAAAGACCTTATCAACTGCTTCTTCTAATACCATTAGTTTTTTATTTCTAGCCTCGATATCTGCACTACCAACAATCTGTTTTTCAATTTTATCAGCTTCTTTGTTTCCATCTGAAATAATTTTATCATATTCCTGTTCTAATTTAGGAAGTGAATTATCTAGTGTTTGTTTAGATTCTAAACCTGAATTTTTTAGATTGGATAGAATTTCATTTTCTGTTTTTTTAACAATTTTGTCAATAGCTTGTCCTAATGATGAATTAGATGCCAATACGAGGTGAAAATTCAATAATAGATTTGAATGTTTGGGAGGAATCCGAATAATTCTAAAAAAATTCATATTTTCAATTCGGACTTAGAAAGATATTATAATGTACTAATCGTCGTTGGAAGTGTGACTGTTGCAGAACTTATGATGGGCAGTGTCATACTACCAAGAAGCGAATCTCCAAAAGCAATATCACGTCTAACTGAGTTTGAATGGTTTCATAAAATGGAAATGGAGAATGAAACAGTTACTCCTGAAATTGATGATCTTCTTTTACGGGCACAAAAATCACATCAATTTGTTGAAGATGTAATCAAGGGATTGAATATTCCGCTACGAGTAGGCATCATGGAAATTCTTTTCAAAGGTACTGTAATTAAAAAGAAAAATTACAACATTGATGAAATTGAAGGTTTGATTGAAGATTTGGAGAAAACTCCAGACAGCATCACTAATGCAGCCAAAGTATTAGCAGAAAGTTCAAAGATTAATCATTCTCTAGAAGAATACAAGTCATTAAAAGAAACATTACAAGTTGCAAACAAACTGAAAGTTGATTTAACTGGTTTTGGTTCTATGAATCATTTTTACACAAATCTATTTGTCATTAATTCTGCTGATTTTGGTGAGATTGAACGATCACTCGAAGGCATACCAATTTTCAAATATGATTTAGAATCTAAAGAAAAAGCAGCTGTCATAATAATTTCTGATATTGATGATTCTGATAAAGTTCTCAAAGTTATGCGAGCCCTTAATTCGAATCCATTTAGCATACCTAAAGATTTTCCTCAGATTCCAAGTGAAGCATATGCTTTAGCAGAATCAAAAATAAAAGAACTAACAGAACAACAAAAGAAAATTTCAAAAGAATTAGCTTCTATTACAAAAAAAATTCGTACTGAAATTCTTGCAATGCATGAAAATGCATTCGTAGCAAAAGAAGTTCTTGAAACATTACGTAAACCAGGTGGTACCAAAAATTTTGCAGTAATTCAAGGGTATATTCCAAAGAAGATGGAAAAGAAATTCAAAGAAGCAACAAGTCAATGGACATCAATAACTGAAGAAGTAACAGATGTAGAGGCACTTTCAGATCTTCCTGTTTATTTAGATAATCCAAAATGGGTTAGAACATACGAAGTAATTACTCAGAGTCAAGGAATTCCTAAACGAGGAGAATTTGATCCTACATGGATGATTGCACTCATGTGGCCTATATTTTATGGATTAATGTTTGCAGATTTGGGTCACGGATTATTGTTAATGGGATTAGGATTATTATTCAAATTCAAAGGACAAGGCACTCTATCAAGATGGGGAATGTTACTAGCAATGTCAGGCGGAGCAGGTGCACTTGCAGGGATTTTCCAGGGAGAGATATTTGGTTTCCATTTAGAACACTTTGCAGGCTTTGAAGCTTTGTTACATGAAGGTGGTCCACTTCATTCAATTGAATGGTTGATTGGAGCTATCAGTGTTGCAGAATTAACATTTGATCAAGTAATCATGATTCTCAAAGTATCATTATTCTTAGGAGTTATTCATTTAGGATGGGCTTTCCTTTTACGAATTCGCAACTATGCAAAAAAGAAAGATAAAGATGCATTGATCTTTGAAGCTATTCCAAATTTGTTCATGTGGTTAGGAGTCTTTGGAGTAATGATGGGGGCAATAGGTTCTGGATATGATGTCATGAACATGTATTCTAAGATTCACGCAGAAGCTGTTCCTTGGGTTTCTGTACTTGTTGGAGAATGGGCAGTTGTATGGATAGTTGTTAGGGTTTCAATTATCATCATACTTGCATGTGTTGTATTGATGATAGTTGGTGGAATAAAACACAACAAGAAACATCCAGAAGATGGAGGAGACATGGTTAGTGTGGTAATGGAAGTTTTACTTGGAAAAACCATTGAATGTCTAGCGCATTCGATTAGTTATGCGCGAATTGGAATTATGCTTTTGGTGCATGCCGCATTATTGCTTACAGTAAATCAGGCTTTCGAATCTTTAGGTGGACTTAGTTCCCCAATGGCAATGGTACTAATTATTGGAGGACAAATAGGAATCATGATGATTGAAGGTTTGATTGTTTACATACAGTCTCTAAGGCTTCACCTCTACGAGTTCTTTACAAAATGGTATGACGGTGGTTCTCAACCATTCAAGCAATTAGTCCCAGAAATGGTTTACAACAAGTATTCTTGGAAGAATAAGAAAAAATAGAAGAAGAAGATAGAAAGAATATGTCAAAAGAAGCCATAATTACCACGATTCCTGCAGTTATTATGCTCGGATTTGCTATTTTTGGAATAACAATAGTTAGTCCCTAGTCTCTCATAAAATAAGAATATCAAAATTTGAATTATTTTTCCACAGGTAACTCTAGTTTATTTCCCCATTCTCCCCAAGAGCCCAGATAAACTCGGACATTTTCAAATCCAAGTTTCTTTAATGCCAAAAATGCGTTGGCAGCACGATATGCTCCCTGACAATAAGTCACAATCTCAGAATCTTTTGGAATTTGGTAAAGTTTGGATAATTCATCATCTGATTTGAAAGTTCCATCCTCACCAATATTGAGATTCCAATCAATATTGACAGACTTTGGAATATGCCCAATTTGAGCCGCCCTGACAACAGTTCCATCATATTCTCCCTCAGATCTGGCATCAATGATTTTTAGATTATCAATATTTTCTAGAATATACTCATACCCGGTAATAATTTCAGGGTTGATTTTTCCAGAAAATTTTGAGGGTTGAAATGGGTTTGGTTTTACCTCAATTGGCAAATTTTCTTTTTTCCATTTTTTCATACCACCATCTAAAAGAGATACATCTGGATGTGAAAAATATTCTAACATCCAAACACCTCTTGCAGCTAGCATGCCAGAGACATTATCATAAAAGACAACTTTCTTTTCAGAGTTTACCCCTACAAATGAAAAAATCATCTCAGCTTGTTTGTTAAAATTTTGTATTCCTTCTGGGGTAGTATCTATCCAATGAAATGCAAAAAGATCTAAATTGACAGAACCTGGAATATGACCTTCTGAATATTCTGCAAAAGAACGAGTATCAATAATCAAAATATTTGAGTCATTTAGAATTGAGCCAAGTTCAGTTGTAGAAATTAACATGACTTTGGTAAATTGATCAAATCTAAATTGATTTGGATTGAAAAAATAAAAAGAAAAGAAAAGGGTTTTTTCTTTATTCGTTAACGTATGCTCTTTCGCCGTGTTGTGCCAAATCAATGCCGATCTCCTCTTCTTTAGGAGTGACTCTGATTCCGCCAGGCCATACCGCATCCATCACTTTGAGGATAATCAGTGTAACACCAAAGGCATAGCCTACTGATATTGCAGCTCCGATTATACTGATTGCTTGCTGTTCCATTCCTTCTGCAGTACCAGTCCATGCGCCAATACCGTCTCCGGTATCCCAAACGTGTGGACTAGCTAATGTACCAGTCAAAATTGCACCTGTAAGACCACCTATTCCATGTACTCCCCATACATCTAATGCGTCGTCCCATTTGCGTGCACTCTTGAATGCTATTGCTGCATAACAAACTGTACCAGCTGCAATACCTATGATAATCGATGCCATTGGACCTACCCAACCTGAGGCTGGAGTGATTGCTACCAATCCTGCTACTGCACCCGATGCAGCTCCAACAATACTTGGTTTTCCTGTATGTGCCCATGACATGAGCACCCAAGTAATTACAGCCATACCAGTTGCGGTATTAGTTACAGTCCATGCACTGACGGTAATGCCGTCTACCATTACTTCACTTCCTGCGTTGAAACCAAACCATCCAAACCAGAGTATTCCTGCTCCCAGGACTACTAATGGGATGTTGTGTGGTTCCATTGGCACTTTGCCATATCCAAGTCTTCTGCCAAGGACTAAGGCTCCTGCCAACGCAGCAAATCCTGAAGAAATGTGTACTACAGTACCACCAGCAAAGTCTAATGCATATGACGGTGATAAGTCTGGATCGAGATCTATTGCACCTCCTCCTATGTATCCGCCTCCCCAGACCCAATGTGCTATTGGATCATAAACGAAGGTTCCCCATAAGAGTACGAATATGATGATTGCGCTGAATTTGATTCTGTCAATCAAACCACCAATGATAAGAACTGGAGTAATGACTGCAAATGTTGCTTGGAACATTGCAAATAGTTGGTGAGGTACTGTACCTGGCCAACCTTGACTACAATAGTCGCCGTCCTTCATTTCATTCATTTGGTATGCTGCAGACCAAGTGTCTGCACATGGACCTACTTCTCCGAGTGGTGCCCACGCTGATACCATGTTAAATCCGACATAGTCGAGATTTCCCATGAACATGTTTGCGTCTGAATCAATTCCACCAAATGCTAGTGAGTAACCCCATAGAACCCATTGTACTGACATTAGACCCATTACGATAAAGGTCATACCAAGTACGTTGACGACGTTCTTTGATCTGGCTAATCCGCCATAAAAGAAGCCGACACCTGGGGACATGAAGAGTACCAATGATGTTGCTGTTAGCATCCATGCTGTATCACCTGTGTCTATAAGACAAGGCATCATGGCGCCTGCACCATCACTATCGTACCAACATTCGTTAGGATTACCAGTGTAAATTCCACTGGTTCCTGCTACATATCCGTCCATACCATCATCAACACTTTGTGCATATGCCTGTGACATAGCACCTGCTGCTGTGATAGATACTGCGGCTACAAGTAATAGAGCATACTTGTAGTTCCTAGAATTCATTAAATTTATCGAAATTGGAGAGGATTTAAGGAGTAGCGACACTAAAATTTGTAAAATAGTAAATTATTATATTTCAGTATATTCTGATACTAACATAGAATATGAAAATAAAGTCAAAGGTGAATGAATGAAGGAAAAATCAGACGTGAAATTAGCAATCTTTGATACGTTCAAGACAAAAGGTGACGAGTTAACAGGAGAAGCAAGTAGACAGAGGGCGATCATTACAATACTTGCAAGTAATGCCAATCCTGCAGAAAGAACAAGAACGGGGATTTCTCAAAGAATAGCAAAAAAACAAGGAGTAGTTTGGAAGAATATCTATTCAGGAATATTTCGTGACATGGATGAGATTTTACTTCCTATGGGAATTGCAGAAGAGGATGGAAGATTACCTCTCAAAAGAGGTCCAAAGGCTCTTCAAGAAAAAGGAATTCCATATTATCACTTAACCAGAAAAGGTATCTTGATAGCATTATCAATAAGTGGAAGTAAAAATAGAGAAAATTTACTAAAAGAGTTTTTTTCAAAGTCTGAATCTACTGAAAAAGAATTTGAGAAAATTCTCTCTAATCTCGTAAAGAGTAGTCCTAATTTTACACATTCAATTTTTCAAAAATACGTTAAGGCTTTTTGTGATAAAAAAATTAAAGATTTGCTTCCTTTTGATCTATCAAAACTTAGGGAAATTTCAGATGAATCTTTAGGTATACAAAAGGAGATTTTAGAGGCATTTTTGAAACTATCCAAACAAGAAAAAGAAGATGCCATTAAATTTCTCAATGAAATTACCTAAGTGTCCCGACCAGAATCAAGACAACGCCAAACATTAAAATCAGTTATTTGTTGAGAACAGTCAAAATGGGTGGTTCTAAGAATGTCTTTGCATCCGTCAAATCTTATAGTAAAAGAGGAAAATTACTAAAAAAAGCTGATTTTCAAACATTAGCAGAATCAAGAGATCTTGATGAATTAATGACGAGAATTAAAAATACAGTTTATGCAGAAGCAGTCTCTGAAGTAGAAAAGCCTTACACATCTCATGGTATTGAATCTGCCCTAAGAGGCCATCTGGCTGGTATTCATCACAGCATAGCAAAAACGGCTGGTGAATCACGAATTTTAGATGCTTATTATTTGAAATTTATTATTTCTAATTTAAAACAGATTCTAAAAGGAAAAGTTTTGGGAAAATCTCAGGAAGAAATTGAAAGTCACCTCAATCTTCGTGCTGAAGAATTAATCAAACAAAGAGATATTGTAATCAAAGCACTTGTAGCAAAAGATCTGGAAGAAACAGTTGCAAGTTTAAACCAGGTAGAATTTGGTGAAGAGATTGCAAAGGCAGCAGCGTTGTATGCAGATAAAAAGAATATTCAAATTTTTGATACATATTTTGATAAAATTCTGTATACACGTCTTGTAAAAGCACTAAAGTCTGGGGACATAGATGCAAGTAGATTAATTGGAATGGATGTTGATTTTTACAATATTCTAAGTGTGATTAGAGGAAAGTTTTGGGGATTAGATGAACAGCAAATTCAGGATTTAATCATAATTCAATCCCCAGCTGCAAAAGAATTGCTAGGAAGAATGATGTCAGCAGGATCAATAAGAGATGCATTTAATGAACTCTCTAATACAAAGTACAAGGATTTGGTTCCTCAAGTTGAAAACGAATTAGATGCAATATCTGAATTTGAAAGAGCTTTTGAATTAGCAATTTATCAAGCGTCGTTAAACTCTTTTACAAAAATGTTCAGTCTAGCAACAACAGTAGGAATTACAAAATTAACTGCATATGAGGTAAGAAATCTCGCAGCAATTGCCTATGCAGTGGAACAAAAAATACCAACTGAAACCACCATGTCAAAATTAATTTTAGCGACAGAATAGCCTGGTATAAAAAAATGAGTAAATTTCCAACGAAAAAAAATGAAACGCCTATAGATATTCTAACAAACTGGGTTAGTATCTCGATGGCACTAATTTTTGCGTTACCAGCATTGGGGATATTTCTGGGAATTTACTATGGGACTGGAAATTTGATTGTAGGTGCAGTTTTAGGATTTAGTGTTCATATTGTCACGCTTGCATTTTCAGGAAGAATTTCAAAAAAATTAGATAAGATTATGAATTAACCTATATTGATCTAATTTCAAGATGATGTACTATGATGGGCGATAGAGATTTTCGAAGTATCATTCAAAATGCATTAGGTTCGATAGGAAGAGAATTACAAATTGAGATAGATGCTAAGGATATTCAAACTATTCACATTCAAGAAGTGGTCCAATGTCTAAGACGCTCATATTTTGACAGAATAGATCCAAGTGAGATTGAAAGGAGAGGATTTAATGAGCTTCTAGCAGGATTACTAAGAAAATTACAGTATGGAAGTGAACCAAAAGAATTTGCGATAGATGACGTCAATCTAAAGGGACAAGCAGATGTGATAGTAGATGATTTTATTCTTTTATTCAGACCAGCATTAGGTGAAGTAGAAAATCCTCAAGCAAATGATATTCTATATCTTAATGCATGTATGTGGATATATGATAAAGAGGAGGGAGCAATTGTTTACATTTCAGGAGATAGAAAAGAAACAACTTTTTCATTATCACGTAACAAAAAGATGTTTGAGGAAGTTATCAGAAGAGTTAGAGTACTAAATGATCTTCTTAAAGAACAAAAAACACCTATTTTAGAACCATCATCTGAGTGTTCAGATTGTCAATATTATGAAAGATGTTTCATGAAAAGGAAGAATGCCAAACAACTGTCTCTAGGAGATATGTTGGGAATTGGCAAGAATGATTAACTAGAAAAATGAAAAATATGAAAAAGGAATAATTCCTTTGTTTAATCTAGTGGTTCAGGGTGTCCTTTACCACGGAGAGCGAAACACACTACTGCTAGTGCAATTGCGACTCCTACTGCTGAGCCAAATGCGGCTATACCTGCTTCTGCCATTTGATAAAAATTCACTTTAGGGGCTTTTATAACTTTGCGAATATTTTTCTTCTAAAAACATATTATCACAATTTTAAAATTTTATGATACTATTGATGCTATTTAGTAAATTCAAAGTGAAGTTCATTTTCTTGACCACTTGTCATAGAGCTTAGATTGTAAAAGACATCACCAGTAACTCGCCAAGATGCAGTATTGTCTTCAAGATCAGTCCATAACTCAGGAGTATTTCCAGAATTTTTCAACGTTACAGTTTCTTTTAGTACGATATGATTTTCACCAAGAAGAACATAATAGTTTGAGCCAAATTCGACCATACCTGTAGGTCTACTTCCTATTTCACCACCTGCAATTTGTTCAGATTCAGAATAACCTGTTTCAAATAATTGATAATCCATAGTTTGGACAATCACAGCAGCTGGATTGGGATTAGAAATTTTGAATGCAACATTAATCGAAACTGATCGTTCTGAAATTTTTGTAACAGAAATATCTTCTAGTTCAATTTTAAGAGGATCGACCTGAATAGTATTTTGAGTTTCAGAAGGAGATTCATTTTGAGATCCTACAACCATAGTAGGTCCCAACAAAAGAATTCCACCTAATATAGCAACAAGTGCAGCAACTGCAATACCAACAAAGATTTTACGATTCATTATTTTTGCAAACTCCCTAGATATCTTAAATGTTGAGACAGTTATTATACCATTGGAGACAGAAAAAATCATGCAGTACTTTCAAGCAGTACAAGAAGGAAAGCAAAGAGCAAGTAAGTCACAAATGAAGATGTTTGAAGCAGCTGGATTTGGAATGTTAACTTTAACAACCAAAAAAATTGATGGGGTATTTCAGCCAGTAGGAGAGGAAGAATTTACTGCTGTAATTAATTCTCCAGAAGGACATGTAGCAATAATTACTGACAAAGATGGATTTACAAAAGCCCAATCAAAGAAGGTAGAAAAAGAGGAAGCAATATCAATTTTCAAAAAACTTCGAGAATCAGGAATTGATGAATACCCAGGTAAAGAGATTCAGATTTGGTCTGAAACAAGACCTACAATTCAAAACGAAATTTCTGAATAATTATTTTGAAGGAAGAATAACTTCTGTGCCTACATTACCACCCTTAATGGCTTTTTCAATATTTTTTGGACTTGCTTTTAGAATTCTTGTTTTGATTTTGGAGCGTTCGATGATTTTTAGAGCAACAATATCCATCAAGTCATAACCTCCTGCAACAGAATCTTCATGAACCAGCATATTTTTCAAATTTTTTAGTTCAATTCGTTTGAATTTTTTTGCTTTCTTGAATTTGTTTGGATCCATATCATAAACTCCATCAACATCAGTAGCATTAAGAAATTGTTCAGCATGAACTTTTTCAGCAATTAATGCAGCAGTACCATTGGTGCTTTGACCAGGGTGTAAACCACCTGTTACAACTATTAATCCATCATCTACGGCATGTCTAACTTCTTGTAAAGTAGTTGGTGGATGTGAATATGCCCTATTTTTTAGAGCATAAATCAATAGTTTTGCATTAAGTTTTGAAATTTCAATTCCAAGTTCATCAAGAGTGGATTCATCTGCACCTGAAGATCTTGCATGAGAGATATAATGTCGCGCAATGTTTCCACCTCCAGCAACAACAATTGGTTGACAAATCTTGCTGATTTTTACCAGAAATTGAGCATAGTCTTTTAGTGCTTTGACATTGTCAGTACCAAAAACTTTTCCAGATAATTTGATAACAATTCTCTTTTTCACTTTAGATCACCAAGGATTGATTTTGCAGCAATTTCAACTTTTTTTCTGTTCTTTTGATGGGTATAAATTCTAAGAATATTCATGTACCCAGAAATTGCTGAGACTACGGGGATTTTTGAAATTGGCATCTCTTTTGCAGAAGATTTTCCATTCTCATTTGTAATCAAAATTATGGATTTTGATTCGTTTTTGGATGGTGCAAGAGGAATGGATGGAGTAACAGAACTATCAACAAAAATTTCATTTTCATCAACTTTGGATTTTTTAGAAATGGTAGTTCTAAGTTCATCAGTTCGTGTTTTTTTTAAGTTATTTCTGCTAGTCAAGATTCTCTCAAATACGCATTTTAGCAATTTCCTGTTTTGATAGTCTTCTGCAAATTGTCTAGCACGTTTTAATTTTGAAGATTTTGATGAGATTAGACTTGATAAAACGTATTCATCTGTGAGTTTAACATACTCATTTAGATTAAAAGTGGTAAAACCAAATTCATCATCAGACAATCTTAATGCTTCAATTAACATAACTTCTGCGGCTCTTACAGTTTTATGAAAATAGACTGCCTTGAACATTTGATATCTAGAGTGCATCATTGATTCAAAAGAATACAATGCAGAACGCTCTAAGGCTAGTTTTTTCTGATGTACATCAAGTGATTGAGTGATTCTTTTATGATCGATTTTTGCGTGTTCTGCTCCTGTAAAATAACCATCTCTGAGTAAATAGTCCATCATATCTGCACTAAGTGCACCTGAAACAATTTCATTCATGTATTGAAATTTAGAATCACCAAACGCAATTTTTGTAATAAGTTTTTTATCAAACCCATTTTTTGATAAACTATCACCAATTTCTGATTTTAGAATAATTTCTTTACCAAAGTCTTCATGTGAAATTTTTTTTTCTTGAATTATTTCCTCAAAGAGATGAGAGAATGGTCCGTGTCCTATATCATGTAAGAGGCCAGCTAATCTAAGAATTTTAATATCATCTGATTTGAGAATTCCTTTTTCATTTAATGCATGACCTGCTTGACTAGCAATGTGCATAACTCCCAATGAATGCTCAAATCTTGTATGCTGAGCTGCTGGATAGGTCAAATGAGCACCAGAAAGTTGTCGAATTCGTCTTAATCTTTGAAAAAGAGGATCATCAATTATGGATAGTTCATGATTGTAGACACGGATAAAATCATGAATTGGATCAATTATGTCTAGGTAGTTTTTTTTCATATTCCTATTTTCTTTGAAAATGTTTTCAAAATTTCTTCATGTATTTCTTGTTTAGACTTTGATGCATCAATTATTTTCCAATGTTTTTTCTTAGCAGTGGTTAAGTAGATTTTAGATATTTTTCTTAAAAATTCTTCATTTTTTTCAAATTTATCTCGATGAGTTTTTTGTCTTCGAAATGATTCCTTTTGCGTAACATCAAGTAAAACTACAAGATCAGCTTTTGGAAGGCCAGTATCAAGATTCTCAAGCCATTTTTTTTTCATGCCATTTGCTATGCCATAAACTAGGTTAGAATGGTAATACCGATTCATAATTAAAACAGAATTTTGTTCTTGAGCAGTCAAAATTTCATTTAGTTTTTCCCATCGGTTTGCAGCTAATAGACAATGAATTACTTGTGAAGGAAATTTTCTTTTTCCATCCAAATATTTTCGGATTTCTTTTCCTATTGGAGTTTTGTAGTCAGGAAAATGAAATAATTTTGTCTTGATCTTTCTTTTTTTTAGTGCTTTTTCCAATAATGTTGATTGTGTTAACTTGCCTGCTTGATCTCCGCCTTCAATTACAATTATCATAAGTAATAAATCAAAGAAATTAATTGATTAAAAATCTATCATGTTTGATAATTTACAAATTGTTTAATAGACGCTTTACCTATTTGTCATTATGGCTGAGACATATTCATGTGCTTATTGTGAATCAATTTTTGAGGACAAAGAAGAACTTTCAAAACACATAGACAGAATACATGGTGATTCTGGTGTTCTCGAAGGTAAACGCTAAACTCTTTTAATTTTTTTAAAAAAAATCTCCATATGAAATTTGATTATGTATAACAAATTTTGCTGAAATCTATCAAGGTTTATAACCAAAAATTGAGCACATAACACAAAATGGGACTTGTCAATGAAGTAATCAAAGAGATTGGAAACAAATCTAGAGAGTTCTATGAATTTGTTTTACCTCCAATTGACATGTATCTGAATGAAGACAATCTTAAAGTGGTAATTGATATTCCAGGATTTGCAAAAAAAGATATTGAATTAAGTTTATGCGGCGATATACTTTCTATCAAAGCCCAAAAAACAATTAATGAAAAGGGATTAGAATCATTAATTTCAAATCAAAGACCAAATTTGATTGATAAAAAAATTAGGCTTCCAATTGATGTTAAACAAGGAGAAGAGAAAATTAAATCTGCAAAATACGAAAGTGGTATTCTTACACTAATTATTCCTGTGACAAAAAAAGGAAAAAATATCTCAATTGAATAATCTAATATTTTCTAAAGAATCCTGAAGCAGTCATTATCAAACCAGAAGTAATCATTCCAACTAAACCAAGAGATTCATTTGATTGAAACAAAAATACTGAACCAATGAAAATTGAAGAGGCAAAGATACTTCCACTGAGTAAAACCATAGGTTTTCTTTTTCTCATAAAGATTTCAGTTTCTTCTTTTAATTTTAACATCTCAGGTCCTAATCGTATTGCAGCATCAATTGATTTTGAAAAATTTCCAAAAGAGATCTTTAATTCTTCAACATATGCTCTTGGAATCATATTTTCTTCTTCAAGTATATTTTTTAGGACTTTGACGAATTTGAAATCAACATCATGTGTTTTGTAAATTCCCTCAATTATTGATGCCATTCTCATATACAAAGCCAAATTTTTTGGAAGCGTAAATGGAAATTTACTCATAGTTTGATTTGCAAGCTCCATCAAACTTTGTACTTCCATTTCATCAGGCTTATTTCCATGCATAGCACGAATTGAAAGCTCAATTCCCTTTTCAATTACTGTTCGATTATATCCAGGAGTAAGCATTCCAAGATTATCCATAGCATTAACAACTCTTGGGGGATTTTTTTCAACTAGTGCAAGGTATAATCGGATTAGTTTGAATCGTGTTTCATTATTTATTCGTCCAACCATTCCATAGTCATACAAAATGAGTCTTCCATCATCAGTAACTGATATGTTTCCAGGATGAGGATCTGCATGAAAAAGTGAGTGTTTGAGAAGCATAGTAAAAAAGACCTTATGGACATCAATGACTAGTTGTTCTCTATCAATTCCTTTCTCATCTAGTGCCTGCACGTTTGTAACTTTGATTCCTGGAAGATATTCCATTGTTAGAACATTTTTTGAAGAAAAATCATCAAAAACTGATGGTACAATTACTTTGTTGACTCCTTCCATATCCTTTTTGATTTTTTTTAGATTTTCAGATTCGATGAGGTAATTCATTTCTTCATGAATGGTTTCAATAAATTGAGAGAGCATAGCCTTTGCTGAATAACGTAAGTTTGGATCAACAAATCTTAATGCAAGTGGAAGAATTTTTTTCAAAACTTTGAGATCTTCTTCTACAACTTTTTCAATGCCAGGTCTTTTTACTTTGATAACAATTTGCTGACCAGAAATTGAACCACGATAAACTTGCCCTAGGGATGCACCAGAAATGCAACTAGGATCTATTTCATCAAATTTTTCATTAATTGGCCCAAGATCTTTTTCAATTATTGGTTTAACTTGTTCAAAGGGGGCAGATTAATCCATTTTTTTCTATCTTTACGTAATGCAAAAATTGATGGTAAAAGTTTGATGAGTATTTGGATTGTTCTAATAGTAGACATAAAATTTACTCCAAATAATTTTTAATTTTTTTTGTTGCAGTATACCCCACATATCCAGAAATAATTGATGAGATTAAACTAGAAGTTAAGGTTAATTTTTTTGATTTTTTATTAAGAAACTTTTTTGCAATTTGTGAACCACCAAAAATTGCACATGCTAAACCAATTAAGACTTCAGGTGCATCATGGACCAAATGTCCAATTGGATCTTTTCTAGGATCTATTTTATCAGTATGAACTAGAAATTTGTCATCATATTCTCTAATGTGTAAATTACCATAACGATATTGTTTGTATGCTCCATTTTTTTGTCCAAGGATTGTTTCTTCTGCTTTTTCTAACATGAATTCTCGTAATTCTTTTGGAACTTCAATTTCGATTCCTGGCATAATCGCAAGATCCAGTGATTGCTTATAATCTTACAGCCAAGAAAATGCTTCAGCCTAAGACCAAAAACGTATTGTATCTTGGTGACGGCTAGATAGGATTTCGTATCTTAGTATTTAGATCTCACTGAGAATTTCTACGTGTCTTTTTTATTCAAATTGCATACACATGAATCAAATATGTAGGATGAAGCCTCTTTCCCAAAAAGAGATCTCATGTTATCTATTGAATATATGACTAAGATGTTTTTAATCGATCTTTTGTAAACATTATAAAACTAATAGAAAAGGCTGCCAACATTGCAACTCCTGGGATATATGCATAGTTAAACCCAATTCCAGGATGAGTCGTTTGATGATAGTTATTGATTAGAAACGTTGCAGCTAACAAAATAACTCCAATAATTGTTAGTTTTCTATGTGTTTCCAACAAACATAACTTTGCAGTTAACTATATGAATTTAGAAAAACATCTTGAAAATATTCAGAGAAGTGGTGTTGTGATAAATCCCACTATACTACCTACCAAAAAGAGAAATACACCCTTTGCCATACCCAATAATACTTCCTTAAGATATGATATAATTATGATCTAAATTTCCCAAAACTGGAAATTAGTATTATCAGGGTTTAGATTCTGTTTGGGACAATTTTTGGATTACCTGTTCAAGTTCTTCTTTGTTATCATTAATGACACGCTTGATTACTTCAACCTCTTCGTTTATTTGCTCTAGATGAATATCACTAGAGTTGGTAATCTGATCTTCTAGATCTTCTAAGACTTGCTGATTGTAGAGATTAATTTTTTCTAATTCGTTCTTGTATTGCTCTAATTTTTCATATTGAGTTGTAATTTCAGGAACATCAACAATTTCTTGATTTGTTAGAATTCCTAGAGAAACCACGATACTTCCAACAGTTAAAGCTAAAATTAGAACGATAATACTTAATCTCATTTTGAATTGACCTTATTTTCCTACTTTAAATTCAAAATTTAATTCTAACTTGCCTCAATAGCTGCTTTTTTACGCCTACGCATTATGTAAATTCCAGCTCCGATTGCTAAAATAATTGGTATGATTATCATTGTTGAATCAGAACTACCCTCATCACCGTTTGATGGTTCTTTAACAAGGATTGTTGCATCATGATTTAGAAATATTTCATCTCTGATATTGTCTTTGTATCTTACAGTAATGGTAATGTCATGTTCTCCATATTTTGGTTCACCATCAAATTCAATTGGAATGTTAAATGGTACAGGTGCATCAACCTCAATTTCATCAATAAATTGAGTAGTTGATTTGATATTGGAATCTCCACGAGGATCAACAGTTACAAAACCAAACAATCCATCCTCATTTCCTTCATTAATTATTTCTCCAATCACCATTTGTGTACTAGACAATTCAATTACATCTACATTAAAAACAGTAAGATCAATTAATCCTTTAATGTAAAAATCAACAATTTTGTTAACTACATGTAAATCACCATGTGCATTATAATATGAAATAGACAAAGGGATTCTCAGAGTGTCACCTTTAAGTGATTCAGGGACATATATTGTTGCAGTAAGCTGTCTAGATGACTTTGGATCAATGTTTCCAACATCCCAATTTGATTCTAAAATAACAACATTTTCTATATTAGTAGTTGATGATGATGTTGATGCAAGTTCTGTTTGTGTGTTGGTTGCAACAATATCTACACCAGAGATTGGAGCAGTTCCATCATTTGCAATTTCAATTATTACGTTATTAGTTTTCAAAGATGTAAGAAATGGCTCTACTGCTTTAACATTTATCAAACTATCACCTGTTACTTTGAAACTAAAATCAGCAAAGGCTGTTCGAACTCCAGATTCTCTTAATCGAGAATAATCAACTTTTACAGTTCCAGGATACTGTTGAATGTTCACATTTTTATCCAGACTGACAAAAAATGTCAGATGAAAATTCTCACCTGCTAAAGAATTAGAATCACTATCAGCATGAATTATTGAGCCTGGGCCATCAGATGCAGAAAAGCCAAGTGGTAATGACAATTGACCTTTAATTCCCGTAATGTCCTGTGTACCTACATTTGCAAATACAACTGTAAATGGAACATTACCATCTCCGGATTCAACTTCAATTTTATCATTTAACGTACCAAAATATGCATCTAAAAATTTGACATCTCCAAAGTCTCGTTCAAAAGGAGATTGTCCAAATCCACCAGATGTTATTTGAGCATAAGAATTATCAAAAACAAATGGTGCAAGTGCAATTACAAATAATGGTAACAAGAGTTTGAGATTCATTATGCTAAAACCTCCATTTTTGATGGCTGATCACCTTCAAATGCTCTACCATCTTTGATTGTAATTACTCTATCAACATCTCCAAATGTTTCTCTCTCGTGTGTAACTATAATGAATGTTTGATTAAGTTTTTTTGCCATTGATTTCATTAATTGAACTATTGTTTCTGAAGTTATTGAATCAAGATTACCAGTAGGTTCATCAGCTAAAACAATAGATGGTTTATTGATTAGTCCTCTTGCAATTGCCACTCTTTGAGCTTGTCCACCTGAAATCTTGTTTGCGCGTTTATGCATTTGACTTTCAAGTCCAACTGTCTTTAGTAAATCCATAGCATCTTTTTCAGCAATATTAGTTCCTCTAATTTGTCCTGGTAACAAAACATTTTCCAATACTGAAAGATCACTAAGTAAGTTAGAAAATTGAAAGATGAATCCTAATTTTTTATTTCTAAAGGATGAAATTTTATCATCATTAAGTGTTGTAGTATTAGTTCCATCAATGAAGATCTTTCCATTTGTTGGTTGATCTAATAATCCAATCATATTAAGTAATGTAGATTTTCCAGAACCAGAACTTCCAATAATTAAAACAACTTCTCCTTGTTCAATTGAAAGTGATACATTATCTAGAGCTTTGACTTTGTTTTCACCTTCTCCGTAAATCTTACTTAGATTGTTGATTTCAAGTACTCTAGACAGTTCTCATCGCCTCCACGGGTAACAGCTTAGTTGCCCTATAGGATGGGTATAATGATGCAATGATTGCCAAAATAAACGAAGTTAAGGCGGTTTGAATGATTTTTTCCCAGTTATAGCTTACTTCAAGAGGAAGACTACCATTAAATGACATTTTTGTTTCCTTTGCATATACAGTATAGCCTAATCCTGTTGCAGTTCCTACTCCAGCACCAATAGCACCAATAATCATTCCTTGGAAAATAAAAATTATTAGAATATCTTTTCTTTTAGCTCCTATTGCTCTCATGACACCAATCTCTCTAGTTTTTCCATTAACCAACATCATTTGAATTGTAACAATAGCAAATGCGGATGACATCATTCCAAAATATCCTATCATGTTAATCATTGCAATACCAGATCTAAATCCTTCAAGTTGTGCTTCAGATGCTTCTTCTGTGGTTTCAGCAATAAAATCATCATTAGTAAATGATCGTAAAAAGAATTCTTTTACTTCGAGTGCTTTGGATTTATCATTTAATTTCACCATAAATGAACCAGTATCTCCATGTCTGCTCAGCATATCACGTAAAGTATCAATATGTATAACACCAGAATAATCAAATCCTTGTCCTCCAGGTGAGTTAGCAATACCAACAACTGTAAATCTTCTAATTTGATCTTGTCCCCATCTATCAACAACAAGAACTTTTACACTATCACCAACTTCAGCTCCTCCAAGATCTCGTGCCACATTAGATCCCAATACCATAGAATTTCTAGAAAAAACATAACTTCCATCTGAAATAGTTTCATGAACTGTAGATGTTCTAATGTCATTAAATGGATCAACACCTACTAATGAAATTCTAGTTTCTTCAATTAGTTTTCCATTTTTTGTCATATTCATTTCAGCCGTCGATGAAAGCCGTGGTGTTGCCGCTTCAACATATGGAATTCGTTCAAACCATCTTACAAGTGATTGATCTGATTTGTCGATATAATCAAATTCGTCGGTTACAATAATATCTCCAGTGTTGTAATCACGAATATCTCTAACAATAGCATCATACAATCCTTGAAATATTACAAAATTTACATGGATTACCAAAATCCCAATAGTTACAGCTAAAACTGCACCAATCAAACTACCTCTTTTGTTGAATAGCATTCTTTTTGCTAATCGTAGCCTATAATCCACAAAACCAATAAAATAGTCTAATATATAATGTCTATGATGCATAATACTTATGATATAGACAATTTTATAAGAGAATAGTAATTTCTATATGCTATAAAGGCATGAAAAGTCATAAAATGGACAATTTAGATATGCAAATTCTAAGTAGATTATTAAATAATTGCAGAGAATCTGACAGGAAAATAGGCATGAAATTAGGAATGTCTGGTGGGGCAGTGCGAGCAAGAATCCGAAAAATGGAAGAAAGGAAAGTCATTGAAGAATTTTCCATTAAAGTTGAGCCACCTGTTTTAGGATATGGTGTTTTGTGGTTTGTTGTATCAGGTGAAAACACCAAAGAGATTTTAGAACAGCTTAGTCTTGTAGGCGAACCATTTATTGTAGTGCCTTGTGTAGGCGGAGTTACAGTTTGTAGTATTGTTGTAAAAGACAATTTTGAACAAAAAATTGAGCTTGCAAGCAAGTTAATGAAAGATGTTAGAGTTCTATTAATTTTTGAAGCAGAAAATCCAGGATATGATACAAATCTTACAAAAACAGATTTAGAAATTCTAGAAGAATTAATCAAAGATCCTAGACAAAAAATTGAGAAAATTGCGAAGAGCACAAACTTATCAACAAAAACAATAACAAGATGTTTGGAAAAATTTAATGAAAATGAAGGAATTCAATTCACTTCAACTTATGATCCAAGAAAAATTGAAGATTTTATTCCTTATGCAATATTAACAGGGATTGAGGGGGATTTAAAAAAAACACTAGAAACTTTGAATAATACATTTTCAGAATCATATTTACAAATTCCATTTATTGCAAAAAATCAAATTGTTTTGTTTATGTATAGTAATAGTGTTTTTGATATGGATGAAATAACACAAAAAGTAAGATCCACTAAAAATGTTAAATCATCTGATTTATTCATACCAAAAAAGATTTCATTTTACATAAAATGGATTGAAAACGCTATAAATGATGCAAAAAAGTCATCTAAATTACATTTAACCTATCAAACAAATTAAATAATAATACAACTAAGATTTTCTATGAAGGAAAAGAAGATCTATGAAGGAAAAATTTTAGGTCTAAGTGTTTATGATGGAAAGATAGAAGGAAGAAAAGTTAAACGTGAAATGATAAAACATCGTGGTGCAGCTGCAATGCTTGCTTTTGATGAAAATAAAAAAATAATTCTAGTTAAGCAACATAGGTTTCCTCATGGATATGTTCTAGAAATTCCTGCAGGAACATTAGAAAAAAAAGAAAAGCCAATAAAATGTGCATTCAGGGAATTAGAAGAAGAGACTGGATATAGAGCAAAAAAGATGACTCCACTAATTACTTACTATCCATCAATTGGCTATAATACTGAGGCAATTCATTGTTTTGTAGCCTCAGGATTAAAAAAAATTGCAGATTTGAAATTGGATGATGATGAGATATTATCAGTAGTTAAAATAGATCTCAAAAAGCTTCTTGGAATGATCAAGTCAGGTAAAATTCAAGATTCAAAAACAATTTGTGCAGTATTAACTTATGCCGCTAAAAAGAAACTATACTAACTAATCATTGTAAATAGGTTGTACAAGATCTGCAACATCTGCCCAAGAGTGTGTTATTCTTTCAAACATATAGACCAAATCTAAGAAATCTATTGGAATTTGTTTTTTGTTACTAAGGGTAATTCTTAATTTACCAAGTTTTTCTTCAAATTTTTTATGTGATGATATTGCTTCAATAGCTAAAAGTCTATCAGGTTTTGTAAACGCATCAATAGATTTTTCTGCAAGTTTACTAAAATCTTTAATTATATCAAAGATTTTTTTTGAATTTTCTTTTGATAAAGAAGAATTATAAATAGAATTTGCAAGTTCAACAATAGAATCACCAGCAGTTTCAAGAAGATTTGCTGCAACACGATAATCAAGAACATCAATATTTTCTAAATTAAATGCATTAGCTAATCGTTTATCAACAAGTGTACTACGAATTAAACGAACAAGTAGAAAATATTGTCTATTTACTTCAACGTCACGATTTGATATTGTTTGTAAATTAGATTTATCATCAGAAATTAATCCATTTGTTGTATCATCGTACATACCAAGTGCAATTGAACTCATTCGTTTGAGAATTTTTTCTGGATTTAGTGTTGTTGCATCTAAAAGAAATTGCATATTAATATGAGATGCATCTTCTTCAATGATTTCCATTCCAACTAATCGTCTCATAGAATTACGAATCTTTTCTCTATCTTCTCCTGGAATAATTGATTTTGAATTTATTTCAATGACATCATATCCTAAAAGATATGCTCCTGTAATATCGGCTACAATATTTTCTTCTTTTGGTAACGGATAAGAAATTACGAGTTCTTTTGTTGGGCGAGTCTCTTTGTTTGCAGAAATTGAGATAGTATCTTGCCCAGTTTCAATTTCGACTTGATTGCCTTTATCTAGATTATTTGCATCTACCCACTCTTTTGGTAGAGATATTAGGATACTACTTCCGATTCTTTGTAGGCGTCGAATAAATTTAGTCAATTTATACTAGTTTAATTAATTTAAGCCATATTCTTATATTTTGTGTAAAATTTAAACTCAGATCATGGAGGCTACGGCATTTTGTCCTGCTCATATTACAGGTTTTTTCAAAGCCCATTTAGATGATAATCAAGATAATTTAGAAAATTTAGGATCTATGGGGGCTGGATTCTCAATAAAACAAGGAGTAACAACTAGGGTGAAAATTAATACAAAAGACAATCAAGAATCAAACTTTAGAATTACAACAAAAGGATACCAGTCAGATAAGACAGATGTTTCAGAATTTGTTTTAAATGAATTTTTAAAACTTGGAGAATTTTCAACCAAGTTTTTTGATATTGAACATGAAATATCAATTCCAGTTGGATATGGTTTAGGTTCTAGTAGTGCAGTTGCTTTATCACTATCATTTGCATTAGATCAAGCTCTTAAAACAAAATTAGATAAAACTACTATTGGACAAATTGCACATAATGCAGAAATAAATTGCAAGACTGGATTAGGTGATGTATTAGCATCATTTCATGGAGGTTTTGAGATTCGTGTTAAGCCTGGTGCTCCTGGCATTGGTAATGTTGAAAAAATTATTACTGATAAAATTTCTATTATAATGATATGTTTTTCTCCAATTTCTACAAATAAATTTCTTAAAGAACATTTATCTCAAATTAATGGTCTTGGTGGAAAGATGGTAAATAGATTGTTAGAATCAAAAAATTATGAACATTTTCAAGACATGTCATTAGAATTTGCAAAATATGTAGATGTTATGACTCCTAGAATGCAGAAATTAGTTAATGAATTTGCAGATAATAACATTAAGTGTGGTATTGCACTTTTTGGAGAAACAGTTTTTTCAATGATTCCAAAAGAAAATGAAGATAAAGTTTTAAAGATTTTAGAAAAATATTCTGATGGAATAATAATAAAATCAGAATTAGATGATAGTGGGGCAAGAGTTCTTTTTAATTAATTGAAATTACATGTCTTTAATTCCTAAATCACATCCAAGAGCTAAATCACTTTTAATTCGAGAAAAACTAGTAGATGGTTTTGATAATGGATTAGTTGCAAAAGAAGGACTCTTGGCTCAAGGAAGAGGAGAAGCTTTTGATTATTTACTAGGAGAAAAAACTGGCAAGGCTGCAAAGCAATCAATCAAAGCTGCAGCAGCACAACTTCTTTTGGCAGATAAACCTGTAATCTCAGTTAATGGGAATATAGCAGCATTATGTCCCAAACAAATTGTAAAACTATCAAAACAGATCAAAGCAAAATTAGAGGTAAATCTGTTTTACACTAACAAAAAGAGGAAGGAAGCAATAGTTAAGACACTCAAAAAGCATGGGGCAAGAGAAATTTTAGGTACAAATCTTGCTTCATCTACAAAACTATCAGGCATTGATTCAACTAGAAGAATTGTAGATAAAAATGGAATTTTTGTAGCAGATGTGGTAGTTGTACCCCTAGAAGATGGAGATAGAACAATGGCACTTAGAAAGGCAGGAAAAATTGTAATTACATTTGATCTAAACCCACTTTCTCGAACTTCACAAACTGCTAACATTACAATTGTTGATAATGTTACTAGAGCAATTGATTTGTTGATTGATGAATCTAAAAAACTATCAAAAAAGAATCAGAAAATTCTTAAAAAAATTATTAGTGATTTTGATAATAAGAAAAATCTCACAGAAAATATCATTCAAATAAAAAATAATCTTACAAGGAGAGCTAGAATTGCATAAAACAGTACAAGATATCATCAATATGAAAAAAGAAAAGAAAAAAGTTTCAGTAATTACAAGTTATGATTACACTCTAGCTTCTCTATGTGATAAAGCAAGAATTGATGTATTACTAGTTGGAGATAGTGCAGGAATGGTAATGCTTGGATATGAAAATACAATTCCTGTTACAATGGATCAAATGTGTATGTTTACAGAAGCAGTTAGTAGAGCAAGAGTCAATTCATTACTAGTTTCAGATTTACCATTTATGTCATACCAAGCAAGTATAGAAGATGCAATTAACAATTCAGGTAAACTAATCAAAGCAGGAGCTGATGCTGTAAAACTTGAAGGAGGTTCAATTATGTCTGAAACAATTAGTGCAATTGTGGATGTAGGAATTCCAGTAATGGGACATATTGGATTTCAACCACAAACAACAACACTTTCACAAGGATACAAAGTTCAAGGAAAAACAAAAGATACCGCAATGAAGTTAATTGAAGACGCAAAAGAGCTTGAAGAAGCAGGTGTGTTTAGTATTGCACTTGAAATGGTCAGTCATGAAGTAGCAGAGATAATTTCTGAAACTGTTAGTATTCCCACAATAGGAATTGGTTCAGGAATAGGTTGTGATGGACAAGTACTAGTTGTTCAAGATTTGTTAGGAATGTACGATAAGATAAAACCAAAATTTGCAAAAAGATACATGAATTTATCGGAAGATATTGTAAAATCACTTGAAAATTATAAAAAAGATGTAGAATCAGGTACGTTTCCTGCAGAAGAAAACTGGTTCTCAATGAATGATGAAGAATTAAAGAAATTACGAGAACAAATTGGCAGTTAAAAAAAAGATAAAGAAAAAAGATCACCCATCTTTAGATATTGTTAGTTCACGTGGTGTAGAATTATCTGGAAAAAGAATTGTGCTTTGTGTTGCAGGAAGTGTTGCAGCATACAAAGCAATTGAACTTGCAAGATTACTTATGAGACATGGAGCAGATGTAACATGTGTTACAAGTAATGCTGTTACAAAATTAATACAACCTGATTATTTCAAATGGGCTACTGGAAACGAAGTAATTACAAAGCTTACAGGTGAACTAGAACATATTAGATTAGCAGATTATAATCAATCAGATCTAGTAATAGTATATCCTGCTACTGCAAATACACTAGGAAAATTAGCAAATGGTATTGATGATACACCAATTTCTACTGTACTTACTGTAGGATTTGGATCAAAGATTCCAATCCTAATGTGCTTGGCTATGCATGAATCTATGCATGAAAATTTAGCAGTAAAAAAGAACATACAATTTCTAAAAAACAAAATTGAATTTATTTCTCCTCAAATGATTGAAGGAAAAGCAAAAGCTCCAGAACCAGAAGATGTTTTAGAATATGTTTTAAAAAAATTCGGATTCTCATCAGTATTAAAAAATAAAAAAGTGTTAATGACTGCAGGTCCAACAATTGAACATATAGATCCTGTACGTGTAATTACAAACCAAAGTTCAGGAAAGACAGGAGTTAGTTTAGCATCTGAATTAGTTTCTGCAGGAGCTAAAGTTACTTTTGTGTATGGTCCCGGGGAAGAAAACCCACCTAAAGGTGCAAAGATAATCAACGTTTCATCTAGCAAAGAAATGCTCAATGCTGTTAAAACAGAATTAAAGAAAAAATTTGATATTGTAATTATGGCTGCAGCTATTGCAGATTATATCCCAATAAACCCAAGTAAGAGTAAAATCAAAAGTTCAAAAAATGAATTAAAAATTAGCCTCAAAAAAGCACCAAAAATTATAGATCAAGTAAAAAAATATCAAAAAAATGTGCTGCTTGTGGGTTTTAAGGCAGAGACAAATCTTTCAAAAAATCAATTAATTAAATCAGCTCAAAGAAAATTAAAAGAATCATCATCAGATATTATAGTAGCAAACGATATTGGTTCATCAAAATATAAGAAAAATCCACAGAATAATCAGGTAATTATTGTAGATTCTAAGAAAGTTGTAGTGTCTGGATGGATGAAAAAACAAAAAATTGCAAAGTTAATCCGAAAACAAATTGAACTAAAAATAAAATGAAAAAATCAGAGCTTCGAAAACTAGTTGCAGAGTACAAGAAAACTGAATTAAAATTAAAAAAATCAAAGGATACTAAATTACAAGACAAATTAGGCCAAATTGGACACAGATACTATCATGAAACCGGCAGAATGTTAAAATCTGATCTTAAAGGGATTACATAAAATACATCATAAATTAAGTGATTTTACAAATGAAATTCAATCATTCTAAATACAAACAAAGAAACATGACAATTTGGAATGAAGTTGCTCCTCGTTATCATAAAAGATGGGCTAGTGTAAGTAAAGGACCATTTCAAAGTACTACAAAATTAATAGAATTAGTAAAGATCAACAAAGGCAATATAGTATTAGATGTTGCATGCGGTACTGGTGTAGTAACAAAAGAAATTAGAAATAAAGTTGGTAATTCAGGATATGTAGTAGGTGCTGATACTTCTACTACTGCAATTAAAATAGCAAAAAAATGGAATGAAAAAAAATCAAATCTAGATTTTGTAAATATAGATGCAGAAAAGTTTAGTTTTTCTAAAAAATTTGATATTGTTACTTGTCAGTATGCACTATTCTTTTTTCCAAACGCCCAAAAAGCTCTAAAAAATATGAAAAATAGCCTCAAAAAATCAGGTAAAATAGGAATTTCAGTTCATGGAAGTAAAGAAAACGTTCCTTTTTTTAGCAATATTTTAGATTCAGTTACTAAATTTATCCCAGATTATGTTCCCCTTGGTTCACCAAATCTTGACAGATTTGGTACAAAATCTTCATTAAAAAAAGAGATTAGCAAAGCAGGATTCTCAAAGATATCTGTAAAAGAATTTATTTTTCAGTATAGTCCTGGAAAATTTGAAGATTATTGGACAAATTACATCAGATACATTGCAAAACCACTCAAAGAAAAGCTAAATGAATTAGAATATTCAAAAAGAAAAGAATTGAAACAGTTGGTAAAAGAGAAAACAACTCAATACACAAAGAAAAATGGTGAGATTATATTTCCATGGCAAGTTTTAATTTTAACCGCAAAATACTAGAAATTCGGAGAAATAGAAATGACCAAAGACAAAAAGAAGAAAGAAGAAAAACCAAAAAAATCTGATTTTAAAGCATTTCTTAAAAAAAGAGCACCAATTTATCTTGGTATAATGGGATTGTTCATGCTATTTGTCATTCCGGATTTAATGAAAAGTGATTTAGAAAGTAGTTTCCCTGAACTTACATCTGAAGAACAACAAGTTTTAGATATCTTAATGAAATATGATGGACCAAATGATTCTGGATTAACTGTAATGGATGCAATTTCAATGAAAATTAGTGAAGAATACCAAGATGAAAAAATTTATGATAACAAAAAAACCGAAGTTGAACTAACTGTGTCAAATATTGATTCAGTAGAGTATCAAGTTATTTTGAATTTCAAGTCACATAAAGGAGAAATGAATTATGATTGGAGTGTGGATACAAGTTCTGAGAAAATTACATCAAATAACTTTGAATCAAAACACATCATTGATGTAGTAGACTTTTATGATTAGGCTAAATTGTGACTAAATCTTTAGTAAATTTGTGCATTACAATAGGTCTATCTCTTACAATTAGTGAGTCTTCTATTCTAATTCCAAATTTATTTTCAATATAGATTCCTGGTTCTACAGTGATTGCCATATTTTCTTTTAATTTTGTTTCACTTTTGTATGAAACAGTTGGAAGTTCATGTACCTCTAATCCAATTCCATGACCAGTAGAGTGAATAAAGTATTGACCATAATTTTTTTCTTCAATATATTTTCTACAAGCAGAATCTACATCTTTACAATTTGCATTTGGTTTAACAGCTTTCAATCCAAGTTTTTGAGATTCTTTAACAATTTCATAAGCTTCATTTGCTTGAGGTGAAATTTTTCCAAGTGCAAATGTTCTGGTTGCATCAGAAACGTATCCCTTGTATCTTAATGTTAGATCAGTTACTACAAGATCACCGTTTTTGAATTTTCTTTGAGTGACTTGAGCATGAGGAAGAGCACCATTAGGACCTCCAGCAATAATAAGAGGATTAAGTGTAGATTTGTATCCAGTATCAAACATTTGCTGCTCCATTGCATATATCATCAAAATTGTTTGTAATTCTGATTCTTTTTGACCTACTTTCATCTTTTTTAAGCAAATATCGAACATTTCATCAATAATTTTAGAAGCTTTTTTGAGTATCTGAACTTCTTTTTCGTCCTTGATTATACGAGAATTGTAAAATGGTTCTGTAGATGATTTTATTTTTGGAACGGACTTTTTCAGAGACATCATAATAGAATAATTTTGGCAGTCAGTACAAACATGATTTTTCTTAATTTTTTTTATAAGAGAAGAAATCAATCCAGTTCCACGTTCTGCTGTAATTACATCACAATCTACAGATTCTTCTCTTGCTCTTCCTACTTCAAGTTCGGGGGCAATGATAGTAGCTTTCCCATTTTTTTCAAGTAATCCTATTGCTTCACCCCAAAATCCAGTCATGTAAAACAAATTTTCAGGCTCAAATGTAACCAATGTATCACAGCCGATCTTTTGGGCATGTTTTAGAAGATTTTTTCTTCGCTGTTTCACACACAAAAATTGCTGATTCTCAATTTATGTATGATGTAAAGTTTGTATATGGAAATTTAGACCAGATCGTTGTGACAGAAGAAAAAGAGAAGAAAAAAGTAGTTGCATTACTATCTGGAGGATTAGATAGTCAACTTGCAGTTAGAATGATGCAAAAACAAGGTTTTGAAGTATCAGCTGTTGCTATTAAAACTCCATTTTGTGATTTTGATTGTGGAAGAGGATGTGGATTTGAGATTAGAGAAAGAGCAGATGATCTTAATGTGAATTTAAAAACAGTTTATCTTGGTGATGAATACATTGAGATGTTAAAACATCCAAAGCATGGAATTGGTGCAGGATTTAATCCCTGTGTTGATTGTAGAACAATGATGTTTGATGCTGCAAAAAAACACATGGAAGAAATTGGTGCAGAATTTATTATTTCAGGGGAAGTATTAGGTCAGCGTCCAATGAGTCAACATGCACCATCATTACATATTATTGAAAAAGAATCAAATTTAACTGGAAAAATTGTTAGACCCCTATCTGCTGGATTATTACCAGCAACAGATGCTGAAAAAGATGGTTTGATCAAAAGAGAAAATCTTGGAATGATTAAAGGAAGACAAAGAAAAATTCAAATACAAATGGCTAAAGAATATGGAATTGAAAATCCACCAAATGCAGGTGGTGGTTGTTTGTTAACAGAACCACAATTTGGAATTAAAGCTAAAGATTTGTTTGATCATATGGAAACTCCAACAATTAATGAAATTGATTTGTTAAAAATTGGAAGACATTTTAGATTAGATGAAGAAACAAAATTTATTGTAGGAAGAAACAAAGATGAAAATGAAATGATTAAAGCATTAGCATTACCTGGCGATATTTTACTTGAGGCTAAAGATTACGTAGGACCAGTTTCAATTTTACGTGGTAAGAATGCAAAAGAACATGTAGAATTTGCAGCAGCTGTAACATTAAGATATTCAGATGCACCAAAAACTGAACATAGTATTGTTTCTGTTAAAAATAGAGATTCAACTGATGAAGTTAGTTCAGAATGTGCAGAAGAGCAATCTTATCTTAAATTTAGAATGTAGGCGTGAAATTTTTTAAAAATTAGTTAAAACTAAGGAAGAGTTTTTGAAGGAGTAGATCGGATTTTCAACAAGGATGCAAAAACAAGAAAATTCCACATATCTAAAGGCTATAACGATTAGAGACATCAGTGATGTTCATTCTATCAAAGAAGATATCAAAAAAAATATGATTTTGATTTTAAGAGTTACTCCATTAGCACAAAAAGATGTAGAACAACTTCGTAAAGTAGTTGAAGAATTGTATTCTATTGCAAAAACAGAAGATGCTGAAATTGCAAGATTAGGTGAAGAGAGAATTATAATTGCTCCATCTGGTATAAAGATCTGGAAACCAGAATACGATCTAAAATAATTTTATTCCTTCTTGAATTTGAGGATAATGAGCAGGTACTCTATACATTCGTCTAATATTCATAGCAAGATTTTCTGATTTTTTACGTTCTCCGTGATTAACTAAAACTCTTCGAAGTTTTGGTCTTAGTCTTTGTACAAATGACATTAGTTGATTATAATCACTATGACCACTGAATCCATCTAGTTTTTCAACCCCACAGTTGATAGTAACAACTTCAACTTTACCTTCTCTTCCCAACATGGATACTTGTTTAGAGCCATCAAGAACTCTTCTTCCCATAGTTCCATTAACTTGGTAGGAAACAAACAACACTTTGTTCTTTTTATCAGGTGCAATATTTTTGAAGTATTCTAAAACAGGACCACCTTCTAACATTCCTGATGTTGCCAAGATAATACATGGAGAATCTTCTCTCATTGGTTCTTCTCTAGCATCTGCGTGCTCAATATTGGTGAAATATTCAGAATCAAATGGATTATCATCAGTCTCTAAGATCTTTTTCTTAAGTTCTCTTTCCAGATATTCTGGATATGATTCGTGAATAGCTGACGCCTCAGAAATCATTCCTTCTGTAAAGACTGGTGCTTCAACCATTTCTCCGGATTTCATATAGTGATCAATTACCATCATGATTTCTTGTGCACGACCAACTGCTGGAATGGGTATCAAAACTTTGCCTCCATCTGCCAAAGTATTGTTTACTGCATTAATGAAAGCAGATTCTACTTCTTGTCTACTTGGTTGTATGTCTTCTTTAAGACCATAGGTACTTTCGATCAACAATGTCTCTACTCTTGGAAAACGAGTATCAGCAGCTTCAAACAAAATACTTTTTCCAAATTTAATGTCACCTGAATATACAAAGTTATGATTACCATTTCCAATATGAAAATGACATAAAGCAGAACCTAAAATGTGACCTGCATTTGCAAGAACTAATTTTATGTCAGGAGAGATATCAGTTACAGTTCCATATGGTAATGTAATTGTCTGTCTCATGACTTGTTTAACATCTCGTTCAGAGTAAATTGGAGATCTGCCTTGTGCAGCAGCTACTTTGATTGCATCTAATTGAATTAGATTCATCATAGGAAGAGTTGGCTCTGTACAATAAATTGGACCTTTGTAACCATATTTGCATAATGTTGGTAAGAATCCAGTATGATCCAAATGAGCATGTCCAATTACTACTGCATCAAGTTCATCTAATGTTATATTTAGAGAATCTAGTCTTGGATATGCATCCATTGGTGAACGTGCACCAGGATTAATTCCACAATCAATCAGGATTTTACTTTCAGGAGTAGATAATAACATTGAAGATCTTCCAACTTGACCAAATCCACCTAGAGTGTAAAGAGAAACTTCAGTTCTTTGAGATAACCTAGGCCTGAAAATTTCGTCACCTACTTGTTTTAGTTGTTTAGTTCTCTCAGAAGAGTATTGTTTGAGAGTTGAATTAATTGTTTGAATTGTACGTGAAGGTATAGTTGTAGATTTTCTGATACGTAATTTCCATCCTATTTTCTCAGTAACTTCAGCATGATTGAATTCCTTTGCATCTCTTTGTAGTAACCAAGGTCTTTTTGCTTCAACTGAGACTTCACCAGTAGCTGTATCAAAAATAGTTCCTTGTAGATTTGCTTCTTTTGGAACACATTCTGCAAGAATTTTTCTAGCTTCATCTTCAGGTTTTCTAATTGATTCATCAGTCCTAACGACAATTCTTTTTTTGATTATATTTACCAGATTTGATATTGTTTCATTATGTTCAATTAGAAACCGAGGAGTAGTTGTATAAAGAGCAATTCGTGGTCCTTCATATTCAATTTTTGTAACATTTGCTTCTTTGGGAATACTTTGCAGTATGGTGGCCATTATATTTTGGCTAGTAGGTAATTCTTTTTGTTGTTGTTTTCGTTGCATTAAATCACTAAAGTTCGATGACTGCTTTCTTTTGTTCATCGGTTAAAAGACGGAATCCATCTTTATCCATCACTGCGATATTAATTCCATCGCCAGTACCAATATTTCTGGTTATTGCGGCTTTTACAGCTCGTAGAGCTATTTTTTTTGCTTCTTCGACTGTGAGTTCTTCTTTGTATTCCTCTTCAAGTAAACCATAAGCTACTGGTGAACCACTACCAGTTGTAACATATGATTTCTCTTCAACTGAACCAAACATATCAACATTAAACAATGCAGGACCATTTGCATCATAACCACCAAGCAAGATATCAGCCATGAAGGGATATCCTCTATTTTGATGAAATATCAATGAGCAAAGTCTTGCAAGTGAATGAATTGAGATTGGGCCATGTTTTTCAACTCTATGTAAACTAGAATGATAACGTAAGATATCAACAATATTTTGTGCATCTGCTACACCACCAGCCAAAGTTAATCCTGCGTGTAGATCAATTTGTTGAATTTTCATGGTGTTATTATTTGCAATAAAATAACCTGCACTGGCTCTCATGTCAGCACATAATACAACACCGTCGCTAGCCTTGATACCTACAGTGGTAGTCCCATGCAGAATTTTTTCTTCAACGTTGTTTGACAAAATATACACCTATTAAGATAAAGTAAATGGCATGTTCCCCTTTTAAATAACTTTTTGATCTCTTGAAACCATAAATAATGACAAAAAATCAAGATCGCATGCAATCACATACGATGGAATTACCTAGGCTCATCGAAATTGGTGAGAAGAATATTGGGGATTTTGGAAAATTTCTACATTCACTAAACAATCCAAAAAAAGTTTCTTTGATATCTGGATTAAATGTTCAGAAGGTGTTAAGGAAAAAAATTGAAAAATCACTTAAATCAAAAAGAATTCAATTTGTTTGGCATACATCAAAAGATAATCAGATAAAATCATTAAATCAGATTCAAAAAAATGTTAAAAAAGATAATTCTGACTTGATTGTTGGTATTGGTGGAGGTCGTTCTGTAGATACTGCAAAATTAATTTCATATAATTTAGGTAAACCATTTGTTAGCCTACCAACTGCAGCTTCTCATGATGGCATGGCAAGTCCATTTGTTTCAGTAAAAAGTGACAAACCACATTCAATTGTAGCATCTGCACCTATGGGTGTTTTTGTAGATATTGATGTAATTAGAAAAGCCCCAACTAGATTGTTAGCCAGTGGTTGTGGAGATCTTATTGCAAATATTATAGCAGTAAAAGATTGGCAATTAGGTCATAAAAAGAAGAAGGAGTACTATGGGAGGTATGCAGCAGATCTAGCCATGATGAGTGCTAAGATAGTTATGGAAAATTCTTCTGAATTTGCAAAGAAAGGATTGGATGCAAGAGTGATTGTAGAAGGTTTGATCAGCGCAGGAGTAGCATCATGTATTGCAGGAAGTAGTAGACCATGTTCTGGTGCAGAACATCTTTTTTCACATGCACTTGATAAAATTGCTCCAGGTATTGGACTTCACGGAGAGAAGTGTGGAATTGGTTCTATAATGATTGCAAAGTTACAAGGACAAGATTGGAAAAAAATTGTAAAGACATTGAAAGATGTTGGAGCTCCAACAACTGCAAAACAAATTGGTCTTAAACCAGATGTAATAATAGAAGCTCTAACTATGGCACAAGAACTTAGACCAGAAAGATATACTATTTTAAAAGAAGTTAAAATGACTAAAAAAAGAGCACTAAGTCTTGCAAAGAGTACTAAAGTAATTTAATTTAAGCAGCTTTTTGTTCAGGTACTTTTTCTTGTGTTGCAGGTTTCTTTTCCTGAGCTTGTTTATTGACATGTGTTTCTACAAAACTTACTTTACTCAAAGTTGGAACAAACTTGAAAATATCTAATTGAATAAAGTGTTTCATTATTTGTAAACCATCTGCACGTAAAATTTCTTCAGGAATTGTAATACTTGCTTCTTTATCTTTTAACTCAAATGCAATTTTTGTATCCTCTACAGGTAGTCTGTTTTTAAGAATTCCATCTAATTTGTCATTTGGGGAATCAAGTGATTTGATTACATTTACATCAAATAGAATTGTTTTTCCTGCGTATCTATGGTTGTAATCTATTTGAACTCTACCAGATCCAATAAAACGAATAGTTCCTCTTTTATTATCAACTTCAATTGTATCACCGACTGAGACTTTCTCTGCATCTTCACCTAGTTTTCTAATAGGAATCATTCTAATTTTTTTAGTGTCTCTTTCACCAAAACCTTTGTCAGGTGTTACTTCAACTGTAAGTTTATCGCCAACAGCTGTTTTTGCAAGTGCTTCATCTAATCCTTTGAGAACAGGATATGATACTTCACCAATAGAAACTAGTTTTGGTTGATACTTGACATTTTGCTCATGAATAGAATGTTTTTTTGCATCCTCTTCAATGGTAGTATCAAATACTTCTTCACTATCTTTTACTTTTGCAGTATAGTCTACTAGAATGAGTGAACCTTTATTGAAAGTCAATGTGATCGGTCTCGAATTTCCTTATATTAAGTTAACAGAGTTTAGAGAGCTTTTAATTTTTCTTCTGCGGTACTGAGTCCTGCCTTAGCATCTACATCATAATCCATCATTGCTAAAGTAGATGAAATTGCAGAAATGGTTCGCATCACATGATATGGACTTACTTCACCCATACATCCGACTCTGAATACTTTTCCTTTAAGATCTCCAAATCCACCTGCTACTAAGACTTTGAATTTATCAGCTAATGTACCTCTGAAAGTTTTGTCTTCAAGTCCATCTAAATAATTTAATGCTACAATTGAAATTGAACGATCTTCTTCTTTTGCAAATGGTGTTAATCCAATTGCACTTAATCCAGAGTATAATGCATCAGAACAAACCTTGTGACGTTTAAAGACGTTTTGTAATCCTTCTTCTAGCATTATTGTTAATGCTTCTCTATATGCATAAAGTAATGGTAATGCAGGAGTAAATGGAGTATGTTTTGATTCTTCATAATAATGGAAGTATCTTGCTAAATTGAAATAATGTGTTGGTGGAGGATTTTCAATCATGTATTTTTTGGCTTTAGCACTAATAGAAAGTGGAGATATTCCTGGAGGTGCTGCAATTGCTTTTTGTGAACCAGTTAGACATACATCGATATTCCATTTATCTACTTGAAGATCAGCGCCACCAAGTAAAGAAACAGAATCTACAACATAGAATGTATCATTTCTAGATGTTAAATCAGATACTTTATCAAGATAATTTACCATCGTTCCAGTAGAAGTTTCGTTGTGAACAACATAGAATGCTTTAACGTCTTTATTGTTATCAAATGCTTCTTTTACTTGATCAAAAGTTGCATTTTCTCCTGGCGGAGTTTGAAGTTTAATTACATTTGCACCTTGACCTTCAATAAGTTGAGATAATCTAGTACTAAATTCTCCATTAACTGGAATTATTACTTTATCACCCTTTTTTACTACATTGATTACTCCTGCTTCAACTGCGCCGGTTCCAGATGCAGATAAAGCTACAATATCATTTTGTGTTTGAAATACTTGTTGAGTTTTATCAACAACATCAGTGTATAATTCAACAAAATCATCACTTCGGTGATTAATGATTGGTGCAAGCATTGCCCTCATTACCCTATTAGGTACATTTGTTGGACCTGGAAGCATTGAAAGATATTCCATATGTTATCTATGTCAATGAGATATGGGGTTTATTTATAATTAGAGATTTTTCAAACGTTCTTTAGCATTAGTGTTTATCAAAAAATTTTTTGTGCTTTTAGGTACTAGATCATCCCATTTTTGATCGCTGATAATTAGTTCTCGAACATTGGTTCCAGATAGTACATTCCTTTTCAAAAACGGAATAGGGATTACTTGAACGTCTCTTTTTGAATACAGGTGTTTGGTTAATTCATCATTTGAAAAAACTATATCAAATTTTGGAACAATAGTATCTATTTTCTCAATCCATTTGATATGATTATCTAAATCTGGGATAAAATAAATTGAAATTTTTTCTTTTATAGAATCATCAATTGAAGATAAAATCATCTCTTTTCGTTCTTCAGCTGAGAAAGGATTGTTTTTTTCTATAGGTTTGTTAGAACTGCCTAAGCCTACCCACAATTTATCAACTTTTGTTAATGCAAATTGTAAAGCTTCAAGATGGCCCAAATGAAAAGGTTGGAATCTTCCAATCGTTAAACCATTCATACAGAAATATAGAAATTTCTTTTTAAAAAACTATCATAAAGAGTTGTAACTAGAAAAAACTGTGGATTTTCTGAAAATTAATGGAGGATATGGAGAAGGAGGAGGTCAAATAATACGTTCAGCAATTGCACTTTCTTGTATTACAAAACAACCAATTCACTTAGAAAACATAAGAAAAAATAGGAAAGTTCCAGGATTGAGACCACAGCATCTAACTGCAATAACAATTCTTCAAAAGATTGCAAATGCTGAAGTAATTGGAGCAGAAATAGGTTCTACTGAATTAAAATTCACCCCAGGTAATATTGAAAGTTTAGAACTAGTTGAGGATGTAGGAACAGCTGGAAGTATTTCTTTAATTTTGCAAGTTTTGATTCCTGTAGTTGCTATTTCTCAAAAAAAAATAGATTTAACAATTAAGGGAGGTACAGATGTACTTTGGAGTCCTTCAATTGATTATACTCAACATGTGCTAAAAGATGCATATTCTAAAATGGGAATAGAATTTTCTGTTGAATTAAGTAAACGTGGTTACTATCCAAAAGGTAGTGGAGAAATTAATTTACAAGTATATCCATCTCATGTAAAATCAATGTCATTTTTAAAAAGAAAAACTAATAATGTAAAATTAATTTGTACATTTTCAAAACTTTCAGTTGAAATAATTAAAAATCAAATTGAAGAAATTGAAAAGAAATTAACTAAAGAAAATTTTATTGTTGAGACAGAAATTAAAAATCAAGAGGCGACAGATTCAGGAGCATCTTTGTTAATTTACAGTATTGATGAACATTCAGTTATAGGAATTGATGCTTTATTTGATAAAAAAACACAAAGGTTTGATGTAGATGTTGATAAATTTATTAAAAATCCATTAGGAGTAGATGAGAATTTAGCAGATATGATAATAGTTCCTGCAAGTTTGGGTCAGAAAAAAACAACGTTTCAAGTTAGAGAGATTACAAAACATTTAGAGACAAATTTGTTTGTGACATCAAAAATTACAGGTTGTAAGTATGGAATTGGAAGAATAAATGGTGGATTTGAGGTAATTGTTGAGGGAATCTCAAACTCCAGCATCAAGTAATGATGCAAAAAATAGAATTGCTATTGATAATACTACTGTAATTTCTCCAAGAATAATTATTTTTTTTCTTAATTTTTGAATTTCGGGTTCTAGCATTTGGTTTGACATAATTTTTTCTTCAACATCCTTACGAATTACTCTAACATGTATTGCATATGTAATAATTAGTGCAATTACTAGAATGATTTTAACAATTAGAAACGTTCCATAACTTGTTGCAACAAGAAGCTCAGGATTACCTAGCAACATGTGCGAGCTGTATAGTCCGGTTGCCATTAGAATAATTAATGAGGGAACGGCAATTTTGTTAAATCGTCTTCCAACACGAATCATTATTTGCATTCTTTCTTCAAGAGAATCAGTCATTGTTTTTAGAAGTGGAGAAAAGACAATTCCAATGAAAAGTGAGCCGCCAACCCATATTGCAGCTGAAATAAGATGGATCCAAGTGAGAAGTGCTTGTTCTATTGCAGTCATAGATTAGGATATTTTAAATCAAATATTATGTATTTGGATCTTGCCAACCTTTTTTAGTTGTACATAATCTGATACCAATGAAATGGCGCTTCAAAGTAAGTTTACAGTCTATGCAGCAATTGTTGGTGTTTTAGCTATGATGGGGGGAATTGTTTACTATGCTAGTCTAGATAATGTAGATCTTGAACAAGTTGAGATTAAACTAACAAGCGTTGAGCTAATGGATGTTAACACCATAAATGATCAAGCAAGATTTAATGTTACATTTCTTGTAAAAAATCCAAGTGATAAAACATTTACAGTTTCATTGATTGGATACCAGCTTTATGGGGATGGAACATTATTAGGTTCAGGACAATATTCTACAGTAGATATTTCAATGCCTGGAAGAGCAGCATTTTATGCAGATACAGAAATTCCTTTAAAAAATATATTTGTTTTAAGCAAATCTAATGTTGGTTCAGAAATTTATCAATCTGCCATAGAAAATGGAATCAATAGTTTTTCAGCAGAAGGAATTATCACTACTGAATCCACATGGAGTATTATTGAAAAAGAATTCAAAACTGAATTTTAATTAAAAAAGTGGGCCGAGAGAGATTCGAACTCACGATCACCGCCGTGTCGAGGCGGTATCCTAACCAGCTAGACTACCGGCCCATTGAAATACAAAACAAAGTGAAGACATTATTAACGTTTAACAAAAGAAAGAATGAATAAAAAGAAAGAAGGCATGAAATAGTTGACAGAAAATTTTACTGAAGAAGAAAAAAGGGGTTTCTATAAGGCAATCTATTCAAGAAGAGACGTAAGATCTCATTTCACCTCAAAACCCATAGAAGATAATGTTTTATCAAAAATTCTTCATGCTGCACATCATGCTCCATCAGTAGGGTTTTCTCAACCATGGAATTTTATTTTAATTAAAGATATTGAAACAAAAAAGAAGATCAAAAAGTCTTTTGAGGAAGAAAAAGATCGTTCATCACAATTAGTTGAGGAACCAAAGAGATCAAAATATATTTCATTTAAGCTAGAGGGAATTTTAGAATCTCCAGTAAATTTGTGTGTAACATATGATCCAACAAAATTTGGTCCATTTGTAATTGGAAGATCAAGTGTTCCTGAAGCAGGATTATACAGTGTATGTTGTGCAATTCAAAATTTATGGTTATCAGCAAGAACAGAAGGAGTTGGTCTAGGATGGGTAAGTATTCTATCAAATGAAATTCTAAAAGAAACTCTAGAATTACCAGAACATGTTGTGCCTATTGCATACCTATGTTTAGGATATGTTGATGATTTTGCAGAAAAACCAGATCTTGAAACTGCAGGTTGGTTACCAAGACTTGGACTAAAAGATGTTGTGTATTTTGAAAAATGGAACGATATAGAAAACAAAAATTGGAATAATATTCAAAAATTGATCAAAGATAATCTTGATTACGCTTAAATAATTAAGAATGTTTTTTTTGCTGGGCTTGTGGCGCAGAGTCATTTGACGCGAAATATGGATAGCGTGGTACTCTCCTAAGGTACAGGTCGAGGGATCGAAGCCCTCCAAGCCCGTTAAATTTTATGCCGTGGGAATTTAAATACAGAGACAAATGGTTGGAGATATGAAAGTTGTAATTATTTCTGGCAGTCCAAGAAAAACTGCCAATACACAAATTGTAATGAAATATGTTTTTGAGTACACTAAATCAAAAAATGTAGAAACAAAACTGATTAATCTATCAGAAGATGATATTGAATGCTATAAGGGATATGATGTAGAATACAATGAGGCTACAAAGACTGCAGCAAAAGACATTATGGATGCAGATGTCTGGATTATAGGAACACCAATCTATAATTCATTTTTTAGTTCTGCATTAAAAAATTTGTTTGAATATGTCGATTATAAGAAAACTGCTGGAAAAGTAGCTGGAATGGCAATTTTAGCTGCAGGAAATATTGGTTTTACTGATGTGCAGACATTAGTCACACAATTATTATCATATTTTCGAGTAGTAGCAAATCCCAAAGCTGTGTATCTTACTACAGAAGCAGTTTCTAATGATTCAGTATCTGATGCAGATGCTCAAAGTAGACTAAAAGAGATGGTAGATGAAACTTTGGAAATTGCTTCTAAATTGCGTCAAGGTTAAGGGTAATTTGTGGGTAAATGAATCAAGTTATCATAATCAAGACATTTCTATTTTCTGCTATCTAAATTATTCTTGATGACGTATCACAGAAATTTCAGAATTCATATTAATTAAATAATGTTCAACAAATCTCATAGAAGTTTATTGTATAAAGAGACATTTGTTTAAAGAACGTATTTTTCAATTCCTATAAAATTAATTTAGTTTGATAATTTATTAATTCTACAAATAAATTTGTTTTAAAAAAAATTAGTGATCAACAGACTATCTACAATAATACTTGCAAATATCAGATTTTTAGATATTATAGAATGACTTCATATGTGGAATAAAAAATTTATTTCAATTCATTTGTGTTTAAACTTCAAAAGTCAAATATTTACATGGCATTGAAATTATACTATTGAGTTTGAAAAAAGATCCAACTGAATTATGTTCGTGTAAATGCCATTATGGTGGTGCTGTAAGTTGTCCTAGTTGTAAGAACAATCATGGTGTAGAATGTTCTCATTGTCAGAGTTAGATGTAATCACTTGTTATTTTCTTTTAGAAGCTAACATTTTCAGATTAGCCAATTCAGTTTTTAATGATTCAATTTGAACAAGAGTTTGTAGATTAGAAATTTCTTGATTTAATCTTTCAATTTCACTGTCTTTTAGTTTTACAGATTCTTTTATGTCGTTTAGTTCAGAGGATAATTCATTTTGAATTTGTTTTATTTCTGAAATATTACTTGTAGTTGTAGTAACAATAGTTTGTGTACTACTCAAGCTTTTTTTTTGACCGGTAACGTGCGTTGGTGTGTGTTTATGCATGTAATCTGTACTTTTTTGAGATAACCAACACATCAATGTAAGAAACCATGTTATGGGAACTGCCATCATAAATATGAGATGTAGTACTGGTGATAAATCCCAAACTGCCCAAAGTCCAGTTAGTACTGCTGCAAAAATCCCAGTAGATATTGTTGCTAAATGATTTCCTAAATATCCCATTAATTCTTTGAAAAAATTATTGTTTATAAGAGTAATGCTGAAAATCAAAAAATAATATAATTAAAAAGAAAAAAGAGCCGAATTTATTCGTCTTTCTCAGAGGTTGTAGTTGCTTTAGGCATATCTGATTGTAAGATTTGGATTTTTTGTAATAATTCAGTTCTCAAATCTCTTGCAACTCTCCTCACAGTTGGTCTTGGAACACCAAGTTCATCAACTACTTTGGTATAGATATCTTGTTTGTCGGTTACCCCTTTGTCAAGATAAGAATTAATTGCTTCTTTAATTATCGTGCTTTGATTTGTACGATTCAACGAATTCTAAATTTTATTTGTTCTATATAAGACTATAACTTTTTGAATTTCTAAAATGTCACATATAATAAATTCAGATTTTTACTTATTTTAAAAAAACAAAAACTCTCATAGTCTTCAATGGTAAATTTATCAACGAAAAACGTATTGATAGTTATGGATTTTTCAATATCCTTAAAGTATCTATAAAAATTTTTACTAAGGTTTCACAAAAGACTCATATGATAAGATGTTAGATCGACGTTTATGACTACAGCAAATATTGAAACTAATCTTGGAAAAATTTCATTTAAACTCATACCTGAGTTAGCACCAGAAACAGTCAGAAATTTTGAAAAATTAGCCAAAGATGGATTTTATGATGGAACTCTTTTCCATAGAGTTATTCCTGGATTTATGATTCAAGGAGGCGATCCGAACACAAAAACCGATAACAAAGGGTCATGGGGAACAGGAGGACCAGGATATAACATCAAAGCAGAGTTTAGTTCAAGATCTCATTTGCGAGGCATAGTTTCCATGGCTAGATCACAAGATCCAGATAGTGCAGGTTCACAATTTTTCATAGTAACAGCTGATAGTACATTTCTTGATAGACAATACACTGTATTTGGTGAAGTTACAGAAGGCATGGATATTGCAGATAAAATCGTAAACCTTGAAAGAGATGGCAATGATTGTCCTTTAGAAAAAACACAGATGACTCGTGTAACCGTGGAATAAATGAATGCAAAGATTTTTGGATTTTTAGTAATTCTATGTATGATATCTATTATTCCTATAGCTGACGCTCAAGTTTCAATTGCTGAAAAAGCTATACAAAAATCCGTAGAGGTTGTTATAAATTCAGTTGGCGATGTTCATGTCAAACATATTGTTTCTTCATCAAATATACCAAAACAAATTGATTTGATCCCTGGAACAGTTTCAAATCTTTCAGTAACAAATGAACAAGAAGAAGAAAAACAATTTTCTGTTATTGGTGATAATTATGGAGTATTGATTCTACCATCTCAAGAGAATTCTGTTGTAGAATATGATCTTGATGAAGCACTTTACCAAAAAGATACAGTGTGGACATGGGATTTCTTATATCTTCATCGAACTTCTTTTATTTTACCTGAAGAAGCTGATTTGATCTTTCTGAATGGTAACTCTGTTTATTTAGAGAAGAGTAAAGGAATTGCATGTCATGGATGCCAAATAACTTTAGAATATTCTATTAATGAACCAAAAATTTTCAAAAATGTGAAATGGGAGGATAAAGAATTCGAAGTAGAGATCAGAAGTCATTTTGATATAGAGAACTTTATTTTTAATCAACCAACAAAAAGTATTAGTTTTTATGTTTCTGAAAAAAACGGATTTATCACCACAGTAATTCCATTAGAATTGTTATGGGAACCATATTCAATATTTCTAAATGATAAAAAAATGTCCTTTGATAAATTTAACAATAATGGAACTCATGTTTGGCTTAGCATGAAGCCTGATGCTACAGGAGAGATTATAATTATAGGGACTACAGTGATTCCTGAATTTCCAATAATTGCCCCATTGGCAATAGGGTTTTTGATGATTCTTGTTGTTCCGTTAATAAGAAAAGTCAATCTCCGCTAGAACCACATGAACAGAAACCGTATTCATCAATTCTAACATTACAAATTGGGCATTTTTCACCATATTCCACTTCCCATGGTTCCTTTCCAAAAAGCTTGAAGTGATCATCAATTTCTAATGGTATCTCCCTTTTCTTTTCCAATGATTTGTATAAGTATGTAAACTATACATACATTATCAGAAAATCATGAAAATTGAATGTGATTGTCATTGTATAAAGTGCAAAAGTACAGATCTTGAATCAAATAGAATTGGAGAAGTTGAAAAAGATGGATATTTTGATATGCATCATACATGCAACCAGTGTAATACACATTTTGATCATTTAGAGGGAGAAACTTTTTCTAATTGTGAAAAGTGTAATTATTCTAGTTAGCTACTAGTGCTTCTTCAACAAAGTAATGAATTCTATTTTCATGAGAATTTTTCATAATTTGTTTGTTTGATGCCATTTTTGCTAAAGCCTTTGATACATCTAATGGACTTGAAGCCCAACCATATTCTCTGAGTTGTTGAACAGTTTCAGTAACTGTTCTTGGAGAATCAAAGAATCTACTAGTTTCTAAAATTCGTAGTTTTGATTTAATTTCATGAGAAGTAATGTGTTTTGGCTCATTAAATTCTGGTTCATACACTTCAGCATCATCTAGATATTCTAAACCATATTGAGTAGAATTCGCAGCTTCAGATGATTTTGGGATAGATTCAGATTCATACACGATTTTTGCGTGATTTTCTGGTAAATGATGTGAAATATTGTCTATAACTTCGCCTAGTGTTTGATTATCAACATAGAAGTCTCTAGAGTCAACCTCAATCTCGTTTTCCCCAACTTTGAGTTTAATTCTAGCCAATAGTAAACAATAATCAAATTTTGATTTATTGTGTTAGCTCTAAGGAGCTTTAAGATTAGATCAAAACTTTTACACAATTTATTGGGATTTTTTTCCCTTTGAGTTAAAATATAATTTTATAAGGATTAATCATGGAATCATCCAAGAAAAGAGGCCTAATTGTTCTGTTTGTACTAGGCATGAGCATTTTTGGATATTCACAGTACGCATCTGCATCACAGATAGGAGTAAGCATTACTCAGAGTGAATTATTAAATGAAAATGAAAAAGGCTCAAATTATAACATAGAATTACTATTTGAAAATCCTTCATTGTTAATACTAACCGCAGGCGAGACTGAATTTTTCATTATGGCTAATGATGAAATGAAAGGTAAAGGGCAGTTAGAACCATTCACATTACATCCATTAGATAGTAGTAATGTCAAAGGTACTTTTCATACAGATTCTAACGTTGATGAAGAATCTCAATTTATAAAAATTTCAGGAGTAACAAAGTATGATGTATTCTTTACATCTATTGATGTCCCATTTGTTTACTATCCAACAGAAGAACAAGCAAGAGAATTTATACATCAAAACTAATTTCTTCTCAAATGCTTACTGTTTTTGGTTCTACTGCATTAGATACAATTAGAACCCCAAAAAAAACATTAAAGAATGTACTAGGAGGTGCAGCAACCTTTGCAGCAATTTCAGCCAGCAATTTTGTAGATACTGGATTAATTGCAGTAGTTGGAAAAGATTTTCCAAAAAAACATCATAATATTTTATCTAAATATCTTGATTTACAAGGATTAACTATCAAAAATGGTAAAACGTTTCGTTATGATGGAAAATATGATAATACACTAAGTACCAGATCAACTTTAAAAACTGAATTAAATGTGCTTGCTAATTTTAAAGCAACTGTACCTGAGGCTTATAGAAAATCTCAGTTTGTATATCTTGCAAACAATGATCCTGAACAGAACACTGCACTAATCAAAGAATTTGATAAGGTAAAATTTTCTATGTGCGATACCATAGATTTTTGGATTTCTACTAAACGAGAGGCAGTAATTAAGATGATAAAAGCAGTAGATGCAGTTGTGATAAATGATGAGGAAGCAAAACTCCTCACAAAAGAATTCAATCTAATCAAATGTGCAAAAAAAATGATGCAGTGGGGGGCAAAATATGTCATTATCAAGAAAGGTGAGCATGGATCCTTGATGTTTTATGATGATGTGATTTTCCCAACAGCCGGATTTTCGTTAGAAGATGTTGTGGATCCTACAGGTGCAGGTGACTCTTTTGCAGGAGCAATGATAGGATATCTTGCAAGTAAAAAATCAACCAGTCTATCCGAGATTAAAAAAGCAGTAGTTTATGGAAATGTCCTAGGATCATTTGCAGTAGAAAGATATGGTCTAGATGGATTACTAAAGATCAAAAAAGGAGATATTACAAAACGAGTCAAGGCATATGAAAAAATGATCCGATTCTAAAAAGACTTAAGTTAAATAATTTCTCAAATTTATTTATCATTGACACAAGAAATATCTGAAAAAGACAGACTAGATACAATATTCAAACTTCAAAAAGGTCTATCAGAGATGATGAATTTGGATAGATATCCAAAAGATCCTGAAGGAAGAGTTTCTGCTCTAAGTACGGCAATAATGCATGAGGCAGTAGAGCTGCAAAGGACAACAAATTGGAAATGGTGGAAAACACCAACAAAGTTTGATAAAGCTGAAGCCAGAGAAGAATTAATTGATATTTGGCATTTTGTGGTTCAGGCATCACTTGAGCTAAATCTTACACCAGACGATATTGTAGAAGAGTACAAAAAGAAAAACGAAATTAACCGAGAAAGACAGCGAACAGGATACTAAGAAATTCTAATTTTATTTAAAATTATTTTAAGATCAGTTTCATTGATTAAATTTACTAGAGTTATGTTATTTTGAAAATATTGTATCTGAGATTTAGAAACTGTAAGATATGGATCCGGACTAGATGAATTAATTATTCTATTATTTTTATCAACTCCATTTTTATGGAATTGAAATAATGCGTGACCAGCTTTGTGACCCCAAACTTCTTTCCCACAAACTATGATAGTTGTAATTTTTTGATTTTTGTATACGTATTTTATTATAGAATCAATTCCTTTATTTTCAGAAAGTAATCTTCCTACTATTGATATATGATTAAGAATTTTAGAATTTGCAAAGTCTTTGAGTAAATCTATGCTTGAAAGCGTACAAACTGCAATTGACGAATTAATATCACCTTGATAAGATTCTTCAGGAATAGGTAGAATAATCTTGCATAATTCTCCAATTGTCTCGCCTAGAGCATTCACAATATGTCACGTAGGGTTTTAGCAATAAATTCAATATTTTTTTGAGTTACTTTTGGATGAATTGGTAAAGAAACAACATGTGATGCAGCCCAATCAGTAACAGGAAGTTTTGTTTTTAATTTGTAATATGGAGTCTTATGAACTGGTGTAGGATAGTATGATGCAGCACCAATTCCTTTTTCATTTAGCTTCTTCAAAAGTCTATCACGTTTTTCAGTTGCAATAGTATAGAGATACCAATTGACATTTTCATTTTTTTGTTGAGAAGGAAGTTTAATTTTAAGATCAGAGATTAATTTTGATAAAAGTTCTGCATTTTTTTTTCTGGACTTTAAAAAGTTTGGAAGCTTTTTCATTTGAATAGTTGCAATTGCAGCATTAATTTCAGGTAATCGTAAATTTAGACCAAATGTTCTTGTATCATATCCATGAACCATTCCATGATTTCTAATCATCAATAATTTGTCTCTGAGTTTTTTATTGTTAGTCACAATAAACCCACCTTCACCAGAGGTCATTACCTTTGCAGGATACATACTATAACATCCCATGTCAAAGAAAGTACCAGTATGTTTTCCTTTGTATGTGGAACCTAAAGATTGTGCAGCATCTTCAATGATTGGAAGATTGTATTTTTTAGATATTTCAGAGAGTCTTTTTACATTTGCTACATTTCCATAAAGATGTACAGGAATGATAGCACGTGTTTTTTTTGTTATCTTTTTTTGTAGATCATCTGTATCTATGGTATAATTTTCTTTTAGGATATCAACAAAGACAGGTTTTGCACCTGTTGAAACAATGGCATTGGCTGTTGCTACAAAAGTAAATGATGGAACTAGAACTTCATCACCATTTTTAATATCTAATGCATAAAGTGCTGCCTGTAAAGCAGCAGTACCTGAATTTACTGCAATAGCATATTTGGATTGTACAAATGATGATGCAGATTTTTCAAAATTTTGAACATGTTTACCTCCATGATTAGCAGCTGAGGTCAATGCACCAGTTCTAAGTATGGAAGTAACTGCAGAAATCTCTTCTTTACCCACTAAAGGAATGTTAATTGCAATTTTCAATAATAATTCTGCTTATAACTAGTCTATAAATCTCGTTGAGGATACATGAATTTTTATATTTCAAAATTTTGCTAACGGCATAATGAAACCCCGTCATCTTGAAAAAACTGATGCAGGTTACAAGGTTTATTTGTACATTTTCTACGTTTGCGGATTCATCATGGTAGCATCTCTAGTTTCTGGTGTGTATATCACAATGTTGGAGTGGATAGAAAGTGGCACTTATGTAATGGGAGAAGCAATTCACAATACTACTATTCCTTTTGAAAATTTTGCAAGAGGATCAACTTGGATATTTTTTTCTACAATAATTGGATGGTATTGTGTTACCAGAATTGGTTGGAGAAGAACTGCTGGGGACAAAATTATTGGTACAAAAATGGCATTACTTCAGTTAATGTTACTAGGATTTTCAATTATTGCACTTTATGAAGTGCTATACAATTTTACTGTACTAAATGCACAGATTACTGCAGGAATTGTTGATGGCATAGTTCCAGACATTGATAGATTATCTGTTGCGTATCCAGATCCAGATAGGCCATGGAATTTGGTTTTTGCAACCAAAGTATTTCTTGCAGGCTTTATCATTAGCACTCATGCATTTTATCTCAGCATAAAACCTAGAAAAAGCTTGGATGAATCAGAGATATAGTGCGATCAAATATTTTGTATTAATATCTGTAAAAACTATTTCTAGTATGTAGAGATACTTTCAATATGGGATTATTTGGATCTGGTAAAAATGAATTAAAATGTAAAAAATGTGGGACAGTTCTATCAGATTCTGAAAGATTAGAGAGACATCAAGAAAAAGCACATGGTAAGAAAAAAGTGAAATGCCGAAATTGTGGGGCTGAATTTATGAGTGAAGATAATTTAAGAAAACATAAGAAAAAGTGTAAGTAAATGTTTAGAATAACTTTATAGGCTTAGATCTCAAAAGTTGTTTTGATTTGGATATTTTAGAAAAAGTAGATCTGATTGAAAGACCACCAACTGAAGAAGTAGTAACACGTGATGAATTAACTGAATTATTCAAGACAAATTCTTCACCAAAACATTACATTGGTTTGGAAATTTCAGGTTTCTTACATCTTGGAAGTTTAATCAGCACTGGTTTCAAAATTAATGATTTTGTAAAAGCAGGAATCAAATGTACAGTTTTTCTTGCAGATTGGCACACTCTAATTAATGATAAACTAGGTGGAGATTGGGAAACAATCACAAAAGTTTCAAAATATTATCAAGATGCTTTCAAATTAGTTTGTCCTGAAGCTAATATTGTCTTAGGATCAAAACTGTATGAAGAAAAAACTGAATATTGGTCAGAGCTTGTGAAATTTACAAAACATATGTCGATTGCTAGAACAATGAGAACTCTAACTATAATGGGACGATCAGAAGGTGATGAAAAAATTGATGTGGCAAAATTACTTTATCCTGCAATGCAAGCAGTTGATATTCATTCATTAGATGTAGATATTGCTCATGCAGGAATGGATCAAAGAAAGATCCACATGTTAGTAAGAGAAATTTTTCCTAAAATGAAATGGAAAGTTCCTGTTGCTGTTCATCACAAATTATTACCAGGACTTTCAAAACCGGCAGATTCTAGCGATTCAAAGATGGTAGGAAAAATGAGTAAATCAGATCCAAATTCAGGTATATTTATCCATAATACAGACGATGAAATAAAGAAAAAGATTAGCAAAGCTTGGTGTGAAGAAGCAAACACTCAGAACAATCCATTATTAGAAATTGCAAAAACAGTGATCTTTCATGAATTTAATGAAATGAATGTTGAAAGACCAGAGAAATTTGGAGGTAATGTATCCTATACTGATTACAATCAGCTAGAAACAGATTTTGTTGAAAAGAAATTACATCCAGGAGATTTGAAACAGACTGTTGGAAATCATTTAGTAAAAATAATTTCCCCAATTAGAGATAAACTAAATCTTAGTGAAGAACTTGATGAAACAATAAAGAAGAGTTTTTAGACTTTAAGATCTGGATTAGTCTGTTCTTCCAAGTTGTATTTTGATTTGTAACCTCTCGGATTTATCATCAAATCTTTGTAGGTATATGTAGATGAATTTCCAATAATTACAGTACTAATCATGCCCAATTTGTCTGAATGATTGGGTAAATTTTCTAAATCAGTCATAACAATTGTTTCAGATTCTCTAAATGCCCCTTTGATAATTGCAACAGGAGTTGTAGGTTTGCGATATTTTAGAAGAATTTTTCTAGTGTCTTGTAATTGATGAATTCTTTTTTTGCTAGATGGATTATAAATTACAATTACAAAATCACCTTGTGCTGCAGCTTCAACTCTTTTTTGAATAATTTCCCATGGTACTAACAAGTCACTCATACTAACAACTGCAAAATCAGTCATTAGTGGTGAACCAACTATTGACGCACAAGAATTTAATGCGGATACACCTGGAATGATCTCAACTTGTAAATCATTTTTGGGGTTCCAACCAGATTCAGCAAGTGTTTCGTAAATTAATCCTGCCATTCCATAAATTCCAGGATCTCCACTTGATACAAGTGAAACAATTTTTCCTGATTTTGCAAGATCAATACATTGATGAGCTCTTTCAACTTCTTGTGTCATCGCATAACGATAAACTGTTTTACCTTCAATTAGATCTTGAACTAAATTTACATAAGTTTCATATCCAACAATTGTGTCACTTTCAACAATTGCTTCTTTTGCTCTAAATGTCATATGATCATGATGTCCAGGACCAACGCCAACAATGTAGAGTTTACCAATCAATTTGAAAACAAATCTTTTGTTAAGTAATTTATCCGTTTAGTGAAATTTCTATTGGAATGGATCTATGAATGGACAATTAACTATATGATCACTATTAGTTGGTCGTGCAATACTTACAGATAACAAATCATCTGCACGAAATGAGTCAATATCAGATTTTGTCTCTAAAATTTTTGCTGATTTTGCATCATTCCATTCAACTAGATAAATTCTCCACATTGGGCTGTAATTTGTATCACCCAGAGCAGCGCCAGCAATTCCTGCTTGAAATCCTAATGGGCCAGAGCCTTTAATTCCATTTTTGAATTGGAAAAGATCAACTGCTCCAGAATGAGCTATTAGATTTGCAGAAGTGGGAGATGAAACAACGCCCATTGTTTCTGCAGGTCCTGATGGTGTCGCATCAGTAACAATATAGTAAATGGTTCTTCCATCAGGTCCCCAACCTCTATGAGCGACAAAGGTTACAGTCATTTCTTCCTCATTAATTTCAGTTATCTGACCTCCACCATATGGGGTTGTATCTGTAATTTCTTTATCAGAACGTACTGTCATTTGTCCATCAGGCCAAATAATTTGAGGAGTGTTAAGAATAGTTCTTGTTTCATTAAATTCAACTCTACCACTTTCTTCAGCTGCAATTACATCAACAGCAGACTCAAAGATTATTTCTTTTTGACCTACTTTCCATGTAACTTCAATTACAGAATTCAATGCACTGTATTGTGATTCTTGTGATGGAGTAGTAGAAAATACTTCATCTTGAAATCCATAAATTCCATCACCTTTAATCCCATTTTTAAAAATAAATAATTTCTGAAGAGCATCTTCTGGTACAGTTGCAATAGCTGGAGCAAGTTCAACATTCCATCCTTGTTTTTCTGAGAGAGTTTTTGCATAATCCTTATCACTACCATCAGTGATGATGTAGAGAACTTGATTTCCTTCATAGATGCCTTTATGCATAGGAATTGTAGCTGGAACATTTGTTCTTGAAAGTAAAAATGAAGGATCGTCTTTTTCCAATTCAATTTTTTGCATTATTACTTCTGTGGGTTGTCCTCGTATCCAAGCATCAACACTTACAGTTGTAGTAAATTCTTTTGAATTAGATGAATGCAATGCAAGTGCAGCTCCTGTGAATTCAAAAGATCCAGATTTTTCCTCTAAATCAATCAAAGATAAACCATAAACCGTATTCCCATCAACAGTCCAGGTAGGTTGACCTTTAGCCTCCTGGGAGCTAATTTCGTGTAAAACAACCATCTGAACAGGACTACTTGAGGCAAATGTCATAGAGCCATCATAGATACTTCCTTCATTGGGTGACAGAACAAATGCTAATTGATGATTTCCATGCCCTTGTCCTGGATCTTGAGAGGATGTGATAGTTTGAGTAAAGTGAACTTTTTTTCTTGGAGTTGCATCAACAAATTGGTCAGATATTGAAGAGATAGAAATGATACTAGTGATAAAAATTCCAATAACTAAAATAGCAATTAATTTGTTCAATGAATCCGGTTAGATTTATTCCCTTAAATGATTTTGTCTTAGTTAATTTTATCAAGTGCAAATGCGTTATGTATAGCTCGTACTGCTGCATTTGTATCAGAATTTTTTACAATAAATGCAAGATTGAGCTCAGATGAGCCTTGAGTAATCATTGATACGTTAACTTTGTTTTTCTCAATTGCTCCAAAAACTTTTGAAGCTACTCCAACAGTTCCTCGCATTCCTGAACCAATTAATGCAATAATAGCTACATTCGTAGTAACTTCTAATTTTTTGATAATTTTTCCTAATAGTTCCATTTCTAATGCACTAACTGCTTTATCAAGATCTGTATTCTTTACTACAATTGTAATACTTGACTCTGAAGGATTCTGAGAGATCATCATTACATTGATACTAGCTTTTGCTAATGTTGCAAATATTTTAGCTGCAGTTCCAGGCGTTCCGACCATACTACCACCTCGAATATCAATTAATCCATTATTCTTAACATTACTTACACATTTTACGGTATTTTTTGCAGACGAAGAAGTAGATGCAGTTACTAGAGTTCCTTCATTTTTTACATTGAAAGAATTTCTAATCTTCATTGGGATTTTCTTTGTTAATAGAGGCTCAAATGTACGTGGATGTATTTGCTTTGCACCAAATAGAGCCATTTCAATTGCTTCTATGTATGATACTTCTTTGAGTAATTTTGCATTTTTAACAATTTTTGGATCTGCTGTCATAAGTCCATCTACATCACTCATCAACCAAATTTCATCTGCTTTAATACAAGAACCAATAATAGTTGCAGAATAATCAGAGCCGCCTCTCCCAAATGTAGTTACATGTCCATGTTGATCGGCACCTGTAAATCCTCCTACAACAGGGATTGTTTTCTTTGAGAACATAGTATTTGCTGTTTTTAACACTCTCAGTCTAGTTGTATCCATAAGGGGTTTAGATTCACCAAAATTAGAATCAGTTACAATCCCCACTTCTTTTCCAGTAAAGGGAATTGATTTTTTACCTGAATCAGTAATTGCCGATGCAACTAGTTTTATTGATAATCTCTCACCAAATGAAAATAGATAATCCATTGTTCTAGGTGTAACTTCACCTAGTAGCACCATTCCATCAATCAATGCAAGAAGCTCTATAAAGTTTTGATCTAATTCTGTGAGTAATTTTTTTCGTACATCAGATTTTTTGATTGTTTGTTTTGCTAGTTGTTTATGTCTATTAGCAATTTTTGATGCAAGTTGTTCAGCTTTTGTTTTATTTTCTTTTTTTATAGACTCAGATATTTCTATGAGATCATCAGTAGTTCCACTTATTGCAGAACAAACAACTAGAATTTGATGTTTCTTTGATAATGAGTTAATGTGTTTAGTTACAGCTTGAATGTCTTTTGCAGTAGAAATTGATGTTCCACCATATTTGATAACTAATCTCATTTCAAAATACTTGAATTAGTTAATCTTTAAATGCTTTAACTTTCCACGCGTGGAGCCAAGTAAAAGTGAATTCTGCCAATATTTGCTACTTTGAATTCAATTCTGAGAGGTTTTGCGCTTGAAAACTCACATGTAACCAAGCCCGCAGTACTTCCTACGGCTTTAATCACTGGATTAAGATATTCAAGGCTGTAAGTACCAATACTATCTGCTTTTGAAGAAATCTCTTCAATGTTTTCGTCATCTTTATCAAGATCAATTACTACTTCTCCAGAATCACCTTTGCCTGAAAAGTCTGCTTTTGAATCTAATGTTTGAATTGTTAGATAGTCAGATACAACTTGTACATCACCAAGAACTTTGTCAAACTTTGAAGAAGACAAAGTAATTTTTGCATCATAAGGGATTTTCGGTAGCGGAGTATCTGTTGCAGAACTTTCAATTAAACGCATTTTGTATTTTTTATTTTTTCCAACTGTTACAAGTAACATGTTTTGTTCAGAGATGCTAATTTCTATACTATCTTTTTTATCTGCTCTTTTGATAAGTTTTGAAAATTCATCTATTCTTACTCCAAATTTAATATCACTATCACACTCATATTTTTCAAATGCAGAATTAGGCCAGGATATATCAATAAGAGCAACATGTGATGGATCCATTCCTCTAAAAGTAATTCCTTCTGCTGTTGCAACAAATGTAGCTTCTTCAACTAGTGTCGATATTGCAGAGATTATTGCTTTTAGATCGTCTGAACCACTTGTTTTTGCTCCAAAAGTCAAATCAACTTTGTTAATTTTAAGTGCCAGTTAAACGTTATGTGTAATCACGCCAAGTGTATTTACATTTTTGACAACGATAAAAACGGGTAGTAGGTTCATCTGCACTTCTAGTTTGAAACATCCACCAAACTGCTTCACCATGTCCACATTTGTCACATTCTATTTTGATTGTTGAGTATGCTCCTTCACCTTCATCTCCTTCAAAAGCAAGAAGGGAAAAATCTGGATCTTGTTCATTAGGAATTTTTTTTGTTTGTTTTACTTTATCTCCTTCAGCATAACCACATTTTGAACATTCAAGGCCAGAAATACTCTTTTTTAATTTGACCTCACATTTGGGGCAAAATTTCAATCTAATTTACCTTAAGTTTGGAATTAAATAGTTGTTTGAACTCTTCTGCTATTTTTATTGCTGAATCTGTGGATTTCTTAATTGCTCCTAGCGGTTTTGTGCTAGAACTGATTCTCATCCAACATTCATTGGTAAGTGGATGTTTTACAATAACACCTGCAAAATCGATATTTGATTCCTTTAGAAGCTCATGTTGAATAATGTATAAAATTCCGATATCAGTCTCTGTGATTGAAAGGCTGATTTCCTTAGGTTCTGAACTGATTACTTGAGCATTCATGTAATCGGAAAAAGAACTTATTGTGGATATAAATCATTATGAACGATTAGGATGGGAGAAAGCAGAATTTCAGGAATTCAGTTAGTAAAATCTAAGGATGAGTACTCATCTGAAGATAATGTTGAGATTAATGTCCAGTTTTCAGTTGAAGGAGATATGAGAGATGCGTTCAATGAAGCAAACTGGACAAAAGCATACAACAATAATGATATTTCATTCAAATTGAAATGCGGGGTAAAATTGACAACAGGTGGATTAAGGAAGAAAGAACTAGGCAGAACTATTGACACATACAGAAAAGCATCAATATTTTGGACAAGAAATCCAAAATTGGTCAATCCAATGAAAGATAGAAGAATTTGGGTTCAAGTAGCCAAAAACTTTGAGCCATTTATCAGACTTACTGAAGAAGAAGTAAGAGAAGAATTGTTTGACTTTAATGAAAAATTTGTATTCAAAGCATCTGATTTAGGAAGTGGTACACACAAGATTGGGGCTGAAGCATTTGCATCATGGCAAAAGCATGACTACATAGAAGTAGGAAATGTTAAAAATAATTCTAGTGAAATTGAGATCACAATCAATTAGGGATATAAGGAACTTTTTAGTTGAATTAACATGGCAAAATACGATGGTCTGTTAGGACAACCAATACTTGAGGTAGAAGAACCTGATAAGGAAGATGGAATTACCTTCATCTTTAAAGACAACAGGTTTATGTTCATAAAAGCAGTTGACGGAAAGATTGAGACCGTATCGATTCCAGAATAGGTGAATATGAATGGGAAAATTTGATCCAATCAAAATGCTAGAACTTGTAAAGGTAGAAGATCCTGATTCAGAAGGTGGATTAACGTTGATTTTTCAAGAAAACAAAACTTTGAAGATCAAAATTGTTGATGGAAACCTAGTATCAGAATTTGTCTAAACTAATTTCTTACATGTTTTTCATAAAATCCGATAGCTAGTTCCTGCACTTCAGATTGAATAGAACCAGGTCTTTCATCTCTAATTTTTTTAATCGCTTCATCTTTTGAAAATTTTTTGTATTTTATAAAATAGCATGCAAGAATTGTTCCTGCTCTTCCCATTCCAGCAGCACAATGAACCATTACTGCTTGATCGTTTTTGATTTGTTCATGGATAAAATCTACTGCTGAATCTATTTTATCCATATCAGGAGCAGTAAGATCAGGAGTTGGCACATGCAGATAATCAATATTTTTTGTCCAGTTATCAGGTAAAGCATTCTCAGTCATAGTTACAATGGATTTTACTCCTTGAGTTAGAAGCCAATCAAATTCATCAGAACTTGTGGGAATTCCAGAACCAGCTAATTTTTCTTCAATTAGCCAAGAGAAGTTAGTTGGTTTTTTTGTAATTTTCCCATGAACCTTTCTCCAGATATTTCCAGGCTTGCTCATGTTAGATGTTAATATTTTCCATATTTTTAGCATTACGGAATTGTGTATGAGTAAATTATGATGCTACTGCTCTTACAGGGGAGCCTGTAGCATCTTTAAGCTTTAAAGGAAGAATTGTGAAATTGAATTCCTTTGATGGAATTTTGTTCAAGTTTGCTAAATTCTCTACAATTAAAATATTATTTTTTGACAAAATATGATGAACATTAAATGATTCATCTTTTCCAAGATCTATACTTGGAGAATCTATTCCAACTAGATTGATCTTTTTTGATGCAAGATATTTAGCAGCTGATACATCCAATCCTGGATTTTCAGTAAAATAATTATCTTTTTTCAAATTTTTTTGCCATCCAGTAAAGAAGAAAACAGAGGAAGAATTGGAAATTTTTCCATTCTTTTTTTCAAATAAAGTAATGTCTAATTTGGTAATCGCAATATTCTTAGTTTTTCGTAGTTTGATTATGGTAGCTTTTCCTATGAGTCTATTAAGAGGAATTTGGTGAATTTTGAGACCATTTTTAACAAAATGATAGGGTGCATCAAGATGAGTTCCAGTGTGCGAACTTAAGAATAATAATTCAAGATTATATCCATCATCCTTAAGATTAGACCAAAGAATGAATTGAGGTTTTGGAGAGCCAGGAAAACTTGGAATAGATTTTGATATTGTCAGTGTTAGATCTATTAGTTTCACACCGATAGGACATCAGTAGTGATTAATCAGTTTTTGAATTATGAAAGGTTAAATACTGTTTGATGAAAAATTTCATGTGCCTACTGCATACGTTCTATTAAATTCAGATTTAGGATCAGATGAATCAATCATTAATGAAGTAAAACAGATTCTTGCTGAAGAAGATGTTACATCCGAGGTCCAAGGTGTCTACGGGGTATATGACATTGTCCTAAAGTTGTCATCTGGTGATGCTGAAAAATTACGTGCAATTATTACCGACAAAATCAGGAAAATCAGCAAAGTTCAATCAACATTAACCATGATGGTAATAGAAGAACAAGAAAATCTATAGTTGTTTTATTGCATCAATTACCTGTAGCATTTCAGATTCAGTATTAAAAAAGTGAGGAGATACTCGAATAATCTTTTTTTCCATAATTTCTCTTACTGCTAAAATAATATTTTGTTTTTCAAGTTTATCCACTATTTCTTGCGAATCACACCCATCAATATTAAAAGATACAATGCTTGTTCTTTCATTTGGATCTTCTGGTCCATACAAAATAATATTTGGGATTTTTGATAACTCTTCTCTGAAAAGATTTGACAAAGACTGATTTTTCTCATGAATATTTTTCATACCAAAATTTAGTAAATATCTTACAGATGATTCCAATCCAACAATTCCAACATAATTTCTAAAACCAGTTTGAAATTTGTCTGGCAATTCTTTGAAAGCAAGGTTTGTATCATCATAAATAATTGCAGATTCACCACCAATTGTCGTTGGTTCTAATAATTCACTTGATTTTCTATTACAATAAAATAAACCAGTACCCATTGGACCACAAAGCCATTTGGATCCGTTAAATGACATGAAATTACATTTAATTTTAGACACATTAATGTCGCCTATACATCCTACAGTTTGTGCACTATCAATAAAAAATGGAACTCTATCTTGAAGAATATTCCCAATTTTTTCTACGGGTAATATAGAGCCTGTATTATACAAAGCATGACTTAGAGATACTAGTTTTGTGTTATCATCAATATAGGATTCTAGATCATCTAATTTGAAAAAACCATTTTTGTCTATAGGGAGATTTTTTATTGAAATTTTTTCTTTTAGTTTAATCCAAGGATAGAAATTTGCATGATGTTCATGCCCCATTCCACGAATTATCATATTAGAATTAGCATCAAAAGAAAGACCATTTGCTACAATATTGATTCCATCAGTTGTACTTTGAGTAAGTACAACTTCATCAGGTTGACAAGAGATAATTTTTGCAATTATTTTTCTTACATTTTGTAGTTTTTCAGTAACAAATGACTCTGAATCCTTAGAATCAGGGCCAATTGAATTGTATGAGATTAGAAATTCTTTCATGGCTTCAATACTTTGAGAAGGCATTAGAGAAACTGATGCAGAATTTAGATAGATTTTATCTGAATTAGGAAAATCGTCTGAAATATCTTTTGATGCTAAATTCATTATTATATCTGTAAAATGCTAAAGTGGTGTTGGATAAAAGTCATGAGCAGATTTTAGATAATAATTTAACACATATTCAAAATGAATTTGAAGAAAACTCACCAAGTATAGTGTTATGCTCAGAACCTTTCCATAAAGTAGAGTTTCTTAATAGATTAATCAACTCTGTAGAAAATACAATTATTTTTGTAGATATAGATTTACTTTACACTGGATATGTCGAATCTGGAATGATTCAGAAAAAAGATAATGTAATAATTTTTCATCCTGATAAGACAAGTTGGAAAGAGAAATTTTCAGAAATCATAAGTAAAGTATCAAAGGAGAAATTTTTAGTTGTAATTGATTCATTTAATGGAGTTTACAATATGTTTGATGATCTTGAATCTGCCAGATTCATCAATTCATGTATTATGTTACTCTCATCTACCGGTAGACAAACAAGTTCATCTGTTGTTATAACTGCAATGGCAAGAAAGAAAGAAAATACTGGATGGATATTATCACCAGGAGGAAAACAAATCATAAAATCAGGAAAAACTGGCGTTTATTTTCTTAAAAAAACTGAAAATAATTTAGTAATCAGTAATTTGGAAGATGTTGATGCAAATTCAAAGGTTTTCAGGATAGAATAAGCAATTAGATTGGATCTTTATGCGATCAAAATTTGAAACGCCGTTATAAAATTTGAAACGCCGTTATAGCTCGATATTTTTAGGCAAGTTATATTAAGACCAAAATCATAAAAATTTTCGTTATGCCAGTAGGAATTATTCCAGACATCAGCGAACAAATGTGTATCGGATGTGCACTATGTGTAGAAATCTGTACAACATTAGGTCCAGATGTCCTTAGAGTAAAACCTGTTGAAGGCTGGAAGAGAGGTAAAGCATTTGTATTTTATCCAGAAAGATGTATTTCTGATGGTGCATGCATCGGTGTATGCCCAACAAAAGCAATCTTTTGGATGCGACCAATGGACTTTACTGTTGGACAACCAGTTCCACTCCATAAGGACTCAGTCTTCGTCAAAGGTTGGACCGAATTAATCGATTAGATTAGTTCAATCATTTTTTAATTTCTTTTTATTATTTTAGATTTTAATAGAGTTGATCAATTTTTAGTAAAACCAAATTTTGATGCCCAACCACTTTTTTGTTTTTTAGATGATTTCAATGAAAGGTTATCTAGCATATCATATGTAATTGTAAACCCATTCCCAACCATAGTAGCATCTTTTTGATAATTTTCTTTGTTAGGTACAAATTCATCAGCTAAATCTTTGATTTTTTTAGTTTTTAGATCAAACAATCTAATTTTTTTGCCATTTTCGAGTTTGATTATAGCATCACCACTTAATCCTTGAATTGAAAAATTTTCAAAAAATCGTATGGTACCACCTTGTTTTAATTCAATAACAGAATCATGGGTAAATTTTCCTCCATAAAATAAAATTTCACGTGCAGATATTATTACATCATCTTCTGCATTAAGAACAATAATCGTATCAGCATCAAGTAAAACAGTATTTACAGCATTCTCAGCAATAATTTTTCCATTTGGAGCTGAAATGTGTGTTCTATGTTCTTGAATTTGAAAGACACCAACTTTTATCTTATCTGCAACTTTGTATTTTCTGCCAAAGACATTTCCTATTATGATATTTCCATTATATGCGGTAATTCTAGCGCCATTCTCAACTTTATATTTAGTTTCTAAAGGATTAATGAATTTGAAATCTCCTTTAGTGAGATGTATATCTGTTTTAAATTCCTGTGTCCACGATGGACTAGTTACACTTCCTTGCATAACTATTGGGCCATCATAAGTTAGACTTCCTGCCATAAAATTTCCTTTAATTGATAAAGCACCATTTACTTTTCGTTCGAGTTCAATTTCACCAAGAGTTTTTGAACCAAATAATCTTGATGCAGTTGAGTTTGATCTATTCAATGTAGCAGCCCATTCTTCGGCTGTTTTCATTTCTTTAGATAATTCTTGACCCAGAATCTGATTCTTTCTCCTAATATCAGCTTCAGTATCACCAGAAAATACTCTAGAATTTTTTAGTTTTTCAATATCTGTATCAGGATATTTTTTACCAATTTTGAGATCTTCGTATGCCTGTTTAATTTTTATAAATTGGTCATTTTCCCCACCACGATCTGAGTGATATTGAAGTGCTAATCGTCTAAACGCATCTCGAATTTCTTTTTCAGTTGTTCCTATTACAATTCCTAGAATATCATAATTACTTTCTACCATGGTAAATTCTAAGATAAATTGGAAATTAACTCGTCTTTAATGCTTTGATACTGTTTAGTTCATCTTCAAAGAAGAATTTCTCACCAAATGCAGGTTTCAAATCATCTAACCATATTGCATTTTCATCATATTTTGCAAAGAATGGTTCATGTACCCAATTTGGATTTCTGCCCTGCAAAAATCTCAAAGCAATTAATTTTTGGCCATTAAATTCAGTAGTTCCAATAACCTGAACTTTTCCTGGTGTTGCAGACATACTAGGTCCACGAACAGTTCTTGCCAGTCCACTTACAGAAGAATACGCCTTGGTGAAAATTTTATATGCCTTTACTAGAGGAATCCCAAAGTAATGCTGAGCGCCAGTATCTCTAACTACAAACATGTAGTACGGAATACACCCCAATTGAACTTGTTTTGTCCACATTTTTGCCCACATTTCTGCATCATCATTAATGTGTGCTAAAAGTGGGGATTGTGTTCTAATTTGAGCGCCAGTTTTTCTAACTTCTTTGATTGCAGATTTTACAGCATCTGTTGATAATTCATTTAGATGATTAAAGTGACCCATAAATGCCAAATGTAATCCGTTATCAGTAATCTTTGTAAAAATATCTAACATTTCTTGTGAGTCAGAATCTGTCAAAAATTTGTAAGGCCAGTAAGAAAGGGCTTTCGTTCCAATTCTAATTGTTTTAAGATTTGGGAGTTTAGATTCAACAAGAGCATCAATGTATTTTGAAAACATTTTTGCATTCATAATCATTGGATCACCACCTGTAAAGAGTACATCACTAATCTCGGGATGTTCTGAAACATATTGTACAAGTTGTTCGCCCTCTCTCATTGCAAATTTCATTTCATCCATTCCAACAAATTGTGGCCATCTAAAACAAAAGCTACAATATGCATGACAAGTTTGACTTTGACTAGGGAAGAATAGACAAGTTTCTTTGTATTTATGTTGCATACCATATAATTTAGTTCCATCCTTTAGAGTTGGAACATTAAGTTCCATTTGTCCTGCTGGATGTGGATTTAATTGTAAACGAATTTCATTTGCAACAGATGCAATTTCTTTTTTATCAGAATTATTTTTTAAAACAGTTTCCATTTTTTTATAATGTTCTGGTTTTAACATTCCTTTTTGTGGAAAAGTTAAAACATACATTGGATCGTTTGGTATATTATTCCAATCAATTAGTTGTTCAACAACATAGTTGTTTGCTTTAAATGGTAAAACATTACCTACAACTTCCATTTCAAATCTAGTTTCTTCAGACATCTTCTGAATTTGTGGAAGAGTACGAAAATTTGCTAATGTATATGATTTTAGTGATGGTGAATCATCCCAAACAGATTCTTGATAGGTCATTTTGTAAATAGTGCGTTAACCATTGTTAAAGGTTGCAGACTACTTACGCATAGTATTTTTTGAATTTAATGATAATATAGCTTAACCTTTGTATTCTAGGACATGAATTTGATTAGAATGGTGGTTAAACATAGCTGAAGAAGACTTGACACAAATTTCCGCAGGTGAGTTTGAAACTGTTTCACAGCTTTTAGCATCATCTGAATCACTTCAAATCGCATTTTTCATAATGGTTGCAGGTATGATTGGAATTGCTCTTGGTTATAGAAAATTTTCATCTTGGGTAGGTTCAAAGAAATTTTATTATCAAAAACCACATTTCTCAAGATTTGTACGAAGAGCTGTTCTTCCATTTTTCGCAATTGCATTAATTACTGCAATCAATGTTCACATACAAACTGGTGTTTTGTTAGGAGAAGATTTATCGATAATTGGAGATGAGGAAATATCTCCTCAAGAAGTGTTTGCAAAAATTCTTAATACTTTCAATATTTTGGTAATTGGTTATACAATTTCTCATCTTGTTCCAATTGCTCTTACTAAACGTGAAAAATCAGGATTAGAAAAAGAGGATTTTGATGCTTGGTTTGAAATGAGGGGATTTGTTGATGATAAAGATGATTTGATTCATAAATTGTACAAATGGGTTCCACCAAAGATTACTCCAGAAGACATTGACGAAGAGGAGTTTCAGAAATTACTCAAAACAGAAGAAGGAAGACATCAATTAGAACAATTTCGTACAACAAAAGGTAATCCAATTGGTGGATATGAAAAACTAGTTGATGACCCTTTTGAAGAATGGAAAAAATCAGAACGTGTAAAATATGAAAAATATTATCAAAACTGTATCACGGGTAACAACCAATCTGGAAGAAAGTTAAAACCAGGTACAAAACCTGATGAAATATTTCCAATTGATATGTGGAGAGGAGAGAAGAGAACAAATGGATATGAACCAATAATTCCAAGTTCTCGTCCTCCAGGATATGCAAAAAAGAAAAGAGAAGGAATCCCAAAATCTGCAAAACAGGTTCTTCCAGTTGGAATTTTTATTGCAACAATTTTAGGAGTTGTTGCTTGGTGGGGAGTTGATTTGATCGTACTTGCTACTGCAACTGGTGGATTAGCAATTGGTATAGGATTAGCATTACAGGAGACTATGCAGAATTATTTTGCATATATTATGATTCGAAAAGATAAGATATTCATCGAAGGTGAGCGTATCAAACTTGATACAGGATATAATGGATACGTACACAAAATTACACCTAGAGTAACCTATATTCGAGATGCATTAAACGAATCAATTGCAATAATTCCAACAAGACAGTTAGTTAATGCACAAGTAATCAACTATACACAGGGAATAAAGATGGTACCTGCTATTGTAGATGTAGGTGTTTCTTATCTTAATGATCCTAAACAAGTTTCAGCAATTCTTGTAAAAGTTGGCAAACGTGCAATGAAAGAAGTAGTTGATGGAAAAGGTAGACACCTCATTAGACAAATACGATGTCCATACTTGAAGGATAATCAACCAAGTTGTGGTTGTGATAAAGATATTCATGTCGATATCAATCAACCAATTGTGAGATTTAATAATTTTAATGATTCTGCATTAGATTTTATATTATTAGTATATGTCAGAGATTATGGTGCACAATTCAAAGCTAAAACCGACATGAGAATGATTATGTACGAAGAATTCAAGAGATATGATATTAGAATTCCATGGCCAATTAGAACAGTATACCAAGGAGATGAAAAACGTGAACAAGAGGAGATCGACAAGTTAAAAGATCAAAGAAATAAGGTAATTGACGAATACGGTATAGGAGATCTTGCTCGTGGTGGTGGCGAAGATGAATGATCTTCTCAAAACTTAAGAATCCCATTAAATCACATTTTCTTGTTGACTAAACTATCAGTAATTGGTGGAAAAGCTTCAGAAGATTTAGCAAGAAAGTTATCTAGAAAAATAAAGGCAAATCTTGTAAAATCAGAAATTAGAGTTTTTGCCGATGGAGAAAGCAAAATTACTCTTAGTGGAGATATATCCAAAAGAAAAACCATAGTTGTACAGTCAATTTATCCTCCTGTTGATACTAATCTAGTTCAAGCATTATCATTAATTTCAAAAGCTAAAGAAAAATCATCTGAAGTAATTGCTGTAATTCCGTATATGGGATATGCAAGACAAGATAGAGAATTTCTACCAGGAGAGGTTGTTACAATGAAAGTTCTTGGTAAATTATTCAAAGGAGCAGGTGCATCAAAAATAATTGTAGTGGATATTCACAGTATAATTGGGCTCAAGTACTTTACAATAAAAACAAAAAATGTGACTGCAATTCCAGATCTAGTGAAATATTTCAAGAAATTGAGCCTGAAAAATCCTCTAGTCGTGTCACCTGATCAAGGTGGAAAAGACAGAGCAAAAGAATTTGCAAAAGAATTTGGAACAAAGTATATTGCTCTAGAAAAAAAGAGAGATAGAAAAACAGGTAAAGTGCAAATTAAAACAAAAAATACAGATGTTGTTGGCAGAGATCTTATTTTAGTTGATGATATGATAAGTACGGGTGGAAGCATAGTCAAAGCAACACAATTTCTTAAAAAACAAAAATGTAGAAGAGTGTATGTTGCATGTACACATGCTCTTTTAATGAATGATGCCGAAAAGAAAATAAGAAAAGCAGGAGTTACAAATATTGTTAGTGCAAATACAATTCCGGGTAAAACATCAATTGTTGATGTTTCCAATACAATTGCAAAGGCAATAGTATAATGCCAGAAAGCTTTTTTATTTTATCTAAAGATTATCTAGAACTTGCAACTGATGAGGTAGTTGCAATATCAAAAACATATGATAGATTTGCAAAAGCTAAGGTAATTTCTAATTTGGTAATTATTCAATCAAAAACAAATTGGAATGAAATTGCAAAACGTGCAACATTTGTTAAAGTTTCTGGGCAGATATTACGAAAAATGTCAGGATTGTTTTTAGATGAGGAAAATCTTGGAATACTAAAAAATGTAAAAACCTTTGTTTGTAGAATAATTAATTTATCATCAAATCAGTTCAATATTCCAGAATTGGAAAGCTCTATGGGAGATATGATATCAAAATTCTCTCATGCAAAAGTAAAATTAGAAAATCCTGACATTACGATATATCTAATTTTTACTAATGAAGAGAATTTTTTTGGGTTCTCAAAACGAATTAAAGAAAAAAGTAGACCAAAAAAGATCAAAAACTATCCTCATGAATTAGACTGGAAACTAACAAGAGTCATGATAAACTTGACTGGATTAAAAAAAGGAGAAACTGTGTGTGATCCATTTTGTGGTACTGGAACAACTCTTTTGGAGGCTGAATCTATGGGCATCCACGCAATTGGATCAGATTTTGATGAAAAAATGTGTGAGATTTCAAAAGAGAATCTAAAGGCAAATGGGTATAAATCAAAAGTTTTCAAATCCGATTTTCAAGAATTATCAAAAATCTCTGAAAAATTTGATGGAGTTGTTACTGATTTGCCATATGGAAGGGCATCCAAAGCATCAGTAAAACCTGAAGAGATATTGAAGAAATTTTTCTCAATTCTACCTAAACGTAAGAAAATAGCAATCATGTACAAAAAAGAATTAGATTACAATTTGAAGTTAAAGGGATTAAAAAAATATCAAATCTATAGGCATAAAAGCTTGACAAGGACAATTTTGATTAAATGAAACTTGTATTCTTAGGAACATCAGCATCCCAACCCACTGAAAATAGAGGGTTGTCTTGTATTTGTTTGGAAAGAGAAGGAGAGATCTTAATGTTTGATGCAGGTGAAGCTGCACAAATTTCCTATATGAAATCAGGTTTAGGATGGAATAAGAAAATGAAATTATTTGTTACACATCTTCATGGAGATCATTGTGTAGGAATTCTAGGATTATTACAAACAATGTCTATGCAAAACAGAACTGAAACTTTGGAAATTTTTGGTCCAAGTGGGATTGATGAATTCATTGCAGCAAATATCAAAGTATTAAATTTTGGATTATCATTTCCAATTTTAATTACTATTATTAAAGAAGGTAAAATTTTTGAAAATAAGAAATTTTTAATGCATGCATGTAAAGCAAATCATTCAGTTACTGCATTTTCATATCTATTTGAAGAAAAAGACAAACCTGGAAGATTCAATATCAAAAAAGCTAAGGAATTAGGCATTCCTGAAGGAGAATTATGGAACAAACTACAAAATGGAAATGAAGTTATCATTAATGAAAAGACAATAAAACCAGAACAGGTATTAGGAGAAAAACGTCCAGGTAAAAAAATAGGAATTTCAGGAGATACAATGCCTACTAAAGAATTGGAAAGATTTTTTGAGGAATGTGATTATCTTGTATTTGATTCAACATTTCTTGATGAAGAAAAACAAAGAGCCCAAGATACATGTCATTCTACTGCAAAACAAGCTGCAACTTTAGGAAAAAATGCTAAAGTAAAAAATTTAGTTTTAACTCATTTTTCAGCTAGATACAAAGATGAAGTTGGACACTTGAATGAAGCACAAGAAATTCATGATTCAGTAATAACTGCAAGAGATCTTTTAGAAATAGAAATTAAATGAAAATGTTTGAATCAATCAAAGATCAAATTAAAGATATTAAAAAAATTGTATTTGTAACAGGGACTGGAATTTCACAAGAAAGTGGAATTCCTACATTTAGAGGAAAAGATGGATTGTGGAGGAATTATGATGTGATGAAATTAGCTACAATTGATGCGTTTTATGATAATCCAAAATTAGTTTGGGAGTGGTATAATGAAAGAAGATCCAATATTTTTGAAGCAAAGCCAAATCCAGGTCATATTGCAATTGCTGAACTTGAAAAATATGCAGAAGTTGTAGTTTTAACCCAAAATATTGATGGGCTTCATCAAAAGTCGGGTAGCTCAAAAGTGTTAGAATTGCATGGTAGTATCATAAAGATCAAGTGTTCAGTTTGCGATTTTAAAGATGAAATAGTTACAGAATTTTCTGAAACCCCACCTTTATGTAAATGTGGAAATATGCTTCGACCAGATGTAGTCTGGTTTGGAGAATCTCTACCACAAGATGTATGGGAAAACGCCATGATTAACGCTAGTCAATGTGATTTGATGGTAATTGCAGGTACATCGCTTGTTGTATCACCTGCAAATACATTACCAATTTATGCAAAACAAAATAATGCAATTTTGATTGAAGTAAATCCAGATAACACTGAAATGTCATCAGAGATGGATTTAGTGATAAGAAATACTAGTGCAACTACATTACCAGAATTTGTTTCAATATTTAGAGAAAACTAGATTATGATTGTAAAAATATACCATTAATGTTTGTATCAGAAGCATCTCCAGGATTAAATACTGATGATGTAATTGTACCATGATCTTCATGTTCAACGACCATGTCTATAAAATAAGGAATGCCTGTAGCATCATTTACGGTAGCTTCAAACATTGAAGAGAAAAATATACCTGAAAAAAGTTCTTTTTGTTCAGTTCTAATTACAACATTAACACTTTGAGTTTTTCCACTTGAATCAGAATATTGAAGAAGAATATTATCATCTGCTTGTTGTTTAGTAGATAGAGAAAGTGTATCAAATATTATTGGTGAACTTGTACTTGGTGAACTTGTACTTGGTGAACTTGTACTTGGTGAACTTGTACTTGGTGAACTTGTACTTGGTGAACTTGTACTTGGTGAACTTGTACTTGGTGAACTTGTACTTGGTGAACTTGTACTTGGTGAACTTGTACTTGGTGAACTTGTACTTGGTGAACTTGTACTTGGTGAACTTGTACTTGGTGAACTTGAACCACCTGTGAAAATATTTGTTATTGCTTCAATAGGATTAAAGTTGGAAATTTCTTCACTAATTGTTTTTTGAGATGATTCTTTAGCTTCAGAGATTTCACTAGTAATCTTATCTCCAGCTTCACTAATTTCATTAGTTATGGCATTACCAGTTTTATCAGTTATTTTATCAATTGATTCATCAATTCTTTGTTCTACAGAATCTGAAGCTTTAGAACCAAAGTTGGCCAAATCACCTTGTAGAGAATCAAATACAGTTGCAGAAGTAGATGGAAACAAGGTATCAATTTCATTGGAGAATATCATACCTCCTAAAACCACAATACCTACAATTATGCCTAATTTTATGAACATTTGATAATAATTCAAAAAAATGGATTTTAGATTCTAACTTAAAAAAATATTCAAAAGTGAGTGAATTTTCTTAGCTTAATTATAATCTCTAGGGATAATCCAATCAATTATTCCATCAATATTTGATGAAGTAAGAATTACTTTAATGGGTCCTAAGGGGGATTCATCTGCTTTTTCACAAATTGCTATTTGTTCAACAAAAGCTGCTTGTTTATTCAGATAAAACCAAGTAGAATCATTTTCTAAATTTTGTTCAAGATTACGTCTATAGATTTTTTGAGATTGTTTTGTATGAATTGTTTCATAGATTTTTTCTAAAGATTTGAGATCTTTGGATTGTGCACTAACTGAAGAATTTTCAGTGTTTATAGTTGAATACGTAAAAATATTTGAAATTGCTTTTTCAATTTTTTTTGGATCTTCTGAAGGATTTATTGTACAAAACATCTCTATTTTGCAAGAAATACTTGGAATTTTCATTCTATCCAGCTTTGAATTATTTCAAATGCAGCTTTTATTAATTCATCTTTTGTTAAACCAATATTTGATATAGCATAATCAGATAATGCAATTGGATTACTGATTCCAACACCTAATTCACGATTATCTCTTTCTTCAAAATTATCTTTTGTTTGAGGATCATCTGATCTTCCCCTTTTTTGTAAAAAATCAAATCTAGTATCTGTCGATGCATGAATTGCTAATAATTTTACGTTACCAAATTTTCTTAGTACTTGTATTTCATCACTAGATCTTACTCCATCCATTAGGATTACATTTGCAGTAGAAGATTCAATTTGTGATTTAACTAATTCTGCTATTGCACCAGGACCATTTTTCTCTCTGAGCTCAAGCATTAGTTTTCCAAGATTTGAACTGGTTGGTTCTAAGTTTCTTTTTGTTGCTTCTTCCCTGATAGCATTTCCCATATTGATAATATCATATCCTTTTGGTTTCAATCCTTCAGCAATAGTAGATTTACCTGAGCCAGGCATACCTGTTAGGCATACAATTAGTTTTGTCAACACATATCAAAAAAAATACTCGTCTATGAAGCTACCGGAAATTATTATAAAGATACTTCAAAAAATGTTATAATGCGAACGTTTGTTGCAATTGAAATATCAAATAATGATATCATTAATTCCATTAAAAAATTTCAAACTAAAATTAACATTGATGCTAAACCCGTAGAATCAAGAAATTTTCATTTTACATTGCAGTTTTTAGGTGAAGTTTCAGAAGATATCTCACAGAAAATCATCCAATCTCTTCGTAAAATTGAATTTTCAAGTTTTAGTGTAAACTTGAGAGGGATTGGTGCATTTCCTAAACCCAAATTTCCAAGAGTAATTTGGATTGGAACAGATAATGATGGAGGAAATATGCTAATTCAGTTATCAAAAAAAGTCGAAAAAGTGTTAGAGCCATTAGGATTTTTTTCAGATAAACCATTCAAGCCTCATATCACAGTATTTAGAATTAAAAAGAAGGTAGGAGATATAACAAAAGAATTGGATAGTCAGGGAATGGTAGATTTTGGAATACAAGAAGTAACTAGTATCAAATTGAAAAAAAGTGAACTTACATCAAATGGACCAATCTATTCTGATTTAGAGGAGATTAAAGCAATACAATGAAAAATATTATTTCTAAAGTTAGTAAAAGTGTCATTCCATCAAAGATGATAGAAAAATCAAAAAAACAAATTGCTGAATTAGCATTTAATCTAGTTGAAAAAGAAATTAAGAAATTTCCAGAAGTAACAGGATTAGAGTTTGGAGGTTCATATGCAAAAGGTACTTGGTTATCAAAAGATGCAGATGTGGATATTTTTATCAGATTTAAGAAGTCAACATCAGAAGAAAAATTTGAAAAGATTTCAAAAAAAATTGGTTTTGAATCAATGAAAAAATTTTCTCCTTATGTTAGATATTCTGAGCATCCTTATGTTGAGGCTAAAATTAAGAATACTAAGATCAATGTTGTACCATTTTATGATGTAAAAATTGGAGAGTGGAAGAGTTCTGCAGATAGATCTCCATTTCACACTAAATTTATGGAAAAATCATTAACACCAAAAATGAGAAACGAAGTTAGAATTCTAAAAACATTTCTAAAGTCAAATGGAATTTATGGAGCAGAAATTGCAAAGCAAGGATTTAGTGGATATGTTTCAGAAGTTCTAGTATTAAATTTTGGAAGTTTTGAAAATGTAATTAAATCAATATCAGGAATTAAAGAAAACCAAGTTATTGGAAAAACTTCAAAGAAGTTTGATACATCAATAGTGATTGTAGACCCAATTGATAAAAATAGAAATTTAGCTGCAGCAATCTCTGATGAAAATCTAGGTAAGCTTGTTCTTGTCTCTAGAGCTTTTAAAGAAAAATCTAATGTAGGATTTTTCAAGAACAAAAAATCAATAATTTCAAAGAAACATTGGGAAAACCTGTTAGTGGTAAAATTTAATTTTAAAATTAGAAGTCCAGATATAATATGGGGACAAATTAAGAGAGCCACCTCGTCTTTATCTACACAGTTAGAATTGGGCGGATTCAACGTGTTAAGAAGTAAATCCCATACAGATCAACACAAAGAAGCCTATCTCTTTTTCTTGTTGGAATCTACAAAAATTTCAGAAATATATACAAAAAATGGGCCAGAATTTTTCAGAGAAGGTAGTTCCAAGAGTTTCATTTCTAAAAATCATACAAGTACAGAATTAATGTGGATTGGAAATAACAGAAAAATAATTTCATTAGAAAAAAGAAAACATACTACAGCAACCAAATTTATGACAGAATTTTTGAGAAAGAATTTGGGAACAGGCATACCAAAAGGTCTACAAAGTGATTTCAAACGAGGTTTCAAAGTGTCAGTAGGAAATAAAAATTTAAGCAAATCAATTAAAGTGGCTGCAAATGAGTTGATTTCAACAGATGGCACATTCTTTCATTTCAATTAAGAAGTTTGCCGATGAGCCATACTCAAAAATTCTAGGATATCCTAAAGCTACTAGTCGTCAAATAAGATCAAGAATCAATGAATTAGAAAAATTAAAAATTAAATCAATTTCATTTACAGGTCCTACAACACTTGGAAAATTAGCAATTTTAGGAAAAGGATACGTGGGAGTTGTAGTTCTAGCAAAAAAAGGTAACAAGCAAGTTGCACTGAAAATTAGAAGGACAGATTCACCAAGAAAAGAAATGAAAACCGAGGCAGTCTTGTTAAAATTAGTTAATTCAGTAAATGTAGGACCAAAAATGTTTGTTGCTAGTAAAAATTTCTTGGTTATGGAATACCTTGAAGGAATGCCAATTAGAGAATGGATAGATACATTGAGAGGGATAGGTAGTGCAAAGAAATTAAAATCCACTATCAGAACTGTTTTAGAAGATTGTTATAGATTGGATCAGATTAATTTTGATCACGGTGAATTAAGTAATATCACCAAACATGTAATTGTAGGAAAAACTAAATCTACATTAATTGATTTTGAAAGTTCTAGCACAAAAAGAAGGCCATCAAATGTAACATCAGTTACTCAGGCAATTTTTATTGGATCAGGAATTGCAAAAAAAACTCAAAAAATTTACAAAAATCCATCTAAAAGGAAAATCATTCAGGCCTTGAAACAATACAAACAAGAAAAAACACAGGAAAATTTTGATAAACTATTGAAAATTCTAAAATTATAATGGGACCAGCAAGATTAGAAGGTTTTTGGTGATTATTTTGGTACCAAATAGGTATGACAAATGAATACAGTTAAAAAAAAGAGCTAGAAGCTCTGTCCTTTTGCTATTAGAGAACGTATTTGCTTCAACACTTCATCATCTTCATCATAGTGACCATCTTCAAGTTCTTCTAAAAAGAACTCAAATGAGAAATCAGTTTTGAATTGAGTTGCAAATGAACTATCTGCATCCAATAAACTAACCTCAATACCAGGTGCTACCTCTATGTGTAAGAATCCTTCATCGAACTGACCATCAAGAGGTGAACCAAATTGTGTAAGTTCAAGTCTATCTAGTGTTTTACCAGCAAGTGATGAATCAAGAGTAGAAACAATTTGACGATCTACAAAGATTTGATCTGATAATAAATCATGAAGCGTTCTATATGCTAGATTTTCAGTATCAGTAGCAATTCCGTCTTGTGGTGCAGGTAATCGTTCATCAAAAGTTGCTTGATATGTTCTCTTAATCCACTTTTTGTAAATGTGCATTATTGTATCAAGTGCAGCCTCTTCACCTTCAGCATCTCTAACTTCTAGATATTTTTGACCCAAATTAGAGGCAATTGTAAATAGCATAATGTTTTCACTATTTCGCATTTCACCTCCATTAGCAATCTGTTCATCGCTAAATGGTTCTCCAGTAGTCATATCAATTAGAAGTGTTGAGAGATCAAGTTTTCCATTTTCAAATTCTGTGGCAGTATTAGCGTTTACTCTATCTCCACGTTCTACAAAGAATAGATCATGGGCCTGTAATTGCAACCAACCAAGAATTTCTGCAGAAACAATCTTGTTTCCATCGTCATCAACAGTAGCAAATCGATCAGTGCTTAGTTGTTGAAAGTTGTTTTGATCGTTATTTCGTTGTTGAAAGTTGTTTTGATCGTTGTGATGTTGTTGAGCCATAACTGTTACTGGCATAGATACCGTTAACAGAACAGCAAACAAAACAGCGGCCAAAATATTTCTCGTTTTTGTTTTTGTCATTGTCATTGATTAGAATGTAAAAAAAGTATTTCATAATCCTGATGATGTTTATTTGAACAAAAATAATTTTCTAAAATGAATCATAAGGAATAAAATTGATGAAAAAGGAAATAAAATGAATTTTTAAATTATTGATTCTTCAGAATGAGATTTTGCCATTTTTGAGCCAATAGAGATTCTTTTGTTAATTCTTGCTAATGATCGATTTGCCATCTCTGTTCCATATTCTACTCTTAATTGAGACATCATCTTTGAGCGAACTCTTCCAAACCGATGCTTTTCAGATATAATTTTTTCCTCACATTCTAATTCGATATTGAGTTTATTATTACTGTTTTTGACCACAATTTTACTCATAAAAATTACTCAAAAAGTAAATTGTGTTCATAAAATACAACAAGAAAATATCAGTAATTCTTAAAAATGGACCAATGTGGGCTCTAACTATTTTTGGAATTCAAAATAGATGGAAGTTCAGTTACCAACCCATATGTGGTTCCAAAAATACACGCCATGTATTCATTTCTAACCATTCATCATAAAACTCCCAGTCTTGATATTTTGGCAATTCTATTGTTGATGGAATCATAAATGGATTAACACCTTCTTGTACCATCCTAAAGATTTCAGCACGTAAATCTTGTAAATATTCTCTAATCTCTGTTACTTCTGATGCAGGACCAAGTGCTCGCTTGTGACCAAACATTGCAGTATCGAAATCAAGTTTTTCTACTTCTATCAGAGTTCTTTCCCATCCTTTAGGAGAAAAATCTGGCATGATAGTAAATGCAAGTCTTTTAGGAGTTACAATATCAACTATGAAAATAATTTTGTCTTCAGGCAAATAAAATACAGTCATACCTTCACCATGACTTGGACCAAAGTGATGAAGCTCAAGTGTTTTACCACCTAGAATAATTTCTTTAAAATTTCCTTCCCAAACTTCATCAGCTACTATTACATTTGGATTTGGATTCTCTAAAAGCCAATCTCTTGCATCAATGTGACTGAGAATTGTAGTACCTTCATTTTTAAAAACTTGACCGCCACCAGTATGATCCCAATGAGTATGACTATAAATCACATACTTGATTGGTTGATCAGTTATTGTTCTGATTGCTTTAAGCATAATTTCTGAATGATGTTGATTTACAGGATCTCCAATAATGACTCCATCATCAGTTACCATAACTAAAGAAAAAGATCCCATTGATGTACCAAAACTGTAGACATTTTCTGCAGTTTTTACTAGCTGATACATTCCATCATCATATACTACATTTTGATCTTGCATAGAATCTTCCACAACTTTTTCTTCCATTATTTCTTCAGGAATTTCTTGTTTCACTGGTTCAGAACATAGTCTATCGCCACAGACCTTTTTTGAATTAGTTTCAGTTAGAGAATTTCCCTGTGCTTTGACTGCATCAGCATTAGGAACAACATCAAATTGCAAAGCAGGTACAATACCTATTGATAGAATAAGTGGGATTAATGCAAAAATTAGTAATTTCATAAAATATTAAAAGATGAAACTAGATTTAAGGGTTCAAAACAGAATCCTATAAGGCTTGAACCATTTTTGTGAAAACAAAAAGAGTTTGAACTTAGCAAAAGATCAACTTTTCTTCTCTGGTCTCCTTTTCCCATTACTCCAAGAAAATACAAAATGAATCTGATAAATAGTGTCCAGAGACGAGTTGTAGAATATCAAATCAAGCAACTAAAGAACGAACTCGTAAAATTAGAGAAATAATTCTCCCTCTTTTTTATTCCAACAAATACAGCCACACAACTAAAGTAAAATGGGACCGGCAGGATTTGAACCTGCGATCACTAGTCCCCCAGACTAGTATCATACCAAGCTAGACTACGATCCCTTGCCACATAGGCACAAAATGAAATTATTAAATCGTCGTATTGTTTAAGGGAAATAATGAAGATTTGTAATATCTGTCAAAAGATTTCTGCTACTGGGGAGGATCATTTAGATTGTATTCAAAAAAGAAACATCGAATTGGGAGATGAAGAATTTAAAAATAATATTCCTGAAAATTTGAATCTATCAAAAGATACTCAGGATTTAGGTGTTGAAGTAAGAGCTATCTTAGAACATCTTACAAAAGACAAAGAGAAATCAGATTAGTAATTTTTTAACTAGCGTTCTTGTGTTGTAGGTCTTATCAAAATCTCATTAACATTAACATGCGATGGAGATTCAACTGCATACAAAATTGCATTTGCAATATCTTCTGCGTGTAATGCTTTCATCTTTTTTGTATTTTCAACAAATCCTTGCAAAGATTCATCAGTAATTGTATCGTTGAGTTCTGTATCTACAACTCCAGGTTCAATTGAAGTTACTCTAATGTTAGAACGTACACTAAATTCTTGTCTTAATCCCTCACTAAATGCTGCAATTGCATGCTTTGTTGCACAATAAACGCTACCAGCTGGAAATACAATTCTTCCAGCTACAGATGAGAGATTAACAATATGACCAGATTTCTTTTCTTTCATATGAGAAATTACTGAGCCTGTAGAATACAATACACCTTTGATATTGACATCAATCATTCTATCCCATTCATCTACCTTGAGACTTTTGAAGAAACTTAGAGGCATCAAACCTGCATTATTTACAAGAATATCAATAGAGCCCCATTTGTCTAAAACTGCTTTTGCAAAATTATCACACTCTTCTCTTTGTGTAACATCTAATTTTTGATAAAATACTTCTCCACCATTATCAGTAATTTGTTTTGCAAGTGCTTCTAGTTTGTCTACTCGTCTTGCACCAATAGCAACTTTAGCTCCTGCTTTTGATAATGTCAAGGCAGTTGCAAATCCAATACCACTGCTTGCTCCTGTAATTATTGCAATTTTGTCTTTAATCATTTAATTGGATCCAATTCCATCATCGTAAAAACGTTTAGACTAAATCACTTTAGAAAAAAACACCTACCATCTTTATTAAATAAAAAACGACTAACCAAGTTATGGAATCTGAGAAATGTGCTTATTGTGGAGATTTGACAGATTTACCATTTCAATGTAATTATTGCAAGGATCCATTTTGTGCTGAACATAGATTACCTGAAGAACATAGATGTGTAAAGCTCAGTCAGATTCGAGCAAAAAAATTTGGTGAGAGGAAAGTGATACGAGATGGTGGTAGAGACAAACCAAATATTTTCAAAAGAATATTCAGTAGATTCAAAGATTAGTATGGACTTTTGTCAGGAGAAATTTTAGCACGTCTTCCCTGATAGATAAGAGCCAGTGCAAGTGCAAACATCACCATTGCAGTTAGTGGAAAATTTTGTGGTGCAGGTAAAACAAACCAATAGTAAACTCCAAAACCAGCAGACACAGCTGCTTGTGTCCATAGTTTAATCCACTTTGGAGCTTTGACTAATCTGCTTATAGCTTCAACAATAAAGATTCCAATTACTGGATAAATTGTATAAAGTAGAAAATCAACTACATCAACGCCTGTATGGGACATATAATATGAAAATAACAGGTATAATTTCTATCTAGTCTTCCCAACGAACCTTTGTTGCAGCATTTTTGATAATTAATGCCTGAGCATTTTCGTATGGAATTGTAGCTATGTCTTCAGTTTTGAAAGGACCATATTTTTCAAGGTCAGCACCAACGATTTCATCTACTTCTTTGAGAAATCTAATTGCAATTTTCTTTGTTTTATGATTTTGAGCTAATGATTCAAGGAATTTTGATTTTCCATTAATTGTTGCAGAAAGAATCATTTCAATTCTTTCTCTTTGTTCCTCTTGTGAATCCAAAATGAATTTTTCTTCATCTAGAAGATAGGTAATTTCTAAATCAGAGGATTTTGAAATTTTATCCAGTCTAATATGTATCAGTAATGACGTTAGTTCAGTTGCCATTTCTATCAAAGCATTTTTGATTTTGTTTTCTACCCCATCAAATTCTTGTTTTTTTAAATTTCCGATAAAATCAGAGAGGTTCCTGTAAAAGTTTGGATCAATTTCTAATATAGAATCATTTTCAGTTTCCAGTAAAACTGTGCGATGTAAAGAGTTGATGTCAATTTGATTTGATTCAGACATTTCTTACCTAATCCTTAAATGCCGGATCTATTTGTGTTTGATTGAAGGTAAAAATTGCCCTATAAAGTTAGCCACGGTAAAGCAATCCCAATAACATATTCACCTGACGAAGTTTTCGCTAGGATTCAACATGAGAATATTCAGTTTATAGATCTACAATTTACAGGTCTTACAGGTCATTTTCATCATACTACAATTTCAGCTAACTTGTTTACCCCTGAACAAATGAGAGATGGATTACCAAAATTAGATGGTTCATCAATTGTTGGCTTTACTAGTATTAATGATTCAGATCTACTTCTCAAGCCAGATCCAAATACGTTTGCAATAATTCCTTGGATGACTGAAAACAAAACAGCTAGACTTCTTTGTGATATCTACTGGGGAGAGAACAGAGGAAGATTATCAAGAGACCCTAGAGGAATTGCTCAAAAAGCTGAAGAGTATATCAAAACTCAAGGATTTGATTTCAGCACATGGGGTCCAGAGGTAGAATTTTTTGTTTTTGACAAAGTACATTGGGATGTTCTAACACCATACAAAGGACAATCTTATTCAATTGAATCAAAAGAAGCCCCATGGAATAATGATGGGGATGGATACCCAATGGGATTACAAGAAGGATATTACCCTAGTACACCAGCAGATACCCTTTCACCATACCGAAACGAATGTGTAAACATTTTGAATAATGATTTTGGAATATTATGTGATAATCATCATCATGAAGTTGCAACGGCAGGACAATGTGAAATTGACATTAGATATGATACTTTGACAAATGCTGCAGATGCCGCACAATCTTACAAATATGTTATCAGAAACATTGCACAAAAATATGGAAAGGTTGCAACGATGATGCCAAAACCAATTGCAATGGATTCAGGTTCTGGAATGCATGTCAATGTTAGTTTATGGAAAGGAAAAGATAACATGTTTTATGATTCAGGTGATGAGATTGAATTAAGCCAAACTGGAAGATATTTTTGTGGCGGAATTGTTAATCATGCTAAAGCACTATCAGCAATTTGTAATCCTACTACCAATTCATATCATAGACTTGTACCTGGATATGAAGCTCCAGCATACATTGCATGGAGTTCAGGAAACCGTTCTGCTATTGTCAGAGTTCCAAAACATCTCACAGGAAAACAATACGCTCATCTAAAGAGATTAGAGTTTAGGGCTCCGGATCCTTCATCTAATCCATACCTTGTATTTGCTGCAGTAACAGCAGCTGGAATGGATGGGATCAAAAAGAAAATGGACCCTGGAGAAGAAGTACGTGATGACATCTTCAAAATGACTAGATCAGATAGAGCTAAAAGAGGCATTGGAGTTCTTCCAAAAAATCTTGGTGAAGCATTAGATGAATTAGAGAGTGATAGAAAATTCCTTAATTCAATTTTTCCGGGCGATGTAATTGATAAGATTATAGAATTAGAAAGAAGAGATCAACGTGAAATTGCTATTAGACCCCATCCGCATGAATTTTATCTATACTTTGATGTTTAGGCTCTTCCAGTAAGTTGAAAGATATAGAATAATGAAATTGCTATTAGAGCAAACCCTCCTCCTAGAAGTATTCCTCGTCTATTCTCAGATGTAGCAGCTTTGTAAAGTAAAACCCCACCTGCAAGACCTACAAACAATACTAAAACTCCAGTAATTACACCGTCAAAGCTTGTGTCAGTAATTAGCGGATGAAATAATCCAGCAAGTAATGCAAAGAATGCAACTAGGTAAATGTACTTGAAACCAGTAAGCAGTTTGGATGATGTTTTATTCAATGTTGTTCGTAATTATAATTATAAAATAAACTTTTGAAATTTTTTCAAAATAATTTACATCATTCCGCCCATGTCAGGCATTCCACCCATACCAGGTGGCATTCCTCCCATACCACCCATACCAGGTGGCATTCCGCCTTCGCCTCCGCCAGGTGGTCCACCTGCAGATTTTTGGGTAGCAATTACATCATCTATTCTAAGAATCATACATGCAGCTTCAGCTGATGCAGATACAATTTGAAGTTTAACTGCAAGTGGTTCAATAATATCACTTGATTTCATATTACCAATCCTTCCTTTCATTACATCAATTCCAGTCCACTTTTCACCTTTCTGTTGTTTTGAGCGAAGAAGTGTAAGTGTATCAATTGGATCCATACCAGCATTTTCAGCAAGTGCTAATGGAATAGCTTCTAAAGCGTCAGCAAATTTTTCTGCAGCTAATTGTTCTCTTCCTTCAAGAGATTTTGCCCAACCTCTGAGTTTGGTTGCGGCAAATGTTTCAGGAGCACCACCACCTGCAACAATTTCAGGTTTTTCAATTACATCTTTTACAACCATTAATGCATCATGAACAGAGCGTTCAACTTCATCAACTACTCTTTGTGAGCCTCCACGAAGAAGTACGGTGACTGATTTTGGATGTTTACAACCCTCAATGAATACCCATTTGTCTTCTTCAATTTTTCTTTCTTCAACAAGCTCTGCACTACCTAGATCTTTTTCAAAAAGATCATCAAGGTTTGTAACAATTCTGGCACCTGTTGCTTTTGCAAGTTTTGTAAGATCACTTTCTTTAATTCTTCTAACTGCAATAATTCCAGCTTTTGCCAGATAATGTTGTGCCATGTCATCAATTCCTTTTTGACACAAAACTACATTTGCACCTGAACCAATAACTTTGTCAACCATTGTTTTTAGCATTCTATTTTCTTCATCAAGAAATGATTTCATTTGTTGAGGATTTGAAATGTTAATTTTTGCATCAGTTTCAGTTTTGCTAATTTCTAATGCGGTGTTAATTAATGCAATTTTGGCTTCAGTGATTTTACTAGGCATCCCTCCATGAACAATCTCTTTATCAAGAACAATGCCCTGAATAATCATTGAGTCTTTGATAGAACCTCCAGCCTTCTTTTCAACTTTAATATCATCAATATCAACATCATAACTTTCACCATTTTTTTCTGCAACAGCGAGAACAGATTTCACAACAATCTCTGCAAGTTGATCAGAGTCTTTTCTAACAAGTTTAGTTTGCATTGAAGTTTTTGCAATTTTAGTTAAGATGTGTTTATCATTTGAAGGCACTTTATCTGCAATACTTTCAAGAAATTGTTTTGCTTTTTTTGCAGCTTTTCTATAACCATCAACAATAATTGTTGGGTGTACATTTTGATCAATTAATAATTCAGCATTTTCAAGTAAAGCACCTGCCAAAACAACTACTGAAGTTGTACCATCTCCAACTTCATTATCTGTAGTTTTAGAAATTTCAACAAGCATTTTTGCAGCTGGATGTTGAACATCAATTTCTTTTAGGATGGTTGCACCATCATTTGTAATAGTAACATCACCTAACGAGTCAACTAGCATCTTATCCATGCCTCTAGGACCTAGGCTGGTCTGAACAATTTCAGCAATAATTTTGGATGCAGCAATATTGTTTTTTTGTGCATCTCTACCTTTAGTTTCTGAACCGCCTTCCTTCAGTAATACAACTGGCATATTTCCCTTGGAAGTGGCTTGCATACCCATAGATGCAAAAACTCCAGATTCCCCTTTTATACCTTCCAGATCAGGACGTGGAAAATTGATGGAGTATCGGTGTTTTTAAATTGGGAAAATCAAGTTGCAAAATGTGGCTAAATCACAGAACAAAGAATCTTATGATAAAATTTTCACAAAATTAAAGGAACATCACAAGTGGTTTGAAAATTCAATTCCATTGATCGCTAGTGAAAATATTCCTAGTCCTGCTGTTCGAGAAGCAATAATGTCAGATTTTGGTAATAGGTATGCAGAGGGCTGGCCTGGGGAGAGAGTGTATGCAGGTTGTATCTACATTGACGATGTAGAGTTTGAATGTATGAAATTAGCCAAAAAACTTTACAAAGCAAAATTTGCTGATGTTAGACCAATTTCTGGTGTTATTGCAAATCTTGCCATATATTCAGCTTATTCAAATCCAGGTGATGTAATGTTAGCGCCTTCTATTCCAGCTGGAGGTCATATTTCACATGGTAAAAAAGAACATTCAGGAACTGCAGGATTAGTTCATGGATTAGAAATTGAATTCTATCCGTTTAATGCAGAAGAGATGACAATTGATGTTGATAAGACAAAACAGAAAGTTAAGGAATTAAAGAAAAGTAATCGTCTTCCAAAGATAGCAATGTTTGGTGGTTCATTATTTTTGTTTCCACATCCTGTCAAAGAATTATCAGATTTTCTAAAGAGTTATGATATGCACATTAATTATGATGCAGCTCATGTTGCGGGATTAATTGCCGGAGGTAAATTCCAAGATCCTCTGCGTGAGGGTGCAGATACTATGACTATGAGTACCCACAAGACTTTGTTTGGACCTCAAGGAGGATTAGTTTTAGGATCTGAAGAACATGAAGAACCAATCAAAAAAGCAATCTTCCCTGGTCTCACAAGTAGTCATCATATCAACAACATGGCAGGAAAAGCAGTTGCTTTTGCAGAAGCCTTAGAATTTGGAAAAGATTATGCCACTCAGGTCATAAAAAATGCAAAGTCATTTGCAGAGGCCCTAAGTGATATTGGATTCAAGGTGTTAGGAGAGAGTAGAGGATTTACAATGTCGCATCAGATTGCAGTTAATGTATTAGATTATGCTGATGGTGGTAAAGTAGAAGCAGATTTGGAAAAAGCTAACATCATAGTAAACAGACAACTTATTCCAGGAGATATCAAAGCAGGAAGAAATTATTTCCATCCAAGTGGAATAAGATTAGGGGTTTCTGAAATCACACGACTTGGAATGAAAAAGAATGAAATGCAAGAAATTGCAGATTTAATCAAACAGGTAGTAATTGAGAAAAAGGACCCAAAGAAGATACTTGCAAAAGTCAAGGCTTTAAGAAAAAACTATCAAAAAGTCAAATTCTGCTTTGATAACAAGTTAGGTGGCTACGAATACGTCAAACTAAGATAATCAGGCATAATCAGTAAGAAGTGATTGATCTCCTTTACTCTTACCAAACACCAATTCAATTTCATCTGATAATGCATGGATTCTTCCTCGTTGATACTCACCAACATCGTATTTCTCAACTAGTCTTTTTGCAAGTTTTAGATATTTTTCTACAGAGCCTCGGGTAATTGTAGGAATTAGTTTATGGCCACAAATGCATGTTTGGATTAAAGGCATTCTACGAAATGATTTTCCACAGCCAGTACACCTAAAGTTTTGTCTAGCATATGCCCTAAGATTTCCCATGATGTCTGGAACAAGGTGTGTTGAAATAACATTTGAAACAATTTCTGAAGGGTTTACGACATCAATTAATTCAGCATTTTTCATTTGCATATCAAATTTGTCAAGCATGGATCCAAGCGTAGAGTAGGCACTACGAGATTTTGAAGTAGTTAGAGATGAAGTTGAATGTGTAAAGAAATAATCATAAAATTGTCTTTCAGTTTCAAGACGTGATCTAATTATTTCTACAGATGTGACATCTGATGCTCTGATTTGTTGAAGTGTAGATTCAAAGAATTCTAAAGGAAGCGATTTTGTGACTTCAAGATTGTGTGCCTGTGGTTGAGATTCGTGTGGTAAAACAAGAGGTTGGATAAGTAATGGAGCATCCATTAATCCACCTATTCTATCAGAAAGAAATTGCCTTGAGAAATTAAGCAGGCTGTCCATTAGAAGCATAATAGAGTCAGCATCACCGTCAGCATCTCTTCTTTTTGCAGAGTGCCAGTTTGGAGTTGCAAAGCAAACATGAGTTTCAGTATACCCAATTATTCGTCCTACGATTCCAACAGAGGTGTGTGGAGCTAGACCAATTATTAGATGACCAATTAACTCATTAGAGTTCTTTACATTGTAAAATGGAGTTTTTCCATAAAATTTCTTTAAAAGAGTATCAATGTATTTGCAAGTAGAAACTAGATAGTTTCCACTATCGTAAGGAATAATCACATCTTGCATGCGAAGTTCAACGGTTTGATCTAAGGTTTCAAGAGGATTTCCTTCTATGTCATGAGAATATCCAAGTTCTTTTAGTTTCTCTACAGATGTTCCAATCCATGATGGCTTGAATTGAGTTAGAGGAGAATTCGTTGCATCAAATCTAACAGTTCCGTCTTTGAAGACAGTAAGTCCAAAGTTTTGACGTACAAGTCCCTTTTCTAAAGGTTCAGCAATTTTATCTTGGCTAATTAACTCCTTAACGCCCTTGAATGGCTCTTTGGCACGTAAGCCCATCTTTTCTTGAGCTGATAGTAGTTTTGCTTTTAGTGGAAATTCTTTGTGCGAGTGACCAGGTGCTTTACGTTTACATTTTTCGCAATATGGTTCATTGAGGGTATCCCTACAATTCGAACACCTGTAAGAGATTGTTGTCTTTGTATCACATTTAGAGCACTTTATGCCTATAGAGGGCTCATTGCATTGGTCACAATGTCTGTTGAATATGTTAGCAAAGAAGTGCTCATTTCTTGATGCCTTGAGAAGATCCCTAGTAGGTCCTCCTTTGTCACTAACTGGGAATAATACATGTGTTGGAGGTTTCATTTGTCTAGCAGCTGCTTTTTCAGGCCTTCCAATTCGAACCCCAATAGTGGTTGAGAATTTATTCTTAATTTGAATACCTGATGATTGTGTTAAAATTTTTGGAATTGATAAATCATTAATGGTTGGTTTTTTTCTAAATAAGAGATTAAAGAAAATTTTTGCTTCTAGATTTTCTAAAACTATAGTTTGATTTTCAGTTTTATGAGGAACCCCCAATTTTTCTAGAATTTTTTTAATTTGAGTGGAATATTCAATTGTTGAGTCATTGATTTTTTTTGGTTCTAAAAGTTGAGTGAGTTCTTCAGATGAGATTTTATCCCAAAAATGTAGATATTGTGGATGAAGTGGAATTTGAAAATCAAGAGAAATTTTTAGTGCTTCATCTATTGTTGGAATTCTAGTCAAAAATTGTTTTAGATACTGATCATCAGGCTCATATTTTTGGATTTTTTGTTTTAGTTCTTCTATCCAGAATTCCTCAACATATCCTGAAGGTATAAGTTGAGCATTGTTTTCAAGAAAGTCTCCAAATGAGATTAGAATGTCTCCCAAATGTAGGATTTTCTCAATTTCATTTTTTATTTCTAAACCATGTTTAACATCTCTAATCTTTACAACATTACCATTTTTCAAACGAACAATCGGGGTATCAATAGAATCAACAAAAGCAATAGTTGCCCCCTTTCCTGGAATGTCAATTTTGATTTGTGTTCCTACTGCTATAGTATGATCAAGTATCTCAGCAACTACAGGATGAACACCAACTGCTGCAAAGCCAGTATTACATGCTCTTCCATATCTTAATCGAAACCCACCTAATTTGTTAGGCATGGATAATACTGATCTGCCGGTAATTACCTCACGCATTCTCTTAGCAGCTGCGTCCTCCTGATTTTCACCTGTTTGAACTACACCCTTAAGATCATTGAGCCATTCCCAACCATCTAGATTATACAATTCAATTCTTTTGAGAAGTTTTTTAGATCTTCCAATTAGACCATCATTTAGGACACGTAATGCACCTCCTCTAACCCTATCAGTTTTGATGCGAACCATAGATTTGTGATTTACAACCTCAAATGGATCTGTATCAACTCCATCCAATTCTACTGGAAGATTAGAAATGACATGTTCAATATCTTCATCTAAAATATGGAATTGAAAGCTGCTTGCTTCTCTTTCATAGATTCGTAATTCTTCAACAAATCTACCCGTTTCATCATCAAAGGAATTAGCTTGGAATTTTGCTAGCCCAACTGCCTTTCTGACATGATCTGCAATTAGCATTGTTACAGCAGATTCTGTGCCTCCGGCTGAACGCATAGGTCCTGCTATTGAGACTGAGAGATACTCAGTACCATCTTTGTTTTTCTTTATCTTTACTTCACTAATTCCTTGTAAAGGTGCAATTGTAACTCCTTCAGTAACAATAGCCAACCCTACACGAACTGCAAGATCTAATCGATCTTCTAAGGATGCATCAGGAAGAGAGTATTTACCAAGAGCAATCTCTTTTGATAGAATTAATGCAGAAAGTTCTTTTCCATTAATTTTTAAAAGTTCTCTAAGCGGTTCAGCAATGTCAATTTCGTGCATTTTTGAAACTCGATCTGCCAAATCAAATGCAATTTTTGGTTCGATTATACCTGAAGAGTCTACTAGGCTCGATTTTGCTGCAGCTGCATTCTCAAAAATAGAATATGTTTCAGTTGAGAGATTTGAGTAGTAATCAAGGTAGTAATCAGGCATCTTAATATCACTAATACGAGAAATCGCGTCGTTTTCAGACATAATACAGTTCTATTACTTGCTTCTTTGAATTGCTTTTGCTATTTCTTGGAGTTTTTTAATACTACCTCCTTTTTCAAGGAATGTTCCAATGACTAAAGCATCAGCTCCTGCTTTAACTAGACTCTGAGCAGTTTTCACGTCTTTGATTCCTCCTCCTACTATCAAAAATCCATTAAACGTACGTCTAACAGTCTTTACCATTTCAGGAGTAACATTGGTTTTTGCACCAGAGCCTGCTTCTAAATACACAAATCTCATACCAAGGAATTGAGCTGCAAGTGTATATGCTGCAGCAATTTTTGGTTTTTCAAACGGAATACCCCTAGCTGCACCAATAAACCAAGCAGATGTCCCCTCCCCTATCACCAAATAAGCAGTTGGAAGTGGTTCTAAGCCAAATTTAAGAACACTTGGAGCCCCTAATGCTTGTGCTTGTGTGATAAAGTATGGATTTTCTGAGTTCATTAATGAGCTAAATAGGATTGCATCTGCGTCAGGCACAACACCAGTTACATTTCCAGGAAACAAGATTATTGGAATTTTTATGCCTTTTTTGATGCCTTTAACCACTTTAGCCATCTCAATCTGATCAGTTGCAGAGGAGCCTCCAACTAAGATTGCAGAAGCACCAATCTTTTCAACATCTTTGGCGAGCTTGCTTGATGCCTCTAATTGTGATACTTCAGAATCAATTAATACAAACAATAATGCATTTTTCTTTTTTAATTCAGATTTTAGGAATGATTCAACTTTGTTTCCAGTCATAATGGGGGTTTGTAGATGACTCTTTAAAGTTTAATTGGAATGTCAGTATACAGATTTGTATAGCTATGGAAGAGTCTAAAGGATCTAATTTTAACAATATTATTCGTCAAATTATCAAAAAATCACTATTTACAGAGCGACAAATTGAAATTATTCTAAATCAGAAGGACCTTCTAGAATCAGAGTTTTTTATAACAAAAGGTGCGTATTACCGCCAAGTTGGACAATCCAGAGAGAAATTAATTGCATTATTCTATTCAATCATACTATTACGAGGTCTGAGCATACTCTTACCTGATGATATCGATGTGATATCCAAACTTTCTGAGCAAGTTAGTGTGATAAATGAGGGTGAAATTTTCCCAGAAAGAGAACAAGAAGTCATTGGTGTGATAGATAGGCTCATCAGACAGGCATGTAATATGTGATGTTTGTGATGGTATAATTAAAACTAGATTGGTGTGGTTGTGATGTGGTATGTGAGGATGTTAATCTAAAGTGTGAAATAATGTTGCTCAATCACGATAAATCACAACATAGGCATAGAGTTTGTGATGTTAATAGAAATTCCTGATCCCGAAGTGATTTTAGGTGTGATTTTAGCATTCTTTGTCGGTTTAGGTGCGCTGTATATGTTCTACAAAGCACGCCCATTCATTAAATCAAAAAGTGAAATGATTGATGTATCACAGTTTGAGCGTTTAGAGTACTATGAAAGACAGTTAATTGACATGAAAATACGCCTAGATGCCATAGAAATACAAGGGATTGAACAAAAATCAGAGGATCCTAACTTGGAATTAAAACAGTTCTTAGAGAAATTAGCAAGGAATGAAATTCATGAGGAGGTGCTTAGCCAACCTGAAGTTGTACCTGAAAAGCCTGTTTTCATGCCTAGTATTTCCAATACAGTTCACACAAACCCAACGGACTATGTGTTGCATCTAATCACAAACAAATCTATGACATCACGTGACATACAAGTCACATTAAAGAAAAGTAGAGAACATACATCACGATTAATGAAAAAATTATTTGAAGATGGTTATGTCCAAAGAAACACGGAAGCTAAACCATATACTTATTCAATCACTGAAAAAGGAAAAACAAAGGTTGATGAGATCCAGCCTGATTCTATAATTGCATAAGAAATTATTTGAAATATTTAGAATTCAAACTATGTTATTTTGTCGATTTCTATCTAAAATAGAGGAATTTTATTATTATTTATTAATTATAGATTTTAATAAATTATATATATTATTAATTTATGACAATAACATGTCTGTACAAGAAAATGAAATCTTAGTAAAAATCACTTCAGCTGGAACAATTTCTATCCCTAAACAGTTTAGAAAGTATATGGACTTTCAAAAAGGGGAATATGTTAAGGTAATTCTTGGTAATGATAGGTTAATTGTAAGAAAAGTTACCATTTCTTGATTAGTTATCGTTGTTTTTGACCTATCTTAATGGTTTGATAAGTCCATTCTCGGCCTGTTCTGGTTCTCTCCACCCTACCTTTTGAGGAAAATCGTGACAAATAGGTGGATATCACGCTGAGTTTTACTGGTTCATTATACTCATCTTCATATTTTTCAAGAATATTTGTAGAGGTAAATTTGCCCATAGGGAAGAATTTGTCCACAATAGACCAGATTTTTGAGCCTACTGAATCCATGTTTGTTGCTTCTTGTTCTTCTTCAATATTCATCAAGTCCATCATTTCAAATATTTTGAGAACCTTTTCCCTGGTGACATTACCTTCTAATTTAATGTCATAGCGTGCACCATCTGAATCCTCCATATCTATTCGAATACGTTTTTTAGCCATCTTTGAGATCTACAGAATCAGATGTTAACAGTTGAACTGATCCAAGAATGTTTGTTAACTAGGTGCTTTGTTAACATTGACTGCGTAAGCCACGCCTAGGTGAGTTTTTGTTGTTAACAATACTCTCTAATACTCACTCCTAAATTAAGGGGCTTTCATGCCTGGAGTGGAAATAAAGGGGTTAATTCTAACACATTCACAGTGTTAACATCCATCTTAACGCCTGGAATGGAAATTAAAGGGTCAAAACAGGCTTTTCAGGCAATTTCTTAACAGGAAATTAACATCTTTGTTAACCATATACTAAACAGGACTAACCCCACACACCAATCTTTCCACTCTATGTTTTTTTAATTTTTTTTTTTGAAAATCTAAATCTAACTAAAAATAATTAATTACAAACTAAACTAGAGTTACTATTCTATTCTATACTCTCTTAATTCAGATATGGTTATGATATTATTGAGAGGAAACAAAGGTGTGTGAGTATGTCAGATCCAATAGATAGATTACTTGATGCAGCAGAATCTGGAAAATCTATTATTAAAAACAGGGACATTCTTCATTTTACATACATACCAAATATTATCCAACATAGAAGTTCTGAACAAGAACAAGTTACTCAATCATTATTACCAATTCTAAAACAATCAAGACCATCAAACCTTCTGGTATATGGGAAACCTGGAATTGGTAAAACATTAGTTGTAAAAAAAGTATTATCTAAAATTCAAGAGAGAGTTGAAAAATCCAATTTCCCAATTAAACTTGTATATTCAAATTCCAAAGAAGAGACAACACTTTATGGATTATTAGTCAGCCTAGGCAGGCAATTAGGCCTAGAACAGGATGAATTACCCTCAAATGGTCTAGCAATAAGTGAGGTCTTCAAAAGACTACTCAATAAAATTGATGAAGGAAAACTTAATGCAATTTTTGTAATTGATGAAATTGATTATCTTGCCCAACTTGTTTCAAAAACAGGCAAAGATATCCTATATCAACTCACAAGAGCAAATGAGCGACTAAAACAAGGTTCTCTGACTTTGGTGGGAATTTCAAATGATCTAACATTCAAAGAAAAACTAGATCCTAGAGTAATTAGCAGTCTTGGTGAAGAGGAGATTGTCTTTACAAATTATGATGTTGAACAAATTAAAAAAATTCTTGAAGAAAGAATTGATGAAGCCTTTCTGGAAAACACTGTTGAGGGACCCGCCCTAAACCTATGTGCTGCTCTGGCAGGAGGAGAACATGGTGATGCTAGGAGGGCAATTGATTTGATTCGTGTTGCAGGAGAGATTGCTGAACGACAACAATCAGACAAAGTTACAATTGATCATGTTAGAGAAGCCTCCCAAAAAATTGAGGAAAATAAAGAGGAAACTTCCCTTAAATCATACCCACTTCATGAAAAACTGGTTATTCTTGCAATTATGAAAGCAAATGGTTCTTCTACTGGTGAGATTTACTCTTCATACAAAAACCTCTGTAAGGCAGTTGGCAAAGATGAGCTTACTCAAAGAAGGATCACACAAATGCTAAGTGAAATTGAACTATCTGGAATTATCAGTGGAATGATAGTCCATCAGGGCATTCATGGTAGGACAAAAAAATACAAACTTACAATCACATCTGAAATGATAAAAAAGACCTTCAAAGATGATCTAACTTTGCAAGATATTGTCTAAATTTGAATTATAATTTTCATGAAAGACTTGGAATGTTTTTAAATTTACCATAATTGCTATTCCTGGATTTGGAGTCATTCCAACACTAGCCTGAAAAGGTGTTTGTTTTTGCCATGAACCAGAATTTACCAATAAAATTCCCTTGTACATATCTAATTCTGCCCTATGAACATGACCTACATGAAAGATATCTGGGACATCCTCAATTACTAAAAGGTCCTCCATTTCAGGTGCTATAGGCGTCTGATTACCATAGATTGGACTTAGATGCCTTGCCCTGAGAAGATGTCTCATCACGTTTGTTGGTTTGTTATAACTCAGACCAGGTGTGGTCTTTACAATATCATCAATACTTTGTCCATGGAACATCATTACCTTTACACCATTTAATGAAACCACAGCTGGGTTTCCGACCATAACTACATTTTCCATTTCCCATAAATTTGAATTATATTTTTTAGGTATTGCTGGTTGTGGTAGGGCTCTTCTTCCAGGATCGTGGTTTCCAGGCATTATTATGACCTTCATACTTTTGGGAATCTTACTAATCAAATCCTCCGCTTTTTTTAATTGCTCCTCAATTGTTTGACAAACTAATTCTTTATCCTGATTTGGGTAAATTCCAACCCCGTCTACTATATCTCCCCCAATTAGGATAAAACGAATTTTTCTTGCAACTGGATCGGGACTTGATAACCACGAAACAAATTCGGCAAACTCTTCTTCCATGAAATATTTACTTCCAATGTGCAGATCTGAAAGGAATACTGCATATGCTTCAGTTTCTGATTTGTTGGTGGCCTGATCTGGAATGTCAGGCTGAATTAGATCTTTAATTATTAATCCGGAGTTCTTTCCTAGGCTTATTCGTGCCATCACAAATTGATCAGTTAGAAGAGTGCCTGCCGTCTTTTGTAATTCATCATCAAAAATAATTCCCTCAAATGAGCCTGATGGATCCTCTAAAACTAATTTTGTGATGTTTCTCTCAGCATTTCTTGTAGTGACAAGACCACAGACATACATGTCATCTTCAAATTTTGTATTTTTTACAGATGCTATAGATTTGAGCATTTTTGATTCTGGTCTGTCTGAAACTATTCGTTTGAGTTTGTTAAAACGACTTGAAAATAAGGCATTATACCCCTTTACTCCCTCACCTGTTGTTATCTTAGAGGTGGGGTCAAACAATACCTTAATTTCACCTTGTAATGTTGGGTCCTCCTTAATTCCAAGATAGGTCTCTAAATCATCTTGGTTAATCTGAAATAATTTCTGCTTGGTCTTTTCTCTAACTATTTCCTTTATAACCTTCTCTAATTTTTTAACATCTACATTTTCTAATATTTTAAAAGCGTCTGGGTGAATCTGGAATCCTTTGTTTAATGCATAGTTTAACGCAAAGGATAGTTCCTTTTTCATATTAAAAAATACAATTTGGTTTAATTAAATCTGCGCCTGGCACCCAACCCTCAAATATTGTTCAAAGAGGAAGGCAATGTGAATAAAATCAGAATAATCACTTTTTTCATCTTTTTAGGAATTTTTGCTGCAGTATTTCAACTCGGTTCAATGTCTTCTGTAAATCAAGAAGAGGCAGAAGCATTCATGTCAGAATTTAAAGATCTTATTTTAGACATTGATGCATTTGGAATATTTCTACACAATACTACTATTGCACTACCGATGTTTATTCCTGGATTTGGGATTGCATGGGGACTTTTCTCTGCTTGGTCAACTGGATTTGCTTTTGCTGCAATAGTCACCACTGCTCCAATATTGGCAGATATTCCACCACTTTCAATTCTACTCTTATCCCCATTTGGATTAATGGAATTAGTTGCATACTCTTTAGGCATTTCGAGAAGTTTTATTCTAATTCAAGCGGTAATCAAAAAAACAAACCTTACACAATTCATCAAACCAACTGCAATAGAAATTGGAATTGTAATTGGTATCCTTTTAGCTGGTGGATATCTTGAGTTTTACATGATAGAATTAGCTCAAGAAGAAGGGCTTATGGATATACCTGGACTCTAATTTTTTATTTCATCTACAAAAACAGGTTCAATCAGGCTCGAGTTTAGATATACTATATGATACATCTAAAATAATTTAGTAGTAAATTATAAACCAAATTAGATGACTATTCTATTGTGAAGGCAGCCATAACACTACTAGTGTTACTTGTTATTTCATCAGGATATTTCATCAATGAATCATTTGCAGAAGTTTCAGAAAACCAGGCATTTCTTTTAGAAGGCTCTGGGTTTGCAGTAACTGAAGAATCAATTAAAATTTCAGAAATTGATCTAGGTTTATCTTCTCAACAACAAAGTGGAAGTACAATTAACTTTCTAACAGAAGACGGTTTTATCACATTAGATGAAGATGAATTTGTTATCTCTGATCTAGAAGGGAAATTTTTGCGTGAAGGTCGTTACATTAGGATTAATGGGAATATTGAAAGCTCAAGTGGACTTGATACCACAATTAGCTTCTTTGGAAGACTAGTTGAAGAAAGCAAAGACGCAGCAGTTTATGGTTTTACTGGCAGAATTACAACTCCTGATGATACTTACAAAGTAATTTACACAACAATGTTATCATCACTCACAAAAATTGATACAACACCTACAGAGTCAGAAGATTCAGGCAATCTTACACTTCACATTCTTAAAGGAGCAGCTTCAATTGGTGTGACTGATAGTTACATTCAATCAGGTGAAACTCAAAATATATTAGACCCAACCAGACTGGGATATTTCTCAGATGATAGAATTTCAGTAGAACCAGGCACTACCATTACAATAGTAAATGATGATGATGTATCTCATAGTATTCTTAGTGGAAAAGAAAACAATGACCGTTATGTTCCATTTACCCCAGATGACAGAATCTCAACTGGAGATATTGCACTAGGAGAATCAATTGAAATAATATTTGATGATATGGGATTTTACAGACTGTATGATCCAGATTATGTATGGATGAAAATTGTAGCATATGTCTTTCCAAGTTCTGATAATTTAATTTTTGGTGAAGGACAAAATCTAGGTAATTAATTTTCCCACTGCCATCTATAATTTATGTATGAATCCAAACTTGTTTGATTAAACACCATTACAGACAAATCAGAAAATTCTTTTCCTTCCAAATCTTTTACAGTTCCTACAAAACTAGTCTCATTTTCAGTAGTTATAGCCTCAAAAACATGGACTTTCATCTTTGTAGTATCAAAATTGTGCTCTCGAAGATAGGTAGCTATCTCTGAGGGCATAAAGTGCTTGTCTGGTTGTTTTGGCCATGGTCTTGGAACTAAAACTACACTAAATCCATCAATTAATGCCTTTTGTAATTCTAACTTCTTATCTTCAATTGGGGTTGTAACATGCATTGTAATTACTTTGGATTTATCAAGAGGAACTTTGGCTTTTGATGCAGCAACTTGAATCGAACTAATTCCTGGAATAATCTCAACTTCTCCAAAAATCTCTATTAATCTATCTACAACTTCTGATTCAGAAAAATTTACATCACCTGTAAATGGAATTACTAATGTTTTATCTCCAAGATCAGGAAGAATTTTTTGATAAGACTCTTCTTGATTATTCATGGTAATCTCATAGATCTCTTTTCCTTTAGTTATTTCCTCAATTGTCTTTAGTGTGTATTTGTAACCAATTACAATATCACAATTCTGAATAATCTCTTTTACAATCTCAGTTACATATTTTGGCGAACCTGGTCCAACACCAACAGCATAAACTTTTCCCAATTTTACTTCGTAAATCTCTGTCTGTCTTTAATATATTGCACAAAAGGCTTCCAATTCACTTTCATGTATTTTGTAGGCTCTTTCGCAGGATATTTCACCCAGTCTTGTGCTATTGCATATTGAAATTTTTGTGATTTCCCATCTTTTTGATATTCTAAATATAATACACTCCCCCAAACTTTTTCTTCATAACTAACACTGGAGATATCATCAAATGATAATTCTATATTCCTTTCATCTTCTAAATCACTTACAAGTTCTTTTTCATCATAACCGTCATGGCGAATCATTGTATTTTTTGATCTGATAAAATTAATTACCTGTCTTTGAGTAATGGCCTTCCACCACTTCATCTTAGAATCTGTTTTATGTACAAACATCAAATGTTTGTCAGTTAGCACTAACATGCCTTCTTTTCCACCAATTGACAAGAACTTTTTAGCTTCTCTCCACACTGAAACTAAATGTGCTTGAATCTTCTCATCAGATTGCATGTCCGTTGATTTACTTGACTTTGTTAAAAACCAATACAATTGGCTTTTAAGTGAGATATTTTGAGAAAAATTATTGAATAAAATATTTTTGGCAATGACAGTTTTATTACTTTTAGCTGGTGTTGGGCATCAAGTATTTGCACAAGTTCCAGAAGTTGAATTCTCGACAACTAAAGTAATTGATCCTATAGTCATTTTAGAAACTAATCTTGGAAAAATTACGATAGGATTTTTCCCTAATGATGCACCAAATCATATTACAAATTTTATCAAACTATCTGATTCTGGATTTTATAATGGCACTATCTTTCACAGAATAATTCCAGGATTTATGATTCAGGGCGGTGATCCAAACACAATTGATGGTGACCCAAACACTTGGGGAACAGGAGGTCCTGATGGAAGTGTTGATGCTGAATTTAACACAATCAAACACAATCGTGGAATTGTTTCAATGGCAAGATCTGCTGATCCAAACAGTGGTGGCTCTCAATTTTTCATAGTACATGAAGATTCTAACTTTCTTGATGAACAATATACAGTATTTGGTAGAATTGTAACTGAGGAAAGTTTTGAAACACTTGATAAAATTGCAGCAGTGCAAATTGGAAACAGTGACAGACCATTAGATCCAGAGGAAGTCAGAATTACAAAAGTTACAGTTGTTAATACTGTAGATGTTCCAGATCTTCTTGACTTATCAGAACCTGAACGAACACAATCAACTATAACCCCATCAACTGATAATCAGAAATTTGAAAGTGTTGAACTTGGAATTGCATTTAGTGTACCTGAAGGTTGGTTATTACAACAACCTGAAAAAACACAAGAAATTTCTCCTGATATAGTTGCAGTAGGGCCAAAAATAGGCGCAATGAATCCAAATATTTCATTAACAGTACAAAATACCAATCAAAAAACTTTAGATGATATAATTGCTGAAAAACTGAAACATTAAAAGAAATTATAGAATCTGGAAACTTGGAATTAATTTCACAAGAAAAGATAACTGTAAATGGAAATCAGGCATATGTGACTGAAGCAGTAGGAATATTTTTTTCTGATGCGGCAGAGTTTAATGTAAAATTTAAAGAAATTATTATTTATGATACTGAAAAATCTTACATGTTTGTGTATGCAAATGGATTAGATGATTTTGATTCTCAACTTTTAAGATTTGAAGAAACAATTGACTCTTTTGAAATATTATCACAAGATTCCTCTGTGGAGGAAACACCAATTGAAGAAAACGGTGGATGTTTAATAGCTACTGCAACATTTGGTTCAGAGTTAGCACCACAAGTACAACAATTAAGAGAACTTAGAGACAATCATTTACTTCAAACAGAATCAGGAACGTCATTTATGAGCTCATTCAATAATTTCTACTACTCATTTAGTCCAATAATTGCTGATTATGAGCGTGAAAATCCGGTATTTCGAGAAATAGTAAAGGTTGTAATTACTCCAATGATTAGCTCACTTTCAATCTTGAATTATGTTGATATGAATTCAGAAGCTGAAGTTTTAGGATATGGAATTAGTTTGATTTTACTAAATATTGGAATGTATTTTGCAGCACCAGCTATAATCATCTATAAAATTAGAAAATACTAATTAGAACTATCAATTTTTACTTCTAAAATATTTGATATAATGATTTTTCCTAATTACCAAACATCATCTACTTCGTCAAGTAGCTTGTATTCTTTTTCAGTCTTATCTTTCATTAATTTCAATCTAGAAATATCTCTATCAAAGAACAAATCTATTGTCCAATCAAGTAGCACTCTAATTTTTTTATTAAAAGTTGGAATTTTTGTTAGATATACATCTCTCCAAATTAACCATGCCAAAAATCCAGAGATATTCATTCCCAAAAATGTAGCAATTCCTGATCTCTTTCCAATAATTGCCATTTGTCCCTTAGAATGATATACGAATTTTTCTTTTTGAGAATTTGTAATTAATGCCTTTAAATTTTTAGCTGCAGTTTTTGCTTGAGCTTCCGCAATTTGTGCAGTCGGAGGAAATGGTCTTTGCGTTTCAGGATCTAAAAACAATGCACAGTCTCCGACTGCAAATACTCCAGGAAAATCTTGAACTTCAAGATAATCATTAACAATAACTTTTCCCTTATCTGTCTTGAACATTGATCTCTTGATTGTATTTACTGGAGTCACACCTGCAGTCCAAATCAATGTCTTTGTTCTAATTGCATTAATCTTTGATTCATCTATCGAATCTTTTGGGGCTTCATCCAATAATTTTGTGGTAACTTCATTTCCATCAAAACTTGTTACTGCTGTTTTTAATCTAATATCGATTCCTCTCTCTATCAGTTTCTCTTTTGCAAACTCTGCTAGTTTTTGATTAAATCCTGGTAAGATCATTGGCAATGCTTCTAACACGATAACCTTGAGATCTTCTTTGTGGATAGTTGAATAATATTTTCTTGCATCTAAAATGAGATCCATTAATTCACCTGCAGTTTCAATTCCTGCAAAACCACCTCCTACCACAACAAAATTCAAAAAGCTTTTTCGAAGAATTGGATTAGTCTCATTTTCTGCTTGCTCAAGCATATCAATGACTCTATTTCTTAGCATGACAGCGTCATTGAGTGTCTTCATAGTGTAAGCATTTTTTTCTACATCTGCCATTCCAAAAAAGTTTGTCTCACTACCAAGTGCAACTATTAGAAAATCATAATGAATTGAGATACTTCGTTTATCTCCTGTTCCCCATAACGTTACTAGTTTTCCGTGAGGATCAATGTTTTTGACTCTACCTTCATAGAATTTTGTTTTCTTGCAGATGGTTCTAATAGGCATAACTATATGTCTTGTTTCAATCATTCCCGATGCCACTTGTGGCAACATGGGTGTAAATAACAGGAAATTATCTTCACTTACCATTACTAATTCTATTTCAGGATTATTTCCAAATTCAGACTCTAATTGTCTGGCGCATTCTACTCCTGCAAAACCACCCCCTAAAATCACAATTTTTTTCTTGTTTCTAGCCAATTTGCCCTATCCACAGATTGGGTGAATATATGCTATAAGATAATTCTCACTAAAACTATGAAAGATTATCAGGTTCTCATAATATCTGAATGTAGGATATCATAAGCCCTTGATGAATCCTTTTCATTTAGAATGATTATGATATTGTCTTGGCTGAAAAATGCATTTACCAACTCTACTCCATTTGCATGTAATACCTCTGCAACATACGAAACTACATCTGATTGGTTCTGTGAACTAGGTACTGAAATTCTAATCTTTGCAAGACCGGTACTAAACATATCATCTCTATTTGGGACATTGCTGAAGATTTGTCTAACACTTTCCATGTCTTCTGTAAGGAATCTAAAAGAATCAGATAATCTAAAAAAATCATAATTATTAGTTACCTTAGAGAATTTATCTAAAATTGTTGTAGGATCCATATCATTCGATTCCTTTACTGAAAATTTAATATCCATAATTCCGTCAGTTAATACCAATCGAGCATTTTTCAAAACTGATTCTTCTTTAATCTCTTCCTTAACTTCAAATGAATCTGAATATCGTTTGATTGCAACTACCACTGTATTGATGTTAACAGAATTTCCTAGAATTTTTTCAATCTCAGGTTGAATTTTTACTGCCAGTGCTGTGTAGTTTATCAAATCCATTTTCATGCAATCAGAAATTGACCGATTTTTGGTGATAATGTCTCTTACAACCTCAGGCACAGATACACTTGAAATTCTCATTAAGATTATTATATTATGTCAGTTATAATAGGATTATGTAAAAAATCAAGGGAATTATAATAATCTTTATATAATGTCATATATATTACATATAGTAGATAAATATGACAATATTCTTTGATAGCGAACTTGATAGAATCTTCAAAAAAATGTCAAACTCTTTTTTTAACATAGATGACATTTCTGAGGAATTCAAAGGAAACTCTGACTCTGGTTCATGTTGTTACGGTTATACAATGACTGTTGGTCCAGATGGAAAACCTGTTGTAAAGGAGTATGGAGATGTCAAACCAGGCCTACTTCCAACCTCTGATACACGAGAACCAATTGTTGACACAATTGTCGATGAAAAAGAAAAGATAGTAAAACTCGTAGCTGAGATGCCCGGAGTTGAAAAGACTGATCTCAAAGTTGTTGTTGAAAACAAGATTGTAGATCTTTCTGCAGAACACAACGAAAAGAAATACCATGTAAAAGTTCCTATACAACACAAAGTTGATGAGAACTCTGCAAAGGCTTCTTACAAAAATGGAATTTTGCAGCTAGTCTTCAAGTTAGTTGAAGAAGAAAAACCAAAAGGTAAAACGGTGGAGGTTGAATAAACCCCTCTTAATTTTTTGAGGTAATAATATGAGTGAAATTGAATTAAAAATTGAAGAGATGCCTCAGAGCCATGTTGGTCATGGTGTAGCTATTGTCGATCCGCAAATTATTGAAGAAAATAATTGGCAGACAGGCCAAATTTTAGAATTATCTGCAAATAAAAAAAGCCATGTTAAGTTATGGTCTGGATTTCCAGAGGATCGTAACAGTGGAACTGTTCGTATTGATGGTCTTACAAGATATAATATTGGAGCTAGTATTGGAGAAAAAGTTTCTATTAATGCTGTTGAAGGAGTAGATGCAGAACAAATTATTTTATCACCTACTGAAAAAATTCACGCTGAAGGATTACACGAGTATATGATTTCTCTTTATCAAGATCATATCTTTACAACAGGAGATACTGTTATTGTTAGCACACAAATGGGAAGCAAGATTCAATTAATTGTAACTAGTACAAAGCCATCAAAACCAGTTATTGTTACTGAAAGTACAATATTCAAGCTAGGTACAGTAACAAAATCAATTGATGCATCAATTCCTAGATTTACTTATGATGATTTGGGTGGATTAAAAAAGGAAATTCAAAAGATTCGTGAAATGGTAGAGTTACCCATGAGACATCCTGAATTGTTTGAGAAAATTGGTATAGAATCACCAAAAGGAGTATTGTTGTATGGACCACCTGGAACTGGTAAAACATTATTGGCAAAAGCAGTTGCAGGGGAAACAAATTCTCATTTTACTTCACTTAGTGGCCCTGAAATTATGGCAAAACATTATGGGGAAAGTGAGGAAAAACTACGAGATATTTTCAAACAGGCAGAAGAAAATGCTCCAAGTATTATTTTCATTGATGAGATTGATTCCATTGCTCCTAAAAGAGAAGAGGTTTCAGGAGAACTAGAAAAACGAATTGTATCTCAATTACTAACCTTAATGGATGGAATGAAATCTAGGGGGAAAGTTGTAGTTATTGCAGCTACCAACAGACCAGACTCTATTGATCCTGCACTTAGAAGACCAGGTAGATTTGATAGAGAGATTGAAATTGGAATTCCAGATGAAGAAGGGCGATTACAAGTTCTAAATATTCACACACGTGGAATGCCATTAGACACAATGGTAGACCTTAAAAAAATATCTAAAACAACACATGGATTTGTTGGAGCAGACTTGGAAGTACTTTGCAAAGAGGCTGCAATGAGATCTCTGAGACGAATTTTACCTGAAATTAATTTAGATGAAGAAAAAGTTTCAAAAGAGATATTACAAAAAATAAAGATAACCAGTGAAGATTTCACAGATGCATTAAAAGAAGTTAGACCTTCTGCCCTTAGAGAAGTTCTAGTTCAAATTCCAAATATTAGTTGGGATGATGTAGGTGGTCTAGACAAATTAAAAGAAGAACTGCGTGAGGCAATCGAATGGCCATTAAAATACAAAGAGGCTTTTGAACATACTCATGTAAAGCCCCCAAAAGGAGTGTTACTTTATGGTCCTCCTGGAACAGGAAAAACATTGATTGCAAAGGCAGTTGCAACTACAACAGAGTCCAACTTTATCAGCATTAAGGGTCCTGAATTACTCTCAAAGTGGGTTGGTGAATCTGAAAAAGGAGTTAGAGAAATTTTCAGAAAAGCACGACAGGCAGCACCATGTATTATTTTCTTTGATGAAATAGATGCACTTGTTCCACGAAGAGGTAGTGGTGGTGCTGATTCACATGTTACTGAAAATGTTGTGTCTCAAATTCTAACTGAGATTGATGGACTAGAAGAATTAAACAATGTTTTGATAATTGGTGCAACAAATAGGCTAGACATAGTAGATCCTGCTTTACTTAGACCAGGTAGATTTGATAGAATAATAGAAGTTCCAAATCCTAATGCTGCTGGAATAGAAATGATTTTCAAAATTCATACTAAAGATAAACCACTTGCAGAGGATATTGATCTAAAGAGGATATCTGAAATAGCAAATGGACTTAGTGGGGCTGAAATTGAAGAGGTATGTAATCGTGCAGCCCTTCAAGGGATCAAAAGATTTGTAGAAAAAAATGAGAAATTAGTAAAAACAATTAAAATTACTCAACAAGATCTGATTAATGCAGTGGACAAGGTAAAGCCTCAAAAAAAAGAGAACCCGCTTGCTCAATCCATAAAATAGTCTAAATACTAAGGGAAATGACAGAAAATAATGAAACTGTATCTTGACTTTGATCCATGCCAAGAATGTAACACAATGATGGCTGAATTGAGTAGTCCTGAGATGTTATTTGCTGATGAAAAGAAAAGAGCAGATGAATCTGCAAAATTTCTAAGGCATTTAACATACAATTACAATGAAGTTGTTCAGGCAGTTATGGATGGAAGTCAAGATCATTTTTTTATAGTTAAGAGTAGAGTTAAGATAAGATGATTCTCATATTTTTAGGAAACATTGAATAATATTGTTATCTACAAATCCAAATTCAATAAGGGAAAGACAGTTTGTTGCACTTCGAGAGGAACTTCTAGGCCCTCGAGGAAAAGATGCAGCTTATGAAACTATTCAGAATCCAAAATTTGAGTATGTTACAGGAGTATTAGAGCCAGTTAACTTCAATCGTATTTTACCCGGTGCTTTTGGCAGTATTGATCTTGAAGGATTGAAAAAACAAAAGAGTGCAGAGGAAGACAGTGATGATGATATAGATGACTTTGACATCAGCTCCAAACTTTTACATCCACTAGGATTACCAAAAAGTATCGGAATATCCTTCATACTAGACAAAGAAAAAACCAATTTAGATTTCTGTGCAATATTTGCAAGATATTTTACAAAAAATAATGTACGGCAAAGAAATCCATTTGTATTTATAAAAAAAGGACTCGATGCTACAAAGAATAATGATTGGTCTGCCCCTCATGGAGACGTAAAGATAAAGCTTGTATCTAAAAAAATGAATGACGGAAATTTTCACGTTTCTCTTTTCCTTGTAAATGCAACAGATGCAAAAAAGAAAACAAGACTTGATCATTCAGATTATGTTTTCCAACCACAAATTAGGATTAATGTCACAGACTATGGTGCATTACATCCTGTCAGAAATGTTTCCACATTAAATGACAAGGAGGAAGAACAGATTAGTTTCTTGTATAGAAATCAAAAGCCCCTAGCAAAGGGACACATGACTGGGGCTGTTTGGCAAGAGATTGATCCAGAAAGACCATTTGAAGGGAAAGACAGCAGTTTAATTCCTCCAGACATGTCAGGGCAAGTATTCAAGGAAAATAACTATCCTGATGAAGATATAGAATTATTTACAAACCCGCATCTACGAACAGATTTTCTTCCATCATATTCAATAAACCAAACAACTGTGGGTGTTTCCAACATTGGAGGAATGACCGAGAAAGACATGGATGCGGAAATACTTGCAGATGGGTTTGACTCACAGGAGTTTTTTGACTCCCTTACAAAATTACAGAAAGCGTACAGTGATTGGATAGAAAATCAGGATATTTCTGCTTTAAGTGAAGATGAGAAAAGAATTGCAAAAATCAATCTAGACGAATGTACTGAAGCAAGCAGGAGAATAAATCGAGGAATAGAACTCCTTCAAGAAAAAAAGATACGACTTGCATTCTGTTTTATGAACAAAGTTATGTCTATTCAGGCAAAATGGGCAGGCAGAGAAAAGCTGGTATGGAGACCATTTCAGTTAGCATTCATACTTCAATGTCTTGAAGGAATATCCAGACCACATAGTACTGACAGAAACATTTGTGATCTGTTATGGTATCCAACAGGTGGTGGAAAAACTGAGGCTTATCTAGGAATCTTAATTTTTACACTTGCACTAAGGAGACTAAACAGAAAGTCCAATGACAGTACATGTTATGGTACAACTGCAATTTCTAGATACACATTACGTCTGTTGACACTTCAACAATTCAGACGTACACTTTCCACAATTACAGCTTGTGAACTTCTCAGAACAAGAGATTGGAATCCATCAGACATCCAAGTTTCCGGCGAACCAATTTGGGGAACAGTCAGCTTTTCAGTAGGATTGTGGGTAGGAGGTGGATTAACTCCAAATACACTTTTGGATAGATCAAATCCCGGATTTAATCCTGTTACAAAAAAACCTGTCAGATATGTTGGTGCAGTTTCAATTCTTACATACAAACATCTTTCAAAATGGAGATCTAACGAAGAAACATCTTATGAAGACGAGGAACCTGCACAGGTTTTAAAATGTCCTTGTTGCAACAAGAATCTTACAATTCCTAAAAGTGGAATTCATGGAAATAAGCATGAAATTTTCCTAACAATAAAGTGCAAGAATATTCCTGATCTTTCTACAGTTGATCTTAACTATAATGATATTACAGTTACAAAAAAACCCGAAGCGTTTGATCTTCCCAACAACAACTATCATACACTGAAATTAAATTTTGAGACAACACTTGGTGAAGAAGCTGACAAAAAAATTAACAGTTGGTGGAAAGAATGTATCAAAAATAAAATTCCAAACTCTCAACTAGAATGTACAGCAGCAAGTAGACCCGGATATTTTTTGAAGAAAGAAGATATGAAATCTAATAACCCATATTCATTAGGGCTCCCATATGATGTTGAAATTCGTTGTCCTAATCCTGATTGCTTCCTAAACAACGAGGATTGGACAGAGTTTGTCCATACTACAAACGGAAAGCAGTCTCATACGACGGTTCCAGAACCATTCAGAAAACAAGGTAACTCCTATGTGTCTGAAGGAATCCCAATTCCAGCATTTTTGATAGATTCTCAAATCTACACAAAATGTCCATCACTGATTGTTGCAACAGTGGATAAATTTGCACAGCTTCCAATTTTACCTCAAACTGCAGCCATGTTTGGAAATGTCAACATGATTGATGACAAATGGGGATTTTACAGGGAGAAAATGTCAGAAAAACCTGAAGACAGAGATGCTGGAAATGTATTTCCAATATCCCCTTTTCTTCCTCCTGAAATAATTTTACAGGATGAACTCCATCTAATCGAAGGTCCATTAGGAAGCATGGTAGGACTGTATGAGACCGCAATAGATATTCTGTCGACTCGTTATGAAAATAATTTACAGATTGCTCCAAAGTATCTGGTTTCAACTGCCACAATTAGGGCAGCAGGAGAACAAATCCAATCGCTATACTGTAGAACTTTCAAACAATTTCCACCGTCCGGACTCTTAGCAGGGAAAAATTTCTTTTCAGATGCAGATGAAGCTCATCCTCTAGATGATCAAGGACCTGGTAGATGGTATGTTGGAATTATGGCACCAGGAAGAGGACCAATTACTCCAACCACTAGAATTTGGGCATCCATATTGCAAGAATCACAAGCAATTCGTGGAAGTGGACCAATTACTGACGAACTAAAATATTTCTGGACAGTTGTTGGCTACTTTAATGCAATGAGAGAGCTTGCAGGAATCAGAGCGGGATACGAACAAGACATTCCTGCACATGTAAACATAATTGCTTCAAGAAATGGACAATCACCAAGACATCTTTCTCAACTTGAGGCCGTAGAACTACACAGTAATATTCCTGACAAGACAAATATTTCAGCTGTACTTGATAGACTTGAAAAAGAATCAATGGATGCAGTTTTTGCAACATCTATGTTTGGAACTGGAGTAGACGTTGACAGACTATCACAGATGATAGTACATGGCCAACCAAAAACTACATCAAATTATATTCAAGCAACAGGAAGAGTTGGAAGAAAGAAAGGAGCACTTGTTGTTACTTTTCTAAGATCAACTCGTTCAAGAGACCTTGATCATTACGAATTTTTTACTGGTTATCATCGTGCACTGCACAGACATGTAGAACCGCTAACCGTTTTTCCTTTTTCACCAGGTGCAGTAAACAAAGGGCTACTGCCAGTAATGATTGCAGTTCTCAGAAACGGAATGTCAATTAATAATATACCAATAAACTCTGATTGGGCAGCAGAGGATCAGTACAAAGCAATGGTAAGTGGCAGTCGAAGAATGGCAACAGAGAGACAAAACAGCAAGGAGTTAGATGAAATTCTAAAGGCAGTAAAGAAAAGAAATGATAGTCAACCAGAAGATAGAATTCAACCAGACAAGGATGTTACAGGAATTTTAAATGCACTTATTTCCAGCTGGGAAATTAAGGCAAAGAAAATCAAAGATTTGTACTACTATGAAAGGGCATTTGGAAGAATTCCCAAAAAACATGTGGTCTTGGGAGATGAAAAACACAAACAAGCAGGACTTTCATCAGTTAATGAGAATACGCCAAACTCACTAAGGGATGTAGAATCAAGTATGAGGTTCAGGGATTAACATGGCCGGCTACGGTTTGAGGCCATCTCAGTTTGTTTTTACTTTTGGTGTAGGAAGTATCATTGAGACATCCAGCGGTCCAAGAATAATTCCAGATTTTGATAAGTGGGGCCAGATTTTCTACAAGGGAAAAGAACTAAACGTTTCTGATTTTCAAATCGATGTATTTCTCCACAAAGATATTCTTGATGGGAACATTTTTTCAGTTCCAACAAACGTTTTACTAAACAAAAAAGAAAGTGAGGGAATATACAAGACATTTGCATTTCCTGATTGGGGGCTATGTGTAGAACATGGATACCTCTATGAGTTTGATAATGATCGTACTAGATGTCCTCAATGTAGAACAAGCAGAACATTTGACATCAAAAGAAAACAGGCAATAAGATTTGTACGAACATGCCCTGCTGGACATTTAGATGATATAGACTGGAGGGGAATGATTGATCATACAGCATCTTGTTCTAGTAGAGTCTATCGCTGGGATGACAGAGGAGGATCCCTTGATGATCTGAGGATTATATGTTCTTCCTGTAACAGGGAGACAACATTACAGGCTGTTTACCAAAAAAACAAATGGTGTACAGGAAGATTCCCTGAAACACTTGGAGGCAATGCCAAATGTTCAGAACAATCACAAGTTACTTTACGTGGCTCCTCCATGCTAAGAATTCCTAAATTGCTACCAATCATTGCTATTCCGGGCCCTGAAAGCAAATATCACAGAATTCTCAACAAAAACGTACTGTCAAATATTTTAATTTCTGATGATGATTGGACAAAGGACAAGCTGATTAAACGAATCAGCATATCCAACAAAAATTCTCCCGGAACAATTTCGGATGATGATTTAGATACTATAGAAAATGCAGAGGAAGAAATTCTTGTTGCAGCTATTTCTGATGTAATGAAAAACAGGGGAGATGCACCATCAACTTTACTAGAAAGAAGACTCTATGAGTTTAGATCTTTGAAGAACGCTGCAAGAAATGGTCACCCACTCAATCCAGATACAGATCCCCACTTTAGCGTGCCAAAAAGAGGAATCAGAAGTGATGGAAATGTCAAAGGAGCAATCAAACTTGAAACAAAAAAACTAAGGGTTTCACCCATAGAGAAATTGAAAGTAATTACAGTTCAGAAAGGATACCAAAGATTGGGTACAGAAAACCCAGACAACAAAGGAATCGATCATAAGCTTATCGAAAAATTTTATCTTCATGGGAACGAAAGATGGTATCCTGGAATTGAACAGATTGGAGAAGGAATTTTCATAGATGATCATGATGAAGAATTGAATATTACATCAAAAGAATGGAATGAACGTTTTCTTGCAATGGATAAAAACATCGAGTATCACCCTGTTTTTGTCTGGTGGCATTCTTTGGCCCACAGAATGATCTCTGCAATTTCACTTCATTCAGGATACTCATCAGCATCAATCAGAGAGGTAGTTTACACAGAGATCGAACCATCTGGAAATGTCAGAGGAGGAATTTTACTCTACACATCTCAGCCTGGAGGAGACGGAAGTCTTGGGGGAATGGTTTCAAAAGTACCAAAATTTGAAAGGGTTGTTGAACAGGCCTTAGATGATCTACAATTTTGTTCAAATGATCCGCTTTGTTATGAACAAAACGTTACAGATATTGGTGATTTTGGTGCAGCATGCTATGCATGTCTTCACATGTCTGAAACTTCATGTTCATACTTTAACAGATTCCTTGATAGAAGGATTCTTTTGGAAAATCTTTGAGAAAAATGAGCGACAACAATATTTCGGTAACAGGAGATTTGTGGCTTGGAAAGAAAAACATAGATTCTATTCTAAATACTTTGAGGACTGTTTTATGTGATGCAGAACATTCTGTAAAGATGACTGCTTACTCTCTTACATACAGTACAGAATTTTTTGAACTGTTAGAAAGTATCCTAAAAAAAGGAATTCCAGTTACTCTAATAATTAACAGATATGCAAAAGAAGATTTTGATGGAGTAAGAAATTTAGTAAGCAGACTGATCAGAAACTATCCAAATTTTATTGTAAAAGATTTTAATCCAGATGATGGAGATCTTCATGCAAAAATTGTAGTAATTGATCATCAATTAGATAATTGTCAGGCACTAATTGGCTCTGCAAACCTTTCATGGCGCGCAATTGCAAAAAATCATGAACTCTTAATCAAACTGACCGGAGAATCTGCAGAAACAGTAGGGGATCTGTTTGATTTGATCTCACAAAAGGCAACGAGTGTATAGCAATGACTGATACAAAGTCAAAAATTGAATCAAGGGCTGGAAGACTCCTACAAGCCTTCGACAAAGGCATGTATTACGATTATTCACAAAAGACAAGACTGTTCCATGAAGAATACAAGAAGGGTACTAATGATCTTCCGTCTATCAAATTTGTCGAAGACGAGATTGTTACGGGGGGAAAAGTTCCTGCATATTATGTAGAATTCAACGAGCCCGTGTATATTACAATTACAAACCCACTCAGCATGTTTAGAAATCACTCCGGGAGATTTGCAGGAAAAAAAGGAAGCGAGCATTTTTTCTTCCAGTACGGATTGATTCCAGTTTACTTTGCAAGCATGAATACCATGTCCATGTTGAAACTTTATCAGACAAGAGCAGCGAAAATTTTCGATCCATCCAGCAATTTTTTTGATGACATGAAGTGCATTGAACTCTCAAACAAGAAGGGATATGAAAATCCAAACCCAGTAAAATTTTCAAGTATGAATATAATTGAACAGTCAACTGCAAAAGAAAATCTTGCAGAAGAAACAATTTCAAATTGGTTTTATCAAAAATACTTCAAGTATGGATTTTGGCTACAACCACGAAGGGGATTCACTCCATCAACTCATATTGAATTTGGAAAAAAGATGAATGCAGTTTTCAAACTCTCAAAGAGCATTTATGTCATTGACAAGCTAGGAGCAAAAGAGAAAATCTCCATATCTGGAAATGAAATTGAGGTTTACAATGCTGATGTAAGAGGAGTATGGGTGGATACATTGCACTTTGGATTTCCATTTAAGACCAAAATTGAGGCTAGTATTTTTGATAAACTAACTGAAAAAGAACACTCTGAAATTTCCCTTTTGAACGGAATTCTAATGGAAATACGTAACAATGAAAGTATAGTGGAAAGAAAATTTGAGAAGATTCTAACTGTTAGTGCAGGTAACATGCTGTCCTATTTTGATATGATTCAGTTAGCATCTGGAATGTTGTGTTACAGGACTTGTAGAGACATGAATATTATTTCTAGACTTTCCAATGCAAAAGGATTTCAAGAAAATGTAGAACGAATTTGCAAGGATTGGATGAGAGAATTAAAATTTACAGGTAGTTTGTCTGATAAAATCGACAACATTTTTCAAACTGCCACAGATATGTTATTTCCAATGTTGATTATTGACAATTCTTCAGCTTACTTTACAAATCCAATTATAGTTGGCTTTCTAAAGAAATGGAATCTAATTGTAAATAACGTTGAAACCCAGAAATCAATTTTACTCTTACTGCTTCCATTACTTGAAAAAATCTCTTCACTTCCATGGAAGGAAAGAACAAAAATTAACAGAGAGGAAAATTATAAAGAATTAGTAAAACTAGTGGGAAATTCTCCAAAGTTCTCTACCTCTTTGATCAAACTTGTTAAAGAAATCAACATGTCAAATCTGATAAGAAAAACATATCAAACAGATTTTTCACAGAATACTAACAATTAAGGTAAAACTATTCGAGAAAATCACACTTTTTGATTAAATGGCAACATTACGTGCATTAAATGAATTTATTATAAGTTATAGCCATAGAAATACAAAATGGGAAAACTTTCTTTTGTAGAGCTTTTCGGGGTTCCAGGTGGACTGAGTCTTGGATTCAAACTTGCCGGAATGAAATCAGTCGGTGCACTAGATAATTTCGCGCCTGGAATTGAAACCTATAGAAAAAATTTTCCAAAAGTAAAAAAAGAAAATGTGGTCTGTGAGGATGCAAGCATACCTAACGTAGTGGAAAAATTTCAAAATATAACATCGCTCAAAAAGGGAGATATTGACATAATAATTGGTGGACCTCCGTGCCAGGGATTCAGCACAATGGGAAGAATCAAGATGGCATCACTCGTAAAAAATGGGCAAAGAAAAGGAAATTCAGATGCAAGATTCATCAATGACAAGAGAAACAATCTTTACAAATCATTCATTCGATTTGTAGATAAATTCAAACCAAAGGCAATTGTAATGGAAAATGTTCTTGGAATGGTCAGCTACAAGAACGGAAATGTTGTAAAACAGATCAAGGAGGATTTTAAAGAAATAGGATATCCAAATGTGGATTCAAAGGTTCTAAATGCATTAGATTACGGTGTTCCACAATCAAGAAAAAGAATTTTCTTTATTGCAACAAGGAAAAAAAAGCCCATAACCTGGCCTAAAGAAACACATTTTCCAAAAAACGGTATGGACAGAACATTAATCTCCCCTAGTTTGAAATATCAAACCACAGTATGGGATGCCATAGGTGATCTTCCATTATTAAAATTACCAGAAAAGATGTCAAAGGATTCACATTCTGAAAAAAAATACAAGACAGATCCCTCATGTGAGTATCAAAAATGGCTAAGAGGAAACGCAGAAAAAGTTGAAAATAACATTACAAGGTGGCATCGTGAAAAAGACATAGAAGTTTTCAAGAATATGTCTCCTGGAGGAAAGTGGAGTCAATTGTCAAATGCCGACAGAAAAAAAATCGGATACAGTGATGATTCATTTGAAGACAAGTGGAAGCGTCTTCCAATTAACAAACATTCGTGGACTGTGACATCACATCTTCACAAAGATGGTTACATGTACATCCATCCAAAACAGAACAGGACAATATCAGTAAGGGAAGCTGCACGTCTGCAGAGTTTTCCCGACTCCTTTGTGTTCTATGGTTCACGTTCGGCTCAATTCATTCAGATAGGAAACGCAGTTCCACCTTTGCTTTCCATGGCAATTGCCAAGAATGTTAAGAAATTAATCTCCTAGAATCTGTGGTTCTTAAGATTCAGTAATCTTGATTATATTATACACTAACTCGTTTATTATTTTGCATAAAAATATTTTATGAAAGTCATACTTAAAAAGAAACTATTGTAGAGTTCATAGAGACACACGTGGAGGGAAAATTTGAAAAAAATAGATGAAATTCCAAGTTTTGAAAAATTAATGTTGCCTGTATTAGAATATGCTGGCGATGGTAAGGAACACTCGATTAATGACACTGAAGAATATCTTGCAAAACAATTTCAACTTACCGTTGAACAAAGAAAAAAAAGAAAACCAAGTGGATATGAACACTATTTTCTTGGCCGAATTCGTTGGGCTCGTCTTTATCTTAGAAAAGCTGGATTAATCTCAAACACAGAAAAGAAAGCTCATTATCAAATTACTTCCAATGGAAAAAAATTTCTAGAAACTAAACCCAAATCACTTAATACAAAAATTTTAATGGAATTTCCTGATTTCAAAAAATGGAAGACAAAAATTTATGTGGATAGAGATCTTCCTAAAAACGCAACAACAAAAGATACTGGTATTGTTGTCTTGTTGGATTTTCTTGGAACAAAAGGTATATGGAAGCAATCTAATTCTAGACAATTAATTAAACAATGGGTTGAATTTATACAAAGTTTTGAAAAAGAAATTACTTCTAAACTGGAAATGTTTGGGACAACAACATTTGATGCTTTTTCCGACACAATCATTATCACAATAATTCCAAAAAATATGGAAGAGTCATTGGCAGAACTATCCAACATACTTTCATTAATTACTATTGAAAGTATGATTATACAAAGACCCTTGAGAGGATGTATTTCAATAGGAAAAATAATTAAAGATAATTCTCTCATTTTAGGAAATGCTATTGACGAAGCTGAAGAATATTACGAATTGCCTCAATGGATAGGAATATCTGCTACTGCGTCAACTCATCGAGAAATAGAAAAAATTATCAAAAAAAGACCTTTAAATCAAAACTTAAGTTTTCAATTAACAGACATTCCTTTGGATTCATCCATTGAACAAAATGCATGGGCGATTAATTGGCCCGACTTTGCAGACCCACAACAAATTCAACAAATGTCAAAAAATTGGGGCGAGAAATTTGAAACCATGAATGATGTTTTTTATGCAAACATGAAAGATCTTTCAAAGATCCGCAGTTCCCTGAAATGGAGAAACACCGTCAAGTTTTTTGAACATGATAACATGCTTGAATCTTAATTTATTTGATTTCGTAATTTTGCCGGGTTATGGCCGGGTTATGGCAAGCCAGGCAGTATCCTGGTAAAGCCAGGCAGTATCCTGGTAAAGCCAGGCAGTATCCTGGTAAAGCCAGGCAGATTACCAAAAATTATTTTATTAATTCTAAGATCTTTTCAGGAGGAATCTGCCCATAACTCTTCTTTAATTCATCAATTGTATGCCAACCTCCAACTTCAGCAATAATTCCATAATTGTAGTTAGTCTTTGAAAGCCAATAGTGAGCACCAATATGCCTTAGAACATGAGAAGGATGATGATGAAAATATGCCTCATTTTTCCCCAAATGATGATAAATTTCAGATAGTTTTTGATACATTTCTTTTTTAAAGAAATGTATGGATAGATTTGATTCGTATATTTTATCACAATTTCTGCTCTTGATTAATTCGAGGCTTTTCTGAGTATCATTCCTTGTGATAAATTTGGTCCATTTCCCTCCACGGATATGGTCTGTCTTTGTTTCAATTACAGACATCAAAAATACTGTTCCTCCAGATTTTGTTTCAAATTTTGTAAATTCATTTTTCATGGTATACAAAGCACTAAATCTAGCACATGATTCTACTCCAACCCAAAACCATCTGTACACATCTGAATCCAATCCCCATTTTTCCTTGATGAATTTGTCTGCTGCATCAAACTCTTCTTCAGTAAATCTAATATCTGCATATTTTCCGTGTTGTGGAGCCTTTTGTGACATTATTCCAGTAACGCCCTTTCTCCAAGTAATGTCATAAAATGAGCAAAAGTCACGAACTGCCTGGACTTTTGCGTATACTGTCGTATTCATTCCCAGTGAGTTTCTTCTACCACTGTTTGAACAGACAATGTCTCCGCTTTGGAAATGTCTTGCAAAGGAGCGCATAATTTTTTCTGTATTTTTCTTGGATATTGTAAGATCATATGGAATCACTTTACATGTATTGCAGACTGTCTCAACTGAGCGCAACCTAGTCTTCCATACCTTTAGTGGAAGACCTTGTTTTCTTGTCAGTAAATCCTCCATCCATTCTGAAATTAGAGGATCATTAGTAATCTCATGAAATTTATTGAATTGACGAAATTCACTTTCTTCTACCTTTGGTAGGACAAAGTGACCTGACTGAAGTCTAACCATATCTCCTTGCTCTGATAATTTTTTGATATAGTTGTAGACAGTTTGATGACACATACCAATTACTTTTGCAATTTCTGATGGCTTTAGTGGATAGGGTCTGTTCCCTTTGGCGTAAAGAAGACGATTAATTTCTTCTAGAATATCATCACCTGTTGCCTTTTTTCCATACAGTTTCAGTCTACGTCTGGCCATTATTTTCTCCAGAAAAGCTTGGAATAATTTTTTGAGAGGCATGAAAAAATAAATTCTGGAATATTTGACAAACTGTTCACTACTTAATTGGACAAAACACTCATTCTTAGAAATTAGTAATCATATTCATATACAAAATCGTTCTATTATCTGTGTGAAATCATAAAATGAAAACTAGTTTTATCTTTGGTTTAGTTGTTATGCTTCTTTTAGTTAGTTCTTTACAATCTACATTAGCATTTGAAACTGAACAAGATCCAGGACCGCCAGAATTTCCTGAACCCTCTCCAGGACCAGATCCAATTAGACCACCAGATCCTGAACCTACACCTGAACCATTTCCAGGAGATACTGAAGCAGAAAAAATACAACGACTAACTCAAGAAAATGATAAATTAAAACAACAAAACACAGATCTTCAAGGACAGATATCAACTCTAAAAAATGAAAAGTCAAAATTACAAACTGAAATATCTGAACTTAATCATATCATTGAAAGTCTTGAAGAAGTGATATTGGAACAAATCCAGGTGATAATGGATTTGGCAAATAAACTTAAGGAAGTCTTATTTGAAAAAATACTCTCCCCAACAATTAGATTGTAATAAACACAAAAATGAAAAATAATTTTTCTTAATGATTATTTTTTAATTGATTCTAAAGAATGACCACGATTTGTAATCATTTGAGTAACTGCTTCTATTGTATAATCAATTCCATGTTCTTCTTCAAAATGGTTTCTAAATTTTTCGATTAGCCCTACAGTTTTTTCTTCATTGAGAATGAATTCACACTCAAAGCCATAATCGTCACATCTTAGTTTAAGAGTCATTTAGTCTGGAAACAAAATTAAGGATATAAAAACCGTAGACCTGTTTCCTTGATTAAAACGAAATTAGGCACATATTGAACTTAAATCTCGCAAATAGCACTAATAACGTCAATTAGTGTGTAGAAAATTGATGAAAGGTTTGGAATTTGTTTTTCTTGCAGTAGGTTCTGTACTGGGAGCGTATCTAAGGTTCAAAGTTATTGAATCTCCTTTACTTTTCAATACATTACCTGTCAATGTTTTGATAGTCAATGTACTTGGGGCATTTATTCTTGGTGCCTTTATTGTAATGTCTCAACAATGGGATCTTGACGGAAGATATTCTCTTTTTGCTGCTATAGGATTCTGTGGTTCACTTACTACTATGTCTGGGCTTGCACTTGAATCCAATACTTTCCTTGAGCACAGTCATTATGGAGCATTTGTAATCAACATTGTTGCAAATATTGGATTATCCATTGCAGCACTAATTGGAGGAAAATCCTTAATGAGTGCAATTCTTACTCATTAATTAGAATGGTTTACTCATACCAAGTTGTAAAATTTCAGACAATTTCCTTTGTACAAGGAACTCACTGGTCTCAATCAATAAGCGATAGAGGCATTCTTTACAAATCACTCAAAGATCCATTTTCAAAACTTATCGTACAATCTTCAAATGGTTCAAAAAAATTATACCGAGTTCCAAAAGATAGAACAGTTGTTGTAACTAATGAAACTGTTCATTTTTTAGGCGAATTAGCTTGATTACTTGAAAAACTGATCAACCTGGTCTCTATACTTAAGAGCAATTTTTCCGAAATCGGTGAAATCTTCCACAGTAGGGGTTATCATTCTAGTTGCATATTGATTTACAAATACAGACAGTGCACTACCGACAATTAGATTGTAAACACTATCAGCTACATTTTTTGAATAAGGAAATGCAACTTTGATGAAAGGTAGATATGTCTCAGTCTGTGAAATCATTAATTTTATGTGCTTTTCAACAAATTCTTCAACGTCCGATGGAATTGCCATAATTTTACTTGATATTGATTTCTTATTAAGTCGACGTTTAATTCCTAGGCATAATTTGGTTTCTTCTTTATCTTACAATCTAAGCCATACAATAAGTCATACGAGATCAGTAAAATTATTTAAAGATAAAATGTATGATTGCACTGTACTCACTTTTGTAATTTTTTTCAAATGAAATTGAATTTATATTGTTAATTTTACTTCCTAATGTTGCTTGAATTAAACAAGAAAATATTTGGTAAAATCACAACTAAAGAAATTATTGGTGCTGAACCTCCCGCAATTCCAGATACCAAAAACATTCTTGAAAAAGAACTTACAATTTTACTTGTAGAACTAGAATCACAATCAAAAGAAAGTCTTGAGAATCTCTTAGAACAACAAAAAATATTTGAAAAACATGTCAACAACAGACCAGGAGCTATGGCTTTAGCTCAAAATAAAATTCAATTATTCAATGAATACAACAAAAAATATGTTCAAACCATTAAAGCAAAACTAGAATTTTAATTTCAATGTTAACTACTCAAGTAATTGGTTTCATGATTAATTTTGGCCTCAAAATTTGAAGAAAAAAGTTGTTGATTAATAAATACCAAACAACGCAGGATTCTAGAATCGTGAATGGTAAGTAAAACAAATGAAGTATGCCCAAGATGTGCACAAGGAAAATTAGTTACTGATAATGAATCTGGAGAGATGTTCTGCTCCAAATGTGGATTTGTAATTACTGAAAAATTACAAGAATCTGGTCCAGAATGGAGATCCTTTTCTCAAGACCAAAATGGAGATAGAGCACGGGCTGGTGCACCAACATCATTGACGATGCACGATATGGGTCTTGCAACAATTATTAATCCTGTAAACAAAGATGCTTCTGGTAGACCACTTACAGCATCTATGAAAAGTACAATTGAAAGACTTAGAACTTGGGATAGTAGAAGTCAAGTTCATGAACCAGTAGATAGAAACTTTAGACAAGCATTTAGTGAATTAAATAGATTAAAAGACAAACTAGCGATTTCTGATTCAGTAATTGAAAAAGCAGCTTACCTTTACAGGAAAGCACTTGAAAAAGGACTTGTTAGAGGTCGTTCTATTTCAGCTTTGATGGCAGCAGCGCTTTATGCTGCTTGTCGTGATACTTCAACACCAAGAAATCTAAAAGATGTAGAACAAGCTGGTAATATCAAAAGAAAAGATATTGCAAGATGTTATAGATTACTAGTCAAAGAGCTTGACTTGAAAATGCCAGTAACTGATTCAGTTCAATGTGTTGCAAGAATTGCAAGCAGAATTGGAATTGCTGAAAAAACAAAAAGATATGCAGTTAAAGTATTAAAAAAAGCACAAGAAAATAAAGTTTCTGCAGGAAAAGATCCAATGGGGTTAGCTGCAGCGGCATTGTACCTATCTTGTGTTAGAAATGGTGAGGATAAAACTCAACGTGATATTGCAGAAGCTGCAAATGTTACCGAAGTAACTATCAGAAATCGATACAAAGGTCTCAAAGAATCACTTGATCTATAATTAAAAAAATAATTAACTTACGCACAAGCGTAAGTGGAAATTTTATCATTTAATTCAAAACTGAATTCATCTAATGTCCAGCTTAATCCTTGAATGTCTTCCCAAGAAAGATTTTCTTTTGATTGAACGTTATCCATATACTGTATATCGTAATTTTGCATATAAGGCGCGCGTAGAATTGATAAGTTGTTCATCCATTTTGAGAATCATCAGATTTCTTTGTGACAAATCCTCCGTCAGTTGAAACACTAACAGAATCATCAACTTTAATCCCTACACCCGAGTCATCTTTTGAGTCATCAGGTGGTTTTACAAATCCTCCTTCTACTGATTCAGGAGGAGGGATTTTCTTTGATCTTCCTAATCCAATTGTTGTAATAATTACTGATGATAAAATGATAAAGAATATGATTTGTGGGTATGCTTCTGCATTTGGCAAACCCATGGTAATCGGATATGTGGCAAGTACTGCTGCAGCTAATCCTCTAGGAATCATAGAGTTTGTTACTGCTCTATCTAATTTGGAGAATCTCTTTGTTAGTGTTATCTTACCAACAAACTTTCTTCCAAAGAAAACAGCAATTGTAATTAGAATTCCAAATACAACATATTCTATTTGTCCAAAACTTGCCATCAACCCAACAAACACAAAGAAAAATGATCTTACCAAAAATGTTAGTTGATTATGTGTTGGATCATCCGTCTCAATCTTTGGAAGCTTAAATTTGAGTACTCGTGAAAGATGACTCTTATTTCCAAGCATTAAGCCAAATACTAATGCTGTTAAAGCTCCAGATTCACCAAATGAATTTGCCAAGAAGAACAAAACAAACAAAATTCCTAATGTAAGCATGTATGCGTGTTGAGCATTTCCAAGCTTTGTTGAAACATACATCCAAGGAATTCCTACTCCAAATCCCAGAACTAAACCTACAATGACTGCTCTTCCAAGTGTTTCTTGTAATGTTTGCAGATCAAAATGTCCGATAAGCACTGCTTCAAATAATACAAATGCAGCAATCATGGCCAAAATATCAGTTAGTGCAGATTCAAAACTTAACATTGATTTGATTTCTTCTGAAATTTTGATATTTTTTACTAGTCCAAAAACAATTGCTGAACTACTTCCACCTACAATTGAACCTAGCAAGATACTTTCTAACCATAACCATCCTAATGCAAAATGAGCAGCAAGTGTAATGATTACAACTGATAAAATAAAACCAAGAACAGCGAGTGTTACTGAAAAATGTGCAGTTTTTACAATATGTTTGATGTCTAGATTTAATCCACCATCAAACATGATGATTATCAATGCAAGTGCTGCAAAGTATGGCACTACTTGGATTACAGCTTCTGGCTGAATAATTCCAAAGACAGGTCCTATAATTACCCCAAAAACCATCAAAAATGCTACATCTGGAATTCCTGTTTTTTTGAAGAATGCTTCTCCTGCAACTCCAAGAAAAATTACTACTCCTGCTGCAAGTAATATTACATGAGCAGAAGCAATTGACTCGTCTTGAATTGATAGTGTTCCTATAGAATTTTGTAACTGAGTAATTTCATCTAAAACCCAACTTGAATCAAAATTAGATAATGAAAATATATCACTTTGTCCTGTAATCAAATTCAAAATAGACAAAATTATGGGATTCATTTATGACTGGATGTAAACACATCTGGATAAAAGTTAAACTAGATTTGTTTGATTCTTTAGGCTCTATAGTTGATTTTTAGATACACATTAAATCAACCCTGAGAATATCTTTCTTACTTGAGTGCAACAGACGCATTACGTGAAGATCACAAACAGATTAAACGCTTAGAAAAAGTAATCATAAAGTGTTACACAGAACTTTATGCAGGAAAAAATATTCCTTTAGATGATATAGATAAAATCACTTTAGTTATAGAAGAATTTTTAGATTCTATTCATTATTCAAGAGAAGAAGATTCTTATTTTCCTTGTATTGCAAGCTATGATCATCTCAAAGAAGAAATTCACAAATTGTTAGTGGAGCATGAATTTTCTCGAAGAATTGGGTTACAAATTAAAAAATATCTCAAAAAATGGAAAGAAGGAGAAGATGCACGAGAACCCGTTGCTAGATACCTCAAAACTTATTCGATATATCTTATAGATCACATGGCCAAAGAAGAAAACTTTTTTGATAAAGCTGAATCAGAAGTACTATCAAAAGAAGAAGAATATGATATGTACGAACAATTCAAATCAGTTATGACAATTTCAAAAAAATTAGAAGATATGATTAAAGAAATTGAATATCTAGAAAATCAACCTTGGTCTCAAAATTAACGTAAGCTCTTTATGGGATGTTTCGACATTTTGATTCATGAAACCTTTCATTCTTTGGATGACTGGTCTTCCTTGTTCAGGAAAGACTACCATTGTAAAAGATTTGCAAAAAGACATCCCAAATTTGGCGATGCTTGATGGTGATGAATTAAGAGAATGGTTCTCCCCAAAAGACTTTTCAAAAGAAGGACGTGATGAACACAACAAAAAAGTTGCTCATTTGGCTAAACTCCTGTTAAATCATGGTGTTCCAAGTGTAGTATCTCTAGTATCTCCATATGTTGAGAATAGAAAAAATGCTAGAGAGATCATCGATGTAGGTGATCAATTTGCAGAATGTTATGTGAAATGCTCACTTGAAAAATGTGAAGAACGAGATGTTAAAGGCATGTATGCTAAGGCTAGAGCAGGTGAAATCAAGGGATTTACAGGAATTGATGATCCTTATGAAGCTCCAGAAAATGCAGATTTAATAATTGACACAGAACATGAACCACTCTCAGATAGTGCAAACAAAGTTAAGGACTTTCTTAAAGGAAGAAACTTACTTTAATTTTTTATATTCTTCAACTATTTTATCATGAATTAATCCGTTTGTTACTAGAATTCCATTTTGGTGAAAAACTTCTTTGTTATTGTATGTGATGTCATTTCCTAACATGTCTGTCATTTTTCCTCCGGCTTCTGAAATAATACAATAAGATGCGGCAGAATCCCATTCCTTCATCTTGTTGGTGCTTGTGATATATGCTTCAGCCTCACCTGAGCTAATCTTTCCAACTTTTAATGAACTACCTATACTTGTAAAATCTTCAATACCTAATTTTTTGATAAATAATTTTTCTTTATCAGATAGATGGTGTCTTGATCCAACAGTTCTACACTTTGAAAGTTCTGTAACTTTAGTTACCGATATTTTATTCCACTCATCATTTGAATATCTAAATGCACCACTTCCTTTTTGTGCAACAAATAATGTTTTTTCTGTAGGCCAACCAATAACTCCAAGAATTGGTTTTTTATTTTTAATCAGTGCAATCATAACTGTAAATTCGCCTGTTTTATCAATAAAATCGGAAGTTCCATCAAGCGGATCCACAATCCAAATTGTATCTTTTGATAATCGACTTTGATCATCTTTATCTTCTTCAGACAAAATTGCATGCTCTGTCTGGGACAGAATCTCTTTGATAATTTCATTACTCTTGAGATCTGCCTCTGTAATTGGTGAACCATCATTTTTTTTAGATGTTTCAAAATTTCTCTGATAAATCTCTAAAATTGCAGTTCCTGCCTCATTTGCAGCCTTGATAGCAATATCTAACTCAGGAATCTTATCAGGTATGGGTATGTCTCTCAATTGAAATTTCCTAAGTTGTAAGTTCTGGCTTTAATGTCCATACAACTCCTAGAACAATAAATGGAACTGACATAACTCCTATGATGCCGAGTATGGTAGTAAACTGTGATTCTGAAACATCTGGGTTATTTACTATCCATGGTAACGGTAATGAAATAATTATCCAAATAATTCCTAAAAGTATTATCAATTTGGCTTTTGCCTTTCTACTTTTCATCATATTCTATCTTCCCAAGTCATATTAAATCCATGTGAATTCATTTTATTGATTCTCCTCCATCTACTGTAAGTATTGCACCAGTAGTCCAAGATGCATCATCTGACGCAAAATACATTACAGCTTTTGCTACTTCTTCAGGTTGTCCAATTCTACCTATTGGATGTTCTTTATCCATGAATTCTTTTTCTTTCTGGGTTTTCATAAATGGTTTTGTCATATCTGTATCTACTACTCCAGGACAAATACAGTTAACTCTAATCTTGTCTTTAGCATATTCAAGTGCCCAACATTTTGTTAGTACAATCAAGGCAGCTTTTGAAGCAGAATATGCATCAGCATTAAAATCCTGATATGCTTTTAATCCTGCATCTGATGAAATATTAATTATTGTACCTGCTGTTTTTTGTAGATATGGAATTACTTCTTTAGTAACTCTAAACTGTCCTGTGAGATTTACATCTAAAACTTCATTCCATTCATCCTCATCAATTTCATGTAATTGTTTGATCTTTGGAAATATCCCTGCATTATTTACAAGAATGTCTATTTTACCAAATTTTTCAACTGTTTTATTTACAGCATTTTTTACATCATTTCTACTTCTAATGTCAGACACAATACCAATTGCATTGGGAATTTCTAATGTCGCTTTTTCTAATCTTTCTTGATCTTTTGCTGTTATCACCACTGTTGCTCCATTTTCTGACAAAATTTTTGCTGTAGCAAACCCTATTCCACGACTTCCACCAGTTACTAATGCAATTTTTCCAGATAGTCTCAATGTCTTTCAGATAAAAATTCGTAATTTATAGATCGATTCTGCCCTAAATAGGTACAAAATATTTCATAAAATGTTATAATTATTTATAATTTATTATGTAAAATGTTAAATAGTTAAAGTTACTATATTAATTGATGCCGAAGGATATAATTCCTATCGACTAAAACTGCGTAACCCCGCAGAACGAAAAAGGCAATCAGACGTTCTAACGTTCTGACCACGAGAGGAAATCTCTCATAGTTCTGCAGCAAAGGGGTATACGCCTTCTTAATTTTCTAAAATATCTACAGATACTGAGCCCATTATGTTTCCATTTGGATTAATGATAATAGCAATTTCTTGAGATTCAGAGATTTGAATCACTTTTTCGCCAACATATTCCCATGTAAAATATTCAGAGATTCCAGTTTGGTGTGATGTACTTTCAAGCTTAAAATCTTCAGAAAAACTAAAATTATCTCCATTCAAGGTTATTGATAAAATCTTTGGACTACTTCCATTTGGGACAAATCTAAAAGAATATTCTCCTTTATCAATAGTAAATGCATCAATATAGATTCCATTATTGTACAAGTCAGGATCTGCAAGTGTTACATGAAATGTAGCATCCTTTTTTTCACTAGTTTCATCTGATGAAAAACTAACTAACCCAATTGCAATAATCACAGCTATGAGAATTATTACAATTTTTTTATTCAATAAAATTTCTAGTAAATTCCGTTATAAAAATAAATTTCTAATTAATATTTGGTCTTTATTTTATTACATTTAATTTCCTAGATAGTAAATTATAACAATTTTTGTTATGTGAGCCTGTTTTAACCCAATTTTCTTTACGTGCCTAGTTTGTTAGTAATTTTTAATGTCCAGTGAACCATTTTTTACACCGGAAATTAAGTACATATTCTAAAATCTAACTCATGCCTAATCTGCATAATAAGTGGTCAAAACAACCGCAACCAGGTATTACTGAAAAAATTAATGATACTCTCAAGCCTAAAGGCCCACTAAAACCACGAGTTCAAGATGGAATTAAAAAATTACAATTACAAATTAACAAATTAGATTCAATGCTAACAAACCTAAAAGAACGCGATGCAAAATTATTCCAAAGAATTGTAGAGGCAACACAAAAACATGATACTCAAACTAGCAAGGTTCTTGGTAATGAGTTAGCAGAGGTAAGAAAAGTTACAAAAATTTTGAGTAGTGCTAGAATTGCATTAGAACAAATTGAATTACGATTAACCACATGTAGTGATCTTGGAGACACTGTAGTAGCAATTATGCCAACAATGGGTCTAATGAAGAACCTAAAATCATCTCTTGGAAAAATAATGCCAGGAGCTGAACAAGAGATTGGTCAGATGGCAGAAATGCTTGGAGGATTTATGACAGAAAGTTTCTCAGGAGATACAGCATTTGGAGTTGATGAAACCACTAATGCAGAATCTGAGGCAATTCTCAAAGAAGCTGCTGCTGTTGCAGAAACTTCAGCAGGACAAATGTTCCCTTCAGTTCCTACTAATACTCAAGAAGCATCTACTGCTAAATTTCTCTAGTTCTAAAATTTTATTCATCTAGAGTTTCTCTAGATTCTCTAATTCTCTTGACTCTATTACCCTCATCGTCAATAATTTTATCAACACCTGAGAGTCTTTCTTTTAAAGTATTGATGATTGTACCAACTTCATCAGCTTCATTTTCTACTTGCTTTCTCTTAGTTGTAAGCTCCTGAATTCCTCTTTTTTCCTCTTCTATGTATTCTCCAACTTTTTGTAATTTTTCTTTAAGATTTTTAATGTCTACTGATTCTTCTTCAATATCTTTCTCAAGTAAAGTTCTCTTGTCTTTAAGATTTTTAATCATTAAACCAACATAGTCTATTGCCTCTTCCAATTTTGTGCGTTTTATCACTAAATCCCCAATTCCAATTTCACTTGTAGATTCAATTGTTGAAGTGGATTCTACAGATTTCTCTGTATTGGGGGGTTCCTCATTTCTTTCTTCTACCATCTCATCGCCCTCTTCTTTTTTGAATTTATCAAACATTTTATGATTTACTTTTCAAAATGGGAATAAAAAGATACTTTGAATCTCAAAGCTGACCTTGTGAATGATTTTTAGTCAATTAAAGAAAAAAATGGTGATATTTCACCGAATTGAATTTCTGAATTCTTGGTTGAAATCAATTGAATTTTCTGAATTTATGATTGGTTCCCCGATCTGTAATAACTTGAGATTCTGGGTAGTTTCTGGATTTTTAATCATAGAATTCATTAATGAAACTGCAAATACATTTTCCTCATCTGATTCTGTAACTTTTCCAGAAAATACAACTTGGAAGCTTCCTTCTCCATCCAAGATATCCTCAGATATTGAAATCTCCAATAGATTTTCTCCTAACTTTGATGCTTTTCCGTCAAAAAGAACTATTCCTGCATTATATGACTTGTAATTCACATAAGCCCAAGACGTTTGACCGTCATTTGATAGAGTTCTTTGCAAATCAGCCTCTGATAGACCATTAGGTAAAGCATAATGATTGACTTTTAGCTTTCCATCTACCATCTTTTCTGTTAGAATTGCTCTAAGTTCTTCAGGATTACCATCATTTTCACCAAATGCATAGGTAACCGATAGGGGTGAAGCAGCAAGCATCAAGAGGATGGCGACTGCTTCAATATTTCGAATTTGGAATTTTACCATGTAAAGATAATCTCAAATTGATAGATTAGGAACGGTAAGGAAACATCCTGTTCTTTATATATCAAATTTCATCAAAGTTCCACAAAATTGGGAAGAATAAACCATTTTTATCTAAAAAATTTCAAAAGAAATTTTTTTAGAAAAATAGGTATTTTGGGAAAAATTCTTAGGCATAGTATTTTTCAAGTTTTCTCAAATATTTTTAAAATCATCAAAAACTGGCAATTTTTCTGCTGAATCTACTGTTCCGCTTTGTGTTCCGCTTTAGGGTTTCAGAATGTTCCTCATAAACTAAGTAGTTGTATACTATAGCATGTCAAAACAACAATACAGGTCCGAAATGGGCATAATGGGTGATATCTTAGACGTAACCGCCGATGGTGGTCGTGAAGGAATCATTGTATCTGCAATATCTCGCAAAGCCAACCTATCTCACTACGCAGTACTAGACAAATGTGAGAAACTGGTAGAAGCAGGCTTAGTCGAATCCGTCAAAAATGACAGAAACAGAGTCTTTTTGATTACTGAAAAAGGACTTCAGTTCTTTCAGGAATTCAAACGATTTCAGGGATTAGTAGAAAGCATGAATCTAAGGTATTGAGCCAATGAACCAAGAAATCGTACCAATACATAGGAAGGAGCCTCTTCGAGAAGATGGAATGCTTTTTGTAAGGACTGAAGGTATCTTCGAAACAATGGTTAACACACCTTTGATAATCACTGGCTTGATGCTTGTTGCATTAACGATACCTATTCAGACCTCATTCAGCTCTACTCGAACTCTTGACCTAATCATTCAGTCCGACGGTTCTACACATATCACCTCTGAGATAGATGTAGATTCTTTAGCTTCTGATTTTGAATTAAGACTCTTTGGTTCATCTGTTGACAATTTTGTTGCATTTGAAGTGGAAAGTGGTTCTTTGTTATCTGGAAATATTATTGAAGATAAAGCAATAGTTGATACTCTTGGCTCATCAAGTATTATTGTTGATTATGATGTTCATGATTTAATTTCAAAAGAAGGACGAGTCTGGACTTTTTCATTTGATTCCCCATCAAATTACTCATTATTAATGCCAAAAAACTCTGTAGTTACTGGAATGAGTGTTTTACCAAATAATATGGAACCCATTGATGAACAAATTAAACTAGAACTTTCTAGCGGGCCTACTCAAATAGATTACATTTTTGGAACCATTACAGAACCATCTATCACAAATCAACCTGAATACACACCTGATTTTATGACTATAGGATTAATTATTGGACCAATAATTGCTGCAAGTATTGGAGCTGCAATTCTTATCAAGAAAAAACAATCAAAATCTTCATCACAAGTATATGTTGCAGAATCATCTGAAAAACAATCAGAACCCAAATCTTTAGACACTGACACAATTTTTAATCTTAGACCTGCAATGCGTGAAGATGACAAAGAAATTGTAAAATTTATCTCTGAAAATGGCGGTCAAGTTTTTGAGAGTGATCTACGAAAGAAATTCCTTCAACCTAGAACTACTATGTGGAGAGCTGTGAAACGACTAGAAAGATTAGATATAGTTGAAATTTATAAAAAAGATCTACAAAATATGGTTAAATTAAGAAACGATTTGGAGGAAGAGAATTGAAAGTTATTGCATCATTAGGCTTGTTAATCTTAATGACTAGTGTGATTTTCGGTAACCAGGCATTTGCTGAACCACTTGATAATATCAGGACGTTTGTATCAAATTATGATGGTGATTCTGCAACCGTTAAAATCACTTGGAATCATGATGATGAAATAACAAATTACAAAATAGGTTGTGTCAGCTGTAACCCAAATACTGTAGAATTTACACTTGGTGATAGTATAACACTCAACAATGTAACACCATTTCCTAATAGTTCATTTGCATTACTCTATGTAATAACGTATGATTCTCAAAATGAAATGATTTCTGCAAAACAACTCATAGTTAATCTCAATCAATAAACTGAAATTAGTGCAGGCAAAACAACTGCTAAATCGTCATAAACTTCATATACATTTTCTAAACAGAATTGAGCATGGCCTCTAAAGCAATTACAATTGGAGTGGGAATTCCGATGATTATAGTTGGTGCTTTGATGGCATGGTTATGGGCTCCAATGGGAGGAGATCTTCAAAATCAGGTAGAACTTGTTGGAAGTACTATTGGAATCTTAGGAATAGTGTTCTTTATCTCTGGATTATTCTATGCAAAAGTACCTGCAATGCATTAGAAACTCATTGAATAAATAATGAAAAAAATTACTATCATTACTTGAAAGTAAGACTATTTGAGATATTTACATCAGTTGAAGGTGAAGGTATTCTTTATGGAACAAAGACTCTATTTGTGAGACTTGCAGGATGTCCTTTCACCTGTTTTTATTGTGACACCAAAGAGTCGCTTCCTCTTGATTCTGGCACTGAGTATACAATTGAAGAGGCAAATCAACTAGTTGATTCTAATCTTAAAAATCAAACTTACAAAGTCAATTTTACAGGTGGTGATCCCTTAATTCAACATGAAGCTGTAGCATTACTTGCAAAACATATTCAAGATAAAAAAATTCCTACATATCTTGAATCATCATGTTTTGATATTGATAGATTCAACCACGTTTTACCATTTATTGATATTGTTAAAATTGAATTTAAAACAAAAGACTCTGATTTTGTAGATTCGAAACACTATGAAAAATTAATTATTCATACAATGAAATGTCTTGAATCTTCTGTACAGGCAAAGAAAATAACCTATATCAAAATTGTAGTTAGCTCAAAAACCCAATTAAACGAGTTTACAGAACTAGTAAATCAAATTTTTAATATTATCTCTAAAGATAATATTGATGGATTTGTTATTCAACCTACATATGGTGTTGCTGAACCATCATTAGATCTTTTATTGGATTTGTATGATATTGTATATCCACATTATATTGATGTTAAAGTAGTTCCACAATTACACAAATTCATTGGAGCCCCATAATATTAGCACCTGCCTAAAAATCTGACTAGGTTCAAATACTAGAAAAATTCTGTGAAAATATAAAATGGATCAAGAACGTGTAAAAAAACTTGTAAGAGAATTAATCATTGAAGTTGGGGAAGATCCTACTCGTGAAGGACTACGAGAGACTCCTGAAAGAATTGCAAATATGTACAAAGAAATCTTTGGAGGATATGATTCTGATTCAGAGTTAGCTGTACAATTCTCAGAAGATTCTGATGTAGTAATTGCACGTAATATTCAATTTTATTCAATGTGTGAACACCATATGTTGCCATTTTTTGGAAAAATTCACATTGCTTATTCACCAAATGGCAGAGTTTTTGGAATTTCAAAACTTGTAAGATTAGTTGAAAAATATTCAAAGAGATTACAAATTCAGGAACGACTAACCAAGAATATTGCCGATGAATTACATTCTCAAGGAGTAAAGGGTGTTGTAGTTTTAGCTGATGCAGAACATCTCTGTATGAAGATGCGCGGTGTCAAAAATGATGCAACACTTTCTTCATCTGCATTTAGAGGAATTTATGAAAATAAAGAGGAAAAAGAGAGTATAATGACACTCATTAGAAAACAAGCTTCCGACTCATATTTTTAGGATATACTGAAAAATTAAATAATCAACGGTTTTGATGAAAGTTAATGGGGGTTCATGATAATATACACATTCCAAAAGAATCATTTCCTCATTGGATATGGTATGCAATAGAGATTATCATTGCTGGTGCAATCTCTTTCTTAATATCTAGAGAAATTACTGACTCGATTGAAGAGCTTACACCAGAAGTACAAAATTATGTGTTTATAGGATTAGTTGGGGTGTTCTTATTAATTTGGTATATTGGAATTAGAGGTTTTATTCTCAAAAAGAAAATTCTTGGAAATAGTTACTAGAATTATTTAAGATATTTTGTTTTATCTACAATTCTAGCTTTTTGAAATGCAATCTTTCTATTATTACAAGATTCACAAACTCCACAATGATATTTTTTATTTGAATAACAACTCCATGTTTTAAAAATAGAATCTCCCAAAACTTTCACTCCAGCTTTTAGTAAATCACTTTTTGATAATCCTTCACGATAAGGTGACCAAATCTTAATATTTTTTCGTAATCCTGAATTGATTCCATCTGATTCTCCTTGATTAAACGCAGATTCTAGCTTTTTTGCAAATGCTGGTCTACAATCAGGATAGTGTTTGTCTCCAGTGTGGGCACCATATACAACTAATGAGGCATTAAGTGTAAAAGCCCACGCTGACGCGATTGATAAAAACACTGCATTTCTAATGGGAACTACAATAGAGTATTCAAATTTACTAGGAATCTTTCTTTTTGTGCTTGTTAAAACATTAGAATCTCCATACAATTCTTTCATAAAACCAATATCAATTATTTTATGCTGTTTTAAGCCAAGTTTCTTTGCAAAAGATTTTGCAGCTATAATTTCACTACTTGCTTTTTGTCCATATGAAAATGTAATACCATACAATTCATACTTTGATTTCAAAAATGAAACTGCACATACAGAGTCAATTCCTCCACTAAATACAATAACTGCTTTTTTCATAAAATCTCTCCTAAGACTTTCTCTTATCTGCAGCACCTTTGCTTGGTTTACAGATTATTGTTTGACATTTTATTTTTTTAGATGCAAATCCTCTTGACATAGCTAAACTAATTTTTTTTAAATCAGCAGAACTTTTTGAAAATGCGATTACTGAAGGTCCTGCTCCACTTATTGTGACACCTAATGCACCTGCTTTTAGAGCATTTTGCTTGACTTTAGAAAATCCAGGTATCATGTGTTGTCTTGCTGGTTCAACTATCACATCTTTAATTGAATTTCCAATCAATTCAGGATCTTTTCTCATAAATCCTGCAACAATTGCTGATGCATTTGATAAATTCAAAACACTATTTGTTAACTTGACTTTCTTTGGAATTACTCCTCTTGATACCTTTGTCTTCTTTTTTGGAACATCAATATCTGGAACAGCAATACACATTCTAAGATTTGTTGGAGGTTCAACTCTGATTACATCTAAAGGGTTTGTTTTTACAATAACAAATCCTCCTAGAACAGAAGCAGCTACATTATCATAATGAACTGAACCTGCACTAGCCTTTTCTCCAGAACCTGCAAATTCTACTAATGAGTTTCCGTCAAGCTTAAGTCCAAATAATTTATCAAATGCTACTGCAGCTGCTGCGGCTGATGCTGCACTACTTCCCATTCCAAATCCTGCAGGAACACCTTTGTTAATTTTAATTTCAACACCACTTTTTATTTTGAATCGCTTCTTCATATTTTTTACAACTAATCCTGCAGTATTATTTTGAGGATTTGTAGGAACATTATCATCTGTAATTATTGTAACACCACTTTTTATTTTGGTTAGTGTTACTTTGTCATAAAATGCATCTATTGCTAATCCAAATACATCAAATCCTGGACCTAAATTTGCAGTAGATGAAGGTGCCTTTATGGTAATCTTTGATGCCAACTAATCTTCTACCTCTTCACCTAAGTTAAGAATTCTGCTAAGTGCACCTTGGAGATTCACTAAACCCTCTCCTGTAACATTTGAGACTGGAATTAATCCTTGTGCAAATCCGCCGAGATTCAAACCACGTAAAATATTTGTAGTTAACGTATATGTATCCCCATCTGCTTCTTTGGAAATCGCATTTTCTAATGTACTCAAACTTGTTGTCCATTGTAGTATGTCTTTTAGCTTGGCACCAATGAGATCTGTTTTTGTTAATACATTAACTGTTGGTACATTCAAACGTAATCTTATAGATGTTGCAAGAAGTGCAATTGAAACAAAATTTACTGGTGATGTAATCAAAGCACCATCAAAAAGAAAGATATTTGTTTTTTCTTCTGCTGCAATATTTTCTACGAGAAAAGGTCCACTAGAACGGTATGCAAATAACTCAATTTGACCAGGTGTATCAACAATTAGATAATCAGGATTTACTCTGTTTACTTCATTTTGAATATCATCAATTTTTGATGCAATCAAATCATTTGCCATTATCATGGCGCCATTTGGGCCAAGATCATATTTTTGCATTATAGATACAATATCGACATAATCTCTAACATCAATATCGCAAGTGTATGGTAAACTTTCTACACCTGGATCTAGGTTCATTATAGATGCAAATGCTCCATTTTTTGCATAATATTCAGATAATCTTGATGTAAGTAATGATTTTCCTGCACCTGCTGTGCCAGAAACAAAAATTGATTTCAATCCTGTCTAATTTTTCTTTGCTCATATTTCAAACTAGCTTTACCATCAACTTTCATATTTGATTCTTCAATAAAATTATCAGATGAACTGGAGACTAGTAGTTATACCTATTACCCTAATTCCTATCTTCGTTATTGCCATTCAATTTGATATTCAGTTAGATGATGTATTGGCAATAGGATTCTTTCCATTTGTAGGTGCAGTTATTGCAATGATGATCAAATTAGGTCTTCAAGGAGTCAAATTTGCATATATTTCAAGAAAATATCTTGGTAGTTTTGATTCTTTTTGGAAATTAATAGGTGTTAGAGTTGGTAGTGAATTTATCAAATTTACAACCCCTATGTTTGTTGGAGCAGAATTCATTGTAATTTATTATTTGAAGAAAAAAGGAATAGAACTTTCAAAAGCTACATGGATTGCAATTATGGATATTGTAACTGAAGTGCTTGCAGCAGGCTTGTTGTCTATAATGGCAGGAATCATTGCGATAATGAATGGGACATATGTTGTAGGAGCAATTATTTTAGGTACTAGCATTGTTGTAACTTCTTTGTGGACGGTATTGTTCTTCTTATCTTCCAAACGTACATTCCAAGTTCCAAAAGTACTAGTATATTTTGTTAAAAAATTAGGAAAAGAAAAAGGCACTAACATTATTGATAAAACTAATTCTTGGATGGAAGAAACATGTACTATGATTAGAGAAAACATACACACTCCTGAATCCAAAAAAATCTTTACAATATCTTTTCTATTTTCATTAGCATCTTGGTTATTTTATGGAATAACATTTATGATAATTGCAATGGGAACAGGATATGTGATTAATGCATTTGATTCAATCATGGCAGTTATGGGTGCAAATGCAATTGGAAACTTGCCAATTACCATAGGAGGATCTGGTTTAGCTGAATTTGGAATTGTAGCATATCTCAATAATCTTAATCCATTTGACTTTAGTATCTCTGAGGGAGTTGTTGCATGGGATGCAGTTATTGGCTGGAGAATTGCAACTTATTATGTTCCAATAGTGGTTACATGGCTACTTTTAGTAAAATTAGCCTTGAGTAAAATATCAAAACCAGAAACTGTATAGAAACCACTTTATCTTTAATCAAGTTTTTTTAATTTATGGATTTCAAATATAAAGTAGTTCTAATCACTGGTGCCTCATCTGGAATTGGTAAAGAAACTGCAATCCAATTTGCAAAACTAGGTGCTGACATAATTTTAGTTGCAAGAAGAAAAGATAAACTTGAACAAGTTGAAAATGAATTAAAAAAGTTTCATGTATCTACACTAGTTTGTCAATGTGATGTTTCAAAAAAAGATCAAGTAGAACAAATGTCAAAAGTAGTTTTAGAAAAATTTGACTCAGTTGATATCTTGGTAAATAATGCTGGTTTTGCAATATATGGTTCTGTATCTGATCTTAGTATAGATGAAATAGAATCACAGATGGAAACAAATTACTTTGGTATGATTTATTGTATCAAAAATTTTCTTCCGTTAATGCTCAAAAAGAAATCTGGTCATATAGTAAATGTTGCATCAGTTGCTGCAAGCTTTGGTCTACCTGGGATCGCTTCATATTGTGCATCTAAATTCGCAATGTTAGGATTCTCAGAGGGTCTTAAACATGAACTAAAAGATACTGGTGTTGGAATCACTGTTGTTAGTCCAATTATGGTTAGAACTGACTTTTTCGATCATTCCTCGTTTGAGAAAATGCCAAAATACTCTCCAACATCACTTAGTTCTAAAACAGTAGCAAAAACAATTCTAAAGGCAGCAAACTCCCCAAGACTGGAAATTATAGTTCCATCTATAGTGCGTGGTGCAGTTTGGATGAAAAATACATTTCCTTATTTTATCAATCTAATACTAGGAAAATCTTTTAAAAAACAATTAGATTCTACAAAAGACTAATCTTATTCTTCTGCATCATCTGCAGATTTGTCACCTACATCTAACAATTCTAATGATTTTAATTCAAATTGATAAATTGCATTCATATCCATTTCTTTTTCTTTTTCTAAAAACTCTGAACATTTCTTGCTCAGTGGAGCTTTGTGTTGATCAAAGACAAACTCGTAAACTTCTCCTTTTAGTAAACCATCAAGTTTGATCTTTTTTGCTACATCCATTGTTACAATATGTCGTCCATCTTCTACGGGATCATACAATTGTGTATCTATTTTGTTGTCTTCATAGTAAAATTCTAGAATATATCCAGACTTTTTCATTTCTTCTGGTTTCTGAAATTTAGCATTTTGAATTTCATCAGTAACCCAATCAGGAATTTCGTCTTCTTTCTTTTTTACCATAGTAAAATCACTCTAGTTGAGTTCTTTTTCTTTTTTACTTTTTGACCACCATTCAAGGTAATCATCATGTTTATCATCACGTGTTCTCTCTTTTTGATTTAGTTTGAATCTAATATCTGAAACTTCTTCACGTGTTGCGTATAATCCACATCGTTTACAAATGAAATGTCTTCTATTCTTTTCATCCATTTTCATTGGAATCTCGATTTCATCATATAATTTGAATAATGCATCTCTGCTTCTGTCTTCTTCTTCTGGAAAATCCTCTACATACTTTGCATCAATTTTCTTTTTCTCTCTTGATGTACATTCTGGGCAGTTAGGCACTGTTGATTTGGCTTAATTTTTTCCATAAAAGCGTTCCCACATTATTTACTGATCGATATTCATCTGACACGCGGATTTTTTCATCATCCCTTGCGGTCCGTTCGCCCATCGAAATCCCGCGTGCCAGATGAGCGAATTTCTTAAAATAATGTATTATTTCTTTTCTTCTAAAATCTGAGCCGCAATCTTTGCTGAATTTTTTGCTCCATCAGGAACAAAATTCTTTGAAAATTCACTCAAATTTCCTTCAAATTCCTCATAATTCTCTTTAATTTTGGATATTGCCTTGGTTACTTGGTTTGTTTTTGTAGCCAATACGCCTAGATTCTTCTCTTCAGCCCATCTGATGTTATTTGTGTGCTCATCATAAATTGGAATTCCAATTATTGGCTTTGATTTTCCACCCATAATTTCACCCATTACAGTATGAGAGCCATTAACTACTGCATATTTACATAAATCCAAAATTGTATCTTTTTCTTGCTCTGAAAGAAAACCAATGTCAATTTGTATCCACTCTATTTTTTTATCCAATGCCTCTGAAATTGAATATTTCTTACCATCTTTTCCTATTACAGAATCAATGTTTGGATCATTTCTTGCATGTGAAACAATTCTTTTTTCATTTCTCATTTCATCTTTAGAAAATACTTCTTCATATCTTTGACCTGTTCCATCGTTAGTTGGTTTGTTTCCAGTTCTCATCCAGTAACCAAATTCATTATTTTCAACTAATTTTTCAAGATCTGAGATATTTTCTTTTTTGATTTGTTTATTGTTTGTAAAATATCCTACATAGATTACTTTTTCTTCTGCTTCTTTAATAAAATTTAGATTATACTCACACATAGTATATGGCGGTGGAGAATCTGCAACAAGAATTTTTGATGCTTTAGTAATTTGTTTTGCTATAAAGATCAACGATGGATAAAGATATGATCTTGAATTGTATAGCTTAGGTCTAAATTGATTTGTTACAAACAAACTTGGAATATTTCTATTGTTTGCTAAAATATTTGAACCCATATCTCCATCATTGATTACAAGATCAAATTTTTCTTTGTTGTAAAGTTTTCTTTCTTCTCTCAAGTAATTTGCAATCTGTCTTACTAATGGAGGATTTTTTGAAATTGGTAATAATAAGTTCATTAATGACATTGAAACACTTGGACCAAATTTTCCATCAATTGGTGTTGGCATTAAAATTTCATGAATTTTTTCTTTTTCGTCTGGAAATTTTTTTAATAATTTCTCATAAACATGGTCTTTACTTGAAAAATGAACTTCAAATTTTTCTTTTATGTGGTCTCCTAAAACCTCATTTAGCCTCATCATTCGAGAATAATGGCCACTTCCCCACGGATAGATGAATTCTCCTATTTTGAGCACAATATGAAATCAAATATGCCGTTTAAATTCTCAGTGATTCTCCTCTAGAGAATCTAAAATATCATGAACATTGTTAGGTCCTACTTGAATTGAAATCTTTTTCTTTGTTTTAAGGGCAAACTCTACTTCTTTTTTTGAAGAAACTGGAATTTCATTTGAACTAACTGTGACCATTTTTTCCAATTTTTTGATATTTCTTTCCAATCCTATCTCTTTTGCTTCATTAAACAGATTAGTGTCTACTCCAGCAAGTGGGATTATTGGAATTTTCTTCTTTTCAAATACTTGTTTTAATGATTTTTCAATAAAGTCTGTAGAAAATATCAGTGGTGATAGAGCTAGCGATACATAATTGTTTGAATGTTGTAGCATTATCTCTAGTATCGAATTTACATAAATTAAATAATTTTTAATTCCATTTGGTTTTATTTTTAGCTGAAAAAATTCTAATTCAATTTTATCTTGTACTAGTCTTGGAATTATTTGATTAATTATCTTGGCTAAATTCATCAATTCTGATTTTTGTCTATAACAAACTATGATCTTAGTATCATAACCTTGTTTTATTGTCTCAAAACAAGAAACTGCAGATATCTCATCATATACTGCACAAATTGCTTTTTGCTTTTGTGATTGATATGGAATACCCCCCTTACCTTTATCTGAGAAAATACAGATGTATGCATTATTTTTTGTTAGATATGTATACAATAATTTATCATAATTTTCTTCTGTTCCAGGATGAGCTCCTAAATTTGATTTTTTTTCAATTATATTTGATGTTGCTGCAATTTCAACATCTTTTGTAAGAAATCCTTTTGATGTTCCTTCAACTTTTACTAGAAATCTCTCACCTTTTAAGAGTAAATTTCCACCTACAGATGTAATCTCTGAAATAATATCTTGAAAATTATTTTTTATCTGCCTTGCAATTGCAATTTTTTCAACACCAAAAAGTAAATTGATGGCAGATGATGCAAATACAGGATCGTTTGCATCAACTAAAATTATATCACCATCACGTTTTACAGATTTGAATTGTTGATCTTTAATTTTGAGAATTTTTTTGATATTTGTAATTAGTTGTGGAATTTTATTTCTTGCAAATATGGTTGGAAAAACTACAACGTATGATATTTCACCCATGTTTTCTATTTTGAAATCTACTTGTTTATAATTTAGGACAAAACTTCGGGTAATCAATATAAAACAAATACCTCAAGTGATTATATGACAAAATTTACACAGGAACAAGTAGATGATCTTAACTCAAGAATAAAGACTACTGAGGAGGCACTTCAATGGGCTTCAGATAACCTTCATCCTAAAGTTGCAAAAGCATCAAGCTTTGGTGCAGAAGATGCAGTGATTATGGATATTATGTTAAAAATTAATCCAAAATTCAGATTCTTTACATTAGATACTGGTAGATTACCACAAGAAACCTATGACATTATGGATGTTGTAAGAAAAAAATACAATATTTCAATTGAAGTACTATTTCCTGATGCCAAAGAAGTTGAAGATATGGTTAGAGAAAAGGGAGTGAATCTCTTCTATGAAAGTGTAGAGAATAGAAAATTGTGTTGTGAAATTCGTAAGATTCATCCAATTAATAAAATGCTGAGTACATTGGATGGTTGGATTACTGGACTAAGACGTGTTCAAACTAAAATTCGAGAAAATGCCACAATCTTCCAATTAGACCATGGACATGGTGATATTCTAAAGATTAACCCGATAATTAATTGGACTTGGGATCAAATTCAAGAATATATCAAAAAGAATAATCTCCCATACAACAGTCTTCTTGACAAAGGTTACCCAAGTGTTGGATGTGAGCCTTGTACAAGGCCCATAAAACCTGGAGAAGACCTTAGAGCAGGAAGATGGTGGTGGGAACAAAATGGCAACAAAGAATGTGGAATTCATATAGACCATAAATAGAGGATTTTACATGTCAGAAAATAGTTCGATTAAACCACATGGTGGTGTATTAATTAACAGAATTACCAAAGTTGATCCTACAGGGCTATTCTCAATTACAATAAGTGAAGATCTTGCAAATGATGTTGAAAATATTGCAGATGGAATTTTTAGTCCATTAGAGGGATTTTTGGGACAACAAGACTTTGAAAGTGTAGTTTCACGAGGAAGATTAGAAAATGATTTAGCTTGGACCATCCCAATTGTACTTGATGTTGATGAACAAACTGCTTCTAAAATGAAAGAAGCAGGAGATGTACTAATACAAAATCCTCAAGGTACTGGTGTTGCAGTATTACATGTTGAAGAAACATATTCTTTTGATAAAGAAAAAACTGTACAAGGAGTCTATGGAACAACTGACTCATCTCATCCAGGTGTAGCAAAGACAATGTCTATGAAAGATTATCTTGTAGGTGGAAAAATTGACTATATTCAAAGACCAGAAGATACTGAGATTAGAAAAAATAGACTAACACCTACACAAACAAGAGAAGCATTTGCACAAGCAGGATGGAAAACAATCTGTGCATTTCAAACTAGAAACCCTCCACATGTTGCACACGAAATGTTACAAAAAACATCAATTACAACACGTGATGGAGTATTTGTAAATCCAATTATTGGAAAGAAAAAATCTGGTGACTTTGTTGATGAAGTTATTGTAAAATGTTATGAAACCATGATAAAACTATACTATCCAGAAAATAGATGTAAACTTGGAACTCTACATACTGAGATGAAATATGCTGGACCAAAAGAGGCAATTCATCATGCAATCATGAGACAAAACTATGGATGCACACACATCATTATTGGACGAGATCATGCAGGTGTTGGAAAATTTTATGATCCGTTTGCCGCACAAAAAATCTTTGAAGATTATCCGGAATTAGATATTTCTCCAGTATTTTTCCCACCCTTCTTCTACTGTAAGAAATGTCTTACATACACAACTCCAAAGGCATGTCCACATGACGATGATGCAAAAGAGCAAATCAGTGGAACTAAACTCAGAGAGATGATTCAAAATGGTCAATCTCCTTCTGAATTTATTCTAAGACCAGAAGTTGCACAAGTAATTTTGGACCATCCAAAACCTTTTGTTGATTAGATATTTATTAAATCAAATTTGTTCTAGCTTGTGAAGTATCTATTTGCAATAATTCTACTTACGGGATTTTTTGTTACTCCAGCATTTGCTCAAGAGATGAAAAATCCATCAGTAATTATTGATACCATAGAAATTCCTGCAGAAGAATTTAACACAGTTTTGCGAGATGCACCAGTAATAGCATTTGATGATGTCCATGCTCTTAGCTGGCAAGTAACAATTGATAACAATCTACTTTATGCAAATCCAGATGGAAATGCTGTTTTTAGAATCTATGATCATGAGACACATGATGAATTTATTGAAGTTGGAATGGGTTCACAACCTGATCACAAGTATTGGATTGCAGTACAAACTCCAAAAGAGGGATATATTGTAGTTCATAGTGATTTGGAAAGAGGTTGGCCTCCTCAAGCAAAATCTATCGTATCTTACACTGATAGAGCAGGACTAACTGTGAATAATGGAGCAAGAATTGTAGTAACTAATGTAGACATTGGTCTATTTGCAATTGATTCTTACTCTGTTTATGGAATGGAGGGATCTACTGATCCACCTGCAGTAAATTCTGGAAGTATGATTGTAGAGGTTCTATCAGGTGATCCTGCAAAGAACGTGTTTGCTTTATTTCCGTTTTATATTGCAATAGGTGTTTTTGCTGTATTGGGAATTCTCTTTTTCAGCAAAAAAAGAACGTAATTTTATGCTTAAACGGTAATTAATTTTCCTGACATACAAAAAATTTCAGTTTCCAAACTAGGGAAATTCATGTTATAGTTATTAAACCAATTTTGGGATTTTATACATGGATTATGCAAGGGCCAGATTATATCTAATGTTAATTTTGCTTTCTAGCTCAGCACTTTTCCCATCTGCTCATCAAGCTTTTGCAGATCATCTTAATGATACAGTAATTCCACCTGGTACAACTGAAGAAATTTCAGATAATCATGATGCTACAAACATAACTGTTGGTCCTGGCTCAACATTAATCATAAAAGATGGTGGCAATCTAAATCTTAGTGGTGCTCTATCAATTGAAGGTGGTGGAACACTAATCATTGAATTTGGTGGAACACTTACACTTGATGGTATTGATTCTGATAACTATGTCGTAGTTGCAGTCGGTGGACATGTTGATCAATATGGTGCACTAGTTAGTAACAATTCTAATGCATTCATAGTTAATCAAGGAGATGAAACTCATTGGATTTTTTATTGTGGTGCAACACAAGAACTTAATGGAGCAACTTTTAATGGACCAATGCAGATAATTGAATGTGTAAATTCCCCACCAGTAGCAGGTGATGATGTAGACACAGTAAATGAAGGTGGAGTAACTACAACTAACGTTGTAGCCAATGATACAGATGCAGATGATGGACTTGATCTTGCATCAATAGCAATAGTCAGTGGACCAACTAATGGTGCACTAGTAGATAACGGCGATGGAACTATCCAATATACACATGACGGCTCAGAGACAACAGATGATACTTACACTTACACAATTGATGATCTTAGTGCAGCAACATCTAATGTTGCAACTGTAGATATTACAATAATAACCGGAAATGATCCTCCTGTTGCTACTATTATATCCCCATTAGATAATGATGAGTTCGTTATAGGAGAGTCAGTTGACTTTGTAGGAACTGGTATTGATCCAGAAGATGGTGATATCTCCTTCAGTCTAGAATGGTTCTCAACTAAAGATGGCGCAATAGGTAATGGTGCATCATTTACACTTACCACTCTCTCAGAAGGAGTTCATACAATTTCTGCACAAATAGTTGATTCAGCAGGACTTGTCGATATAGATTCTATAACAATTACAATACAGATTGATCTTGCACATGAGCTATTTTGTGAAGACTTGACAATTGCTGAATTAGAAAGAAAAGCAATGAAAGGAAAATACAATTTAATTGATAACAGAGGTGGTCCAAGTGCTACGCTGATAGGAACTGACAAGGCAGATCTAATCCTTGCTGGTAACCTTGGAGATACAATAAAGGCCAAAGATGGAAATGATTGTGTCATTGGAGGTTCTGGAAATGATGACATTAAAGGACAAGACGGTAATGATGAGATATTTGGATTAGGTGGTTCTGACCAGATTCGTGGAAACGAAGGTAATGATTTGATTGATGGTGGAAGTGGTGGTGATACTATCAAAGGTGATGAAGGAAATGATTACCTCATAGGTAATGATGGATCCGATGAACTCAATGGAGGAGATGGAAATGATCACATGAAAGGTGGTGACGGAAATGATGAGATCTTTGGTAAAGATGGAAACGATAAAGCTGATGGTGGTGATGGCACTGATATAATCAAAGGCGATGACGGAAACGATGAACTCAAAGGCGGTGAAGGAGATGATACAATCACTGGCGGAGCAGGTAATGATAAACTAGAAGGTGGAGCAGAAGATGACATAATCTCTGGTGGTGCTGGCAAAGATCACATCAAAGGTGGTGACGGAGAAGACGAACTAAATGGTGGTGATGGTGATGATAAAATTGAAGGCGGAAATGACTCTGATATTATCAAAGGCGGTGACGGTAAAGACAAACTAAGTGGTGGTGATGGTGATGATGAATTAATTGGTGGTCCTGGAAATGATGAGATTCTAGGTGGTAGCGGAAACGATGACATCAAGGGTCAAGCAGGTGATGATAAACTAAAGGGAGGAAATGATGATGACACAATCAAAGGAGGATCGGGAAATGATTTCATTGATGGTGGTAACGGAAACGATATCATAACTGGAGGATCAGGAAATGATCGTATTAAAGGCGGTGACGGAGATGATGACATCAAAGGCGGTGCTGATAATGATTTCATTGATGGTGATGACGGAAACGATATCATCAAAGGGCAATTAGGAGATGATGATCTTAAGGGCAGTGGTGGAAATGACGAACTCAAAGGTGGTGACGGTAAAGACAAACTTGAAGGTGGAAGCGGTGATGATATTTTACGTGGAGGAGATGGAAATGACTATCTCAAAGGTGGTAGCGGAAACGATGACATCATGGGTCAAGCAGGTGATGATAAACTAAAGGGAGGAAATGATGATGACACAATCAAAGGAGGTATAGGAGATGATAAAATTGATGGCGAAAAAGGAAATGATATTCTACGTGGAAACGACGGTAATGACTACCTAAAAGGAGGGCCTGGTGATGATGATCTTAAGGGCCAAGCAGGCGATGATAAACTAAAGGGGGATAAAGGAACTGATACGCTAAATGGCGGTGCAGATTATGACACATGTTATCAAGATAAAGATGATACATTACTAAATTGTGAAATCATAAAACCAACACATCATGACAAAGATGATAAAAAAGGTAAAGACGACGATGATGACGATTAGAGAAATAACTGAACTACAAAATAATTAGAAATCTTAATCTAAAATTGTGATTACTTTATCAGCTTTTGTATCTAAAGAAATTTTTTGCCCATCTTGAAATGATGAAAATTCCTCATCATTTACTATGACAAGAGGAATATCAGACACTGCACATCCAGTAGCAACAGTAAGATCAGCTTTCTGACAAATCATTGCAAGCGGAGCTGAATTATTTGATTTAATAGAATAGATAGTATATGCACCTACACTACTTCCTACACCACTTGGAAATACTAGAATTGAATCTTTAATTGATTTATTATACAAATCATGATTCTTATCACTAATTACTCCTAATTTTTTATCTACTGTACCTAAAAAATTAATTGGTTTTTCAGATTTTAAAATAGTTCCTTGAATTTTTCCTTGAACAAGAATTTTCATCGTGTTTCATCTTCAACTATTTCTGATAATGATTTTAGATTAACATCAACACCGTTAGAGTTTTTCAAATAAAATGCCCCTTTGATACTGTTTGTAGTAACTGCATCAACTTCATCTTTACAGATTAGTGGTGTTAAACATGTACAACAGTCAGAGAGAATCTCACATCCAGCTCGTTCCAGCTCATTTGTATAGCCAATTTTTTTTGCTTGCTCCTTTACTGTTCTTGGGCAAAAAACCATGCATCTTTTCTGAAAAGATCTACCTTTGAGTTTACTTGTCAAGTCAGAAATCTCTTCTAAACCCAACTGAGGACTACCAAGTGTAATGAGATCTCCTTTTTCTGCAGTGTTTAGTTCATCATGAACATTTTGCATCTCTTTTTTATCGAAATCTATTTTTTCACAACCAGGTTCTCCTTCACCAAACATGAATTTTGCACATGTTCCCGAAGTTCCCATTCCTCCACACATGGCTTTACACTGACGTCTATCCATTTCTCCAAGACCTGAAATGTTTACTGAAGTATCTCCAACTTTACCTGCAAAAAATCCTAACATTCCATAAGTTAGTTCATTTGCGTTATCCACTTTCATTCTAATTGTTACATTTGGAGAATCCTCTTTTCTTAAAGAGGAGTAAGGACTTTTTCCAGTAATTGCACTTGCTAATGCACTAAACGAACTTTCTTTGTTTGTTTTTAAATTATCATATGAGTTTGCATGAATCGCTGCATTACTTTCTGCAAATGCCACTTGTGTTCCATCTTCTGGAATATCAAAAATTTCATATGGTATGCAAGAAAATGATGGAGTTACACCCATTGTTTCATATGATTTCTTAATTGATAGTTGTTTTGAAATAAAATTCTCATCTAAATTATAATTTGAAACATTGTCAATATCAAATCCCATTGGATTCAAAGTTGTTTTTACTTTAACTCTTGCATCTTTACTAATACTTGATAGAAATTCTTCTCCTGCATCACCAATTGTGTTATAATTTACTCCTGAAAGATGTGCCCACTTTATGGGAATTAATTTATCTGCATCAGTTGCCTCACCTGTAGCAACTAGAATTCTGTATGCCATCTGCATCATTTCTCCTTGTTCTCCTTTTAGTGCAGATTCTTCTTCTTTTGTTAATTCCAACACTATTTGTTAAAAATTACAGATATAATACTTGTATGTCAAATACCATACTGTATGGAAAAAATTCTTCGTGGCATGACAAATACAATGAATTCTGTAAAGCCCCCACGAATGACTGCACTTAGAGCATTACATGAAGCAGAAACAGGTGGTCCATTTAGTATACTCATTGGAACAATACTCTCAGCTAGAACAAAAGATGAAAGTACCACGAAAGTCGTCAAAGTCTTATTTTCTAAATATAAAAACGCAAAGGAATTAGCCAATGCTAAGCTAAAAGATATCGAGAAAATCATAAGGCCAATTGGCTTCTATCACGTTAAATCAAAGAGAATTATTGAGGTTGCGCAAATTATCCACTCTCAATACAAGGGAATTGTGCCTGATGATCTAGATACTTTGGTAAAATTACCTGGCGTTGGAAGAAAGACTGCAAACTGTGTACTAGTTTATGCATATGAAAAGCCTGCAATTCCAGTTGACATTCATGTTCATAGAATATCAAATAGATTGGGTTTAGTCAATACCAAAACACCTGAAGACACAGAACAAGAACTAATGAAAACAATTCCAAAAAAATATTGGATTGACATTAATGATACTTTTGTAATGTATGGACAGAATATTTGCAAGCCAATCACTCCAATGTGTGATGTTTGTAAAATCAAAAGAAATTGTAAATACTATAAATCTAAAACACAATAGTTTTTCATATATTAAAATAAAAATAATTCAAAAAGTTGATCTTAAAAAAAATTAATCAACTAATTGAGTGTGATGGTCCATTTAACAGCTAAACTGTCACCAGGAGATACTCCTACTCCGCCACCTGATAGGTCTTGGATTGAAAACATCTGCCAATGAGTACCTACTGTTCCGTAGCCTGCACCTGAACATTGACCGTTGCCTAAAGCTCCGTCATATGTATCATATGTCTGATCAGATGATATACCATTGAAAAGGCCTGATTGTGTAACTGTTGTTCCTGCTGAGGAGAAGTTACCTGCGAATGTGAATGTGTTCGTTCCAACATCAAGTACTACTTGAGCTCCATTAGAGCCTCCTGCACCTACATCAACTGTTGGGACAACTAATTTTCTAGCCATTTCACCATTAGCACCAGTAGCTGCACATTGATCTCCTGAGAGTTCAATGTCACCTACTAGTTCACCTTGTGTACCATTTCCAATTGCGATGTATCTGAATGTTTGACCTGCTGTTCCACAAGCACCACTTCCGGATGTTGCACCAAAGACTAATTCTCCAGCACAATCTTTTCCGGCTTCAACGACAATATTGTCAGATTGAAGATATGTCTTGATTTGTCCATCATTGTCTAATACTGTATAATCCACGTGTCCTAGCATACCAACTGCCTCTTGTGTTTGTGGTGTTGAGGCCATAATCATAGGGGATGCAGAAACACCGGATAAACCGTATGTTGTCATAGCGATTGCAAAAATACCTGCAAATACTGCTATGCTTTGTGTTCTATTCATTATCGTGTCTACAAATAACTGCATTATAGGTAGAGTGGCAAAATATCACTAACTAATAGATCCATTTTGGCACTTTTAGGGTGTTTTGAGTCCCATCTTTTCAGTTAATTCTACTGAATAATCTGTATGGTCAGATTCTTTATCAATAATTTCTGTCCCATCTACTGATACATTACCTTCATTGGCATCTGGTGAATATACAGAATATGCAACTCCGATAATTACTGCAATTATAACAATAGCAATACCAGCACCCGCAGCTTTATTCATAATGCATGACTTTGTACAAACTCTATAAATTTGTCTAAACAAAGATTGATTTATACTTCTTTGTAAGATAAATTAGTAAATGCATATCAAACTAATAGTTTTTCTATTTTTATTTACAATGATATTTTCTTCAGAAAATGTTTTTGCATTATCAACTGAACCTATTCTAATAACAGTTTCATCTCACATGAAGGACATAATTTTTGATGGTAAATGGACATTTTTCTCTGAATGGAAAAAAACTAGTTTAACTACAATACCTTTTGATGATAAACAAATAATTCTCAGAACTGCACACTTTGAAAACTTCATTTATGTTTTTGTTGATTCTGTGAATGATTATACTCTAAATACAGGAATGGATAAAGCAACAATTTGTTTTGATGGTCAAAATAATAAAAATAAAATTTCTGACAAAAATGATTATTGTTTTTCATCTACTCTTGGACATAAACAAGGAATAGTTTTCCAAGGTGGTTCTATTAGTGCAGTATCTGGAAACTTTCAAAAAATTTCAAATCCAGAAAATTTTATTGCAATAAGTAGTGTATCTGATGAAAATGATCGTTATACAAAGACTCCACATCCAAGCTATGAATTTAAAATTCCAACTGATTTGATTCAACGCTCAAATAATTATGGATTTTATTTATCAGTTTATGATGCTGGTTCTGACACTTTTTACATTTTTCCAAAAGAAACTCAGCGAGAAAATTTATTAAAAATTCCATCTCCTAGTCAATGGGGGGATATTATATCTCCTGACAAATCTCTTCCTGAATTAAATCTCCCAATTCTAGTATTTACAATCCTAATTTTTACAACTATTTTAGTGCAATCAAGAGTAAGAATTGGAATTTTTCGATGATATTAGATCAATTATGAATAATTCTTCATCATACGTTCTTGTTAACAAAAGATTACTTAGGCATGAAATTTATTATAAATTAATATTCATTTGTTTCTGGGTAGGGATGAAGTAAGGTATGACTCAGAATAATCCCCAAGTCTCAATTATTGTTCCTACATATAATGAATCTCAAAATATAGTTGATATTCTCAAATCAATTCGTGCAAATATTCCAAAAGGGATCTATACTGAAACAATTGTAGTTGATGATAATTCTCCTGATGGAACAGGTAAAATTGTAGAAGATTATATTTATGATATTAAAAAAATTGCAGAAAATACTATTGATATAATTCATAGAAAAGCAAAGAATGGATTGTCATCTGCAATTTTAAATGGAATTCAAAATGCAAAAGGAGAAACAATAGTTGTAATGGATTCAGATTTCTCACACCCTCCACAAATTATTCCAAAAATGATTGAGGCCTTTAAACAATATCAATGTGATCTCGTTGTTGCTTCACGATACATCACAGGAGGAAATATCCAAGGTTGGACAATTAAAAGAAAACTAATGAGTAAAATTGCAACTCTAATTGCAAAAAAAGGGCTAGGTGTTAAAACAAAAGATCCAATGTCTGGATTCTTTGCATTTAAAAAAAATATTATCAAAGAACTAAATTTTGATGCATTAGGTTACAAATTTCTTTTAGAAATTCTTGTAAAAACAAAAGGTATCAATATAAAAGAAATTCCTTATACTTTTGAAAATAGAAAATTTGGCTCAAGTAAATTAGATAATTCAACTGTTATTGATTATTTTAAATCTGTATGGAAACTATACAAAAGTGAAAAAATAAAAACAACAAATGAGAAGCGTAATTCTGTTCGTTTTCTTTCAAAAGCTGCAAGATTCTTTACAGTTGGGGCATCTGGATTAGCTGTAAACTATGTCATTTCAATGCTTTTTACATCTGGACTAACTGACTTTTGGTATGTACATGCAAACGTATTTGGAATAATTGCATCTATATCAACTAATTTTATTTTAAATAAAGTTTGGACATTTGAAGATAGAGACTTTTCACGAAAGAAAACATTATCACAATATGGAAAATTTAGTATTTTTAGTTCATTAGGTGCATTAGTACAATTGGGAATGGTGTTTTGGTTAGTTGATTCTCATGATGTTACATATCCGCTTGCTTTAATTTTAGCTATTACAACTGCAGCACTTGGTAACTTTATCCTAAATAAAAAATTAACTTTCAAAGAAAAACTTTGGAACTAAATTAAATTTTAAAAAATTAAAATAAAAAGAATAGACGTTCGTCCTTTCCAATCTACTCAAAGGTAGAAGTAGAGGATTGTGACGAAAGTCCAGTTGAAGATGGGACAGATGGGAATTTATCTCCTATCTGTTGCTCAGCTACTGCAGATGCTTCTTGAAGAATCTTTTCGGTTTCTTCACTTGAAACATCAGACTCCATACTAAATGAGTCTCCTGCAAGTGAATCCATCATCAGTCCATTAAGTGTCTGGGTCATACTGTTCAATTCTGAATCAGCTTCTGGCATGAATCTTCCAAGCGATGACTTCAATCCCTTCATTGTAGACATTGCTGGTCCAATTGCTACCATAGCATCACCAAGATCATGAATAGTTGTCAGTCTTAGTTGGACTTGTTCTAATGACATTCTTGCGTTGCCGAGCATCTTTGTAACTTTACGAATTTCAGCTAATTCGTTGGACAAAACCCTACTTGTGCTAGTATCATGTTGCTGCATTGCAGTCACGACTCTCTGAAAGAGTTGCGCATCTCTTTCGTGCAGTTTTGTAAGCATAGAGTCCATTTTTGAAATTTGGACTTGTAGCTTGTTCACTGCAGTTTGAATTCGTGGTTTTAATGCACCTTGAGGTTTTACTGCATCACGTAGTTTGCCAGTTACGCTTTGGGTCTCCTGTCGAGCCCAAGTACTATCGAAGTTTGGCATGACTGGTGGTTTAGAAATTTAGTCTTAATGGACGGTGTGTACATAGATCAACTTTGGATTAAATTTAGCTAACAAACTATTATGCGTGATTTATGCCTAAGATTTATGGTTAAAATTGTGGTCTTTGATTCAGGTCTAGGCTCACTATCAATCATCAAGACTATACAAAAAACATTCAAGGCTGATATCATCTATTTTGCAGACCAACAAAATTTTCCTTACGGAAATAAATCTCAGGCACAATTAAGATCAATAATTAAAAAATCTCTCAAAATACTTCAGGCACAATTCTCTCCAGATGTGATCGTGTTAGCCTCAAATACACCTAGTCTTATGTTGAATCTGTCTTCTAACAAAGTCATTGGAGTAAAACCTCCTCTAAATGAAGCTTGTAAAATTTCTAAATCAAAAAGAATCGGAATACTTGGAACAAAGTCTGCAATAATGAGTAGAGGACTATCAAATTACATTAAAGAAAGAAATTTTGCAAAATCTTTTAAATTTTTTAAAATTAATGCTTCTGATCTTATTGAACTAGTAGAAACAGGAAAATTTCTTACAAACAAACAACATTGCAAACAAATTATTAATAAAATTCTAAATGGAGTTATTTTAAAAAACTCTATTGATACAATAACTCTTTCAAGTACACATCTTCCATTCTTACAACCATTATTAAAACAAGCATTTCCAAATGTTCAATTTATTGATTCAGGATATTTAGTTGCACAAAAAGTTCTTAAAACAATAAAAAATAATCAATCAAAAAGAAATTCATTGAAAATTTTTACTTCAGGTGATCCTAAAAAATTAGAAAAAAATCTTATCAAACTTAAAATCAAAAACAAAGTTTCTTTTTTAACTATTTGACTTTAGCTTTTCTGTAACCATGACTAAATTTTTTGTCATATAGTTTTGAATATTCATATGTTTTAGGATCTATAACGTCACTAATAATTATAATTGCTGTTCTTGTAATATTTTCATCTTTAATCTGCTTTGCAATAGTTTCTAGTGTTCCTTTGATAATTTTTTGATCAGGCCAACTTGCTCTATACACTACAGCTACTGGTGTAGTTTTTTTATAACCACCTGCAATAGCTTCTTTAACTAAATTAGAAACAAGATGTACACTAAGATAAAAAATTAAAGTTGCTTTATGTTTTGCAAGCTCTAAAATTTTCTCTCGTTTTGGAACTTTGGTTCTTGATTCAGCTCTTGTTACGATAATTGTTTGAGTAACTCCTGGTAATGTTAATTGAGTTCCTAACGCCGCAGCTGAGGCTAAAAATGCAGTAACTCCGGGAATAACGGTAGATTCAATTCCTTTTTTTTCTAAATTATCAATTTGTTCTTTTATTGCTCCATAAATTGATGGATCACCATCATGTAATCTTACAACTACTTTGTCTTTTTTTGCATTTTTGTAAAGTAACTCAAAAATTTCTTCTCTAACAAGTTTTGCAGCATCATATAGTTTTCCTTTTTTACATAATTTTAGAATTGGTTTTGGAATTAAAGAACCAGAATAAACTACAACATCAGCTTTCTGAATTAGTTTTTTAGCTTTGACTGTAATTAATTCTGGATCACCTGGACCACATCCAACAAAAAAAACTTTAGACACGTTTTACCACCAAAACAGAAAAATATTTTGTAGTTAATGATGAATCATTTACTTCACCTAAAGTCATTTTTTTAATAATTTCATTTTCTGTTCCAAGATCTTGTCCAATTGCAAATATTGAATCATCAGGAAATCCAGATTCTTTTAGAACCTCAATGACCTGATCAAAATATCTTCCATCTTTAAGAAATATCATAGATTCAGCATGTTTTGCAATTTCTTTTACACTGGACAAGTCATAGCAAGATGGAATTATGGCAACTTTTTCTGCACCTTCAGCAACACTAACTCCAACTTTTGCTGCAAATGTAAATATCGAAACAATACCCGGAATTACACTAATGTTCATGTCTGGATAATTTTCTTTCAAATCTTTGTGCATGTAGATCCATGTACTGTAAAGATATGGATCGCCAACTGTAAGATACACAACATTTTTTCCAGTTAAAACAGTTTCAGCCATTATCTTTGCATTTCTCTTCCATGTTTCTTTAAGAATATCTTTGTCTTTAGTCATTGGAAAAATTAATTTTATAATTTCTTGATTTTTAGATTTATCAATTAATGATGATACCACAGACAATGCAATACTGGGTCTGTCTTCTTTTGAGGCTGGGCACATGATAATGTCTGCACTCTGAATAGCTTTTACTGCCTTTACTGTAAGTAAATCAGGATCCCCTGGACCTACTCCAATTCCAATTAAACCCGCCATACAAATTCTGATTATGATCCCAATTAAAAGCTAGATTAGGATTTAGTTGCAGAAATAATTGTTACAGGATTTCTAGCAAGCATCATAGTTCCAGTACTTGTCTTTCTACTCTTAGAGATTGTAACTTGAGTAATATCTACAGAACTAAATTGTAATTTATCCAGTATTTGTAAAATTGCATATAGAGTCTCTATCAATATAGTCCCAATCACAATTCTTCCTCCAACTTTTAATTTATCTTGGCATATCTCAACAATTTCAGCAGTATCTCCACCTGTACCTCCGATAAATATTGCATCAGCTGATTCTAACTCATTAATCTTTTCTTTTGCATTTCCATAAATTAATGAAACATTTGAAAGTTCAAATTTTTCAGCATTCTTTTTTGTTAATTCAATTGCATTTTCATCATAATCTATTGCCAAAACTTTCCCAGATGATTCAACTTGGATAGCTGCTTCTACTGATATTGAACCACTTCCACAGCCTATATCATAAACTACTTGTCCTGGACGTAATCGTGCTTTACTAATTTGAATTACTCTAACTTCTTCTTTTGTAATTGGAACTTTTTCTGTTCGCTCAAAAAGTTCATCAGGAATTCCAGGAGTTTTAAAATTCCACATACTCTATCTTCCCTTTGTTTTAATTATTAAATTATAGATTAATTCCACTTGAAATACTTCCTAAATTAACTAATGTGTATGTTACAATCCAAGTGAACAAATACAAAAAGATATAGCTACCAATAGCTTGTGTAACAATCTTTTTTCTATCTGAAGAGGGTAACTGCATTTTCATTCCTTTAGCAACTATAATTGTTCCAAAAAATATAACAATCATAAATCCAATTGAGGCCCACCTTCTCTCTTCACCTTCAATACCTTCAAAGATGAAAGTAGCTGCAGTACCTGCAGTTATAGCTAATGCAACTCGCATCCAAAATAATTTATTTAATTTTTTATCTTTCTCACTTCGTTCAGCTTCATTTACTGGTGGTTCTCCTGAAGGAACTTCAGGAGTTGATGTATTACTTTCAATTTCAGGAGTATCACTTGTTTCTTCTTTAACTGATTCTTTTTTAGAATCCTCTACCCCTTCTGTTGGTCCTGATTTTTTCTTTTTGAATTTCGCCAATGTAAATTTCTAGCGTGTCTCAACTAAACCATGTTTAATATCTTTGGTATCAGATGCGTATATCTGATAGCAAGAGTATAATTTCGGACTATGAATTGATGTTTATGGCTTTAGCTGGAATAGAATTAAAATATTTAATTGATCAAATTACTGAACAAGTTCAAGATTACTATGTAAGTAATATCTATGGAATTACCAAAGATAGTATTCTTTTCAAACTTCATCATACTGAAAAACCTGATCTGTTTATGATGATTTCAACATCTGGTGTTTGGTTAACTACAGTCAAAATAGATCAAATTGAACCAAACAGATTGCTTAAGCGATTAAGAAATGATATGCTTAGACTAAAATTAAAAAAAATAGAACAAATTGGTTCAGAAAGAATTGCTTACTTTACATTTGAAGGATTTGGAAAGGAATTTGTAATTGTAGGGGAATTTTTTGGAGATGGAAATATTCTCATCTGTAATCAAGACATGAAAATTCTTGCATTACAGCATTCAATTGATGTTAGACATAGAAAACTAGGTGTAGGACTTGAATATACAGCTCCTCCACAAAATGGTCTTGATATTTTTGATATTTCTGAATCTGATTTTGAAGAATTAAAAACATCAGATCTTACTTCTGGAAAATGGTTAGGAAGAACCTTGGGTTTACCAAAAAAATACGTTGAAGGAATTTTCAAAATTGCTGAACTTGATCCTAAAGAGATGGGAAAGAATCTAAGTCATGAACAAATTAAAAAAATCTATGAAACAACAAAAGAAATTGTTACAAATGTTACAACTGGGAAACATGACCCTGTTATTATCTATGGTGATAAAGTTGAGATCTTACCAATTAGACTAGGAGAAAATGATGATACATGTACTCCTGTTCCTAGCTTTATGGAAGGACTTGATAGAATATTTACAGAAAGTATAGTAGAACAAGGTAAATCAATTCAATCTAGCGGGTCTGACAAAAAGATTGAGCAGCTTCAAAGTCAGTTAAGTGAACAAGAAAAAGCAATTCAAACTGTTAAAGAAAAGTCTAATTACATTACCAAAGTAGCAAATTCTCTCTTTGAAATGGTTTCTCAAGGAATTATATCTATTGAAGACTCTAATGCACAAAAACTTCTTGCAACTTACAATGCTAAACTTACTACAGAAAAAGGAATTTCATTATTAGTAATTCAAGACGAAAAAATTAAGATAAAGCCAACTTCTCCGTTACAATCAATTGCATCTGTATTATTCAATGAAGCTAAACGACAATCTGGTGCAATAAAATCTATCGAGGAAATTAAAACTAAAACAGAAAAGAAACTTGAAAAATTACAAAACCAAACAGAAACTGAAAGAAACATAAGTATAGTTACAGAGATACGAAAGAAAAATTGGTATGAACGTTATAGGTGGTTTTTTACATCTGACGGATTCCTTGTTATTGGAGGTCGTGATGCTGCATCAAACTCTGCAGTTGTACGAAAACATCTTGTAAAAAATGATAAAATCTTTCATGGAGATATTTTTGGTTCACCATTTTTTATTATAAAAGATGCTGATGATGCACCAGCATTAAGTATGAATGAAGTTGCACATGCAACTGTTTGTTTTAGTAGAGCATGGAGAGAAGGATTGTATGGAGTAAGTGCATATTGGGTAAATCCTGAACAAGTAAAAAAATCAGCACCAAGTGGAGAATTTTTACCAAAAGGATCATTTACAATTGAAGGACAGAGAAATTTTATCAAGTCAGAAACTCTTCGATTAGCTGTAGGAATTATTCCACAAGATGATAACTATGTTTTAACATGCGGTCCTGTTGAACCAATTAAAAAAAATTCTATTTGTTATGCAATTATTGAACCAGATGGATCAGAAATGGCAGCCGCTGCTAAAAAAATTAGAATTGAATTTTCCAAGTTAGAAGATGAAATTACAAAAAATATTAACATTGATGATTTTGTTCGTGCTCTTCCAGCTGGAAAAAGTCAAATCAAAGAAGTTGACTATGGAGATTCTCATAAAAATTCTTTTTAATATTAAATTAATTTGTGCTTAAACAAACAATGGAATGTTATTTCTCATTATCTTTTTTCTAACATTGTTCTTAGATGATATAAAAAATTATCAAAGAACTAACAAAACAACATTGTAAACAATATTATAATTTTTTAGAAATATTTTTTTAAAAAATTTAAATTAATTATAAAAATTTAATATTAAATTTTGTAAAATATTTGATCTAAAATTATGTTTTATTCTCTATTTTTCATCAAAAATCAGAGATCCAAATCGGATCAATGAATTAGACTAATTTCCAGCATGGAATAGCTATCAGAGCTACATTTCCAACCTGTTTATTGTTTTTCTCGAATCAATTTTCTTTGGTGTAGAAGAAGATGAGGTGTTTACCTTAGACTATCCTTTGGATAGCATTGATTGTTTTTTCAATCCTCTAGAGAAATCTCTACACCAAATTTTTGCAAACACAATTCTACACCAAGATATTGTTGCAACTTTTTGTGTGGAGGGATTTTTTAATTGAAATCTGTTTTATCCCTGATCACAATATTATTTTTGATCACATCAAGTGTTCCACTTGGTTTTGCTGATCTTCAAACAACATTAACATCTCAAAACTTAGTAGATGATTCTTCTACACCAAAAGAAACTAGAATCATTTCACTTTCTTTACATGAAAGTGTTGGCATGATACCTAGTCAACCCCCAAAAAATAATTCTATAGATCACAGTAATGTTATCTATACATCAGATTCTTCAGAAAAGAAAATTACTTTTTCTGAAAAATTAGGAATTCTAACATCCACAAGTGAACAACAAGTTCAATCTGTTCAATTTGTAATACAACCACAAGCAGCTCTTGAAAGAATTGCACAACCAGATAAACTTCGTGATGATAGAAAAAAGAATCTGAAATCTGAAATATTATATCTTGATAATACATATCAACAAAATTCACCAGATGATCTTGATTTAATTGAATCACCTATTTCTCAAACAAGTTTCTTTGTTGATCTACCCCAAGTTATTTCTAATTCTATTATTGATCTTAATTTTGAAAATATTTTGCAATCATTTGATGGCTTTGATAATCTTTCACTTGATCCTGTTTTTGATTCTGTTGTTTTAAATTTTGATTCCTCTTTTGATCTTGAAATTAATTTTGTACTTGTTATTTTTGCACCACTTGTTTTCTTTTTATTTATTTATGCAGAAGATGTTAAATTTAAATTTGAAAAGATTCGTCCAATACTTTCTGTTGTTTTTGCTGTAATTATTTTATCCACAATTATCGTCACTCCTTATTCTATTTCTACATCATATTGGCCTATGGCATATGCTGATGAATCAGCATTTTATGATAATTCAACTGCCTCAGTAGACAACACCTCATCTTCTTCTACACCAGCTGAAGATACAGTGATTGTTGAGGCTACAACTTCGAATAGCACTGATACTTCGGTGGATACAGCCTCATCTTCTTCTACACCAGCTGAAGATACTGTATCCACTGAGGTTTCATCTTCTACTAATTCAACTGCCTCAGTAGACAACACCTCATCTTCTTCTACACCAGCTGAAGATACAGTGATTGTTGAGGCTACAACTTCGAATAGCACTGATACTTCGGTGGATACAGCCTCATCTTCTTCTACACCAGCTGAAGATACTGTATCCACTGAGGTTTCATCTTCTAATCAAACATCGATCAATGATTCATTCACTAACAGTACAACATTAGACATAACATCGATCAATGACTCAGTCACTAACAGTACAATAACAAATGGCACTACAACTGAGGTAATCCCAGTTAACGGAACCATCTCAGGCACAAACTCCACAAGTACAGACATCCCAGTTAACGGAACCATCTCAGGCACAAACTCCACAAGTACAGACATCCCAGTTAACGGAACCATCTCAGGCACAAACTCCACAAGTACAGACATCCCAGTAATATTACCAAATGCCACAGAGTCCTGGCAATTTGATACCCAGGTCAACGGTTCCCGCTTCATAGGTGATGTATACATCGAGGAGACTGATTCTAGCCTCATTCTAGATGGTGATGGATATGTCTCAAATGATGGAAATTCTACTAGTGATATATCTAATATTTCAGTTACAGCATGGGTAAATCCTGATTATTCTGGTGGATCAGCTGAATTTACTGTTGTATCAAAAGAAAAATCATTTGCACTAACAATTAACAACAACATTGAACCACAAAACATTGCCAAATTTGCAGTATTTGATGGAATCAAATGGCATACTGTAGAAACTACTACACAAATTGGTAATGATTGGTCTCACTTAGCTGCAACATTTAATGGTACAATACTTTCAATTTACACAAACGGAACTTTATCTAATGTTAATAATTCAATTGAAACTATTTCAATTAATCTTGATGGACAACTTGAACCAAAAACAGTTGAGACTGTCGCATCACCATCTGATGTAGTTATTGGTGCAACACTTGAAACACAAAGAACAGATGATGAAGTAACAAAAAAATTCTATGGTGAAATAAAAGAGATTAACATCTTTGATGTATATCTTAGTGCAGAACAAGTTGCAGAAATTTATTTACAAACATTACCAACGATAGAATCATTATACAATAATACAACAACAGATATCATTGAAGAAGAAAAAGAAATTGTAATTATTGATATACTTGCACCAACAACAAACTCAACAAATGTTAATGGAACAAGTATCAATTCAACTAATGCAACTGATACAGCAATTACATTTAATGATACACAAAGTTACATTCCAATTGTAGAGGAATCATTAAATGAAGAACTAAACAAACTTACAATCTCTACATGGATTAATCCAGACTATACAACAGGTTCAGCAGAGTATACTGTTGTATCAAAAGAAAATTCATTTGTTCTTGGTATTAATAATATTTATTCCCCAGAAAAAGTTCCAACCTTTGCAATCTTTGATGGAATAACATGGACAAAGATTACTGGTGAAACACAAATCACTGATTGGTCTCATCTTGTTGCAGTAATTAATGGAACAGAAATGTCATTGTATCTAAATGGTAATTTAGAAGCACAGACAACAATTCCTGAATCATTTGTAATTTTGGAGGGTGAAGTATCTCCAGTAGCTGCTGAAATTGCAGGAAATGATTCTGATTTGATAATTGGTGCATACCTTAACACCCTTAGAGGCACAGCAACTCTCTCAAACCACTTTTCAGGTACAATTGATGACGTTCTAATCTACAAAGGTGCCTTATCTCAAGCCCAAATTGATGATATTTACTCAGAAATGACTAGTCCTTCTGGCTTAGAATCTTCCATCCCATTTGAATCTCAATTACTTTCATTTACTGATCATATTACAATAACACTAAACAACGCAACTGTTTCAGAAACAATTCTAGTAGCTTCAGTTAATGTAACATCTAATAGTCCAACTTCATTCCAATCAGTTTCATTTGTAGACTATGTTTCATACAAGCTAAATGGATCTACAATGGATTCATCAGTAGATATAATGATATTATCTGATGTTGTTGTTGCAACAATAATTCCTGCAGGTATGCAAAGTAGCACTATTTCAGAATTATTCTCATTAAATGATTCTATAAGTTTACAAATTAATGGTAAATCATTAGGACAACAGAATAATACTTCATTAACTGAAATAATTTCTATTGAAGACCATGTAAGTTTACAAATTAATGGTAAATCATTAGGACAACAGAATAATACTTCATTAACTGAAATAATTTCTATTGAAGACCATGTAATTACTTCATTAAATGGTTTATTTGATATCACATTCTCAGAAATCTTATCATTAAATTCAACTGTAACAACAAGTAATTACACTACACCTACAACTAATGTTCTATCTGATATTGAATTAGGACATGATACAGTTAAAGTTGGCAAGTCTGTAATTTGGACACAAAACGTAACATTCACTAATGCTACTGACTCTGTTGCAATAGAAATTCCAGCTGATGCAGAAATTCTTTCAATTAAATCAATTAATGCAACAACTGAAACTGTGATCTTTGACTCAAAAGATTATGAATCAACAGAAAACTCAACTGAAACATTTGATGTATATAGTGGATTGTATGATGATGCAGATATTTCAGAAAAAGATCTAAAGAAATACTTTAGATTACTTGATTCAGTTGGAACAATAGAATCACAAATCAATGAAACAAATTCAAAGATTGCATATTATGCAAATCTTGATACTGCAAAAGCACACAAAAAACTAGACAAACTTGATTCTAAACTAGACAAATTAGAAGAAAAACTAGACCTCAAACTAGACAAACTCTCAAGTGTTGTCCCAATGGCATCTCTACAGCAAGTAGATGAGATGTTACAAGAAGACAAACCACTCAAGGTGCTCTTACTCAATGACACTGCTGAAACCCTTGAATTAACCTTCATGACTCCTGCACCATATACCCTAGAGGCAGACAACTCTACTAATGGAAAATATGCCAAGAAAGTTACAGTTGCACACGACTCAGCACTTCACTACTCTAATGTAACAGCATTTTCATCAATTCCTGAGAATCTTGTATCTAAAGAAGTAGAATTTAGTCTATTTTGGAATATCAATGGCAGTAAAGTTGATGTTACAAATGATGAACGCTTTGCAGTAGAATTTGTAGATACTAACAGAAACGGTATTGCAGACCAAATGCAATGGACTGTTCCACAACTATCTGAACAAGACTTTGACATTGAAGCAGAAATTAACATCATTAACGTTCAAAGCTATCCAATTGTTGGTGGTACATGGCAAGTAAGATTCACCACAAACGGTACTGCAGATCTTATCATTACTGCATCAAATGGAACAACATTTGGTGATGCATTACCTGATGATTTGAAATTCTTGGAGCTAAACAACGGTACACATACACTTGATCCAGAAATTGATGGTCAGTCAGTAATTTATCGTAACTATACCAGCACTGAGGAAGGATTTGAGTTATCTCGTGTTATGACACCAGGTAAACACCACATAATGTTCCAGTTTGGAAATGATACAATGTATGCACACAACAGTGCCAAAGTTGTAAACGGTCCTGAAATATTCTTGATGCATGGTACTCCTAACCAATTATTTGTTGGTGGAGCAGATGCCGATACCGAAGATAACATGATTTTCTCAAGTGGATACATGGTACTTGGATGGGACGCTCCTGCAGACAGACAAGATAGCATCTTTAGTCATACTGATATGCCATGTTCTTCTGTTTCTGATGGAACTTCAGACAGTTGTGATGTTGTAGAAGTAAGTGAAGCAGGAATGTACAGAATCAGTTATGGTATGGTAATTGATCAAGACGCTGAGCAAAGATATGGTGTAGTAGGATTCATTCAAAATAATACTGATGGTAGTACTGAAACAAACAAATTTGGAACAGGTAGTTCAACTACAAACTTCTGTTATGATGGTGGTTACACAAGAGATGCAACTGGAATTAATCAAGTCGGAATAACTGGTGAGTGTTTAATGCCCCTTGATGCAACTGGTCAAGTTAGAGTTGCATTAGATAAAATTTCAGATGATGGACCTACTGCAAATCCTACATTTAACACTGATGAGAGCTGGTTCCATATTCAAAAGGTAGAAAATCCTACAGCAATTTTGCGTACTACAGTAGATCAAAGTATCCAAATCTCATCAACTGATCCAGCTTCACCACACATCATGACATTTGGTACTTCAAATGTAGAACAAATGGACTCTGCAACATTTAGCTTTGATGATACAGATGATTCAATTAAAGTCAAGAAAGATGGTGCATACAAAGTAACATACAGTGTACTAGTTGATAATCTATCAACAGCTGGACAAGCTAGACAAAATGCAATGGGATTACTTGAAGTAAATACTGGATCTGGCTTTACTGCAAATGAGTATGGTCGTGATAGTGGTTACACAAGAGAATCAGATTCAGTTAACCTTGGTGCACTTTCAGCATCAACTATTCTTGAATTAGATATAGATGATGAAGTAAGACTTGGAGTATATCACGAAGATGACTTTACTGCAACAACAGATGCAAACAGATATCATCTTGATATAGAATATCTTGGAGAATTAGCTGATATTCAAATTCTAAGATTGTCTAATAGTGAAACTGAGGGTGACTTGGACGTTACTGGTGAAGTTGACTGGGATATTGGTGATGTAATTGATAGTGACTTTACATTTACGCCAGGAGACAATTCAGATATTACAGTAGAAAGAGATGGTCTGTATCACGTTTCTTATGGTATCACTACTTTAGATCCTACTCCTGGAGCTAGAACAACAATCAAGACAAGCTTACAAGTTGATGGTAGTGATTCAGAAGCATGTTTCGGTACTGGATTTACTAGAGGTTCAGTCTCATCACAAATACACGATGAGGCTGTATCCGAATCAAGCTGTTACATTGAGCTAGTTATAGGTAATGTACTTAGTGTTCAAACTCTCAGAGACTCTACATCTGGTACTGATCTTCAAGTACGAGCTGATCAGATTTGGCTTGTCGCTCAAAGTTTGACGTTAGGTGATGTACAAGTAGAAACATTAACTTTTACTGATGAAGTAATCATTGATGTAGTTAAAGGTAGAAATGTAATTGAATCAATAACACTAAGTGATGGAACCATCGAAGTCATCAAATTTGGTGGAAGAAATCTCTCAGAAACACTAACCTTTACTGATGTAGTTGATACTGACAAGGACGCTGTAGTTTCTCTTACAGAGTTACTAACATTTACTGATTCAATACAAATCAAAGCAGCTGGATTAATACTTGTCAATCTTATAGAATCATTTTCACTCAATACCCACGCACAAGGATTCCCAATAACTGATGGTACATTATTTGGATTTAATGCAGGATGTTTCGGAAGCTCTCCAGGTGTAGGTGGTATTAATTCTCTAGTAAAAACTCAAAACAGCTGTACTACAACTTCATCAGTTAGTGATTCTCCTACAGATGATTCAGTTGTAGAGATGATCACATTCTACAATGGTACAATAGGATATTTCCTAGATACTGAAATTTCTGGTAAAGCAGTTGGAAACGACATTAATGCAAACTTTACAGCATTTCCTGGAGACATTACTCTTACTCTAGTTGAAATGAATCTAGGTCCTGTAACTGAAAATGCTGAACTTGATAGCATAGTAATTAGTAACGTTCAAGGAATTGCAGGCAACATTGACTTGTCTGAACTAAACGGTGTCATTAGCACAGGTAAAACATTTGGTATTAAAATTTCAATGAAGTCCTCTAATGCTGGTGGTGATGATCTTGATGTCATATGGGGTAAAGATCCAGTTGGAAATAACAGATTCATGATTGATATGGTTAAAAATACTGTCTTTAACCAAGCATTAGTAGAAACTTTAGATTTCACTGATCAGTTTGAGAGCATTTTTTCTGTTTCTTTGACAGAATCATTATCATTTATTGATACAATAAACCTAGATGCCCCAGTTTCATTATTTGAAACTCTAACATTAGTTGATAGAGTAACTCAATTTGAAGCATTAACAGAGACACTCACATTTACAGATGTAGTATCCACTGCTGTATTTGGACCAATCATTGGTGATCCTACTGTATACTTTGGACTCAATGATGATGGTGCTTGTATTGATGAACAAACCAATACCAGTCCTTCAATTGAAACACTTGGAAATTCATACAATGGATGTACTTTACATGACCAGATTCTGATAACATCATCTACTACTAATGAAGAAGACTTGGCATTATTCCACTTGCCTGATGCATTTACTGCTGAGGCAAAAATCCAAGGATTAAGTGTTGGTAATGAGGTTTACTTTAGAACACGAGATGTAGATGGAACTATGAATCTTAAATTAGTACAAGTAGATGTTTCAGGTTCTCCTACTATAGATAGTATCATTGCAACAAAATCTTATGCTATAACTAATAACAATCACCAAACCTACACTGATATTTCTGGATTATCTGGAATAATCGAAGAAGGATTTGCATTAGGATTCCAAATGACTTTTGAGGCAGATACTGCAGATTCTAACAGAAAATACCTACGATATGGTGAAGAAGAATTATCAAACCAACGTGAATTTAAAGTAGCATTAGATGTACAACTAACAAAATCAGTAACAGAGATTGTATCTATATCTGATAAAGTAAATCTAGCAGTATCACTCTCCCTTGAAGAATCACTTGGATTCTCTGATAAGATAAACCAAGCAGCATCACTCTCACTAGAAGATTCACTCACATTCACTGGTGTCTTTACTATTATGAAACAAGCATCTATCTCACTCGAAGAATCACTACTCTTCACTGATGCAATAGAACAAACAATCTCTATCTCACTCGAAGAGTCACTACTCTTTACTGATCTAGTTGAAACTACCATCTCTATCTCACTCGAAGAGTCACTACTCTTTACTGATCTAGTTGAAACTACCATCGCTATCTCACTCGAAGACTCTCTAACATTCACTGATCTAGTTGATACCACTCAAGCCGTTACAATTTCCCTAACAGAGTTACTCATCTTTACTGATGTAGTACAAATTTCACATGACGTAACAGAAGATCTTACAGAGTCATTAACTTTCACTCCAGGTTTTGGTCAATTAGTCAATATTGCACCAAATCAGGAAATCATTACAGATACACAACTTGTAGCTGTTGTCACAGATGATAATACAGAATTAGTAATTACTGATGCAGATGCAATGTTAGATTTGATTTCTACAACTGCTTCTGGTGTTACAATGAATTATACTGCAATTCTTGTTGGAGATGATGTGACAGTAACTAATGGTTGGACTATTGTTGCAGACCTAGATGCCAGCATTGCAACATTTGATGTTGAAGTTACAATGGCAGACTCTACAACAATAACTGGTCCTGCAGGTTGGGAAGGTCTTCTAGAACTACCAACATTTGTTGCAACTGCTCCATCTGATACTGAAACTGAAACATATGATGATACTACTGGATTTATAATTGGTACTTCTGGTGATATTGCCTTTGATGAACCAGTAAGAATTCAGTTTACTTCCGATGGTGGCAGTGCAGGATATGTAACATGGTTCCAAACTACAGGAGGACCTCTAACATTTATCACTACAATATGTGATGCAGATGATCTTACAACTGTTGATGCACAACTTGGTGCAGGAGAAGAATGTGTAATTGATGATGGAACTGATCTCATTGTTTGGACTACCCACTTTACATCATTTGGTGATTCTAGAAGATCATCAACATCATCAAGTGGCACTGGTGGCACTGGTGGTACTGGCAGTAGTGGCGGTGGCGGCAGTATCGGTGGAGGTCCTTCTGGTGGATTTGGAGGAATTCTAGGAACACCACTAGCAATCAACGAGGTATCTTATGACAAATGTAATGAAAATATGGCCAGAATTCTAATTTCAAGTGATGCTGATGAGCCTCCAAAAGTTGTACTTCACACAACAATGTCTGGAACAGTATACGCTACACTAGCTGAAGAACAACCATTTGCAGACTTGAACCAATTCACTAGTGTTGACAAGTATCTCTATGAAGCACCAATAGCATCTGATGAAACATTCATGATGATAGTAGTTTCTGAAACCAAGGGAGATATAGTAAACAGAGTTCAGTCTCCAGTATATCTTACATCTTGTACTGGTTCTACAACAATTGTAGAATTACCTGAGGAGGAAGAAAAAGTATCACTTGATGTTCCAAGAATATTTGATATAAACTTCCAAATTGAAAATGGTACATCACAGAAAGCAGAAATCAATTCAGTATCTTACCTTGATGGACAAGACTTGACAGTTACTGCAATCGTAGACAGCAAATCTACATTAGCAAGAGCTGAGTTAAGAGCTGTAACTCTAGGACAACCAGATAGTGAATACATTGCAATTAAGATGAATATTGAATCAATGACAATTTCAAACTCTACATCATTTGTTAGTGCAACAATTCCATCCCACTTTATGGTAGAGCCTGGAGTCAAATACTGGATACACATTATAGATGAAAATCTTATCACAGTTGATTCTAAACAATATGAGTTTGGTATCAAACCAACAACATTATCTAATGTTTCAGTAGAAATGGATGTACCAACTGTTAGACCAACTGGAGCTTCAATCAAACCAGAAGTTTACATCTTTACTGATGGTGCAGCAGCATATGGTACTGTTTCATTAATTGTAAATGGCGAGACTGTATCAGAAAAAGCACAATTCTTTGAGCTAGGTCAAACTAAAGTTACATTTGATTGGGATATTCCAAAATCTGACTCTTACACTAGTAATGACTTGCAAGGAAAAGTTGACTTGTATGATAGTTCAATTATTACAGAATCAGCCACGATTCATAGCCATCCAAGAACAACATCAGTCTCATCCTCACAATTACCTTCACTAGAATTAGTTGAAGTAGATGGCCATGTTGTCGCAGACCCTGCACTCATCTATTCATCAAATTCAGATGAAAATCTACAATTCCGTGTCATTGACCCACAAGGACAGTGTGTAATTGGAGGAACTGATGATTGTACCATTAATGAAAGTACAAAAGGTAACCGTGGAGGTCTAACCAGTATCGTGTATGGTGATCAAGTACTCAGAGTGAAATATAGTGGTGCAGATAATGCACTTGAGAGATTCTCAATAACTTCAATTGATCCAATTACAGGTCAATGGACTGTTTCTGTAGAAAATGAGGATGGATTTATCCAACAAGCACATGCAGTAGAAGATATTTCTGTGAAAGTAAAATACAGATATCACTCTGAAACAATTACAGCATTTTCAAACTAATTTCTAAAACTTATGTAATTTAACTATGGAAATGCAATTGATTCAGCTATTGTAGAATCAAGATCAGAAATCTTAATTCTTTCTTGCTCCATTGAATCTCTTTTTCTAATGGTTACAGTTTCATCCTCAAGAGTTTGATGATCAACAGTAATTGCAAATGGAGAACCAACTTCATCTAGTCTTCTGTATCTTCGTCCTATGGCACCAGAATGATCCAAAAATGCATCACACTTTCTTTTAATTTGAAGAAAAATTTCGTCTGTCTTCTCTTTGAGACCATCTTTTTTGACTAGAGATAGTACTCCAACATGAACAGGGGAAAGATATGGCTTTAGAGATAAAACTATTCTCTCATGCTCTTTGTCATCTTTCAAACTGTGCTCTAAGATAGTGTAAAGACTTCTGTCAATTCCCATTGAAATCTCAAAGATATGAGGGAGAACTTTTTGATCATCATCCATTATCTCAAATTTCTCTTTACTCTTTTTTTGGTGACTAGATAAATCATAATCCGATCTATAATTACACGCAACTAATTCCAGCCATCCTATTGTGGTTTCTACTTCAAAATCAAATGCTACTTCCGCGTAGAATGCCTTTTCTTTATCACCGAGTTTTCTGAATCTGCTTTTTGTGATATCTATTCCTGTCTTTTCATAAAATTCAGTCAAGATTCCCAAGTAGTATGCAACAAATTTGTTTGGAATGATGCCAGACTCAACTGCTTCTTTGCATGTCATAGAAACAGGGTCTGCATCTGTTTGAACTCGAATTACTGTATCTTGAATTTCTGAAAATTTATTCACGTCATCTAATTTTGATGGGTTGCAAAATACTTCAATTTCTGCTTGGTAAAATTCTCTAAGACGAAGTAAGCTCTGTCTTGGTGCTATTTCATTTCTAAAACTTTTCCCCACTTGAGCTATTCCTAAAGGAAGTTTTCCTCGCATGGTCTTAAAGAGTCTAGGAAAATCTACAAAGATTGATTGACATGTTTCCGGTCTAAGGTATGCTTCTTCTTCTTCAGGACCAATTCCAACTCTAAACATCATATTGAAATTTTTTGTCTTCTCAAAATCTCCTTTGCATTTTGGACACTTTATGTTATTTTGTAATATAGCATTATCAAATTCTTCTAGATCTGCACTTTCAGGAATTTCAATTTGTGTAATGTCTGCAATTGTTCTATCTGCTCTAAATGTAGAATTACATTTTGTACATTTTATTATTGGATCAGCAAAGTTACTTAGATGACCTGATGCCTCAAAAACTGATTTAGACATTATTTGAGAACCGTCAATCTCAAGCATTCCGTCTCTTCTGATAAGCTCTCTTCTCCATAGCTCTAGAAATTTATTTTTCAAACTAACTCCGGATGGTCCATACTCCCAAAATCCAGCTTGTGCATCTGCATACACCTCACAGCTAGGAAAGTAAAATCCACGCTCAAGTGCTAATTTCATAACTGCTTCATAGTCCATTATTAGATTCCCTCACTCATCGAATAAATCTCTACGCAAATCCCTTTGCTATTTTGATATTTTCAAAGTCGTCTCTGTCATCATCTATTGGAGTCTCTAAAATTATAGGGATTTTTTTCTTGTTTGCAAACTTTACAACAGCAGAAATGCCTTTCTCTCCAATTCCTCCTAATCCTAAATGATAATGTCTATCAAGATTACATCCAATTTCTCCTCTTGCATCATTTAGGTGAAGAATTTTCAAATTATCTATTCCTACATATTTATCAAATTCATCAAAAGTTTCCTTAACATTTTTTTCAGATCTTAAATCATATCCAGAAACAAATGCATGACAAGTATCAAAACAAACGCCAAATTTCTTTGAAGGTTTTAATTGATTAAAAATTTCCCCTAACTGTTTAAACTTAGAACCAACAGAGTTTTTCTGACCAGCAGTATTCTCTAATAGAATTACTACGTCATTTTCTGGTTGTACTGCTTGTGTTAATCCATCCACTAGTCTCCTAATTGCAAATTCATCACCTGATCCTAAATGACTGCCAAGATGTGTTACAAGATATGGAATTCCTAACTTTGCACATCTTTTAACTTCATCTCCCAATATTTTTACTGATTTCTGAAATCCATCATCTTTTGGACTAGCAAGATTTGGTAAATATGGCATATGTGCACATGTTGCAAATCTGTCAATTTTACTTTCTTTTAGTTTTGATTTAAAATTAGAAACATCTTCCTCACTGAGCTCTTTTGCGTGCCAGCCTCTTGGGTTTCTTGTAAATATCTGAAAAGCAGAGCATTCTCTTTCAACAGCATTATCTACTGCTTTGTCAATTGATCCTGCTATTGAGACATGACAGCCGATCTGCATATTCGTTCATTTTCTAAAAACATAATTTAAACCAGCTTCAAAATTCCCAAAATCAGATTTTTAAGTAAACTCGGTAAATCACTATCATGCTTGCACTTGGACAGGATGAAATTGCAAAGTACCCATTCTTAGCAGATGCTGGTCAATATCTCAAAGATAAGGGCTTTACATTAGAACAATTTGGAACGGATCCTGATCTAAAACAACTAGTTGACAAGGCATTTGAACGAATTCAGGTTGCCGCAGATGGAAAGATCTACAAATCTGATTTAATTGGAGATCAAGTCTCAAAAGAGGCAGCACTCCCAAGAGAAGTATTCTCATTTCTTTTAGCTATCGTCCTATTGAAGCTAAGTGGCATGCATACTCTAATCAAGAGATTTGCACTTGCAGAAGCAAGACGTGCAGAAAAATATCTTGAAAGAGATCTAGCAAATATTTCAGACGAGTCAAAAAAAGAACTAGCAATTAGAGTAATTGATGATCTCTTTTCAGTTCAAGTTGAGAAACTTGATGATTATTTTATTATTTCAGTATCAGATTACCTAAAACATTCAATTAATTTTCATGAAAGAGAATGGAAACTTGTCAACAGACATGTTGAAAAAGGACAAGTTTTTCTTACGCCACATGAAACAGTCAGATTGATAAGAAAAGAATTGGGAACATATATCAATTCAAAAATTATCAATGCAAAAACACCTGCAATGATTTCTGGTTTTGAGGATTCTGTAAACAAACTTATTTTACTATCTAAAAAATTCGTAACTTTTACTGTAACAACTGGAGAGTATCCTCCATGTGTCAAACATGCAATTGAAGTGCTTGAAAAAGGTGAAAATCTTCCACATTCTGGACGATTCATGTTGGCTACATTTCTGCTATCAAAAGGTCAATCAGTAGAACAAGTTGCCCCATTATTCAAAAATGCTCCTGACTATAATGAACGAGTTACACTTTATCAACTAAATCATCTATCTGGAACTTCTGGAAGTGGCACACAATATTCTTGTCCTTCTTGTGAGAAATTAAAAACACAAGATCTTTGTTTTGCAATACCAGAATGTGATAATATCATCAACCCACTACAGTTTGGAAAGAAGAGAAAGTAATGAAAGAAACTGACATAAAATTTCTTGAAGATTCATTCAAAAAATATTATTTTGAACATTTTGATCTAATTCGTGTACCTGAACGTACATCTGAAAGAGAATTTGGATATCAAAAATTTAATTCTGGAATGACTCGTCATATTTCAATAAAAGATGATAAGGAATTACATCTTTTATTTATGCAAAATACTCCGTCTGATGTTTATTGTTCAAATGCATACTATTCATTTCCTAATTTACCTATGAATGAAAAAGATTGGAAAGAAGCAGATCTAATTTTTGACATAGATGCAAAAGATCTTAATTTACCCTGTAGAGGAAATCACACAGTATCAATATGTAATGAATGCAATGAAATTTCAAAAAATTCTGAACATTGTTTAAAATGTAATTCAACAAAAATAGAAAAAAAATCATTGACTTGTAAAAATTGTATTGATTCCTCAAAAGATGAAGTATCTAAACTATCAGAGGTTCTAATTGATGATCTGGCAATTGCTCAAGAAAATATTCATGTTTATTTTTCTGGAAACGAAGGATTTCATGTTTATGTATATGATTCACAATTTCAACAAATTGGTTCTAGAGAAAGATCAGAACTTGTAGATTACATTATGTTTAATGGATCAATTCCTGAAAAATTTGGAATGAAAAAATTCAAGCCAAATCGTTCATCTTTCCCAGATTTTGATGAAAAGGGATGGAGAGGAAGATTTTCTAAACAAGTATTTGGCTCTAAATCAAAACGTTCAAAAATTATTTCAGAATTAATTGCAAGTGGTTATTCTTCTTTTCAAAAAACACTTGTTGATGTATCAGAAAAAATTGGGGTAAAAATTGATCCTAATGTAACTATGGATATTCACAGAATCTTTAGATTACCAGGATCTATTAACAGCAAAAGTGGTCTCACAAAAATTCATTGTAAGAATTTAACTGAGTTTGATCCATATTCTGAAGCATCTTTTCTAAGTGATGAAACAGTTGAAGTCCTTGCAAATTGTCCAATAGAATTTTCTCTTAAAAACAAAAAGTTTGGTCCATATATCAACGAGAAAGTTACAGTTCCAACATTTGCGGCAGTTTACATGATTTGTAAAAAACTAGCAACAATTGCTTGATTTTGCTGGTAAGACATTAATTTGCCAAATCACAACGAAATTTGATTTTGTATAGCGCCTCTACTGATAAGCAGACTCCACCTCCTGATGCCGGAAAATTCATCAGATTAGGTGTAGTTGCCATTATTGGAATTATCATTTTTGCCTTAGCAGGAAATCAAGCAGTAATCCTATCCATGAATTTTTCAGAATTTGGTGATCAATTCACTAAACCTCTTTACTACACTCTTATCTCCACTCTAATTCTTTCTGCAATTGCTCTTGTACGAGTAAATATTCTTGGAAGATCTTCAATTTTCTGGTATGCCATTAGTACTGCAATTGGATTTCTTGGCAGAGGAGGACAACAACCCATCGCAAGTGATATTCCAAGTTTTAGAGATTACAAACTAACTTCACCACAATTTATCATCTGGCAAATTACCAAAATTTTGCTTTTTGGAGCATTCTTTGCAAATATCATGTTTGGATTTGCAGCAATGTCATTTATTGACGGAAATACTTTGGGAGTTGAAAACATTCCTAAATTATTTTCTTTACCGTTTGTGACTCCTGATACTAATCCAAACTATGCAGCTGAAAATGTTGTTCCAATGATTCCTGCTTTGGTGATATTGATTCCTCCAATGCTTGCAGCAATTGGTGTACGTTTAGTTTTGTATGTGGGAGCTCATAGAATTATTGATGTTATAACTTCATTTCTTAAGGATTCTACTGAAGGAAAACCTCGATATCTAAATTATGTTTCAACTATTGAAGGAGTAATTGGTATTGGCATAATCTGGATAGGCTTTAATCTCTTCTTTACAGACCAAATTGATTATAATACAAGATATGTGATTGGTGGCACACTTGTCATAGGTTTTGCATTAATTGTATTTTCAGTAATTGATAGAATTCGAGCGCGTGTTCTAACTCATATGTTTAAGAGAGATGTGTACATTAGATTTTTGACAATCATTGCAATTGCAATTATTGTAATAGGAGTTGTTTCTGTTAACAACAGTATTGCTGATGCAAAGAAGATTGAATTTTTAGGACCATACACAGCTCAGCAAATTGGAGTAAATCGATATCTTGGTGAAATAAATAATGTACAAGAAAATATTCATGATGTTAAACTAACATCAGTTTCTCCAAATAATATTGATAATTATGTACAACAGAACAGTGATGTTCTTGATGTAATTCGAGTTTGGGATTGGGAAGCAGCTTTTGCCAAATTAAAGCCAGAAATTGGACTTATTCCATATGTTGACTTTGAAGATAATGATATTCTTCGCTTTAACAATACTTTGTATTGGACTGCTTCTATGAAACCAATTTTACCATCATCTGTCAGTCTTGAAAATAGATGGTATAACGAACATCTAGTCTACACTCATGTTCCAAATGGATTCCTTACTCTTGAAGCAACTGATGGTCAAATAGTGGACAGCAGTAAATTTTTCAAACAAAAAGAAATCTACTATGGTGAAGGTGGACTATTTGAGCAAACCTGGTCTGGTTATCCTAATTCACGAGGTTCAGAAAGTGCTGAACTTGGAGGAGTATCTTATTCAGGTTTGGGTGGATTGGACATTTCACCACCACTAAGTTGGACATTTGAGCCAAACTTTTTGCTTTCATTTCCAACTGAATCAGTTCACGTAATGAGATACAAAGACATTCACGATAGAATGCAAGCTCTGTATCCTTATTTCCTCTATGATTTGTTTGGAAAAGAATTAGACTCACTTCCTGTTACTGATGGAGAAAACTCCTATTGGTTAATACCATTGATTATTGGCTTTGATACAAGTGATGTTCCTTGGTCTGTTGGAAATCCCTACTTACGTTTGGTAGGTTATGCACTTGTGGATACATACAATGGAGATATTCAATTGCTTAAGACTGGAGATGATTTCTTTGCAGAAATGTTTGCTGATCAATACTCTGAACGATTCGAAGAAATGCCAGCTTGGTTAGAAGAACAAATCAGATATCCTGTTGAGTTGTTTAATTGGAAAACCGAAATGTACAACATTTACCATGTAACTAATGTTGAGACATTTATCCAAGCCAATGAATTCTATGAAATTCCACGAGGTCTTGATACTTATTATGTTGAAGCAAAGCCACCTGGTTTTGATCAAACTGAATTTATAGGGTTACTCTCGTTGGAACTAAAAGGTTCACAAGGTAGAAACCTTGCAGGATACATGATAGTAGAAAATGATCTTTCTAATCTGGGAGACTTGCAGTTCTATGAAGTTCCACTAAACTCTACGACTAAATTAATTGGTCCTACTGCAGTCAGAGAGGCACTTGATAGAGACCCAGAATTTGCTCAACTAAAGACACTCTTGAGAAATCCAAGGATTGGTGATAATATCTTATACACTGTTGGTGATCATGATGTATACTTTATTCCAGTCTATACAGCAGGTGCTGGTGGTGTAGTTGCTCAATTAGGCACTATTGCAGCAGTAGGTGCGGCATTTAATGGTGAATATTTTGTTGGATTAGGTGATACCCAAGAAGAAGCATTTGAAGCATATTTGCAGAAAGTTTCTGGTGTGGCATCAACTGCAACAACTAGTGATGATGATTATGTTGAACTTGTTAAAAATGATAGAATTGATATTATAAAATTAGTTTTTACAGAAAATGAAATTACAATTGCCGAACCAACATCTGTACAGGTTCCATTATCATTTAATGAAGGGCAGTTATTCTTCTTCACTGAAAATGATCGTGCGGATACTGAGGAATTCATATACAAATTCATTGATGACTTTGTAAAGCCACGCAGTGATAGAGTATTCATGTGGCAAGAAGAAACTAATCTCAATATTGGAACAGTGTTAGTTAAAGATGGAATAACTGAGATGCATTATATCTCAATTGAGGTAGGCAACTAATTGCTACTTGTTGTTGATAACGGTTCTGTATACACAAAAAATTTAACTGACTATCTAAACGAAAAAAATATCTTATTTGAAAAACAAACCCCTCAACTTTTAGATCTAAACTCACTTGAAAAGTACGATTCTGTTATTCTATCTGGGAGAAGAAGAAATGACAAAAAGACTAATGAAATCAATTCTAAAATTATTATTTATTCAATTAAGAACAACATGAAATTATTAGGAATCTGTTATGGTGCTGAAATCTTATCTCTTACTTTGGGAGGTACAATAAGAAAGACTTCATTACTCCAAAAAGGAAATGAGACGATTAAAATTTTCAAAGAAAATTCCATCTCAAGTGGTTCTTTAGATGTCTTTGAGAGTCATGGGTTTGAGATATCTAAATTACCCAGTACATTAGTTGCACTTGCAGAATCAAAGGAATGTAAATATGAAATCATCCAGTATGAAAAAAAGCCAATTTATGGAACTCAATTTCATCCAGAAATGACTCAAGATGGTCACAACTTGATTGAAAAATTCTGCTTGCTCTGATTGATTTTAATAACTCTCAAAATTTCTTTAGTTAATGGAAGAAGAAAGCCATGAATTGTTATTACCTCTTGTTGATGAAGAAAATATTTGTCTTCCATTACCCATTAACGTAGTATCAAAATATTGGAATATTGAATTACCTATGGCCGAAGCCATAGAAACTGCAAAAAAATATTCAGGATTTAATGGTAGTATTCTAATTGAAGGAATAGAATCTGCAGAAAGACATGGCCTAACATGTAAAATAGTAAATTCATCTTTATCTGAATTAAAAAAAATTATTGATTCTGGAATACCTTCAATTGTCATTCTTCCAGGAATTCCTGAAATTACACAACATGCATCTGTAATTACTGGTTACAATGATGAAGAAAATACAATACTTCATTATATTCAGAAAGGTAATCAAGAAGGAGAACAACAAGAAGGAGCTATACCTCAGGATGTTTTTGATAAAGAATGGTCAGAGGAAGGAAGATTATTGATAATATTGGCACCATCAGAAATTTTATCTTCTATAAAACTTGAAAATGATTCTAGTGATAAACCAAATCGATTGTGTTTTGTTTCTGAGAGATTAAACATTCTAAAGAATTCTTCTGAAGCACTTGAATCATTAATGCAAGCCATAAAACTTGATCCAAAAAACTCAGTTGTTTTACATCAATTAGGTGCAATACTGAATGAACGAAATTCTTCAGAATGTATTGGATTTTATGAAAAATGTTTAGAAATCAATAACAGATCATATCTAACTTATAATGGTCTAGGGAATTTTTACCTCAAAACAAATCAATTTGAAAAGGCAGATGATCATTACACTAAAGCTATTGAAATTGATCCAAAAAGATCTGCCAAAATTTACAAAAATCGTGCTTATCTTAGAGAAAAACAAAACAAAAATTCTGATGCAAAAGAAGATCTCAAAAGTTATTTGAAATATTTTCCACGTGCTCCTGATAGAGGAGTAATAGAGCAAGCAATTAGAGAATTATGATGCGGAGTGCGGGATTTGAACCCGCGGCCTTCAGCTTGGGAAGCTGACGTCATACCAGACTAAACTAACTCCGCTTAGAACATATTCAATAATTATGATTAAATATCTTAATTGTGAAACTAAGATATGGATGCAAGATGCCCAGAATGTGAAAAAGTTGCAATTTTAGATGATGACATTACTAAAGTAAAATGTCCTCATTGTAACTTTGAGGTGGACTATGATACTTATCTTGAAATCATGAAAGATCAAGCAATCAATATGGCGTATGACTATATTCCAGATAGATCTGGAATATAATTACCAATAACTTCCTTTGTCTGAACAATCTAAATGAGATCCACAATTAGGACAAAACATATGACATGCTTGCATATCCACCATCTTCTTATCGCACTTTGGACATCTAATGTCTTCTCCCATGCCTATCTCTGTAAATCTTGATTTAAAAATAATGTCCAAAGGTTAATTAGTCGTTCAATTTTTTTTTGGGATAATTGGCAAACTTCAAACTTACAATCTCGGATATCAAAGGAAAATCTGTATCAAAGGAACTCAAAGATAGTGATGCAAATCCGTTATTAGGATTACAATTAGGAAATGAAACTGATGCTACAATTGTAGGATTAAATGGAAAACTAAAACTCACTGGAGGAAGTGACAAATCTGGTGTTCCAATGAGAAATGATGTTCATGGCGCAGCAAGAAAAAAAGTTCTACTTTCTAAAGGAGTAGGATTACAAGATGCAGAGATTGGACAAAGAAAAAGAAAATTGATGCGTGGAAATACAGTATCAGAAGAAATCTATCAAGTAAATTGTAAATTTGATGGAGAATTACCAGTTGAAGCACCTGTTGAAGATGCAACAGAATCTACAGAAGAAAAAACTGAAGATAAAAAAGAATAACTTAACATATACCGATTCTACATTTTGACTCATGCATTGGAGAGAATCGCTTCCTAATTGGTACGTTAAAAAATATGGATATCAACCATGTGTTAACATTGGAACTGCTGGTCATGTAGATCACGGAAAAACTACTCTAATTCAGGCATTAACTGGTTCTTGGACAAGTGTACATAGCCAGGAACTAAAACGTGGAATTACTATTCGTGTTGGATATTCTGATGCTGCATTCTATAAATGCAAAAGTTGTGAGGAGCCTTTAGGATATTCTACAACCCCAAAATGTAACAATTGTGGAAAAGAAAGTGAATTATCTCGAGTTGTTAGTTTTGTAGATAGTCCCGGACACGAAAGTTTAATGGCAAACATGCTTTCAGGTTCTGCTTTAATGGATGGTGCATTACTATTAGTTGCTGCAAATGAAAAAGTTCCTAAACCACAAACAAAAGAACATCTTCTAGCTCTTGAAACTCTTGGGATTCAACAAATAGTTGTAGTTCAAAACAAAGTTGATTTACTTTCTTACAAAGAAGTCTTAGCAAATTATCAAGAAATTACAAAATTTGTCAAAGGAACTCATGCTGCAAAAGCACCAGTAATTCCTATTTCTGCTCAATCCGGATTAAACATTGATGCCTTAATTGGTTCTATAGAATCAACAATCAAAACACCTGAAAGAGATGAAAAAAAAGACACTGTTATGCATGTTTTACGTTCTTTTGATGTAAACAAACCTGGTACGAAATTAAAAAATGTCAAGGGAGGTGTAATTGGAGGAAGTCTAACTCAAGGAGTTTTCAACATTGGTGATGAAATTGAGATTAAACCTGGTATAATGAACGAGAAGAAAAAATCTTATGAGCCTTTAGTGACAGAAATTACTTCTTTAGGAACTGCTGCAGGAATTGTTGAATCAGTAAAGCCAGGAGGATTAGTTGCTATTGGAACAAAATTAGATCCTGCTATGACTAGAAGTGATTCATTTATTGGTTCAGTTATTGGAAAACCTGATACACTTCCCGAAAACTTTACTCAGTTAAAACTTGATGTAAATCTATTTGATTCTGCTGTAGGTATAACTGAAGATGTTAAAGTCCAACCAATTCAATCAGGAGAATTACTTCGACTAAATATTGGAACTGCCCCTGTATTAGGTAAAGTTACCAAAATAAAATCAAAAAATGTTGAGATTGAACTTAGAAGACCTGCCTGCATCTTTGAAGGTGGAAATGTAGCAATCAGTAGACGAATTGCTGAAAGATGGAGACTAATCGGTGCAGGAATAGTTGGTTGAAGTAATCTGTGACACCAATTTTCTAATTCATCTGGCAACTAAAAGAATTAAAAATATTGATAATCTAGATGTCGAGATAGGTCAAATCACTTTTGTTGTACCTCAAGTCGTAAAAAATGAGTTATCTAAATTAGCAAAAAACCCGGAAAAAAATCAAGACATTCAATTAACTCTTAATTATATAAAAAATTTTAAAATAATTCCTATTCTTGGTACATTTGCTGATAAAGAATTACTTGATTATGTTTCAATCAACAAAGTAATTGTTGCCACAATGGATAAAGAACTAAAAAAACAGATCAAAAACAGTGGAAGTTCTATAATGTCTTTTTCAAATGATAGAATAGTTTTAGAATCTTAGAAAAATTTAACTTTGAGCGTTTCTAAATTCTGATATGAGTAATTTTACTTTAGAAAGTGACGCATTTGATAATGGTGGAGTAATTCCTCGAAAATATGGTTATAAACATGGAAATCTTAGCCCCCCTCTAAAGATAAGTGCTGTTCCTGAAAACACATCATCTTTAGCTTTAATCATGGATGATCCAGATGCTATGGGTGCAGTTGGAAAAGTTTGGGTACATTGGGTTTTATGGAATATTGATTCTAGTACTACAGAATTAAAAGAAAATTCTATTCCATCTAATTCTACTGAAGGTAAAACTGATTTTGGTGAAATTAGTTATGGTGGACCAGCTCCACCAGATAAAGAACATACATACATATTCAAACTATATGCATTAGATCAAAAATTAGATGTCGATAAAGGTTCAACTAAAAAACAAATAGAAGATGCTATGAATAATCACATTATTGAAGAAACTAGACTTGAAGGAAGATATTCTCCTTAAATCTTGATTATTTATGATCTTTTACACAAAGAGTAATAAGCAAAGTTTTTTGAGGAAAAATAGTTGTTAGCAAATACAAAACTTGTCTCTGTAGGTAATTTTGATTTAAAATTAAATCATCTTTTAATAATTGGAATTCTTGCTTTATCATTTACTATTTCTGTTTTACTTCGTTCACAACCAGCTGATTTTGGTTTTGAATTAAACGAGTTTGATCCATTTTTTAATTATAGAGCTACTCAATACATTGTAGATAATGGAATTGGCGCATATTTTGAATGGAATGATGACCTAAGTTGGTATCCTTCAGGTAGAGATGTATCATCAAACTCTCAAGTAATGCTTCACCTAACAGCTGCCACAACTTATTGGATTTTTGGGGGAGGGTTAGATCTTTATGATTTTACAATACTATTTCCAGTAGTTTTTGGTTCTTTATCTGCCATTGTTCTTTTTGCCTTAGTTAGAGTCATAGGTGGAACTACTGCTGGTTTGTTTTCTGCAATGTTGTTTTCTATTTCATTACCGATATTAATCCGAGGTCCACTAGGGTGGTTCAAATCAGAACCTCTGGGATTATTTTTCAGTCTTTTGACAGTCTATTTGCTGTTAAGTGGAATAAATTCCCAAAACAAAAAAATAGCATTTGCAAAACTTATTGGGGCTGGAATTTTTACTACATTCGCTATTTCAGCTTGGGGAGGAAATCAATTCTTTATTATCCCAATAGGACTTTTCTTTCTTACATTACCATTTTTGAGAACTGATCATAAATTCATCATATGGGCTATTCCTCTTTATACCATTACCACCGTTTTGGTTTCTTTAGGAATTGAACGAGTCAGTTCTAACTTTATTTTTGGACTAGGAGGAATTTCATTAATAGTTTCTACTATATTTTTAGTTGCTTGTATTCTTATTCAAAATAAAAGTTCAAAAAACAAAACAAGAAATGGATTGTTGTTTCTGGTGGCACTTTTAATTATTGCTCCAAGTGTTTTAATAATTAATTCTGATTCTCAATTTTTACCATTACCTAGTCATAGATATCTAAATGCCTTGAATCCTTTTTTGACTACAATTGATCCATTAGTAGATTCTGTAGCAGAACATGCAACAACAACACTTGCACAATCATTTATGTTCCATTCTGTTTTAATGATTTTTTCTGGTCTTGGAATATGGTTAATTATTAAAAATATTCAAAACAAAAATTCTTGTTTTATTAAAAATGATATGTTATCATTCTCACTAATTTTAGGACTTGTTGGAATATACGTAAGTTCAACTTTTGTTAGATTAGAAGTATTTGCATCAATTGCTATAATTGTTTTAGCATCTTTGGGTTTGACTGCTTTAACAAAAGAATTTTTCAAAAATAAACATGAATCTAAAAAACCAATTGGTAAATTAATTAAATTACCATATGTTGCAGGAATTATCATTCTTTTGATAATACCTATGGTTTATCCTGTAGGTGCAGATCTATTTACTACATCAAAGGCTCCTATTACAATTCTTAACGGTGGTTCTGCCTACCCAGTAAGTACTACTGACTGGCTTGATTCCCTTGAATGGATGAAAAACAATACTCCTAAAGATTCTGTAATTGCAGCTTGGTGGGATTATGGTTATTGGATTTCTACAATGGGAGAAAGGGCTACCTTAGCAGATAATTCTACTGTTTCTACCCGTGTCATTCAAAATATTGCAAAAATGTTACTCAGTAATCCTGATGAAGCTTGGCATTTGTTACAAGAAATGCAGGCAGATTATGTTCTTGTTTTTGTTGCAGGTGAAAAATTAAGAATTGATTCACCAGATTCTTTCTATACATTACGTGGAGGCGGTGATGAATCAAAAAAACAATGGTTTATGAGAATAGCAGGAATAAATGAATCACAATTTATCCAATCAAATGGTTCTGATGCTACTGATTCTTTCTGGAATGAAACGTTACTTGGTAAACTGTTTCCGTTTTCTGTAATAGGATATGTTAATCCTAATGATTTTTCACAGCAATTTGAAACTTATGTAGATGGCACAGTAGGAATCTATGGTAAAGATATCAAATTTCCTTCTGATGGTGATGGCCCATTTAGGTTAGTTTATGCATCATCAAGCTTTGTTGAAGAAAAACCTGGACCAATGCTTGGAATTTTTATTTATGAAATAAATAAAGAGTACAAACCTGTATCTTAATTTTTAAGAATATCTTTCAGCTAGTCTATATCTCATATATTTATCATCAGGTGAAAATTTTGCTGGGTGTACCGAAATTGTTTCTTCATTACATTTAGGGCATTTTTCTTTTAATGTATAGTGATTACATTTTGAGCATTTTCTTAATTGAAATTTCATTTTAGTTTTCTCTGGTTTTCCTTGATTCCTCTCTAGTAAATTTGAATGAACCTTTTTTCTTTTCTATATTGGTTTGAATTTCAGCAATTATTGGCTTTAGTGATTTCTCAGCCGATTTGAAATTATCTGAAGTTATAGATAGTCTATATTTTGGTGCACCCAAATACGTAATATCAATAGTAGAATCTTTTTTTAATTCATCCAACAAGACTTTTTTAATAATTTCTACCCCGTCACTTTTTTCATTTGTTATTTCCATAATTCCTCTAATTTCAACTGAAGGGAGTTTAATTTTTGAGCAAATTTCTTCAATTGTAGTTGCAGTTTTCTTTGCAAGTTTAAGTTCTTTTACGGAATCAATTCCATTTCTTCCAATTTCTATGAATGCATCATAAACTGAATCAAATTTTGAATAAATACTGTCTTCTACTTTTTCAATCTCTTCATCTGATAATTTTGCTTTATCTTTTACATTTTGTAATAGCGTTTTACCTTTTTCATATTTTTTAACTTCCTTTAATTTTTGTTTTTTCTGATCTTTTGAAATTTGTTTTAATGATAAATCAATATCCCCTCGTTTAGAATTTACTTTTTTTACAAGTAGAACTTTTTTCTCCCCATCCCGAACAAATCTGCTTACTGATCTGATCCAACCTGGAGCAATCTCTGAAATGTGTAAAAATCCTTGGATATCATCATATTCGTCTAATGTCACATAAGCCCCATGATCCATTACTTTGGTAATAGTGGCAAGAATAATTTCTCCTTGTTCAGGCATTTCTTGAATTTCAGTAGACATTTCTTCTAAAACTCTTGAATGTGTAAATTAATGTTGCTGGTTAGAAATCTATTCCTTTTTTGGCTTTAATTCCACGTTGAAATGGATGTTTTATCTCTCTCATTTCTGTAACTAGATCAGCTACTTCAATAACTTCGTCTTTTGCGTAATTTCCTGTTAATACTAAATCCATTCCTTCTGGTTTTGATTTAATTAAATTTAAAACGTCATTAACTGATATTAATTCAAGATTTACTGCATAGTTAATCTCATCTAAAATTACAATATCGTAGTTTCCTGATTGGATTTTTTCATTGCTAATCCTAATTGCCTCTTTGGCAATTTTTTCATGATCTTCCTTTGGACTCTTATCATCAATAATTCCAACAAATCCTTTACCTATAGCAATCATTTCAAATTCAGGTTCAAGTCTTTTTGATGAATCCATTTCACCATAATGCCATGAACCTTTGATAAATTGAATCATACAAATCTTCTTTTTATAACCTGTAGCTCGTAACGCAATTCCTAAAGCTGCTGTTGTTTTTCCTTTACCTTTTCCAGTATAAACAATGATTAAACCATCTTTTTCCATAAATAATACTCAAATAATCTCACTAAAAACATTGAGCATTCCTCAAAAACACATCAATTTAAATAAAAAATGATCCTAGTCATGCAAATTGAGCATTCCAAGAATCGTATTAGCAGGTGTTACAAGTGGAGTTGGTAAGACATCCATCACATGTTCTATTATTCATGCTTTACAAAAACAAGGTTATTCAGTTCAACCGTTTAAGGTAGGCCCTGATTATATTGATCCTAGTTATCTATCAAGTATTTCAAAACGTGATACATACAACTTGGATGTTTGGTTGATGGGAAAGAATCAGCTTTTGAATAGTTTTATTTCTAATTCAAAATCTAATGTATCTGTTATTGAAGGTGTAATGGGTTACTATGATGGTTTTGAAGGAAATTCTAATTATGCAAGTACTCATCATGTAGCATCTATAATAAAATCTCCAGTACTCTTGGTTTTAGATGCAAGTAAAACTGCTCGCTCCATTGCTGCAACTGCTTTAGGTTTTCAGAAATTTCATAGAAATTCTAGAATTTCTGGAATTATTCTCAACAAAATAGGCAGCAAAAAGCATGAAATTTTGTGTAGAAACGCATTAGAAAAAACTAAAATTCCAATAATTGGGGTAATCCCAAAAAATCCTCTTCTAAATATGGAATCTCGTCATCTTGGATTAATTTCAACATTAGATAATAAAACTCTAAAAAATCAGATTGAAAAAATATCAAAAATAGTTTCAAAATCTCTAGATGTTTCTCAAATTATTAAAATTCTAAAAAACCCAATTGATCTTCCAAAAAAATTAAAACCTGTTCATAAAAAAACAAAAACTACAATTGCAGTTGCACTTGATACATCGTTTAATTTCTACTATCAAGACAATCTTGAAGCATTACGTCGAGAAGGTGCAACTCTAAAATTTTTTAGTCCTGTTAAGGATAAAAAAATTCCAAAATGTGATGGACTTTACATAGGTGGTGGTTTTCCTGAAGTTTTAGGTAATTCACTTGAAAAAAATAAAACTATGAAAAAAACTATAAAAAAATTAGCTGAAGACAATCTTCCAATCTATGCTGAATGTGGCGGATTGATGTACCTAACAAAATCTATTATTTCTCATAACAAAAAACACAAAATGATTGGTATATTTGATGCTGAAACTAAAATGACAAAGAAAATGAGACTTAATTATACAAAAGGTAAGATTTCTACTAAAACCACAATTTCAGAAAACTCACATAATCTTCATGGTCATGAATTTCATTATTCACAGTTAGATTCAGTATCTTCTGATTCTAAATTTGCTTATGACTTAGAAATTGGTGAAGGAATCAAAAAACATCAAGATGGAATGATGCAATACAATACACTTGCTTCATACGGACATCTCTATTTTGATAGCTCAAACTATGCTCAAATTTTTGTTAAAAATTGCTTAAAATATTCAAGAAGTTGATTCTGCTCTAATTAGCTTGAATATCGCGTTAATTATGGCAGATGCTGATGAACTTCCTCCTTTTCTACCAAAATTAGTGATAAATGGAGCTTCTTCTAATTTTGATAATTCCTCTTTTGATTCAGCTGCACAGATGAATCCTACTGGAATCCCAATAATCAAAGCGGGATTTACTATGCCTTCTTTTACCATTTGAATTACTTCCATTAAGGCAGTTGGTGCATTTCCTATGGCTACAATCCCTCCATTAATATCTGAAATGGCTGCTCTCATAGAGACTTGAGATCGTGTTTTTCCTTCTTTTTTTGCCAACTCCATAATTTCTGGTTTTGAAATATTGCATACTATATTATTTCCAAAATCTTTAGGATTTTGCTTATTTAATCCACCAATTACTCCATTAACATCAACTACAATACTACAACCATTTCTCAAAGCATTCATTGCACTAACAATAGCATCTTTGTGAAAAATTATTTTATTTTTATCGGCAAAATCAAAATCTGCAGTTGAATGAATAACTCTTCTAACAATAGGCCACTCTTTTTCATTATATTGATGTGTGCCAATTTCATCTTCAATCATCTGCATACTTGCATCTTCAATTGATTGACCTTTTTTAGTTTGCATCTTCTACCTCTTTTGCTCTCTCAATTATCAAATCTATCATTTTTTCATCTGTTCCCAAATGTTTTGTAATGTATGTTTTTTTTAAATTAGAATTTTTAAGAGCAGGGGTTAAATCATTATTGATGTCAGTTTTTACATGTGCTCCTTCATGGAGGAAATAAAAAACAATTATTAGGACTTTAGGATTATCTTTTTCACATTTTTTTACTCCCTCAAAAATATCTGGTTGTTCTATTTCTAACCAACATCTACTCACATTTCTATAGGAATCTTTTAGTTCATTTACTATGTAGTTTAATGACATTTGTGCATTAGGATCTTTACTACCATGTCCAATAATCATTACATCTACATCTTTTTTTGGAAGAGATACTTGATTTTCTTTGAGTGTTGTTGATATTCTATTTTCAACTACATCTACCAAAGTTTTATGCATACTCATTTGTTTTGTGACAACAAATTTCACTTTGGTGTCTTTTTGGAACTTCATTACATCAGTAACTGCATTTTTAACTTTTTTACCAGGGTACAAAAAGTAAGGAACTATAGTTAACGAATCAATATCTTCTTTAAGACATTTAGTAATTCCAGCCTCAATATATGGTGGAATTACCTCTAAAAAACAAAAATCAGTGAATACATAATCACTTTTTGTCTTAATTCTCTTACAAATAATCTCTAATTCTTCAGATGCCTCTTTTTCTCTACTTCCTCTGTCAATTAGTAATAATCCTCTCTTCAATTTACAATCCTCGCAATAGCTATAGTCAAATTTGGTGGGAATTTCTGTTTTTCTACAATTAGCTCTCCGTCAGAAACTTTGATTGCTGCAGCTTCTGAAACACTTGCAGTTCCTTCAAATGCTTTTACAGTTTCTGAAGGATTTGGTGCCGAAATCTCAGATAAATCTTCTCTGTTTACATATTCAATAGGAATTCCTAACTCTTTTCCAACGTCTATCAGTCCTTGAACATCTTCTGGTTTTTTTATTGAAACTAGTTTTGCAATTGATTTTGAACTAAGCTTAAATTTTTCTAGACAGTATTCAATTCCTTCTCTAATAGTTTCTTTTGAAGTATCCCAGTGTAACCCAACACCAACAACTAAACTTGGAGGACGATATGTTACAGCATCTGTAGATAAATCTTCATCAATAATTCTATCGGAGATAATTAGATATGCTTTAGAACTTGATTTCTTCAAGTCTTCTACACTTTCATAAATTGAGACATTTTTTGGTAATTCTTTATACCAATTTTTTTTACCGGCTTCTTGTAAAACACCGATTGGTTCTGCATTTACCATATGTGCACTGATTTTAGTTACAGTAGAATCATCATCAATTTTCCAATCAAATTCTCTTCCTACTAGATCTACTGCTATAGTTTTGTTAACATCAGCTGCAGTTGTAATTACTGCCAATGCCCCTAATTTTTCTGCAATCTCTCGAGTTAATTCATTAGCTCCACCAATATGACCAGATAAAACACTAATTACAAAATTTTTTTTATCGTCTATTACGATTACGGCTGGATCCGTTTTTTTGTCTTTCAAATGTGGTGCAATTAATCTAATTACTGCACCCAAAGAAAAAAGACACACTAATGCGTTATTGTTTTTAAAAAGTTCAACAATTTTTTCTGATGTAGGCTCAGAATACCAAGTTATTTCATTGTTATCATTTGAGAATTTGGAAGGAGCAAAGATATTCCAGTCAGGAAATATTTGTTTTAGTTCTTGTCCAATTTTAACTCCATTTTTGGTAATTGCAAGTACTGCTGTTTTCTCCATAATCAATACCTTCTAAATTTAATAAAATACCTTACTCTTCAGATTTTCTAGCCAGTATGTTGCCATCAAAATCGAATAATATTACCTCAATTGGAACTTTTTCTTCAGAATGTTTTCTCATATGTCTATACGTCTCATTAACAATTAAATCAAAAAATCCTTTCACATTATTCTCTTGAATAATTTCAGAAACATGTCTTGCTGTGTTTGCTTTTTTGATATTTCTAATTATTGTTTCATTTGCATGGGATTTCTTTGCCAAGTCTGCTAGAAAATTCATATCGACTTTAGATCCTTTAACATGAGTTTGTTTTACTCCTGTAGCCATCTTTGCAAGTTTTCCGATAAAACCTACAATATATGCTCTTTTGATATTTTTTCTGCTACATTGTTGAATTGTATATCCTGAAAAATCTCCCATCTGTACAAAACAATGTTCAGGTAAATCTACTATTTTCTTTGCAAAATCTTCACTTCTTCCTCCTGTTGTTAATACTACGGTATCATTTCCCATTGCAACTGCTACATCTAGATTTTGTCTTACTGATGCAGCATATGATGCAGTAGAAAATGGAATTACAATTCCACTTGTTCCTAAAATTGAAATTCCATTCTTTATTCCTAGTCTTGGATTATCTGTTTTTGGTCCTAATTCTTTTCCTTTTGGAACGGAAATTACAACTCTAATTCCTTTTTTCTCAAGAATTTTTTCTCCAATCTCTCTTAAATTTTCAATAATCATTTTTTTGGGGGTAGGATTTATTGCAGGTTTGTTAATTTCTAAACCTAATCCAGGCTTAGTAACTATGCCTACTCCTTCACCTCCATCAATTTCAATTTCATTAATTTTTTCTGTAAATGATAATTCAACAATAATTTCTGCCCCGTGAGTAACATCAGGATCATCACCTCCATCTTTAATTACAGAGCATTTTACATTATCGGAATTAAAATCACAAGAATGTACTAGAATTTCAATAGAATTTCCTTTAGGTAATTTGATGGTTATACTATCTATTTTTTTCTGATTAATTATTGATAATAATCCTGCTTTGGCAGCAGCAGTTGCTGAACTTCCTGTGGTGTAACCAGTCCTTAATTTTGTCTTTTCTTCCACATTTGCTGTATTCATTTTACTGTATTAACTCTTATTTGCATAAGTACAAATCTTCTAAATAGATTTAAAATTAAAAATAACTTGGGATTCTTATGGCTAAAAACTATCAAATAGTTGTTACGGGAGCAAATGGATTTGTTGCAAGGAACATCAGAAAATATTTGTCTGAAAATAATGTTAAATTAATTTCGATCTCACGAAAAAACTTTCAATCATTTAAGAATGAAAAAAAAATTATCTCAAAAAATTATAATGAAAAAAATCTTGCCCCAAAAATACAAAATTCAGATGCCATAATACATCTTATTGGAATTGGAAAACAATCTAATAAAATTGATTATGATATGGTGAATGTAGAATTAACAAAACATATTATTAATTTAAGTAAAAAGGCAAAAATCAAAAAATTTGTTTATACAAGTGGTCTTGGAGTTTCATCTAATACTTCATTAGGATATTTTATTTCTAAATATAAGGCAGAAAAATTAATTGTAAATTCAGGAATAAATTACACGATATTTCGACCTTCGTACATTGTAGGAAAAGATGATCTCTTTACCAAATATCTTAAAAAACAAATGAAGAAAAAAATAATCAAAATCCCTGGTTCTGGTGCTTATTCATTTCAACCAATTTTTATTAATGATGTGGCAAAAATCATCCACCTATCCATACTTCAAATGAAATTTAAAAATAAAATTCTTGATCTTGTTGGACCTCAACACATTACTTTTGAAAAATATGTTAAATTATTTTCAAAAGGAACTAAAATAAAGATTAAAAAAATTAATTTAGAAGAAGCTTATCATGATGCAATTAATAATTCAAAATCTGATTTTGGAGTAGATGATCTCAATATTCTAATTGGTAATTTTAAAGGAAATCATACCAAATTACAAAAAATTACTAAAATGAAATTTCAATCAGTTACTGAAATTTTAAAGTCCGGCAGATTGCTTTAGAACTTCTGCTTTGTCAGTCTTTTCCCAAGAAAATTCAGGTTCATTTCTTCCAAAATGCCCATATGATGCAGTTTTTTTGTAAATTGGCCTTTTCAAATCTAATTGTGCAATTATTCCAGATGGTTTCATATCAAAATTCTTTCTAACAAGATCTTCAATCTGATTTTCAGGAATTTTGTTTGTTCCAAATGTATTAACATAAAGCGATACTGGTTCAGCCACTCCTATTGCATATGCAAGTTGTACTTCACATCTATCAGCCAATCCAGCTGCAACAAGATTTTTTGCAATGTATCTGGACATGTAACATGCAGATCTATCTACTTTGGAAGGATCTTTTCCAGAAAATGCTCCTCCTCCATGTCTTCCAAATCCACCATAAGTATCAACAATAATTTTTCTTCCTGTTAAACCTGCATCACCATGTGGACCACCAATTACAAATTTCCCGGTAGGATTTATGTGAATTTTTATTTTGTCATTCCAAAGATTTCCTAAAACTGGTTTGATTACTTTTTCAGTAATTTCTCTTGAAATTTCTTCTTGAGAAACCTCTGGTGCATGTTGTGTTGAAACTACTACTGTCTCAATCTGTGTTGGTTTGTTATCTTCATATCTCACAGATACTTGTGATTTTCCATCTGGTCTAACCCAAGGTAAAATCTTATTTCTTCTGACTTCAGATAATTTTTGAATAAGTTTGTGTGCTAGTAAAATTGGCATAGGCATTAATTCTTCAGTTTCATTTGTAGCATAACCAAACATCAATCCTTGATCTCCAGCACCTTGTTCTTTCTCTTCAGTAGCTGTTACACCTTGACTAATATCAGGACTTTGTGAATGTAATCTTAAATTAACTTGACAAGTATCTGCATCAAACATCAAATCTTTGTTATCATATCCGATTTCTCTAATTGTCTTTCTAACTAATTCTTCCTGTGCTTTTTGATCAAAATCTGCTTTAGATGTAACTTCCCCTGATACTGCTACAAAATCTGTGGTGACCATTGTTTCAACTGCGACTCTTGAGTTTGGGTCTTGTTTTAGATATTCATCTAAAAATGCATCAGAAATATTATCACATACTTTGTCTGGATGTCCTTCTGTTACTGATTCAGATGTAAATAGAAAATTATTGGTCATAAAACCACTATTGACTAGAGTTCGCTTTCTAGTTTGATAAACAAGACATTGTTGCCTCTTACGATGACTCTTCCATAATTTGCAATTGTTTTGCCGCCGTGTAATTCTTCAGCATCCGTCATAATCAGATTCATGTATGAATCAACATTATCCATTTTTCCTTTGTATTCTACTTCGTTTTTCAGTCTCACAGTAACTTTCTTTTTGGTACTTTTTTGGAGAGTTGTTAAAGGTCTTTTTGCACTATTTGTTTGTGACACTAATTATTCACTTGTTTTGCAACTTTTTTCTCTCGAATAAAAGCCTTACCTCCTTTACAAATATTGAAATCCCTTAAATTTTTTCTTGTTTTTCTAATAATTATACAAATGATTTCTACTGGTTTACAAAAATTGGATGAATTCTTGTCTGGAGGAATTCCTGATGGTGTAATTGTAGATATTTTTGGTGGAAATGGAACAGGAAAAACTCAGCTATTATTGCAATTATCAATAAATTCAATTAAAAATGGTGGTCACGTTCTGTATTTAGATACAACAGGTGGATTCAGGCCAGAACGAATACTAGAAATTCAAAAACAATCTGAAGAACAATTTAATTTTCTTGAAAACATGACAGTATCTAGAATAACAAATACTTCAGAACAAATAAAATCTATAAAAAATCTTACAAACAATAGTTTTTCTTTAATAGTAATTGATAATGTGACTGATTTATTTTCCTATGAATATAAAACTGATGAATCTACTTTTGAAAAAAATTCATTATTCATGAAATACATGCATGAATTATCAAAAATTGCTATCACAAAAAAAATTCCTATTATTGTTACTAATATGATTAGAACTATAGATGGTAAAGAAGTAGAAAACATGAAAAGTGCTATTGATCCTTTTACTCATATCAAAATCCAACTTTCTAAAAACTCATCAAAATTTAATGGAAAAATTTACTGGGCATTAAACAAAGAAAACTTTTCTTACAAAATACATGTTTCAGGGTTGATTGATTATACTGAAGATATTTAACAGCCAATCATGAAGTTTACCAATGGCAGGAATCTTTGATTCAATTCCGATAATCACTGTAGTTTTGTTTGCACTTGGCTTAGTAGGTATAATGGTTTATGAAAGATCAAAATCAAAATCAACAGATGAATCAAATTCTTGAATCTCTATTTGAGAGATTCGGATTTTCCAAACTAACTGAAATTCAGAAAAAAGCTTCACCAATTATTTTCCAAAAAAAAGACTGTCTTGTAATTGCTCCTACAGGTTCAGGAAAAACTGAATGTTCTGTAATTCCAATTTTTTCTCTATTAAAAAATTCAAAAAAGATTGGAAAAATAAAAATTCTCTACATCACTCCATTACGTGCCTTAAATCGTGATGTATTTCGAAGAATTACAAAATATGCACATGAAAATGAATTGTCTATTGAAATTAGACATGGGGATACCTCTCAAAAAGACAGAAAAAAGATTAGAGACAATCCACCAGATATTTTGATAACTACCCCTGAAACTCTTGTTATTCTTTTAACACAAATCAAAATGCTAGATGCATTATCTGATTTAGAATGGATCGTAATTGATGAGGTACATGAGTTACTAGCTAGTGAAAGAGGTTCTCAACTATCCTTAAGCCTTGAAAGGTTGGAACTCAATTCAAAATACCCTCTCACAAAAATAGGATTGTCTGCTACTGTTGGAAATTTTGAAGAAGCAGGAAAATTTGTTGTAGGTACCAAAAGAAAATGTGAGATTATTAGAGATAAATCAATAAGGAAATATGATGTAGAAATAAAATATGTTGATGGAACAATTTCTGATGTTGCAGAAAAAATTGTTGAATATGTCTTAGAATTAAACTTAGATTCTCCAATACTCCTATTTACTAATACTAGAGGTGAAGCTGAATTTTTAGCTTCAATCTTAAAAGAAAAATCTACTATTAACATTGAATTACATCATGGATCTCTATCAAAAGAGGTTAGAGAAGAAACTGAAATTTCTTTACGAGAAGGAAGACGTGGCATTGTTGTATGTACATCTTCACTAGAATTAGGGTTAGATATTGGCTCAGTTGAATTAGTGATTCATTATGGCTCTCCTAGACAAGTATCAAAATTAATTCAAAGAATAGGAAGAAGTAGACATAATCGGGATGCATCAGCTAAAGGACTTATCATAACAAATAATTCTGATGATGAATTTGAAGCACGAGCTATACTTGAACGCATTCAAGAAGGCTCAATTGAAGAACAAAAAATTCATGAGGGGTCTCTTGATGTTTTGGCTCATCATTTAGTTGGATTAGCAATGCAGATTGGAGAAATTTCAGTTGAACAAGCCTTTGCATTAATAACAAAAGCTTACCCATTTCGGAATTTACAACTAGAAGAACTAATTGGTGTATTAGATTTGCTTGATTCAAACTATCTGATATTTTTTGATAGAACAAAAATGACTTTTTGGAAAAAAGGGCGTGCATTCAAATATTATTTTGAGAATCTTTCAACAATTCCAGACATTCTCAAATTCAAAGTCTTTGATAGTGTAGGTAAAAAGATCATTGGATCATTAGATCAAAGATTTGTAGGTGATTTTGGAGATTCGGGAAACATCTTTGTACTAAAAGGATCACAATGGAGAATACTAAATGTTGATGAAAAATCATTTACTGTAAATGTTGAGCCTTTTCGAGGAGGTGGAATCACTGTTCCATATTGGGAAGGTGAAAGTATCCCGATTGATTACAAAACTGCACAAAAAGTAGGAAACTTTCGTAATAAAGTTAAGAATGGTTCACTAGAATTAACCAATAAAACTATTGAAAAATTAATTTTTAATGAAATTCCTGATGAAAACAATATAGTAATTGAATCAAATAGATCACAAGGTTCAATTGTAATTCATTCATGCCTTGGCACTAAAATTAATTCTACTTTATCCACATTACTTTCTTCAATGTTATCTTCAATGTTAGGTTCTACTGTTGATTCTCGTTCAGATGGTTATAGAATTACTTTATCTTCCAGATCTAGAATTTCAGAAAAACTTTTTCTTGAAGTTTTAAAAGATGATTATGATCTATATTCTATTGTTACAGCATCCTTAACTGGAACTCATAATGTCAATTGGAGAACATGGTGTGTCGCAAAAAAATTTGGGATAGTTGGACGTGGAGCAATTTATGAAAGAAAATCTGCCAGATTTTTATATGAACGATATTCTAAAACAGCACTTGTACATGAGGCATTACGTGAATTATTCCATGATAAATATGATCTAAAAAACTCCGACAAAGTTCTAAAAAAAATACGTGAAGATGAAATACATGTTAAATGGTTGGAAGTTGATAAATTTTCAAAATTAGCAGAACCAATTTTAGATCACACTGCAAAATATTATGCAGCTCCAGCAAATCTTGATAAAGGAATTATTGATCTTGTCAAAGCAAGACTTGCAAAGACTAAACATCGTTTGATCTGTGCAAGATGTGGAAAATGGGAACGTGTAATGGAAACTAATGAAATTAAAAATGTCTTGATATGTCCATATTGTAAAGCCCGACAAATTACTGCAACTTACTATTCTGATTATGATTTACCAAAAATCATTCAAAAAAAACATGCAGGAAAAAAACTTTCTTCAGATGAAAAACACAAATTTGATCGTGCCTGGAAAGTCTCTTCTTTAGTGGAAAATTTTGGAAAAACTGCCATTACTGTAATATCAGGATATGGTGTAGGGGCAGATACTGCTGCAAGAATATTGCGAAATATGGTGGATGAAGAATATCTATTCAAGCAAATTTATGAAGCTGAAAGACAATATGTTGTAACAAGAGGTTTTTGGGATTCTTAATTCTTCTTTATAATTTTAGAAAATGCTGTTAGAAACAATTCTATTCTACCTTCAAGCCCTGCTCTAGCATTTAATCCCGTAATTGACACTATTTCACCTAATTCGCATTTATCAATTATTCTTGCTTGATTTCTCCAACCTTTTACCCAAATTTGACCTGTATCATCTTCAACAAACATTTCTGATAGTGCTATTGATTCCCCAGATTTTGTTTGAACTTCACGCCTTTCAGGAACTTTCAATATTATGGATTCAATACAATAATTTCCATCTACTTTAACATCGTTAATTTTTGTTCTAAGTTGAGATAATGATGGGATAGATTCATCATTATCTAATTTTCTTACAAAAGAATTTCCATCTAGTGTGATTGAATTTCCATAAACTTTTGATGGCATACATTCTATCACATCTCCTTCCACACAAATGCTAGTTGAGTTTGTAAAATCACTAATGTTGTATGTGTTCTTTTTATTATCGACAGCCAAAATCATTTTTTTACCATCTTCTGTAGTTGATATTGAAAGTACTCTTGCAATTACTGGTTCTGCTTCTTTTCCTCCCTCAATTTCGATAATGGTTGCATCATTGCCATGAATTTCTAATCCTTGATTTCCAGATTTGACTTTAACTCCAAGTAATCTTACTTTGGCTGACTGAGAAATCATATTTGGAATGGATGATTCGTCTTTTCCCCATAGAACCACCCTCATTGCATTATCATCTTTTCCTTTTAGCCTCATTCTAAGAGCTGTTCCAGGTTTACCTCGAGAATTTGTAAATTCCATTCCACTGATTATCCCATCAGTTATTCCTGAAATTACAAGATCTTTTTGTCCTTCTTGTAGTTCACTAATGTCTTTTGTAATGGTATCAATAGTTGGAATTTCACTTTTTGTATCTGTAGTTTCAATATTTGATCCAGAACCAATGTTTATTGTTGGTGAACCATCAAGATCTGATTTTACATAAGCCTTTATGATTTTAATTAAATCACCTGGTTTTAGATTTTCAACACCTGGTAAATTTGCTTTTTCATCCCATAACTTTACACTTGCTGTCGAATTTGTATCGTATACTGTCATAGTTCTAAGATAAAATGGAGAACCATCTTTTCGTGAGAATTGTTTTGCCGGAGATAAACTCAAAACTCTTGTTTCTAATGAAATTTCTTTTGCTCCTGCATATAGATCCTTTAAACTCATTTCGACTTTTAGTGGTTCTGATAATGCAACTCCATAATCAGATGCGATCAAAAATAGGGCTCCTTGATCTGTCAAGTACCCTGCACCAATTTTTTCTTTTTTCTGTTTAATTTGTTCCTCTATGACTTCTCTAGTTAATTCAGATTTTTGTTCTAGTATTTTACCAATAAGATTTTCAAATTCAGACAATTCATTGTTTGTAAACTTGTTCTATTAATAAAAATTATCTTAATTTGCCTCATTACCTAAATTAATAGGGAGATCGCAGTTTTAGTATGTCTTGTATTGATGTTAATCATCTATCAAAATCATATGGTTCCATTAAAGCTGTAGATGATCTTGTCTTATCTGTTAAATCAGGCCAGGTTTTTGGATTTTTAGGTCCCAACGGCGCTGGAAAATCAACTACCATAAAACTACTTACAACATTAATTTCACCTTCAAGTGGGTCTCTTTCTATTTTAGGCATAAATGCTGTCAAAAACCCTCTCAAAGTACGCCATAAGATCGGCGTTGTTTTACAACAACCAAGTTATGATTTACCGGCAGATGTACACTAGATATCGATCAAAATAAGATCGGCGTTGTTTTACAACAACCAAGTTATGAGCCTACGTTATCTGTTGAAAAATCTCTTGATAAATATGGGATGATGTGGAATATTCCAAGAACTAAACGTAAGACTAGAATGGAACAACTTTTGAAAGATTTTGATTTAGTTGAAATTCGCAAAAAAAGAAACGAAGATCTTTCAATTGGTCAGCGAAGAAGAGTCCAAGTTGCACGTGAATTTATGCATGATATGGAGTTGTTGTTTTTAGATGAACCTACTGCTGGTTTAGATCCAAGTGCTAGAAGAAAATTATTAGATTATTTAAAAAATAAAGTAAAAACAGGATTAACAATTTTCTATACAACACATATTCTAACTGAAGCTGAATATCTTTGTGATCAAATAGCAATAATTGATAAAGGAAAAATAATTACAGTTGATTCTCCTGATGCATTAAAAAATAGATTTGGAAAAGAAAAAACTATAAAAATTCATTTATTAGAAAAACAATCTCAAATTCCTTCTCTTTTATCTAAAATTCCAGACTGTAAAATTGATTTTGATAGTGGAACAAATATAATAATTCATTCAGAACAATCAGAATTAGTATTATTACAAGTATTAAAAATACTCAATGATAACATGATAGATATTGAAGATCTATCGGCGGTCCCAACAAATCTTGAAGAGATCTTTTTGAATATGGTGAGAGAAAATGCATCCAATAATTAGACTTGTAAATAGAAATCTAACAATTTCTCTTAATCCTGGATTTTTAATTTGGCAAGTAATTTTTCCTTTAATCTATATTTTTGTTGCAGGGTTTGCATATGCTCCATTAATTAATAATGTTCCATTTGGTCCAAAAGATCTTGACTATCCAGCATTCTTAGCATCTGGTATGATTGGATTTAACATTATGAATAGCACACTCATTTCTGGTATTCTTATTTGGAATGATAGACGGCATGGCATGTTTGAGCAAATTATGTCCGGACCATTCACCAGAAGTCATTATATTCTCAGTAATATTTGCACTATAGGCATAATTGGGCTAGTAAGTGCATCTTTGATAGCCGTAGTTGGTTATCCAGTATTTTTTAAATCTGTAGAATTTTCATTTATTACGATTCCAATAATCATTTTTGGTGCAATTACCGGTTCAGTATTATTTGGATCATTGGCATCAATAATTTCCACCAGATTACGTTCCAGTGAAGGATTCAATGTAATTATTAACACTGTTTTTCTATTCTTTGCTTTTGTTAGTACAGCATTTTATCCAGCTGATGGAGTTCCAGAACCATTACGTACAGCATTTTATCTAAATCCGTTAACTTACCTTGTAGATGTAATTAGAGCGGGAATTTTTGGAACCATCACGGAATTTGTAATATATGAAATGATAATTCTTGTTGGTATTGCATCTGTTCTCTTTGTTATTGCATCAAAATTATTAACAAAACTAGATTTTTAGAAATTAAAATCATCTTTTAAATTTTTCATACATTTCATTAATTTTTTTAATTATGTCTAGATTTTCATATTCTACTAAACTTAGATTTGGAATTACACAATGTCCTCCAATAATACCTGGATACATTTTAGGTCTATTACCTAAATTATCGTGGATTTCATCTGCAAATTTCCACATTTCATCAAAATCAATACCTTCTTTTTCACAAATCATTTTTGTAATCTGAGCATAATTAATTAGCCATCCATAGTATGTTGTGTCGACTAATATTTTTGCAAGTTCTGCTGTTTTAGTAGTTGACATCCAATCTACTTTTTGAAATCTTTTTTCTAAATCCGATTTTATTTTTGAATCTATTTGTTTATCATCTGATGAAATAAATTTTGTATATTTTTTGATATCATCTAAAAATCTTTTATGTACTCCACGTACTGGTGAAAACAAAACGGGAATTTTGGATTTTTCCTGTATATTTTTTGTTGTCCCTGGTTTTACAGTAGAGTGAACTAGAACTACTTTCAAACCTTCAATTTTGCTAACCCAATTTGATGTAATATCTACAAATTCTTCTAATTCTCCTGGAAGACAAACATGGAGATACTCTGGATTTTCAATTGCAGAGTTTTCAGAATAGTTTTTGCATTTTGAACTATCTATATCAATTCCTATACAGTCAAAGTTTCTTTCCTTAAGCAAATCAAATAGGGTTTCACCCACTTCTCCCATTCCTAATATGATATCTGTCATGGTATCTAATTTCAGAAAAACTACCTATGTTATATTCGTGTTACATCAATTATTCATTTTTTAAATAAAGTAGCCCGGGCAAGACTCGAACTTGCGTCTCGGGCTTCAAAGGCCCAAATGCTTGACCGCTACACTACCGGGCTGCTAAATCCAACACTCCCATTCCCTTAATGAACTTTTTATTTTAATTTGTCCAGATGATATGCAGAAATTATTGTTTTATCACTTTCACTAGTTTTTGAATAGGATCTTCCATCTCTGCCACAATTTTTTTTACTCTTTTCTCATGTTCTTTATTAGATGTTGTAAAAATTTTCTTGATTTGATTACAAATTTTTACTGGATTTCTCTCTCTCTTTATTAAATATTTTTTCACTAAATAATTTTCTATAATGTTTGGGACTGCATTGTATGAAATAGTAGGAATTCCTAACAAAGCAGATTCTGCAGTCATAGTTCCACCTGATCCAATGAAAACATCTGTATTATTTAACAAATGTTTTCCATCAAATGACATTTTTATAATTTTAGCTTTTTTACCAAATCTTTTTTGAAGATTTTGAATTTGTTTTGTATATCTACACAAAATTACAATATTTTCTTTATCATACTTCTTTACGATCTCTTTAATGATTGGAATTATTTTACTTGATTTTAATGCATATGCTGCTTCTTCTTCTTCTGCTCTGATCAAAATATTTTTCCTTTTTTTATCTTTAAATGGTAAGACTACTTTTTCATTTATTTTTCTTTTTGTAGTAACAACTGCATCTATTGCATTATATGAAATAATATTTTTCTTATCAATTCCATATTTTGAAAATTCATTTTTTGGAATAGTGTTTGGAATAAGTAATTTCTGAATTAATGGTAACGTTAATCGCATTACTGCATTAGCATGTGGCGAGTCACAAAATGCTACATGTTTTATTCCTAATCCAAATGAAATTCTTGCTGCTTCTGGAGAACAAAAACTAATTGTTATGTCTGGGGAAAATATCTTGATTTTTCTAGAAAGTTTCTCCATTCTATCAATACTGGCTTGAAGTTTAGCTTTCTTATCAACTCCTCCATGTTTTCCAACAAAAATAAGGTCAAAATTACGTATTTTTGCTAATTTTGTAACTTCTTCATATTCTCTAGAAGTACACAAAATATCGTGCTTTTTCCCTAATTTTTCAATTATTGATTCAGAAAACAATAATTGTTTTGGAGTAAGAATATCTATCCATATTTTCAAGTAATTTTCATAATTAATCTAAGTTCAATAAGTTTTTCTTAGTCTATTACATAGCTGTAAGTGTAATGGGGGGAGCAAAAGTTGTTGTTTACGGTCTTAGTACAGAAGGATATGCTATTGCGTCCCAAATGGCAATAAAAGGTGCAGATGTTTACATAATAGATGAATCAACACCTTCAGCAATTTCACTTAAAGCTGAAATAGCTAAAACCTACCCAAATGTATCTTCTCTAAAAGAAGATGAACCATTATTGGCTATGGAACCCATTGATGTAGCAATTTCAAAAGCTCAATATCTTTTCTTTACTCCAAGAATTAGAAAGACAGGACAAGATACTAAAACTGAAATTCATTCCAAATTCAAGGATGCTACAAAATCATTAAAGAAAAATAGCTCAGTCATTTTTACCCTTCCCACAGGATTTGGAGGTAATAATGAAAATATTTCATTACTAGAACATGTAACAGGTCTTGAAGTTGGAAAACATATTTCATATTTTTATTATCCATTGGAAAATCTAGATCAACAACCAAAGCTCATTGGTTCTTTTAATGGAAAGGAAGATTCTACATTATCTGATTTACTTACTGTAGGTAAAAAAGAGAAAAAATTTGTTGCAATTTCATCATCAGAACATTTTCATGCAATCAATGTACTATCTGGATTCTCGAGTTTATGTAGTGTTTTAGAAGTGTGTAAATATGCACAAGATGAAATTACCAAAAATGATCTATCTTCAGATGATTTTCAGGAAATATTTCTTGATGATATGGTTAGTGGACTATTAGATCTCAAATCTTTAGGATCTTCTTTTGAGGGTGCAAATACTCTCATGTATCTAATTAATGGAAGTGTAAAAGGTATTGATGGATATATCAAAAGACTAATTGATGAAATTCGAGCAACATTAAAGAAAAATGATCTTAAAGCTAGTAGAACCAAAATTGCATTATCTTGGACACTTGATCAACATGCAATGCGTGGAGATAAAATTGAGATGTTACAGATTTTAACTTCAAAACTACGTGATTATATCGGTGATGTAGAAGCGTATGAAGATCCAAATTTTGATCTTTTTCATAGTGATAAAACCACAATTGTTGTAGCATGTTCAAAAACTGATCTCGAACACATTGTAAAGACTAAACAAGATTCTGGGCTAATTATTGTCAAAGCTAACCCTTTATGTGAAACTATTCAATAATAATTTAAATTACCTAAATTTTTATTTTGTTTGATTTGTCAACTGAAAATAATTCTGATGAAATCCCTGTTGATGTGGTATCTGAAAATAATTCTGATGATTCTTCTGAAGAATCTAAACCTACGAAAATAAGCATTGAAGAATTATCAAAATTATGGGAATTAGAAAAACAAACAGTGTCAGAATATGAAGAAAAATTAAAACATGTTTTAGCAGACTTTCAGAATCTTACTCGTAAAACACAATCTGATATTGAAAATGGTGTTAATGCTAAAGTTGATGAATTTGTACTAGATTTCTTAAAAATATATGATGACTTTACTAGAGCTAGGGAAGTTTTTTCTGAAAGTAAAATTAACACAGATGGTCTAGATTCTATTTTGAAAAATATGAATTCACTATTGAAAAAATATCATGTTATTCCAATTGATGCATTGGGAGAAATTTTTAATCCTAATTTTCATGAAGCGATATCAACTGTTACTGATTCTAATTTAGATGATAATACAATCACAAAAGAGATCAGGAAGGGATATATTTCTCATGAAAGGGTCATTAGATCTACGTTAGTAGAAATCTCAAAAAAAGAATGATAAGATATGACTAAAATTATTGGAATTGATTTAGGAACAAGTAACTCAGCAGCTGCTGTTGTAATGGGTGGAAAACCAACAATTATTCCTGCTGCCGAAGGAGCTACTGTAGGTGGAAAAGCATTTCCATCAGTTGTAGCATTTTCTAAAGAAGGTGAGCTCTTAGTTGGAGAACCTGCACGAAGACAAGCAGTAACAAATCCTGATAATACTATTGTCGCTGCTAAAAGAAAAATGGGGTCTGATTACATTTTTAAAATTCAAGATAAAGATTACAAACCTCAACAAATCTCTTCTTACATTCTACAAAAAATCAAAAAAGATGCTGAGGCATTTGTTGGTGAATCTGTAGAGAAAGCAGTAATTACTGTTCCTGCATATTTTGATGATAATCAACGTCAAGCAACTAAAGATGCTGGAACAATTGCAGGACTTGATGTAGTTAGAATTATCAATGAACCAACAGCAGCAGCATTGGCATTTGGATTAGATAAAGTAAAAGAAGACATGAAAATTCTTGTCTTTGATTTTGGTGGAGGCACATTAGATGTTACAATAATGGAAATGGGTGGAGGTGTTTTTGAAGTAATGAGTACCTCTGGAGATACTCAGTTAGGTGGTACAGATATGGATAAAGTTCTCATTGATTACATTTCTGATGAATTCAAGAAAAAAGAAGGTGTTGATCTTTCTCAAGATTCAACTGCAATGACAAGAATTAGAGAAGCAGCTGAAAAAGCTAAAATTGAATTATCGACAGTTATGGAAACAGATGTTAATTTACCATTTCTTGCACATGATCCATCAACCGGCGCCAAAAATCTTGAATTAAGAATAACTAGATCTAAACTAGATGAATTAATTGGACCAATTGTTGAACGATGCAAGCCTTCTATACTAAAAGCACTTGAAGATGCAAAACTCTCTAATTCTGATATCAACAAAATTGTTATGGTTGGTGGACCAACAAGAATGCCACTAGTACAAAAATTTGTAAGTGAAATTATTGGAAAATCTGCTGAATCAGGTGTTGATCCTATGGAAGCAGTAGCCATGGGAGCAGCAATACAGGCAGGAATTATTGCTGGAGATGTTACCAGCGACATAGTTCTACTTGATGTTACCCCTCTAACGTTAGGAATTGAAACTTTAGGTGGAGTCAGAGAACCATTAATTGAAAGAAACACAACCATTCCAACTTCAAAGAGTAAAGTTTTCACAACAGCAGCTGATAATCAAACAGCTGTAACCATTCATGTTGTTCAAGGTGAACGACCAATGGCAACTGACAATGTCTCTCTAGGAAGCTTCAATTTAACAGATTTACCACCAGCGCCAAGAGGAATTCCTCAAATTGAAGTTAAATTTGATATTGATGCAAATGGAATAATTAATGTTACAGCAAAAGATCTTGGAACACAAAAAGAAGCAAAAATCACTATTGAATCTACATCAAAATTATCTAAAGAAGAAATTGAAAAATTAAAAGAAGATGCAGAAAAATTCTCTGATGAAGATAAAAAGAAGAAAGAAAAAATTGATCTTAAGAATGAAGCAGAAAGTTACATTTACACTACAGAAAAATTAGTTAATCATGATCTAAAGGATAAAATTTCTCAAGAACAAGGAATCAAAATTACTGATGCTGTAAAAGAAGTCAAAGAAGTTTTAGATAAAGAATCTGATGAGTTAAAGCCTAAACTTGAAGCATTACAAACTATAGTTAACGAAGTAACTACTGAACTTTACAAAAATGCTGCACCTCCACCTGATGCTGAAGGACAACAAGGTGCTGGTGCTGAAGGACAACAAGGTGCTGGTGCTGAAGGACAACAAGGTGCTGGTGCTGAAGGACAACAAGGTGCTGGTGCTGAAGGACAACAAGGTGCTGGTGCTGAAGGACAACAAGGTGCTGGTGCTGAAGGACAACAAGGTGCTGGTGCTGAAGGACAACAAGGTGCTGGTGCTGAAGGACAACAAGGTGCTGGTGCTGAAGACCAAACAACAGAGTCATCTTCAACTGATGAAACAAAAACTAATTAATTTTTCAAATTCAATCATTTATACAGTAATTAGAATAAAGGAGTAATTCGTGTCTGCAAAACGTGATTATTATGAAGTTTTAGGAGTTTCAAAATCATCTTCTACAGATGAAATTAAACAGCAATATAGAAAATTAGCATTAAAATTCCATCCAGATCGTAACAAATCTTCAGAAGCTGGGGAACATTTCAAAGAAATCTCTGAAGCATATGCTGTTCTTTCAGATACAGAGAAAAAACAACTTTACGATCAACATGGTCATGCGGGTGTTGATGGCAGATACAGCAGTGAAGATATTTTTCAAGGTGCACGTGGAAATTTTAGTGATATATTTGGCCGTAGCGGAGGTGGATTTGATTCTATTTTTGAATCAATCTTTGGTCGTGGCGGAGGCGGTTTTAGTCAACAACGTGGTTCTGACATTCTCTATCAAACTTCAGTAACATTAGAGGATGTCCTTCATGGAAAAAAAATGGAAATTGATTTACAAAAACAAATTCAATGTGACATCTGTAATGGATCTGGTTGTAAACCTGGTACTAACAAGAAAACATGTACAACATGTAACGGTCAAGGTCAAGTAAGACAGAGTCGTAATATGGGATTTGCTTCATTTGTAACAGCTGCACCATGTCCTGCTTGTAGAGGTCATGGCTCTATTATTGAAACTCCATGTGGAGATTGTAAAGGACAAGGTAAGAAAAAAGGTACCAAAAAAGTTACTTTTGAAATTCCACCTGGAATTGATTCAGGTGATTATACTGTTCCAGAAGAAGGAAACGAGGTTCCTGATGGTGTTAATGGTGATTTAATTGTTAGAGTTGTAGTACAACCTCACACACAATTCAATAGAGATGGAAAAGATATTTTCTATGATCAGGATGTTTCAATGATTGATGCTGCATTAGGTTGTGAGATTATTGTTCCAACCTTGGAGGGTACAGAAAAAATCAAAGTTGATTCTGGTAGTCAACCAAACACAATAATCAAATTAAAAGGAAAAGGAGTTACCCATATCAATTCTAGAGGTAAAGGAGATCAATACGTTCGAATTGTAGTAAATATTCCTAAAAAACTCAATAAACATCAAAAAAACCTTTTAGATGAATTTCAAAAAACTAATGACTAATTGATGAAAAATGAAAATTGCATTAGATGTTGATGGTGTACTTGCTGATGTGATAAAATCTTGGTTAAATTATAGTAATACAATCAGACCCAAACTTTCTAAAGAGGATATTACTGATTGGGACTTTTGGAAGAAATTCCAAATTAATCGCTATGATTTCTATACTGAACTAAGTTCATGTTGGAAAAATTGGAATTCTATACCTCCAACTGAAGAAAATTTATCATCTATTACAAAAAGTCTTTCAAATCTTGGTCAAGTTGATATTGTTACAGCAAGAGAGCGTTCAACTGATTCTTTTGTAAAAGATTGGCTAAATTATCACAATATATCATATGATAATTATGTATCAGTAATTGATGGACCTATGAAAGCTGATTTAGATTATGATGTGTTTATTGACGATTCACCTCTGAATGCATTAAAAATTCTTCAGCAGAATAAAAAAATAATTTTATATTCCCAACCCTGGAACAAACACGTTTCAGAAAAACGAATTCATAGAATATCAAATCTTTCAGAAGCAGTAGAAAAAATAAAACTAAATTAATTTTTTACAACTTTTCTAATGTTAACTTCATGTCCAGTTCTTACATGAGCAACGTGAGTTGTTTTTAATAATTCTCCAATTTTGTCATCATTATAGAATTTAATATTATAACGTCCAAGTACTTTTTTACAATTTATACAATACACTTCTTTAAATTCCATTTTTTCACTTGATTAATTTGTTGTATTTGTTTCATGTATAATAAAGAAACTTATTCTAGATTTCAAAAATTTACAATGCGGGAGTTGCCCAGCCTGGTCAAAGGCGTAAGGTTCAGATCCTTATCTTTTAGGAGTACGTGGGTTCAAATCCCACTTCCCGCATTCCAATTAGATGCTCGCCAACTTTTTCTTGATATTTTTTAAAAGAAGATTGTTTATCATTTCACCAGAGGCTTTCCCCCTCAATTCTTTCATAGCAATTCCCATAAGTGGCCTCACAGCTCGTTCTTTTTGATTTTTAATAATTTCTTGATTTTTTTCAACTATTTCAACAATAATTTTTTCCAAATCTGATTCATTTACAGCCTCAATTGCAGTATTTTTCATTGCATCTTCAGGGGTTTTGGCTTTTCCAGCCATAATATTTTCAAAAATTATTTCAATTGATTCTTTAGCAATTTTTCCTATTTCTAATAATTCAAATGATTTTACAATATTCTTATTTTGTAATAAATTAGAATTTAATCCACTTCTCTCTAAATTAGTAATTGTTGAACAAAGTATTGATGCAACAAATGTAGGATTGACTTTGGTTTTCTCAACAATATTTTCAAATAATTCTATATATCGTGAATCAAAAATCTGTTCTGCAAGTTGTGAATTAATTTCATATTTTGTTTGTAATTCCTTTATGGAATCATTCCATGATTTTGGTATATTTTTTTCTGCATCTTCTAATTCTTTTTTTGAGATTAAAATTGGAGGAATATCTGTTTCAGGATACATTCTTGCTGCACCTGGTCTAGGTCTAAGAAATTTTGTTTCGCCTGTTTGAGTAGCTAACCGTGTATCTATTGGTATACCTTCATTTTTGATGTGTTTAATTCTTAAAATTATTTGGTCAACTATGGTATTGATTTTTTCTTCAGGTATAGCCAATATCAAAAATCCATCGTTCTCATTAATTTTCAAAAATTCTTTTAGATTTTCTAGATCTGATTCTTCGATTCCATAATTGGGTAATTCATCCGAATGAAAAACACCGCCTAATCCAAAAAATCGTACTAATTCTGCTACGTCTTTCCCTAATCTTATGCCTTCATATGGTGAATATCCGAACATTCCAGCCATATTTCTAAAAGATACCGCAAAAATTTTCTGATCTTTCTTTATGGAATTTTGAATAATCTTTGATTTACATTTTGAAAATAATTCTGTAATGTCTTTTCTATCCCCCTTGTCATCATGTATCCACTTTTTCTCTCGTAATTCTTTTGATATTTTTAGTAATCCATGCTGTCTCTTTGCTTCATATTCTACAACTTTTTCTAATTGATCTAGTTGTTGTACTCCTTTTACTTCAATAACTACTCCCCCTTCTTTGATTGATACGTTAACATCTTGTCGAATTGAACCTAGACCCCTCTTCACTTTTTTAGTACTTCTCAAAATTCTTCCTAAAGATAATGCAATTTTTTTAATTTCATGAGGTTTTACTTCAAACGGATCTGTTGCAATTTCTACTAAAGGTACTCCTAAACGTTCTAAACCATATTTTCTTATCGCACCTTCTTCTCCTAGAATTTTAGCAGCATCTTCTTCAAGACAAATTGATTGAATTCCTATCTTTGTTCCTTCTACATCATAAAATCCTCCCTGTGAAATTAACATCGTACGTTGGAATCCAGTGGTATTGGAACCATCAACCACTGTTTTTCTCATAGGATAGATTTCACTAAAAATATTTGATTTTAGCGCAGAAGCAATGATTAATGAAATTTTTCTTGCATCTTCATCTAATTCATGTGGTGGTTCTTCATCTTGTTCTACTAGACAACTACTTTGTGGATTAGCATAATACATTATTGTTTTTGATTTAGATTTTTCAAATAGTACGGCAGGATCAAACTCACCTAATTCACTTTTTGATGCTCGTAATTTTCTCTGAAATTTTATAAAATATTCATCTGATTCTAATGGTTTACAATTACAAAACAACTTTTTGTTAGTTGCTAGTTGTTGATGAATTTCAAGTCCTACTTTTACTCCAACATCGTTTATAGAAAATTCTGTCATTTTTCTTCTCTCAATCTGATAATTCTGATGCAATATTTTCAAGCATGATTTTCTTTACTTTATCTACATCCTGAAAATTTCCCATTGCCCACATTGCTTTTACTAGAGCTACTTCTGGAACCATATTTTCTAATGGAATTATGCCTAAATCAAGTAAATCTCGTCCACTTTCATATACTGTCATTCTAATTCTACCATCAATACATTGAGAAGTCATGCCTAGAAAAATTCCTTTTTCATTTGCTTTTTTTACGCTTTCATACATTGTATTTCCAATGTGACCCAATCCAGTTCCTTCAAAAATTATTCCTCTATATCCCATCTCAATAATTTGATCTAATAATTTGGGGTCGTATCCAGGATGATATTTTACTAATGCTACACGTGTGTCTAGTTTAATTCTTGACTGAAATTCATTATTTTTGAAAAAATCTTTAGAAATATTTTTTTGAATTTGATTCTCTGCAATTATGAATGCTGGATTATCCCCAATTGTTTGAAATGCTCCTCTTTTACTTGTATGATTTTTTCTTACTCTTGTTCCAATATGGCATGCTAATGTGTCATCATTTTCATCTTGATGCATAACAATGTAAACTCCTTTGATATTACTTTCTGTGATAAATTTTGTTGCTCCAATCAAATTTAATGCTGCATCTGATGAAGCACGATCTGATGATCTTTGAGATCCGACCAATACAATTGGAATTGGAAATCCTGCAAGTGCAAATGAAAGAAAGGATGATGTATAATGCATTGTATCTGTACCATGTGCAATAATTATTCCTGAATAATCTGATTTAGAATACTCAGTAATTTTTTCAGCAATCTGTAACCAATGTTCTGGCGTTATATTTTCAGAATACTCTGACAATAGAGCTTCTGCATCTATATTTGCAAGTTTAGCAAGTTCTGGAACAGACGAATTCAATTCTTCAGCTGTTAATACTGGTGTAACTGCTCCTGTTCTGTAATCAATTTTACTTGCAATTGTTCCTCCAGTTGATAATAACAAAATTTTTGGCAGTCCTACAACTTTTTCTAATTTTTCATCTTGTTGAACAGTTTTTTCAGCAGATTTGATTTTTTCTATTTTTTGAATTTTTTCAATTTCTAAACCAATATTGTAACCACTCTTTAATTTCAAAACAATATGTTTATCATCACTATGCTCATATCTGGGCATAATTATGCCTGAATAAGTGATATCTGCCAATATCTTTACAAAATCGCCCACTGAAATCTGATTTGTTTTTAGGAATTCTAATGAATTTCCCTCATATCCACTATATTCTGTCATTTACGAGAATTAGATTTGTTATTTTATTAAAACTACCTGTAATAGGAAGCTACTAGTTTTTCGCCTAACTTGAGGTCTTTTTGATCTCTAACTTTCTTTACTGCTTCTTCAAAGTGTTTCATAGTTACTTTGGCATCAGCACTATTTTTCTCAAGATCTTTAACATCTGGATTATCATCTAGGAATTTGTGAATAACTAAAGAAACTGCAGTATTTGCAATAGCTGCTGTATCTGCACCACTAAGTCCATCAGTTAGATCAGCAAGTTTCTCATAGTCAATGTGTTCAGGATCAGATTCATTAACAATTGTTGGTATTTTTTCAGCATTAATTTTCAAGATACTCTTTCTACTTTCTTTGTCTGGAAGTGGAATCTGAACAATCTTATCAAATCTTCCAGGTCTTAACAATGCAGGATCAATCATATCTGCCCTATTTGTTGCAGCCAAAACTATTACACCGTGCATATTTTCCATTCCATCTAATTCTGTAAGTAATTGACTAACAACTCTCTCACTTACTGCAGTTTCTCCTCCTGCTCCTCTAATTGGTGCAATTGAATCAATTTCATCAAAGAATACAACACATGGTGCAGATTGACGTGCTCTTTTGAAAATTTCTCTTATTCCTCTTTCAGATTCACCTACCCATTTTGATAAAAGCTCAGGACCTCTTACTGAAATAAAATTTGCTTCACTTTCAGTAGCAACTGCTTTTGCAAGTAAAGTTTTTCCTGTTCCACTTGGACCATGAAGTAAAATACCTCTTGGCATTTTATGTCCTAATTTATCATAAAGACCTGGATACTTCATTGGCCATTCAACAGCTTCTTGTAGTTCTCGTTTGACTTCATCTAACCCTCCAACATCAATCCAATGTACATCTGGATTCTCTATGAAAACTTCTCTCATTCCAGATGGCACTACTTCAATCAATGCTTTTGTAAAGTCCTCTTGACTTACAATTAGTTTATCTAATGTTTCTGGAGGGAGTTTTTCTTCTTCTAAATTAAGAACAGGTAGTAATCTTCTCAAACATTTCATTGCAGCCTCTTTACAGAGATATTCTAAATCTGCACCAACATATCCATGGCTTACTGATGCAAGTTTATCAACATCAAAATCATCTGTTAGTGGCATATTTCTACTGTGAATCAAAAGTATGTCTTTTCTTCCTTTTTTGTCTGGAACTTTAATCTCAATTTCTCTATCAAATCTTCCTGGTCTTCTAAGTGCAGGATCAATTGCGTTTGGTCTGTTTGTTGCTGAAATAACAATTACTTTACCTCTTGCCTCTAATCCATCCATTAATGATAACATTTGAGAAACAACTCTTCTTTCAACTTCACCAGTAACTTCTTCTCTTTTTGGTGCAATGGAGTCAATTTCATCAACAAAGATAATTGATGGAGATTTTTCTCTTGCCTCTTTGAAAATTTCTCTTAGTCTTGCTTCACTTTCTCCATAAAACTTGCTCATAATTTCTGGACCTGAAATACTGATAAAGTGTGCATTACTTTCATTTGCAACTGCTTTTGCAAGCAGAGTCTTTCCTGTACCTGGAGGACCATATAGTAAGACACCTTTTGGTGCTTCAATTCCTAACTTTTCGAAAATTTCTGGGTGTCTTAATGGAAGTTCAATCATCTCTCTAACTTTTTTAATTTCATTTGATATGCCACCAATATCTTCATAGGTAACTTGTGGAACCCCACGTAATGTTTCCCCTTTCTCTGCAATATGGAAAACAGTTTTTTGAGTAACTAAAACTGCATCAGCTGCTGGTGTTACTCCTATAACCTGAAAAGTTAAACGTCCGCCAAAATATGGAACCATTACGTTATCTCCTTTAATCAAAGGAACGCTTTCTAAAGCATCTGCAAGATATCTTTCATCAATTGGAGGAATTGCTTCTAGTGGTGCAACTACAACTTTTTCTGCAGCTACTGCCTTTATCTTTCTCACTGAAATTGTATCCCCAATAGCGATTCCTGAATTATTTCTACCTAGTCCATCAATCCTGATAATTCCTTTTCCTTCATCAGATGGATATAGAGGGAGACATTTTGCAACTGTTCTTCTCTTGCCTTTAATTTCTATGACATCGCCAGTAGAGGCATTAAGAGTGTCCATAGAATCATAATCAATTCTTGCTACTCCTCTTCCAACGTCTCTTGTGTATGCTTCAAGAACTTTGAGAGAAAGTGCGTTTTGACTCATACAGAATTGCCTCAATTCTAATTTTTATACCTTTGTGGTAATTTTCTAAACTAACAGGGAATAACCACAAGCTTAAAATCCTCTTTGCGTACGGAACGATCAACTTGGGTAAAAGACCATTAGTTAGAAGACGTGGCCGTGGAGGAAATCAATTCAGATCTACATCTACTGGAAAAGTAGGTTCCAAGGCAAATTATCCTCGATTTCCGTTATCAGAACAACATGAAGGCGAAATTATTGATTTAGTTCATGAACGTGGTAGAGAAGCACCATTATCTAAAGTCAGATTTGAAGATGGATCTGTTTCATTTATCCCGGCAGTACTGGGAACTAAAGTTGGTGCAACTTTACAATTTGGATTAAAATCAAAAATTGAACAAGGAAATGTAATCAGTGTTCAAAATATTCCTGATGGAACCACTGTATGTAATATTGAAAAGCACTTTGGTGATGGTGGTGCCATAGTAAAATCTGCAGGTACTGATGCAACTGTTTTCTCTCATGGCGATGAAGGTGTTACTGTTAAACTCCCTTCTGGAAAATTTACTACTCTTAATCCAAAAAATAGAGCCATGATTGGTACTCTTGCTGGGGGTGGAGCTAGTGAAAGATACTTTATGAGTGCCGGTAACAAATGGCGTAGTTTTAAAGCTAAAGGAAAGAAATATCCAATTGTCAGAGGTGTCGCTCAAGCCGCTTATGTTCACCCACACGGTGGTGGTCGTCATCAACACGTTGGACAAAGTTCAACTGTTTCAAGAGATGCACCTCCTGGTGCGAAAGTAGGTAGCATTGCTGCTAGAAAGACTGGTAGAGCTAGAATTAAAGAAAGAAAGTAGTTTTCTTTTAACCTAAAATTGATTAATAGCTTATTGAAATATTCCTTGAATGCCAAATCAACGAATTAGACTATTTGTAACTGGTAAAGTGCAAGGCGTATTTTTTCGTCAGGCCCTAAAAGTAATGGCAAAGAAAAATAATGTTTTTGGATGGGTAAAAAATCTCAAAGATGGTCGTGTTGAGGCTGTTTTAGAAGGAGATGAAGAAAAAGTTAGTAGACTAATTGAATGGGCTCATGGAGGACCTGCCAATGCCAGGGTTGAAGATGTAGATATCCGTAACGAGAAATTTACTGGCGAATTTTCAAAATTTGATGTTTTGTATTAATGAATTTCCTCAAATGCCTCTTTAATTAATTGACTAAATTCTGAAATTTGCTGATCTTTTTTTATTTGAATAATTTGTACAGGTTCTTTTCGGCTTTTCTGAATTTTGATGATAACCCCTTCCTTTTCAGGTTCCACATCTGTAAACCATCTAAATGTAATTGATTTACAAAAAACTACTCTATGCATTCTAACATCCTCTACTACATTTTCTCCTAAAGAGAAGCAAAATTCTCTAATTGAATTAAAAAGTGGCAACACTGAACTTGGAATTTGCTTCTTAAAGTCATCATAATTTCTCTTATTTCCAAATGAGATTATTCCTTCCATGACTTTGCAAATTTGATTTTAATAATAAAGGTAGTAGTTCTGTTGGTCCCAGTCTAGACGAATAGCCCCATTTCAAGGCGTACAAGATCCGCCACGTTGACGAGGAAGCGTGGATGTCCCACCTTAGGATTGCTCCCTCCCGGACCTCATCCCTTTCGATGGTTCGGTCTTAGAAGTTATCCCTTCGAATAATTCTAGTCCTGCAACCACCCGCCTCGGCGTGATTTCATTTCCGCACACCAAGCGGGAATTACCCATCTAGAGATTTACCCAACAGTTGCTGATCTCTGCATATAGCCGGTTTCAGAAAAGGGCACGGCTGGCACCCCGATCCTACCTACTACCATTTTTCCTAAAGAAAGTATGTTATATTTGCATTAGGTTTTATTCGCTTTCAGTTTTAAAATCATATTACAAACTGAGCATACATTACCTGTACATTCATTACCACACTTCTCACAAATTGTTTTTTCTTTATAATTAGAATTTTTTACAATTTGAGATACTTTGAGAACTGATTGATAAAAATTATTTTTAATTCCACTATGTTGATTTTCCAATGAATTTAGAAATTCACGAATTTCTGTTCTTATCCCTTCATTCATGTGTGGACAAGGTTCTGATTGAAATGGTATATTATTTGTAAATGCATAAAATACAATTTCAGATTCATATATCTCACAAAATGGTTTTATTTTTCTTAAAGAATTTGCAGATGTATCAGGATCCATCCATCCAATCTTGTTTGTATCTCCTGAAAGCATGTTAATCACAAATGTTTGTAATGTATCATCTAGATTATGACCTGTTGCAATAACATCTGCACCAATATCTTTTGCTGCAAAATCAATCGCACGTCTTCTTAGCGTACCACAAATTGAACATGAAGAGGTTTTTTCATTTTCTCTTAAATCTAATGCCTCATCAAGAGTCAGTTCAAAGAGATCTTTGTAAGAGTATACCTTGTGTTCGACATTTAATTTTCCACAAAATTTTTCAACAATTTCTAATGCCTCATTTCTATACCCTGGAATACCCTCATCGATAGTAATTACTTTAATCCTAAAATTATGAGTTGATGCCATTTCATGAATGATTTTTAGTAATGCTAGAGAATCTTTTCCACCAGAAACTGCAACAGCCACCAATTCATTATTTTTAATCATGTTATATTTTGAGATAGTTTTAGCAGTTTTTCTTACAATAGAATTTGAGAAACATTGTGAGCATAGTTTTTGGCCTGAATATTTTCTAGTATAAACTGCTTCATTTTCACATTTATCACATTTCATAAGTTTAGATATTTTTTTTCATTAATGATTCTTTAGGTATTTTCTAGATTGTAAACCATCCAGATTTCATATACGACAAAGCAATGTTTAGACCAAACAAAACAAAGGTGAATGCGTAAATTCCCCACATTACTACATTTACTGATTTGTCTGAAATTCTTTTATCAATAATTGTATGAATGAATTTTCCTCCATCTAATATTGGTAATGGAAGCATGTTGATTATGCCAATGAAAAATGAAATCATCCAAAGCCATAACAAGAACATTGAAATGTTAAAATCTACATTTGTCCAATCAATGAAATTCATTACAGGTTTGTATGGAATTGAATTGTCTCTCATAATTCCTATTAATCCTCTTTCAGGATCATCTGGTGATGCCATTACTTCTAATCCAAATTCTAACGCTTGACCATCTCTAAGTATAGAAACACTAGCCATCTCTCCTGGGGTAAGTACAGGGAAATCCGCTGGACCATGAATCGGCACATCATTAATTGTAGTAATAACATCATTTGCAAGTAATCCTGCTTGTTCAGCTCCTGAATTTTCTATAATTGATAGTATCAAAACCCCTTGTGATAATTCATAAAATGTGTTTAAGATAACATCTCCAAATAATGGAATGCTTTCTAAAACCATTCCAAAAATTGGATTTGTTAACATAATTGCACCTAAAACAATTGCAAACAATACATTTGATGTGGCACCTGCTCCAATTACTCTTAATTTCGAAATCTTTTTAGCTTTATCAAATTCTTCTTCATCTGGTTCTACAAACCCTGCAAATAATGCAATAAATATTGCAAATCCACCCGTCTTGATTTTTATTTTTTCTAATGCAGCTACTATACCGTGTGCTCCTTCATGCATAACTAGTACAATTGGAATTGAAAGTAAAAAGTATGCAATAGCTGGTGCTGAAGTTAATGTTACTCCTGGAATAAGTACAGTTAATTCTGAAAACTCATTTTGTGCAACAAAAAAGTTTGATAGATTATTTAGCAAAAAGTAAAATGCAAATCCCATCATTAGAAAACCTGCAACTACACTCACATCTGCAAAAACTCTAATGACTCTTTTTGTCCTGCCTAGTACTTTGATTAATACATCATTTACGCTTTTATTTTTGTATACTAGACTGTATGCCTTTAATTCAAATCCATACTTTTCCAATTTTAGAGCTTTTGCAATTACTATAATGACTACCCAAGCCATTAAGACATAGATTATTGCATTCTGAGTAATAAAATCAAGTTCCAAACTAATTGTTAATTTTTTAAAGTACGGACATTTATCGGTTACTATGAAACCAGTGATAATTCTCTCAACCTATCCTAACAAAAAATCAATTACAAAAATTGCAAACGAGTTTGTGAAAAATAAGACAGTTGCATGTGTCAATATTTCAAAAATTTCATCAATTTACTCTTGGAATAAAAAAGTGGAAAATGCATCTGAATATCTTGCTATATTCAAAACTACAACAAAAAACAAGAAACTACTGAAAAAGAAAATTAAAGAAACTCATCCATATGATGTCCCTGAAATAGCAGAAATCAATGTTACTTCACTTAACAAATCATATCTTGATTGGTTAATGGAATCTACAAATTAAGATTCTACTGCATATCGTAACAAAGAAATTATTCCACCTAAACCTGTAACTCTAAGACCAATATCTGTAGATGAATCAACACTGTAAATTTTTACTCCTTTACTTTCAACATCATTTAGAAAATCTATCATTTTTTGTTCATTATCTTGAATCGCTTTGTCAGAAAATACAAGGGATTCAACTGCACCCATTTGATTTGCATTAAAAGTCTCATCAAATCCCATGGTAAACTTTTGACTTTTCTTGTTTGCAAGAAGCATTACTTCATCAATGATTGACGATACCTTGGCTAGCTTGCTATCTGACATTATTTCTTTCATTGTTTGAGATTTTGTAAATATGTAAATTCCATCTTCTCCACCTGAATCAATTCCATCGACAACTTGAATTTTGTATTTTTGCATATTTTGTGATTTTTGAATAAAATTGGTAAATCTTTTTTTTGTTTCACCAGGACCAAAAACTACTATCACATCTCCTTCTTTGAGTACAGTTGATACTGCTAGTTGTACTTGCTCAAAGAATTTTTCAATGTTGAAATTAGTTTTGTATCTCTTTCCACCAGAACCTGAATAGATATTTGGAATAAATTCTAGATGTGTTCCTCGTAATCTAGCTATTCCACAATCTGCAGTATCTACTGCAACAAGTACAAAACCTGTCTGATTATTACTTGATACTAGGAGATTCTTTTCAATGGGTAACCATTTTTTCTTTGAAATTGTTACTCCATCACCAATTTTTAGAATAAATGAGTGATGTGATCCATTAGGTACTGATTCATTACTTGATTCTGAAATTGTTCCACCAATTCTTAATTTATCTAAGACATCATCAAGTGAAATTTTCTCTACTGTTAATGCAATTCTAACTTTAATTCTTTCACCTTTGTCAGGTCTTGAATAATCCTTGTCTTGTTTTAGAACTCTTGTTGTATCTCCAATTACTTTATCCTCGTCTTTAATTATGCGACGTAGGTTCAAAAGATCGTCAGAATCTTCTGCTATGACAGAAATTGAATTCTCATCTATAATCTTTGTAATCATGATATCATTCTAGTATACAAAAAGAAAAGAGTTTAGCTTGTAACTTCGTTAGTCTTTGCTTCTTCAGATTTTTTCTTCAGATAGTTTTCAACCCAATCTAAAGTAATAACACCTGATTCTGCTAGATTTGTAAGAGAATTTGCAGAAGCTTCCCCTGTTACTTTACCATTGTTTTTTCTTATCTGACGCCATTTTAGAGATGTATTTCCGCTTTTTGAATTATAAATTATTCCTAAAATATCTCTTGCATTTACAAATGTAATGTCTCGAATTTTTTTCAAAGTTACTTTATCAGCTGCTTCTACGTAAATTGATCCCAAATTTTCTTCTCTTTCTGCAAATACCTCAAAATCTTCCAAATAACTTCTTGGTGCATAAGACTGGCATGTACTTGAGATGACAAATCTTCGAAAACTTTCCACTGAAGCTGGAGTATCAATTGCAACCATTTTGAATGATTGAACTATTAGCCATTTATCAAGCTTCTTGAAAGACTCAATAGGAATCTGTCTGAAATATGGCTTGCGGGCAGTGATGAACCTATCCCTTTGAAATGATGATGAGGATCTTGAGTTCTGAGCCTGCCTTAGGATTTTAATGGATGATTTACTTTGAAAAAATATGAAATCTTTAACTGAGCATCTTACATTTAATGTAAAAACACGAAGAGCCTTTGTCAATATTACTTCTGATGTTAGAAAACTAGTTACAAAAAGTAAAATCCAAGATGGACTTTGTCTTGTAAATGCAATGCACATCACTGCTAGTGTTTTCATAAATGACAATGAAAGTGGTTTACACAAGGATTATGAAAAATGGTTAGAAGAATTGGCTCCACATGCACCAATTGATCAGTATGATCACAACAAAACTGGTGAAGATAATGCAGATGCTCATCTAAAACGACAAGTAATGGGACGTGAAGTGGTAGTTGCTATCACTAATGGCGAATTAGATTTTGGTCCATGGGAACAAATTTTCTATGGAGAATTTGATGGAAAAAGATCAAAAAGAGTTTTAGTTAAAATAATTGGTGAATAGTTTTCTATCCAAAATCTGCATCACGTTTTTGGCTTTGTGACTCATTCTTTCTTGCAGCTTCTCTGAACTCGTCATCATGATTTTGAGGTCCATGTCCACACTTTACACATGCTATCTTGAATCCATCATCATTTTTTTCATATGCTTCGCATCCACAAAAACATGCCATACTAAAATATAATTTCTGAGATGATATATCTTTTGGGATATAATTTCACTTAAGATGATTTACAACATTCGCCTAATGGAATTTCGTGATCATGTGGACATTTTCTTGGATGCTTTAACATTGTACAAAGAGCATCTGTAAATTGTTTGTTCATATGATGCTCAATTCCACATACCATTTCCTCATTAATTTCTACTTTTAGTGCGCTATCCATGAGAACTTCTAATAATCTACTATTTCTCATCATACTTGCACCAATTGCTTGACCATCATCTGTGAATTTTATTCCTGCCTTGTTGTAATTTACCAAATTTTTGATATTTAATTTCTTAAGCATTTGAACTACACTTGGTTGTCGGACATTGAGCATTTTTGCAATAGTACTAATTTTGACATCTTCTCCTCTTTCTTTGATATGCCAAATTGCCTTTAGATACATCTCTACATGCTCTGCTTCTGCAGTTCCTACAAATAGAGTCTCTTCACTATCTAGTATATCCAATACTATACCTTCTTTGAATCTTTTAATAAATATTCAAAATATTGACGTGCAAATCCAGCTAATCCTGCATGTTCTGCCCAAATTGCAACAACGTCTGAAGAGTTTTCACCTCCCATTTCTGGACCTAACAAAATTACGACATATTTTTTATCAGATATTATACCTCCTCCAAACAATCCTTTCTTAATTTTCACAGTTGCTACTCTTTTGATTGCCTTAATGGATTCTTTATCCATTTTATCTGATGTAAGTATTGTAATGTCTACTCCTTTATCATGAAGTGATCTTAATTTTGGTAATGCTTGTTTGACTAATTCCTCACCAGCTTCAGGTAATGCAATCATTACTTCATTTCTACAAGTTTCTACCATCTCCAAAATCTTTGCAGCAATGTTAACGCCACCTGAAAGTACCCAAATGTCTGGTTTTTCACTTGTTCCACTTTTTTCATACAATGGAACTAATTCATTTAGAATTACACTTTGATGCTGTGAAAAATCACTTTCCATTTCTTGTTTTCTAGTTTCTAATCCTGTTGATGGTGATTTTGCAAAATATTTTGTTGGTCTTGAATCATCTGAGCCAATCCAACTTTTATCTTCTAGAGTTCCTAGTACTTCGTAAATTTTTGAATATGGCACTCCTGATTTTTGGCTAAGTTCTGATGCTGTTAGTTCACCTGATTTGAGTAAAGCAGTGAATGTTCTAATTTCATAGCTTGTAAGACCAATTTTTTCTAGAGCCTTTCTTGTTTTATCAGATATACTCATGCGATCCATTTTTTTCTAAATCCATTTTAATTTTATTTAATATACTCATTCGATCTAGTCGATCAGTTTTCGTATTTAAATCACGTATGTCTGCTTCCTAAATTCCACACGGGGCCAAGTATGAAATGCATTATATACTAATTTAGAAAAATTCTCAATGTAGGCATGGCTTTAATTCAGATATCTAATCAATCGACTAAAAATTTAGGTAAAAAATCTACTATCCGATTCACTCAAAGTATCTGTCCAGACTGTAACATGATTCTGGATGCCGAAGTCTTTGAGCGAGGTAACCAAGTCTTCATGTCTAAAGTTTGTCCAACTCACGGCGAATGTGAGGAATTATACTTTGGTTCTTATGAAATGTACAAGAAATTCAGTACTTACTGGATGGATGGAAAAGGTATGCATGCTCCAAATGTAATGATTGACAAATGTTCTTGTCCAAACAACTGTGGATTATGTTCAAACCACCTATCTCATAGTGGACTAGCAAACATGATTGTAACTAACAGATGTGATTTAACATGCTGGTATTGCTTTTTCTATGTAAAGAAAGGCCTTGAAGGCGCTTACATGTACGAGCCAGATCATACCCAAGTTAGAGCAATGATGAAGACTCTAAGATCTGAAAGACCAATTCCAGGAAACTCTATGCAAATTACTGGTGGCGAACCAATGCTTAGAGAAGATATTGCTGATGTTATTAAAATAATGAAAGAAGAAGGTGTTGACCATATTCAAATGAATACAAATGGTATCCGACATGCAATGGATCCAGAAGCCGCAAGAGAAGTAAGACTTGCTGGATGTAACAACTTGTATCTTTCCTTTGATGGTGTAACTGCAAGAACAAACCCCAAGAACCACTGGGAAATTCCATATGCACTTGATAGTTGCAGAAAAACAGGTACTACTGTAGTATTTGTTCCAACAGTAATCAAATCAATTAATGACCACGAACTAGGTGGAATTATCAGATATGCACAAAAGAACATGGATGTAGTTCACGCTGTAAACTTCCAACCAGTATCACTTACTGGAAGAATGGGAAAATCAGAACGTGAAAAATACAGAATCACAGTTCCTGATTGTGTTCAAAGAATTGAAGAACAAACAAATGGTGAAGTAACTGTTGATGATTGGTTCCCAGTACCAAGTTGTATGCCATTAACAAATGTAATTGAAGCATTTTCAAGTAAACCAAAATATGAATTATCAATTCACTTTGCTTGTGGTGCAGGAACATACATCTTTGAAGATGAAGAAACAAAAAAGTTTGTACCATTAACAAAATTCTGTGATATTCAAGGTATGTTAGAATTATTTGAGGACAAATCAGAAGAGATTCGTTCTGGTAAAAACAAGTACTTTACAATGCTTGAAGTTGTCAGAAAACTCAAAGGTTTTGTTGATTCCAAGAAACAACCAGCAGGATTAGACTTGGCAAAGATGTTTGGTAATATACTCATGAAGAGATCATTTGATTCAGTTGGTTCATGGCACGTCAAAGGATTATTCCTTGGTATGATGCACTTCCAAGACAAATACAACGAAGACCTAGAAAGACTCCAAAGATGTGATATTCATTATGTAACTCCAGATCTTAGAATAGTTCCATTCTGTGCATTTAATGTAATTCCTGAGTGGTATAGAGACAGAATCCAAAAGAAATACTCTATCACTGTAGAAGAATGGGAAGAAAGAGAAGGCGTCAAACTAGAAGATGGTCTTTATCGTGGTCTTATGAGACGTGGAGCAGGCGATGAACTTGCTGCTGGTTGTGCAAAAAGTCAGATGTTCCATGATGCAGCACAAGCAACAATGTAGAATTTTTTTAAATTTTCTTACCGTTAATACTAATCCCACTTTCAATTTCATTAAAGTGAGTAATTTTCAATTTTGAATCTTTAAACCATTTTTTTACTTCTTTTGGAAAATGTCTGTAAGCGTATTCTGGAAAATACCAATCAAAATTAGTTGCAACACTTTGTTCAAAAGGAACATCACCAGACCACCAGCATTTTAAAAAATTCCAATAGATGAATCTCTGTATATCATAAGTTCCAGCTTTAATTTGAAGAAGTGGAATATCTCGTGGAATAGTTATTGTTTTTTTAATTTTTGAGAGATTTTTTCCTAATACTGCCATATCTTTTGAGAATTCAATACATTGTTTTTCAGTCATCTTAACTGTGGATTCTCGTATGAAATTATCTGCAAATTCACGCATTGGTCCTTTAATCTTGTAAACATAAATCGAAATTATTCCATTTTTAGCTAGAAGTTTTGTGAGTATCTTAAATGAACTCTCTGTATCTTTTGTGTGATGTAACACTTGGTCTGAGCAAATAAAATCAAAGAAATTTTTCTTAAAGGGTAATTTCCTAATGTCTGCCTGTAAAAAATGAATATTTGGTAAATTTCCATATTTTTTATACGCAAAGATTACGCTTTCACTTGCATCAATAGCAAACACATTGGCATTTGGATTAGATGAGAATAATTTTGCACTATTTCCAACACCTGTGCCTGCATCTAAGATTTTAGTTCGTGTTTTCAAAAATTTATTGAAATTAGATGATGTTTTCCAACCAAATCGTTCAAGAAACCATTTTTTTTGACCATCAAACCATTTCTTGGTATGATATGTTTTATTGTAATTTTTCCATTTTGAAGAAAACGAATCTTCAGTTTTTACAAAAGTTTTTCCTTTATCTACAACAAGTCTAGGAATTCCTCCACTAATTGGGAATTTGTGTCGTTTTAAACAGATTAAATCTCCTTCAATAATTTCTTTTTTGATTTTTTTCTTAATTTTTAATGTAAAATTTTGACTACATTTTGGACATATTAGATATTCTACTAATGCATCTTTCATGTTAATTAGATTCAAAATAAGGGAAATAAAAACCAGTTGTAAGAAATTTTTAATTCACAACATTAAGAATTTTCTATATTTCTAATAATGTGTTGGAATCCATTTCTTTGGTAACGAAAATTCTATACCAAATCTCAAAAGCCAACAATCCCAAAAATTTATTGATATATTTTACATCTAGTTCACTTTTTAGATTGTTTTCTAACCATGATGAATTAATCCATCCATCATTTACTATTCTTGCTTCATGTAGATACATTTTACATAATTTGTAACCATAGGATTTCCATAGATTTATCGTATTAACTGAGAATCCTTGCTTTGTTTGTGTTAGTAAATTATCATCAATGTAACTTGAAAGTAACTTTCTAAGTGGAAGTTTTCCAATGTTATTTTTTTTATCATATTTTAGATCTGTCTCTAAATGAGTTGCATATGAAATCATTTCTTCTGATAACAGTGGAATAATTGATTTTATGTTAAAATGTTCATGAAATGCTAAATTTATTGGACTAAAATTGAATAATAATTTCCCATTATAATCTGCCAAAAAAACTTGTTGTATTAAAGACAATGAATTATCAAAATATGGAAGAAGATTTTCATGAATTTCTCCCCATGAAAATCCAACCTTTTCTCCAAACAAATCTATCTGATCTTGTACCCAATCTCTCTCATGGCATTGTAGATAGGCCCTAACCCTCTCAATAGGAGATGAATCATGATTTACTAATGACAAGAATTTCTGATATCTGAAAGTATACCCACCAAATAACTCGTCTCCTCCATCACCTGATACCAAATAATCCCCATGTGATTTTGCCTTTTTTACAATATGATACCAATGAAGATCCCAAAATGGCTGTTTTGTTATACTGATGGCTTTTGGTAGTTCAACAAGAAAATTATCTAAATGTATAACTTCATGATCTGCACCAAAATGTTCAGCTATCTTTGCAGCTTGTGGTGTTTCATCAACACTATCTGCAAAAAGCATTGATATTGCAGATATCTGTAAGTTAGGAAAAGTTTTACGTAATAATGCAAGATTCAAAGTAGAGTCTATTCCTCCACTTAATGCAATTGACACTTTTTTACAATCATCTCTAATAGAATTTTGTAGTGTATTTTTCATTGATTTCTCAATAAATTCAGTTGATAATTCATTATTTGTTGATGTAAAATCATTCCATGTTAACTTAGGTAGCGCTGAATTTACTGATGGATTATATCTTAATGTTAGAATATTTTTAATGGAATCAGGTGATAGAGAAATCGAATTAGATTTTTCCACGACCTAACCCCCTGAAAACTAAACCTGACTTCTTTGCTGCATGAATGTCAATTATTCCTCTAGTGTCAACTACTATTGGAGATTTCATTTTTGAAGCAAAATATTCTGGTTCAATATTTTGGAATTCATTGTGAGCTGTAACTATTATTACTGCATCAACTTCTGAAATAACTTCATCCAAATTATTTGCAGTCTCTATCCCATATACTGATGTATTCTTAAAATATGGATCAAAAATTTTAATCTCTGCACCCATTTTTTGTAATTCTAAAATAATTACCTCTGCTGGAGATAATTGAATATCCTTAACATTAGGCTTGTATGAAATCCCTAAAACCAGAATCTTTGATGACTCGAGTTGTTTATTTCCCTCATTTAGAGCATCTTTTAACAAATCTATCACGTGATATGGCATGGATTCATTGATCTCTCTACTTACCTTCACCATTTTTAGTAAATCCTCACTAATTCCTTTTGCAGAATTCAGCATTTGGTATGAATTTACTGGTAGACATGGGCCTCCAACACCAGCTCCTGGAAAATGAATTTGGAAATTATATTTTTTATCTGCTGCATCTAGAACCGTTTTAATATCTATTCCAAGTTTCTCAAACAGTAACGCTAATTCATTTACAAATGCTATGTTTACATCACGAAAAACATTTGTTGTAAGTTTTACTGCATTAGCTGTTTTACAGTTTGGCATCTTTATCAACTCTACTGGAAAAACATGTTTATAAATTTCTGTAATTACGTCTGCAGTTTTCTCATCTGTAGCTCCTACTAGTCTGGGAAGTTTTTCAAAGTCTTTCATAATTTCACCAGGATTAGCAGTTTCAGGACATACACCAATTCCAATGTTTTCACCAGCTTTAATTTTTCGTTCTTCATTTTCTACTAAATCAATAAACTCATTTTCAATAAAACCTGGTTCAATTGTACTTTCAACAATTATTATCGAACCAGAAACAACTAAATTTTTTAACTGTTTTGCAACTGTTCTTAATGCTGTATAATCTGGAACATTATTTTTATCCATTGGTGTAGGGAGTGATAAAAGAATTATCTGAGAATTTGGTATCACATCTTCAATTTTTGTAGTAGCTGTAAACTTTCCATTACTAATTACCTGTTCAAAAATCTCTTGATATCCTGGTTCATCTTTTAATGGATAATCTTTGTTTTTGATTTTATTTATCAATTCTTCATTGATATCTACACCTCTTGTTCTAAAACCTGATTTTGCAAATGATAATGCTGTTGGTAAACCTATTCTTCCAATTCCAATTACACAAATGGATGTTTCATTTTTATCGATTAATTTTTTAATTTCATTAAGTTCTAATGAAAAAATCTTTTCTTGACTCATCTATCTTACACTCTATTTTTGATATGATGCATTTATTTCAGTTTATTAATTTGTTCATTTCGAGTATTTCTGAAGGCTTAAACATGTCTAAATATCATAATTTCTCATGAATTTTGCTGTTACAGGTGGTACTGGGTTCATTGGAAGTCATCTTGTGAGGCATCTTGTAACTGAGGGACATGATGTTACAGTAATTGATAACTTGTTTAGAGGAAGAATGTCAAATTTAGAAGGAATACAGGACAAAATTCATCTTGTCAAATTAGATATTCTGGATTATGAAAAGCTAAGGAGTACTCTCCAAAATGTCGATGGAATTTTTCATCAAGCTGCTCTAACTTCAGTACCAGAGTCTTATGAAAAAGAGGATGAATACAAAAAGGTAAACATCACTGGAACAGAAAATATTTTTAAAATTGCAAAAGAATTCAAAATTAAAGTTGTTTATGCTAGTAGCTCTAGTGTTTATGGTAATATTGACAAGATTCCAATTACAGAAGATTTTGAACGCAAACCAATTAATCCATATGGGTTAACAAAACTTGAAGATGAATATTTAGCTGAAAAATATTCTAAATTAGACGTACAAATTATTGGATTGCGTTATTTCAATGTGTATGGATTAGGACAAACTTTGGATTATGCTGGAGTAATAACTAAATTTTTAGAAAATATTTCTGTTGGCAAACCACCAATAATTTTTGGTGATGGTTCTCAAATTAGAGATTTCATTTTTGTTAAAGATGTCGCAAGAGCTAATCTTGTTGCAATGAACAGTTCTATTGATCATGGATTTTTTAATATTGGAACAGGAATTACAATTTCAATTAAAGATCTTGCGTATTTGATGATTAAAATATCTGGAAAAGAGTTTGAACCTATTTTTGATAAACTTCCAGATGGTGATGTTAAAAACAGTCAAGCTGATGTAACCTTAACAAAAAAGATACTTGGTTGGGAATCTGTCACCAAGTTGGAAGAAGGTCTTAGTACTCTATTTTAAAATTTAAGAATCTAACAATTTTTCATAAAATTTAATGTATTTTGGCAATAGTACTTCCCAAGTAAGATTATTCATGACAAAATCAAACCCATTATTTGCAATCTTTTCTGCTAATTCTTTATTTGATAATAACTCTGTAATGGTTTCTTGTAATTTTTTTGGATCATCTGGAGGTACTAACATCCCTGTTTCTTTGTGAGTAACCAGCTCTGGGATTCCTCCCACATTTGTTGCAATAATAGGTGTTTTTAAAAAAAATGCTTCTTTAATTACTTGAGGAATGCTTTCCATTCTTGAAGGAATAACTATAATATTTGATTCTTTGAGTTTAATCATTGCTTCTTTCCATTCAATATCTGTACAATAAACAATATCCGCATCAATTTTATTTTCTATTTTTCTTAGTACATCAATTCCTTTTTCATAACTATCTCTGCCTATGTATACAATTTGTTTTTCTTTTTTTGTAACATCTGGTATGTCTTTGAATTTTTTTACATCTAATGGTGCATAAATACAATCAAAATCAACTCCTAGTTTTTCTTTATATTGTTTTTTAACTATCATTGAATCTGTAGTTAATCTGTCTGCCCATTTCAACACCTTTACTTCAGCAAGCTTTGCTGCATTAGCTGTAGTTTTAGAATGTAATGCATTTACTTGATCAGAATACATTCCGTGCACTGAAAGAACTTTCTTCTTTGCATTAACATATTTCATTGCAAAAGCTGATGGAATATTGAATGCATGAACTATATCATATTTTTCTCTACTAACAATTGATTTGATTGTACTAAATAATGCAAAACTTGGATTCTTTAATTTTTTAATTGGAATACTCGAAACTTGCATCAATTTTATTTCAAAACCGTTTTCTCTTAATTTCTCTGCAACCCTAGCTGCATGTCCCCCAATTCCTCCTTCAAATCTGGGCGCAATAAATAAAATTTTCATGTAAATTTCATACCTCTAATTCCTAACAAATTTGATTAGATTTCCTAGTATATGATAAATTTCGTCTACAATAATCAATAATAAGTTAGATAATCTACGTGCCTGTATAGCATGAAAACTGTAATAATTATGGGTACCAGACCTGAAATAATCAAACTTGCACCCATAATCAACAAACTGTCTACAAAAAATTCTTCTGTTATATTCACTGGACAGCATTACGATTATTCTATGGGTCTGAGGTTTATTGATCAACTTGGTTTAAGAAAACCTGACTATTCATTACAAATTTCTAAATCTAATCCTTCTGTACAGATGAGTCAGATTATTTTAAAACTTTCAAAAATTTTACAGGAGATAAAACCAGACACAATTTTAGTTCAAGGTGATACTAACACTGTTTTATCTGCAACTCTTTCGTCATTAAAGTCCGGATTTCCAGTTAGTCATGTTGAAGCAGGACTTAGAAGCTATGATTGGAGAATGCCTGAAGAACATAATCGAATTGCAACAGATCACTTATCTGAATATTTATTTGCACCAACAAAAGATGCTCAAAAAAACCTTCTAGCTGAAAAAGTTCATGGAAAATCTTTTGTTACAGGAAATACTATAATTGATTCAATAAATCAATATTCTAGAATTTCTCCCAAAAAATCTTCCTTAGATGTAGGGCTTGAAGATTATATACTAATGACATTACACAGAGCAGAAAATGTAGATGATAAAAATTCATTATCCACAATAATTAAAGCTATTTTACATTCTAAACAAGATATTGTTTTTCCTGTTCACCCACGTACCATCAAACGATTAAAAGAATTTAATTTGTATGATAAAATCAAAAATTCTGAAAATATTCTACTCATAAACTCTGTAGGTTATTTTGAAATGTTAGAATTAATGAAAAAATCTAAGTTTATTTTAACTGATTCTGGTGGAATTCAAGAAGAGATTACATCTCCTAAAATTATGAAAAAAGCAATAATTGTACGTAAAACTACCGATAGACCAGAATCTGTCAAATCAGGATTTGCAGAACTTGTTGGTACCTCTTATTCTAAAATTTTATCATCAATTAAAAAAACCTCAAAAAATCCCCAAATAAAAAATAAAAAATCGCCTTATGGAACTGGTGATGCTTCTAAAAAAATCATTAAAATTTTAAAAAAAAATTTATGAATTTGTATACAATATAGGCATATTTTGTGAACAATAATAAAGAAATCTTCTATTGTATAATCAGCAAGTATGTATCAAGATGATGATATTCAACGCCTTTATGATGAGATCTATTTCTCTACTCGCTCCAGGCCTCCAATGTGGCAAAGAAGAGCAGAATTTATCGTTGAAAAATTTAAGCCAAAAACTGCTTTGGATGTAGGATGCTCTTATGGAGAATTGGTCAAATCTCTTAATGAATTGGGAGTAGAAGCATATGGAATTGATGGTTCAGACTATGCAATCTCACAGGCACATCCTTCAGTGAAAGACAAATTATTCAAAGTAAATTTTAATTCTGACAAATTTCCATTTGACAACAAAAAATTTGATTTCATTGGAGGATTTTATTCTGTAGAACATGTTCATAATATTGAATTTTTTTCCAATGAACTAAAGAGAACCTTACAGAATGACGGAAAAATCTGGTTTTTAACCCCAAATGAGGGAATTGAGGGAAGAAATGAAACTGATGTTTTTACAAACACTTTTGATGAATGGAAAAAAATTTTTGGTAATTTTGGTTTTAATGTAAATGAATTTAGTCCTCATGAAATGATGGCACTAAAAGGGAAGCTGAGAAAATATCAATTTTATAAATTTCCAAAACCAATTCAAAATATTATTAAAAAAGTTGCATATAATTATTCTAATAGAAAAATGAAAGACACTTCTTTTATTATGACCAAAAATTAATTATAATAACTTAAGAATTTTTTCAATAATAATTTTCCAATCAAAGTTTGTTACAATCTCTAAGGATTTTTTCCCCATTGCATTTTGTTTATCAGTACTGGACAAGATTTCTATAATTTTTGATGCTAATTCTGTGTGGTTTTTAACAAAATACCCATTTTCTCCATCTACTAGTACATCCTTTGGTAAAGTACCTGATGCAGCAATAATAGGTAGAGAACTTGCCATATACTCTAAAACTTTGATTGGAAGAGCATTATCTGTGACTTCTGTTTTTCTTAAAGGCCCTAAACCAATTGATGCCTCAGATAATACGTCTGGGATTTGTTCGTTTGAAATCCATCCCATGAATTTGATATTAGATCCTAAATTTTTTTCTTTGACTGACTCTCTTAATTTTACCAATTCGGGGCCTTCACCATATAACTCAATTTCGATATCTGGAATCTCTTTTATGACTAATGGTGCTGCCTCAATTAATACATCTAATCCTCGATGATGATACATTACACCAGAAAAAATTACCTTCTTTGAATTTGTCTGTATATGTTTAAACTTTGAGATGTTTACCCCATTTGGAATTATCTTAATCTTATTTTTATCAACTTTGTAAAATTCATTTACAGTATTCTTTGTATCTTCATTTGACACTAAAACAGTACTAGCTTTGTTTAATGCTCTAGAATTGTATATCTTTTCAATCATTCTTTGTATAGATTTCAACCCTCTTGATTTTTGATACATTGCATCATCAATCTTGACAATTACTGGTAGTCCCAAATTTTTTCCACAATCTACAGCTGCATGTGGTGCCATATGAAATGGATGAAATATTGTAAAAATAAAATCATAATTAGACTGCTTTCCAGCTTTTTCAGCTTCTTCTTTAAGATAATTTCTACATCTTCTAGCTGCTATCTTAATTTTATCACTTGATGGAACCTTTACTCTAATTATTTCTACATTTGATTCCATTTTTGGATCATAAGTTGGTCCATCCCATTTTAATTCTGGTGTTATAACAGTAATTTTGTGTCCTAATTTTGCTAGATTGTTTATGATTTCTACTGCGACTATTACTCCTCCACCACTAATGGGCGGAAAATGAAAAATAACTGCGAGTATCTTCATCTAGTTTACCTTTTAAAGGAATAACTAAAGTGTTATGTTAAATTGAATGACGAGTTTTATCAATTAAAAAATTGGTTACTAACATCTGGTCTGACCATTTCTGACACAAATGATGAAAATTTAGGAGGAGTTTATTCTTATTTTGATACCTCAAAAAGTGAATATGGATTTATTTATCCTGAAATAACTGGATATTTTCTTAGTACATTGAGATTTTTACATGAAATAGAGCCTCATGCTCAACTAATTAAACAAAGTAAACAATCTGCAGACTGGTTGATGAAGATTCATGATAAGTATGGAGGAATTATTCAAGGTATTCACACAGAAGAAGCAAAACAAAAACTCGTCTATTCGTTTGATACTGGAATTTGTGCACAAGGAGTTCTTGATTGTTATCTGTTAACAAAAGAAAAGAAGTATCTTGATTTTGCACAAATGTTATTGAAATGGTTAACAGATGAGGCTATTGAATTAGACGGTACTGTAAAACCAATTTATAATTTATCTACACAAAAATTTGAAGAAGATACTTCCTTATGGTATAAACAGAAAGGATGTTTGCATATTAAAAATGTGATTCCATTTTGTACTCTTTATACGATTACAAACGACTCTAAATTATTAGAAACAATAAATAAAATTTGTAACATTTATCCAAAATTCCAAAAAGATGATGGAAGTCTTTCTATTCATGAAAATAGTGATATAATTCATTTACATACTCTATGTTATTCACTTGAAGGATTATTACATGCATTTTTAATTACAAAGAATAAACAATTTTTTGAGGTATGTAAAAAAGCCTTAGACTGGACAATATCACAAATTCAAAAAGATGGGAGTGTAAATTTATGGTTTAATTCTAGTTACAAACAAGCAAAAACTTCCTATCATACAGCTCAGTTAATCCGCTTGATGATTTTAGTTGATAAAATAGAAAACTCTACGAAATATTCAAAATCTGTGCAGTTATTAAAATCATTTTTGTTAACATTACAAGCTAAAAGTGATGATCCAAAAATTAATGGCGGATTTTATGAAGAAAATTCTAAAACACTATTTGGATGGAAAAAAAATACTCGACTTAATTCTTGGGGTTCTATGTTTGCCTTACAGGCATTTTATTGGATACATAATTCTGAAAAAATTACATTCTCTAATACAGGGCACTTTTTGTACTAAAGCAATTTTTTATAAATCTGTAATTCTGCGTTCTCCATTTTATCTCCACTTATTTTTTTAATAGTTTCTAGTGATTTTTTGCTCAATTTACTTTTCAATTTGTTATTTGTAAGAATTTTTTCAAATGCTATTCTAAAACTACTTGCATCATTATCAACAAAATATACTGAATCATCAATTATTTCCGAATAATTATCTGAATGTTTGGAAATCACTATAGGTAAACCACATGCCATAGCTTCAAGAACTGGAATTGGAATTCCATACGAAATTTCTAAAGGTAATGCAAATATGTCACATGAAGAATAATAACCTGGGAGATCTTTATTTGGAACATTACGAATGAATTTTACTTTACTTTGAATTTTTAATGATTTTGTTAATTTATCTAATAAGTTAAAGTCTGGTCCATCTCCAATTATTACTAAAGTGACATCCAAATCTTTAATTGCTTTAATCAAATTTTGACGTGGTTTATGTTCTATTAATTGTCCAACAGAAATGATTATGGGGTTATCAAGAATCAATTTTTTTTCATGAGATTCAGAAAATTGTCTTAAATCCACTTTGTTGTATACAACATGATGTTTTTTAATTCCAATTTTTTTTACATAAGGAACTATTGATTCATACACACAAATAACAGCATCAGCTCTCTGTAAAGAAAACTTTTCTAATTTTTTGTAAGTATATAGCAACTTGAGATATCTAAAATAATTCTTCCTCTTTACAAATTCTCTTTGTTCATCATAATTTGTATGTAATGAAATTACTAAGGGAATTTTTAATTTTTCAGATACATTAGCAGCCAACCATCCTTGTATAAGTGGATTATATGATCTGATTAAGGAAGGTTTTATTTTGTTGATTAATTCTGTAACTCTAGGCTCAAATTTTTTATAATTTTTAAGATTACATTTTCCTAACTGATGAATTTTAAGATTAGCGTTTCCTGCAATAGCTTTAACTTTGTCTTCTTTGATCTCCTCATCAAATAATGAGATTACATGAATTTCATCAAAAAAATTTAATGGATTAAAATAGCGTTCTTTTATTTCCCCTTTTTTATAATATGATAAAATTGAATCATTTGGGAAAATACATAATTTCATTTTTATTATATTTCTGTAAAGTTAAATTAAAATCATTGCTTTTTACCTTGCTCATACAAAACAATGACAGATTTTAATATGTGACACATATTGAATTTTATAGAATTGCTTAAAAACTCTTTTGTAGATTCTTCTGTAGAAATAAGAGAAAATACATCTATTGGACAGTTTGTTTCTATTTATGAGAATGTAAAAATTGGAAAAAATGTTCGTATTGAGGATGGTGCTAAAATCTTTAAAAATTGTGAAATAGGAGATAATTCTCTGATTGGTTCAAATGCTGTCTTAAGACCATCAACAAAGATTGGAAAACATAGCATTTTTGGAACATGTTCGGTTTCTGAAGGTTTCAATGAAATTGGTGATTACACAACTATACATGCACAGTGTCATATAACCCAAGGTGTAACGATAGGCAATTATTGTTTTATGGCTCCCTTTTTTATTGCAAGTAATACTGTTAACATTACTTCTGGTAAGCATGGCACTGGAAAAAAAGAAAAATTTATCAAAAAACCTACTGTAATTTCGGATTATGTTCGAATTGGGATATGTGTAAGCATGACCCCAGGAAATAAAATAGGTGAACATTCAATTATCTATCAAAACTGTTTGATAACTCATAATATTCCATCATATTCAATAGTTAAGGCTGGTAAGGATCAGGTTGGTCGTATAATTGGAAAACATGCAAGTAAATGATTTCCATGTGCATTTAGGTAAATCTGCTGGGATTTATCGTCCTTTGCCACTTGATCAGATAATTCCATACATTGAGCGATATAATATACAAAATATTGCCTTAATGCCATTTGAATTAGATACAGACATAGACAATCAAAACATTATAAAATTATCAAAAAAATATAATTCTATTCATGGTTTATTTTGGATTCAGAAAAATAGAGTACAAGAAGATTTTAATATATTGCGCAAAGAACTTAACGACTCTTTAATTGGAGTAAAATTTCATGGGTCATTTGAAAAAATTTCAGTAACTAATGAAGTTTATTCTCCAATTATGGAACTTTTGAATGATAAAAATTCTGTACTTCTAATTCATTGTGGTAGATTTAAAGATGGCCATTTTGATTCAGTTACATCATATAAACATGCAATAGAACTTGCAAAAAAATATCCAAAGATCAAAGTTGTTTTAGCACACATGGGAGGAAATGATACTTCTATTGTCAAAAAAGCTGTTACCGCAGCTACTTCCCTTTCTAATGTTTTCTTTGATACTTCAGGAATTAGTACTCCTTATCGAGTGGAATATGCTGTAAAAGCTCTAGGACCACATAGAATAATATTTGGAAGTGACTATCCATGGTGTAGCTTTAGAGGTAACTATTACAACATCGAAGACTCGTTATTAGATGAAAAAACTAAACACTGTATTTTCTATGAAAATTTCATTAATTTAATCAAATGATACTAGATAATTTCATCCTCCCATAAATTTCATTTTTTACTAAATTCATTAATTATAGATTTACACAAAATTCGTGTTTTTTGATCGATAATGTACGTCAATCCTAAATATGCGCCTACTCCTATAGCAATCCACATAATTAATTCTGGTAAGAATTCAAAAATACTACTTTTGTAATTTAAGAACTCATTTATCATATAATATAGCATTCCAAAAACTACGATACTTGATAATAGATATTTTAGTGAACTCTTCCAATCAATGTTCAACGTGAAACTTTTCCTGACTAATCTATAAATGTAAATTGTGAGAGGAATTTCAATAATTAAACCTACTAGTGCCCAATAAATTACTAGTTGTAATTCTGATTCATTTGAGTGTAATAAAAATAATATAATTGCTAAACTTCCAAAATATATTCCATTTCGAATTAATTGAAATGTTGGATAAAGAATTAATTTACTTTTTGCATAATCTTTGAATGTAGAATTTTTGTTCAGATCAACTTTTTCTATTCCTTGTAATGCTGAAAACAAAACTTTACTTAATGTTGTTAAAAATGATCTTATAGCTAGAATAATAACAACTAATTCTGCTACCTCATAAATAGGATTTAAAGCAAATAGTCCTGGTCTTGCTATTGCTATTGACAAACCTACTAATGGAAAAGAAAAATAAAATAATTTGATTAAATTTTCTTGTACAAATTCTGTTTTTCCACTTTCTAATAATTTGGGGTATACAGCTCCAGAAAATGCCCTTGTATGATTTACTAAAAATCCTATAGTGCGTGCTGCAGTATAATATGCAACTCCAGAAACTGATCCTGTTATCACTGAAAAAACAACTACATCTGATAAAGAAAGAATAGACGGTACATTTCTAAAAGTTGGTACCCAAAATAATTTAATCCATTTTTTAACAAACTCTTGTTTGAATTTATTTTTCATTAATGATCTTGATTTGATTCCTAAAACTATGATGCTTGGTATGTATGATCCAAATGTGGCAAGAATTGCACCTGTTAGACCCATATCCAGAAAATAGACAAACAATAATCCCAAACCAATTTTGGCAAATTCAAATGCAAGAAATCCATAACTAACTACTTGAGGTCTTGAACCTAGATTCAGTGCATTCAAAGAATCATTTACAAACATAATTGGAATCAAAATTGAGGCCAAAAACAGGATATTCATATCTGCATCTGTCTGATTTCCTACAAAAAACGCCAAAATTATGTAAATCAGTAACCCCATCATTGAAAAGGCACTACTAGAAAGAAGAACTGTTTTTCCTGAGTTCTCTCCTCTTGCAATTTCTCTTGTTGCCCAGTAAGTTACTATTGGATGAATTGCAAGTGCATAAATTAAAATGCCACTGATTAATCCCCATGTTCCAAATTCCTCTATTGTTAACTGTCGTGTTACAGTTAATGTAAAAATTAATCCTGTAATGATACTTGATAGTCTAATAGATAATGAAATTAAACCTGAATAAGTTACTCTGATATTTGACAATTATTTATCACTCCAATTTTTTTTATCTTTAATGTCATTTTGGTAAAATCCATTTTTTTCTAAAATTTTTAACATTTCTAAGTAATTATAGTATGCAATTCCTTGTTTGTCTACTACTTTAACTGCATTCCTTAAAATTAGATATCTTAACAAAATATCAAAATCTATTGAAAAATTGTAATGAACATCCACAATTTTTTGTATTTCTTTTAAAAGATTTTTGAATTTTTTGTTAATAGTTAGATTTAATTTGAAAGTATCAATCTGATTAGAATCTGACATCATCATACATCTCATAATGAATGTAGTCAAATCATGAAATGGATTTCCATTTTTTCTATAATTTTCCCAGTCTACCAAATTAACAATTTTTCGTTTAGAATCATAAAGCATATTTGCATACCAAAAATCACCATGTATAGCAGATTTTCTGATCTTATTATTTTTTAACATTAGCTCATAATCATTTACCCATTTTTTATACTGAATTTTATTTAATGAACTGTCATTCTGTATTTCATTTTGTATAATCTGAATTTCATCACTAAAATCTTCTCTCTTAAAAATTTCTTGTGATGTGTTTTTTTGAAAATTAACTAACCAATTAATTGCAGCTATCACTTCTTCTTTTTTTAATGGATTTAGTGTTCTTCCATCTTTCCATTTTTCTAACCAGAATTGTTCTTTAGGATTTCCCATTTCAGGAAACACTCTATCGTATATTGATAATTTTTTTGAGAATTCTTTTCCATATCTTTTCAAATGAACAATAAATTTTGGTTTTTTGTATCTATCAAATAGAATGAATATTACCTTAATTCTACGACTGATAAGTAAACAATGTTCAAATTTTGTTTCTAAAAGTACCTTATCTTCAATAGATTCACTTATGTGATTTTTATAACAATAGAAAATAAAAAATGGAGCAAAATTTTGTATCAAAAATTTTCTAATTAGTCCCGGAATATTTTTAAGAATAAAAAATAAAATTTTCTGCTTAGTTTTTATTTTTGTATCTTTTACAAACGTAGAAAAATTTTGAAAATACCATCTTAATACAATTTCATCATCCATTTTAGCAGAAAAATAAGGTTTTTTTTCTGAAGGAAGCCCCCAATAGGTTTTTAATTTGAAATCTAAATTTTTGAAGATTTGTAAATAATCTTTGTAAGAATATTTCTTTATCTTAGAGAATTCTGATAATTCTTTATTATCTAAGAAAATATTTACACCTGACTTGTTTTGTAGACTTAAGCACAAACATCCACCATCATTAAGAATTTTTTTTACTTTTTGTAAGTATTCTGATTTTACAATATTTGACTCATATTTGTTTAGTTCTTTGTAAACATCATGATTTTTAAATAAAATCATATCAAATGTATTTTCAATAAACGGTAAATCTTCTGGATTTGTTTTAATACAAATTACATTTGAAATATCTTTTTCTTTAAATCTTCTAAGTTGAAATTCAATAGATTGATTTGAACTATTTATTGAATATACAGTTTCAAAAATTTCTGCTAATACTTCTGAATGGTTTCCATAATGATCTCCAATTATTAGACATGTTTTATAATTAATATTAAAACAATGAAATACTGTATCTACACTTTGATCAAATTTTGTATTTAACAAATATGTTTTTTCATCTGGAAATTCCTTTACAAATTCTTTAATTCCTTTTTCATATGAAAATTGATTAATACTTTCTAGTAATTTTCGCATTTTTGAGTTCATTTTATTTTCTGAAAATGTTTCCTTGTCTGAGAAATCATAAAAATTATGGTTCTTCAAGAAGTTTTTATTACATTGTTTACAACTAAATGATTTCTCTTTTGAATCAAGAATATTATTACATTTTGGACAAACAAAAACAATTTTCATAAATAATATCTCCTCATTTACTTATTCTTCGTAATTTTCCCTTTGTAGCTCTAATTACCTCTCTAATACCGTCAGATTTAGCTAATCTGATTGTCACCCTTGTTAGTCTCAGTAATTCGTTATGCGCAATTTTGTATCTAAAAGAATAGGTGTATCGATAACCATTTTTTTCCATATAATCATCCAATATTTCTTTTAGATTATCTCTGTCTAAAATTTTTTCTTCAATTTTTTTTAATCCTAATTGACTTCCTAAATTAATTAATGTCTCTTTGTAATCCCTTTTTAGTTTAGTTTTTTGAACTATAATGTGATGTAGTAATGTGTAAAAGTGATCTTCTTTAGATGGTGCATATATTGAATTTGATGTTAATATTTTTCTTTTAAGAATATTTTTTGTCCATTTTTCATCAAGATATGTATCACCAACATATTTTATATCGCACTTAATAAATTTCCCATTAATATTTACAAATGGAAAGTTAGGCGTTTCATTATTCGTTAAATTTTTACCTAAAATATATGGGATCTGTAAGTCATCATCTGTCAAAATATCAATATCTTCATTTTTTTCATCAATATTTTTTTTAGGTAATTTTTCGAAATTTCTCAATACTACATAGTTAATTGTATTATTCAAAACAAAAAATAACTGTTCTAAATTATCCCATTTGTCTATTCCAATTAGTTCTGATTCGATTTTTTTGATTTTTTTATCCCATGATGATTTAATTTCATTAGAAATATGTTGTAAATTTTTTCCTAGTAGTAATGTCAAATTGTGATTAGCTTCTTTTTCATGTATAGAACCATGAATTGAAAAACCACCTCCAAATGATTTTCTAAATTTACGTTTTGAATCATACATGTTGATATTTACTAATTGTTTTCCTAATGATGTTCTACGTATTCCATGCTTTGGATTTTTATCAACTACAATTACTATCAAAAAGGGACCAGTACCAATTTGGGCAATTTTTCGTAATGGATCTGGAAGAGTTACACCATAAAATTTTTTCAAATTTTTTGGAAAGTTTTTTGGTTTCCATGTGATCTCATACATATCACGAATTTCAAATTTTTCTTCAATCTCTCTAAATAATTCATTAGTTTGCTTCCTAGCTTTTTCCCAAATAATGAATAAGTGTACTTCTCGTGCCAATTTCCAATAATAGTGATTTTTTGGAAAACTCTATAAGCATATTTTTAGACAAATTAACAAAAATAGGAATGATTTTCTATATTATCTATGAATGAGGTGATTTGATGCTTTCAACTATAGACTATGAAATTGACAAAAATGAATGGAATAAACAAGTTCAGAAACAATCATTCACTAATGCATATCAAATGGCTGATTTTTATGCTCCTCATTGTGCAGCATTTGATTCTGAGCAATTTTATATTACAATAGAAGATTCTACTGGTGATATTGTAGGACAACTTACAGGTATAATTCATAATAAAGAATCCTTAGCAAACCCTGGTCTTGACTCAATGATAATGTGGAATCATGGACCAATTATTCATAATAAAGACAATCGTAATTCAATATTAAACGCAATTTTATCTTCAGTTGATAAAATTGCACACGAAAGAAAAATCAATTTAATTAAAGGTTCTTCACCATCATTATCTAATAAATTTTCTAACAATCATTTTGACCAGTTTGGATATTCATGTAAATCTTGGATTACATATGTAACTAATATTAATAGAAAAATAGATCAAGTATATTCATCGTTACATAACAAAACTCGTTATGATGTTAGAAAAGGTGAAGATGTAGGCTTAAAATTTGAAATAATAAAAAACCGTAAAGGACTAGATGAATATTCTGAATTAAAACTTCATGATGATAAAAATAAAAATAAAATCCTTGAACGAAATAAAACTTTCCGTGATAAACGATGGGAATTATCAATAAAAAATGGATGGGAAAAAGTTTATTTTGTTAGAATAAATGAAAAAATTGTTGGTGGAATGGCAAATTTTCTATTTAATAATAATGTAATACAACATACTATTGCAAATTCACCTGATAGAAAATTAAATGCAGGGAGTTTTTTGACTTGGAATGTTATGAAATCATCAATTGAAAATAATTTTATTTCTTATGATATGGGGGGAGCAAATCCATCACCCTCTTCTCCAAAAGAAGAGGGGATAAAACATTTCAAATCTAAGTGGGGTGGTCAAGAATATCCTTATATTTTATACACAAAAATTTTTAATAAAACAAAAATGCAATTTTCTAAGGTAATCAAAAACCCTTCAATTATTACGCATAAATTTTCGAAATTATATAGAAATTAAATCAAATTTTTCTTAATTCTCTAAGATCATCTTACTGATAATTTTTGAATGTGATATAGCTCTAAAAACACCACCTAACCTTGGTATAGATTTTTTTGTTTCATCTTCAGAGGCAAGTATACCAAAATCAATCTCTATTCCAGCAGCATATTCTCCATCATGTGATTCTATATTTTTTTTTATTTCTTCACTGTTAATTGCTTCTGGTTCTAAAGGATACAAATTTCTCAATTTGATTATTTTATATCTTTCAATTTTCTGTAAATCTATAATTCCAATTTTTTTAAGATCTTTACATACATGTGCATATATTTTCTCTCCATCAAGATTCCACAATGAATCATTTTCTGCTACTCTAATTTCTATACTTAATAATGACTTATTTTTTGGCGCTACTGTTTTACTAAGATATGTTGGTTGAGCTATTCTCCAAAATATTACATCTTTATCATAAAAATCTATTATCCAATTCTGATAAACTACCGGTAAGTCCACAAATAAAAATAAAATTATGGAATTTAATGCAAATATTTTTTCTTTTTGAAATTTATTTTCAAACCATTGTTTTGTAATGTTTAGTGGTAATGCATATACAATTACATCTACATTTAGATATTTTTTTAAATCATTAACTTTGTATGTAACTTTTTTTATTTTTCCATGTTCTATGGATTCTATATTTGCATTTGTAATAATTTCTCCATCAAGAGCTTTTATTTTATTTTGAAATCCTTCAATTAAAGAAATCATCCCACCTTTAAAATAACAATTAAAATATTCATCATCTTTTTTTGTATTTTCAATCATTATATCTGACTTTTTATAATACGAAAACAATTTTTTCCAATTTAATGATGGAAACTGTTTTTTTACAAATTCTAATGAAGGAATTTTGTTATAATAGAGATTTTCATAATATGGAATAAACCAATTTTTGTATAAAAATTCTCCATAGTTTGAAATTAGATAGTTTTTTACCGTTGGTTCTTTAAAACCCCCAATTTTTTTCCTTAGTTTTGTAATAGTAAAATCAATACCAAACCGTACTTGTGTTTTTATCCCTGATTTTTTCATTAATTCAATGATACTTGGGAATTCACCCCAAAAATTACCTCGATAATACGCTTTTCTGTCTCTTCGGATTTCTTTTGATAACTTTTCTATGTTTTCTTCTCCTACAACATCGTATATTTCCTCTGTGATATCGGAATGGTTTGGAAGTGTTATGTAATGTGGTCCAATATCCATTGTGTATCCCTCATTATCCCGAATACTACTGGCTACGCCACCAACAAAGGGATTTTTTTCTAAAATAGTCACTTTGTATCCTTTTTTACAAAATCTTAATCCGATGGATAACCCCGTAATCCCTGCACCAATAATTAAAATTGTTTTTTTACTATCTGTCAAGTTTTATCCTGTTCTTTTTTTCACAAATTATGACATAAGATCTACCATTTTTTAAATAGCGTTTTGATTTTACAAATTTAAAAATAAACTTTTCAATACTTAAAATGTCTAAAATTTTATCTGGTATTCTATAAATTATTTTTAGGGGAAACATTACCCATTTATCGTGTGGACCATAACCTTCAACTCTAGAATTAAAATATTTTTTTAAGATCTCTATTTGTTGTTTATAATTCAAGTATTTTTTTCTATGTTCTATCGGATGTGTTTTCTCAAAATGTCTGCTTGTCCTATTTGCTCCAGTGATTAACAACATGCTCTTATCGGTGGATACTCTGTTTACTTCTGTTATTGATTTTTTCCAATCCCCACCAAAATTATTTATCACTGGAAACAAATGCATTGCAGTAATCATATAAAATATATTTTCTTTAAATGGTAAAAATTGAGCATCACCTTGAATCAACTCCATATTTTTATTCAATTTTTTTGCCTGCTTCAAGGAATTAAAATCAATATCCATTCCCACCTTAAAACATGATGGCATACAGTTTAGAAGTACACCTGCACCACAACCTATATCGAGAACATTTTTAGTTTTTAATTTTGATAAAATATATGAAATATACACTCTAGAATCAAAAAAATCACCATAAAAGTGATGCAGTCCTACAATTCTGAAATTCTCAAGTATTTTTTTATGCATATCCTTTCCACAAATTAGTAGTCATTAGTAAGTCATTTTCTATCATCTAGAACGCCTTCTCTAACATACTTTTTTCATTGTCTGGTAATTTTTTCCATTTTTCATTATTTGTTAATTCTAACACTTTAGGTATACTTTTTTCAATATTGTTGTACCAGTCTAGTTCTACAAAATCAAATAGTTTTTTCAATTCTTCTCTAGGATTTTTTACAAAAGTTTCATAATCTAATTCATATTTTTTATTAATTGATTCTAAACTATCATTCATTGTATTAATATAAAATTTATAATAATTTATACAAGTCTCTAACTTTGATGTATTTGTATTAAATTTCTCTATTACATTTCCGTAAGTGTTCTTACCAGCTATTGGGTCCCAATCTTTTTTCATTAGCGTATATTGAGAACATACAACAGCTTTTGGATCTCTTTGAAGAATTACGTAATATGCATCAGGAAATATCTTGTTTAGAAATTTTATTCTCAAACAAAAATCATGTGATCTTGATACAAATCGTTTTGCATTAAATGCATTCAATTGTGTTTTTATAATTTTATGGAACATTTTTTCTTCATTTTCTTTTACGTCGTTTTCTGTAAGAATTTGATTAAAATCATGATGTTTTCTCCAAAAAATTCCTTCATGTGGTAATGATCTTTGTTTATATCTAAATTGTTGAATTTTTACTAGTATAGGGACTAAATTTATCATAAAAGAAGAATCCCAATATTTATCTATATAATGCTCAGGAAATGCAGTTTCTTTGTGTCGTGTGAAAAGATTATAGAAAATTGTTGTACCACTTCTTGCTGGAGCAAGAATAAAAATTGGTTTTACTATTTTCATAAAATATTGTTAATTTATTTATTAAAAAGGACTTCTATATTTGGGAATATTTGTAGACAACATTAATTATTTAGTTTTCACTATTAAAAAACAATTATGGATTTAGGTGTGTACTGGAAAGAAAGAGGTAAAGGCTATGATTCTGAATTACAAAACCAATCTTGGTATTCCAAAACAGAAGAAAGAAATCAAGAACAACATATTAAAAATTTTTTGAAAAAAAATATTTTTAAAAAAATTCTTGAAGTAGGTTGTGGTTCTGGTAGAGTCACACCAATTCTCTTAATGCATAATCATGTTCAAACTATTGTAGCAACTGATATTTCTGATGATTTAATTAATTGTGCCAGGAAAAATATTTCTAATGAAAAAATAACTTTTAAAACTTTAGATATTTTAGAAACACCAATAAATTTTCACTATGATCTTGTTTTTGGTGTAGAAATTTTAATGCATATCCCACCTGATAAAATATCCAATGTAATCAACAAACTTTGTAAAATATCTACTAATAAATTATTTTTTATTGAATATTATGATAAAACTTCATTCAAACATAATTCAAATAATTATTCTTTCTTTCATAATTATAAACAGTTATTTCGAGATGCTGGTGCTAAAAATACTACAATTAATATTCTAAAACCAACGATGCTACAAAAATTAGTTGATTCCTATGCCTCATTTCGAAATAGATCTCCTGGATCTAGACAAGCTACTCTTGAGGTTGATGTTTAAACGTCAAATTTATTTTACCCCAGTACTTTGCGTGATCAAAAATGAAGATTCTATACGCTGGGAATATGGCTAATGTTGGTTATTTAATTACAAGGAAATTGCGTGATGATGGACTTGATATTGATTTAATTCAAGAAAAAAATCCTGTTATATCTAGTGATCCTGTTCAGTTTGATCCTACTCTTAATGGAAAATATCCTGATTGGATCTATTTTTTTGATCGAACTAAATCTTCCTGGAAACGAGATTTAATTAAAAAAATGAGAGAAAAACATTATGATCTTATTCATGGACATGTAGAATTTCCTATTTTTGCGTATCTTTCAAGAAGACCTTTCATTGCTCATACTTTAGGTAGTGATCTTCGTGAATTGGCATTTACAAATTCGCTAAGGGGAATACTTCTTCGACGTGCACTAAGAAAAGCTAAGGTTGTATTTTTTTATGAACCATTAGATAAGTCACTCCTAGCAAAATTAAAAGTAAAAACTGGAATACATTTGCCTGTTATGTGGGATACAGATTTTTATCATCCCATTGAACATTCTCCTAAAAATGAATATCTCACAATTTTTCATCCTGCAAATCAAAATTGGAGATTAAAAGGAAATAATATTTTACTAGAAGGATTTTCAAAATTTTTGAAAAATCACCCTAATTCAAAATTAATAATTGTTGATCATGGTATTGATTCTCCTAAAACTCATTCACTTGTTAACAAATTAGGAATGGAAAATAATGTGGAATTTATTAAAGGCCCATTGAATTCTTCGGCTCTTCTAAAATATTATAATTCATCTGATGTTGTTGCAGATCAATTTGTTTTAGATGGAGTGGGGGGAGTTGGGGCAGAAGCTTTTAGCTGTGAGAAACCATTACTTACATTTTGTACTGAAACAACTTATGGTGATTTATATGCAGAACCCCCACCTGCTGTAAATGCTAATACCGTAGATGATATCGAGAAACAACTAGAAGCATTATGTGATGAAGATTTTCGGAAAAAAATGGGAAAAACAGGTAGAAAATGGATTACAACGTATCATTCTTCAGAAATATTATCTAAGAGAATTCGTTTAGTCTATGAAATGGTTATTGAGGGGAAAAAAATAGATGAAATTAGAGCAAATATTGATTAACAATATTTTTCAATGGTATGAAGAAAGTTTTTGATGAGATAAAATGTTTGTAATAACCTTAGATACTGACTGGGCTCCTCAAATAATGATTGATGATACTATAAAACTTCTAAATGATCATAAAATCCCTGCCACCTTTTTTATTACAAACAAAATTAATTTTGAGAATTTACAAAATCATGAATTAGCAATACATCCAAATTTTACTGATTTTGATCATGAAAAAATTATCTCACAAACTCTAGATTTCCTGCCATCCAAAACAGCTAAAGGGAGTCGTTCTCACAAACTATATCATAGTAGCTCTCTAATGACATCCTATGAAAAATTTAACATACAGTATGATTCCAATTACTTTTTACCTTCCTATGAAAAAATTGAGCCATTTTTTTTAGAATGGACTGATGTATTAGAAATACCATTTTTCTTTGCTGATGATGCTCATTACGAAGTTCATTCACATTTTGAATTAAATAAGATCAACACTCTGAATTTGGGAACCAAAGTATTTCTGTTTCATCCTTTTCATATTTTTATGAATACCAGTAGTTCATTGGAATACAATAAACTCAAAGAACATTATCAAGACGTTTCATTTCTTAATGAAAATAGAGATTTACACAAAAAAGGCACTCGTACGTTATTTCTTGATCTCTTAAATTTTATAGAATCAAAAAATATAGATGTAAACACAATGGATGAAGTTAATCAACTTTATAGAAATATGAGGTAGGAAAATATATTTTGACAAATGGAAATATCAACAAATTTGATCCTTCTGATATTCAGGATGTAAAAAATTTAGAAAATATTAAACAAATAATTTTTAATTCAATAAAAAAAGTAGATTTAGATTTATCTGATCTTACTGTACTAACTGAAGCTGCAACAGGTAATTGGATATCTACTCCACTCATCGCTGCTTTCTCAAATTCAAAAAAAGTCCTTTGTTACACAAAAGATTCTCAATATGGCACAATTAATGAAATAACTCAAAATTTTCAAAATATATCTAAATTCCTTGAATTAGATAATGTCCTTCATATTTTTTCAGAAAAATATTCATCAATTGTTTCCGAAGCTGATGTTGTAACAAATAGTGGATTATTACGTCCGCTAGACAAAAACTTTATTCAATTATTGAAAAAAAATACTGTAATTTCTCTTATGTGGGAACCATGGGAATTAAGATCTGACGAGATTGATCTTTATGAATGCTGGAGAAAACAAATTCCAATTTTGGGAGTAAATGAACATAATCCTACTATGGATATTATGCAATATGATGGTGAGGCAATAATAAAAATAATTTCTGAACATGATATTCCAATTACTGGCAAAAAAATTATCATAGTGGGAGAAAATTTGTCAGCTCTATACATGTATGATGCATTAAAAGCTCTTAATGCAAATGTCTCTCTAGTAACAAAATTATTAACAAATGAATGTAGAGAAAAAAATATTCCAATAATTGGTAATGCGCTAAAAGAAGATTCTGTAATTCCGCACTTAGAAAACTGTGATATTATAATTATTAATTCAATACCTATTCAAAATGAGATTATTGGAGAAAATGGATTACCTCCACAAAAATTGAAACACTATTCTCCAAATGTTTCGATCTTTGTGTATTTTGGCACTGTGAATTATAGCCAAATTATTACTTCTGAACTAAAATGCTTCCCTTCTTCTGGTAAAGAAAAAGGATACATGAATTGGACAATTGATGTTTTAGGACCACAACCTACAATTGAACTTAATACCCTAGGCTTGAAAGTCGGCGAAATCCTAGCAAGAAATTATAATAATTCAAAATTAGAGACTGAAAAAAAATCTCTTTCAAGTTCTTTTTGTTTAGATTTTACTGAAAAACAAAAACAAATGTATTATAAAATTCTCTAAATTATTCTAAAGTTTATTTTCATCTATAATTTTTTCTACTAATTCTGGTGTTTTCAATAAAACTGCAGTTAAGCCAATAGGATTATTTTTTGCTTTTTCACCTTTTCGTTTACTTGTTACTAAAGTTCCTGGATCTGCAATTAATGTTCCTAAAGTGTATTCGTTCTTGAATGAATTAATAAATTCAATTATTGATTTTGGATTAGATGATGGATCTAATATTGGATACACTTTTGGAATTTTCATTAATTTATACCCATCAATTTTTTCTTTATTAAGAATTCCCATTTTTTTCAGATCTCGTTTAATCATATTTACCAAAATACTTTCATCAGTTTTCCATATTGGATCTTTATCGGTAGTTCTAATTTCTACACTGAGAAGAGTCTTTCCACTTGGAGATACAGAATCCGTTAAATAATTTTGTTGAGCAATTCTGAAAAATACTAATGATGAATCAAAAATATCCATTATCCATCCATCATAGAGTTTTTTTGAATCAACAAATAAAAAAACCATAATTGAATTTGCAGCATCTGTTTTTTTATGCATGGTTTTAATTTTTTCAGGTATTGGATTGAACCATGTAAGCACTTTTGCTGGTGGAATTGCATAAACAATAATATCTGTTGTTAGGGTTCTTTCTTCACCATTTTTAATTATAATTGATTTTTCAGATTCTGAATGATTGATTGAAAGAATGTTTGTATCTAATAATATTTTTCCACCCTTATCCTCAATCTCTTTTTTAAATTTTTGTGCAAGAACTCCGACTCCATTTTTACAATAAAAGTCATATGATCCTTTGGAATAATCCACATCTACTGAAATATGACTTTGTCGTTTTTTCATAAAAGATAATAATTTCTTACTTGAAATTTCAGGAAACATATCTTCTGTATCCTCTATAGAAATTTTTTCTATATTACCAAATTTTCTAATTAATCTTGGTTTGAACCATATATTGTAAAGAAATTTACCGTATGTGTTAACACAATATTCTTCCACTAATTCAAATTTTCTTCGAATGAAACTATTTTTTATTTTTGCTGATAAAAAACTAAGAATACTTAAAATTGAAAACTTCAAACCATATCTAAACATCACATCAAACAAAGTAGGATATTGATCTATTATTTTACCATAAAACCAAACTTTAACGGATACTTTGATCTCTTTTAGTTCTTCTTTACCTATCAATTCCTGTAACTCTTTAATTCTTACCGAATCATTAGGCAGAGCAATATAATGCGGACCAATATCAATTTTGTATTCTCCTTCGTTAAGAGTTGTTGCTAGACCACCTACAAATTTTTGCTTATCTAAAATCGTAACATCAAAACCTTTTTTGATTAATTGCCATCCTATATCCAATCCTGTAATACCTGCTCCTAAAATTATGACTTTCTTCATTTTGTCTCTTTTTTACTTTCAAACTCTTACATTATAATAAATAGTTGTTATCAACCCATTTTTTTAAATTTCATTATATGGTATTATGTAAAAATTCTGGAATAATTTTTTTAGTTCTTCTAAACCTATTTCTTTAATTTTTTCAATATCTGCTGAAATATAATATTTATAATTATAATCTACTGAATTCCAACCTTTCTTGAATTTGTATAGTGGATAATTATTTTTAGGTGTACCTCCAAAATTGTAATAAAGAATATTTTTCTTTATTGATTCACGCATAGACTCCCAAATTAGTTTGCTAGATGCCTGAAGATCTCTTAATTCTAAATTTTGTGCAGGCATGTAATATTCAGTAAAGCCATTAAAATAAAAAACTAAAAGAAATGAAATTGGTTTATCTTCTTTTAATCCAATAAATACATCATAATCTTTTCCTGACTCAAAAATTTTTTCTGTTTGATAAAAAAATTCTTTACTTTTAAACTGACCATTTTTATTTTCCATATTTGTTTTATGTAAATTAAAAAAATCTGATGTAATTTTTTCATTTAATCCTGATTTTTTAATATCAATATTATTTTTATCTGCTTTTTTAATTGACCATCTTACTCGTTTTTCAAACTTTCCAAATAATCCTGATTCACTGATATCTAATTTAGTGCATTGTGTAGTTCTTGAATCAGTAAAGTTATGTTGAAAGTATTTTTCATATATTTCGTGATTGGTTTTAAATGGATTTCCTATGATAACTGATGATAAAACATCTTTTTCCTTATTAACATCATTAAATTTTTCAAGTATTTTTTTTGCATTTTCATTTGTTTGAGTAAGTACTCCTCCATAACTTCCAAAATATGGTAATGAGTTTATTATATTCCCAAATTTTGTTTTCTTAATTAAATACGGTAAAATTCCTATTAACACACCTTTTTCTTTTATTTCAATAGCACCTGTTTTTGCTCCTAATAATTTCTCTAACAATCTCAAGAATTTTGATGAATGATAAAATGTAGATGTGGTATTCTTTAGAAATGAATTGTATTCATTCCAGCTAATTATATCAATAACTTCGGCCTTCAACTGCTCTTTTGAAGACCATTTATGTATTAAATAATATTTACAATTATTTTAACACATTATCAATCCTATCATAAAATTCCACCAAAAATTTCCATTAATTTTAATATGTTGTTCTTTAATTCTTAAAAAATGACAAAAAAATCAAAATCAACTACTCTAAATTTCTATAATAAATTATTAAAAAAATATGGTTATAGCCCCAAGTCTGTAGGTTGGGGTTCTAAAAAGGGGAAACAATCATTACGTTTTGAAATTTTATGTCAAATAGGAAATCTTGACAATTCTTCTATTTTAGATGTCGGTTGTGGTTTTGGTGATCTATTTGGTTATCTAAATACTAAAAAAATCAATGTAAGATATCATGGTGTTGACATAAATTCTAATTTGATAAAAATTGGAAAGACAATTTATCCTAATGCAAATCTAAAAGTTTTTGATATTGATAATGAAAAAATTTCTAAAAAATTTGATTGGGTTTTCTTTTCAGGAATTTCTTCAAAAGGCTGTACTTACCCATATATTAAAAAAATGATGAAAAAAATGTTTGATTTATCAAAAAAAGGTATAGCTATGAATTTCGTTGGTGGCATTATTGATTTTAAAACTCCTGATTTATTCTATAGTGATCCGGGAAAAATTTATTCTATTACAAAAACTCTTTCTAATCGTGTTACAATACGACATGATTATGCACCATATGAATTTACAACATATGTTTATAAAAATGACAAAATAACATCAAATAATATATTTAAAAATTTTCTTGAGACTTCTGGTGGTGTTGATGATTCTTTATGGCATCCAAACTACAAAAAATAATCTAATTCTTTTCTAATTTCCAATTAATGTATCTTGAAACACCTTCTTCAAGGGAAATTTTTGGTTTATAACCCAATATTTTTTTGGCATGGGTAATATCAGAACGGTGTCGCATTACATCTCCTTTTCTTTGTTTTTGAAAATTTAATTTTAATTTTAACTGTTTACCAGTAATTTCTTCATATTTTTTTATCATTAATTTTGCAATATCATTAATTTTAAATTCTTTTCCTTGACCAATGTTGAATGTATCTCCTAAAGCATTTTTTGATTGATCTGCTAGTATTATTCCTTCACAAGTATCATCTACATAAGTAAAGTCTCTGGTTTGATTTCCGGTACCATGAATAATTGGATTTTGTTTTTTTGAGATACGGTTAAAAAAATTAGGCATTGCTGCAGCGTAAGAATCATCTCTCATAAATTCACCATAGCTGTTAAACGGTCTTACTATGACCATCTTTAATCCATCTGTTTTTTCAAAACCTCTGACATACAATTCTGATGCTGCTTTTGATCCTGCATAGATTGTTGTAGGAAATAATGGATGACTTTCTTTCATTGGTACAGTTATTGCATCACCATATACTTCACTTGAAGAAACATGGATGAGTTTGACTTTTAGTTCTGTACAAATTTTTGCAACTAAATATGACCCATAGTCGTTTACATTCACTACTTCTTCGGGTTTATCAAACGACATTGTTAGTGGTTTTACTGCTAAATGAAATACGACATCTGCTTTTTTACAAATATTTTTTAATTTTGTTATGTTACGAATATCTCCTTTAACAAACTTTATATCTTTAGATAAATTTTTTCGTCCACTACCATTTGATAAATCATCATATGAAATGACATTATATTTTTTATCTAATAATTTTTTACAAAGTCTAGATCCAATAAAACCAGCTCCTCCTGTCACAATAGCTGTTTTTTTCATATTTTTCATTTTTTCATTGACTTAAAATATGTATTGACATAATTATCATTTATTTAACAACTGATTTGATTAACTTACAAATTAAAAATTGATCTTCATTTGTTAATTCATTGTGTAGTGGCAATGTAATTGCATTTCTATAGAGGAAATTAGAATTATTGAGTTCACCTTTTTTTCTACATTTTTTAAACATAGGTAGTTGATGCAAAGCATATGTTCCAATTTGTGATTCAATATTTCTTTGAAATAATTTCTTCATAATTTTATCTCGTGAGCCTTGTTTTGTTACTAAGCAAGCATATGATTGATAAGTATGACGAGATTTTTTGGTTTGTTTTTGTGGTTCTATACAATCAATTTTAGATAATAATTCATTGTAGATTTTTGCTTTCTGTATCCTTTGTTTAATGATTTTTTCAATCTTTCTCATCTGAGCTAAACCAATTGCACTTTGAATGTCTGATAGCTTGTAGTTTATTCCAAAACTAGTAAACTTTCCATTATTCATTCCAAATGTCTTAAAAGAACGAATTTTTTCTACTAGTTTCTTATCATTTGTTGTAATCATCCCTCCTTCTCCTGTTGTAATTATTTTTCTAGGATGAAAACTAAAACATGTGGCATTTGCTAATGAACCAACAAACTTGTTATTTACTGTAGAACCCAAATTTGTAGCTCCATCTTCAATAATTTTTATTCCAGATTTTCTTAAATTATAAAAATCAAAGCTCAATGGATTTCCAAAAAGTGAGACCGGTGATACAAATTCTATTGATTGATTTAACGCATTTTCAATTATTTCTCTAGTTACATTCATACTAAATTTATCCACATCTACTAACACTGGTTTCCCACCAGCTTGTATTATTGCAAGAACTGTTGCTGGGAATGTAAAATCAGAAACTAACACATTTTTTCCTTTTATGCCCATACAATGAAACATTGAGTGTAACGCAGTAGTTGCCGAAGTAGTAGCTATAGCATATTTAGTATGAGTATATCGTGCAATTTCTTTTTCAAACTTTTGTGTAGCTTTACTTTCAGTAAGAAATTTTGAATCCACTACTTTTTGGATTTCTTTAATTTCTTCAATTCCAACATTTGGTCTCATTAGATAGATTCGTTTGTGCATGTTTTCCCCTTATGGGCTATATCCTAAATAGACAATAATAAAGAATATTGTAGACAAGTAGAATATGTTAAATAAATTAACAAAAATACTGTAAATTAAAAAATAATGCTACGTTATCTAAGAATCAAGTTTTGTTTTTATAAAATCTATTGGGTTACATGAATATTTGTTTTAGATAAAATTGCTGAGAAAATATCTCCAATTGCACCCGAACCGCCCATTCCTGTAAAAACCACATGAGAAATTTCACCAAAATCTATTCCATTCAAATCTGTTTCATATTGTTCACGCGCAATTTGTGGCCAAATATCATATACTTTGTACATCAAATTTTTGAAGAGTACTAATGTCTAACAAGCACTTGTTCAATCTTTATTGAAAATATATGTTTGATGAATATGAGTTTCATTTAAAATACGCATAAAATCTTGAAAATCTAGTTGACAGAACATTCCACCAAATTCTCTTTATCTCTTAGAACAGTAGAATGGAAAGAAAACAAAGTGATTATGATAGACCAAACCAAATTACCAAATGAATTAGTTTTTGTGGAATATGATGATTATAATCAAGTAGCTGATGCTATTAGGACACTTGTAGTTAGAGGTGCTCCTGCTATAGGGGTGTCTGGTGCTTTTGGATTAGCATTAGCAGTATTACAAAGTAATGCAACTACTAAAGATGAATTATTATCTGATTTAGAAAGTGCTAGAAAAATACTTTTTGCAACTAGACCTACTGCTGTCAACTTGGGTTGGGGATTAGAGAAAATTATGAATGCTGCCAAGTCTGGTGATACTGTAGAACAAATAAAAGAATTAGTTATTTCTACTGCTAAACAAATGGCAGATGAAGATATTGAAATTAACAAAACCATGGGAAAAAATGGTTCTGTTCTTTTTGATAATAATGATACTATAATGACTCATTGTAATGCAGGTGCATTAGCAACAGTTGCATATGGAACTGCATTAGGTGTAATTCGTGCAACTAGAGAAAGTGGAAAAAATGTCAAAGTGATAGCTACTGAGACAAGACCAATTCAACAAGGTTCTAGACTAACTGCTTTTGAATTAAAGCATGATGGGTTTGATGTTAGCCTGATTCCAGATACTGCTGTAGGTTATAGTATGGCAAATGGATTAGTGAATAAAGTTGTAGTGGGTGCTGATAGAATTGTAAAGACAGGTCATGTCTTTAACAAAATTGGAACATATCAAGTAGCAACTATGGCCAAACAACATGGAATTCCGTTTTATGTTGCAGCACCATTGTCTACAATTGATATGAAAACCAAAGCCGAAGATGTCATCATTGAGATGCGAAAAGGATCCGAAGTTACTGGAATTGGTGACAAAAAGACTGCTCCTGATGATATTAACGTCATTAATCCTGCATTTGATATGACTCCTCCAGAACTAATCTCTGGAATTATTACTGAAAAAGGTGTGGCTACGGCTCCTTATGAGGAGTCCATTTCAAAATTATTTCAAGCTAATTAATAGAAAGTTTTTATTGTTTTTCAAACTGCAATTTACAATATGAGTACAGTTTCTGCACAAGCAATTGAGGATTCTCTTAAACAATGCATGGATCCTGAAGTTCCTCTTAATATCGTAGAAATGGGATTAATTTATGGAATTGATGTTGCAGAAAATAATGATGTCAATATCAAAATGACAATGACTACACAAGGATGCCCACTACATGAAACTTTAGTTTCAGATGCTACTAGATTTGTCAAAAAAGTTCCTGGAGTTAATAATGTCAAAGTTGACATTGTATGGGAACCTGCATGGTCAATGGATAAAATGTCTGAAGAAGCTAAAATCAAAATTAAGAATATGGGTGCTGGTATGAATACTCCTGCACCAATTAACTATGAAACTGCATTACCTCAAGGTGTTGGAAAACTAGTCCAACAAGAAGATGGTTCTATGGTTTTGGCAAACGAACACGAGCAAGGTTTTATGGTAAATCAAGCAATTGTTGACTTTTGGAAATCTTGTAATGGACAACGTAAAGTTACAGAACTAGTAGAAGTATTTGCTCAACAAACGGGCTTGCAACGAAACCAAGTAGAAAAAGAAGTCATGCAATTGTTACAACAATTACGTGATGGTGGATTAATTGCAATAGCAGGTCAGCCTGATACACCAAATGTTGAATTTAAAAAATAATTTTAATCTAATCCTTGTTTAGGCCTACCAACTTTTTTCACTCTTTTAGGCCTACCAACTTTACGTTTTTTTCTAATATTTTTTGTTTTTTCTTTAAAATCCATTCCTTTTTCAAAAAATTCCCAAATCAAAACTTTTACCATCTTTGAAATTTTTTGTTCAATATTTCGTTGATATTCAGGACTGTTTAAAATTTCACCAATGTTCTTTCCACCAATTTTGATATCTTTTTCTTCTAAAGCATCTGCAACTAACTCTTTTGCTAAAGTTAAACCCACATAGAATTTTACTCCTGAACGAATAATTTCATTATAACTTAACCCATATTGTTCTTTAATTCTTTCAATTTCATCAAATTCATCATCCGGAAATCTCGCTCGAAGTGTACTCCATTCTGTCATATTTTACAAATGTTATCAGTCCTAATAACTTCTTAGATTATTGTTTTTAGAATATGTGACTTGAATTGGCACCATCAAAGTTTATCGTGACACCTGAAAGATACTTTATATTATTTTCAATAATTGATTTAACAAAATTTCCAATTTCTTCTGGCTCTCCTAATCTTTTCATAGGTAGGGATTTTTTGAATTCTTCAATGTTTTCTATTAATTCTTGAGTTCTATCTGTATTGATTGGGCCTGGTGCTATATTGACACAACTGATATTTTTTTGAGCGTATTCTTTGCTTAATACTTTGAAAACCTCACTAAATGCAGCACGATATGCAGAAGATATTATCAGTTTTGCATTTGGTTCTTTAATTACATTAGAACTAATTAAAAAGATGTAACCTCCATCATTAATTTTGATCTTCTGTAAAATAGTACAAAATCCTAGAAATAATTGATTGTGATATAATTTCCAATCCTCTTCAGTAATAGTTGAGAATTGTTTTGGAGCAGGACCTCCAGTATTCAAAACCAGGATATCCGTTTGATTGTGTGTTTCTAGAAATTTTTTGACACTGTTCAAATCTGATGTATCAATATCATTTTTAGAAGCTGCAAAAACATCAATTTCTATAGATTTGAGTGATTCTGAAATTGCTTTTCCTATTCCTCTTGAACCCCCAAGAACTATTGCACTAGTCATATTATTTTCAAAATACTACTTGATAATTAAATTTCTTTAGTTTCAGTGATTGTTCCCTGAACAGAATCCATCTTTACTATGGCTTTTTTCTCATCCCAGCCTAATGCAACGTACCAATCCCCTGCGTCATCATCATATTTTGTTTCTAGAGTTTTGATATCATCTGGTTTTACATTGTATTTTTTTGCAATTCCTGATACTGCAAGTGCAATTGCGTCTTTTTCCTTTTCTAGTCTTCTTTTCATCAGGCCAATTCCGGGACTCATAATTTCTCTACTTTTTTTGTTCTAATATAGTTAATTGACAAAATCACCCATAAAGTTCAATTTTTCTAATTGACAACCTTTCAATATTTAATATCCAATCATAAAGTAGAAACCAAATGAAATTAATTCAAAGAATTTCAAATTCCAAACTTGCAAAACCTAGCACACTTGTATCCTTTGTTTCAATTTTAGCAGTAATTGGTCCGATCGTAATTGTTTCAGCAGGATTTTGGGATGCCATTTCTCATCTTCAAAAAGAACCAGAATTTTTCTGGAGTCCTTCTCACATTGTAGTATACACCGGAGTATCCATGACTAGTTGTGCTGCAATTATGGGCTGTATGTTAATACTTCGAAAATTAGTTCATGGTTCTCTTAAAACTGGAATTAAACTTGTCATTGCTGGTTCTGCACTCCAGATTGTTTCAGGCTTTGGGGATTCTTTATCCCATGATCTATTTGGTATTGATGGATTGATATCTTGGTCTCATCAACCACTTGAATTAGGATTAGTACTTGCATCATTAGGAGGAGTTTTGATAATAAAAAACAGAGAACACACAAAACTCAAAGCATTTCTTCCATTCTCAATTATAGCATTCTTGTTTTTTACAACTTGGTTAATCTTCAATCTGTTTCTAGTTTTTGGACATACTATCCAATGTATTCAAATTTATGAGATATTCTCTTCAGGTTGCTCTATATTGTAATTTTTTATTTTTACATATGACATTACCATCATTACAAGTGCACCTATTAGAATCGTAATACCTGATGGAATCATTTTTTGAGAGTTTGTATTGCCAAATTCTATTTGTACATCAATTGGGTTCTTTACAACATTTGTAATTTTAATTATATATTCACCATCTTCATTAAAATCAAAATATGCTACTGACATTTTTGTCTGGACCATTTGCTCTTGAATTACATTCTCTTTAGGATCTAATATCTGAACAAATATTTTTTCTCCTACAAATTCAGGCATGTATAGTTTGTAATATCCAATATCTACACCAAAAAATTCTGATTTTACTTCAAACGAATTTGATTGCTTTAGTATAGCTGAATCATGTTTCTTTTCAGTTTCATCAAAAATGACTGCTGTCCAAACTATTCCTATTATTACCAATGTCAATCCTATTTTGAATGGTGATACTCTCATTACATCAGTGGCAAATTATTTGCCTAATAAGATAATCTAAAGGGCTCGGAGGGCTTCGATCCCTCGACCTAGCGGTTCGAAGCCGCTCGCACTATCCAGACTGTGCAACGAGTCCAAAGAAGTAAGATTTTAACAGGCCTAAATATCTGTCTAGATACTTTGAAAGTATCCAAAAAAGTCGCAGGTGTTGAATATGCAATTAGAGATATTGTTCTAGCTGCAAGAAAAGTGGAACAAAAGGGAATGCAGGTTGATTATCTTAACATTGGTGATCCTGTACAGTATGGTTTTCAACCACCAGACAATGTAAAACAAGCTTTGATTGATGCAATTAACAAAGGCGAAAACTACTATTCTTCATCTGAAGGTCTCTTGGAATTAAGAGAAGAGATTGCTAAAAAAGAAAATGCTAAAGGACTCTCAATTGGAGCTGATGAAATTCTAGTTACTAATGGTGTTTCTGAAGGACTTGATATGGTTATTTCTTCTATTGTAGAAGAAGGCGATGAGGTACTCTTACCGGGACCATATTATCCACCATACGCATCATACGTAAGACTACATGGAGGAATTCCTGTAGAATTTGCAGTAGACTTGAATAATTCTACACCAGATATTGATGACATTAAATCCAAAATTACTTCAAAGACTGTTGCAATCTGTTTGATTAGTCCAAACAATCCTACAGGTGTAGTGTTTAATGAAAATTCACTTAAAGAACTAGTAGACGTTGCAAATCAACATAATCTCTACATAATCTGTGATGAAATTTATGATCAAATTATTTTTGATGAAAAATTTGTGGGAATTGGCAAAGTTGCCGGTGACTCACCTGTAATTGTTCTAAATGGATTTTCAAAAGTTCATCTCATGACTGGTTGGAGAATTGGATATATTGCGTTTAACCAATCACCACAACTTGATGCAATCAGAGAGAATCTTCCAAAACTAGCAAGAGTTAGAATTGCAACTAGTCTTCCAGTACAACATGCAGCTTTAGAATCCCTTCGTGGTCCTCAAGGTTACATTAGTGACTTTGTTTCTGAAATCAAAAAACGTAGAGACTTGGTTGTAAAACGTCTCAATGAAATGCCTGGAATTTCTTGTCCTAACCCAAAGGGTGCATTTTATGCGTTTCCAAAAATTGAAGACAATCGATATAGTTCTGACAAAGAATTTGTTACAAAACTTTTAGAAACAAAAGGTGTACTTACTGTTCACGGTTCAGGATTTGGTACACAGTATGGAAGTGGACACTTTAGACTTGTTTATCTTCCTAGTCTTGAAGTACTAGATTCTGCAATGAACAAAATTGAAGATTTTGTTAATCAGTAACTCCACACTGAAAATTTTTCAGGAACTATTTCTATAATACAGTCAGTATCATCAAGTAATTCTTTTGCAGATTTATTCTCTAGCGTCTTAAAATATCTTAAAAGGATTTTTTTTGCAATTGTTTTTACTTTGTTGTTTTCTAAAATCAAATTAGCTTTTCCTTGTCCCATAACTCCGTAAATGTTTGGTGCGTTAATTCCTACATCAACACAAAAAGAAACATGTTTGTTTTTTTTAGCATTTTTTACCTTCTGAGTTTTAGTGTTTGTTCCTATGTAGATCTTTTTTCCGCTGTACATATACCAAACAGGCGCAATATGTGGGGTTTTGTTTTTATCAATTGTTGCTATACGTAGTACTTTTTGTGATTTTAGAAATTCATCTCTTTTGTTCATGTTTTCTAAATCCTAACGCTATCATAAAAATCCCAAAGCATAACATTGCAAATGAAACTTTTTCATTTGTTATTTCTCCATTTAATAAAAATTCTTCAACAAATTCTGGTCCCCAGATTAATAATTGTCTGACTAGCACAATTCCTGCCATTACACAAAACATCACACCAATTGCTGAAAACCAATTTCTACCTCGTCTATAGTATTCGTGACTCATGATAAATGAAAAAACAGACTTAGATAATTTTGATACCTGGATTTTTTATCTTATTTTTTATCATTGCATTTAGAAGCAATGGTGTAGACATTTCTGCAAAATAAGATAATTCTACTGGGCCCAAGTAAATTGGTCTTAGTCCTTTAATTTCATTGATTAATCCGTTTACCACTTGAACTGATGCATCATCATCTCCACATACAAAGATGTCATAGTCAAGTTCCAATGTTGGATTGACTAGTTTCTTTTCAGAAATCACATGAAATGCTGAAACAAGTTTTGATTTGTCTTTCATATGGTTTGATACTAGTTGATATGAAAATGGTTTATTTTCCTTAATTGACACACATTCAAATCCAACATCTGTTTTAGTCATTGGAACAATTGGAGATACAACAACACAACTGTCTTTGATCTCAGATAACATTCCAGAACACGTTGAATCAATATTGTCATATGGAATTGATAAAATCAAAACATCACTTTCTTTTGCAACAGAAAGATTATCATTTCCAGAAATTGTTCCCTTCATTTCTCCAAATGCTTCTTTTGCAAGATTGGTGTATTCTACTGCTGATTCAGCTGCCCTTGAAGCATCTCTGGATCCAACAATTACATCGTGATTTTGTGACCATCTTAACGCAAAACCTTTACCCATTCCGCCAGTTCCACCAATAATTCCTACTTTCATGATTATCTATCTGATAATGTTATTATTATCTCTATTTGAAGTTCGATCAAGTTGGGGCAAATAATTTTTCTTAGACATGGTCAGGCTAAAAATAATACTGAAAGAATTTTGGCTGGGAGAACTGAAGGTGTCCCATTAACTGATATTGGAATAAAACAAGCCGAAGACACCGCTCAATTACTTGAACACATGAATATATCTCAAATTTATTCAAGTCCAATACAAAGAGCAAAGCATACTGCAGAAATTGTTGGAAAACAGAATTCACTTGATGTTATAATTGATGATCGTCTAATTGAACTTGATATGGGAAAATTTACTGGCATGCCCTATGATGAGATTTTTAATGATCATGGTAATGTTTTTATGAAATTCTATAATGGTGAACTTGAAATTGCTCATAACGGAGTAGAAACTTTTTCAGAAGTTAAAAAACGAGTACTAGGAATAGTTGATCACGTAATTGACAAACATCCTGATGAAAATGTTTTACTTGTAACTCACATGGATCCAATAAAAGCAATGCTTTCAACCATCGTTGATTTATCTCCTACCAATCTTTTTGAATTAATAATAGCAAACGCATCTCTAAACATCTTTAGAGAAAACGAACGAAAATTTTCACTTTCAGGACTTAACGTAATGCATCCATCACGTTTCGATCAAGGTTAATAGATAATAATCTTGAAAACCCTTAAATAGAAAAAATAGGTCACGTCATTCAATCGCTAATGAAGAAATTCGTCGGGGTATTCTTAGTATTGGCAGTTTTAGTAGTAATTCCAGCTCTAGAGTCAGCATTTGCTGCAGGAGATGAACCTGGAGAATATCTTGATCGTAGAGTGATTATTTGGAATTTATTCTTTAAAATGATGACTATAGCATTTGTAGTTGGTGCTGTAGTCTCTGGTACTATTATTTGGCAATGTTGGAGATTCAGAGAGTCTCATCCAAAAGCAAAACCAACGAAATATGAGGGAACTGACTGGTAGATATGAGCGGACACTCTAACTGGCCTGAATGGATTTATGTTGCAGTTGTAATTGCGTTGATGTGTTGGGTAGGTGCAGAAGCATGGAATGCAGAAAGACTTGTAGAGCATGTTCCTGCCGGTGCTGAAGTAATCAAAGTAACTGGACAACAATGGTTCTGGACTTTTGAACATGAAGATGGAACAAAAGAAATTGGTGAGTTACATGTTGAAGTAGGAAAAGCATACAAATTTGAGATTCATTCCAAAGACGTTATTCATTCTTTTAATATTCACGATTATGTTGTGTTGATGGATGCAGTTCCAGGTAGAGTTAACACTGTATGGTTTGCTCCAACTGATGCAGGAACTCATGATATTCAATGCAGAGAATACTGTGGATTGATTCACTATAACATGCGAGGAACATTGATTGTGGAGGATCCATCAACTTGATAACATTATTATCACAACTTTCTATTGTTTTTAGTGAGGAGATTAACTAATGGTTCTAGAATTAGCAAAGCCACGCCCAATTTGGCAAATAATGTTCTCAACACATCACACTGATGTTGGATTACTTTATCTTATTACATCTCTAGCATTCTTGTTCTTGGGTGGTGCATTAGCACTTGCAATAAGAGCAGAATTGTTCTTACCGGGTGCACAAATTATTGGTGATGCAATGACCTTTAACAGGATCTTTACTGTTCACGGTACAACGTTAATCTTCTTGTTTATACTTCCTTTTGCATCTGCTGTTGGTAACTATTTTGTTCCAATAATGGTTCGATACAAGGATATGGCATATCCAAAACTCAATGCAATTGCATTTTGGATGATTCCACCTGGTGGTGCATTAATCTGGTTAGGATTTGCAGACTTTACATGGTATGCAACACCACCTTACTCTATCATCAGTGCTCCAGGTCCAGCAGCTGACATGTGGATATTTGGACTAAAGATTTTAGGTATTTCATCAGTGCTTGGTGCCATAAACTTTGTAGTAACAATTCTCAAATGTAAACATCCAGATATGTCAATTGGACAAGTTCCATTGTTGGCTTGGTCATTTTTGTCTTCATCACTAATTATTCTCGTTGCAATTCCAACATTTGCAGCAGCACTCTTGATGCTTCTAACTGATAGATTGGGTGTAAGTGGATTCTTCAATCCTGCAATGGGCGGTGATCCAATTGCATATGCACACTTGTTTTGGTTTACATTCCATCCAGAAGTATACGTCTTGGTAATTCCAGCTATTGGTATGATGTATGAAATAATTCCAAGATTCTCAAGAAAACCAATCTACAGCTACAACTCTGGAATCTTTGCATTTGTATTATTAGCAATTGTCGGTTTCTCATCATGGGCACATCACATGTATGCAACTGGAATGTCATTTACTGAAAAAACAGTCTTTATGGTAGGAACTCTTGCAGCAGTTCCAGCATCTGCTATGCACGTGTATAATTTTATTGCAACAATGTGGAATGGTAGAATCAAATTCGCAACACCAATGATGTGGGCAGTTGGAGGAATTGCATTGTTCTTCTCTGCAGGTGCAGGTGGTGTCGCAAATGCTGCCATGCCATTAGACTTTTCAACACATGATTCCTACTGGGTAGTTGGTCACTTCCACCTCTTTGTAATGGGCACTATTGCATTTGGTTCAATTGGTTTCCTCTACTACATGTTCCCATATGTCACAGGTAGAATGTACAACGAAACAGCAGGTAAGGTACACTTTGTCATGTCCTTTGTAGGAACAATATTGGTATTCTTTACACAACACGTACTTGGCTTGTATGGTATGCCAAGAAGAGTTTTCGATTATCCACCAATTCCGGAATGGATTGCTATGAACCAAATTGTCACTGTAGGTGCAATGATTATTGGTATCAGTATGGTAATCTTCCTGGCTAACATGATTTACAGTTCAGGAAAAGGAAAACTTGCAGACACAGACGACCCATTTGGCGTTGGCGGCAAGTACTACTATCCATTTGAGGCAAAGACCCCACATCATTAGGAGAATAAAATGAGTAACGAAACAGAACATCCACCAAACGAACCAGCACATCCAGTATACAGAACAACTCCAGCTAGAACTGGAAAAATGCTAATCATAATGCTCAGCATTTGTATTGTTGGTGGAGTGATATTCTTTGGAATGTGGGACTATTGGATTTCACAGCCTCCTCCAGTTGTGGCAATGATGGCAGGTGGAGATGATCATGCAGCTCCTGCAGCACAAACTGGTCAAACCATTACATCAGATCTTTCATTTGTCGAATCATCGGACTTTAGGACTTTGGCATTTAATGCATTACCCGGCGAACCCGATAACAATCCAACCATTAACATGAATGTTGGTGATAAAGTGATGTTTAATGTTGTCAATGATGGAGTGTCATTCCATGCATTTGGTGTAACTCATGAAGCTGAGGGCTTTTCTGGAGTAATTCCAGGTAGTGAAGTCGCATCTGCATCAAACCCACTAAAGGCCGGTGAAAGTGGTTCAGCTGAATTTATTGCAGGCGAAGAAGGAACATACTACTACATCTGTACTGTTCCAGGTCACAGAGAGCAAGGAATGGTTGGAGAAATTATTGTCGGTCCTGCACAAGGTGGTGGTTCTTCAGGTGAAGCTGCAGCCCCAACAGGAGTATCACATGACTTTACTTTGGACTTTGTAGAATCTGATGACTTTAGGACTTTGGCATTTAACGCATTACCTGGAGAAGATGGACATAATCCAGAAATCCGTGTAAACTCTGGTGATGAGGTAACTATTACTGCTACTAACAAGGGTGTATCATTCCATTCATTTGGAATTGTTTCAGATCCTGAAGACTTTAACAGCGTTGTAATGGATTCTGCAATTGCTTCAATGTCAAGTCCATTAAAAACAGATGAAAGTGGTAGTACTACTTTTACTGCTGGTACTCCTGGATCTTACTACTACATCTGTACTGTTCCAGGACATGCATTGCAAGGCATGCAAGGTAGCTTTATCGTAGAATAATTTTGGCAATTCAATATCTTGCCTTAGCAACAATGATTGTTTTGTATTCTCTAATGTTTATTGGAGGATATATCTCAGCAGCCGGATTAGGCTTGACTTGTCCTGAATGGCCATTATGTCCAGATGGAATATTACCTTCTGAAGAGTATCTCATTGAATGGACTCATAGATTAATTGCAGCAACTACAGGTTCATTAGTAATAGCAACCATGGTTGCAAGTCTAATTAACAAGAATTCTGATTTGAAGATTAAAGTAACAAGCTCACTTGCTACAGTATTTGTTATTACTCAAATTGTACTGGGTGCTATGGTAATTGACTTGAAACTACATGCAGTTTTAGTTGCAATTCACTTGGGAATTGGAATTTTATTATTTTCTATGGTATTACTAACTACAGTGTTTGCATTTAGAATCTCTAAAATCCCTATAGAATCTAAGGTTTAGATTTTTTGAATACTTGTGGCAAGTAAATATACACAACAACACCTGTAAGCGATAAAGCACCTACAATAATTGCTGCAAAGAAGATATATCCAAATGGACTTTGTGTCCCCATGTTAAACTTGTATGTGATTATTTCTGGATTGTTTTCCATATCATACAAGTGAATTTCTACAATATGATTTCCTTGGGTTCTCCATACATAATCAAAGTCCCAATGAGGTCCTTCTATGGATGTTGGCGGTATTGTATCTACTAGTTGTTCATTAAAGAAAATTCGCATTCCCATTGTAAATTTTTCAACTTCTCTATACTCATGGCCTTCAGTTACTTTTACTCTAAACTGAGATGGCTCCCCAATTTGTGGAAACTCTGGTGCAGTAGCTACCTGAACTCTATAACCTGATTCAAATTTTTCAGCAGAATTAAACATTGAATGTCCATATGCGTTATCAAATATTGTAATAGATGAAAATAGCAAAATAAAGATTAAAAAAAATGATCGCTTTTTAGTCATTTACATATCAGATAAAATAGACGAATATATTGTAAATCAATTTCTTAACGGAAATCTTCAAAACCTTTAAATCCTATTTGACGAGAATTTGAATCGTGACCTTAGTAACAAAAACAATCGATATCAAAACCCCTATTGATAGTGTTTTTACATACTTTGCAAGACCAGAACACGTCTCTGATCAAATTAAAAATGATACTGTAGGCATGACAGTCGTTCCTATGGATATCAAAGAAGGAATGGGCGTAGGTACAACCTTTAGAATTATCGGTGACTTTAGCGGTAAACGTCTAGAGTGGGATTGTGAAACAACTGAATTTATTAGAAATGAAAAGATCACTGCAAAGCAAATCGAGGGTCCATTTAAGAGATGGCAAATCACTAATGAATTCAAAGCGTTAGGTGATAATCTTACTAGAATGACAATGACCGTAGATTATGTGATGCCATTTGGTCCACTAGGAGCAATTTTAGATAAAGCAAAGTTTGCAAAATCTGCTGAGAAAGGTATGGAGACTGCTCTTTACAACGTTAGAGGTTTACTTGAAGGAAATGGTTCAATTCCTGTATACATTACATTAGATGCATACAGAAAACTCATTGCCGAAAAGAAAAAAATGAATGATGTTCCAGTGTCAACTGCACTTACAGCAATTATTGAAAAGTACAATGAAATTGAAGCAAAAGCACAAAACTAAATTTTCCTTTATTTTACAATCTCAAGATTAATAACAACTCTGGGCTTATCTATTTTGGTGGGTCTATGGCGCAGCCAGGTAGCGCACCGGACTCTTAATCCGGTTGTCGAGGGTCCGAATCCCTCTAGACCCGCTCTTTTATTTAATATTTTTTAAATCTCATGATGTTTTATTTCAAAATATATATCATATGTAAAAAATTTAAAATCTTGTAAAATTTTTATTATAATTACTTTGATACTTTGATTTCAGAATATTTTTTTGCCAAATTTAATAACTCATCTACTCCTAATGGTTTTGAAATTACTTTGATCAGTCCTAGTTTAATTGCCTCTTTACTTTTTGGTTCAAATTCTGAAAATCCTGTAACAATGACAACATTAGCATTTTTATCAATCCCTTTTATTTTTTTGAATGCTTCATATCCATCAAGCACAGGCATATCTCCATCCATTATTACTAAACTTGGATTCACTTGCTTGAATTTTTCAACCCCTTCTTCTCCATTTAATGCAGTCTCGACATGGTATTCATGTAATTCAAGAATTTCTTTGTAAATTCCAACTAAATCTACGTCATCTTCTACGACTAGAACTATCTTTTCCATACCTAATGTGATACTCATACTTTACTATTAAAGGGGTGGTCAGTACTAATTGTTACACATGATTGATTAACTATTAATTTTATCAACGTATTTTGAGACAATTGATAATTAAAAAAAACGTATATCCTAATAGATTTTTTAAATATATGAGATTAGGAGTTTTATAATTTGAGTAATATTAATTCTACTTCAAAACAATTGTCGTTTATTGATAACAAACGTCTTCTAGCCACTTTAATTCTTGTTCTAATAACAATCACTTTGTTATATCAATCAAACTCATTTTTTGATAATGAATCAGAAGTCTTTACTGACACATTTTCGGTAATATCAGCTCCTACATATCTTATTATTCCAGCTGTTCTAGTTGGTTATTCTATAATTATAACAATAAAATTATTAAAACAAAAAAGCTCTCAGGCAAAAGTATTTCTCCTCTTTGCTATTGGTGCATCGTGTTGGTTTGCAGCTGAACAAATTTGGCAAATGTATGATTATAGTATTTTTGTAGAAGGTGATCCTTTTCCATCTGAAGCTGACATTTTTTATCTTCTTGCATATCCATTTTTCTTTACATTTCTGTTATTTTCTCTAAAACCTATCCGCAAATCAATTAGTAGGAATGTTTGGTTGTTTGCAATTGGCTTATCTTTTTCCTTTCTAATACCTGCCATTTCTGGTTTATATCCTGATATTTTTGATGAAGAACCATTTACAGCATCTATTTTACTTGCATATCCAATATTGGCATCATTCCAATTAGTTCCAGCAATTATAGGAGTCATGTTTCTTGCAAAGAAAAGTGCAAACTTAGCTTGGATGCTGATTTTATTTGGATTTATAATGTATGCTGTTGCAGATACATTTTTTGTCTTTGCAGAACTTAATGACTCATACTATGATGGACATCCAGTTGATGTAATGTATCTTTATAGTTATGTTATGCTAATTTTTGCATTACATATTCGCTTTAAACTCACAAAGATACTACATTCTGAAAAACAAACTATGTTCTTTTCTGAAAATATAAAATTTGAAACTATTAGTAACTTTGGCATACCACTTACAGTAGCTATTGTTTGTATGGTTATTCTTATTTCCCTAATTAATACAGTTATTTTTGAAACTGATGAACAACTTTCTGCTCAAAGTCTTATGCTTGGCATTGTTGCCATGTTAGGAGTTTTTGTTACTATAGTAATTACTCTTAACAGAAACCTTTCACGATTAGTTAGAATGAGAACTCATGAATTAGTTGAACAAAGAGATAATCTTGAAAATCTTGTAGAAGAAAAAACACATGAAGTATTAAAATCAGAACGTCTATCTGCAATTGGAGAATTATCTGGACGTCTTGCACATGACTTGAGAAATCCATTATCTGTTATGAAAATGTCTGTAGACTTGCTTAAACAAAACTCTGATGATTCTAAAGTCTCTGATCCAATAGTTGCTAAACGTATTGATTTGATAGAAAAGAGTATTGAAAGAATATCTCATCAGGTTGATGATGTTTTAGGATATGTAAGAAACTCTCCTCTAAAATTATCTAATATTTCTGTACGTAAACTTGTTGAGGCCTCTATAGAAAAAATTAATGTTCCAAACGATGTAGAATTGAAGATTTATGGTGAAGATGTAAAAATTGATTGTGATTCAGTAAAACTTGAAGCTGTCTTCATTAATCTTATTGTAAACTCAATTCAAGCAATGCATGAAGGTGGAAAAATTGAGATTCAAATCAAAGAAGATGGCAACATGGTAGTTTTGGAGTTTATTGATTCTGGTGATGGAATTCCTGTAGATGATATTGACAAAATTTTTGAGCCTCTATTTACTACTAAACAAAAGGGAACTGGTCTTGGTTTGGCAAGCTGTAGAAATATTGTAGAGCAACATCAAGGTGAAATCTATGTAGAAAATAATCCTACTACTTTTACTATTTCCCTACTAAAATCATTAACTGTTTTATTGCCACAAACTAAAAATAATTAAAAATTATAGTTTTCTTAATAGAGTAAACCTAGATTTTTCAGGTTCTATATCTTCATGCATGTCTACATTGCTTACAACTTTTACTTTATAATTTATCCATCTGTTGTACATGTTACGAAATTTATGATTCTCATCAATCTGTTTTTCTGTTTCTTCAAACTTTTCACAATTCATTATGTATTTTCCAGCGACTCTATACATTTCTGCAACTCCTTTCTCTAACGTCTCATCCTCCAAATAATTCAAAAGCTGATGTGTAAAAACAAAATCAATTGAAGAATCCTCAAATGGTAAATCAGTAATGGTTCCTTTCTTAAAATCTGCAATAGGAATTTTCTCTTTTGCTAATTCCAATGCCTTATCGTTTAGATCAATTCCATGAATTTGGAATGTATCAGGAAATAGTCTTAAATCAATTCCAGTCCCACATCCAATCTCTAAAACACTTGTGCAACGCAAAGAAATAGCTAAATCTCTTGTGTACTTTGCAAATTCTTCATTGTATCTTTCTTCATTTTCATCTGCATATTTGTCCCAGAATTCTTTATTGTAACTCATAGAATTTTTCAAACATAGCTGTATTTGATACTAATTGTTTAGTGCTGACACTTGCATGGTACAAGTTTTGTGTCAAAAGTGCAATCATGTGGTCCGTCTGATTTTCCTTGTGTTGGAATCTCCTTCATACAGTCTTTATGGCGTCCTTTTCTACAAAACCAGCAGATTTCTTGAGTATCTCCTGTAGCACACGAATCCATAATGTATGATCATTTTTGTGGGTAAAAAACTTCGTGGAAAATTAGATAAATGTCAACCATGGCAAGAATCTTTCATCTTTGCCCATTGTAGCATCTGAAAATGATTTTTGTAACGCCTTAGTGATATGCCCCATTTTTCCACTTCCAATCTTTACTTTGTCTATCTGTGTTACTGATTTTACCTCTGCAGCAGTACCTGTCATGAAAACCTCATCAGCTGTATAGAGATCATCTCTTTCTAGATCTCGTTCTATTACAAAACCACCATTTTCTTCAATAATTTGGATAACACTATCTCTAGTAATTCCTTCTAAACCTCCTGCCGAAATTGGAGGTGTTTGAATAATGTCATCTTTTACAATAAAGATATTTTCAGCACTTCCTTCTGCGATCTTTCCTTGTAAATTTAACATAATTGCCTCGTCATATCCATTTTCTAATGCTTCCATTCTTGCAAGTGCTGCGTTTGAATAGTTTGCTGCTGCCTTTGCTTGTATTGGTTGAGATCTTGAATCAATTTTCATCCAACTTGATACTTTACATTTTGCTCCAGAAAATTTACCAGCTTTTGATTCTCCCATCTTCCACTCCCAACATGCAATTGAAACATCTACTTTATTTCCAGTAGGAGTTAATCCCATTGTTCCATAACCATAATATGCTAATGGTCTAATGTAACACTCTTTGAGTTTGCTAGCCTTTACTGTTTTTATAATGGCATCTGAAATTTCTTTTTTTGAGAATTGCATTTTCATAGAATATAATTTTGCAGATTTGAAGAGTCTATCAACATGTTCTGGAAGTCTAAATATTGCAGAACCATTTGGTGTGTTGTAACATCTGATTCCCTCAAAAATTGATGTTGAATAATGTAATGCATGAGTTAATACATGAACCTTGGCATCTTTGAATGGCACTAATTTTCCATTCATCCATATTTTACCAGTCTCTTTCATAGGAGAGAGAAAAAACCCTGCTAATTTAAAGAATTATTTTTTAATAATTTTCTAAATTTAGAAACTACATATCAGGTAAATGACTAATTATAGTATGGAATGGATTCTGGGTTTTCTTGCAATTGCTTTTCTTGTAATAGGCTTAGTTGGTCAGGCATTTGAAATGAGAAAGATTCGTTTGACTACATACAAAGATGAAGAATTAGGCTCAGCAAATATTTTCATGAATAAAAAAAACTTCAAGTGGTATGCAATGCTTGGTATTGGAATAATTCTGTGGTATGCAGCTGAGCGTATGTAATCTAGACTATATAGATCAGCTCTAAATACTAGAGATTCTAAGTTATAGTATCGCGTGTTTTGGGTAACGCCGGACTAAATCTAGATAATGGTCCAAGAACAAACCCATGATGGCGGTACTGGCGCAAGCCCGTAACGCCACTCTTTTCATTAAACAAATTTAATTTTTGAAATTTCTTCGTGTATTGTGTTGATGGCTTTTCTTATGTTATCTTCTGCATCTTCTACAACAATAATTATTCGTGATGTTTCTTCTTGTGCATCCATGTTCAATATGTTTAGTCCTGATTCACCAATCTTTGTACTGGTTCTTGAAGCAACTTGTTGAACTCTCCACATTTCATCACCGATTAATGTGATTACTCCCCTGTTGTATGTAATTGTAGCAAGAGAATCAAACCCCAACAAATATTTTTCATTTCTTTTAACATAATCTCCATCTAAGAACAATATTCTAGAAAACTCAATTCCATCTTTTGTAAATGGTGATAAAATTACAAATTCACTGTAACGTTTGTCTTTTTCTAATGATATTAACAATTTTTGGATACAACTTGTTTCAATTCTAAAAATTGCACAATTTTCTTTTCCTGTAACTATCTTAATTGGATGTCCTTTTTGTTCATCTAATACTCTCTTTATTGTAGTTATTTTCTCTGGATTTGACATGTTTGTGATAGTAATTGGCATATCCACTCCATTTTCTACAATTTCTTTTATTGCAATGGGATCCAAAATTTTCATTCCAAACATACCTGCAAGTCTGGCTTCATTGTATGACAATTGAATAACTTCACTTAGTCCTGATTCAACAATTTTTGGATCAGCAGAAACTACTGCACTATCTTTTTCAAAGTCTACACTGGTTTCATATTTCTTATGAAACAATATTCCTAGATCTGCAGCTGTCCTATCTGAGCCTCCTCGTTCATACGTAGTCGTGACGCCATCTACTGTTTTCCCGATAAATCCCCCAATTGCAACTACTTCATTTTCTTCTAACAATTCTTCTATCTTGCCCATTTTCTTTCTGGATTCTGATGTGAGAAAATTTGTTGACTCTATGTTGTTATCTGTAATAATTGGCCAATCATCGAATTGTACTGCATCTGCCTTTATCTCATTACTTCTTAGAACGTAGTTCATCACATGTGACATTAAAATCTCTCCTGAAAATGCTAATGCTCTTGAGCGTATCTCATCTGCAAATTCTTTACTCTCAAATGCATCATCTAGTGCTTTTTGTGCCTTTTCTAGATGTGAATTAATGGTATTTTTACAATTTTCTTTATTTTCTGAATTTACCATTTCAAGAATTTTTTGATAAGCTGATTTTACAATATCTAATGATGGTGTTTTTCCACTCTCTGCATTTTTGCCTTGCTCTAAAATTACATCAGTAAGCGAACGATTTTTTCCATCATGTATTGTTAGTGGAGCTGAAAAAACAGCAATCACTTTAGAATCTTTTTTCAAATCATTAACACGTTTAACAATTTCTGGAACAGATACTCCATCTGGACCTATTGCACTTCCACCAAATTTGACAACTACTAACTTAGTCATGGTACCTTATCAAAACTCAATAACCATCTATTAACCTTTGATTGTCAATTCATTAATTTTTTAATAATATCTGATGCATTTTTTGCACCATCTGTGCTTACTTGCTTTCTTTTTTGATCAAGTTTTTCCAAAATTAACTCATCAAGCCTTTTAATATCTTCAAAAACAAATCCTTGTTCTTTTGCATTATCTTCTTGTTCAAAATGCCCCTTAATTGGTATGAATATTGCAGGAGTTCCATAGGCATTAGCCTCATCTATGGTTGATTTTCCAGCCAAAGAAATCAGTAAATCTGCAGCAAAAATTAATTCATGCAAATTATCTACAAATCCTAAATTTCTAACATTTTCAAATTTTTCACTAACTGCTGGACCCGATACTAAAACTATTTCTGTATCTTGATTGATTTTTGAAATTGCTTGTATTGTTTTCTCAATTAGAAATAGTCCTGCATCAGTTCCTCCAATTGAAATAACTATTGTCTTTTTCTCAAATGAAAATTTTCCCCGTAGTTCTTCTCTTGAATAGTTTGTTTGTCTAACTATTGGTCCTACTCTTTTGATGTTATCTTGATCATTTCCATTTTCAGGAAGAATCACAATGTCACACTTTTTAATAATTTCATGCATTGATTTATTCATCTTTTTTTCAATAAATGATGCTAGTCCTTTAGTGAAATGAGTCTCTAAAACATCTGTGATAAGTATGGTTGGGATTTTCATATTTTGTGCAACAGTTAATGCTGCAAAATCCTCATCACTAATCACTAGATTTGGATTGTCTACTTGAAGAATTTTCTCTGAGATTTTTTTACAATCTTTATAATATTGATAATAGTTCCATAACCACTTTGCAGTATTCTTTAGTGTTCCATTTTCAACAATAAATGAAGGTGGATTGTATACATCTTGTACTTGTAAATCTAAATTTTTTAGAATTTTTGCAGCTCCACTACCTGTTACAAAATTAATTGAAATATTTTCAAAATTATTTACAATTGCAATATCTCTAGTAACATGCCCTAATCCAATTGGACTAGAAAAAAAATCAAAATTCATGAATTTTCACACGTCTCAAAGTTTAAATGGATTTTAACAACCTTGGTTTCTGGGCTCATGGTCCAGGTCGGTTATGACGTCGCCCTTACACGGCGAAGGTCCGGGGTTCAAATCCCCGTGGGCCCATCCCCTTTATTGGGACTCAAATAGGACGCACTTGTGCCACACTTACCACATGACAATATTTTAAAAAAGATTTAGGGTTAATCATTCTAATATTGAACGGAACGTTTCATATTGGTTAAAACTGGGCGGATGATTAAATTACATCCTAATAATTACAAACACTAGTTGAGAAATAGGTTCTATGACATATATCAAAATCCGAAGATAATTTTGGTTGCTATTGTTGTTGTTCTAACAATAGGAATTTCATTAAATGTTTTATATGAAAAAAATCTTTCAAATGTGGACTATGATTCACATGTGACTAAAAAAACTGTTGAAAAAAACATAGCGTCATTTTCTTGGGATTTGATTGTAAATGATTCTACGCATTCTTGGAATGGTCAACAGGAAGTAAAAAAGAAATTCTTGCCTGATAACATGCACCTTCCATTACGTTATGATGATGTTAATGACTATCCTATGCGAATAATTGAATACTATGCATTGGATGCTGCATTATGGATGTATTTGATGACAGGAGATCAAAATTACCTGCAAAAAGCACAACTCATGGCATATAACGTAGAATCACTTTCAAACGAAAAGAATCTTGTATTGTTAAATATACCAGATGGAACTATTGATTCTACCACAAACAGATTTGCAATGCTACTTGTATCAAAACTTGCACTGTTTTCTGATGAGGTATATTCAATACCACAACTAGCAGATTCCTTTTTGCAATATCAGATAGATACAAACACCAATCTGATCTATGAAACAGTTTTTCATGATGGCACTACTGCCAACAGCCAGATGGACTTTCCATGGGCAGGAGATGTTGCAATGGAATCTCTCTTAAAATCATATGAAGCAACACATGATGAAAAATACCTGAACAAGGCAAAAGATGTGATTCTTGCATATTGGAGTATTAGAGATAAAGACACAAACTTGCTTCCAAGTAGGGTAGATGCAATAGATGGTACAGTCACACTAGAATACATGCAACAGTACAGTGCAGGTGCATTCTTGAAGATTTTACTTCATTACTACTATCTTACAGATGATCCTGAAATACTGAATATCATTGATGTTTATTCAAATTCAATAGCAGAACATGTTTGGGATGGAACAACATGGAACTACAGAACAAATTATGATGGAACAGTTAGATCTAATATTATTGAAGCAAATTTTGCAAAACTAGATGATGCATTGTTTCTGGTATATGATCTTGATCCAACAAAATATCAACACCTTTATGATTTAGCAAAAATGGATTATGATAATAGTTTCCAAAGTGGATTGGTATTAACAGACAACGGATTAGTGGCACATGGAATTCAGGATAATGGTGCAAAATCCAGCTCTGAATCAAGACTATCATATGCTTTTCAGTCAGTCCAGAATCCAGCTTATCGATTATACCATGACACACAAGACATCTCCTATGTGGAAAACGTAAAGTCATTTTATGATGATATAATTGAGCATCACAAACGGGAATATGGATATGTTCACGGAATTGATGCATACACATTAGGTGCTGATAACTTCCACAGTGAAATCTATGCACTCATGCCAGGTGCCATAGGAAACAAGTTAATTCTAACTGTACTCCCATCATCAGATGTTGAGATTACATGGACAATAATTGGAAATCATAAACTTTCTGTGCCATTTTATGCCACGTTTTATGGCACGGGATACTTTAATGCAGTGCACTTTGACTATTCCAAAAAAGAGATTACTTTGGATTATGTTAAAGGACAGGGAACCATCCAGTTTGAGAGAACAATCAAGAATGTACTCTTGGATGGCAAAAAATATGATTTCTTTGAGGATAATACACTAAATACAATTTCAGGTGAACACAGGTATATTGTCACACTAGTTTGATAAGTTGAAATAAGATTTTTTTCAAAACGATATCTACGTCCATTTTCATCCCCAAAAATGGTTCAAATCCCCGTGGGCCCATTTTAGTCTCAATTAGTAGAACACTTTATGAGATTCTTCTGAAGAATTATGATTATGTACATGTTATTTGGAATTATTTTGCTAGTTATCATTAGTGTTGTAGGTATTTCAGAATCATATGCTCAATCTAACATCAAACAATCTGATTTTGATGGGGCAGTATCATCTTCTGGTTGTAACACAATAGAGGGGACCATAATTGAACTTGATGTTGATGATTTAGGATTATTACAAATCTGCACATTTCATGATAAATTGTTACGAATAATTGACAATTCTCAACTTGCTTGTACTGAATCAATAAATTATTGGGCTGATCCATATACTGATAAGACATACACCTTCACTTCTGGATGTAATTCTCCTACATTTTGCAATGATGTTTCATATAGTCAATATGGAACAGAATATGCTCTATATGTTAATCTAGATATGAGTTATCATGTTATAGATTTAGGTAATGCTCATACTTTTTCACAAGGCTCAATTTGTTATCAAACAACTTCAGCTAGTTATCAAAGAATACAAAATACTTTTCATATTATTACAGAAGGTCAATGGACTGAAAATATTTTTGAATTAAGTATTCCAAATGGTCTATACAATAATGATATCCATGTTTTTGTAAATGAACAAGAAATAGAATTTCTTAAAACTAGATTGAACGTATCTTATGACGAAAAATATCCTAGATATATTACAACTATCTCTTTTCCATTAGAACCCACTAATACCAAATATGATATTCAAATTACAGAATCTCCTTATTATGACAAACGTTTCAATTGGGATTATCTTGTAACAGATGAATTAAAAAATGAACTTGAACTTTTGATAAATGACACTCCAAAATTTTCTTTAATAGATGATGTGGAACTATTCCTGCAAAATCGATTAGAAATTATCCAAGAGATTGATGAAGAATTAAATGAAAGAGGTGTGTATATTTTAGAATCTGCAGAAATTATAGATGATAGTATCAAAGCAATTTTGATTGATAGTAATGACAAATTAGGCACAAAAATAATCGATAATAATCTAATAGATGTGAATCCTTGGCTATCTTACCCTCCTCCATCTGCACGAGTTACAGACACATTTGGAAATTCGCTTTCTACTGTTATTGTGGATCAACAAGTGCAAATTAGTGATGATTTGGGAAATGGTAAAGATATTGAACAGCCATTTGTTTATCTGGTTCAGATTAGAGATAATGAGAATGTAACAGTATTTCTTGCATGGATTTCTGGCATGCTTTCTCCGGGACAGTCATTTAGTCCATCATTATCTTGGATTCCTGACATTAATGGGATATATTCTGTAACTACCTTTGTTTGGAAATCTATTGATGATCCTATACCGTTACGTGATACACATTCATTGTATGTAACGGTAGAAAATCCAGATATACAACAATGAATTTTATCATTTAACTATTGCGTATGATTGCTAAGCAATCGAATTAATAAGAATCGCTTAATTTTACGTGTGAAAATTCATAGTTTGTTTGTCACATTATTTTTAATTTCAATTTTTACTCCTGTATTTGCACAAGAAGAATATTCCTTTAACACAATTAGTGGGGATGATCTAAAAAATAACACTCAAGCTAAAATTCTTCTAGAGAAAATTGAGGAAGCAAAGAAAATCTTAGAAAAACTACGTATACAATCTGTAGATGATGGTGGAAAATCTCTTCTTGAAAAAATGAAACAAAAACACATGGACTCTAAGGCTTATTTAAAAATGCAAAAAGAAGTGGATAAAGAAAATTTAAAAACCAAACAACATATGCTGAATGCAATACCTGATTATATCAAACCAATTTTTGTTGATGCAGTAGAATTCACTGAAATGAAAACTAGGCACGGTGAAGAAGCCAAACGAATCTCCTATGATAATAATAATTCTTTACGTACCCAACTAAATTCATTTTATGATACAGCTCAAATCAAGAGAACTGAAATGTTTGATGTTAATAGTCAATCAAACATAAAATATGGTTTTGCAACTAATGATGAACAAGCAGTTTTTAATACATTTGGAAAAGTGGTATTGACACCTGAAATAAAACTAAGACTACATGCGCTATATTCTAATTATAAAAGTATTCAAAAATATATCCTTGCAAACCCTAATGATGAATTAGATCATAAATTTTATGAAATTAAACAAACATTGATAGTAATTGATCAAAAAAACCAGATTGATGCTGATCAAAAAATTAAACATTTGAATGCCTTTTTTTCTAATCTAAAAAATAATTATAATATCAAAAAATCTGAGACAAACAAATTTTATGATAAGCAAATTTCTGAAGTAAGATCAAATTTTATTAATGCTTATCATAATCTAAAAATGGATTACAAATATGATAAATTCATAACCAAATCTTATCTTGTTTCTAATCTAATTGAATTAAAACAAGAACGAAGTGAACAGTTACATCTACTTGAGAATAATAAATTCAATAGTCTTTATGAATTGAAAGAACATTATTCTAAAGAATCTGAGCAATTTCTGCAAGAATTTGGTCATGATGTTCATGTTAAAATTTTTTGGAATCCGGATTTATGGCAATATCAAGCCCATAGAAACTTCTAGTTTTTTTACTGCGTCTATTTATCCCCAAAAATAGTTCGAATCTATAAGGAATTGAACCTAAAAATTGGTAAAAACAAAATTTTAATGATATATGTATAATTATTTAATATACTTGGTATGATGTAAAGTATGAAATTAATCTTATTTTTAGCAATATTATCTGTTTTAGTTATTTTACCTAATCTGTATTCTGAGGTGTATGCATCCAACGCTAACCTATTTGTTTCTGCAGAAAACTCACAGTTTGATAACTACATGTCTGGCCCTCAAGTAATTGAGGTTGTTGTAATTGATTCAGACATTAATGAAACAGATGAAGCAGAAGGTGAACCTGACGTTACAGTTAATGGAAAAGATTTGAGAATGGTTCAAGCAGTTGATGGTAACTGGTATAGTTACTTTGCAGATAATACAATGGTAACGATTGCAGATGCAACAAGTACCGTAGTTGGTGTGGGATTAGATTATGGTTCAATTTGTTCTCCAGCATTAGCATTTATTGATACATCTGTAGATTTTTCTGATACTACAGCAGTAGCAATTCCATCTGTTAGTTGTGGAGGATCTCCTAATCTCAGCAATAACGTAGTAAGAGAAGCAAAACAACCAGTAACAGCATCAGGTTCAGTTGACTTGGGACAAATTGGAATTGGTGCAGTTAATGATTGGCCATTTATCCAACTCTACTCCTTAAATCCAACTGGCAATGTTGACGTACAGTACAACAAAGGTGGTGGTGCTCAATCAACTTCATTAACTTTTGATACTGTTGAACAGTATGCAGATACACAGTTAGATAGATCATCATATCCACAAAATTCACAAGTCCATGTCACCATTACTGATGTATGGTTAAACATTGATCCAACTGATGAGGACTCTTGGACATTTGGAACATATGATGCAATCAGTACTAACTATCAGGTATTTGATGAAAATGGATTTGTAGTTGGTGATACTCCTGAAAATACCGATGATAATCTCTTAACTGATTCTCTTTATGATTTGATGTGTGAGGATAATTGTGTTCTTTTAATTGATCCAAATGCTCAAAGTGTATCAGACCCTGCACTGACAATTCAAGATAATTATGATTCAGAAATTCTTGGCACTGATACAAATGATGCACTAAGCTTTGAAACCATTGGAGGAAATTTACATGGAACAATACCTGTCACCATTACAGAATCATCTCCTAACAATGGCATATTTACCACATCTGATGAATCCGACGAATCAATTCTTAAAACTACTAGTAATGCAATAAGAGGAACCTCTGGAACTATTGATTACAATGAATCACCACTGACAATACTCATAGGATTTGATTGGGGTGTAGTTCAAATCAATCCAAATGATGCTGTATGGAACTCTGGTGAAGAGATTCAAATTTTAATTACAGATAATGATGCAAACAAAAATAGTCTTGAGGATGAAGATCTTGACTTTTACAATCCTGACGTAGAATTTATTCCATTCATACAAATTGGTACTCCTTTTACCCTTGAAAATATCTCAAGTGCACAACTATCAAACACGATTCTAACAATACAAGAGGTTCAACTATTCAGTAAAAGAACAATGTTGGAATCCCCATCAATTTCAATCCAAAATGGTGACTTTTTAGAACTTTCAACATCTGATACGTTTTCAGATTTATTTAATTCAATTAATGATCCTACTGGAACCTTTTCTGGATTTAATTATTTTAATTATGATATCAGATCTATTGAAGAAAGTATTGTTGATGGAACAATTAATTCAGTGGATATAGATATCACAGATGGACAAAATATTTCAAGAATTGTTTCTGATGGTCAAACTAGTGGTTTGATTAATTTAGATGATGCAACTGGTGATGATATTTTTTCAATGGATACCAATTCTAATGTACAAATTATTTTTACATTTGATACAAGTGGTAATCCAGAAATTTCTGATAAAACTGTATTGCCAATTGCATCTGACTTTTTCTCAATTGGTTTTAACAATGAAGGTTTGTTAGACTCTGAAAGGATTAACAATCAAATTATTAGAATTGAAGCAGAAGAAACTGGAGATAATACAGGCACTTTTGAAGGTACTATGAAATTCATAATGCTTAATCAGTTGAATTCTCAAAAATCATCTGTTTTCTTTAATGATGATTTGTTAGAATTCTTAGATCCCATTGAGGAAGATGTACAATTTCTATTAATTGATAGACATCTTGATGAAGATGCAATTCGAGTTTCATTTGAAGATATTGGTATGGATGGTGTATATTCTTACATATCTGATCAAGAAGAAGCTCCAACTCATTCAGGTGGTGTAAACTTTGAATCAGATAATTCTGGTCCTGGTGATACTGTTGATTTATCATTGGAGGATGAGGATCTGAATAGTAATTCTAATTTAATTGATATTCTTACAACTGTATCTCCTATACTATATCCTACTGATCTAGCACGAGATACTATTGGTAAAGTAGGATTAGATATGACTTGGAGTCTTTTTAATAATACCTCATTTGGAACTTTGTTGGAAGTCACATTTGATGATAGTAGATGGACATCTGGTTTATTAGATAATGGAGGTAGTTGTTCCACTGTAATTCCATACGAAAATAGTTTTGGTGAAGATGGATTATATGCAAGTGGATTTGTCTTAATTGAAACAAATACTGATTCTGGTGAGTTTGTTGGCTCATTTGATATCCCACATGTGTATTGTTCTGATGATGGGCAGTTTGAAACTACAAGTGGTGCTAATCTTGAATTAGTTTATACTGATTTTAGAGATGTATCTGGCGAAATTATTCAAGATAGTGATTCTATGGTAATTGATGATTTTGTGCCTATAGACATTGATACCACTCCGCCAGTAATCACAGTTAATCCATTAGATGTTAATGTTGTACTAAATTCAGATGCGCCAACTCTCCTTAATGGTGTCACAATTGATGATGATTCTACTATAATCATAACAGGAACTGTTGATACATCCGTACTGGGCAACTATACAATCAATTATGATGCAACTGATGAATCTGAGAATGTTGCAGTTACAGTAACTAGAATATACAATGTGGATGATATACCCGATGATACCACTCCGCCAGTAATCACAGTTAATCCATTAGATGTTAATGTTGTACTAAATTCAGATGCGCCAACTCTCCTTGATGGTGTCACAATTGATGATGACTCTACTATAATCATAACAGGAACTGTTAATGCATCCGTACTGGGCAACTATATAATAAATTATGATGCAACTGATACATTTGGAAATGTTGCCGTTACAGTAACTAGAACATACCATGTGGATGATACCACAGATACCACCGATGATACAGATACCACCGATGACACAGACACCGCCGATGACACAGATACCACAGACACTACAGATGATACTACAGACACCGCCGATGACACAGACACTACAGATGATACCACAGACACTACAGATGATACTACAGACACCGCCGATGACACAGACACTACAGATGATACCACAGACACTACAGATGATACTACAGACACCACAGATGATACTACAGACACCACAGATGATACTGCAGTAGACCCAGAACCAACATTATCTGATGTTACATGTGGCGGAGGAACTGTTCTTGTGAATGGAATATGTAAAGCATCTACTGATCAACAATCCACGAATGAATCATCACCATCAACTACATCTGAAGATTCTGAAGTTCTATGTGGTAGAGGAACTGTTGAAGTAAATGGAATATGTAAAGTAATTATTGACGAACAACCAACAAATGAATCATCACCATCAACTACATCTGCAGATTCTGATGTTACATGTGGCGGAGGAACTGTTCTTGTGAATGGAATATGTAAAATAACTATTGATCCAGAACCCACTTCAAATGAATCATCATCTTTCACTGATATTTTCAAGAATTTCTTTGCATGGTGGGGATTCTAATTCAAACAATTGGTCTAACACGTATTAGATGAATAATTTCATTTTCATACCTATCTGCGCTCATTTCTAACCTCAATTTGGTAGATGAGTCCAGTTGGCCCATTTTAGTCTCAATATTGTCAACAATATTTTTAGGATAATCAAAAATTGAATAGGTTTGATGGTAAATTTTAACAAGTGGATTCCATTCCACAACAAACTACGAATTATCGGGTTTGTGTTATCACCCATTCTATTTACAATAATCATCTCATACCCTATTGATGGTTTAGCATTTGAGGCAAAGCTTGTTTTAGGATTATCTGTATGGATGGCAATTTGGTGGGCAACTGAGGCAATTCCATTTTATGTTACTGCATCAATTCCATTGTTTGTATTTCCACTGTTTAATGTGGCAGATATTGACAAAGTAATTTCTGCATATGGTGACAAGTTAGTATTTTTACTGATGGGTGGATTTCTACTTGCAAAGACGATAGAAAAAGTGAATCTTCACAAGCGATTTGCATTTAACACTCTAAAAATCGTTGGAACAAAACCAAAAAATATCATTTTGGGGTTCATAATTGTTACAGGATGTATGAGTGCCTGGATTACAAACACTGCAACCACTCTATTAATTCTTCCAATTGCAATTGCAGTAATATCACAAGTAGATGTTGCACAGAAAAAAAGATTTGCAACATGTTTGATACTTAGCGTTGCATATGCTGCTAGTCTGGGAGGATTGTCAACTATGATTGGTACTGCACCTAATGCACTTTTTGCTTCCCTAGGTGATTCGCTTGCAGGAGTAGAGATAATTTTCTTTGATTGGATGTTAGTCGGAGTCCCAATTAGTGTTGTTTCTCTTTTAGTATTATGGATATACATGACAACCTCTGCAAGATTGGATAACAAAAAACCAATACTCAAAGACAAAAACATTATCACTGAAGAATTAAAAAATCTTGGAAACTGGAATAGAAATGAAAAAATTGTTCTAATAATATTTGCAGCAACTGCAATTGCATGGATAACTCGAGGTCTATTCTGGAAAGACTTGGTACCCTTTGTGGGGGATCATGTGATAGTTCTAGTTTCAGTTGCAGCACTACTCATTTTGCCTTCAGGACTAAAGAGACAGCGCTTACTTGATTTGAGAACTGCACGCAAGATTCCATGGGGAGTTTTAGTGTTGATTGGAGGGGGGTTGGCTTTGGCTAGTGGTTTTACTGCTACAGGCCTTGACATGTGGATAGCAGACAAGTTGTTATTTTTGGGGGAATTGGATTATTTCTTGATTGTACTAGTAATTGTTACAATTACAATGCTTACAAGTGAACTGATGAGTAACACTGCAGTAGCCGCATTATTGTTACCAATTATGGCAGTTTTAGGAGCTACCACAGAGCTTGATCCAATTTTACTGATGGCTCCAGTTGCATTTGCTACAAGTTATGGATTTATGATGCCAGTTGGAACTCCTCCAAATGCAATTGCCATTGGAAGCGGGTATGTGTCAATCAAACAGATGGTTCGTTATGGATTACCATTTGATCTTATTTGCATTCCAATTGTTACTGTAATGATAGTATTTTTGGTACCTTTGGTTTGGGGAAGATAACAAATCACTTAGAACAATCTTTAAAAAATTAATAATCTTGTACCAATCTGCGTCCATTTCTATCCCCAAAAACGGTTCGAGTCCACGTGAAGTTGAACTCATTTACAATATTGTATTTTGTTATAGTGTAAAATAAAAAAAGAAAAAAAAATGTTAGAAGATTTAATCTCTTGTAAAATCTTCAACAAATTTGCTATAATCGTTTGTTGATGGGTTTACTGCTTCAACAGTGACTATTCCACTCTGAACCAATGTCATACGCAAATCATTTTGTACAGTGTGAATCTTTGCGAAATTAAAGGCCATGACAAATGATCCTGGTTCATCAAAGACTGGCGTATAGTGACCTCTTAGAATAATTCTAAAAGATTCTCCAGAATCTAGTGTTCCAGTACCGTGTAGTTTGATTCTGCCATCAGCAGCTTTACCTTTGAGTTCTAATTTTGCATGTCTGTCTGCTGCAGTAATTTCTGCATCAGCTGTCACTTTCCATACTCCATTATCACCTCGTACTGCGTAACCATCAATTACAATTTCAGCTACATGTGCTTGACCTGCAATAATTGCCCAGCCATCTGTAGTTCCTTGAAAGTGTACTTGTGCTCTATCTGTAGTATCTATGGCAAGGCTATCTGAAACAGTATTCACTGATACTGAATCTACAGCTTGTACCATAGGGGAGAACGCAACTGCCATAACTGCAACTAGTGCAATCATAGTTGGTATTGTTTTTGTTTTCATTGCAAATCAAACTACAAAATCAATTTAAAGACTTGTTAACAATTGTGACGTAACAATGTTACCTTGTCTTTATCTGGTAAAATATCATTCAATAGTACAATAACACAGGATGGTGGCAAGTTAGAAAACTAATCTAAATTCAACAAATGCGTCCATTTTAATCCCCAAAACTGTCGGTAAATCTCTTAAGACATGGTAATATACTGTAATAGACACCGTCATGATATGGTCAAAGTAACAATCAATGCAAAAGAAAATGGTCCATTAATTGTAGAAACTGATGGAAAGAGATTATGTGCATTATGTAGATGTGGTGCATCAGAAAACACGCCAAACTGTGACGGCTCACATGCAAAATCTGGTTTCAAAGCAGACGCATCTGAAATCAAAGTCTGTGATTAGATTTACAAGACATTTTTTCATATTTTCACTTATCTGCGTCCATTTCTAACCCTTAATTTGGTAGATGCATCCTCGTGGGCCCATTTTTATCTCTCACCTAAGCTTTTTCAAAATTTTATTAATGATAAATTACTTACAATATGTGATTAATTATGGCCAAAATAAGAGTAAGAAGTGGAAGAGGCACAAAAATTATTGAAGTTGATACTGATGCTTCAAAATGGTCTGGCGAAGATTTTAAAAAAATTCAAAAAGCAAGACAAGAAGCATCTAAAGACAAATTTGTTTCGACAGGACGAGGAACTGGCAAGATAAAGTTTGGTGATATTGCAACTACCAAAGCTACTGACACAAAAGGTATGTGGGTTAGTTCTGGAAGAGGCACTGGAAGACGACAACTCAAAAAGTAAACTGTGTATAATCCAAAAATATAATCGATAATATCTATTATCCCTAAAAGATTTTGAAAAAAATTATAGAAAAAAATAAAATTGTTAAGGTTACTTGAAAGAGCGTACCTTACGAACAACTTTGTTATGATCTAAGGAAGCAGTGGTGGTGATGTACAAGATATGATTCTTTCCAGCAGAAATTACTATTCGTTTCACTTTGTCATACTCTGCAACTACATATTTGCATGCTCCAAGTGATTTCAATAGTTTTTTTCTTTGCTTCCAGTCACATGCTGCAGCCTTTAATGATGCCAAGCTTTGCTTCTTTGACACCAAGATTTTTACTTTCTTTGAACGTTCTGAAAAAATCAATTTACCCTTTAGATCGCATACACTTACGACTCTAACAGATGGACTGACCTTCAAAATTTTATGAACTGCTTGTTCAATTTCCATAATTGTAAGAAAACATTCTAGAAGATAAGATTTTCTAAAACAATTTTAAATATTATCTTACGAGCCATTTTTGCACCTAATTCAAAAATTGACTGTAACTTACACTATTTGAGATAATAGACGAATATGACTAGTATCATTTTTTGCTGCCAAATTGAGTGCTTCTTGCATTTCATTCATGTACTCTTCAACATTTTTTTCATCATCTTTGATTATCTCACATTCTTTGACAATTGGCAATTTTTTAAAATTCTTAAACTGTTCGTTCGTGACAGTACATGTATAGAATTTTTTATCTTCCTTGAATTTATACCGAATTTTAAAAGGCATATGATTTACTATTATAGTAAGAATTTAAGAATTGCAAAAACTTCCCAAAATTGGGAAAACTATATCTTACAATGTATCAAAAATTTTTAGATGAACAGTTGTGTAACTGTTTTCTACTATCCTATTTTACAACAACTTTTACTTTGAAGTCCTCTTGTGATCCAATAGATTGAAAAGATCAAAACTCCTATTGAAATGAATTTTAACTCTAATCCTTGCATTGGAAACAATGACAATCCTCCAACTGCACCCAAAATTACTGCTAGTGGTGCAGTACATGCAGGACATCCAGGAGTAAATGCTGCAAATGCTCCCCCTAATACAGCTGAAGAGTTTGATTTTACAGAATTCATCATTTTCATTTTCTTTATCTTAAATGCCATTAATGCAAAATTAATTCCAGCCAAAGCTGAAATTGTTATTGTTAGTCCTATTGATGTAATAATGTAGGTAGGCATTAACTTCATTGTAGTACCCAAATGAGTAGGTAGCATTGACATTGTTAAAAAATAATAAATTATTCCTAATCCTAATCCACTAATTATAGCAATTGCAGCATATCTTTTCGTAGTTAATACATTTGAAATTAATCGTAGTTTGCTTTCCAAGTAAGACTATTTGTGATTCATCATATTTTAATTATTTTTCCCTAAACAACCATTATTAGCCTTAAACTTCCTGATACAAATATGACTGAATTTTCCTTAGATGAAAAAATTATTCTCATTCAACATGGTATAAAAAAATATGAAAATGAAGAAACAGTAATTGAAAAATTAAAGACAATTTTATCAGAAAAAGATATTCAAAGAAATATTGACACACTCATTGGAACTCAAAGAGTTAGACGTATTGGACCTGAAATTCTACAAAATAATGAAAGTCACACTGAGTTGCCAGAATTACCCGAAAATCTCAAGCCTATAATTGATAATCTTTAATCTAAAATCCGCGTAATCCTTGTGGACGCAAAACTTCTGGGTGTTGTTTCGTCCATTCTACTTTGTCTAGCATCTCTTGTTTGTCTTGTGGGAACGTACCCTTGATTGTATATGCATTTGAACCATGGTTTGCTCTAAATACAATCTCATCTTTGGTTTCTATTTGACTAATCAAACCATAAAGCTCTTCTAATGATTCATCATCATCAATTTTTACAAATTCACCTTCATATTTGTCAAGAAATTCTTGCTTTATTCCATTTTCTAGATAAAGAGTTAGTGCTCCTACATATTGTGGTGAACATGCACTGATTACCTCCGCAGTTCCTTTGATATGTTCTTTAGAATATGTTTTACCACCAAGTCCTAAAATTATCATGCATGACATCATGTAACCTGCTTCTTTTGCTTTGTTTACTGATTTGATTATTGTTTTTGCAATAGCGCCCTTTGTTACTTTCTTTAGAACTATATCCGAACCACTTTCAATTCCTAAATAAAACATATCTAACCCTGCTTCATTCATTTTCTTTAGTTCTTCAGGCGTCTTTTGTAAAATATTCATAGGCATTGCATAACATGAAATTCTTTCAATGCTTGCAAATTTTTCTTTAATGTATTTTACAATTTTTATCATAAATTCTGAATCAAGATTTAATGCATCCCCATCTGCAAGAAATACTCTTTTGGTATCCGGTAAATAATTTGCCATCATATCAATTTCTGCTTTAATATCATCCCATGATCTCTCAGAATATTCTTTTGATCTGTACATATCACAAAAAGAACATTCGTTAAATGAACAACCTAATGTCACTTGGAAAATTAATGATTTTGCTTCTGAAGGAGGTCTGTATAATGGAGCATCATAATTTAACATCATATCTTATTTCAAAGAAATTTGTTTGATATGTTTTTTATACTTTCTACTTCAATTCAACTCCAAAATACCTTTTAGTAGTAAACTAGCAGATTTTTTATTACTCATGGCAAATGATCCTGATGCAAAAAGACTACTTTGGTTTATTTTTGCAGCTTCACGAGGGGGATTAAATCGATTAAAAATTATTTCAAAATTAAAGGAAAATCCACTTAATACTAATCAACTGGCAAAAGAATTAGGCCTAGATTACAAGGCTATCCAACATCACATTAAGGTGCTTGAAAAAAATAACATGATCACTAAGGTTGGAGAAAAATATGGTGTTACATATTTCATCTCTACCTTTCTTGAAGTAAATATGGAGACATTTGAAGAAATTGAAAGGAAATTGGATAAAAGTAAATAAGAGCTCAATAGGTGTCTCTGACTAAATGGAACCATCATCATTAGTCTTATCTATTGTTTCAATTGCAAACATGGGCATACTTGGAATTCTAATCTGTATATTTGGAAAGATGTATGGTACGACACGAGCACAACTCCCACTAGGTATGATTGTTGTTGCTGTAATGTTATTTTTACATAATGTTATTGGTGCTATGGCTTATTTCTCAATGGACATGTATTTCTCTAATGAAATATTTCCATACATGATGGGTGTAGGAATTGCAGAACTTGCAGGATTGATAATTTTTCTAAAGATTACTTTGGATTAATCATGGGAATCAGTGTCTATGTTGATGGTTCTGGAGGTTTCAATAGTGGATACGGATACTTTGTAAAAGAGACCGGAGAATCATTTTACGAAAAAAAACCAGAAATAACTAACAATCAAGCTGAATACTTGGCAATAATCTCTGCATTAAACAAGTATGTTGATTCAAATGATGAGATTACCATTTACAGTGATTCTAAAAACACTGTAAACCAATTGAATCATGAATTTGCAATAAATAATGAAGAACTTCGAAATTTAGCACGAGAAGCTTGGAGTATTATAGGAAAATTTTCTAATCTTTCAATTGTGTGGGTTCCCAGAAAGGAAAATCTAGCTGGAAAAATGCTAGGAAGCTAAAATCAGAGATCAGATATTTCTATGAATAACTTTATTACACAAAATCCTTAGATCCATTTTACATGTCAGAATCTGCTGTCTTATCCCCAAAATCCATTGCAGTAATTGGTGCATCTGACAAGCGAGGAAGTGTCGGGGCTACTATTACTTCAAATATTATGAATGGTTTTACAGGAGCTGTTTATCCTATTAGTCCTTCAAGAGACCAAGTCTTTTACAAAAAAGCATACAAGAGTGTTTTAGATGTTCCAAAACCAATTGACCTTGCAGTTATTGTTATCAAAAATACATTGGTTGCACCAGTGTTAGAAGAATGTGGTAAGAAAAAAATTAAAGGCGTCATTATCATTACAGCAGGTTTCAAAGAAGTTGATGAAGAAGGTGCAAAACGTGAACAACAGCTTAAGGATATAGCTAAAAAATACAAAATTGATGTTATTGGACCAAACTGTCTTGGAGTGATGAATCTTGATCCAAAGACAATGATGAATTCTACATTTCTTAAAATTACACCAAAATCTGGAAAAATTGCACTTGTATCTCAAAGTGGTGCAATATGTGCTGCATTAGTTGAAGATGCTAGTGCTCAAGGAATTGGTTTTTCTGCAGTAGTAAGTCTTGGAAACAAAGCTGTAATGAGTGAAGTTGACATCTTAAAGATTCTTGCAAATCATAAACAAACTGAAGTTATTGTAATGTATCTTGAAGACATGGGTAATGGTCAAGAATTTCTTAAAGTTTGTAAAAATATTACTAAAAAACTCAAAAAACCAGTTCTTGTTCTTAAATCAGGACGAAGTCCTGAAGGTGCAAAAGCTGCAATGTCTCATACTGGAGCCTTGATGGGTTCAGATGAAATCTATGATGCTTTACTAAAACAATCCGGTGCAATCAGAGTTGATACTATGGAAGAACTTTTTGATTATGCAACAGCATTTTCTAAACAACCACTTCCGTCTGCTGGTGATCTTGTAATTGTTTCAAATGCAGGTGGCCCAGCAATTATCTCAACTGATGCATGCTCAAAGGCCAAAATCAAGATGGCAGATATTACAAGTGTTAGAAAAAATATTGATGCAGTAATTCCACCTTGGGGAAGCTCTAGAAACCCTGTTGATATTGTAGGAGATGCTGATTTTAACCGATTCCACAATGTTTTGGATCGAGTTCTCAAACACCCTAAAGTAGGCTCTGTAATCTCAATGTGTACTCCTTCTGGAACTCTAGATTATGACAAACTTGCTGAAGTTATTGTTGAAATGTCAAAGAAATACAAAAAAACTATGCTTGCAAGTTTAATGGGATTAGATGAAGGAATTACTAATAGAGAAATTTTAGCAAAAGGAAACGTTCCATATTACACGTACGCGGAAGGTGCAATCAGAACTCTTGCAGCTATGATTAGATTTTCTAATTGGGTTAAAGCTCCAACTGGAAAAATTACTAAATTCAAAGTAGACAAAGCAAAAGCAAAAAAAATCTTTGATAAAGTCAAAAAAGAAAAACGACCAAATCTTCTAGAAGAGGAAGGCCAAGAAGTTCTCAAAGCATATGGTTTACCATTACCATCAAGTGCACTTGCAAAAAATGAAGTAGAAGCAGTAAAAATTGCAAAGAAGATTGGTTATCCAGTTGTAATGAAGATTGCATCACCTCAAATTATTCACAAATCTGATGCAGGTGGTGTTAAAGTAAACTTGACAAATGATTCTGAGATTAAAGATGCATTCAAAACAATTATCAAAAATGCTAAAAAATATAACAAGAAAGCTGAGATCAAAGGTGTCTTGATTGTAGAGATGGTAAAAGGTGGCAAAGAACTAATCATTGGTTCAAAGCTAGAGCCTGGATTTGGTCCAGTAATTATGCTCGGAATGGGAGGAATCTATGTTGAAGTTCTAAAAGATGTTACATTCAAGCTTGCACCAGTAACTGAACTAGAAGCAGATGACATGATTGCTTCAATCAAAACACAAAAACTTCTACAAGGTGTACGAGGTGAAAAACCTTCAGACATTGCAAAACTATCTGAATGTATTCAGAGATTATCTCAACTAGTTTCTGACTTTACTGAGATCAAAGAATTAGACATGAATCCTGTACTAGTTATGGAAAAGGGTAAGGGTTGTCGCATTCTAGATGTCAGAATAGGTCTATAATCATAATTTATTCCCAAAATTTTACTCATATCTATCTAGAATATTTATACAACATGAAGATGAATATTGTAACATGGCTAATGTCTTAAAGACAATTAGAACAGGCGATGATTATATTGAAAGTCTTAGAGATCGTGATCTTACAATTTACCTCTTTGGAGAATTAGTTAAAGAACCAGTAGATCATCCAATGATTAGACCATCAATTAATGCCGTTGCCGAAACATATGATCTTGCAGTACGTGAAGAAGCACTAGCTTCTGCTGATTCATCCATTACTGGATTGAAAGTTAACAGATTTTTACATATTGCAGAAAGTGCACAAGATTTAGTTTTACAAAATAAAATGCAAAGAACATTGGGACAAAACACTGGAACATGTTTCCAAAGATGTGTTGGAATGGATGCATTGAATTCTTTACACTCTGTAACTTTTGAAATTGATGAAAAACATGGAACAAAATATCATCAAAGATTTTTAGAATTTGTGAAGATGGTTCAACAAGAAAATCTTGTAATTGGTGGGGCAATGACTGATCCTAAAGGTGATAGAAGCAAGGGACCTGCAGAACAAGATGATCCTGATATGTTTACTAGAGTAGTAGATACAGATGATAAAGGAATCTATGTATCTGGTGCTAAAGCACATCAAACTGGTTGCATTAATTCACATTGGATAATTTTGATGCCAACCGTTAGACTAACAGAAAATGATAAAGATTGGGCAATTGTTGGTGCAATTCCAGCAGATGCTAAAGGAGTCACTTACATTTACGGTAGACAATCTTGTGATACTAGAAGTATGGAAGAAGGTGACATTGATGATGGTAATGCAAAATATGGTGGCCAAGAAGCCTTGATGATTTTAGAAAGAGTGTTTATTCCATGGGATAAAGTTTTCATGCATGGAGAACATGAATTTGCATCTATGCTAATTGAGCGTTTTACTTGTTATCACAGACGTAGTTATGTGTGCAAAACAGGACTTGGTGATGTATTAATTGGTGCAGCAGCTACAATTGCTGATTACAACGGAGTTCCAAAAGTATCTCATATTAAAGATAAAATTATTGAGATGACTCATCTTAATGAAACAATCTTTGCTGCAGGTATTGCATCTTCTCATCTGGGACATAAAATGAAATCAGGTGTTTATCTAAATGAAGATATGCTTGCACAAGTTTGTAAACACAACGTTACTCGATTCCCATATGAAATTAGTAGACTTGCACAAGATATTGCAGGTGGACTAGTAGTAACTCTTCCATCTGAAAAGGACTTTAGACATCCAGTAGCTGGCCCAATGCTCAAAAAATTCCTTGTAGGACGAAAAGGAGTTGATGTTGAAAATAGAATGAGAATTTTAAGACTAATTGAAAATATGACTCTTGGTAGGAATTCTGTGGGTTATCTTACAGAATCTATGCATGGTGCAGGTTCTCCACAAGCACAAAGAATTCAAATTCAAAGACAGATGCAGATTGGCTATAAAAAGAACTTGGCAAAGAAACTAGCTGGTATTACAAATGATATTGAAGAACCAAATGAGCCTTCTGATTATTTTAACCGAATATTCCAAACAAAAGATTCTGTTTTATAGAATCTAAATTAGAAATTTTCTTTTACACTGATTGATAAGTGATTCTACTCTTGAAACTGACGATTTCTCAGTATTCCTTTTTAGTAAATTTAACGTAATGATATTACCAAGCAAACAGGACGATCTATTGCTTTTCATTATGCATATGTGAACCTGTTTGCATGAATTTTAGCAGATTTACTCTTTGTCATCTTTCTTAGATGTTTTCTCATCTGTTTGCTCTTCAACAGATTCATCTATCTCTTCTAATGCTTCGTCTATGCCTTCTAATTCCTCTTTACTCTTTGTTTCTTCCCCAACTTCTAATTCTTCTACGCTTTCTGATTTTTCTACGTGTTCTGAATATTCAGAATCTTTTTCTATCTTATCAATTTCTGGTAGTTCACTAGTATCTTCATTTTCTGATTCTAATGGATCTGTTAATGTGAATTCTTTTCCACTTTTCCTCTTTGCCATCTGTTTTACAATCATGACTCCTACTACAACTGCAATTATGATGTAGTTTATTGGTGGTTTTAGTAATTGTGTAACATATCCTACTTGTGGAAGTGTATACACTACTTTTCCTATGTATTCTTCTGCAGTAATTGGAAAGTCAGTTCCAGGAATTGATGCTGGATTTGCATCTCCTTGGGTTCTGATTGTTTTAGGGCTCTCATCAATAATTGATACAACTCTATGCACAATCACTCTGTTATGGTCTGATGGTCGATTAAATACAATAACGTCTCCTATCTCAATATCTTCAAAAGGCTCATGCCCTTGAACAATTAAGACATCATACACTTGTAATTCTGGAATCATACTTCCACTTGCAACTACGTAAAATAGATTTTGTGTCCCAAATGCTGCTTGAAGACCTATCCAAATTACTAAAACTCCTACGGCAACAATAATGATATCTTTGATAACTCCTTTTGAGATAGATCTTTTTGCCAATTATTTATCGCCTATAATGTCATTGATTATATTTGCTAGCTATTAGAGCTTGGTTCCACAGTCTTCACAGAATTTGGAGCCTTCTTTATTCCCAAATCCACAACTAGAACATTTTCCTGGATCAGCTGAAGATTCTGGATTTCCTAGAAGAATCACTTCTCCCACCTTTTTGATATTACTCCATGGAATACTACCTTCAGTTCCATCGTTTTTAGTTAATACTAGAACCATTGATTGTGTAGAATCAACACCTACTTGTTTTGCTATTCCAATCTTGTTAGCATTTTCATCAACTACTGTTCTACCTTCAATTGAACTTACATCAGTTGCTGAACTTGGCTGTGTAACTGTTTCTTGTGGAGTTTGTGTTGCAGGTTCTACAACTTGTTGTGGTGTATCTTGAACTTGAGGTTCTAATGGTTTTGCACTTCCAACTTCACCTGCTTCATCTTGTTTTTTGAATTCTCTATATTCTGCAAGTGCTGAATTACATGAATTGCAAATGTATTGTCCTCTTTCTGCAAGAATTAGATTTTCTGCAACTTCTTCATTAGGATTTTCAAATTCTATTTTTGGAGCACCTTTGAACTCTTTTTCACAAGTATTACAGAAATGTTTCGTAATTAATTCAGCATCTAATCTTCCTATTGGTGCTAAAAACAGATCAGGACCGCCTAAATTCCCTTTCATCTGTTGTTCATCAGTAACAGTGGCCATAACATAGCCTCCAGAACCTCTTAATTTTTTAAGTCTAAGTTCTGAACTCATATCTGAGTTTTATCAAAACGTCATTTAAGTATATATCAAAATTAATTCTCCGACAAAAAATATGGTGTTAATTCTGGTGAACGTTTTTAGGTACGGTCAACAAAACAACAGTACAATGGGAATTACACAAGTTTCAGATACAAAATCTTGGGAAGTCGATGTGATAAACTCTGACATTCCTGTGTTTGTAGACTTTTGGGCCGAATGGTGTGGTCCATGTAGAATGGTTAGCCCAGTAGTTGAAGAATTGGCAAATGACTATGATGGCAAAGTAAAATTTGTCAAGGTTAATGTTGATGAGGCCAATGAATTGGCATCAAAATACAATGTCTTTAGTATTCCAACCTTAATCATCCTCAAAAAAGGTGAAATAGTTAGCCAGCAAGTAGGCGCCGCTTCTAAAGAATCATACAAAAGTATGATTGATAGAGCACTAGCATAAATCCAAAATACGTTTTCCTTCTTTTTGTTTTACCAAACAGTGGTTCATGATTTATTATACCCCAATTTAACCAAATTTTAGAAAGATATGTCATACGACAGAGAAAGAGAAATGTTTGATGCAAAATGCGGCGATTGTGGAAATGATTGTCAAATACCATTCAAACCAAAAGAAGATAGACCTGTTTATTGCAGAGAATGCTTCCAAAAACATAAACCAGAACCAAGAAGTGGTGGCGGTAGATTTGGAGGTAGATCTGGCGGAAGATCTGGTGGCTATGGTGGAGATAGAGGTGGTTCCAGATTTGGTAGAAGAGACGACAGACCACGAGAAATGTTTGACGCAAAATGCGCCGACTGTGGAAATGATTGTCAAATACCATTCAAACCAAAAGATGACAGACCTGTTTATTGCAGAGATTGTTTCCAAAATCACAGACAAAATTAATAGATTGTTTTGAGTAATCCTCAAAACTTCGAAATTTTCTCAATTAAAATTTAAAATATTCATAATCTATTGATTCTTGCAAAAATATTTGACCTAAACACTTATGTCGATAAATTATCAAAAACAATCATGGGATTAATGGAGACTCTAAGCAAATTCTGTATCATGAAAAGTGTTAGAGAAAAGGCAAAAGCCAAAGAATCAGAAAAAGACAAGGAAGATTAGATTCTAAATTCTTTGTTTTTCTAAATTAGCTGAACCTAAAGATATGAAGAACTAATTCAACTACATACGAGCCTGTTGAACATTTATCTGAATTTCTAATTCTAAAGTAATTAATATTCCAAAAATGAAGATAGAACATGTCATTTGGTGAAGTAGATACACTAAACATGCTATTTGATAAACTACAAAGTTTGTTTGATGAATCTCAAGGATACTATGAATCATTTCTAGATACTAACAACATGTACAAAAAAGGTCAACTAAGTGACAAAGAATTCTTTCAAAAACTTGGTGATTACACAGTAGCATATTCTGCATTAGAATTCCTAGCAATCAAAGTAATTTTTGAATTAAAAAAATCAGTTAGTTCTGGTTCTGGAAACACACAATCTCCTGGTTTGATGCCAGGAATGGGTCAACCTGGAATGGCAGCAGGAGGAATGGGTCAACCCCCAAGATCAGGTACTGCAGAAAATCCAGTAGGTGGAGGCCCACCAGGAATTGTTTCTACACAAGAAGCATTTGGAAACGCTGGAACTTTACCATCACCCGATCCATCTTTGATGCCAAGACAAACAGCACCACCACAAAGTGGCAATGGATGTTCTTCATGTGGTGCTGAACTAAGAGCAAATGCAAAATTCTGCACAAAGTGTGGATCTAAAGCATAAAATTAAAAATTATTTTCTTATTCTTGTGTTGTACCACATTCAGGACAGAACTTTGCTGTTGCTGAAAGAGTAGTGCCGCATTCAGAACAAAACTTTCCATCTGATCTTTCTTCATTGTAGGCGTTTCCAACAAATGCTGAACTTTTAACTGCACCTGATGGTTCGTATTTGTCATCATCAATTAAAACAGGTTGAAAATCTTGTTCTGTCAAAAAGGTCATCATTCTTGGAATTCCTCCTCCTTCGTTTTTTGGATCTGGAACTGAATCTCCTAACCAAAATGCAAATCTCATCAGTGTTAATTCTGGAGTTGAGAATGCTAGAGTATGTTTTGACATGTAATCTTGTGCAGCTTTTTTTCCGTCAAAAACTTCCATGAAATTTGAATTTTTTTGTTTATGTATAATAGTTTCTAGAAGAGTGGACCGGGAGGGAATCGAACCCTCGACATCCTCGTTGCGAACGAGGCATTATACCCCTAAACCACCGGCCCTCGAATTACTTCTTAGTGTTGAGTTTTTATTCATTTTCTCAACGCATAATAGCCTGCCAGGTGTAAAATTTTCAGATGACGTATGATACCGTGATTACTGATTCGCACATTATACTTCCTCAGGGAATGGTCGACAAAAATATTCTAATTGATGAAGGAAAAATTGTTGGATTTACCAATGACATTCCTGCATGTGATAACAAAATCAATGGAAATGGATTGGTTTCTGTTCCTGGCCCCATTGACACTCACGTTCACTATGGTGTATATTCTCCAATCAATGAAGCAGCTAAAACTGAATCTCATGCTGCAGCAATTGGTGGAATAACAACTATGATGAGAATGCTTAGATTGGAAAATTCCTTTTCTAGCTCATTACACACTCAACTTGACGCATCATCTCAAAGTCATTATATTGATTATACAATACATGCTTCCATTTTCACTCCACAACAAATCAAAGAAATGAATTTTTGTGTTGAGAAAGGAATTACGTCTTTTAAAATTTACATGAATCTTGGTGGTGAAGTTGGTCATGTATACATGGACATGCCACCAAACTCTTCTCGTCTTGTTGAATCTCAAGTGGATGTTACTGATGAAATAGTTGAACAAACTGTAAAGGCTGCAGCTAAACTTGGTTGTCCAGTACTTGTTCATGCAGAAGACTATGAATCATGTGGATGTGGAATTAAAACTGCAAAAGAAAAAAAACAAGATGGATTATCTGCTTGGTCTGAAAGTCGTTCTCCTGAATTTGAAGCAAAAGCAATTAAGACAGTATCCAAGTTTGGACGAGATTATGATTGTGTGATATACTTTGTTCATATTGGTTCAGAAAGGGCACTTGCACAAATTGAAGAAGAGAAAAAGCTTGGAACAAAAATTTTTGTCGAGACGTGTCCTCACTATCTGACATTATCTTATGAAAAACAACAAGGATATCTTGCCAAAGTTATGCCTCCGATTAGAACAGAAAATGATTCCAAGGCAGTCTGGAAGGCACTTTCTGCAAATCTGATTGATACTATAGGTACAGATCACGTTGCAAATCAACTTAAACTCAAACTAGATGGAGATGATGTTTGGGGAGCATTGGCTGGATTTCCAGGAATTGGAACTTCGATTCCGATATTGCTCAATGATGGTGTAAATCAAAACAGAATATCTCTTGAACAGTTTGTTCGATTTACAAGTCAAAATGCTGCTCAAATCTTTGGAATGTATCCACAAAAAGGAACATTAGAAAAAAACTCTGATGCAGACATTACTATGATAGACTTGAAAAAAGAAAAAAAAGTAACATCTGAGTTGTTTGGAGGCTTTTCTGATTATATTGTATATGAGGGAAGAAATCTAAAAGGATGGCCTGTTAAAACAATTGTTAGAGGAAAAATAGTTGCAGATGACTTTGAAGTTATTGGAAAACTTGGTCATGGTAAACTAGTTGAGAGAAAAATTAACTAGATTTTTTCTTTAAAACTACAAACAATGATTTTGGATAAAATTCAAGCGAACCACGAAATTCACTATCATCAATTCTTTGAATATCAAAATCGTCATTAAAAGAATCTATAATTTCTTGTTTTGAGAGTTTATGTGGCATTTCATTATCTGGTAAGTTTTTTTCTTCAACACTCATACATTTCAGAAATAAAATTCCGTCGTCATTTAAAATTTGCTTGACTTGTTTTACATATTGAGGTCTTTGTGAAACATCAAAAATATGGAAAATTCCTCTATCCAATATAAAATCAAATTTTTTATCAGAAAGTTTTGAATTTAAAATATCATCTACCATGAAATTAATTTTATTTGATAATTTTTGGGCTTTTTCTATAGCACTTTGAGAAATATCAGTTCCAGTTACCTCAAAATCATATTTTGATAATTGTAATGCTTGTGTACCTGGACCTGTGCCTAGATCCAAGAAATTTCCTGAATTGTAATTGTTTGATTTAATTTCATTTTCAATATCATGATCTAAATTTTTCTCATACCAAGGCATGGTCTCAACGTCTGTTTCTTTATAGTAATTATCCCATCCTGAGAAATTTTCTTTGAAATTTTCTAATTCTTTGTTAGTCACTCATACCAATCAAAGATTACTACTCATAAAGAATTCGAATCTTTAGTACTAATCCTTACAGACCCATACGATCATTCTTTTTAATTATAATCACCTATAGTAATTATGACTAGAACAGAAAGAAGACGAGATACAGCACATCCTACACGAGATGGAAAACATAATCCTGTATGTATTGATCCTGACTGTAAGGATTGTACCTAAAGTATGAGTTAGATTTCTAACTTGTACTTTATTATTCTAAAACATTTAAGCAATCAATATCTCAAAAGTGGTAATTTCAATGAAATTATTGTGAGTTAAAGTAATGTTGTTATTTATTTTTCTAACAAACAGCACTTAATCTTAGAATTAATCAAAACAAAGAAGGGTATGGGAAATTTTGACATCAGTTATTGTAATAGATGATAATGAAGATATTGTTTCTTCTACATCTGAACTTTTAGAGGCAAATGGAATGAAGGTTGTTGGTAAAGGATACAATGGGTTAGAAGGAGTACGGTTGTTTAACAAATTAAACCCCGATCTTGTTTTGTTAGATTTAATGATGCCTCAATATGATGGATTATATGCATTAAGAAAAATTCGAGAGAAAGATGCATTTGCCAATGTAGTAATTGTAACTGGTGGATATTCTGATTCTCTTGAAGATGAACTGCAATCATTAAAACCAACAAAAATTTTACACAAACCGATTAATGTAAACATTCTAATAAAATCATTTTTGATAGAGTCGTCCAATTCATCTCCATTTAAAATTAAATATAAATTCAAAGAGGATTCAAAGTTTCATACTTGTATACTTACATATGAACAATACAAAAATTTTAGAAAATTACCAATTGTAAAAGAATGTGAAGTGGTTAAGAAAAATGAAAATAATCTTGAAAACTACAAAAATGAAATGCAAAAAGCACTAGACTTAGCAGTAAAAAATGACATTAGTCACATTCAAAAGTTGTCTGAAGTCGTACAAGAATAAAACTAATTGGGTCCGTTCATTACAGACTCAGACCAAATAATCCTTAGATAATATCAAATTTACCGCCTGTTTTGGCTCTGTAAATTACGTCTGGTTTTCTAAGAAATATTCCAGACTCTAAGACTCCTGCTGTTTGTTTAATTTTCTGAGTTAGTGCTTTTGGATTCTTTATTGTTCCAAAATCACAATCTAAAATTATATTTCCATTTTCTGTAAAGAATGTATAACCTCTATCTAATGAACGAAGTTGAACTTTTCCTCCTAGTTTATTGATTGCATTTGTTACTGACGTTCTAGCAAATGGGTGGACTTCTACTGGAACAGTTCGTGTGAAATTTTTTACAAACTTTGTCTTGTCTGCCATAACTACAACTTTTTTTGCAAGATTAAACAAAACATTTTCTCGTAACAAAGCACCACCACCACCTTTGATTACTAATTTTTCAGAATTAATTTGATCTGCACCATCAAAGACAACATCAATGTGATCTACTTGATCAGCTTCTACAAGTGGTATTCCTCCATCTTCTGCAACTTGTTTGATTTGTAATGAAGTTGGAATTGCAACAATGTGATAATCTTTTAATTCAATTAGTCTTGAAAGTGATTTTACAAGTGCAGTTGCAGCTCTTCCACTTCCTAATCCAATTATAGAATAGTCTTTAACAAATTTTAGTGCATCACTTGATAATGCCTTGATGGCACTATCATAGGACAATTACTCTACCTCTGCTTGGTCAAGCTTTGATAGTACTTTCATGATATCGCCTTTGATTTTATCTAAATCATCTGCATCATCATCTAAATCATCATCTAATGTTGTTGGTTTTGGTTTTTGTTCTGGTTCTGGAAGTGCTTTATGTTCTGTAATTTTTGCTACTTCTTTGTTAATGTCAGGCCTAGTTTCTACTGTTGACTCTACTCTTGGTGTTACTGACTGTATAATCTCAATTTTATCTTCAACTTTTTGTTGTGGTTGAATAATTTCTTGAATAATCTCTTCTTTTGGTTTGATTACTTCAGGTTGAATTACTTTTGGCTGTGGTATTGGGTTTACAATCTGCTGTTTTGGTGCTTCAAATGATTGAAATTTTGGTTCTTTTCTTGAAATGTTTGTCAAAGTAGTTAATTCAAATGATTGTCTTGGTCTTGTTGGAGGAATCGAAATTGGTTCAATCTTTGTCTCTTTTGATTTTTCAAAGTTGAATGAATCTTTGAATGATTTTTTTACACTTTGTTTTGATTCTTGTTTTTTTATCTCTGGTTCTTTTATTTTTGGTGTTTCAACATTTGTACTTACAATCTTTGATGATAACTCATACAGCTTATCATCTAGTTTCGATAATTTTTGATCCATCAAAGTAATCAAACCATCACCTACTGGACCTAAGTCTGGATGTTTACTTGCTTGCTCAAGTTTTTCAAGTTTAGCTAAAATAATTCCTAATTGATGTTGATATTTTAGTAACAGTTTGTCCTTTTGAATTTTAGAAAATTCTGTATCTACTTGGTATAGTCTTGCAATTGTTTTAGTAAGAATATCTTTTTCAATTTTTAGAGTATTAATTTGACTTTTAATGTGTGAACTAGCGCCAAGACTAAGTAATTGATTTTTGTCTCTTGGCATTTTTCGAACAGCAGCTGCTGTAGCTACACCAGCTAATGAACTAAGAATAAGAACAATTTCTTGCATCTATGTATACCATTTAATCCAGGAATACTTTCTGCGTTTAGCCTCTGGGAATCCACAACTTGCACATTGGTGATGACGCTTGTGAAGCGAGTTTTTACCACATCGTCTACATCTGATGTGAACTTTCTTCTTTGTAAAACCACCCATAGAAGTTGTGCCTTTTACCATCTGAAATCACCTATTTCTCTGGTGGAGGAGGAGATATCATAACTACATTGTCTCCTCTGACTACAATGGTACCAAGGCTTTTTGAATCGCCTTCAGCAGGAATTTCCTCTGAAGAATCGAGTAGCAGGTTCATGTGTTGGTCAAAACCAAGTAGATTACCTCTAATTGTTTTGTTACCTTTGAGCTTTATCAGTACGACTTGACTGATACTCTCATCCAATACTTTTACTGCCATATCAACGGACATTATATCACTTATTGGCTTTGATATTGAGGGATTATATTAAACATTCATTGGTGAAACTATGAGCTGTGCTCAGTAAGGCAAGTTTGACACTTTTTTCCAAGATTTTTAATGATTTCATCTAAAATTGCATGCCCATCTTTTTTTGTGGCTTTTGTTGGATCGCCCCAAATTCCATTTTTAGTAGCTTTAGGAAATGATTGATTAGCTAGTTTTCCAAGTTTACTGATTTGTTGTTTTGTCATGCCATCTGTGATTAATCCTTTTTTTGCCAATTTCATATTGACATTTTTTGAAATTGCTAACATTAGTGATGTCTCTACAAATCCTGCATGATCAAATTCTCTTTTCATAAAATGCCAATAAGACAATGGAAATACTTTGAGCTTGTTTTTTGAGAGTTTTTGGAGTTTCACATCAATATTTTTGATTGATTTTAGATTTCCATGATGTCCATTAATTATGAAGACTGTCTTGATGTTATTTGCTAAAAGTGATGAACACAAATCAGTTAGTATTGTACGTAAAGTTGATTCTCTAACACTCAAATTAAAAAATGGAGCATGTTCAAATGAAACTCCATATGTCAGTGTTGGAAGTAGAAGGTATCCTTTCTTTTCAGATAGTCTTTTTGCTATTTCAGTTACAATATCTGAATCAGTTGAGACTGGCAAATGTGGACCGTGCTGCTCAATTGAGCCTATTGGAATTACTGCAACTTGTTTTTTCTTTTTAATTGATTTTCTAAGATTAGGATCAAATTGGGCTTTAATTTCTATCATCTGATTCACTTTGATTTAATGTGAACCTTTCTCCAACGAACTTCGAGTTTGTTTTCTAGATGCATCTTCATTGCTTTGAGTAACGTATCTGCCTCTAGTCTTTGTCCTTTTGTCTTAATTTTCTCTAATGTATCATTTGGATCTACCTTGAAAGAATCTTGGAAAATAATTGGTCCTTGATCCAAGTTTTCTGTTACATAGTGGGACGTAACACCAACAATTTTTGTACCTCTCTCAAAAGCTTGTTCGTATGCCAGTGCACCTGGAAATGCAGGTAATACTGATGGATGAATGTTAATAATTCTATTTGGATATCTCCAAACAAAGTTGGGACTAAGAATTCTCATATATCTTGCAAGTGATATTAAATCAATTTCATACTTTTTACATACATCAATAATTTTCTCTTCTGACTTTTGTTGAGTGTTTTCTTTTATTGTAACAAATGGAATCTTTGCCTTTTTTGCCAAGGGAGCAAGTGTATTTTCTGTACCAACTATTACTGATATTTTTCCTTTGAGTGATTTTACATTGGCAAGAATTGTTTTAAGACAAAGTGACTCTTTTGTTACAAATACTGCAATGTTTTTTTGTGAATTTGTTTCATGATGTGTATTTACATCCATCTTTTCTTTTTTAGCTAAACTTTGTAACTCTGTATCAAATCTTTTTACATCAACTGTTTTTGAAAAAGATACTTCTAGATACATACCAAAGAGACCTTTGATTACATTTTGGTTTACTTTCTCAATGTTTCCACCTTTTGAAAATGCAAAATTTGTAAATGTGGCAACGATTCCTTCTCTATCTTTTCCAACTACTGTAATTCCTACTACTGTCTTTTTCATGACTTTGTTTGTTGGAGATTTTCTCATTATTAATCATTCACAGAAATCAAAGTGGTGCGGGAGGTGGGATTTGAACCCACGAAATCCTAAGATATAGGGTCCTAAGCCCTACGCCTTTGACCAGGCTGGGCGACTCCCGCAACGAAGATGCCATTAAACACAAATTTATCTATTATTGAATAGCAACATGGCAAAATTTTTTGGAACAAATGGAATTCGTGGAGTATTCTGTGAAGATTTTACATTAGAATTTGTTCATGATATGACTTTAGCTATTGGAACTTACTTTGAGCAAGGACCAATACTGATTGGTTTTGATGGAAGAGAATCAAGTCCAGTAATTTGCAAAGTTGTGAGTTCTGCTCTTAATTCAATAGGAATTGATTGCAATATTGCAGGAATTGTTCCAACACCGTGTCTTGAATTTGCAGTAAAGACTTTGGGATATTCTGGTGGAATAATGATCACTGCTTCTCATAACCCCTCTCAGTATAATGGAATCAAACCTGCTGCAAAAGATGGAGTTGAGATTTCACGAGAAGATGAATTAGTAATTGAAGATATCTACCTACAAAAAAGTTGGATTAACAATCCTGAAAATTGGGGTACTACGAGAAAAGAAGAACGAACCATTGAGACATATCTTAAAGGAATTGTATCACAAGTTGATTCCAAGTTAATAGAATCAAAAAATTTCAAAGTTGTTTTAGATTTAGGAAATGGTGCACAAGCAGTCTCTGCACCTGATTTTTGTAAAATGGTACAATGTGAAGCGTTTCTTATTAATCAAAATATTGATGGAAATTTTCCAGGACGTGGATCAGAACCAACACCACAAAATCTTTCAGAGCTTTCAAAGATTGTCATACAAAACAATGCTGATTTAGGAATTGCATTTGATGGTGATGGAGATAGAAGTATTTTCTGTGACAATAAAGGAAATATTTTATCTGGCGACAAATCTGCACTAGTTCTTACTCGGCATATCTTAAAGAAAAATCCAAACTCTTTGGTTGTTACTTGTTTGAATTCAGGTTCTTCTATTGAATCTCTAGCTGATAATTTTAACTCAAAAGTTATTCGTACCAAAGTAGGTAGTGTTGAAGTATCAAGAAAGATGGTTCCAACTGATGCACTAATAGGATTTGAAGAAAATGGCGGGTTCATGTATGGAAAGCATAATCAAGTAAGAGATGGATGTATGACTTTGGCACTAATGCTTGATCTTTTGGCAACTTCAGGAAAACCTCTATCAGATGAAATTTCCAGCTTGCCTCCTTCTTTTACTACAAAAGACAAGGTACCGTGTTCTCCTGAAAATGTTTCAAAATTAATTTCTTCATTAAAAGAAGAATTTCCAAATTCTGATATATCTGATGGCATCAAAATTACTATTGATCCCAAAAATTGGGTAATGATTAGACCTAGTGGCACAGAACCAATTGTTAGAATCTATGCAGAAGCTCAAAGTCAAGAAAAACTAGACGCTTTGATGTCTGAATATATCAAAAAAGTAACGTCCATAATTTCCGCCTAACACTTTTAAAACCAAATAAATCGATGATTAGAATGGAGAATGAACCCTTAGGGTGACGAAGTATGGGAAAATCATATTATGTTAAATTCGAGACACCAGAGGACCTTGTTGCTCCAATTTTAGAGGCTCTTAGAGTCGCATCTACTAGCGGTAAAGTCAAGAAAGGAACCAATGAGGCCACAAAGGCAATCGAACGCGGTTCCAGCAAACTAATCATTATAGCTGAAGATGTTGAACCACCAGAGGTAGTAGCACATCTTCCAATTCTATGTGAGGAACAAGGTGCAGCATATGTATTTGTTCCAAGTAAACAAGAATTAGGCAAATCATTAGGTATTGACATTACTTCTGCCGCTGCAGCAATTTTGGATGCTGGTGATGCACAACACATTGTAGATCAAATTGTATCATCTATTGAAAAAATTAAAGGCGGCAAGACTGAAGAATGAGTGCTACAACTGATCAAGTAGTTCAATCTGAAATTATTCAAATTGTTGGACGAACTGGCATTGCTGGTGAAGTAATTCAAGTTAGAGTTAAAGTTCTTACTGGAAATGATAAAGGAAGAATTCTTACAAGAAATGTCAAAGGTTCTATTAGAATGGGAGAAATTCTAATGCTAAGAGAAACAGAGAGAGAAGCAAAGAAAATTCATTAGATGATTAGATATGAGTCTTTTAGTTAAACCATGTAATTTCTGTGGTAGATCTGTAGCCAAAGGTTCTGGTACAATGCTTGCCAAAAATGATGGAACTGTTTTATGGTTTTGTTCTTCAAAATGTAAAAAAAATGCCCTAGATCTAAAACGTGATCCGAGAAAACTAAAGTGGACAAAGAAGCACGTTAAAGGCGGAATTAGAAAGAAGTAGAATTGACTGAAAACACTCTGTTCATTGTAAAACCAGATGCAGTATCTAGAAATCTAGTTGGGCAAGTTATCTCACGATTTGAACAAAAAGGATTTAAAATTTTGAAACTAAAGATGTTTACATTTACTCAACAACAAGCAGAAAAATTCTATGATGTTCACAAAGACAAACCTTTCTTTGGTGAATTAACATCATTTATCACATCAGGACCTGTGGTTGCAGCAATCATTGAAGGAAACAATGCAATTGCTACTACTAGAATTATGGTTGGAGCAACTAAATCATTTGAAGCAGAACCTGGTTCTATTAGAGGTGACTTTGGATTAGGATTTAGTGAAAATATTATCCATGCATCAGATTCACAAGAAAGTTTTGATCACGAATCGAGGGTAGCATTTGAGTGATCTGGTTTGCAAATTCGTCAGCCCATAGTGGCAGTTCTTGGTCACGTAGATTCTGGTAAAACATCTCTTTTAGATAGAATTCGTGGCACAGGTGTCCAAGGTAGAGAAGCAGGTGGAATTACTCAACATATTGGTGCTAGCTTTCTTCCAACTGAAACCATCAAAGAAACATGTGGCATCTTATACAAAAAACTAGAAGAATCAGAAAATAAAATTCCAGGAATTTTAGTTATTGATACTCCAGGACACGAAGTTTTTACAAACCTTCGCTCTAGAGGTGGTTCTGCAGCTGACATTGCAATTTTAGTAGTTGATGTTAATCGTGGATTTCAACCACAAACAAATGAAAGTCTGAAAATTTTACAAAACAGAAAAGTTCCGTTTGTTGTTGCACTAAACAAATGTGATCAAATTTCTGGATGGAGAAAATCTGAATCTGCATTTATTTCAAAGGCATTAAAAGAACAAGATGCATCAATTCAAGCCGATCTTGATCAAAAGATCTACGATGTTGTAGGAACTCTCTCTATTTTGGGATATCAATCAGAGGCATTTTACCGTGTTAAGGACTTTAAATCAGAAATTGCAATAGTACCAATTTCTGCACGATCTGGAGTTGGAATTCCAGAACTACTTAGTGTACTAGTAGGACTGACACAACAATATCTTCAACAAAGACTAAGTCAAGAACAAAAAGATCCGCGTGGCATTGTCTTAGAGGTTAAAGATGAGGTTGGATTAGGACCTACAGCAAATATTATTCTAATTGATGGAACAATCAAAAAAGAAAACAGCATTGTTGTAGCCAAAAGAGATTCTGTTTTAGTAATAAAACCAAAGGCAATACTTTTACCAAAACCTCTTGATGAGATGCGTGATCCTCGAGATAAATTCAAACCAGTTGAACAAGTTGATGCAGCAGCAGGATTAAAAATTGCATCAGCTGATCTTGAAGGAGTTCTTCCTGGAAGTACTCTTTATGTTGCATCAAATGATGTAGAGATTGAAAAATTCACCAAACTCATAGAATCTGAGATGAAATCTGTATTCATTGATACTGAAACTGATGGTATTATTCTCAAATGTGATACTATAGGCTCACTTGAGGCTATAGTTGAGATGCTTAGACGCTCACAAGTTCCTATTGCAAAAGCAGACATTGGTCCTGTAACTCGACGTGATGTAATAGAAGCAAAAGCAATTAAAGAAAAAGATAGACATCTGGGAATTGTTTTGGCATTTAATGTCAAAGTTCTACCTGATGCAAAAGAAGAATCAGAAGACAGTCATATCAAAGTGTTTGAAGACAAAGTAATCTACAGTTTAATTGACAACTATAATGCATGGGTTGAAGAAGATACTGCAAATGAAGAAGATGCGGTCTTTTCAGAATTAGTTCCTGTCTCAAAATTTACTTTTCTTAAAGGAATGGTTTTTAGAAACAATGATCCTGCAGTTTTTGGAATTAGAATAGATGTGGGAACACTAAAACAAAAAATTCCATTTATGAATAAAGATGGAAGAAAGGTTGGCATTATCCATCAACTTCAGCTTGATAAAAAGACAGTAACTTCAGCTAAAACTGGAGATGAAGTTGCTTGCTCTGTCAAAGATGTTACAATTGGTAGACAAATCTTTGAAGAAGAAATTTTCTATACATTTCCACCATCACATGAGGCAAAACAACTACTCAATAGATTCATGCATAAACTAAGTACTGAAGAACAACAAGTTCTAAACGAAATAGTTGAGATTCAACGAGCAAAAGAAGCAGCGTACGCTTACTAGCTTGAATGCTTTTTACAAATCATATGAATTCCAGGTGCACCAACTGCGCCCATCATCTGATCTACGACAAGACCTGCTTTGAACATGATAAATGTTGGAATTGATTGTACATTAAATTTCATAGAAATACTTTGATTATTATCTACATTTACTCTAGCAAATTTTACTTTAGGATATTGTTTTGATAGACTCTCAAAAACTGGATGCATTGACTTGCATGGACCACACCACTCTGCCCAAAAATCCACTAGTGTTGGATTCTCAGCTGATATTATTTGCTCAAAATTTGATTCATTCAAATCTGTGATTCCAGGCTCAATTTTAGGCTGATTTCGCTGCTTGAGCATCTCCTCTAGCTTTCGCTGCTTTATTTTCTCAATTTCTGGGTCATCAGACAATACGTTTGCAAAATTAATTCTACTAAAAAATCTATGTTGAAAAATTATCCTTCTTCTGAATCTATTGGGATTGCTTCAAATCTTCTAGATTTGCATATGGGACACTGATCGATATATTTTGTCATGCTAACAGAAGTATATGCAATACCACATTCTCCACAAATTCTAAGATTTCTACCTAGCTTTCCCATAATGATGATGAAAAAGTATTGTGATTAAAACTTAGCTTATCAGCAATTTACCAGAATTGCCACCATGGCTTTTCATTTACTTTTGTTTTTCCAATAATCTCACAAACTTTGCCAACTAGTTCTGTTCCTTCTCCACATTGACCGTGCTCTACTTTATCAAAAATTGTACATATGCCATCAATCAATCTTGTTCCTTCTCCACAATCACCAAACTCTGGTGCTTTATCTTCTGGTTCTTCGATTCCTACTGCTTCGTAAATTGTAATATCTGGATATGCCTTGTCAAACCATTCCTTGTATGTAATTTCATTATTGTATCTGTCAACATAATGTTGAGGATCTAGATTTGGATCAACAAATGGTGCTAATTCTATAGGTGCTTCTAGTCCTACAGCTTCATAAATTGAAGAGTAATCCGGATAATTATCATCAAACCATTCCTTGTATGTTGCTTCATTATTGTATCTGTCAACATAACTTTGTGGATCCTTTGTTTCATCAACAAATGGTGCTAACTCTACAGGTGTCTCTAAACCCACTGCTTGATAAATTGAATCATACTCTGGATATGAAGTGTCAAACCAGTCTTTGTAGTGTGATTCATTATTGTATCTGTCAACATAACTTTGTGGATCCTTTGTTTCATCAACAAATGATGCAATTCCTAATCCTTTAGGCTCTGATGTTTGTTCAGGTTCTTTTCCTGGTTCAACATATGCTTGTTTTACAGTAATTTTGAAATTTTCTTTGTCTTCCTGGGAACCCTTGTTTACAACAATGTCAAAATAATGCTGAACATCTTGGATGTTGCCATGTGATTTAGATGGAGTCCAAACGAATTTCCCAGAACTTGGATCTATTGTAGCTCCTGTAGAATTATTTGCTAAACTAAATACTGCACCTTCAATTGAACTATCTGTAATACTAGCTGTAAATGTAACTGTTTTTTCAATTTCAATTACTTTATCTGTAATTGTATTTAGCTGTAATATTTTATCAGGAATCTCAAATAATTTAGTTCCATCATACTCTAGTTTTACTACAAATCCGTCTTCTTCTTTTTCTTTATCAGTAAATGCTGTTGCATTATAGATTCCAGTACTAGTAAAGAAATTTGATACCGGTCTTGGAATTACATCAAAGTCATCTGTAGCTATTGGGTCCGATAGCATTCCTTTGAAATTTCCATGTCCATCACGAATAATAACAAAAACTGTTTCTGTTCCATTTAGAGTTCCAATAAATCCAAAACTCTCAGTTGTGGTGTAAAAGCTCTTTTCTAATGACATTGATGTGACTGTAACACTTGCATAGGCTGGCACCATCATTAATACAAATAGTGAAAACACTGCAACTACTGCTAACCTTGCGCGCATAATACTAGTATTCAGAGTTTGTTTTTAAAAAACGCGTATAATTTCTTCTTGTTTTTTGCCAAGAATAATTCACAAAAATCACAAATCAAGTAAAAATTTCATAAAAACACCTTTGTCTTGTTTAATCTCCATTTCATAAAATGTTGGTGCTTTGATTTCTACTTTGAAATTGTGTTTATGCAAATCAAGTGTTTCACCATATGCCTTTGCAGTTATTTTATAACCCTCGTTTTCTATAATATCAAATTCAATTCTCTTTATTGCAAATCCTTGCGTAATTAGAACAAAAGTTATCTCTTCAATCCAGCTATATAGAAGATATCTGATGTCTTTTCCATTTGCTGAAAACTCTTTTTGTTCTTTTTCCTCTACTTTGTCTTGATCAAGTGTTAGATTAATCACTGCATCAGCTGTTACTGAGAATGCTTCTTTGAGGTCTTTTGCAGTAACTTCAATTATTGCATCAGTTGCATGATCTAAAAATCTATAACTCAATTATTGAATTTAGAATATCCGATTATTAATTTAGATGGTATTACTCTGCTTTCTCATCCATCTCTATAATTCCAAAGATATTTCCTTCAGTATCTGTTGCTTGCGCAATCCATCCTATTTTTGGAATCGCCATTTTAGCACAAATCATTTGTCCGCCCTTTTCTACGATTTTTTTTGTAAATTCATCAACTGATGGAACAGTGATAGTATTTGTCATTCCTGTCTGACCAGGCATTCTCTTTGATAGTCCTCCATCGATTCCTGGTGTTTCAGTTCCTGTTTTTGTCATCCAGTAATCCATTGGGCCATCCCATTTATCAAAACTCCAATCAAATACTTCTTTGTAGAATTTTTGAGCCCTTTCAGGATCATCTGCAGGTATATCAAACCATGAAACTCTTGGCATGATTTTGCATCTCATTAAATTATTTAAAGCAGAGCTTTTTATTTTAAAAAATATCATAATACTATATGGGATTTTTATCTAATTTCAGAAAAGATATCCAATCTGCAAAAGCAAAAAAAGCTGCTCAGATGAATGGCAAAAATCTCAAAGGATTACTAAAAAAATTCAAAGAAGAAAGAGATAGGATAGAAAAAGAGACTGGACTACGACCAGAAATTGATGAAAACACGCTAATGTTTATGCAAAAAGTGCTAAACGCATGGATGTCAGAAGGACGAGAAATTGATGAGGAAAAGTTTTGGACTGAAGTTGATTATAACAGGCAGTTTGATCATTCAGTTGAATATTATGAAATTAAACACTAAGATTTATTCGAATCTTTCAGTATCAATCCAGTCTGCTTTAGTAAGAACCCAAAAATCATTGGATTTCTTTTTTAGAATATATTCATAGGGTAACCATCCATATCCTGCACTACCCCAATTTTTACCCCAACTATTTCTAATTTGAATTGCTCCAACTGTAGTTTTTCCATCATTGTAGTTTTTGATCTTTTTATTATCATCAAATCCTGTTATTACTACTGCATGCCCTCCGGCTTTTTTGTCATTTTTATGCGGATATGGAATTTTTCCAGTTCTAGATGAACTGTTTATTGCATGATCATAAACAGTAAATCCAAACATTATTGGAATTTCATTATTTATCATGAATTTTACTCTGTCAAGTATTCTTTTTCTTGAAATTCCTTTTGAATCAAGTCTCATGTAAGTCAATGCTGCAAAATCATCTGCCATTCCATACACAAAGCTATCTGGTTCATCATTGTAGTTTTTTACACTATATTTCCAAAAATCTTCTTCACATGTTCCAAATCTTTGTAATGCTTGCATTGTTGTTCTTAGAAATGCACCAGAGTCTTCATTTTCCCATCCAAGTATGCGCCTTGTAACACGATACAAAAATCTCTCTGAAAGATTCATGTTCCTTTTTCCACTTTTTTTAATATAATATTCCAGTATAGCGCAACCTGAAAAAGATGTACATGCTCCTAAATCCTTTTGATTTTTAACAGATGTAAATTTTGAACTAGATATTATTTTCTTATTTGGATAATATGGAGAAGCAATCCATCTGAATTTTTTCTTTATCTTTTTGTCTTCTATATCATAATCTCTAGTATCTCGTTTATCTCTAAGATAACCCATTCCTAAATTTTTTAATACTGTTTTTGACAATAGCAGGTTATAGACTTTCTAATACTTATTATCTTCGTTTGTTCTTATTTTATTACTTTTTATGATTCAAGAAAAATTCTAGAATTTTATGTTAAAAAAATAAAAAAGAAATTTGGACTTACTCAGTACCAAATGGTCCTTCTAAGAGAACTCCACCAACTGGTTTGTTAGGTGCTGGGTTTGTATCTCTGATTGGCTCTTCTGTAATCACATATGCATCATAAATCCAAGGATTCACAATAGTTTGTGAGAAGAAGAGATGATTTCTTGCGTCGGCTTGCCCTGTACTAAGTTTGTATCCTGTATCCATGTCAACTAACCAGCCTTCATGAACCATCCCTTCTGCAGGACTTGAATCAAAGATAGTTAAGACGGTAATATCTTGTCCATTAACTCTAACTAGATAACTACCTGCATCTTCTCCACCAAATGGTGTTTCACCTGCTGGTGCAGTCAAATCACCACGAATGAAAAAAGCGTCAGGAGTGTCTATGAGAGTTTTGTCTGGTGCTATTGCATCTGCTTGCGTAATCGCAATTGGTGCCATAGCAATTCCAAAGATTAATGCCATCAAAGCAATACCTGTTGTTTTTGTATTCATTAAACAAGTAATCTAAAAAAATTACCTTAAGCGTTTGCCCACTTTTCTCCCCAATCTTTTTGGGCTATCGTCTTGTAATCCAAACAAGAACTGATAATCCAATTGTCTGAACTACGTTAATTGCAAACAAGTAATGAGATACCATATCAGCTGACATCATCAAAGCTTTATCATCCATGTAAAGCGTTGACCAAAACAATACAATAACAATATTTTGAATCATAAGTAAAGCTGCAACTAGAACTAACCCTGAAGTATAGTATGATCTGATAACTCTCATATTTTGAATATAGGTTCCAATTGTAACTACAAGTAATCCGATGTTGAGAAATGCAGCTATTACTGCAGCTAGCATAAAGTCTACCATGAGGAATATCTCCTCTGAATCATTAATCTATTTTTTTCCAATTTTTTGCATAATCTCCTCTAGTACCATTTGATTTTCCTTCATAATTTGAGTTAACTTGTATTCTGCTCCATAGTCTTTTTCTGCTTTTACAATTAGCTCATTTTTTGAAAGAATTTTTACGTGATGAACTATAGTTTTGTAATCTACATTCAATACTGTTGCAATCTTGTTTGCATTCATTGGGGTATCTTTGATTAAATTAAGAATTTTAGCCCTGTTTATGCCTCCTTTTGTGCCTGCAATAATGAACCAAAGTATGTTTTTGAACCTAGGATCTGGTGCTGATTGACCATCATTATCGCCTGAAAAAGAAAATAAATTCCTTGGAATTATCTCTGGAAATGAAAAAACTGGTAGAACAATTGTTGCTGCAAACACTGATTGCTCCATATTCCTGTTGAATATAAAAAATTCCTTTTGAGAATTTTTAAAAAAAGTTTCAGGAAGATAATTCTGCACTACCAAATAAGACACCAAATGCTTTACACCAAATCAGGACTTTATTGTATTTGCTAAGATCAGTTCCTTCTGGAATATCATAATTTTGGTTTCCCTTGCTTGCTTTTAGATCTCCTAAATTGACAAAGTCTGATGCTCTATCGTCAGTTGCCAAATAAACAAACAAGTCTGGACCGTTAGTTGATTCAAAGTTCTCCAGTCTTAGTACTTCACTTCCATCTTCTAGTGGTATTGTGTATGCATCTCCTTGTGCATCATGAATTCCATCACCCACACCGATGAATGATCCTGCATAAGACATTGCGGATACTTCCATAGATTCTTCCTCCATCATTTCTTTTTCCATCATAGATTCTTCCTCCATCATTTCTTTTTCCATCATAGATTCTTCCTCCATCATTTCTTTTTCCATCATAGATTCTTCCTCCATCATTTTGTCTTCCATCATGGTAGAATCATCTTTCATCAACATTGCGTCCTTATCTTCCATCTTTGGTTGAATAATAGCGCCAGTTGGTAATGCCTCATCTACAGTTGATTCTGTAAAATATGGTGATAAGGCAAACACTGCACCTATTGCAACTACTGCTACTGCAACAATTGCTATCAAAGATTTACTCATGATTGCATGATGATGTTTTGCTATATAGCGGATTTCCCAGTTTAGACCCCAATCTTTAGGCACAAAATATGACCAATCAGTATGATATTTTTCTAGTAAAGTAATTTAGTAGGATTTTGTTGTCAGAAACAAATGGAACCTTTTGATTCGTTTTTGATATGGGTTACAGAGTTTCTAGGGAATCATCTCTATGAAGGAATTTTCCTAGCAGCACTAATTGAGACTATAATTCCACCAATTCCTACTTTGGCAATATTTCCAACTGCAGGCTTTTTGGCATCTCAACAAGGAATTCCATTAATTGGTGTAATTCCTATGATTATTCTTGGTGGAATAGGTGCTACCATTGGAACATCTGCAATCTACTTTATTGCATTAAAACTTGGACGAGTAGTCTTACTTCGATATTTAAAATATTTCAAGGTATCAGAGAAAAAATTAGAAAGAGTTGAGATTTGGTTTGAAAAATATGGTGACAAGGCAGTATTTCTGGGAAGAATGATTCCAGTAATGAGAGAAATGATTTCAGTTCCAGCTGGGTTATTAAAAATGAAAATTCCAAAATTTATCCTCTATACATTTGCAGGTTCTTGTGTATGGTCTACTGGAACAATTTTGGCTGGATATTATTTTGGCGAGGCATTGAATCTCACCATTTGAAAATTAGAATAAAAAAAGATTAGACGCGTACACTATCCTTGTGCGTTTAGTGCATCAATATTTCATTGACCTTCTCTGCAATAATTTTTTCATTAGGTGTTGTCTTTATGCCATTGATTGTTGCCTCGTTACCTACTGGTTCGCCTTGAAATATTTCGGGTTTTAAGGGTATTTTTTCTATTACCATCATATTAGATGATGTTATGATATATTTGATCTTTTTGGATATATGTCGTTTTTTATAAGAAAACTACCAAACTATTTTTATTATTATGATTAATTCATAATGTATGACTCGAATCTTTTCTTTGAATCAAAGAGATTATGATTCTGTGGACAAAAGAATAAAACCCTTTTTGAAAGGTTGGTCTGCAGTACAACATTACAAGGGACAAAGAGTAGAATTCCCAGGCACGTGGAATAGTTCAATTCATGCATACAAGTATTTTGAAGAAATAAAAAAACCAGGTGATGCAAATTATGATCCTGCAGAATCTGAAAATGAAATTGGTTTGTGTCTTTGGGCAGGATGGAAACAAGATGATAATAAAGCAGCGTCAGATGATGAAATAGACATAAGATTGTTCATTAGGGAATTAGATGTTCGTTCTGGTAAAAATAAGGTAAGTGCTGAAATTCACAAGCTTGCTGGTGCAGATATCTCACTATTTTATAACAAGAAACCTGTTACAGATTTTACTCAAACTGAAAAAAAACAGGTTTTATGGTGGCATACAGAAATTAAAGTTGAAAAACCAAAAGTTTGGATAGATGATATGACGGAATTTCTTTAAAATTTTGTATTAATTGAGTTTTTTAAGTAATACTTCAAGTGCAGTACTAGAATATTTCAAATATTTACCATTCTCACCTAGTTTAGGTGTAACACCTTCTATGTCCAAACGTGCTGCCTGTAGTAGTCTTTTTGTAACTTCAGCATCAAACATATTTTCTAGCTTTGTTCTGCCAATTCCTTCTATACCTGTATTTTTGAGTAATCTTCTGATGTGGCCTTGAACAAAAGCGTCTTTAACTTCAGCATCAAGGTTTTTCCATTCTACTATTGTAGTATGTGCATCAATACCCTGTTTGATCAATTCTTCGATTTGATTTTTCTCAATTAGTTTTTTGTCAAGTTTGTTATCATTTACTGCTTTCTCTATTGCTTTATCTAAAATTTGTCCACCAGTTGATGCAATGAGTCCTTTGTATTTTTTAATTTCAAAGGTTTCTTTCATAGAGACCATAGCTAAACCTTTTAATTTTGAAATATGTTCAGGTGGAATCTTTCCATCATCATCTCTTAACTGATCTGCTAGTTTTTGATATTTTGTAGCTGTTGCGACTCCATCTTTCAGGATCATACTGACTTGACTTGTATCAATATCTATGTCAAATTTCTCTTTCATGACTCGCGTAACCATTGGCGCAACAACTGTACTAGTAAGAACAACCATAAAATTAGAATTTACAATACTGGTTGCTGCATAACTTGCATCTTGACATTCTACTACACAACCAACTGAAACTACGATTAAAACAAGTATTCCTATTAGCCCTCCTCCTGCAATCATATCTAAACCAATTTTGAAATCAAACCATGGATTTTTGGGTGGTTCTACATCGTTTTTGGATTCATCAACTTTCTTTTTTTCAATAATTTTCTCTGCAACTAGTTTATCTGCCTTACAGTAATATTCTGATGTTTTGAATGCCTCCATATCCTTTTTGAATTCATCTACTTCACCTAGATTTTTTGGATCATTTGGAACTTTTCCTTCTTTAGATAATTTTACAACAAACTCTTTTGCTTTTTCTTTACATGCTTCCTCATTGACGGTGTAGAACATTTCTCCCTTTCTTTCTTCTTTTGTCAACAAGCTTTCGATTTCTTTATTTACTGATGTTTTAGAATCTTGTACTGCCAAACCTATACTTACATGATTTTCATACTATATGAATATATCAGAGTATGTGATCTCTATAATACGAAATGAATGTTAATAATATTATGAATAATACTCATCTTACTATATCTTTGATTGTTTGTATAACATTTTCCATATTTACAATATCTGTTTTATCGTTTGATTATGCATATGCAGATGATGAAAAGGAGATTCTAATTGCAAGCTGGAATCTTTTCACATTTGGTAAAACTACATCTCAAACTGATGAAAAGTTTAGAGCATTATCTGAAATTCTTGATGGAAGTAACTATCCTAGTGTCGATAGACATTATGATCTAATCTTTGTTCAAGAATTACTAAGTAATGGTGAAGCATTTGATACACTGTGTCAAGACTATCTTAGTGCTATGGATTATCTCTGTAAAAAAACAGACCCAGTTAGAGGTGAGGGGACACGACTAGAATCTTATGGTGTCATTTACAAAAATACCATAGATGTACAAGTTGTTGACACTAATCATCCTAACGTAGAACATAACATTCCTCAAGGCATGAAATATGATGATGGTACAATGGTACGTCCACCTATGGAGGCTAAGGTAACTATTGGTGATTTTGAATTTTTTGTATACAACAATCACATCAAACCATCTACTGCACGATCCAACTATGAAACTCCAGAAGAAATAGAAAATTTAGAAGATGCGATTTATCGATTTCATGAGGTTTCTGATACTAACATCCTTGTTCTAGGGGATCTAAATGCTGATGGGGCTCCTACAAAACATGATACTGGAAAAGCATGTGGCACACGATACATGAAAGGAGGTTTTGATAATTATCCGAATTTATTCAGTGAACCCAATTGGGCACATGTTTTTACATTCAATGATATTACGAACTTTGCAGGAAGTCCTTGCTCATATGACAAAATAATCCCCAATACTGAGATGCATCAGTTTTATGATAAACATGGAATAATTGGAGAATTTCCAGAATCTCTTCTAAGTGATTCTTCTATAATTAACAATCCTCCAGCTGACAAAGAATTTGGTAGCCCTTACAAATTAAATGGTGAAAAATTAATCTCTGATCACAGACTCATCTGGGCAAAATTCATAATTCCAACAAGTATGGATACTGGCAACTCAGATGATCCTCCTGTATCTTCTTTTGTTAAACTCTTAATGGAATGGTGGGAAAATGATTTGATAACTGAGGAAGAATTTAGAATTATATTGCAATACCTAGTTGAACAAGAACTAATTACATGATGATATCTGAATTGGTAATTCGTACATAATTTCCCATCCTCGTCCTGAGTAGAAAAAAAGTCTCCTTTGCTTTGGAGACATTGTAATGCGTTAACTAGTTTATGTGAGCATTTGGGCTCCAGCTAACACCGCGAGATGTCTCTGACTCAATGATATGCATAAGGATGATGTAAGTGATAAAAATCAGGGTCAAAAAGAATTACTTTTTGCTAAATAATTTTTCTTTACTTATTTGGAACTATACGTAGAATTCTATCATCATTAAAAGCAGGATCTCCTCGTCCATCTTGATTACTAGTTAGAATGTAGAGATATCCATCAGGTCCTGTTTGTACATCTCGCAGTCTTCCAAATTCATCTTGGAATAGTTTTTCATGTGAAATTATGCTATTGTTTTGCAAATCAAAATCAATCATATGCAAATGATTTCCCCTCAGGGTTGCAACAAAATATTTTCCATTCCATTGTGGAATTTTGTCTCCATAGTAAAATTCTGCACCTGATGGAGCCCATGTGTCATCTCCTGTGTGCAAAATTGGATTTTGTAACCCTTCCATTGATTCATCACCAATAACATCTGGCCAACCATAGTTTGTCTCTGGAGTTATTACGTTGATTTCGTCATGAGCTGAACCTCTCCAACCAGATGGTCCATGCTCAGTTGCAACTAGATTTCCTGAGTCATCCCAGTCAATTCCCTGAGGATTTCTATGTCCAATTGAATATACTGGAGAACCTTTCCATGGGTTGTCCTCTGGTATTGTTCCATCAGAATTAATCCTTAGAATCTTTCCTGCAAGAGAGTCCAAGTTTTGAGATAGATTGGCATCTCCTGCATCTCCAGTTGTGATGTAGAGTTTTCCATCTGGTCCAAACTGAATTCTTCCACCATCATGGTATGGCCCTCCTGGAATTCCATCAAGTAACACTTTATCTTCTGTTACCATACCATCAACTAATTGATAACGTACTAGTTTGTTTAAAGTGGAAAGAAACTCGTTGTAAGTGTAATACAGATAGATGAAATTATTTTCCTCAAAATCTGGATCAACTGCAAGTCCTAGCATTCCTCCCTCTTCACCTCCAACTCCAAGTGAGAGAAGTGGTTCTTGCACTATTCCATCTTGAATTGCTCTGAGATTTCCAACTCTTTCAGTAAATAGTGCAGTTCCGTCAGGCAACCAATCAATACTCCATGGTACAGTTAGGTTCTCAGCTACAGTTTCTATTTTGTAATCATCTAATTGTACAGGTTCAGGTTTCTCATCGCTTTGCATCATCCCTGTCATTAGTTTAATTTCTTGATTATATGCAAGAGATACATAGATTATAGAAATTGCTAAAATTATAATTATCCCAATTAGTTTAATTTTCATTTCTAATCTTATTATTTAGAATAGTCTTAATAGATTCCCATTTTGAAAATAAAAAAAGAAAAAAACTAAATTAAAAAATTTCTTAGTTTGTTGCTTCAGTTAGTATTGAGGCTAGCTTACTGCGCAATTCTTGTTCTGATTTTGAACTTTGAACTGCTGAGCCAATTTTTTTAGTTATTGCTTCAACTACTGCATCTGCACCTTTGTCAAGAGTTTCACCAAATGATTTTTCTATTCTTGATTTGATTCTGTCTTTTTTGGCCTCAAACATAGCTGCCATTGCTGCCTTGTGCCACATTATTTCTGCAAATTTGAGAAAATCCTGACCTGAGCATGAGGGGCATTCACAGCCACCATCACAGTCACCAGAATCACATCCTTGAGACTCTGATTTTGAAGTTGAGCATTGTGGTCCATTACATTCCATACATTTCACCTCCCTTTCTTTCAAGTAAGGTTAGAGTGAGAACGACCTTTTGGGGCGATATTGGGGCATGGTTTTGAAGATCAACTTTGTAGATTGTAGTTGTCTTGTTGTTTGTCGTTCTCATTTAACTTACCTTATGTAAGTAGATACCAATAGTATATTTATAGTAGAAAGTGAAATAATGGATATCAACTTTCCATTTGGTAACTATACAACTTAACTTCTTTGTTGTTGTGTTACTATTATGGGACAAGTTTGTAAAGGAATCTGCATTAGATATGCCGGAGAGAAAATTTCAAACGGATTGAAATATTCTTCAGGTTACAAAAGATGTACTAACTGTTCTTTGTTTGTAAAGACTGTAGATGTTAGATGTCCATGTTGTAACACAAAGCTTCGAACTAGATCCAGAAATTAATTTAAAACAACCATTGGTTTTTTGAATACTTGTTTTAATTTACGTGGTTTTCCATCTTTGAATACTTCTTTTGCATAGTGCTTCATTGAAAAAGCTGCCATTTGACCTATTATTCCTTTTAGATCTTCTCCTTTCTTTGTTAATTTGTATTCAATTCTAATTGGAGATTCATCATACACTTTACGTGAAATAAGATTTGCTTTTTCCATTTCTTTTAATCTTGCAGATAATGTTTTTGGGTTTGCATCCTCAATATTATCTAATAATTGATTGAATCTAGATTGTCCCATCATTGCCATGTTACGAATAATGTGAATAGTAAATTTTTTTCCTATAATTTTAAACGTATTATCAATTGGACAACACTTCATCTTATCTGTGCAAGAGCAATCCATCATACTTGTTGCTACTTCTGTTACCATGTCTTTTCTTTGGATTAATCATATTTATACTTACTTTATTATAGTTAATAGGAAAAAGTAACTTACCTTTTGGAAAGTAGGTATCAGCTAATTCACTACCCAATTAATATAGTGTTTAGTATACTAACTATACTATGTATAGTTACTTTAACACAAATCATGCGAAAAATAGCCTCAAAAGCAGCATATCTAGTGCTAATTGGAGGTCCGTATAATGAGTATCCAGATTCTACATCGAGATTCACTTGAACTAGGTGGTTTTGCAGGATTGAAAGAGCATCGTTTAGTCGTTGATCCTAAGGTTTTTGGAAATAATGACTCTGGTGCATGGTCTGGAATTGGAAATTTTGTCTATCTAGCTGATGCAAAATTTGTTCCAAACGGTGAGACACATCTACATCCCCACAAGGAAATTGATGTAATTTCAGTTATAGTTGATGGACGAATTTCTCATAAAGGTACACTAGAGGAAGGAAAAACAATTGAATCCAATAATGTTCAGGTTCAGCGTGCAGGTGGAGACGGATTTTTGCACAATGAAGTGAATCCTGATGATAAAGAAAACAGGATGATACAGATGTGGGTTACACCTGAAAAATCCGGTGAGCATGCAGATTACAAATCATATTCTTTACAACAAGGAAAAATTACCCGTGTTTATGGTGGTGATAGTAATCAAGATGAAACATTTGCTAGTCAAACCGTTCTTGATGTTGGATTAATTGATGCAAAACAAAAAATCTCATTTGATGGTGAGTTTCTTGCGTATGTTACTATAGGTGATGGAACATTAAATGGAGAAAAAGTATCTAATGGTGATTTAGTTCGTGGAAAAAATATAGAATTTCAGGCTGAAACAAATTCACAAATAATTATTGTGAGGAAAATCTAAGGAGAGCATTATGGTGAACGAAATAAAAAATTCACAGCAGTTTGAACAAGAGGTTCTAAACTCTGTCAAACCAGTCTTTGTAGACTTTTGGGCAGAGTGGTGTGGTCCATGTAGGTCCGTATCGCCTGTTGTCGAGGAGCTCTCAAATGAATATGATGGCAAAGTAGATTTTGTCAAGATCAATGTTGATCAAAATAGTGAACTTGCACAAAAATACAATGTCTTTAGTATTCCAACACTTGCTATTTTCAAAGATGGTGAGATAGTGTCTCAAAAAGTAGGGGCTGCTACAAAAGAATCATTCAAAACCATGATAGATAGTTCATTGAACTAATCTGGTTTTTTCTTTTTTTATTTATTTTCAATAAAATACGATTCATTGGTGCCTAAATGAGCGTAAATTGTCCTAAATTAGTATAACATTGTTACGTCTCAATTGTTAACAAGTCTTTATATACAAAAAATTGTAAGATTTGCAATGAAAAGTACACAACTTCTAAGTGTTGTTTTATCGCTAATCATGGTATTTGGGGTATCTGCAGGTTCTGCATTTGCCGAGACTGATGATGCAGCTGATAACACTTCAGTTGATGCAGCCAACACAGTAGGTACAACAGTTGAAGAATATGACGAAGTCATAGACGAAACTGATGCCGATGACGTTGGAGATGAAACTGACGAAGCAGAAGATGAAAGAGAAGATTATGACGAAGATTATGCCAGAGATGGTAAACCTTATGATCTTGATGACAGACTAACACACTGGTGTGGTTTGTCTGACGAAGAGAAACGTCAATTCTTTGAGGATCATCCAAGATTCGAACAATTCGCAGACAGACTAGCAGACTATTGTGATTTGCCTGACTATACTAGAGATAGTAAATTCAAGGACTTTATCAGATTAAATGTTACAGATGAAGACCGAGAAAAAGTCAGAGAACACGTTAAAGACCACATCAAAGACAAAGTCAGAGACAATGTCAAAGATTATGTCAAAGATTATGTCAAAGACCACAAAGGTGATGGCCACTTTAATCTTGATGAAAGAATAGGTTACTATTGTGATATGTCTGACGAAGAGAAACGTCAATTTTATGCAGATCATCCAAGACTTGAAAAGTTAGCAGATAGATTAGAAAACTATTGTAGTCTATCTGAAGAGGATAGACGTGATAAAATCAGAGACCTTGTCCGTGACCATGTCACAGATGAAGATAGAGACAGAAATGTTGACTCTGACTTTAGAGGCAAACTAGCTCGATGGTGTGATGCAACTGATGCAGACAAAGAAGCAACAGCAGCTAAATATGACAAAACAGAAGATCAAATCGCCAAAGCAGAAAGATACTGTATTCTTGATGAAACAGATAGAGCAGACTTTATTGCTGAACACAGAGATGAATTCAAAGATCATATGAAAGATAGAATGATGGACAAAATGTCTGACAAACGTCCTCATATGGATTATGATAGACTATGTGCTCTAGCTGACTCTGATAGAGCAGCAGAAATCACAGACTCTGCAAAACTAGATAGAATCTCTAATTGGTGTGATATGACTCCTGAAGAAAGAGAAGATTACAAACGTGATCATCAAGGCGAAATGAAAGACAAGATGAAAGACAAGATGCATGATAAGATGTCTGATGTAGCAAAAGACAGAATGTCTGATGTAGCAAAAGACAGACTTGCAGGTAAAATGTCTGACATGTCTCCAAGACTCAAAGCAATGATCATGGAAAAACATGACATTTCTGATGAGAGAATGGATGAAATCAAGATGAAGTATCGTGAAAAACACGGTGAATTATCTGATGAGAAACGATCTGATCTTAAAATGAAATACAGAGACCACATGTCAAAAGTTAGAGATAATCTATCTGATGATCGTAAATCTGATATTCATGACAGAATAGCTGAAATGAAAGCATTCAAAGCTGATCTTCGAGAAAGAGCATCAAGTATGACTGACGAGGAAAAACAAGAACTTAGAGAAGAATTCATTGAAAAGGCAAAAGACATGCAATTAGCATGGATTTCACCACGTGTTCAAATGCATGCAGGAGTTGATTCTGCAGACATTGAATGTCGTGAAGGATTTAGCCTAGTAATGAAAGCATCAAACGGTGTAGCTATGTGTCTAAAAGCAGATACTGCACTTAAGATGATAGATAGAGGACTTGTAGTTCCTACAAGCTAATCTTTTTTTCTTTTTTTATTTTTAGGGTTTTGAACCCAAATGAGGTTCAAGCCTTAACAGATTCCTATAATTAGACAGATAGATTCAACTGTTTTTTAGAATACTCAATTTTTTTCTACTTGTAAATGACCTTAGTTGGCATCTTCACTTTTATTCTTGTTACAAAATTGTTACATAATGGTCGGGGGCAGCATTCAATTTCAACGTCCTCGCCAAACTATTAACAGAAAACAGTTTCTGGAAAGAGTAATTGACTGGCACGAGGAAGGAAATCATATAATCAGAATTCTAACAGAGTATGATCAAAAATATAGAAAGAAAATTTGTAGCAAATGTACAGAAAAACAACAACAAAAACGAAACTGCCTAAAATTAGATATGTACACATCAGAAGGAATTCAGCTAAAGCACTGCAGTCACATGGACAAGGCACGTGTTAGCAAAAACAAACAGCTAATTAGAAATCATATGCAGTTACATCCTGCGCTTCAAATCATCTAGCTCATCAGATAGGGCTTTTCTTTTTGGAATGTATTCTGAAAAAAATGTCTCTTTCTTTACATGTTCTTTGATCTTTTCTATTTCTCTACTAAGATTATTCATAGACTCAACAACTGCTTCTTCTGGAGAAATTCTCATTTTATTGTAACATAACGTATCTCTATCAAGTACACGTCCAGTTATTTCTTTAGGCTTTTCATCAGTCTTTTTATCATTATTCATTTTACCAAATCTCCTGTAATTGTGAGATGCAGTATGAACACCATAAAGAAAAGTGCATGCCAACAATGATCTTTGAGGTGGAGCCATATGGAAATATCCTTTTGTAACAGATGTAACGTTACACCAGACATCTTTTCCAAAAATTTTCTGAGATAATCTAAGCCAATTAATATAGTTGGTATCAAAGGCTGCAAATTTTACATTGAATCTTGGATATTTTTTCTCAAGAATGTAATCAATCTTTGCCTCAAACAAATCAGGAGTAACAATTTCTAAATCAACAGTTGGACAAATAATTTGATTATGTGGATTCTCTAAATTTTCAAGCTGAGATGCAAAATCATCAACTGACTGTTCCTTGTTAACCTCAATATCAGACAAAAATAATGATTTTAGGGTTTTCTGAATTTCCAGAATTGCCTTTCTTTCAGCATCTCTTTTTTTTAATCTTTTATAAAATCATAACCAATATCTAGAATACTGTTTGGATATTTGTCCTTCAAATCAGTATATTTTGTAATGATGTTATTTTTTGTCTGCTTATTTGTAAGGGGACTTCTAATCTGAACCTGATGATACAACTGAACAAGATTCGTATCTAGACTGGTCTTCAAATCCTCTGCTTTTTCCAATTCACTTTTAATTACTGCAACATTTGGAAATTCAAATTTTTTATCATTAATTGTAACTTCAATTACATTTACTCCAAGCATACGATCCTTAAGATCTGTTTTTTCTTTTGCAATATTTTCTACAACTAGATCTGTCATTTGTATTCCCCGTAACTAGGTTGTCTTACATATATAGGGATATTGTAAATTGTAACTTTTCTTGTTTGGTCTACTTTTTTTATCTTGTTTATTTCCATGGTGAGATCATTGATCCACCTGAGGATCTTCAAGTTAGGATCCGTCAATTGATCTGATCAAACAAGTCAACAGAATTGATCCTAATTCATGATAGAATTATCAAAAATATAGTAGTGCAACAACAAAGTTGGTATCCGATTATTTTCTTAAACCTTAAAGATCAAATACTTGGTTATTGTAATATTACCTGTTGAGGTCAATTACGTGTGGAATATGCGGTAAAAAACACAAAATGTATGCAAAAAACGTAGAAAGAAGACTATCAAATGTTACTAAAAGTGATTTATTGTACAAATGTAATGCATGTAATTCTACTCTGAATGTAATTCGTTTTAACGGAGAGTGGTGTGCGAGATGGATTGAAACTCCAAATATGGACATTGTAGATCTTATCTCATCAAAAGATCTTTAGATAAGATCATCTCTAAAAACACACTTCATTAAATATGAGAAAAACTATACTAGATTATGCCAAACATTTTCGTTGACATTGAAACTGCTCCAATATATGACGACAAGGAGGATTTTTTCAAGGTAAAGCAAGGAATAGACTCTGGATTAATTCATCGTGATCATGACGATCCTGCAATAAAGAAGATGTTTTGGAAAAAGGAGATGGGAGGACTAAATCCTGTTGAGGGAAAAATTATCATGATAACATACCAGGTAAACGATGGCCGTCCTTGGCGTCTTGCAGAATGGAAATCTTCAGAGTCTAGAATTTTAAAAGAATTCTACGATCTTATCTCAATGCTCAAGGGAAACAAGGAGGATCCTCTAAACGTAATTGGCTTTAATATTACAAATTTTGATCTGCCTTTCATGTTTTTTCGTTCTCAGCAGTTAGAAATTCCAAATAGTTACTCAGGGCACGATCCTTTGTGGCTGTTCAAAAACTTCCACAAGCCTACTATACAAGATATTTTACAGATTCATCTTCCTTTGAATAACTGGACACGTTATGGCTTAAATCACAACGCAGTAGCACAAGCCTACGGCTTTCCTACAAAGACAGAGCGTGGAACAGTAAACGCTGATTACTATTACAATAAGGAGTATGATAAAATTCTAAAATATACCGAAGACGAATTCATCTATCCTGAGCTATACAAAAAGATGAAGCGCAAGATGGTATCAGCTGAGACTCTTCAGGAATCTGTAGAATACTGGACTGAGAAATATCGCCTAGAGCGCGAGGCAGAATCCGAGCCTGAAATTGATCTTAATACAATTTCAAAGAGCTAGATGTAGTTTCAAAAATTACAAAAAATATACAATTATTGCAAATATTGCTATAGGGAGACCTGCAAGGCCTTTCTTACTTGTGGTATGAGAGCCTGTACCAAAATTTTCTGAATCAAATATGTCTGAATCAAAACTACCTGCAACATATTTTACACAAACAGTTCCTGCATAAGCTATTCCCACAATTAACAGAATTGGCTGCATGAATTCTTTGAGTAATTCTTCCACTGAACTCAATTCAAAAATAAGTATATTAAAGATTTAAAATTTCTTTGAATCATCTTCACATCATATCGATCGATACTGTCAATAATGTATAGTATTACTATACAATAACGGTGAAAAATTATTAAAGAAAAAAAATTCCGCGATCCTATACATGATTTCATTACGGTAGACCAACATGAATTAGAAATTATTAACTCTCCAATGTTTCAGAGAATGCACAACATAAAGCAGCTAAGCCTTGGATACTATGTCTATCATGGAACAGATCATTCTAGATTCGGCCACATGATAGGAGCTATGCATCTAGCAGGAAAGGTATTTGATTCTATGAAAATAAACTCTGAGAAATTTGGATCATTTGATCCAGATGATACAGACAGAGCTACAATTAGAATGGCAGCACTATTGCATGACGTAGGACATGCACCTTTTTCTCATTCTCTTGAGAGTCTCTTAGATGATTCGCATGAAAAATACTCTCAGTATCTAATTGATTACTATTTCAAAGATCACATTAAGAGCGCAGGAGTAAAAACAGAAGATGTAAAGAATTTGATTATTGGAGCATACAAAAAACCATACCTTAGCAAAATTGTAAGCGGACAGCTAGACGTTGACAGGCTTGATTATTTGCTTCGCGACTCATACTATGCTGGAGTAACATATGGTGTGTATGATCTAGGGAGAATAATTGATCAATTAGCAATTGTTGATAGAAAATTTGTAGTATTGGAAGGAGGATATGAGGCAGTAGAACAATTAATTTTTGCTAGATACCAGATGTATCAGCAGGTATACTTTCACAAAACAAAAAGAGCATTTGAGCTGATGTTGCAAAAATGTGGACAGATTTTAAAAGATAATGGATTGCTTGAAATTCCTACATTACAAGAACTAAAAGAAGAGAAAGGACAAGAAGAATATTTAAAATGTGATGATAGATGGTTTCAAAATAAAATTTACAGTGATGATAATCCTCTAGAAGTTAAAGTAATTGCAGACATGATAAAAAAGAGAAGACCATACTATGAAACGTATTCTCCTAGCACATATAGAAAACCAGTAGATACTGGGGCTGCAGGACCAGATAATTCTGTAAAAGTATTAGAGCCAATACAAAAGGCACTTAACATGAAACTATCAGAGATTGGAATAGAAAATCATGAATTTCTAACAGATATTACAGAAAGATCTCCTTACAATTTAGTTCCAGATTATGTGGCAGAAAAAGGAGATGATGATCCTGAAAGTAATGCAATTAGAATTTTTTACAAGCATAATCACTATTCTGAGCCAATTGAGAGAAGATCTCATATTGTATTTACACTAGCGGCAAACAAGCCGCATATGATGCGCGGTTTTGTAATTCCTGAGAAATATAACCTTGTTAAAAAATTCCTAAAAGATACGTTTGATTATCTTATCCCAGGAAGAGAAATCTAGTTATGGATATTATTATAACCTTGTCCCTATTACTACAAAACACGTGGATAAATGTCCGGGAATGTAATTGATGATGACTATTGATAATATTGCAAAAGAAGATGTTGTTCTGTCTTTGATCAAAAAGGCTACAGATTATCAGGGAACAGACAGTAAGGGTATTCGAGGAAAAAAGGCTCTGCAAAAGAGCCTGTATCTATTTAATCAGAAATTTAGTATGTTTAGCTATCGATGGGGAGACTATGGACCATTATGTGGGGAAATTCAGCATATTGTAGAAGATCTAATCACAAAAGAACACGTAACAATTACAGATGTTCCTACAAAAAAACAAGAGGCAGTAATTAAGAATTTGCAGTCATCTGATTCTGTCTCAGATGTAATAATTCCTGATGAGATGGGCAAAGAGCTAGATGAGATAATATCCTTTGTTGCAGGCAGATCACCACGAGATCTAGAATTATTGGCATCTGTTCATTTCTGGGCTGTACGTCAGCAGGAATTAATGGACAAATACTCTGTAGAGTATATTTTAGAAAAGCTAACAGAGCTAAAGCCTGATGCAAATTTTTCTCAAAAAGACGTAGAGTATGCTATAGATGTTTTAGAAACACATGGATATCTCTCATCAGAACAGTCCTGATACCAAAAGTCTTACTAGTCATGTTAATTTCTTAGTGTTATGGGCGGATTGGGAAAATGTCCTTGCTGTAAGGAATGGAAAAATCTCACAGAGCATCATGACAAGGAATTAAAAATCAAAGTAATGATCTGCAGAGACTGTCATAGTATTATTGAAGAATACATCAAAGTTCAAGCAAAATGCGGCAAGAAAACAAAAACAAAACGATCATGAAAAGATCTACATTATTCATGAAATTATAAAATCAGTCATAGTTTTGTAGATCTATACAAATTCTGTATTGACTATTTGTTAAGCTTCAATAAATTTCCCAAGTTATATCTTAGAATGTTGTAATAACGTAGATGCATGAATTGCAACGCGGTTACTACAATTGGAATCAAATAATGCAATATGTATTGTCATTACCAAAACATACAGATGTAACTGTAGAAGCATGGATGGTACCAGCCATTCCAGATGAATTTACAAAACGTATGGCAGACAATGACAATCAGTTAGCTGATTATGGCTTAGCTCTTGAAGATGATAGAGGAATTCACATTAAAGTTTATGACGGCTACTACAAGGTACACTGGGATGAAAAGGATCCAAGTGTTGATCTTATTGGACATTTGATAAAGGATGCCCCACACTGGATTGTAGTTGGGCTTGTAATAATTGCAGGCGTATTTGTTCTTGCAAGGAGCAGATAATTGGCATTAGGATTTGAATTTCTTCTTTTACAAATTGCAATTTCTATTATAGGCTATATTGTTCACCAGTTTTTTAATTTTCCAATAGAGAGAGTTTTGCTTGCAGCTACAGTAATTTCTATTATAGCTCCATTTTTGATGCTTGATGTTAGTACAGCTGATCTATCACTACTTACTGCAATGATTCAAAATACAGTTTCTGTTTTACCAGAACAGTTTGTTGGTCTCATTATAGGAAGTGTTGTCACAGGAGTAATTCATGGAATCAGAATGATTCTAGCTCATTTTGATATTGAATTTGGATAAAATTGCCAAAAATGAATATAATATTTTTACAAAACCTCAATGATCGTTTTTATACTAGCAAGCTCATACTCTAATACTTTGGTAAAAGATATTCCAGAAATGCAGTGTCCTTTTTGCAAAAAGCCGTTGGCTACAAAGGAGTATGATCACGCCCAAAAAGAGATGGAGATAAAACTAAGAGAAAATTATGATAAAAAACACAAAGAAAGCAGCAAAATACATGAAAAACAAATCAATGAATTAAAAAAACAACACGAAGAAATTATAAAAAATCAAAAAATAAATTTTACAGAACAATCAAAAATATTACAAAAAGAACTTAGTTATACAAACTCACAAGCATTAGATTCACTCAAGAAAGAATATGAAAAAATATCCAAAGATAACAAAAAAAGATTTGATGATCTCACAAAGCATTTGAAGCAATCTCATGGCAAAGAAATGCAAGATAAAGAAAAACAACTTGCACAATTCAAAAAAAGAATGGAGCGTGATTCCAAACATGATCTTCAAGAAAAGGCAAAGCAAATACTTGAGCTAAAAAAACAACTCTCAAACTCTAAACGATTAGCAAAAGATGAGGCTAAAATTGACTTTGATCAACAAAAAGATAGATTGGAAAATGAAATAAAACAACGAGATATTCAGATAAAGCGTGTAAGAAATGAAGTTGACGATCTAAAGAATCAGCTCTCAAATAATCAATCAGAACTGCAAGGAGAGGCAGGAGAAATTGATCTGTATGAAACACTTACAGCTGCATTCTCTGATGATTTCTTTAGACGTCAAAAGCGTGGAACAGAAAGTGCTGATATTATACAAACAATTAGAACTACAACAGAGAGTCTTGATACACAAATTGTATATGACAACAAGGAATCAAAGGCAATTACAAAATCAGATCTTAACAAGGCAAAAAAATATAAAAAAATTCACGGGACAAATTATGCAATTATTGTATCTGCAAATTTACCAAAAAAAGAAATTCCTAATGGATTCTTTGGAAGAAAAGACGGAATTTTGCTTGTTCACCCTTCTGTTGTGGTTGAGATATCAAGACAAATTCGAACAGGAATAATAGAAATATCAAAATTATCAACAAGCAAAGAAGACAAAAAAGAAAAAGAGTCAAAGCTGTACGACTACATAATTAATCAGGAATTCTCCATGTTATTGCAGTCAATTTATGATATTCACCAGAAAATGTGGGATGTTCAATACAAGGAGGAAAAATATCATCACACACTATGGAAGCAGAGAAAAGATCTGCGGGATCAATTAATCATGGCATACACTGAAATCTCAAGTGGAATTGAAAGCATTACGCAAAAAGAATCTCCTTTGGAGGCAAAATGAAATTCTGTCCTGAATGTGGAAGCGACACTAAAGGCAGCATTAAATTCTGTCCTGAATGTGGCATGGATTTAAAGAAATTTTTTGATGACAAGGCTTCTCAAACAGAAATTTCTCAAATTGATGAGCAAATAGAGTCAACTCCTGAATCATCTCGTGAGATGGGAAACAAGCTAGAAGACGCGGTAGCCAAAATATTTCAAAGTCGAGGCTATGAGATTGTATTACGACAGAAAATCTCTGGAAAATCTGGTGAATTCAATGAAATTGACGTTATTGCAACACGTGGCCAGGCTACCATTGCAATTGAATGCAAGAATTACTCTGAAGGAAAGAAGGTTGGAGCAATGACCGTCCGTGATTTTATTGCAAAGCTAGATGATCTTGATATTCATCAGGGATTACTAGTTACAAACACTGACTTTTCATCTGATGCTCTAGGATGGGCAAAAAACGGAACAACAAAGCCAATTGAAATATGGGATGGTACTACACTACAAGAAAAATTGATGGAAGTAACGATTGGAAGAACAAAAAGCAGAACTGTTACTGTTGAGAATAGTCTTCCATTGCAGGGAAGTTATGAAGATTATACAATTTTGGCTCTACAAAATTCTGATAAAGTGCATGTCAAGCTTGCAAATCTTGTCTTTCATCCATTTTACATTATATCCTTTAATTTACATGACAGGGTAAAGACACCTGACAGACACATCAGAACAGTTTCTAATTCTGGAAAATATTATGTGGATGGACTATCAGGAAAAATACTAGCATCACATGATGAAAGAGGCTCTTCCTCTCACTCTGATACTAATGAGCAAAAGGAGGTTGTTCAGGAATTAATGGATATAGATTCAACACTTGTAGAGATTGCTGAAAGCCCTGATCATACTATAACAAAACATACTGCATCAGTGTCAAAAAAAGAAGCAGAGTTTAATGTACAAAACAATATTGTAGAGGATAACAAGGCAGATCTTTCATACGAAATTAAAGTGTCACGTGAGGAATACAAGCAGATGACATATCACTACAAGCCTCCAATTAAAGCAATTACCACACAGTCAAAGATTGTCTATGTTCCAGTATGGAATATAGAATTTGAATCAAAAGAATATGTGTATGGAAAAATTATTTTTCCTGCAACAGACATTGCAACAAAAAACGAGATTGCAGAATGCAAACACTTTATGAGAAAAAAGCAGACATTTGCAGTGTGCGATATTTGTGGTATCGCAAAATGTGAAGGAGATATTACTCCTGATGGTGGCGGTAATTATTACTGTAAGGATCATGTCCCTGAAGGTGTAGAGCAACAAAAGGAATCATTTGGTTCTAAATTTAAAAAATTCAAAATTAGAAAATAGTCAAATTTGTGCGTATTTTATATCATAATATCCTAAATAATAGGAGATTATAATATATATTAAAATAGCATACAATGTAGGTGATTATGATATAAATGAGAATCACTGACATTCTAAAAAAACTACGTGTTGATAAAAAAGAATTTGTAAAATCAGCAGAGCTAAAGGAGTATTGCAAAATTGGAGGACTAGATTATAACAACACAATAAAATATCTTGAGGAGAGAAAATATCTAATCCGAATATTCAGAGGAATATTTTACATACAGTCTGTGGCAGATTATCACAGTGGACATGAGAATTACAATCATCTTGAATTTGTTGCAAAGGGATTGGAATTAAAGGGAGTTACAAATTGGTATTACGGATTGCATACTGCATTACAGCTAAATAACATGACCCATGAATATTTTGTAATAGATGACATACTCAACGACTCAATATTTAGACAGAACACTATGACAATTAAAGAAAGAAAATATAATTTTAGAAAAATTTCAAAAAAATTATTTAATTTTGGAATAAAAAATAATGGAATTGTAAAATATTCTGATCCTGAAAAAACAATACTTGATTTTATCTATTTATGGAAATACAATGGAAAGCCTGACAGAAGAATAATTAATGATTTATCTGATTGGGCAAAAAATATTTCTATAGATAAGATAAGAAAATATTCTAGACATTATCCAAATTCTACTAAACAAATAATTGAGATGATATAATTATGAACGAGGAATTAATTAATGAATTAGCAAAAAGATTCAATGTAACAAGAAAAGATTTAATCGAAAAAGATATTATTTTACATAAAATACTAACACATCTATCCAAAAATACATATTTTTTAGAAAATTATCTCTTTAAAGGAGGAACATGTCTAGTAAAGGCATTTCTAGGATACATAAGATTCTCTGAAGATCTAGATTTTACATGGACAAAGCAAAAAATTTTCAAGGGAAAGTCTGGAGGTCAAATTGAAAAATATCTTTCAAATGAAACTGATACATTGGGAAAACTTTTTGTAGATATTGCGTCTAAATTTGACCTTGATTTCAAATTTGACAAGTCTGATCAACGTTATTTTCAGTTTGGGGGAGGAGGAAGGATGCTTACAATGTGTATGTGGTATAATTCAGAATCTCTCAAATCAGAAAGCATGATAAAAGTTCAAATAAATTTTTTGGAGAATATTTGTTATTCTATAGAAAGTCATGATCTACAAAGTCTGACACCTGGAGATGATGGGCTCAAATTCATACACTCATCAGATTCAGAATATTTTGATACTGTAAAATTTCCAACGTATGCTATAAGAGAAATACTATGTGAAAAAATTCGTGCAATACTAACAAGACAAGGTGCAAAGGCTAGAGATTTTTTAGATATTTACAATGTATGCAAAGAATTTGAAATAGATCTCTCAGAAATTACAGACAATTCCATATTGAAATTAAAATTCTCTCTTGATATGTACGAGAAATACAGAGACAATATGGCAGAGAAATTAAAATTATTAGAGTCAGGAAGTTTATTTGCATGGGGAGATGAAAAACAAATCCTCCTCAAGGAGGTAGATGGTGCAGATTTTGATTCCTTTGAGAAAGAATTAGAGAATTTCCTGAAAACATCCATAGTGCCAAATTTGAATTAGAACCTGGCACAATTTTAGATGTAGGTTTTGGATAAATTTCTGTGTCCATTTCTTTCCCAAAAATGGTTTAAGTCCAGATAGATTTGAACCAAAGTGGCAATGCTCCTAATGAGAATTAAACCAAAGTAATAATTCTCTAAATCCCAATTTTGATTCTATCTTCTTTAATAATTTTAGAAATTTTCTGTTGTGCTTTTTTAGATATAGATATTCTATCAAAATAAGTCATATATCTTTGGTCTTTACCATTTTCTTTTAACCAGTCATTTAGATATTCAATTCCTCGTTTATGGATTCGTTTCAGCGAATTTGCCAATTTTATATCAGTATTGATAATTTTACAATCTATATCAAAAATCATTTTCTCTATTACATGTCTTTGCTGAAAATTTTCAGCTTTGTCAAGATTCTCACGTAATCTGGAGCGTTGAACATCAAATCTTTGAATATTAATTACTATGGATACCTCAGGATCAACAGTATTGGAATTGACATAAATGTTAGCATACCAATAATCAATATCTCCATTAATTGTATTTCTGTTAATCTTCATTAATTCTGAAATTTTTCTTGCAGAATATCCATACTCAAAATGTAATCTATACACTTCATTTTGTCGTTTAATTTTCTCATCTCTAGTATATGGTCCACCTCTTTTCTTAGAGTTAGATTGTAATGATTTTCCAGATTCAATAAACTCTTGACTAATATCAAATTTTGAATCTTTTGAAATTTGTGCCATTATTTCACTACGTCATTTTCTCATTTACTAGATCTGTAAGATGAATAGCTGACCTCAAGTCAACATAGAATCCATTTATTATTTTTCAAAAAATGGCCTAGTTTGGCATAGTTTTAACAGATACTGAATCGCTGTCTGCTCCACAATGCACACAAAAATAAGATCCGTTTGGAGTCCAATAATGCTCACATCTACTAGCCATACAGTTCATGAAATTTTTAGTTGATTACCACTTTAGATCATAACTTTGTACTATTTGCTCAAAATCTTACAATTTCAGAAATGTCTAAATCATAACCAATTCTCATCTAATTATCTTGGAATTACCACGTGGAATGAAAGACTTTGAAGAGTCTGAAACTGCAAATATTGAGCATATCAGGTATCATTTCAAACAGCTATCAAACCTGTATGGATTCTCGTTTATGGATCCATCCCCAATTGAGTTGCTCTCCGTTCTAGAGACAAAATCAGGCCCTGCAATCAAAGATGAAATCTACTACTTCAAAGACAAAGGAGATAGAGAAGTAGCATTACGATTTGACTTTACAGTTGGATTAACCAGATACGCAGCTGCCCAAAAATCAATAAAGCTTCCAGCCAAAATCTCAAGCTTTGGAGGAGTATTCAGATATGACGAGCCTCAAAAGGGAAGATATCGATATTTCCACCAGTGGGATATTGAGATTTACGGAAAGCCAACCCTAGAATCTGAGGCTGAAATCATAGAACTAACCTCCAGACTATTTGATTCCCTATTACTCAAAGATATTACAATTGACATTAACCACAGAAATCTCGTAGAATCTTACATCAACAAAATCTTTGATTCAAAAGAACCACAACTAGTAGCAGATATTCTTCGAGCAGTAGATAAGATTGCAAAAAAATCAAAAGATGATATCATTTCAGAATTCAAAGACAGATACGACACAGACAAGCTAGAAAAGATTCTAGCATTCTCAAAAATTAAAGGAACAATTCCAGAAGTAGAGCAAGCATTTGATGTATCCCAGCTAGAATCATGGGATGAGCTAAAAGCATTAATTGATTCACTAGAAAACAGAGGAGTCTCAAATGTCAGAATTAATTTCGGTATAGTTCGAGGATTAGACTACTATTCAGGAGTAGTCTTTGAAGTCTTTGATAAAAACTCTACACTAGGAGCACTAGCTGGTGGAGGACGATACGATTCTCTAACTAAAGCATTTGGACGAGAAGACATTGGAGCAACAGGAGTTGCAGGTGGAGTAGAGAGAATCATACTAACAATGCAAGAGCAGAAAATAATTCCAGAAATAACACAGAAACGAGTTGCCATACTATATGTTAATGAAGAGATGCAAAAAGTTGCTCAGTCCATTGCATCAATGCTAAGATTAGAAAATATTCCAACTGATGTAGATATTGTAGGACGAAACTTGAAAAAACAGATGGAGCATGCAAGTAATGCAAAACTAGCAATCATTGTAGGACCTGATGAGCTAAAAGAAGGAAATGTCGTACTGAGAGATATGACTAATGGAACTGAAGGAACTATCCCACTAGAAAAACTAACTGAAGATCCAAACTCTGTTCTTAATTTAGAAAAGCTCTAGTTAACATCATAATTTCAGGACCAGTAGTCATTGATCCTACAACTAGTGCATGGTTATTAGCTAAAATTCCAGATGACACATATGGAATTCCATTATTAATTGAACTCTGCTCTACATTTACGCCTAGTAAATTAGAAAATGTCTTCATATCTTCCTCGTCTGCTTCTGGATGAATTGCAGCTCCTGAATTATTTGCAACTAACACCACTCCTGTCTGATTAAATCCAGCAATTTTTTTCTGAATTACCTCGACTCCTAATACATCAGTAATTGTCTGGCAATCAGAATCTGATAACCATGGAGACACAACTGCTCCTTTGTCATTGGCACAAATCACATTTCCCAATGCAGTTAATTTTGAATCCAATACTCCGACTTCCAAGTCAGTCTCTTCTTTGAGAAAATCATATTCTTCCTGGTATGCAGTAGTTGGTAATAGAATTCCTTTGTTATTCATTACACATAATGCGCCAATTAATCGAGTATTTGCAACTGATGTATACAAAACTTCAGCATCAAGATATTTTTCAAGCTTTTCAGCTTTAGTTTTGGCATAACCCATTGGAGCTAGAATGGTCTTATCATTAACACTAATGTAGACTCCAAGATTTGGTCCCCTATACACATCAGATTTGAAAATATCCATTCTGCAAATTGATCGTTTAACTCTTATGAACGTAAGGAAATTCCTCATACCTAATTGATCTAAAACTCTCTGTGTGTTCATTTGATTCTGGCCTAGCTTTAAATAATATCTAATTTGAAATCCGTTAATGCCTATAGCAGAAAATTTCCCTGAAGGCCTAAAGGCAACAGGAAAAATTTCAATCTCTGATGGAAATTTCCATTTAATGTGGGGTCCAGGAAGAGGCGATGCTGAGGCATCCAAAGATGACGATGTAGTTGCAGCATACAAAGCAAGAGGTGAGGAACAAGTTCCTTTAGGTGTTAGCGGTACAATGGTTGCAGTTGACTGGGACTCTTGTGTTGCAGATGGTGCATGCATTGAGGCATGCCCAGTTCAGGTATTTCAATGGTACAGAACTGAAAAAGACATTCCAGCAAAAGACGTAGTTGGCCAAACTTTTGAGGGAACAGGTAGTGATGTTAAAGATGAGAGAAAGGACTTGACTGATAAAGCAGACCCAATCAGAGAACATGATTGTATTTGGTGTATGGCATGTGTCTCAGTTTGTCCTCCAGCTGCTATCAAAGTCGATCAATCAAATCTAGAAGCACACGAAACTGCCGCTAAAACATTATAAAATAAAATTTAGTCACCACTAATTTTATCTAGCTTTAAATAATATTCTGAAACAATATCATCATGGCAGACTTAGTAATACCCGAAGATTTTTGTACAGATGACAAAAAGCCTGTAGGAAAAACTAGCCATTCAGATGGAGAAAATAAACACTTTATCTGGACTAAAGGAAATCCAAAAGGCTCTGCATTTGACAATGACGATGTAAAGGCAGCTTATGAAGCACATGGGGAAAAACAAGTTCCTCTTGGAATTCATGGAACCACTGTCGCAGTCGATTGGGATTCATGTATTGCAGCAGGTTCATGCTTTAGTGTATGTCCTGTCCAAACATTCCAATGGTACAGAACTGAAAAAGACATTCCAGCAGACAAATGCATGGGTGAAACCTTTGAAGGTACTGGACTAACAGAAGCAGATGAAAGATTAGACTATTCAGACAAATCACAACCAATCAGAGAACACGATTGTACAATTTGTATGGCATGTCAAGAAATCTGTCCTCAAGGTGCTATCAGAATTGAAGCAGCTAACTTGGAATGGCATGAAAAAGCCGACGGCACATATGTTAAAATGCCATCCAGTGGTGGCGGACCTCACTCAGGTCATTAAAGAAATTTTTTCTTTTTTCTTATTTTTTTATTTTCATATCAACAGATTTTAATCACTTTTTTGCACTACTTTTTGCAGAGGTCGCCTAGCCCGGTAGGGCGCGGGCCTTGAAAGCCTGTGTTCGCAAGGACACGGGGGTTCAAATCCCCCTCTCTGCGTTTTTATTTTTCAATTATAGATAATTTGACAATTTATTAGACAAAGAAAAGTAAGAAAATACCTTATGGCACAACAAAAACAACAACTGACAAAAAAACAGGGTTGTCCTAGATGTGGTAAAACAAAAATAATTACTGATGAAGAAACCGGTGAAATGTTTTGTGGCAAATGTGGATTTGTAATTACTGATAGAGTAGAAAATTCAGGACCAGAAAGAACATTCTCAGATAGTGGTGTAAGCAAATCTAGAACTGGTGATAGAACCTCCCTAACAAGACATGATCAAGGTTTGAGTACAATAATTAATCCACTAAACAAAGACTCTTCTGGAAATCCGTTATCCTCATCTATGAAATCATCAATTAAGCGATTAAGGGTTTGGGATAGTCGAAGTAGAACAAAAGACTCTGCTGATAGAAATCTTCAACATGCATTAGGTGAGCTACTCAAAATGAAAGAAAAATTATCTCTATCTGATCCTATAGTTGAAAAAGCGGCTTACATTTACAGAAAAGCTTTGGAGAAAAAACTAGTCCGAGGTCGTTCTATCTCTGCATTAATTGCTGCAACACTTTACGCTGCATGCCGTGAATCAGGTACCCCACGAACACTCAATGATGTTTCAAGTTCAATTAACATTACAAGAAAAAATCTCGCTATCTGCTATAGACTAATAGTAAAAGAATTAGACTTGAAGATGCCTGTAGTTGATTCAGTTCAATGTATTGCACGAATTGCAAGTCAGATAGGACTAACTGAAAAAACTAAACGTCATGCAACGAAAATTCTCAAAAGAGCTGAAGAACATAAGATTGTGTCTGGAAAAGATCCAATGGGATTAGCAGCATCTGCACTGTATCTTGCAAGTTTAGAAACTGGTGAGAACACTACTCAAAAAACACTTGCCATGGCTGCAGGTGTTACTGAGGTAACAATTCGAAACAGATGTAAAAGTCTAAAATCACTAGTTACTTCGAATTAGTTTTTTAAATTTGCAAGTTCTGCAAGCATTGCAGATAGTTGAATTTCAGAATTTGATCCAACTAGTATTCTATAATCATATTTTGCAATTACCTGTAAAATCTCTGATAGTTTATCATGTTTTGATTTGAAAACAGCTGAATTGATATATTTTAGAAAATCAGATGCTGACATTCCATAAACTTTGATTAATTCTATCATTTTCTCTCTTGCCTCTACAACTTTTCCAGATAAAGCAAGTTTTAGAACATCATCAACATCACTGGTTTTTGTTAGACCAGCTGATGTCTTTACATTTTCTTCAGTAATTCCACCAAGACTTGCAGTTGCCTGCATTAGGTTAATTGCATGTCTCAAATCCCCTTCTGAATATTCATAAATTTCCTTTAGACCTTTTTTGTCTACCTTTACTTTCTCTTTTTTTGCAATTTCCTCTAGTCTGCCAATAACATCTTCTTCTGTAACTGTTGTGAACTTGAAAGCCGCACATCTACTTTGAATGGGTTCTATAATTTTGGAAATATTATTTGCAATTATAATAAATCTACAAGATTTTGCAGTATCTTCAATAATTCTTCTAAGTGCAGTTTGAGCATCTGAAGTCATTTCGTCTGCTTCATCTAAAATTATAATCTTGAAAGGAACTTCATCAAATGTTGCAGATGTTGAAAATTTCTTTACTTTTTCTCTAACCATGCCAATTCCTCTTTCATCTGATGCGTTTAATCCAAGAATGGTACGTTCGTTATAATATTCCCCCAAAATTTGTCTTGAAATACATAATGCAGTAGTGGTTTTACCTACTCCAGCAGAACCTGAAAACAACAAATGTGGCATGTCAGTTGGATCTTTAATCAGTGCCTCCAGACTGCCAATAATTTCAGTTTGGTTTACAACTTCTGAGAGTTTTGTTGGTCGATATTTTTCTACCCACATCCCAGTTGCAGTCATGAGTACATAGTTTCAATTCCCATTAATAAATCCGAATTGGGCTGATATCATAGTAACCCACTGGATAACATGCAAATTAATTAAACATGAATAGCGATCAGCCTGAAACCAATTAGGATCAATTCTGTTGACTTGTTTGATCAGATCAATTGACGGATCCCAACTTGAAGATCTTCGAGCGGATCAATGATCTCATCATGGAAATAGAAAAGATAGAAAAAGTACACTCGATTGGACACCGCTTAGAGGATGCTAAGGTTACTGTTAGTAAGGATTTCAAATTCAATGTTGCAGGAGTCAAAGTTGAAGGTAAACAAGGTGATGTAAACAACACGCCACAATGGGTTGGAAAGATATTATCTGATAATGAGTTGGCATCACTGGATTCTCAAGATATGATTGCTGAATTAAGTCAAGCATTATTAAAAGAACAGTCTGTTGGTGATTACAATATTGCTACACTGGAACCTCACTTTTACATCAAACTAAAAGAATCCATGAAAGAATTGAATCGTGATGATTTTAATAAAGTTGAAGGCACTATGCTAGAATTATTTAGAATGAGAAGAGGTAAACTAGTAAAGATAGCAGATACAATCAAACTAAATTCTGAACTCTACAACAAATTAACTGTTGAAGAAAATATCTTCTACAAAACTATTCATGAAAATAGTGTAGAATTTGAAAAACAAATAAGAGGAGATCCAAATGAGCAAAGTTCAAACTAAAACATTTACAGATTCTGCATTATCAGATCAAGTAAAACAATTCCTTATTAGATTCAAAGACAAGTCTGGTAATTACAAGTATGTAGATGCAATCGATGAAATGATGCCTAAGAATGCAAAATACATTGTTGTTGATTACAATGATTTGATATACGAACCAGAAATTGTAAGTCTATTTTCTGAAAATCCTGATAGAGTATTTGATGCATTCTCTAGAGCAATCAAAGAAGCACTTCAAACAAGATTCACTGATTATGCAGCAAAGATTGCAGATGAAGTTCGTGTAAGACTAGTAAACTATCCACTTCAAAGAAGTCTCAGACAAATTAATGCTGAAATTATTGGAACAATTACAAGTGTTTCAGGAATGGTAGTTAGAGCATCAGAAGTAAAGCCACTTGCAAAAGAATTAATTTTTAATTGTCCTGACAATCACACAATAACAGTAATTCAACTACAAGGAATGGATGTAAACATGCCTGTTGTATGCTCTAATCCAGATTGTAAACACAGAGACTTTGTGCTAAAACCTGAGGCAAGCAAGTTTATTGATTTTCAACTCCTTAGATTACAGGAACTCCCTGAAGATTTACCTCCAGGACAACTTCCTCATTACATTGATGTCACACTTAGGCAGGATTTAGTCGATAATGCACGTCCTGGAGACAGAATTATCCTTACAGGTGTAGTACGAATAGAACAAGAATCAGTTGCAGGAGTTCAGAGGGGTCAAAGTGGATTATATCGATTAAGAATTGAAGGAAATAATATTGAATTTTTGTCAGGTCGTGGTCCTAAGACCTCACGTAAAATAGATAGAGAAGAAGTTTCTCCCGAAGAAGAAAAGCTGATCAAAGCATTGAGTAATAGTCCTGATGTGTATCAAAGATTAATTGATTCATTTGCACCACACATTCAAGGTCAATCATTAATCAAAGAGGCTATCTTGTTACTCATTGTAGGTTCTAATCAAAGACATTTGGGTGATGGAAGCAAAATTAGAGGAGATATTAACATATTTCTAGTTGGGGATCCTGGTACTGCAAAATCTGAGATGCTAAAGTTTTGTGCAAGAATTGCACCAAGAGGACTTTACACATCTGGTAGAGGTTCAACAGCTGCAGGACTTACAGCTGCTGTAGTCAAAGACAAAACAGGAATTATGATGTTAGAAGCTGGTGCAGTTGTACTTGGAGACCAAGGACTAGTAAGTATAGATGAATTTGATAAGATGAAACCAGAAGATAGAAGTGCTTTACACGAAGTTATGGAACAACAATCAGCAAGTATTGCAAAAGGTGGTATTGTAGCTACACTAAATGCTAGAACTTCAATTTTAGCTGCTGCAAACCCAATGTATGGAAAATATGATCCTTTCAAAAATATTACAGAAAACGTAAATTTACCAATCCCATTACTTACAAGATTTGATCTGATCTTTGTTGTAAGAGATATTCCAAGTAAAGAAAAAGATGAAAAGATTGCAAGACACATTATAGAATTACACACACCACAAGGAACAGACAAACGTTCTGTAGTTGATGCTGATTTACTAACAAAATATCTTTCATATGCAAAACGTGGTGTTCCTGAATTAACAAAAGAAGCTGAAGAAAAAATCTTGGCTTATTATCTCCAAATGAGAAACGTAGAATCCGAAGAAATGATTACAGTTACCCCGAGACAACTAGAGGGAATCATCAGACTCTCTACTGCAAGAGCAAGATTACTCATGAAAGACAAGGTAGAAGAAGAAGATGCTGATCGTGCTATCTACCTGATTGAGAGTATGCTTCAAGATGCAGGAGTTGATGTCAATACTGGTAAAGTAGATCTTGGAGTATTACAAGGAAAACCAAGAAGTGAGGTTTCAAAGATGCAATTATTCATGGATGTTCTCAAAGGTCTTGAGGGAGACAACAGGGTACCTGTAGACGAAAAGACATTTGTTAAAGAACTTGAAAAGAGTGAAAAATTCACTGAAGATGAGGCAAGAAACTATATTCGAAGAATGCTCAGAGAAGCATCTATTTATGAATCAAAACCCGGTCATTATAACCGAGTATGAAAATAGATACACTAGATCTTCCCAAAACTGCAATTGAATTTTTAAAATCACAAGGTTTTGAAAAATTATATCCTCCACAAGCTGATAGTGTAAAGTCTGGATTATTAGATGGAAAAAGCATTCTAGTATCTGCACCTACTGCAAGTGGAAAAACTCTGATTGCAATGCTTGCAATGATTAGTTATCTTTCTAAAAATAATGGTAAGGTGATTTATCTTAGTCCTCTACGAGCATTAGCTGCTGAAAAATTCTCAGAATTTAAAAAATTAGAAAAAGTTACAATAGGAACAAAAGTCAAAGTGAGTATATCTACTGGTGATTTTGAAAATATTGAAAAAAATTTGGAGAAAAGTAATGTATTAATTTTAACAAATGAAAAAATGGATTCTATTATTAGACATGGTGCTGAATGGGTAGATGAAATTGGATTAGTAATTTCTGATGAAGTACATTTGATTGGAGATGAAAATAGAGGTCCAACACTTGAGATGATTCTTACACAACTAAAATTATTAGAAACAAAACCCCAGATTGTAGGTCTTAGTGCAACTATTACAAATTCTGATGAGATTGCAGATTGGCTTGATTGTAAATTAGTAAAAAATGATTGGAGACCTGTACCGCTATCAGAAGGAGTGTGTGATGCAGGTGAGGTTACAATGAGTGATGGTAAAATCTTCGAAGTTGAGCGTAGTCTTCGAGGAACTCCTATTGATTTAGGCGTGCAATCCGTACAACAAGGGGGTCAATCCCTAGTATTTGCAGAAACTAGAACTCGTTCAAAATCACTTGCAACAAAAGCAGCTGATGCTATTTTTCAAATGTTAGAAAAAAAAGAAATCACTGAATTAGAAAAGACATCAAAAAAAATCTTATCTGAAAGTGAACATACTGAAATAGTAAAAACTTTAGCGTTACTTGTCAAAAAAGGAGTTGCGTTCCATCATGCTGGATTAAATCAAAAATGTAGAGAAATAATAGAAACAGAATTTCGTAAAGGTACAATCAAACTGTTGTCATCTACTCCTACATTAGCAGCTGGTGTAAATCTTCCTGCAAGAAGAGTTGTAATTTCAAGTGTAAATAGATACAATGCTAAAGTTGGAAAAAATATGCCAATTAGTATTTTAGAATACAAACAACTTTGTGGAAGAGCTGGAAGACCACAATATGATGATTATGGAGAATCAATAATTGTTGGAAATGGAAACACAGAAGATTTAATGGACTATTACATTAATGGGGAACCAGAACCTATTGTATCAAAGATTACCGATGATAAATCTTTACGAACTCATATACTTAGTGTTATAGTAACTCATCCTGGAATAAAAAAAGAAGAAATTTTGGAATTCTTTTTGCAAACATTGGGTGGATTACAGTCAAGAAAACCTACACTAAAATTTGCAATTGATCTTTCTTTGCGATTTCTTTCCAGTAAATATTTGATAATCAAAAAAGGTGAAAGATATGCAGCCACTGAATTTGGAAAAAAGACATCAATGTTATACATTGATCCTTTAACTGCAACATATTTCAGAGATTCAATTGAAAATGTATCGCAAGAAAGAAAACATACTTTCGGATTTTTACATTTGATTACAAATTGCGAAGAATTTTTCCCAAAGTTTTCACTTCGACAAAAAGACTATGAATCAGCCAGTTTAATGATAGAAAATAATTCTTCAGAATTATTAGAACCAATTTCAGAATATGATTGCTCAAGAAGCCTTTTGGCTTTACAATCATGGATTACTGAATCCTCAGAATTGTCCCTATCTGATAGCCTTGGAATAGAATCAGGAGACATGCATAGAATGACTGAGAATGCAAATTGGCTCTCATACTGCCTAAGAGAGATTTCAAAACACGTTGAACGGGCAGATTTGCTTGAAGAACTAGGTGATCTGAGAAAAAGAGTCGTTTATGGAATTAGAGAGGAGTTACTTGACTTGGTTAAAGTCAAAGGAATTGGACGGGTTAGAGCCAGAGTTCTGTACAAACACAAAATCAAGAATCTAGATGATTTGGCAAAGATTCCAGTGAATAAATTAGCAGAAATAGATAAAATTGGTTCAACCATTGCTGATAACATCAAGGCAGAATTACGAAAGGTTAGATATTGATTGAATTAATAATTCCAGCTATAATTTCATGCATTGTTGCATTTCTTGTTGTATTTGTAATGACTCCACCACTAATCAAATTTCTAGCAAAAAGAAATCTTGCAGTAAAAGACATGAACAAGAAAGAAGATGTTATGGTAGTCAGACCAGGTGGAATATCTATAATTGCAGGAATTATTGCATCAGAAATTGTTCTTTATGCATTTTTACAGATAAATGAAATTCTTGCAGTAATCATTACAACATCTGCAGCTTTTGTAATTGGATATATTGATGATAGAAAAGTAATGAGTGGTTGGTTCAAACCAGTTGCACTTGCAATTGCTGCAATTCCAATTATTGCACTTGGTGCCTATGATTCAGATCTTGCGTTTCCATTATTTGGAACAGTACAAATTCCAATACTATACTTTGCTTTGATAATTTTTATGATTCCTATTACTGGAAATACAATTAATTCTATTGATGTTCTAAATGGAGTTGCAAGTGGCTTTATGGTAATTGCAAGCTTTTCATTATCAATTTGTTTACTTATCGTACAAAATTATGAAATTGCAATAGTTAGTTTACCGTTAGGGTTTGTCTCATTAGCTTTTTACAAATACCATAAAATTCCAAGTAAGATTTTTCCTGGAGATTCTGGTGCACTAACCTTTGGTGCAATGTATGGTACAATTGCAATTGTAGGTGGTGTAGAAATTATAGCAGCAGTTGCATTATTACCTGCTGTAATCAATTCATTTTTGTTCCTATCAAGCGTAAAACGAATAGTAGAGCATAGGGAAATCAAAGGAAAACCTGTAGAGCATACTGATGATTTTAAACTCAAAGCAACTGATGACAAAACTGCCCCTGTTACCCTAGTAAGACTGATACTTTCAGGAGGACCATTATCTGAAAAACAAGTTGGGTTTGCAATTTTCAAACTTGCTATCTTTTCAGGAATTTTGGCTATAATTACTGCATTTATGATGGGTGTTTCGTTATGAAGTCTGGTCTTTTTGGATTTTTGTTTGGAATGTGGGTTTTGATACTTGTTGGAGGTGGAATTGTTGTGACATTATTAGGACCAATTTCTATTTCTGGATTTGGTGAATTTAATTTGCTTATTGCATCTGTAATTAAAGCAATAGTTGCAATCATTCTAGTTGTAGTATGGATATTAATTTTATCTAAATTAAAAAACTGGATTTTTAGAAAAGAGATAAAATCTTAACTTTCTTTCCATTTTCTTTGCTTCTTGTCGTATTCTTCTCTACTGTATCTAATTGTAGCTGGAGAACCAATAACTACAGAATTTTCAGGAACATTTTTTGTTACAACTGCACCCATTGCAACAACACTATTCTTTCCTACAGTAACTCCTGCTTTTATTACTGCACGTGCACCAATGACTGCATTATCCTCAATTGTAACACCTACCATTTTGTTACACATAGGATAAGGATCATTTGTTAATGTTGCAGCTGGACCAATAAACACATTTTCTCCTATTCTAGATAATGGTGGAATGTATGCAGAACCTTCTATCTTAGAATTTTTTCCAATCTTTACATCATAATCAATATGAACAAGAGAACCAATTTTGACATTGTCACCGATTTCTACATTATCTCCAACATATGAAAAATGCCAAATCTGTACATTGTCACCGATTTTTGCTTTTTCGGAAATAAAATTTGTAACCATGTCTTACAAATGCCATGGGTTTGCCTTTGTAATAATTTTTTCAGGCAATTCGTCTTTGTTATTTTTTAGAAATTCTAATTCTTGTTTTTTGTCTCTTAACTCATCAGGAAGCATTATAGGAATTTCTTCAATAATTGGATAAAATCTAGAACATTTTGAGCAAAATAACGCCCCTTCTGAGACTACATTGTCTTTTTCTTTAATTTCAAATAATTCCAAAGGATGATTTTTGTCAATTGGACATGCCAAAATATCCATCATTGTTTTATTCATTTTAGATCCAGATAAATTGGAATTCCTTTTTGACTAGATAAAAGTGCAGCTTCTGCAATCTTTGTAACGTTGACTGCTTCTAGTGACTTCACAACTTGTTCGTTTTTACCTTCAATTGCTCCCAGAAAACTTTGAATTTCTAATAATAATGGCTCTTGTTTTTCATTTTGAACAGATTTTGATTCATCACTTTTTTCTACAATGATTTCTTGAGTGATAAAATCTGATGAAATAATTGCATCTGTACATACAGCACTAAATTTTCTGACTTTTTTTGGTGTAATCCAGTTTGATGAAATAATAGCAACTTTATCATTTTTGTATCCTAGCATAATACTTGCAAAATCCTCATGTTCATGTTTTATCTTACCTGCTCTTGCAAATACCACATTAGGCATATCATCAAACAACCAGTTTGCAGTATCAATATCATGAACTGAAGTATCATAAATAATTCCAACATCTTTGATGTGAAGAGGCATTCTATTTTCACGGTGAAATTCTAACATTACCAAATCTCCAAATTTCTTTTCTTTGACAAATTTTTTTACTACATCTACTGCAGGATTGAATCTTTCAATGTATCCACATGTAAGAACTACTTTGTTTTTTTCTGCAAGTTTAGCAAGTTTTTCACCATCTTCTGATTTGTATGTCATTGGTTTTTCAACAAAAACATGTTTTTTTGCTTCCAACAATTTTGTTGCAATTTCTGTGTGAGTTGATGTGGGTGTCACTACAAATGCACCATCAAATTCTTCTGAAGATAGCATATTTTCTATTGATTCATAATGATTTACAGAATATTTTTCTCCATACTCTTTACTTCTTTGAGAATCTGTATCACATACAGCTACAAGTACACCCAATTGAGATAAAATCCTAGTATGATTTTTCCCCCATCCACCAGTTCCAATTTGAACAATTTTCATCTAATACACCTCAGTTAACCAATGAGAATAATCATCGTTTTTGTTCATTACTATGTCTGTATACTCTTGCATCATCTTCTTTGTTATGTCTCCTGGTTTACCGCTTCCTATATTTTTTGAATCCATTGATATGATGGGTGTGATTTCAGCTGCTGTTCCTGTTAGGAAAATTTCATCAGACATAATTAACTCACTTCTAGTGATGTATCTTTCTGCAACATCAATATCCAAATCTTTTGCAATTTTGATTACTGCATCACGAGTAATTCCTTCAAGTGCTGATGATGCTAGTGATGGTGTTACTAACTGACCGTCTTTTACAATGAAGATATTTTCTCCTGGTGCTTCACTAACATTTCCGTTATGATCAAGTAAAATTGCCTCATCTACACCATTTCTTTTTGCTTCTTGTGTTGCAATAATGGAATTCAGATAGTTTCCACCCATTTTTGCTTGTGAGGGGGTAGCTAAGTCTGAGAATTTTCTCCAAGATACAACTCCTGCTGAAATTCCATTTTTGTTAAACAAATTTCCAAAAGGAAATGTAAAAATCGCGACATTTGTTGGAGCCTTTTCAGTTACATGCAAGTTAATTCCATAATCTCCTACAAAATAAAATGGTCTAATGTAACATGATTTTTTAATTTTATTTTTTCTACAAATTCCTGTAATTGCATTACTAATTACTTTATTAGAAAAATTAAGTGAAATATCATAAAATTGTCCTGATCTTCTAAATCGTTTTACATGTTCATCTAATCTAAACACATGAAGATTCTTTCCATTCCAATATGCCCTTATTCCTTCAAAGACTGATGTTCCGTAATGAATTGCATGAGTTGTAATTGGAACTTTAGCTTTTTCAGCAAGAACATACTTTCCGTCAAACCAGACATAATTTGAAAGTGGAAGTTTCATAGAAAATTTTTACTAGATGTGTATTAATCTCTATTTATTTTGAATACCCTTCTTTAGGAAATTTCATTCCTGCAACTCTTGTAGTCATATCTTCCATATTTGCAAATTTCTCTACTGTTTTCCAGTCCTCTTCAATTACCTTTACGATACTTTCTGGTACGTCTTCTTTCCATGTAGATTCTTTTCCAAGTGCAGCATCAAATAATTTTTCTTTAACTGATGTTGCAGAAATTGATTTTCTTTCCCCTATCTTTGGTTTCAATCTGTAAATTTTTAGCATATAGCCTTCAGCCTTGTCTCCTGTATATGAAAAAAAATCTCCTTCCACCCCACTGAGAATTTGTTTTCTTAATCTCCATGATTTTCGTCTCAATAATGGTGGTAGATATTTTTTAAATGGAGCAAGAAATGCATAATCATCAGTAATTTGAATTGAATCTCCAAATACAGACATTAACATTTTCTTTCTGGTTTCAAAATTAAATGGAAAACTTTTACTGTTGACTTCATTATCTCCATTTTTAAAAACTACAGGCATAACTTTGACAATATCAGCTTCTTTTTTTAATTCTGAAATAATCTCAACATGTGCATTAGTTACGGGATTTAGATGCGCAAGATATAGTGCAGTAATCAATTACATTTCCTAAATAAATCTCATATTTCAATGATTGATTTTTTACAAATTATTCTTTTTTTAGAAATTCTATCCGTATGATTCGTATTTGACTTCATAACTTCCGTCTTCACGTTTATCGTGTTCTGTGACAAAGCCCTTTGGTTTTACAAAGTCCATTACACCATCTATTGTTCCTTGCCAACCACACACATAGAATATAGTATTATCTTTAGTGATTTTATCTCCAACTAATTCTTCTAGCGGTGACATTCCATTGTCTCTTGGTCTTAGAAATGTCTCAACTCTTCCAATTTGACCACCCCATGATCTGTTAAACCATTCCTGTGGTCTACTGATTGCTGCTCTATACTTAAAGTTCCATTCACCCTTACCTTTTTCAATACTCTCATTTTCAAGTCCAGTTAGCAAATCTTTGTAACTTAATTCATCGACATAACTTGCACCCTGTAAAACTATGATTTCTCGTTTATCCCCAGTATCGTGAAAGTGTTGTGCAAAACTGACAAATGGTGCAAGACCTGTACCACCACCAATTAAAACAATTCTTCTGGTATCTTTTTCTCCATTTGGAAGTTCTTCACTAATTGTTAGTGCTTTACCTGTAGGTTTTAACCAAAGAATTTCATCTCCTTCTTTTAGATTAAATAATTGTGTAGTTAATCGGCCTGGAAGTGGTTTTCTGACCCATCTAATTACAAGTTCAATGTAATCTCTATTTTCTGGATGAGATGCAATTGAATATGCACGTCTAACTATTTTTCCTCCTTCTGCAGGATTTGGTAATCCTAATGTGATAAATTGACCAGCCTCAAATTCTGGAACTGGAGCAACATTACCCTCTTCATCTTTTGGAACTAATCTAATTATGACAAGATCTTCTTTTAATAATTGAACATACGTGACAGTTGCCTTGTTGTCTACCACCATAACGATCCAATCATGATTCCCATGGTTAAATATATTGTGTTAATTTGGTTCTGTGTAATCTAGGTGACCTGTTTTCTTCTGTGTAGTGGGGTGACCACCACTCTTACTTTGTACTAGCATTTTAAATAATTGTAAGCAAATATTATCTCCCTGCATTGGCTATTGCAATTTCATCAGATGTTATTGTTCTAACAAACGAAGGATTATCTACGCATTTTAAAAATCCTTTATGCCATCTTCCATTTCCTTCAAAGCATTTTTCAAAGTCATTTATGCAGTGTTCTAAGTTGATTGGATTTAGGTTTTCTGTTTGTACCCAATAATCAACGGTACCTGATTCAATCATTTTTTTACAATATATTCTTGGTTCTATTGAATCCAATTCAATGCAAGAGGAAATTAATAAACGATCATTGGGATGTTGTGCAGAGCATTTGATTAATGTGTCTTCTGATGCTATATCTACCAAGTTTGTAAGACAATTATTTATTGCTGGTCGTGGGTCAGTTATGATATGTTGAAATGTCTTGACACATAATTCATAATTTCTGTAACATGATTCTAGATCATGAATTGTATTATAATCATATTGTAATCTTTCACATTGTTTTTCAATTCCTTCAGTAGACGTATTTTGCGTGGATTGTCTTTCGTGTACGTTACTTGATATCATTGGTGTAAGAAGAATAAGAGTAATTGGGATCATAATGAAAATCACAAACAATGTAAAAAGTATGATTAACACAATCTTTTTCTTACTCGTCATATTATACAGTAAAAACATAACAATTTAACTTATTCAATCAACGGTTCTGTCGAGTTATCGGGAGATGTCAAACTAAATTTTCCTTATACAGTGAGGCGTTTTGGATTATTGTAATCCACTTGTTATCACCCTCAACTTTTACACCTGAAGCTTCTGCTGGTGTCTTATCATCTATTCCCATGTGACCACGAATGAAATTATGGTGAATCTGCATACCTGAAATAATTGAGGAATCATCAGTTTTCAGTGATCTCATAACTTTTTCCCTATCTCGGATAGTGCCGTTTAGCCTTTCCATTTTGTTATTGTTGTAATCATTTTTCATGTGGATATGTCTAATGTGTTCTGTGTCCTTGTGTAAAAAGTTCTTGGCTTTCCATTCGTCTTTCCATGCCTCATGGAAATTTGGAGCTCCGTCTGAGATTAGTACACTTGGTTTCTTTTCTGCAACCTTAACAGCTTCTCTAAACATTGGTTTTACATCATCAGTATACTTGTTATCTGAAACTTGTTTTGCTATCCAGTATCTAGTCTCATCATCCATTAGGGCGTAAAGATATTTTCTATCTCCTGCAATTTTGAGATAAATTTCATCTGTTCTCCATTTTTCAGATAGATCAGGCGTTATTGATTCAAGATATTTTTCCATTAGTGTAACGTATTTCTTTATCCAGTTCTCAATAGTCTTGTGTGTAACATCAACGCCAAAGAGTTTCATAGAATCTGCAACGTGTCTTAAGGATTCACCATTAAAATATAAATTCATGCTAGCTGTAACTCTTTCAGGTGTAGCCTTTAGTCTTTCAAATCCTAGATTAATGACAAATCTTCTCTTACAGTCCTTGCACTTGTATTGCTGTTTACCCTTGTTTTTGCCTTTGAGTGTGATGTTATCGGAATTGCAAAATTTACAACACTTTGTGTCTATCTCTCTGATTGTAATGTTTTTCTTTACTTGTTTTCTGATTGACTGGCTTAGAATAATACTGTGAACGTGTTTACATGGATTACGTCTAAACTTGTAATCATAACAGGAACATTCCCAACCCCTTTCAGTTGAAATAACATCATACTGTTTGTTCTCTTTACTTTGGGAATTGACAAGGTAATACCCTTCTGAAATTTTTTTAATCTGATCTGGCTTTTCTGTAATTTGTTTTCCTCTAACTTCTCTTTTATTTTGTGTCATAACCTTATACCCTTATACAAGGAATAAACAACATAAAAAGGTTGCCTTAAACAAGGGGATAAGGGTTATAAGATAGTGTGTTGTTTAGATCAATATGGTAAAAACTACTATTGATATTCCAGATGAATTATGGAAGAAATTTAGTATTAGGGTAATTGAAGAATATGGAGGACGTAAAAAAAATGATATTGTACAAGAATTACTCAAGAAGTATCTAAAGGAGAAGAAATGAATACAGAACAGAAACAAGAACAAATAGACAAATTTGTTCGTGAATTATTTAGTGGATTACGTCATATATCAACCGATAAAATTTTACTAGAAAATGATAAAATTATGTATCATCCAGATGAGAAAAATAATCATCCTTTTGATGAATTACTGCCAAATTTTGTCAAACTGTTAAATGAATATCTTGATTCTGATAACCCTAGTAAAGAAATTATTTCTTCAATTTACAAAATGATACTTGTACTATACATTAATCGAATCGATTCATTCCAAGATCATCCTGAAACAAAATTATATTTTACAATATCAGAGTTAGAATTTAGAATAGAAAGCCTTCAAAAAGAAAATATGGTTTTAGCTGAAAAAATACATGATTACCAAGAACTTTTAATCTCAAAAAATATGCCAGTTGATGCCATAAAATGATATTAAATAATATTTACAGATGCAGAAATTGTAAAATCCACTTAATAGCTGAGGAAAAAAATAATCATATGTGTAGAAAAGCAAAAAAATTCCACATTGTAGGAGATATTTTGTGGTTATATGATATTGACAAAGGACAAGAAATCAAATATCCATTAAAATTGGGAAAAATTGGAAAATGGGTTAAATACAAAAATGATCAACCTACAGGTCACCCCACTACACAGAAGAAAACAGGTCACCTAGATTACACAGAACCGTTAATTTCATGATCCTAATTTCAATTAAATCGCTAAACGTTAATACCCAATTCAAAAAGTGTTATTCAATCAGAACTCTGATAATTGGGCCGGTCGTCTAGTCCGGTAGGATATGTGCATGGCATGCATGGGATCGAGGGTTCAAATCCCTTCCGGTCCACTTTATTTTTTCAATTGAGAAATCAATTTTTTTATCTCAGGATCTTTTTCTTTAATAATTTCTTTCATGTTACCCTCTGGAATTGTTATGTTTAGATCAATAATTGCCTGTATTGCACTTTTTCTCACTTCTAAATTAGAATCTAATAAAGAATCAAGAAAAATTTCTTTAGCCTCTTGAGCTTTAAGATGTCCTAATGCTCCAATTGCACATGATCTGACCGTAGAGTGTTCATCTTTTACAAGTTTTATAATTTCTGGAATTGCTGATGTTTCATTTCTATTTGCTAACACCAATGATGCAAATCCTCGGATGTTTTTATTTGCAGAATTCAAACTTTTAATTAAAAAATTTGAAATTTTATTTTCATTCAATATCAGTGAACTAAATGCTTCTCCTCTAACTTGAATATCATCATCATCTAATTTCAAAATTATTTTTTCTAAAATTTCTGGATTATTTGTACTATCTAAAATTCCTAAAATTTTGATTTTTTCTTCACAACTTCCTAATTCTAAAACTTTTGAAATATTTTCCAAGTTCTAAACAAATTACTCTTTTCTAGTTAATAATAGTTCAAATTTTTCAAAAAATTTTCATTAAATTCAAAAAACCTCTTTTAGCTTTAAATTATCCCCTAATGGTTGAATCATATGTCGACAGATAACGAACAGTCTTCTGCACCTAAAGAATCCACAGAAAAGACATCTCCTAAACCTAGAGAGGATTCAGGAACCAGAGACACCATATTCATTGGTAAGAAACCATTGATGGCGTATGTTACATCAACGCTAATTCAATTGGCAAATCTACCAGCCGTCCATATCAAAGCTAGAGGCATGAGCATAGGTCGTGCCGTAGATGTAGCTCAAATTATTGCACGAAAAACAGAAAATGCAGGCTATGTTATCGGAGATATTAAAATTGGCTCAGAATCATTAGAGTCACAAGACGGTAGAACCAGAAACGTATCAACAATAGAAATTGAAGTAAGGCGAAATACATAACTGAACTTTACTTGAAATTTTTTATTTTTTATTCTCTTTTTGAAATTTCTTTTCCATCTTCCTAAATTTTGGTAGTTCAACTAAATCATTGAACTGATCAAAATTCACAACTTTTTGTTTGTATTTTGTGGTATTTCCTGACTTTTTCAATTCTTTGAGAATATTCATAGTTGCAAATGTGTTAGCATACAACACAGATAATGGATAAAGAATTATTTTAAATCCCATTTTGTTTAAAGTTTCAGCTGGACTTAGTGGTGTAGCTCCTCCTTCAATCATATTTGCAACTAATGGCGCATTGATCTCTTTTCCTATTTTTTTCATTTCAGCTAATGATCTTGGTGCTTCTACAAATATTGCATTTGCTCCTGTTTTCTTGTTTTGTTTTCCACGTTCAATGGCTGCATCTAATCCTTCAGTAGCTCTTGCATCTGTTCTAGCAACAACTATGAAGTCTTTACTCTCTCTTGCATCAAGTGCAGCTGACAATTTTTCAGTGTATTCTTCTTGTGGAATTACTTCTTTTCCCTGCATATGTCCACATCTTTTAGGCCATTTTTGGTCTTCAAGAAAAATTCCTGAAGCTCCTGCTGATTCTAATTCCTTTACAATTTTCCATACGCTTAATGCATTACCATAACCTGTATCTGAATCTACAATTACAGGTACTGAAACTGCTCTGCATATGCGTCTTGCATTATCTACTGTTTCTGTTGCTCCAATAAATCCATAATCTGGCATTCCAAATAGAGTTGCAGATGTTCCATAACCTGTTTGGAACATTGCCTCAAATCCAACTTTTTGAGCAATTTTTGCACCTAATGCATCATAAACTCCTGGAATAACAAGTGGTTTTTTTGATTTTAACCTATTTCTCAAATTTTTCATAATTGTGTTCTTTCTCTGAATTATTTATGATTTTAATCAAAAATTGTCTGATATTACTTTATAGATATTGTTTAGATTTGATTTTATTAGAAATCTTTCTATTCGATCTTAATTTCTTTGCCTTTCTTCTTTACTTCTTTTTCTTGAATTTTCTTTAATTCTGATTCAAGAAAATGTCTGTATTTCTTTGTCTCTTCATCAGTCATATGAGCAAAGTTTGAACTAAGGATGGAACCCATAGTTGAAATCTTTTCTAATAGATCCATAGCAACAAATCTACCTGCATTACCTAGTCTAAACAAAACCTCTAATTGCTTTTTAACAATATCATTTATCTTATCTACGTCCTCTGCTGTCTCCTTTCCTTTCTTTGTTAGTTGATATCTCCCATCTTTCGTTTCTTCGATTAATCCTTCATCTAGTAGTCTACCTAACAATGGATAGATCAATCCTGGAGATGGTTTCCAAATCCCATTACTTTGTTCTACGGCATAATCGATGATCTCTTTTCCAGTACGTGTTTTCTTTTTCAATAACTCTAAAATGAAATATCTTGAAAATCCTCTGGGAATTGAACTTCCTACTCTCTGAAACCACTCAGAAATCATCACTAGTGATATCACTAGTGATATATTTTAATATTTGGGATCACGCCTATCAGTTACTACATTTTTAACCCGCTCAAAGAAAGTTTGACTGAAAAATGGTAGATTCTATCGAATTTGACTTGATAATTTGTGGTTCTGGTCTTGCTGGTTTGAGGGCTGCATTAGCAGCTGCAAAAAAGGGGCCTAATCTCAAAATCGGCATTGTTTCAAAATTACAAGTAATGCGTTCTCATTCTGTTTCAGCAGAAGGAGGAACTGCAGCAGTAATTCAAGAAGATGAAGGAGATACAATTGAATCTCATATTTATGATACCGTTAAAGGAAGTGATTTTCTTGCAGACCAAGATGTAGCTGAAAAACTTTGTGTAGAAATACCAAAGGAAATTCATCAGCTAGAACACTGGGGAATGCCATGGTCTAGAAAAGAAGATGGTAGTATTGATCAACGAAACTTTGGTGGTTACAGTTTTCCAAGAGCAACTTATGCATCAGATAAAGTCGGTTTCTTTGAAATGCAGACTTTGTATGACACATGTCAGAAATTTGAAAATATTGAATATCTTAACGAATGGTTTGCAACATCAATTATACATGATGGAAAAAAATTCATGGGACTTACTGCAATAGAATTAGCTTCTGGTACATTTTACACAATCAAAGGTAAAGCTCTTATCATTGCAACTGGCGGTGCTGGACGATTGTATAGTTTTTCAACTTATGCATTGTCATCAACTCCAGATGGTTTGGATATGGGATACCGTGCTGGTATGGCACTAAAAGATATGGAGTTTGTACAATTCCATCCAACAGGAATTTTGCCATCTGGCATTTTGATCACAGAAGGTGCAAGGGGAGAAGGTGCTTATCTACTTAACAACAAAGGTGAACGATTTATGAAAAATTATGCAGCAAGCACAATGGAATTAGCTCCACGTGACATTGTATCAAGATCAATGATGACTGAAATTAAAGAAGGCAGAGGATTCAAACATGAAACTGGAGTTGATTGTATGAAACTTGATTTACGACATATTGGTGATGAAAAGATTAAAGAGAAATTAGGTGGAATTCGAGAAATATCTATCAAATTCTCTGGTGTTGATCCTGCTCAAGAATTACTTGACATTAGACCTGTTTGTCATTATATGATGGGAGGAATACATACTGATATTCAGGGTGCAACAGAAATTCAAGGAGTTTGGGCTGCCGGTGAAGCTGCATGCAATAGTGTTCATGGTTCAAACCGTCTAGGTGCAAATTCTACCTCAGAATGCATAGTTTGGGGTAAAATTACAGGTGAATTGGCAGTAGAGTATATCCAAAAAGGCATTCCATCAAATCCTTGGCCACATCATTTGGTTGAAGCAGAAGAAAAGAGAATCTATGATGGAATTTTCAGAGGAAATGGTAGTGTAAATCCATATGAAATTCGACAACAACTTACTGACACTATGAATGACAAGGCATATGTCTACAGAAATGAAACTGATCTGGTTGCAGGTCTAAAGAAAATTCGTGAGCTAAAAGTACAGACTTGGAAACATGTTGATGATAAAGCAAAAGAGTACAATACTAATTTTTCAAACGTCATGGAACTTGATTCTATGTTTAGAGTAGCAGAAATTATTCTACTTGGTGCAATTAATAGAAAAGAGTCTCGCGGAGCACACGCAAGAACTGATTATCCTAAACGTGATGATGTCAACTTCTTACATCACACACTTGCTTATTATGATCCAAATGAGCCAATTATGAAGACATTTCCTGTCACAATTACTAAGTATCAGCCAGTGGAGAGAAAATATTAGATGACTCAAGACGAACACAAAGAAGGCATTGGAGGAATGGCAAATCCAACCCGTTACGGAATTGAAAGAGTTGCATATTGGTTAATGAGATTAAGTGGACTAGGTCTCTTAGCATATTTTATAGCTCATATTTATGAAACAAGTAATATTCTTCGTGGGCAAGTTGGTTGGGACGAACTAATGGAAATGACATCAACCACTGAAGGACACGTTGTTTTGACAATTGTAATTGGAATGTGTGTATTTCATACTGTTAATGGAATTAGAGTAATGTTGGGACATGGAGGAATTGGTGTGGGAAAACCATCCAGACCTGATTATCCATATGAACCAGCATCTCAAAACTATAGACACAAAATAGGTATCTATTCATCAATTGTTCTTGCAGCAGTTGCTATGATGTACGGAATGGCAGTAATGTTTGGTGAATAAGATGAGAGAAAGCACAATCATGAAAATTCACTATGGGACTGCCCTGGCTGCCGTAGCACTAGTAGCCGTTCACGTTTTGATGCGTCTTACAATGAATTTCCAGGAGTCCCTAGAATATGAGAATGTTCTTGCTAACTACAAATTCATCCCATATGCTATAATGCTGGAATTAATACTGGTTTTACTTTCAGTTCATGGATTTAATGGACTACGAGTTATTTTATTGGAATTAAAACAAGGAAAAATTTACGAAAAAGCTGTTTCTTATGGTTGTTTTGCTGCAATGATTGGATTAATAGCATATGGTTCACGAACTATTATTATGGTTAACATGGGGATGGTATAGAAATGGCACTAGTATCTGGTATTGCAGAAGAACAATCATCAACACCGGTGTCTTCTTCAAAATCAATTACCCTTAGAATTGCAAGATCCAATCCAGAACAAGATGATGCTAGCGGATTCATGGAGTTTACTGTTCCATATGAAAAGTGGACAACTGTTTTAGAAGCAATTCTTGAGGTCAAAAATCATTTAGATCATTCAGTAGCAGTTCGTTACTCTTGTAGACAAGCTACATGTGGTTCTTGTGGAATGATGATTAATGGAAAACCAAAACTTGCATGTTTTACCAAAATCAGTGAACTAGACTCTGATGTTGTTACAGTAGAACCAATGAGTAACTTTCCAATTATTCGTGATTTAGCAGTAAAGTTTGAAAGATTATTTGAAACTCATCAAAAAATTAAACCATATATTATTCGAGATGATACTGAACTAGAATCTGATGCTAAAGAATTCTTACAATCTCCTGCAGAAGTAGAACAATACATCCAATTTGCTAATTGTATCAAATGTGGTTTATGTAATGCTGCATGTCCTACAATGGCAACTGATTCTTCATTTGTTGGACCACAAGCATTAGCTCAAGCATATCGATATGTTGCTGATAGTAGAGATAAAGGAAAAGATTCTAGACTTAAGATAATTGATGAATCTCATGGTATCTGGAGATGCCACTTTGCAGGTTCTTGTAGCCAAGTATGCCCAAAAGGTGTTGATCCTACAATGGGAATCCAACTACTAAGAGGATATTTGTTAGGATTTAGAAGTTAACCCAGTTTTTTTGGGTTTGGGCTATTGTTTACTTGATTGTTAATCTGCTCTGCCATAAAGTGATTTGAAACATTCACTTTAACATCATCTACTCCATCTACGTTCAAAAGATTATCATGAATATCTTGACAAATCTTAAACCCAAAAACTGCTGGACAGAATGGACTAGTAAGATGCAAATCAACTTTAACATTCGTATTATTGATATCGACTTCATCAATCAATTCTAGTTCTACAATTGATGTGTTGATTTCTGGATCTACAATCTTTGATAGCGCATCGAAAATTTTTACCCGTGTCTGTTTGATGTCTTGACTCATGTGGGCAAAAGCGTCGATGCTATATATAACCATTCTAAAATCTTATGTGATGTATCGTTCTCGCCTTGGTAATGATTTGAGCGGTATTACTTTGGATTATGTTTCATCAATAGATGATGATTCAGAAATTGCATTATATGATATTCTTGGAAGCCAAGCTCACACTTTGATGTTATATCAAAATAACATCATAACAAAAAATGATGCAAAAAAAATACTATCTGCTTTAAAGTCTTTGAGAAAAGAAAAATTTAGTTCATCATCTGGAGCTGAAGATATTCATGAATTAATTGAGTCACTAGTAATCAAAAAGGCTGGTATGGCAAGTGGAGGAAAGATGCACACTGCAAGGTCACGTAATGATCAGGTTGCTTTAGATATTCGAATGAAAATTAGAGACGACATCAATATTATTTGTAATTGTCTTCTCGATACCATAGAAACTCTTGTTTCTGTGGCTAAAAATCACCAAAAAACAATCATGCCTCTTTATACTCATCTTCAGCAAGCTCAAGCAGGTCTATTTTCTCATTACCTTTTAGCACATGCAGATGTTTTGTCCAGAGATTTTCAACGACTTTATGGAACTTTTGAAAGAGTAAATCAAAGTCCACTTGGTGCAGGACCTGTTGGAGGAACAAGTATTCCAATTGATAGACATAGTACTGCAAAGATGTTAGGTTTTGATGATCTTGTTGAGAATTCAATTGATGCAACAAGTACACGCGATTTTGTAGCAGAATATGTTGCAATGGTTTCAATTTTGATGACTAATCTAAGTAAATTAGCAGAAGATTTTATTATTTGGTCAACATCAGAATTTTCTTTTATTGAACTTGCTGATGAATTTACATCTCCATCAAGTGTAATGCCTCAAAAGAAAAATCCAGATATTTTAGAATTAACAAGAGGTAAAACTGCTGAAGTTATTGGCAATCTCACTGCAATTCTAACAACTATCAAAGGTCTAGCATCTGGTTACGGCCGTGATTTACAACAAATAAAATCATCTATTTGGTCTACATCAAAAATATCTATCAGTGCACTGTTAATTTTAAAATCAATACTTCTTACTTTGAAAGTAAATGAAAAACAAATGAAAAAAGTTACAGAATCAAGTAATCTAATTGCACTTGACATTGCTGAAAAATTGGTTCAAGAAGGAATTCCATTTAGAGTGACGCATAAGATTTCAGGTATTTTGGTGCAACTGGCATATCAATCAAAAAAACCTATTTCAAAATTGACCTTAGCAGAAATAAAAAAATCTGTAGTTGGCACTAAAGTTGATCCAAAAATTGTTTCAAAAATTGTTTCATCTACAACTGTTGCCTCCTCTCTAAAGGATAGAAAATCGTATGGTTCCTCAGGGTATGATGAACAAAAAAGAATGATTTCTGATAGAATTCAAAAGATCAATGATTATAGAATCACTATGACTAAAAGAGAAAATAAAATCAATTCATCTATTGAAGACTTGGAAAAACAAGTTAATGAAATCATTAAGTAATTAAAATAAAAAAAGTAGCGGGTCTAAAGGGATTCGGACCCTTGACAACCGGATTAAAAGTCCGGTGCGCTACCTGGCTGCGCCATAGACCCTCACAAAAAATGCTTTACGTGTATAATTTAGTCTTTTACAAAATTTTTTGTTACGGCAGAAACTTTTAATCTGGCAGTTTGGTTCAAGATACTTGTGCCCTTGTAGTATAGCCCGGTCTAGAATTCGGCCCTGTCACGGCTGAGACGCGTGTTCAAATCCCGCCGAGGGCGCCATTATTTTTATAAAATCTAGTTATCTGAATTTTCCACCGATCAGAATAACATTTGCAGATTTTAGTAAGAGAAAAAGAAATGATTGATGGATTATCTTACAAAAATATTAAAATTCAGGCAACTTTAGTTAATTTTGATGTCTGAGGAGAAAAAAGATCCTGAAGTAGAAGCAAAACCTACAGAAGATTCAGAATCTGAAGAGACATCTGTTAAAAAAACCGCAAAAACTAAAAAACCTAAAGCATCTGATGCAGCAGCTAAAGCAGAAGCAGCAGCAAAAGCAGCTGAAAAAGCAGAGATAGCATTACAGAAAGCTATTGCAAAAGCAGCAGCTGCAAAAGAAAAAGCAGAAGCTGCAGCAGAAATAGAATACAAAGCAATTGCTGATGAAATAAAAGAAGAAGGTGCAAAAAGCCCTGCTCACACCTTCAAAAGACAAGGTGAGGAGATATTCAGACGAGAGATGGGTGAGCCAGAATTTTGGCTAGATAAAAAAGATAGATTCCCACGACCAATTCTTTCACCAGAAGAACAAGAATCTATAACAAGAAAAGCTGAGGCATTCCAAGATGTAACTCCTGAATATGTTCCTGAACATGTTCTTAGCCCAGAGTTTGGTGGTCTTTCAAATTATGAAAATGCAGTTGGTCAATTTACAGTCGAAGCAAAACAAATACTTGAACAATTAAAAAATGATCCAGAAGCAACTGAAAAACAAATTCAGAATGCTAAAAATGATATTACTTATTTAGATTCAATACACGAAAATTATTTTATTGGAATGAATGTTTTCCGAACTGCTAAAGGTGGACGAGATAAAATTAAATCTTAATGGTGATATGGTTTGAGTCAAGTAAGTTTTGATGTAATGAATGCAAGAGTCACTTTCAAAAATGTCCCTCTACATACATTGTCAAAATTTGCTTTCAAAGATGTTACTGTAGCATGTGAAGAATTTAAAAAAATCCCTGGTGTTGATGAATGTATTATTATTCAAACAGCAAGCAGAGTTGAAATCTTTTTAGTAAGTAATGTTGAAACTGATGATTCTCCTGATGCACGAAGAGCTGAAGGAAAAACTCTTGTGTTAAATCAAGTTAAAGATACTTGGATATCTTTGTCTTCGTTAGAACAAATTGAAATTGATCATTTCGATCAAACCCTTGAATTATACAAAGGCGATGATGTGTATCTTCATCTATTACGTTTAGCATCTGGAATAGACTCTTTTATTATTGGAAAACAAGAAGTAGTTAATGAGATTGAACAATCATTAACTGATGCAAAAAGTGCAGGTGTTTCTGGTAAAATTCTCAATAAATTATTTGAAAGTGTCATTAGATTAGCTACTAGAATGAGAGATACTACCGGAATTTCAAAAGATGTTATTTCTCTTGGTGATATTGCTGTAAAATTAGTAGATGAAAAAGCTGGCCTTGATTCTAAGAAAAAAGTCTTACTTATTGGCACTGGTGAGCCTGCTGCCATGGTTGCAAAAACTTTGAACACAAAGGGAATCCCATATGATGTTTCTAGTAGAACTATTGAACGTGCAACAGGATTTACAACTCTTTTAGGAGGAACCCCAGTTGACTTTAATGATGTTTTAGCTGGTTTTAATAAATATGATATTATCTTTGTTGCAACAACATGTGATTTCTTTTTGATTACTTATGAAAGAATCAGACTGATAATGGAAGACAAGAAGAAAGGTACTTTGATTTTAGATTTATCAGATCCTCGAACTGTTGATGAAGGAATTACTGCACTTCCTGGAATCAAATTATTGTTTAGAGATCAAGTTTACGAACTTTTTGAAGAAAGTGTTAAAGCTAGAGCAGGTATTGTTCCTGCAGTGGAAAAAATCATTGAAAAAGAAATTCCTGTTTTATCTGCAACAATGAAAAAATTAGATGCTTAGTTTTCTTATACACCCTGTTTTCTTAAAAGAAACTGCATTACAGCTTCCTTAGAATAGTCTATTCCATGAACATCATCAGTGTGTGCTCTAAAATCCACAATTACTTTCTCCATTTCCCCTTCGGCTACAAAATCACATTCAAAACCATAATCACTACACTTGAGATCTGCCATGTTTTACGACAAGTATCTCGTTATAAAAACGAACAGGTATGTTTTCTCTGATGAGATCTAATCTCCCAATTCCCAAAAATGAAAATTAATAATTTTTTGAAAAATATTTCTATCCGTAGGATTCAAACTTTATTCCAAAGCTTCCATCTTTATTTTTTTCATGTTCTGTAACAAAACCTCTTGAACCAAGAGAGTCAATTACTCCATCAATAGTGCCTTGGTACCCACAAATGTATACGATAGTATTATCTGGTGTTATTTTTTCTCCTACCATCTCGTCTACTGGTGATAGTTCCGTTTTTTTGTCAGCCTTGAAAAATGATTCTACTCTGCCTACGTGACCGCCCCAAGATCTGTTATAGAATTCTTTTGGTCTACTAATGGCTGCTCTATATCTAAAGTTCCATTGATCTCTTCCTTTTTTCTCACTTTCATTTTCTAAATCTGTCAATAGTCGTTTGTAACTTAATTCATCAATGTAACTTGCCCCATGTAAAATAATCACTTCTCTTTTATCATTAGTATCATGGAAATGTTTTGCAAATGCAATAAATGGTGCTAATCCTGTTCCACCTCCAACACAAATGATTCTTCTATTGTCTTTTTTTCCATTATGCAACTTTTCACTAATTTGTAATGCAGCTCCTGTAGGATCTCCTAGAGCTACTTCATCACCAACACTAAGATAAAATAATTCAGTTGTAACACGACCGGGAAGTGGTTTTCTCACCCATCTAATAACAAATTCAAAATAATCTCTATTTTCTGCATGAGACGCAATAGAATATGCTCTTCTCACAATTTTTTTTTCTGCTGGTATTGGAAGACCAATTGTTAAAAATTGACCTGTTTTGTATTCAGGCATTCCATTTTCTGGAACTAGTCGTATAATTACAAGATCTTCTTTTAGCATCTCCATATAGGTGACCTTTGCCTTCATCTCAGCTACCATACAAGAAGTTTTTCTCTGACTTTAGATAAAAATATTTCTTTTATAATCTCATTCAAACAATTCGATAATTTGATTTCTTGTTCACTTTTTGATTTGTGACATTATTTCATCAAGAATTTTCTGATTTGCAGCTGCAATAAAAGAAACTCTTGTGTCATAACTTAGATCAGCATCAAGTTGATTCAAATCTGCATCTAACAACAATCCTCCTGCTTCTTTTACAATTAGATAACCTGCAGCAATATCTTGGATTCTAATTTTATCTCTCAAATCAATAAAAATATCCATCAGCCCTCTTGCAAATAATGCCATTTCTAGGGCGTTTGCACCAAAATGTCTTGTGTGATTATGATTCTCAAATATTGGATGTAATCGATTCATCAATTCTATTGATGCTCCAGATGTGTTAATGCCAACTATTTTGTAGATTGGATCCTTGGTGTGAACTTTGATTTGCTTTTCATTGAAAAATGCACCTTTATTTTTTGAGGCCCAATACATTTCTCCATTTGTTAAATTTGTAATAACTCCATCAGTAATTGAACTAAGTTTGTTCTCAGTTGCAAATGCTAGTGAACTACAGAAAAATGGAACGCCACGTACTGCATTTGCAGAACCATCAATGGCATCCATAATGATGTATCCTTTAGGATTATCTGATAATTCTACTCTTCCACACTCTTCACCTAAAACAACACACTCAAAATTAATTTCTTTAAGATAATCTAAAACTGTTTTTTCAGCAACAATGTCTATGTTTCGTGAAATATCTCCACCTGCACCTACACCAAAATCTCCTGCAGCTTGTTCAGTGCCTGCAAGATCTTTTACATTTTCATAAATTCTATTTGAAGCTTCACGAAGAATTTCTATTACTTCCATAATGGATTTTCAGTATTTCGTAATTTAAGTGAAGTAAACATTTGTTTTGAAAGCATAAATAACAATAAAGATGCTTACGTTTGTGAGTGGCAAAGATCAATCCGTTGTAAGTAAAGAAGCTTTAATGAGCACAAAGCCTGGTAAACAAATAATCAAACAAGGTTTATTCAAATCAAAAGGTTTCAAATTATTTAAAAAATATAAAGAAGAAACAGAAAGTGAATTTCCAAATTTTGCAGAAAGATTTGCACAAGGTCTTCTTAATGAAATAAAATCTGATATTGACCCAAATTCTACTCAACAAGCATTTGGTGATGAGGTGGGTTCTACTGAAATTATACTAAATGCATCTGAAATTGAGCCTATAAAATCAAAATTAGAAAGCCCTGATGTACTAAAAGACAGAGTTCTTAGAATTTTAAACTCAAATTTTGTAAAAATGACCTTTCCTGTTTTTAATGGATTGTTTGACGCTGCAGCAGAATATACTGGAAGAGATGATCCTCAACTAAAACAAGATGTAGTTGAGGGACATATCTTGGCAATTGATCTCAGCGAACCAATGGATAGAATTGTAGACAAAGATGAAGACCTGGACTATCTTGATGATTACAAACTAATGAATCCATATATTTTAAAATTAGCTAGAGATAAAATTTCAAAGGGTGGCGAACAAGTTCTAAAAGAATTTGAAGACGGATTCAAAGATGCTAGAATAGGACAATATCTTGATGAGAAATTAAAATCCAAACCAACTGAAATTACTGAAGAAGAAATGACATTGTCGTACAAAAAATATCGAGCAGTGATGGGAACTGCTGGCAGAAACATGGCTTTAGCAGAACGTCCATTAGGAGAAATTTTCTATTTGGGTATGGCAAGAGCTGCAGAAGGTGTTGGATGTGGAAACGAAATTGAAGATTCTATTAAAAATGGGTTTGTAAAAATTCCTTCTTGGCCACTTTACTATTCATTATTAGCCAATGATGTGAAAAAAGGATTTGATACCACTTTAGAAAAAAGTAATCTGTATTTGCAAGATGCTCGTCTTACTCTTGAATTGTTACCTGATGATTTCTCCCACAAAGAATTTTTGGAATTTTTATTTTTGACTGTAGAGCATTATAACCAATATTGGTATAATCAATTACAAAAGGCCAACAAGTGGTCCGAGTTTGAATCCAAACTTCCTAAGTGATAAAATTGATGTGGTCTGAAAAACATCGACCTCAGATTATTTCTGATATGATTGGAAACGAAGAATCTCGTGCAGCTATAATGGAATGGTTTGCAAAATGGAAAAAAGGAACAAAACCTCTTCTTTTAGTTGGACCTCCTGGAATTGGAAAAACCACCATGGCTTATCTTGTGGCTAAACAATTTGGATATGATATGATTGGCCTTAATGCCAGTGACATTAGAAGTAAATCTAGAATTAATGAAATTCTTACGCCTGTTTTAGGTAATGTGAGTGTTCTAGGAACTCCGATGATATTTGTCGATGAGGTAGATGGTATTCATGGTCGTGGTGATTATGGTGGAGCATCAGCTCTTGTTGAAATTCTAAAAGAACCTACAGTTCCTATTGTTCTTGCTGCAAATAATGACACTTTAGATAAAATGAAAGGAATCAAAAAAGTTGTTAAAACAATAGAATTCAAAAGAATTCCTCCACGTCTATTGAGAGTTTATCTTGAAAATATTCTAAAAAAAGAAAGTGCAAAATTAAGTCCAGGTTCATTAATCAAAGTTATTGACAAATCACATGGAGATATACGTTCAATGATTAATCTAACTCAGTCTTTAGTAACTGGATTTAACCCTCAAACTGAAACATCTTTTGAGAGTATTAATGTTGAAGATGGAGTAAATGCATTCTTTAAAGCAAATTCAATTGAAGAAGCTAGAAGTGTTTTATATTCAATGCAAATTGATCCACGAGAAAAAATTAATGCATTTTATTCTAGTATCATTACAAGTGATATAGATAGTACATCACTTGCAAAATATTTAGAAATTATTTCAAATGCTGATATGCTTTATGGAAAGATTATGAAAACTCAGAATTGGAGACTATTACGTTATCTCAATGATGTTTTAATGGAATTATATCAAAAAGATGATAGAATTAGATATGCACAATACAATCTATCGTGGCCGTTACTTAATAGAATTCGTTGGGATGGAGCTAAAATAAAGGCCCTATCATCTGTAATGGCTAAAAAATTACATCTATCTTCTAGTGCTTTTGTGACACTTTGTTTGCCTTATGTTTTATTTTGCATTAAAAATAAAACTCTTGAATTAGAACTGGAAGAAACTTTTGGTGATATAATAGAAAAGGAGATTGAACTAATAAAATGAGTTGGAGAAAAATCCCTATGAAGTTTCCTGGAACTTGTATAGTATGTAATGAAAAAATTGAAGTAAATGAAATTGGATTGTGGGCAAAAGGACTAGGTGTAAAACATGAAAAATGTGCTCAAATAAATGAATTACAATGTATAGTATGTGGCGCTTCTGCTGGTTGCCCTCAATGTGAATTCCAAGAAAACTGTGATATTCCAAACGTTTCCCAATTATGTATCTGTAAGAAATGCAGTGAGGAAAAAGATGCTTTTATCTCTTACCAGAAATCAGCAAAAAAGAAATTTTCAATTATTAACTCCTGAACTTCTAAAATAAACAATGATCATTGAATTTTTGTAAAAATTTGATGGAGTTTCTAATATCAAATTAAATTAATATATGAAACCATATTGCTTTAGATCACTGTTATGCATTCTGAAAAGATTGATGGTTATTCTAAAAGAAATGACATCGCATTACAAGGCGGGGGTCAAGATAGAATTAAGGCTCAACACGATAAGGGTAAATTAACTGCACGTGAAAGAATCAATCTTTTACTTGATGAAGGCACTTTTACTGAAATTGATCCATTAACCACACACCATTATCATGAATATGATATGCAGAAAAAGAAATTCTTTACAGATGGTGTAGTTGGTGGATATGGAAATGTAAATGGCAGACAAATCTTTGTCTTTGCTTATGATTTCACTGTTCTTGGTGGAACACTTAGTCAGATGGGAGCTAAAAAAATTACTAAACTAATGGATCATGCTGTAAAAACAGGATGCCCAATTATTGGTATAATGGATTCTGGCGGTGCTAGAATTCAAGAAGGAATCATGAGTCTTGATGGATTTGCAGATATCTTTTATCATAATCAATTAGCTTCTGGAGTAATCCCACAAATTACAGCAAGTATTGGTCCATCAGCTGGTGGTTCTGTGTATTCACCTGCAATGACTGACTTTGTTATCATGGTAGATAAAGTAGGAACTATGTTTGTAACAGGACCTGATGTAGTCAAGACTGTAATAGGTGAAGACATTTCCTTTGATGATCTTGGTGGAGCTAATACACATGCTTCAAAAAGTGGTGTTGCACATTTTCTTGCACAAAATGAATACGAATGTATGGACTACATCAAAAAATTAATCTCATATGTTCCTCAAAATAATACTGAAACAACACCTAGAATTACAACTGATGATGATCCAAACAGAATGGATCATAATTTGATCAATATCATTCCAGAAAATCCTTTACAACCTTATGACATGAAAGACATCATTAACTCAATTGTTGATAATCATGAATTCTTTGAAGTACATGAATTATTTGCACCAAATGTTGTTGTAGGTTATGGAAGAATGAATGGACAAACTGTAGGAATTATTGCAAACAATCCTATGTATCTTGCAGGTGCACTTGATATTGATTCATCAAACAAAGCAGCACGATTTATCCGATTTTGTGATTCCTTTAACATACCAATTATCACTTTAGTAGATACTCCGGGTTACATGCCTGGTTCTAATCAAGAACATGCTGGAATCATTAGACATGGAAGTAAGTTGCTCTATGCATATTGTGAAGCCACTGTTCCAAGAATTACTCTAGTTATTGGTAAAGCATATGGTGGTGCATACATTGCAATGGGAAGTAAAAATCTTAGAACTGACATTAATTATGCATGGCCAACTGCTAGATGTGCTGTTTTAGGTGGAGAAGCCGCTGTAAAAATTATGTACAGAAAAGAGCTTAAAGATGCAGATGATGCTGAGGCGCTAAAAAAACAATTAATAGATGAATTTACAGAAAAATTTGAAAATCCTTACGTTGCAGCATCTCATGGAACTGTTGATAACGTAATTGATCCTGCCGAAACAAGACCTATGTTGATTAAAGCTCTAGAAATGCTTGTAAACAAAAGAGAAAAGCAACTACCTAGAAAACATGGAAATATCAATTTGTGATTAACAATGATTGAAAAAGTACTTATCGCAAACAGAGGAGAAATTGCTTTACGTGTAATTAGAACATGTAAGACACTTGGAATCAAAACAGTTGCAGTTTATTCTGATGAAGATCGTAACTCTATGCATGTAAAACAAGCCTCTGAAGCATATCACATTGGTGAGGCAGCTCCTGCAAAATCATATCTTAATCAAGAAAAAATTCTAGAAGTTATGTTGTCAACTGGTACAGATGCTGTTCATCCAGGTTATGGTTTTCTTTCTGAAAACGATGATTTTGCAAGACTGTGTGAAAAAAATAAAATTAATTTTATTGGTCCATCTGCAGATTCAATGGATCTTTGTGGTGACAAAATGAAATGTAAAGCTGCAATGTTAAAAGCTAAAGTTCCAACTGTTCCTGGAAGCCCTGGTTTAGTAAAAGATGCGGATGATGCAGAAAAAATTGCAAATGATATTGGTTATCCTGTAATGTTGAAATCAGTTTATGGTGGTGGTGGTCGTGGAATTAGAATAGTAACTAATGATAAAGAATTGCGAGATGGTTATGAATCTGTTACAGGCGAATCAATGGCGTCAGTAGGAAAATCCGCAATTCTTGTAGAAAAATTTCTTGAAAAAACTCGACACATTGAATATCAGATGTGTAGAGATAAACATGGTAATGCAGTTCACATCTTTGAGAGAGAATGCTCAATTCAAAGACGTAATCAAAAATTAATTGAGCAAACACCATCTCCTGTAGTCGATGACAAAAAAAGAGAAGAAATTGGTGAAATAGTTGTTAATGCAGCAAAAGCAGTTGATTATACTAACCTAGGAACTGCAGAATTTCTAAGGGCTGATAATGGTGAATTCTACTTTATAGAAATTAATGCAAGATTACAAGTAGAACATCCAATTTCTGAATTGGTTTCTGGATTAGACTTTGTAAAACTTCAGATAGATATTGCAAATGGAGAACCATTACCATTCAAACAAAGTGACCTCAAAATGAATGGTTATGCAATTGAATGTAGAATTAATGCAGAAGATACATTCTTGGACTTTGCTCCTTCTACTGGTCCTATCCCAGATGTAACAATTCCAGCTGGACCAAGTGTTAGATGTGACACTTATCTATATCCAGGATGCGCAGTTTCTCCATTTTACGACTCACTTATGGCAAAACTCTGTACATGGGGTCAAACATTTGAAGAATCTAGAACTAGAATGCTTTCTGCATTAAATGACTTTTACATTCAAGGAGTAGAAACTTCGATTCCTCTATACAAAACAATTCTAAATTCAGATGAATACAAAAATGGAGAATTATCTACTGATTTTTTAAAGCGTCATGGTATGATTGATAGATTAACTGAAGATCTTAAGAAAGAAAAAGAAGAGAAAAGTGAAGCAGCTTTGGCTGCAGCAATAATTCATTCTGAATACCTTAAGAGTCGTGTACAAAACACTGCTAACAATAACTCAAATTGGAAAAATAAATTGGATTGATGAATTATGGATTACAAAATACCAGATATTGAAAAATCATTTGATGGAAAGATAATACAAAATCTTGGTAACAATGAATATGTAATTAAAATTAATGATAATGAACATAACTTAAAAATTATTACTATGAGTTCAAAAGGAATTGAATTTATTTTAGACCAAAAATATCACAGAGCAAAATATCTTGAACAATCTACAAATGAAATGAATCTTGTAATTGATAATGTTCCAATTATAATAAACACTAATACTCACTTTGATGAAATTGTTTACAAAAATTCTGGTGGAGGTGGTGCTGGTAGTGCGCAATTAGGTTTGAAAAGCCAAATTCCTGGAAAGGTTGTATCAATTGCAGTTGCAGATGGAGATTCTGTAACAAAAGGAGATGTTGTTTGTACTTTGGAATCTATGAAAATGCAAGTTGCCATTAAAGCACACAAAGACGGTGTTGTAAAAAATATCAAAGTAAAAGAAGCTGGAACAGTTGCCAAAGGCGACGTTATTGCAGATATAGAATAATTTTTTATTTTAAGAAATTTTTAATTTCTTCATAATTTGGTTCTTTTAATGGATCTTCTGAAACCCATTTGTATCCAATTTTTCCATCTTCCATAATCACAAATACAGAACGTTTTGCAGCATTGTAATCTTTAATGTGAAGTAAATCTGGCATCAATATGCCATAATCACGAATTGTGTTACTGGTGTAATCACCTAATAATGGAAAATTGAAGTTATGTTTTTCTGCAAATGCTTTGTTTGCAAATGGGCCATCATTACTAATTGATACTATTTTTGCACCAAGATCTGAAATCTCTTTCCAAGAATCTCTAAATGTACACAACTCAGCTTCACAAACTGGAGAACTAGCAGCTACGATAAATGATAATACAATTTTTCCTCCTTTGAATTCATCCAAAGTCCGCAATTTCAATTCTGTATCTGGAAGTTCAAAATTTGGTGCAGTATCTCCGATATTTAATGACATGATCAATTTTTGAAATTATCCTATTAAGTTGTTTAGAAAAATCCTTTTTTTTCAAAATTTGATCGGACAAAAGCAAGCATACCTTTTTATACAAAAATTCGGTCAAATAGCTAAATTGGTCGGGGAATTAGCGGGCAATTATAGTACCGTTGTATTGATGTTTGCGTTTGGTATAGCAGCAATGGCTCCAGCGCTAGTTATTTCAAGAATGATTTCACCACGAAAACGAAGCAACCCTGTCAAGTTTTTGCCAATGGAATGTGGTCAAGTTCCATCAGGGGAAGGACGAACTCACTTTATGATGCAGTATTATCCTTACGTTCTGATGTTTGTAATCTTTGATGTCATGGCAATTTTCTTGTATGCATGGGGAAGTGCTCTTTTGGAACTTCCAAAGAGTGCAACTTTACCAATGATGGGATTTTTAGCTATAATGTTTGGTGCAATGGCATTTGCATTGTATCAATCTGGGAGACGAAGGATATGGTAGTTTTTTATACAAATTACATTTACGAGGATAGGGGATAAGATTGCTTAAAGATTTAGTAACACCAGAAAACGCAAATGTCTTTGTAGGAAAGTTAGGAGATATTTTAGAAAAAGCAATCGGTAAACCATTGGGCTACGCCATCAACTGGGGTAGAATTTGGTCACTCTGGCCTGTCCACATTGAAACAGCTTGTTGCAGTGTAGAATTTGGTGCAGCATCAAGTCCTAGATATGATGTTGAAAGATTTGGTATCATTGAAGCATTTGGATCACTTAGACAATGTGATCTAATTGTTGTTCAAGGAACTATTACAAGAAAAATGGCACCACGTCTCAGATTAGTTTATGATCAAATGCCAGAACCAAAGTATGTAATTGCTATGGGAGCTTGTGCAATTACTGGAGGATTGTATTTTGATTCATACAATGTACTTCCAGGAATTGACGGAGTAATTCCAGTTGATGTCTATGTTCCAGGTTGCCCACCTAGACCTGAAACTCTCATCCAAGGATGTATTTTATTGCAAGAAAAAATTAAGAGAATGAAGGCTAGGACGTTTGTATAATGAGTACTGATTCTGCAAAGCCTACAGAGGAAACACCTGAAGCTAAACCTGTTGCAAAAAAACCAGAAGAAACACCAATAGAGTTACCTGCATTTGAGAAAGGAATTTCTGATAAGATAACTGAAAAATTTGGTGATAAAGTTGCAGTTACATTTGTTAAAGAAGATAGAGTTGGAATTAGTACAAGTCGGGAAAATGTACATGATGTTGCGGAATTCATTCGTGATGCATTAAACTATGATCACGTAGAGTCTGTTTCAGGCGTAGATTATCCACTGGATAAAGAAATTGAAGTTGTTTATCATATTGGTTCTTACTCTGATACTTCACTAGCAAGACAAATTATTGCTTTATCTACTAGAGCTCAACGAGAAGAAAATCCAATTCCTGGAAATGATGCCACAAAACTTCCTAGTCTACGAGATATATTTTACAGTGTAGAGTTTCATGAAAGAGAAGTTTTTGAAATGTTTGGTGTTTTCTTTGAAAATCATCCTGATAATAGACGATTACTTTTGCCAGAAGATTGGGCAGACTTACCTCCGCTTAGAAAGGACTTTGCAATAAAAGGAAGATAGAGATGACTGCAGAATTACCACCAGGATTAGCACTCCAGAAAGTTGATGAAAGAATCATGACTCTCAATGTTGGTCCACAACATCCCGGTTCTGGTCACATGAGGCTAATTGTACAAATTGACGGTGACTATATTGTTGCATGTGATCCTGATCCTGGATATGTTCACCGTGGAGAAGAAAAAATGGCAGAATATAGAAACTATATCACAAATGTTCCTCACTTAGAAAGACCAGTAATTCATGATTCATGTAATGTACTTTATCCATATGTTCTAGGAGTTGAAGAGCTTTTAGGAATTGAAGTTCCTGAACGTGCAAAGTATGTACGAGTTATTGCAGCTGAGCTAAATCGATGTATCTACATAATGTATTGGCTTGCAATTTATGGAATTTTCTTAGGACATTCTACAATGTTTATGTGGCCAGCAGGTGACCGTGAACTCTTTATTGATCTTATGGAAAAAATGACTGGTGCTAGAGTTACACATGCACATTTTATTCCTGGTGGAGTTAGAAATGATTTACCACCAAACTTTGAAGAGGTTTGTTTACGTCAAGTAAATTATTTTGAAAAACGTATCAAAGAATATGCTGCAGTCTTTTATGATAATCCTATTCTAATTTCAAGAACTCAGGATACTGGTGTTTTATCACGCCAAGATGCAATTAGACTTGGAACTACTGGTTCTGTACTTCGTGCAAGCGGTGTTGATTTTGACTTGAGAATAAAAGAACCATATGATGTCTATGATGAGTTAGATGTTCACACTAATGTAATGAAAGAAGGAGATGCATATGCAAGATCTAAAATTCCATGGCTTGACATGATAGAAAGTTGTAACATAATCAGACAAGCATTACAAAAAATGCCAAAGTCTGGTTCTGTTAGAGTTAAACTAAAACCAAATCCAAAAGGAAAAGGATTTGATACAGTATACAAGCGTGTAGAGTCTGGTCGAGGTTCTTTAGGTTATTACATTGTTTCTGATGGCAAACCTGAACCATACCGATTAAAGATGAGTGTTCCTTCTTTTAGAAACTTGATTGCATTACCATATCTTCTCAAAGGTGAAAAACTTGGTAACATGCCATCAGTTTACTGGAGTCTTAATTATTGGCCAGTGGAGGCAGACCGATAAATGTCAGTCATTGCACCAAAATTCAAACTAAGTGAATTTGTCAAATCACTTTTTGATAATATTTTTTGGATCTTATTCATAGGTACTCTAGTTGGTCTTCCAGCAATTTTTATGATTTTATTTGTAATTGAAATGCCAGTAATTGATGGAGAACTACTTACACCATTCCTTGCGCTCTCATGGTTAGCAGATCCTTCACGTACACTCCCAATTCTCAAAGCATTCATGGCAACTGACATATTTAGAGTAGCAGCATTTCCTGGATTTGGTTTTGCAGCATTATTGGCTGCTGGAACAATTTTCGTTGAAAGAAAGATGCTTGCAAAATTACAACTAAGAGTCGGTCCTTTCTATTGTGGAAAAGTTGAAGGTATTTTACAATTAATGGGTGATGGACTAAAATTAATTTCTAAAGAAATTATTATTCCTGCAAAAGCTGATAAACCACTTTTCTGGGCAGCGCCCGTACTCTTTGTTGCTACTGCAGCTGCATTTGTTGCATTAATTCCAGTTGCTCCAGGTTGGGTAGTTGCAGATGTAGATTTGGGATTACTTGCAGTATTTGCAGTAATTGGATTCTTCCCAATCATTACAATTCTTTCTGCATGGTCTGCAAACAGCAAATATCCATTCATTGGAGGAATCAGAGCATTATTCCAAATGGTTTCATTTGAAATTCCATTAATCTTATCTTTGTTAGGAGTTGTAATACTAACTGGAACTCTGAACTTGTCTGAAATTGCAGCAAGTCAAAGCAGCTTCCCATGGATTATATTTTTACCAGTTGGAGCTATTGTCTTCTTTATTACAATGCTTGCAGAATTAGAAAGAATTCCATTTGATTTACCAGAAGCAGAAAGTGAAATTGTAGCTGGTTGGTTAACAGAATTCTCTGGAATGATGTATGGACTTGTTCAGTTAGGAACCTATCTGAAACTTTATGCATTTGCAGGTTTGTTTGTTGTTTTGTTCCTTGGTGGTTGGACTGGTCCAATGATTGTACCTCCATTCCCTGCTGAAATTGCTGCTGATGGAATTGAAATGGGTCCTATTACTGCCAAGATTGTTGGATTACCAATATTTACACAAGAAATGCTTAATGGAACACTTTGGTTTATTCTTAAAACCGTTGGGGTGATCTTCTTTATTCTATTACCAAGAGGTGTGTTCCCAAGAGTCAGAGTTGATCTGTTGTTGAATCTTGGTTGGACTAAACTAATTGGTCTTGCTTTCGTTAACATCTTTATTGCTCTAGGTTTGCTTTACGCTGGAGTGTTAGGGCCAGGAGGGTTACAATAATGGGAACTGCTACTGGTATTATTCGTGCATTAAACTCTGGAATTAAACATCTTGCAATAAAGCGATTTACACTTCGTTATCCTGAGGAGAAACTAAAGTTTGTAGGGGATGGATATCAATATGATCCTTCAACTGGTGTTGGAATTGCTGGACTGAAGGGACGTCATATGTTATTCCATGATCACTGTACTGGTTGTCAATTATGTTCTATTGCATGTGAAGGAGTTGCTGAAGCAATTGCAATGGTAAAAGTTCCAGAAGAACATAAACAAAACAAGAAAGCAATTATGCCTCAAATTGATTATGGTAAATGTGTTTTCTGTGGTCTTTGTGTTGATGCGTGCCCATTTTATGCACTTTACATGACTAATGATTATGAGTTATCTTCATTTTCCAAAGAAGGTTTGATCTATACTCCTGCTCAACTTCAGGTAAAACCATTCGTTGATCAAGATAGTGAAATCAAAATCACTGATAGAGGTGCATCACATGGCTGATGCTGCATTTCTTGCGTTAACTGTAATTACAATTGGTTCTGCAATTGCTGCACTTGAATTAAGATCATTAATTTATGGTTCAATTGCTTTGATGGGAACTCTTGGTGGAGTTGCTGGATTCTTTTTATTATTAGATGCACCATTTGTTGCATTATTCCAACTAGCAGTCTATGTTGGTTCTATTGCTGTTTTAATTCTGTTTACTGTAATGCTTGTAAAAAGAGAACTCATATTCAAAAAAATTGAAGATAAGAGAAGAAAGTTTGCAGGAATTGGATTAATGCTTATAGTAATGGTATCACTAGGTGCAGTATTCTTAGATTCTGGAATTAAAACAATAACTACTGATGAACCTGCAGTTAATTTTAGAGATATTGGTACTGACTTTGTAACATATTATTGGCCTGCATTAATTTTGATGGGTTTAATTTTAGCAGGTTCTGTAACTGGTGCACTAGTTTTAGCTAGACGAGAGGATGTGGAGAATGACAAACGAGTTAATTGATTTTACACTAGTATCTGTTGCTATGCTGGGCATAGGAATTTACGGTCTAGCAGTAAAACGTAATTTCATTAGAATGTTATTTGCAGTTGAAATAATCATTAATGCTGCAAACCTTAACCTTGTTGCATTTGGCAGATTCTTACCTCATAGTGGTGGTCAGACTTTGGCATTATTTTCAATTGCAATTGCAGCTGCAGAAGTGGCAGTTGGACTTTCATTAATTATTGTAGCTTATCGTATGTATCAAAATGTCGATATTGCAGACTTTAGGAGTTTGAAAGGCTAATGGAATATGCATTATTGCAGGCAGTTATACTGCCTCTACTGTTAGCTCCAGTCGCATACATTATTGGAAGAAAAGTAGGTCCTACAGCGGCAATGTGGTTTACATTTGCAGTTCTACTTTACGCAACAATTCTTATAATTAATGCTGCACTTTCTGGAACTGTAGAAGAACATTATCCATGGACCACCCAGTTTGGTGAGTTTGGTTTCTTGTTGGATGGTTTAGCATCACCATTTGCAATTATGATTTATGTTTTATCTACAATTTTGGCACTTTACTCAAAACCATACATGCTTCACATATTTCATCATCAATTCGAAGAAGAACAAAATATCAATTCATCTGGAAGCGGACAAACTTCAGTAGTTGAATCAGCTGCTCTTACAAATTACGTAAATGCCAAATCAGGACTTTACTTTGCATTATATCTTCTCTTTGCAATGGGAATGCTTGGAACAGTCCTTGCAACAAACTTGATTGAATTCTTTGTATTCTTTGAAATAATGTTAGTTCCAGGTTTCTTCTTAGTTGCTCTTTGGGGTGCAGGTCAAAGAAGAAAGATTGGTTTGATGTTCTTATTTTGGACTCATGCAGGTGCAGTTGTTTTACTATTGGGCTTTTTGATGATTGGTTTTACCGTTGGAAGTTTTGACTTTGCAGATATTAATGAATCAGAAATTCCTCAAGACATTGCAATGTTTTCTGCAGTTGCAATTGCATTAGGTCTTGGTGTTAAGCTAGCAGTCTTTATGTTCCACATTTGGCTTCCATATGTCCACGGTGCTGCACCAACACCAATCAGTGCGTTATTGTCTCCCGCCATGATCGGAATTGGTGCTTATGGTATTTTCAGATTAATTGTAGAATTCTTACCTGCAACATTTGCTGACTTGTCAATATGGTTCTACATTTGGGGACTTGTTACAATGATTTATGGTGGTGCAATGGCACTAATGCAAGATGACCTGAAACGTCTTCTTGCTTATTCTAGTATAAGCCAAATGGGTTATCTCTTGTTTGGTATTGGTACAATTTCTGTACTTGGTCTTACAGGTGCAGAGATGATGTACATAACACACGCTATTGGAAAAGGTATCCTCTTCATGATGGCTGGAGTAATTATCGTTAAAGTTGGAACTAGAAGTATCTCTAAACTTGGAGGATTGGCTGGAAAGATGCCAATTACAGCAGTATGTGCAGTAATAGGTGCCTTGACAATAATGGGTATACCACCAACTAGTGGTTTCATGGGAGAATGGATTCTCTTTGCTGGTGCATTAGAGACTGCACTTGAAGAAGGTTCTACTCTTAGAGCAGTAGGATTCGGATTAGGTCTTGTTGCAACTGTTCTTACAATGTCTTATCTTCTCTGGATGTTAAAACGCGTATTCTTTGGAAAAACTCCTGAACATCTTGAAAATGTGAAAGAAGGAAGTTGGTATATGACTGCACCAATGATGGTGTTGGCAGGATTTTCTATTGTACTGGGAATTTATCCAGATATTTTCTACAAAACAATAATGCCGTACATGAATGGAGTGTTAGGAGTTTAGACTATGGCAACTGAATTAATGGGATTTGAAATTGGAGCAACCAGTGCTTGGTTAGTTTGGATTCTTCCATTTGCAGCAGCAATGATTATTCCTGGCATTGGAAAATTATCAAAACATGCAACTGGTTATTTTGCAGTTGCATTTGCTTTGATGAGTACATTATCTGCAGCATCAATGATTCCAATTGCTTTAGAGGCAGGCGAAATACATAATCAAATTCCGTGGATAGAGTCACTTGGTCTCAAAGCTGGTGTATTGGCAGATCCACTCTCCATAATAATGGCAAATGTTGTTGGTTGGATTTCATTTCTCATTATGATTTACAGTACAGGATACATGAAAGGCGATAAAGACATTACAAGATTCTGGTTCTGGATGCTGTTCTTTATTGGTTCAATGCAACTAATTGTATTATCTGATAACTTACTTCAAGTATTCTTTGGATGGGAAGGTGTAGGACTTGCGTCATATGCATTGATTAGCTTTTGGTATCGTGACAAAAAGAAAGATCATGTTGGTACTGAAGGACGAACTGTTCTTGGCATGTTAGATTACTATTCTCCAACTCATGCCGGTATGAAGGCATTCATCATGACCAAAGTTGGTGATGTAATGATGATTGCAGGAATGCTATTGATATTCTTGTATGCTGGTACTTTTGGATTTAAAGAATTGATAGGAGATACTGACTGGGCAGTTACAATGGCCTCTCAAGGGCTTTTGGTTCCTGCATTTGTTTTACTCTTTGGAGGTGCTATGGGAAAATCTGCACAATTCCCATTAAACGAATGGTTGTTAGAAGCAATGACTGGACCTACTGCTGTATCTGCATTGATTCACGCAGCTACAATGGTTAAGGCAGGCGTATTTTTAGTTGCAAGAATTGGTCCTCTTGTATTTGCTTTAGGAGCTGCAGGAATTCTTGCAGATCAATTCTTTGAGATTATTGCTTGGGTTGGTGCAATTACAGCACTATTACTTGCAACACAAGGAATGGTTAATCCTGAAATAAAGAAAGTTCTTGCTTATTCTACTGGTTCTCAAATTGGTTATATGATGATGGCATTAGGTGTTGCAGGATTATCTTATCAATATGTTGATGGTTATACTGCAGGATTCTTTCATTTAATTTCTCACGCAATGTTCAAAGCTTCATTATTTATGGCAGCAGGTTCTCTGCTGCATATTGTTGGTTCTCGATTTATGACAGATATGGGTGGTTTACGAAAACAGATGAAGAAAACATATGCATTCATGTGGGCAGCTGGTCTTGGTTTAATGGGTGCACCATTTATCACAACAGGTTTCTGGAGTAAGGATGCAATCTTTGCTGCAGTCTATGAATCTGGAAATGAATGGGCAATGCCGTTGTATGCAATTGCTGTATTAACTGCAGTCATTACCGCTTTCTATACTATGAGAATGATGGGAATGGTTTTCTTTGGAAAAAAGAGCAAACACATTGAAAAGATGGAAGAAGAAGGGCATCATATTCATGAAGCACCAATGTCAATGTGGATTCCATATGGAATTCTTGCAGTTCTTACAATTGGAATTGGTCTTATTGGATTATCATTCGAAGAAGGACTTCACCATACGTTTGTAGACTATCTTGAAAATTCCTTTGGTATTCACACTGCACATCTTGCAGATGAAGCATCAATTCTACCCGAATTCTTACAAGGACTTAATCCTGTTGCAGTTGGTTCTTCATTAGCAGCGTTTGCAATAGGTGCTGGATTAGGTTACATCTTCTATATTGGTAGATGGGTTGATCCTGTGAAATTTGTAAACTCTAACATTGTCTTTTATGCAATTCACAAAGTTATCTTAAACAGATGGTATCTTAATGCAATAATCTATTGGTGCTTTGTTGTAGCGCCACTATGGTTATCAAGAGGTGTTTTCCGATACTTTGAAAGGACAGCTATCGATTACGGTATGAACGATGGATTCCAAAAAGCAGTTTTATGGAGCGCAAGAGTTGTACAAGGAACTCAGACTGGTGTCTCACAATCATATCTATTCGTATTTGGAGCAGGATTACTATTCTTAGTCCTGATATTGTTGATATAGGAGAATGATGAAATGTTAGAAATTACTTCCACCCCATTGGTATTAATTGCAATCTTGGGAACAGTTGGAATTCTTCTTCCAATCATTAGTATTGCAAGAAAAGAACAAGGTTCTAACACATTTTATGCTGTAATTGCCTTTGCAGCATTAATTGTGTCCATGGGATATGTTGGATATCAATTCATCAATGATAATGTAGCAACAGCAGCTCTTTTCTCAGAAGATGTACTAGTCGATGATGCATTTGGTGGATTCTTTGCAATAGCAATGCTAGTTGTTGCTTTGTTCACAACTGTTGGCTCTTTTAATTACATGAGAAAACATAACTCTCCTGCTGTATACTATTCTCTAATTTTACTAGCAACAATTGGTATGGTGTTAGTAGCATATTCTACTGACTTGGTAATGTTGTTTGTTGCATGGGAACTTATGAGTATTCCAACATACATTTTGGTTGGATTTATGAAAAAGAATCCAAGCTCAAATGAGGCTGCTCTGAAATATTTCTTGTTTGGTGCATTATCATCTGCAATCATAGTTTACGGAATTTCAATTTCATATGGATTAACTGGTTCTACAAATATTGGCGAAGTGATACAAGGTTATTCTACACTTGATCCTTCTCTGTTACCACTGGCGTTACTTTCTGTTGGAATGTTTATTGCGGGATTTGGATTCAAAATGGGACTTGTACCTTTTCATCAATGGCTTCCTGATACATATGAGGGTGCACCATCACCAATCACTGCACTTTTAGCAGCTGCAACAAAAAAAGCAGGATTTGCTGCAACAATAAGAATTGTAGTTCTTGGAATGGTTGTTCTACATATTGATTGGACATTAGCACTTGGAATTCTTGCAGTAATGACAATGACTATTGGTAATGTTGCTGCAATTATGCAAAAGAACATCTCTAGAATGTTGGCGTATTCTAGTATTGCACATGCTGGATACATTTTGATTGGACTAGCAGTTGCACCACACACTTCTCTTGGTTTACAAGGCTCTTTGTATCATATTATGAATCACGCAGTAATGAAAGGTGCAGCCTTTATTGCAATTGCAGGAATTGTTACAACTCTTGCAGTTACCCATATCGATAAACTACAAGGACTTGGAAGACGAATGCCAATTACTGCTCTAGGCTTGGTTATCGCTTTGTTTGCATTGGCTGGTATTCCACCACTTTCAGGATTTTGGAGTAAATTGATGTTATTTGGTAGTGCATTAGATGCTGGTTCTGCATTATGGTGGGCACCATGGCTTGCAATTGCTGGTGTCCTTAACAGTGCATTATCTCTTGCTTACTATGGTTGGATTACAAGAAAGATGTACTTTGAAGGAGAAAAAGAAAAGAGAATTGCAGAACCAAAATCAGTTATGGCTGTTATGATTTTTGCAACAATCTTCTTGATAGGATTTGGTGTATATCCAGAACCATTGCTTAAATTTGTAGAATTTGCAACTCCAGTAATTAGTTTAGGTCTTATGCCTTAAACGAAGTAAATTTAATTAAATTTTCTAGATTTATCTTTGCATCATTGTCTGGAATTTTTCTTAAACCAGCTTCTGCTTTTTCAGAATATTCTTTTAACAATTCTTCCATTTTGTTAAAAACATCTCTTGGATCTGAGCTTTTCTTAATTAACGTATTAAACAACTTATCCTCGTTTTTCCAATCTAACAAATCATCTCTAATTTGATATGCAATTCCAATATTTTTTCCATATACAGTTAGTGCTTCAATTTGTTCTTCTGTTCCATTTGCAATAATTGCACCTGTTCTAGCTGCAACTTCAAATGCTGTAGCAGTTTTGTATTCTATAACTTTGAGATAATCATCAAATGTTACATCTTCACTAGTTTCTAGTCTACTTTCAATCATTTCTCCCTCACTCATCAGCATAGCAGTAGTGGCCAAATCTTTTGTGATTCTAGCATTGTCTAATCTAGAAGATATTGCAAGAATTAATCCTAAGACAAAGTCTCCTGTAAGAACACTGGTATTGTACCCATATTTGATATGAAATGGATCCTTTTGTCTTCTCATAGTTTCATTATCAATAATGTCATCGTGGATGATTGATTCCATATGTAAAAATTCAACAGCACAAGATGCTGAAAGTGTATTATCATCAATTTCACCCACGCTTTCAGCAGCCAAAGTCAAAATAATTGGTCTGATTCGTTTTCCACCATCTAAGGAATATTTTAGTGGTTCAATGAATTCTGATTCAGAATAAAGAGATAATTCTTTCTCTAATGCCTGATCGATTTTTTTAATGTATTTACCATAAGTTTCCAATAGAGGATTAATCTCAATATTTTTTCTATCCAAAATGGTCTGATCAAAAAACTTTCTCAATAGTAAATAAATCTTGGTGCTCCAGCCGGGATTTTCATCGTTAGATTTTGAACCCGGGATCTTTGCCTTGAAAGGGCAAAATGCTTGACCGGTCTACACCACTGGAACCCACGAAAATTCAGTATTTTGACCATAAAATCTTTTGTAAACCGCAAAGATTTTTTTATTGGCGAATTTGGAGATGAGATATGAGTATAATAAAACAAATTGATGAAATGATTGAGGAAAGAAGTTTACTAAAACATCCATTCTACCAGATGTGGTCTGATGGAAAGTTAACACAGGAATCTTTAGCAGGTTATTCTAAAGAATACTTTCAACTTGTAAAAGCAGTTCCATCTTTTATGACTCCAATTATTGAAAAAGCACCTGACTCAGTAATTAGTGAATTAATTGAAAACCAACAAGAAGAATCTGATCACATAAAACCATGGATTAGTTTTGCAGGAGAACTTGGTATTTCTGAAGATGAATTAGTGTCATATACTGGATTAACTAAAACCCGTAAAGCTGTCTCTGATTTGAATGAATTAATGGTTACCTATGATAGTGGTGCATGTGCAATGTATGCCTTTGAAAAAGAAATTCCTAAAATCAGTCAAACAAAACTTGATGGATTGGCAAAATTCTATGGAATGACTAGTAATGAGGCTACAGAATACTTCAAACTACATACTGAAGCTGACATTAGACATGCAGCATCGTGGAGAAATATACTAGAAAAGTCTTCAACTGACTCAAACAATTTGCTTGAAATTGCAGATAGATCTATTTCTGCACAAAATTTGTTGCTTGATAGTTGTTATGAAGAATACTGTTAATCTCATAACATTTTAAACCTAAGATAAAGTTCCTTTGCTTAGGGCCCGTAACTCAGCTTGGTAGAGTAACCGGCTCATAACCGGTGAGCCAAGGGATCGAAGCCCTTCGGGCCCATATTATTCCATTAGTTTTAAAATAAGCAAATCTAAAATTTATTGGCCGCGATGAAGAATCAGAGTTATATCTGAACGATGATTGGAAGGCATTTGTCTGAGCTGCCAAAATTTATTTGCTAATTTGTTTTTTCACTTTTTCTAAAATACTCTCATCTACAAGATTTTGTTCATACAATGATTCTGTAATTTGTAAAATATTTAGAATTGAATGCATTTTTACTCCTAATTTAGACAAAGCCTCATCTGCACCTTCCATTCTGTTAACAATTACATATGCATCTGTTATCGAAATGTTGACTTCTTTTAGAGATTTTATAGCATTTACAACTGAACCGCCAGTAGTTGCAACATCATCAATCATTACAACTTTCATTCCATCATGAATTTTCCCTTCAACTGATTTTGAAGTACCATAATCTTTTGGTTTACTTCTTACATAGATTAGCGGCTTGACAGTTTCTATAGCCAATGCAGATGCAATTACTAAACCTCCTGTTGGCACTGAAACAATGGAATCAAACTTGTCTAATCCAATATCTTGTGTAATCTCATTTTCAAGATATTTTACCATTTTTCTAAAGTCCTGAGGATAGCTTGGAACTAGCCTTAAATCTACATAGTATGAACTCTTTTTTCCGCTAGCAAGTGTAAAGTCTCCAAATTTTATGATGCTATTTTGATGCAAAAAGGTTGTAAACTCTTTTACAAATTCCATACCAAAATTAACTACACTGGATTTATTTTGGTTTGTATTATGTATGAATTATGCCTGAAATCTGGTTAAATTATGGTATTACAGACGTTGTTTTGGACATAAGAGCCGAGAATTTAGAGCAAAAAATTGATTCTGAAGGTAAAATTTTGGAAGATTCAGAGATCAATGAAAAACTCAACACACTTGATTTATCAAAACCAATGGAGCTTGTAGTTTTACATAATTCAAAATCTATTCAAAAAATTATTTCATCCCTGTTTACTTTGTGTGAGCAAAAATCAAAACCTTTCCCAAAAATTCTAACTGATAAAAAAATCCTGAATTTAGTCAAAGCAGGATTGCCTGAAGGAAGCTCAGTTAACGAATTTGATGATATTGGTATTTCAAATTCTAACTTGGTATTCATGGCTGAAATGGAATTTGATGGATTATTTGGCTATGAAACCATTTCTACTCGTCTAATCAAAAAATTTGGTCTAGAATCTATGCTATCAGCATATGCAAAAAGACAAGGAAACCTTCCAACACCAGGACAATATCCTGAAAGTTTGCAAGAAGCAAAAAATTTCACCAATAATTTTGAAATTCAAGGAATTGAAATAGTCGCAAATTCTGAAGGCATAGTTGATTTTTCTATCGGCCATCCTTCAGAAACTCTCTCTTCAACCAAAATTTTGGAATCTAATTCAATCAAAGATGTTGGTCAACATAAAACAATGATAATCAGTACTGGTAAAGATGCAAGTAATGATAATCTTGGAAAATCACTTTCTTCATTATGGAATTGTTCAAATGCAATCAAAAAAGATGGTCTTGCTATTTTAGTGGCTGAATGTAAAGGTGGTTTGGGCTCTGATGCCATTCAACAATACATTGAAGATAGATTAACTTTAGAACAACTACGAAACCCTACCAAATACATTAGTGGAATGGAGGATTTGTTATTTCTTTCAGAAATTCAAAAGAATTTCCAAATTGGTTTAATTTCAATTCTTCCAGAATTTTATGCAAAAAAACTTGATATGATTTCTTTATCAGGAATAAAACCATCTCTGGATTATGTTCTAAAAACACAAGGTGTCCGACAAAAAGTTGCAGTAGTTACAGATGCTGCTAGACTTTTGTTACGGTAAAATACTAGGCAAAAAATCTGCTGGTAATGGCGCACACAAAAATGCCAATACTATAATTCCAATGTATGCAAGTTTTCTATTTCTTGAAAGTGGTGAAACATCATCTAGTGGATTTGCACTAGGATTTTTTGAACTCATTACGAAAATCAAAATTGCCATTATCCAATAATTTAACAAAACAAGAATTGCCATACTTCCATAAGTTGCATACTTGTGTAACTTTGATCCAAGTAATGTTCTTGCCATGTGTCCTCCATCTAGTTGCCACGCTGGTAGCAAATTCAAAAATGTAATTAGAAATCCAATCCAAGCTGCAAACATGATTGGGGTCATGATTATTTCATGACCATCTCCACCTTTACCAAACATTGCCAGACTAGCAGTCATTAACAATGGTTCTCCCATATTCCATTCTATCAATCCGCCTTCAGCGAACAATCCTGCAGCAACTTCTTGATCTAAAATTGGTGCAGTATATGCTCCATAAATTGAAACTATTACTGCAATTACTAATCCTGCAATGGGACCTGCAATAGCAACATCAAATAAAATTTCTCGATTAATGGTTAATCCTTTTGATTGAATAAACGCACCAAATGTTGGAATTCCAATTATAGGTAATCCTGGAATAAAGTAAGGCCAAGTTGTTTTTAATCCATGCATTTTTGCAGCAATAATGTGGCCTAGTTCATGAATTCCTAAAATTCCTAGTAATGCTAATGTGTAAACTGCAGCCATCTCTAGAGGATCTCCAATATTTACAATTGAATTTGTTCCAGATGTTCTATAGTATCCATCAACCATTACAAATGAAATGACAACTGCAAACAAAATTCTAGGAGTCCATGCTGTACTCAACCACTTTCTCTGTTTTGGTGGAGTAAATTTTTGAATGACGATATATTTTCCATCATTCATCTCTGTTAATTTACAAACATAACTCATATTTTCTAACTTTCTTGCCAAATCCTCAAATTTTGATTTAAATTCTGAATCTTCAATTCTAAATTCTAATGAAAATTCTGCTTTTACAAAATCACTGACTTCAAATATAGAATTGACTAGCGAAATAATTTCTTCTTGTGAAGGATCCTCCATCTATTTAGGGCTAAAATCTTTCCATTAAATGGTTTTTTGGTTTAAAATTAAATAATGATACATCTATCCCATAACATGCAGGTAATACTTAGACAACTAGGTGATTGTAATATCAGACGAGCAGGACCAAGCGATCTGATTTCTGTAATGGAAATTAACCTCAAAACACTTCCTGAACACTATTCTGATTATTTCTATGAAAGCTTACTTGCAGAAATTCCTGAGGCCTTTATTGTTGCCGAAATTGGAGGTAAACATGTTGGCTATATCATGTGTAAAACTGAATATGGTTTTTCAAATTTTAAGAAATTAGGATTTGTCAAAAAAGGTCATGTAGTTTCTATTGCAGTTCTCGATGAATATAGAAAAAGAGGAATTGGGGGAGTACTTGTTGAAGAATCAGTCAATGGTGTAAAATTAAAAAAATGTGATGAATTCTACCTAGAAGTACGATGTAGCAATAATGAGGCTGTGAGATTATATGAAAAATTTGGATTTACCATTCGACAACAACTAAATGCTTACTATCGAGATGGCGAAGATGCATACCTTATGGCAATTGAATTAGACTAGTTCAAACCAATAAATAACTCACAAAAAAATTCTTTGCAATGAACAAGCGTAAAGGAATGGGTATTACCATTTTTGTACTTTGTATTGGTGGATTCTTTCTTTATGCATACTTGTTAATGCTCTCTGAATGGAGTCCTATTGTATTACAATTATCAGTATTGATGATTGCAGGAGGAATACTTGGAGTTATTGCATGGATTGGATATGTTATGGCAACAACAAAACCTTCATCTGCATCAATTACGTCTGATGACTAATCTATTTGGAAATTTTTATGTCTACTACTGTTTGATAATATCTAGGACCTACTGCTCTAACGATTTTTGAATCTAGAATTTCTGATTGTACTGGTGTCACTTGTAAATAATGTTCTTCTGAAAGTTTTCCTGCTTCTGATTTTTTATCTGCATGAATATGTGAATAATAATGAATTATACCGCCATTTTTTGTTGTACTAATTGCAGATTCTAAAAATTCATCTGATCTTTCAGGTAATAACATCAATGTTCTATCGGCTTTGTCAACTAGTTGCTCTTTGATAATTTTTGATGCATCACCATTTATAGAAATCACTTCTCCTGCAAGTTTGTTTAGATTGATATTTTTTTCACATAGTTTTGAGGCAGTTGGATTGATGTCAAGACTATAAACAGTGCATTTTTTCTTTTTTGCAGCCATTATGGAAAACATTCCAACTCCAGCAAACATATTGTTAATCACCTCACCATCATGAACCAAATTTGCAATTCTTTCCCTCTCTGTAGAAAGCCTAGGTGAAAAAAATGCATTTTCAACATCTACTGTAAATCTACAGCCAAATTCTTTGTATTCTGTTTCAGTATTGTCTTCCCCTGCAAGAATCTCCAGATTTCTTGTACGAAAATCTCCTTCTACATCTGATGCTTGATAAAAAACACTTCTGACAACTTTTACCTCATTTAACAAAGTTTCACCAATAATTTTTTTCTTAGATAAGAGAGAATCTGGAATTCTTACAATGATGATATCTCCAATCTGATCAAAGGCTGAAATTAACTCATCACTTTCTTCTGGTGTGAGAGCATCACCTAATGCTTTTTTTAACATTCGAGTCAATGCTTGTAATAATAATTTCCAGAAGTTTTCTGATTTTTATCTAATCTACTTTCTAGTTTGTTTACACGAGGTCTGAGACTTCTTTCATCTCTTCTAAATGACATATCAAGTGATTTTAGAAATCTATTCATGGCATCAGCTTTTGGCATTGGAGATGTAGCTTTTCCTGCTAATCCTGATTCTCCCTCAAAGATTACCATTGTATCAGAAGTTAAATCCATCAACTGTAAATCGTGATCAATTACTATTGCTGATTTTCCAAAAGAACGAACAAATTTTTGTAAAAATTTTGCCACTGCAATTCTATCTTCTACATCTAAAAATGCTGAAGGCTCATCTAATGCGTACAGATCTACTTTTTGTAATAGACATGATGCAACTGCAACTTTTTGTAATTCTCCTCCAGAAAGATTTTTGACAGATTTATTGTAAAGTTTTTTAACTTTTAATGGGTCAAGTATTTGTTCTTCTTCAAGACTTCCTTCAACTGGACTGCCATTTGCTTTATCTAATAATGCTACAACTTCTACATCAATATCATTTTCGAGATACTGTGGTTTGTATGCTATCTTAATTTTTTTATCCACGCTACCGGAATCTGGTTTTTCAACTCCTGCAATCATCTTCATCATGGTGGTTTTTCCAAGAGCATTTGCACCCATTATGCCCAGAATTTCGCCTTTTCTTACTTGACCAGGCTCAATTTCTAATGAAAATGAAGGGAATTTTTTTTCTAGTTTTGGATAAGTTACAACGGCACTTCCTTCTTGAAATATATCAGTTGATGAAGAGGATACATCAAAAGAAAATTTCTTGTCTCTAAATCTAACATTTTCATTTGGTAAATATCCATCAAGAAAAACATTGATTCCAATTTTAGTAGATAAAACATTTGAAACAATTCCATATGCTGCAGGTTCACCGTATAATACTTCAATATAATCACTGAGAAAATCTAATAATGTAAGATCATGTTCAACTACCATCACACTTTTTCCAATTTTTGCTAAACTTTGTATTGTACGAGCAACTCCTATCCTTTGAAAAACATCATTGTATGATGATGGTTCGTCAAAAAAGTAGAACTCTGTATCTTTTGCTGCAGCTACTGCTACTGCGATTCTTTGTAGTTCACCTCCACTAAGTTCCTTTAAACTCTGTTCCATAGAATTCTCTAATCCTAAATCTTTGATTAATTCTCTAGATACTCCTCTTTCATCATATTTGTCAATGAGTTCTTTTCCTGTTCCATCAAATGCTTGTGCAATCTGTTGAACTTGTTGTGGTTTTATTGATGCACGAATTTGTTTTTGTTCGATTTTTTCAAAATGTTGTTTAAGTTCAGTTCCGCTATGGTATTTTAAAATCTCATCCCATTCCGGTGGATTTTCATATCGTCCAAGATTTGGTTTTAGATTTCCTGATAAGATGTTAACTACTGTACTTTTTCCCATTCCGTTTCTGCCTAATAATCCAACAACTTCTCCTTTCCTTGGAGTAGGTAATTTGAATAAACGAAATGAATTTGGACCATACTGATGAATTTTATCTGTAGCTAACTCACTTGCTAGATTTACAATAGTTATTGCATCAAATGGACATACTTTGACACATATTCCACAGCCATTACAAATGTCTTCATCGATCTGGGCTTTGTTTGTCTCTTCATTTAGAATAATGCAATCTGCTCCTGATTTGTTAACTGGACAGTATTTTATGCACTCTAAACCACATTTTTTTGGCTGGCATAAGTCCTGATCTAAAACAGATACTCTATGTGTCATATCGTAACTCGGTATTTTCTTTGCTTTATACCTATTTTGAGCACATTTGATAGCTGGCGTTACGTTAATAGATGAGAATCCGACATCATTTTTCAAGCCGGCCATAGCGTTAGGGTGCGACCCAATCCCATTCCGAACTTGGAAGTCAAACCTATCGTCGCTGTTGTGCTACTAAGATGCGAGAGCTCTTGGGAAGCAACAGTGCTGGCATTTTCTAATTTACAATCAATCTTTTAATATCCAATTAATTTGGTTGATGTGATTTCAATGCCTAACTGTTCTGTTTGTGGAGAATTATGTGATAATGATATTAGATTACTAAATCACATGATGGAAAAACATGGTTGGAGGAATCCAAATGTCGATAAACCAGATAGAAACAGTAGAGGTTACTAGTTCTACAGATTTTGTAAATAATCTAAAATTAATCTTACACCAAAACCTGTAGCACCTTTTGGATTGTATGATTTTTCTTTTGTAGCTCCTTGTGTCCATGCAACTCCTGCAATGTCAACATGTACCCATGGTGTATCTTCAACAGCATTTTTCAAAAATGCAGCTGCAGTAATAGTTCCTGCAGCTCTTCCTATTCCAACATTTTTCATATCTGCAACATCTGATTTTATCATGTCCATATAGTCTTGATTTAATGGTAATTCCCAAACCTCTTCTGTAGTTCTTTTAGATGAATCATTAATTTTCTTTGTTAGTTTTTCATTATTTGATATGATTGCAGCTACATTGGTACCTAATGCTACAATGCATGCTCCAGTTAGAGTTGCAAAATCAATTATTGCCTTTGGCGAATAATGTTTTTCTCCATATGATATCGCATCAGCTAAAATCAACCTACCTTCTGCATCTGTGTTAAGAATTTCAGCAGTTTTTCCATTATGCAATTTTACGATATCTCCTGGTCTGTATGATTCTCCATCAGGCATATTTTCAACTGATGGTATAACTCCAACAACGTTAATTGGTAATTTTAATTCTGAAACTGCTTTCATTATTCCAAGAACTGTACATCCTCCACATTTGTCAAACTTCATTTCATCCATTGAAGCTCCAGGTTTTAATGAAATTCCACCTGTGTCAAATGTTACTGCCTTACCAACTAGAACAATTGGTTTTTCATTTCTAGGTCCACGACTATGTTCTAAAACAATTAGTTTAGGTTCATTTTTACTGCCTTGTCCAACTGCAGTAATTCCACCAAAACCTTTCTTTTTTAATTCAGGTTTAGAAAATACGTTACATTTCATCTTGTTCTTTTTAGAAATTATTTTTGCAAAATTTGCTAATGTACTTGGGGTACATTCGTTTGGAGGTAAATTAGCAATACTTTTTGTAAATATTGTACCATCTGCTACAACTATCGCTGTTTTGATTGCTTGTGAGATTTTGTTTGATTTAGAAACTATGATTGTTAGATCTGGTGAATTGTCTACTTTTTCTGCCTTAAATTTATCAAATTTGTAAAGTCCCATCTTGGAGCCTTCTACAATCTGAGAAACTGATGAAATTTGATCAGTCACAAAACTTGGAGGGGTAATTATTGAAAATTCTTTTAGTTTTAACTCTCTTGCTTTTTGTGCAATTTTACCTGAAACTAGTCTTATGGTATCTTTTGTTAAGTACTCTTTTTTTCCTAACCCTGCAAGTAAGATTCTCTTTGTAGATTTTTTTCCAGATAATGGAATGATGCTTAATTTTCCTAGCTTTCCTTCCATATCTTTTAGAGATTGGCTGATTATTGAGGCTGTTTTAGTATCAAATTTTCCTAACCCTAGAACCTTGTTTGAATTTTCTAATACAAAGCCACAAAGAAGTTGTGTTTTCTTTTTTGAAGAACTTTCAATTTTTATCTTCATTCTGAATCTCTGAGTTTTGAAGTCTTATTTAGATTTACTAAAGATCTATTTTTTTGCTGTTTGTAAGCAAACTTGATGATCTTATGAAAACTGCTTTAACCGTTTTACAGTCTTGCTGACAATTTTCATCTACTCTCATAGTTGATGAGTTTTTTATTTTTTTAGAAAAAATTGATTTTGCTAGTGGATACAATGCTGCTCTTCCACCATATGCTCTTTTTTCATCAATAAACCAAAACATCTCTAAAGCAGATTCATCTAAAATTTCATTTCTTATTTTTGTTCCAAAATCTGAATAGTGCCCTACCATGGTTATTTTGCCTCTTGCAAAAAAATCAACAAATTTTGCAAATTTTACACATAAGTAACATTGATTATCAAAAACTACAATTGGAACATTTTCTTTAATTTCCATGATATTCTATAGTGGCGATCAAATTAAAATTTTACAGAAGTAGATTTTTATTCAATTTACAAAGATAACGATCAAGATGGGGCTTAATTATTATCAAATCAAGAAGAATGTTCTTAGAGCCCGTAGATTAGTGATAAAATCAACTAATATTGCAGGTTCTGGTCATCCTGGAGGTTCTTTTTCTATGGCAGAAATTTTGGGCTGCTTATTTTACAAACATCTAAAATTTGATCCTAAAAATCCTCAATGGGAAGACCGAGATCGTTTAGTTTTATCCAAAGGTCATGCTTCTCCTGGTTTGTTTTCTAACATGGCCGTTGCTGGATATTTCCCGGAATCCGAACTTGAAACTTTACGGAAATTTGGCAGTAAATTACAGGGACATCCAGACCTAAAATGCCCAGGTGTGGAATTCTGTGGTGGTTCTTTGGGCACAGGATTATCTTATTCTGTAGGAATTGCGCTTGCTGCAAAAATTAATTCCAAAGATTATCATGTTTATACTATCATTGGAGACGGAGAATCCGACGAGGGTCAAATTTGGGAAGCTGCTATGGCTGCTGCAAAATACAAAGTAGATAATCTTACTGCATTTCTTGATAGAAATTTTATTCAACAAGACTCTTACACTGAAAAAATTATGCCATTAGATGAAAGATTAGAAGGTGATGATCTTTCTGAAATGTGGAAAGATGCATCACGTTGGAAGACTGGTGATAAATGGAGATCTTTTGGTTGGAATGTAATTGAAGTTGATGGACATAGAGTTGAACAACTAGATGCCGCAATTAAAAAAGCAAATGCAACAAAAGGAATACCAACTATGATAATATCAAGAACGATTAAAGGAAAATCTGTAGAACACATGGAGGATAATCCTCAATGGCATGGAAAAGCTCCTGATTCTGATATAGTTCCTATAATTAATTATGAATTAGATTCACAATTCATGATTGCACCATCTATCATTGCAGGAGACATGACAAATCTAGAAAACGAAATTAAAAGATGTGTTTCTGGTAGATCTGATTATATTCATCTTGATGTAATGGATGGTCAATTTGTTCCAAACAAAACTTTTGATCATACTAAAATTAAAGAACTAAGGCCGCTTACTGTAATTCCATTTGATTCACATTTAATGATAAATGAACCTGTAAAACATGTTAGAGATTACATTGATGCGGGTAGTGACATTATTACAGTTCATGCTGAGGTAACTGATGAATCTAGTTTTGGAGAGATTCATGATCTACTAAAACAAAATCAGGTTGGTGTAGGTTTTGCAATAAATCCTGATACTGAATTACCTGATTGGTCTTACAAATTCTTGTCTTCACTTGATCAACTAATTGTAATGTCTGTAGTACCTGGAAAATCTGGTCAGAAATACATTGAAGAAACACATGCAAAGATGTCTAGACTAAATTCTATTCTAAAAGAACATAATTTTTCAGGTTATATTGAGGCTGACGGAGGAGTAAATCTTGAAAATATTGGCTCTATTTTTGCAGATGGTGCTCGTGCCTTTGTTGGAGGTGGTGCAATTGTTGGACAACAAGATGTTCGAGGAGCAATTAGTGATTTTAGAAATGAAGTTTTAAAATCTCGAAGACGCATTTTACTTGATAAAGCAAATGAGTTTGGTGGAGCAGACTTGGTAAACAAATGGATTGGTTTGCATGTTGTAGGAGAAAAACAAGAACAAATTAAAAAAATTGCACAGGAGGCAGGATACATTTGAATGAACCCACAATGACTGATATGCGTTCAGCATATTCTAAAGCATTGATTCAAGCTGGAAAAGATAATCCTAACGTTGTTGTTTTAGGTGCAGATACCACTGATTCCCTAAAGACTTCTGGATTTGGAAAAGAATTCCCAAATAGATTTTTTAATGTTGGTATTGCTGAAGCAAATCTTGTTACAGTTTCTGCTGGATTAGCAATTTCTGGAAAAGTTCCTTTTGCTAGTACATATGCAATATTTTTGCCAGGCAGAGCAGTTGATCAAATTCGAAATAACATTGCATACCCATCACCACCTGGTAAAAAAGGTCTTAATGTAAAATTAGTAACATCTCATGGCGGTCTATCTGTTGGACCTGACGGAGGTTCTCACCAACAAATTGAAGATATAGCAATAATGAGAGTAATTCCAAATTTTCGAGTTTTTATTCCTGCTGATACCATTGCAGTTTCTAAATTAATTCATTTAATGGCAAATGAGTATGGTCCATTTTACATGAGAATGGCCAGATCAAAAACTCCTTTGATTCATTCAGAATCTCAAGAGTTTCAAATTGGAAAGGGAATTACTCTAAGAGATGGGTCTGATTGTACCATTGCAGCATGTGGAATTACTGTTAGAATGGCTTTAGAAGCTGCTGAATCATTACAGCAAGAAGGAATTTCTTGTAGAGTTTTAGATATGTTTTCAATAAAACCAATTGACAATGAAATTTTAGAAAAAGCGGCAAGAGAAACGGGTTGCATAGTTACTACTGAAGAACATAATATTTTTGGTGGAATGGGCTCTGCAGTTGCAGAATCTGTTTCTGAATCATATCCTGTACCAATAAAGAGAATTGGGGCTCAAGACATGTTTGGAGAATCTGCTAGAGACAATGAAGTTCCTTTACTCTTAGAGAAACATGGAATTACACCAATTAATATAGCAAAACAAGTCAAAGAAATTAGGAGTAAAAAATTATGAAAATTTTTCTTGATACTGCTAATCTAGATTCTATTAAAAAATTTAATGATATGGGATTGCTAGATGGAATTACAACTAATCCTTCTCTAATGTCTAAAGAAAGTGGTAATCCAAAAGATGCAATGAAAGAAATTACAAAAATTATCAAAGGTGATGTAAGTCTAGAAGTTGTAAGTACAGAATATTCTGGAATGATAGAAGAAGGAAAACGTCTTCGTGAATATGGTGATAATGTTGTCGTTAAAGTTCCTATGACCCCTGATGGTTTGAAAGCATGTAAATTGCTCTCATCAGAAGGAATTCCTGTTAATGTTACATTGATATTTTCTCCAAATCAAGCTTTACTTGCTGCAAAATCTGGTGCAAAATATGTTAGTCCATTTATTGGAAGACTAGATGATATTGGTAAAGATGGAATGCATATAATTAAAGACATCAAAGAGATATTTTCTAATTATGATTTTGGAACTCAGATACTTGTTGCAAGTATTCGTCATCCAATACATGTAGTTGATGCTGCAAAAATTGGAGCAGATGTAGTAACTTTACCTCCTGCAGTATTGGAAAAGATGATACATCATCCATTGACAAAAATTGGATTAAAAAATTTCCTTGCAGATTGGGAAAAAGTCAAAGCTGCAAATCCTGATCTTAAAATCTAAGACAATCAAGTCAATTCCAGCAAATAATACGTATCAAAAAATTTTAAAAATGAAAAATAAGATTATTTTACGAGTTTTTATTACTTCTGTTTTCTTCTGCCAGTTCCTCTACCTGAAGTAATTGTACCTTTGTACTCTGGTCTTTCTTTTGGTGCAGCTGTATCACCTAATCTTCTAGATCCGGTTCCTCTACCTGATGACACTCTTACATTCTTTGATGCCTCTTTTCTTGATGCTTGAATTTTTTTAAATTCTTCACCAGTCCATTTTGTAGCATCATCATCAACTTCAATAATTTTTGTGCCTCTTCCACTGCGTATTCTGATTTTGGCCATAAATTATGGTAAATTCACTGGTATTTATCTAAGCTTATTTTTATTACTGAAAAATAAATCAAGAAAAACTCTAGAATATTCTTATTTTAATTACCGATCCAGCCTAACTTTTTGAAATATGCAAACATCATGATTGCAGGAATTGCTGATGCAAGAATAACAATAATGAACATTGTAAATGGACCTAAGAACATTGAATTATTTTCAATTCCTCCTGGCAAATTAACATTCATTCCATAAAATGTCCCAATTACTGTTGATGGAATTGCTAATGTGAAGATAATTGTTAGTAATCCTAGTACTTTGTTTGTTTTTTCAGTACTTAGCACAAAGTCTGTATCTTTGTAAATTTCCATAGTTTCCCTTGATTCTTCTAATGTTTCAATTACTTTGTCAATGTGGTCAATTACGTCATCAAAAAATAACGCTAGTTCTTCATCGTCTCTTTCAGAAAACTTTTTGATATTTTTTGCAATCTCTAATACAAATTTCTTTAATGGATTAGCAATTCTTCTTAATCTGTTAATTTCTCTTCTAAGTAACGCAATATTTCTTGCTACTGGTTTTGTTTCATCAAATACTCTGTCTTCTATCTCATCTAGATTTGCAATAATCTTTCTTGAAGTATGTAAAAGATCATCTACAAGTACATCTATGATTTCGTGAAGTAGCAATCCAGAGGATTTTCCTAATAATCTGTTTTTTCTTTCCTCATCTGAACCTGTTTTACACATTTCTGCTAAATCTACTAGTGGTTTGAGATCTCCTTGATGCACTGTAACTATGAAATCTTTTCCAAGAAATATTGATAACTGACTATTTTTTTCCATTCTTACTTTATGTGCTAATGGTGGAAAATGCAAAATTACAAAAAAGTGATCATCATAACTATCTAGTTTTGGAAGTTCAAATTTAGTCATACAGTCCTCAATGTTTAGTTCATTGAAATGATATTTTTCAGCTAATTTTTCAACATCATTTCTATCTGGATTTTGTAAATCAACCCATGCAAATTTTTCTCCTTGAATGGTTTCTATTTTTCTTTCAATAGAATCCTCTACTGATTTTCTACCTGAACGCAATCTTTTGGTGATGAATCCTTTTCTCAAGTCGAAGAGTACCCTAATACAACAAATTTAAAGCGATCGCTGTTACGTTACACAAAAAACATTCATGAGTTTGAGGCTACTTGAATGGCATTAAATTGATTGTACCATAATATGTTACCCCGATTGCTATTCCCATTGCAATCCACCACCATCTCATACATCAAATTACATTTAGTTGATAATAAATCTACAGTCTAATTCTCAGGTAAAAATCAAAGATTATTACAGGATAAACAATTTTCTTTTCTTGTGGCCCTCGTAGTACAGTGGTTAGTATAGAGGATTGTGGATCCTCGGACAGGAGTTCGATTCCCCTCGAGGGCCTCTTTGTTTTTAAAAGATACCAAATTTACTTGATTCCATCTCTTCTTTGATGGCAAGTTTGAATCGTGGGGACTTTCTTTCTACATTCTTTGTTAGCCAAGTAAGAAATTTCTTCTCTACTCCTCTTCCTTTTAATTTATTAAAATCCGCACCCATCATCTCTACTAGTTTTTCAACAAGGGATTTATTCACACTTAGAACAAAAAAGTGCCAACCAAAAGCAAATTCTGAATCAGTCATAACAAAATCTTCCTCACTGTGAACCATTTCTTCTAAAAGAGATAACTGGTGAGTTAGTGCCTTGCTTGTTTTATCATAATCTATTGCAGAAACGTTAATGTTGATTCTACTCTCCATACCCTATTTACTTTAAAACAAAATAAAAAGCTTATACAAATTATTCTTCTAAAAGATATTCAAAATCTATGTCAAACTGCGTTTTCATGATGTTAAAATAAGTTTGAATAGGCTCTGGAATTTCTTTAGTACATGATACACCTAATTTTTTTGCATTAATCCAAATTATCAATGTCTGTATAATTGTCAAAAATCTGTCATTGCCAGTTTCTGGGACTCCGATTGATTTTGTGTATCTTTCTGCAAATTCCCAGGCAGTTACAAAATCTATACATTTTACACCAAAAATTGATAACAATTGCTCTTGCATACTTTGTGCTTTTCTAAATGGTACTTTGTTGATAATATATGGAAAATTTACTTTATCTGGAAGACAATCTGGTAATGGTCCCCAGATTGTAATTATTTTTGTATCTGGTTTTAGATTTTCAAATTTTTCAAACATTTGATTAATCACATTATCATCTGTAAACCAAAACAAAATTACTGTAGCATCTGATATATCTGATTCTTCAATATTTTCACAAATTAATTGTGCTTGAATATTTTTTTGCTCAAGAATTTCTTTACTTTGTTTGATTTTTTGAGAATTATTATCAATTCCTACAGCTTTTTTCACTTTGAATTCCTTTATTGCTATCTCAATTCCTGTTTCATCCCCACATCCTAAATGATAAAAAATGTCATTTTCTCCCAAATCTGCAAACTTGAAAATTTCTCTAAAAGATTTTTCTGGTAACTGCACATCTTCTCCACTGAGTAAATTTTCTGGAAGTGTTTCTAAATATTCTTCAATTTTCAATAGTATTATTACAACAAGAGAGAATTTATTCTCTTATACTTTCTAACTTTGAAACTGCCTGCCACAACTGTGTTCTTACGTATGAAGGCATGTTTGGATCTTGTGTTACATCATCTAGTAGACTGATTGTATTTGCAGCTCTTACTGACAAGGAGTCATCTTCTTTACTCAAATCTCCAACCAAATCTGAAACTGATTTTTTTATTGTCTTTGGAGTAGAATTGTTTGAAGCAATTTGATTTAATGTTTCAATTGCTTCTTTCATTGCTTCTTTATTTTGAGCATCGTCAGCCATTTTTTACATATTTTCTTAAAATCAGCAGTATATAGTTACAGCTCTACAAATACACTATCTGATTCTACAACAACATTGTATGATGTCAAATCTCTAATTTTTGCTGGAAATTTAACTAATTTTCCAGTTTTACAATCAAATTCTGCAGCATGCCAACCACATGTAATTACACATCCGTCTAATTTCCCTTCAGACAAACTAGAACCTGAATGAGTACAAGAATCATCTGTTGCACAATATTCGCCATCAATATTTGCAACTAGTACCTCTCTTCCATCTACAGACACTTTGACCATCTTTCCAGGAGGAATATCTGATGTTTTACCGACTATAATTTTTCCCATTCTAGTTTTTATCTGGTTATTCTTAATATTTTTTTGTACAGTGAAAAAGATGATTAGAAATGCCAATGCTTCAGACAAAAGCCATATCTTAAAATTTTGTAAAGATACCTTTTCTTGGGGAGATTACGTAGATCAAGTTTGGGATTTTTGGTTATCTGAAGATCATTTGTTCTTATTTGAAAAACAATTTCCAGTTGGAATTTGTCATGCATTATACACAAAAGATCAAATCTGGATTGAAGGAATTAGAATTGATCCTAATTTTCGAAAACAAAAAATTGCATCTGAATTAGTAAAACACGCTGAATCAATAGGAGAAAAAAAGAATATTCCATTTTCTTATATGCTAATTGATACTGAAAATACCTTATCAATCTCTATGGCAAATTCTTTAGATTATGATGTATTTCAAACTTGGAATTTTTATTCTCTTATGCCAAAACAAAATTCAAACTATGATATTTCCTTTGAAAAATCTCTAAACCATTCATTATATTCACAGTATGTAAAATCTTGGAGATGGTTTCCTATTGATGATATTATATTATCTAAATTTTATGAACAAAATAAAATTATTAAATCTGATATTGATGGTAATGAATCCATTGCAATTCTTACTGATTCTGAACATTTTGATAAAACTCTTATTGTTACATTATTTTCAGGCTCACAAAACACTGATTTACAGATAATCTCATTTTTACAAAATTATGGTAAAGAGAAAAACTATGAAAAAATACAAATTTTAACTAAAGAACAACTACCTATTTTTGATTCATTAGAACATAGAATTTCATTTCATTTAATGAAAAAATCTTTAATCTGAATTTACAAATTTTACTGTGTTCTTTAAAACACCTAGACCTTCAATTTCCATTTCTATTTTGTCACCGTCTTTCAAAAACACTGCATTTGGTTTGTTGAGCATTACTCCTGCTGGGGTTCCAGTAGAAATAATGTCTCCTTTCTCCAATGTCATTACTTTGGAAATTTTTGAAATAATTTCAGGTATTTTGATGAACATGTTGCTTGTAGAAGAATTTTGTCTCAACTCTCCATTGATTTTTGTTGTTAACTTTAGATTTTGAGCATCTGTAATTTCATCAACTGTTGTAATCCATGGTCCACATGGTGCAAATGAATCAAAACTTTTTCCTCTCGTGAATTGTTTATCTTTGAATTGAATATCTCTAGCTGATACATCGTTGAATATCATGAATCCAAATATTGCACTTGCAGCATCTTCTTCAGTAATGTTTTTGCAGTTTTTCCCAATTATCAAGGCTAATTCTACTTCATAGTCTAATTGTGTAACAAAATCTGGGCATACAATATCTGATTCTGTACCGTTTAATGCTGTTCGTGGTTTTATTACAATGGATGGATCTTCTGGTGCTTCTAATCCCTGCTCTTCAGCATGATCTACGTAATTGAATGCTAAACAGATTATTTTATTTGGATTTGAAATTGGTGGTAATAATTTGAATTTTGATATATTTTCACCATATGGTAAATCATCAATTTTACTTTTAATTTCATCATACCATCCATCAAAAAGAAAATCTCTTACATTTTGTGGAATTGGAACTCCTGTCAGGTAAGTTATCTCATCTTTTGTAGATACTTTGTCTCCTTTTATGAAGCCGTATGTTTCATTATTTCCGTCTAACAATCGGGCTATTTTCATAATTGATCACTTGTGTGTAAAAATTGCTTGATTCTGTGAATCTTTTCTACAATATCCAAATCTAACAAATTGAATCTCTTCTCCTTCTTTTAATTGTAGATACTGTGGTTCGGTATAAACGTCTAATTCCTCTAAACTATCTTCATTAAACTCTTCACCATTGAATAATACTTTTGGAATAATCATCTTAATTTCATGTGCAGTTTTTTGTGAGACCCACTGAATTTTTGGAATGTTTGTTGTATCACCTTCGCCAACAAAATCTCCCTCAAACTCTGTACCATCTTTTGTAATGGAGACATTTCCTAATCCTAATAATCTAATTTGCATTCCTTCTTTGATACTTTCTGCATCCTCTCCATCAATGTAGAAATTTCCATCAATCTCGATTTTTCTTTTCCCCATGTCATTAACTGGGTGATTTGGAATTTCAACTGATGATATTTGTAAATTTTTTACCACCAATTTTTTTGCATTACGAACCATGAATAATCTTGTACTTTCAGAATCTACAAATTTCCGATTAAATGCCTCGAGTGCATCAAATGGTGCAAGAGTATTTGCTTTGGTTAATCCTAATGATGTGATAAATTTTCTAATGGCCTCAGGTTTAATTCCTCTCCTTTTTAGTGCCTCCAGAGTTGGTAATCTTGGATCATCATACCATGAAACCTTGCCTTCCTCAATCAAAGGCTTGATGATTCTTTTTGAAATTGGCATTCCCTTGAATTCTAATCTGGAGAAAAATCCTTGGTATGGCTTTCTCATGTTTAATGCATCTAAGATTGCATCAATTAGCTCCTTTCTTAGTTCAAATTCTTTTGAACGAAAAGCATGTGTGACTCCATCAATACTGTCTTCAATTGAAACTGCCATATCATAACTAGGCCAAATTCTATATTTCTCACCTAATGTGTAGTGTTTTCCATCAATAATTCTGAATAATACTGGATCTCTCATTACTGCATTATCTGCTTTCATATCTCCACGAAATCTTACAATTGCATCACCTGGTTTGAATTTCTCTTTCATCTTTTCCCAATTTTTATTATTTTTATCAACATCTTCTGTACTGCATTTGCAAGCCTTTCTCGCTCGTCTGTTCTTACTAATGTCCTCTCTTTTACACGTACAAACGTAAGCTTTCCCAGAATTGATTAACTCCATACCTTTTTCATAAAATACCTCCATGTCATCTGAAGTACTCTTTACTGTGTCAAATTTTATTCCTAACCATTCTAATCCAACTTTGATAGCTGCATGATATTCCATTCGTTCTGCTTCTGGATTTGTATCATCCATTCTAAGAATAAATTTTCCACCATACATCTTTGCATATTCTGAATTAATGATGGCAGCTTTTGCATGTCCTATGTGAGGATAACCATTTGGTTCAGGAGGAAATCTTGTGATAACCTTTCCTTGTTCTGCATTTTTTAATTCTGGAAGGCCTTCTCGTTCTACAATTTTTTCTTTAGGTGCTAAAAGATCTGGAAATTTTTCCTCAATTTCTTTTTTCTGTTCTTCAGATGATAATTGGTTTACAGCAGTAACAATTTCAGCAATATCTCCTGCAATCTCTTTTACTTTAGTTCTAAATTCTGGTTTCGTCCCAAGAATTTTTCCCAAAATTATTTTATCTTGAGTTTTTCCTTCATGCTCAAACGCATTTTGTAAAGCCATTTTTCTAATTTCTTCTTTTAATTTTTCATCCATGTTAGATCCACCTGTTGTAACTATACACTTCTCTTTACTACAAAACTCAATAATACAATTAATTCTGTTTTAGCAGAGCCTGAATATCTTGCTAATGATTTTTCGGCTTTATCAGCATATTTTAGTGCCTGTTTTCTGACATTTTCTTCAATTCCAAGAGACCGAATTATTCCTACTGCCTTATTTAGATCATTTCTTGTTGCCTTGGAATTTCCAAATGCTTTCAAAATTATTTTTTTATCTTTACCTTTCGCTGATTTTATTGCCATTAGAATTGGAAGTGATTTTTTACCTTCTCTAAGATCATTTCCAACTGGCTTTTTTGTAACTTTAGGATCCCCCATTACACCTATGAGATCATCAGTTATCTGAAATGCAATTCCCAGGTTTCTTCCAAATGATGATAGATTTGAAATATCATTAGATTTGTTTGTAGCACAAATAGCTCCCATTGCACATGATACATCAAATAATGCTGCAGTTTTTTTACCAATCATTGTAATATATTCTGCTTGAGTTGGAATTTTTCTCTCTTCTGCCATTTTTACATCAAGTAACTGACCTTCACATACATCTACACATGCTTTTGCTAACCTTGAAACTAATTTGGTGGTAGCACTTGCTGATAATTTTGATTCACTAATTATTTGAAATGCTTTTGAAAATAAAACATCGCCAGCTAGAATTGCAATTGACATTCCAAATTTTTTATGTACTGTTGGAACTCCATGACGCATTTCATCATTATCCATGATATCATCATGAACTAACGTAAAGTTGTGAACCATTTCTACCGCGCTTGCAGCAGGCATTGCATTGGACACTTTACCACCTAAAATTTGACAACTTCTAATTACCATGTATGGTCTAAGTCTTTTCCCACCGTTAATGATTAGATGTCCTGCGGCATCATAGAGTTTTTTTGGATTTCCTTTTAATTTTGAATTTAGATACTTGTTTACTATTTTTGCATTTTTTTCAATTTGTTTAGTTTTTTTCATTTACTAACCTCCATTTTTCTTTTGGTAGATGAGTCTTGATTGCTTCATCCAATCCCTCATGAATTTCACTATTCATCCATGTAGATAAGACATTTCCATGTTTTTCAAGCATAGATTTCTCAGATTTACCAAGTAATTCTAAAGCTATGAGCATCCAAGGACAATAAATTTGAGAATTTGTCTTTAATTCTGAAAGCAACTCTTTTGCAGAAATCCACTTGATTTCATCTATCTCACCTTCAATTTTTTTTAGTTCTGTAGATTTATCAATTATTCCAATTAATGTTCCACAAATTTCATTTTCAGAACCTACATCTTTGTAAGGTACATGATACTCAAATTTGTGTAAATAATCTAATTTTCCTTCAATTCCTAGTTCTTCTGGCATTCTTCTTTCCCCTGATGATACATAAGTTTCAGATTCTCTTGGATGGCTTGCAAATGTTCCATCCCAATCACCTGGCCACAGCATCTTTTCTTTTGCTCGTTTTGTAATTACCAGTCTTCCATCTTCATCAAATAATAAAGCAGTAAATGCTCGATGTAGTTTTCCATTTGGTAAATGGCATTTTACTTTTTCTTCAGTCCCAATTGGATTGTCATTTTCATCAACTAAAATTACAAATTCATCAGACATTTCTTTTTCCTCTAAACAAGGTTCCTTCAAATTTCCTATTTTTAATAGCTTTCACAATTCTTTCAGGCTTATTCCCATTTACAAAAAATACATTCATTCCCATTTTGGAAATCTTTGATGCTTCTTCTATTTTTCTAGTCATTCCACCAGTAACATCCATCTTGTTTTTTGAAATTAAAGGACGTTCATCTCTTAATTCATAAATTAATTTTTTTGATTTAAGATCTGAATATAATCCATTTTCATTTAGAACAAAAATGCTTAGTCTTGGTTTGAGAATTTTTGCAAGATGAGTCATAATTTTATCACCTGATAAAATGTATGTTTTATTCTGACCATACCATAATGCATCACCATATGTGACTGGAATTAAGCCTGATTTTGCAATTTTTGCAATTTCTTTAACTTTCTTTGCGATTGGTTTGTTTCCTGACATAAAGTCAGTTGGTGGAAGAGAATATGGATTTAATTTATTTTTTAACAATGAATCCAAAATTATTTTGTTTAATTCAATCATTGAATTTTTTATAATTGCAACTCCTCTAAGATCATATTTTCTTTCTTTAGTATGCATATCATATTTTACAGACCAATAATGTCCGTAAGAACCGCCACCATGAACAATTATTATTGGTTCATCAATTTTCTTTAAACTCTTAGCAAGATTATCTATTGTTTTCCTTCTTGCTGATAATGGTTTTTCTTTATTTGTGATAATTGAGCCACCTAATTTTATTAGAATCATGCTGTTCCCAATTATGTAGTCAATTAAAAAGTATCCAGTCCTTTGAAATCAATTTTTACTGAAAAACATTCGTAATTCTTATCTTTGAATTCATTGATAGATTGCTCCAAATTTGATTCATCTACTAAAGCAAAGACACATCCACCTCCCCCTGCACCCGTAATTTTTGCTCCAAAAGATGCTTTTTGTCCTACTTGAATCATATCTCTTAATTTTTCATTTGAAACTCCTATTGTTTCAAGATACTTTTGGTTCTGAATGATTTTTTGACCCAATTCTTTGTTGTTATTATTTTTTAATAACTGCAAAACATCTTCAACTAATTTTGATTCATTATCACATAGATTCGAAAACTCTACTTCATTTTCTTCTTTGAATTGTTTTACTTCTGCAACTACTGATTCTGTAGAGTGTTCTATGTTTGAATTTGCAATTACTAGATGGAAATTAGGCTCAGATTCTATCTTGGTGAATCCATGGTTCTTGTCATATTCCATAATGCCACCATATGTACAAACAGTACAATCTGCTCCTGAAGTGTTTTGAAAAATTGTTTTTTCAGCTTCAATTGCAAGTTCAAGAATTTTTTCTTTAGATGTCTCTTCAAATAATCTTGAAACTGCTGCAGCACCTGCAACACAACAAGCAGATGAAGAACCCAAACCTACTCCCAATGGAATATCTGACTCTACTATGATTTCAATTCCTGTAGTTTGGTTTTGTATCATCTTGTTTGCTAAATAATAAAATGGTTTTAATGGAGAATTAATTTCCGAAATAGGTTTGTTTGGTTCTGAGATTAAATTTCCTATATTTGACTTAATAACAATTTTCTCTTCTTCAATTTTCTCTGCTGTAACAGTAATTCTTTTGTTAATTGCACAAAGAATTGTTTTTACTCCGTATACTACAAAATGCTCTCCAAAAAGAATAACCTTTCCTGGTGCAGAAGCTTTGGATTTCAAGTAAACACTTTAGAATTCTGATTTATTTATTCGATTTCCTCTTCGGTAATCTTTGTTTCAAAATCATCGATTTCATACTTCATTGGGTCGTTTTCTTTTAGTTCTCCTCTTTCAATGAGAATTTGACGTACCAATAACCAATAGACTGTTGCTAGAGCTTTTCTTCCTCGGTTGTTTGCTGGAATGATTATATCTAAATTTGATGTGATGTTGTCTGTATTTGCAATCCCTATGACTGGAATTCCAGCATTAGTTGCTTCAATAATTGCTTGTTCATCAACTTGTGGATCTGAAATTAAAACTAATTTTGGTTCAATATAATATGGCAATGAAGGATTTGTTAAAGTTCCTGGCATGAATCTACCTAAAAGTTTCTTAGCATCTAACATCTCACAGAATTTCTCAATTGGTGTTTCTGCATATTGTCTACCTGAACATACAATGAGTTTGTCTGTTCCTAGTCTGTTGATAAATTTGGCAGCTGTTTCAATTTTCTTTAATGTTATATCTAGATCAAGCATGTAAAGTCCTTCAGGACTGGCTTTTGTGATAAATGATTTCATGAATTTTGTCTTTACTTGAGTTCCTACTCTAATTCCAGTAGCTAGAACTTTCTTTTTGATGTCTATTGTTTCTGCTTGTTCACTCATGACGATTTTAAATCTCTGCCATACCGCGTATTAAATCATGCTCTGATAGGCGCAATAATTCATTTAGTTTTGCTACCCTTTCTCCTCCCACTACTCCAACTTTGAGCATTTTTGACTTTGTTGCTATTCCTATGTGGCATATTTGCGAATCCGTAGATTCTCCAGATCTATGTGATGTGATTAATTTGATATTGTTTTGATTTGCAACCTTGGCAAATTCGAGAGCATCATAAAGACTACCTGCTTGATTTACTTTTAAAATTGCTGCATTACATGATTTTAAATCAATTGCTTTTGTCAAAATGTCTTTATTTGTAACTGTCAAATCATCTCCTGTAATCAGAGTATTTGGGAATTTTTTAGTCAACTCTGACATATCTTCAAAAGCTTCTTCGTGAACTGCATCTTCTGCATAAATTAATTTATATTTTTCAATAATGTCTGCTGCAAAGTCAATCTGCTCTCCAGTAGAATTTTCAAATCCAGCTCTGTCGTAAATGTATTTTTGTTTTTCTTCATTCCATTGTGTAGATGATGCAAAGTCTACTCCTAATGAGATATCTTTTCCTAAAGTAAATCCTAAATTCTCACAAGCCTTTGCAGACACCTCTAATGCTTTTTGATTTTCTAATTTTGGTGCCCATCCACCTTCATCACCTCTTCCATTAGTGAAATTAGGATCTTCTTTTTCTAAAACACGACGTAGTTCTTTATGTACTGCCAAATTAGTTTCAATTGATTCTTCTATGGTTTTTGAACCTGTTGCACAAATCAAAATTTCTTGAATATCTGGAGTACCGGGACCTGCATGTGCTCCTCCGCCTAAAATATTTCCTATTGGGAATGGAAACTTGAATGATGATTCTGATGACAGTGTTTGAAATAATGGTTGACTTGCAGCTTTTGATGCTGATTCCATGGATGCAATTGTCACTGCAAAAGCAAGTGAGCCACCAATTACTGAATAGTCTGTAGAGTTGTCCAAACTTTTTAGAGTTTCATGGATTCCTTTAAGATCTGAAGATTCTAATCCTATAAATTTTGAAGAATTTTCTTTTAAAATTCTAAAGCTTTCTTCGGGTTTTCCATTTGGAAAACTTGTTGCCTCATATTTTCCAACACTAGCACCAGAAGGAGCACAAACTCTTCCTAGAAATCCACCTTCTGATTTAACATCAACTTCGATTGTCTTGCTTCCTCTACTATTGTATAAAATACGTCCTTCAATTGAGGAAATTTTTGCCAAGTTATTCTAACTCAGATTGAACTTCTTGGTTTCTTTTCTGAATTGCTTCATAAAATGGAATTACTTGTTGAATTGTTTCGACAGTAGTCAAAAGCATTCTTCTACAACAATATCTCTCAATTCCCAAAGAATCTAGTGCTTTTTCTGGTTCTTCTCCAGATTTTACTTTATTTTGATAATCGTCAAATTTATCGGCAATCAAATTTCCACAAGTAAAACACCTTACAGGAATTAACATACGAACGAAAAAGTAATCAAGGATTATAAAAACCATACAAGAAAATTCTATTGCGGGCGTCGCCCAGCCTGGCCAAAGGCGCTAGCTTGAGGGGCTAGTCTCTTAGGAGTTCGTGGGTTCAAATCCCACCGCCCGCATATATAATTTCAAAATTATTTTTCTAATTTTTTTAAAGTCTTGATTAATTCAGTTCTTCTTTGTTCTTCTGTAATTACGGCTCTTACATCTTCCACAAGAATTCTATTCACATCGATCTTCCTTCTAGCCTCTTTTACCACTTTATCATACATTGAAAAAGTATAAAGTTGAAGATACAAATTCTCCATTACTTCAAAAACTTTTGTAGCCTCATCAATCTCACCTATCCTGATTTTATCAAATACCATTCTTTTCAATTCACCTACACAATCTAATAACCCTAAAACATATGATTCTGGCATTACTGACAATTTCTTATCTGAAGGAATTTCTTTTTTTTCAACAACTGCAATAAGACATGCAGCTTCTACAAATTCCTGTTCAGGTGTAATTAGATATCTTCTTAGTCCACCTGTTGCTTTTTTCTTGTATTTTTTTAATAAAATATCTGCTTGTTTTAAATTATTTTTTCCAGTTTTTAAATCTCCTTTGTGAACTGCAATAATTGATCTACTACAAAGAATAATTATCTCTCTTGTATTTTTTAGTAAAAATTCTCTTGAATCTTGAACACTTGCTAAAGATTTTGAAATCTTATTTAGTGATGATTTTACATTCTTTAACGTCATATTCGATAATGTCTAAAAACTAGGATAAAGTCGTTTGCCAAACTCTTATTTTGGATATGATTTTCACGTAAATTATGGAAATTACAGTTGATCAAATGTACAACATTGAAAACAAAGGTCATGACATGGGATTTTTAAAAAAATTCATGATGGAAAATGCAGGAGCTGCTGCAGTAAGACGATTAGTTGAAAAACTTGGTAATGTAGAATCCAAAAATGTTTTGATTTTTGTTGGAATGGGAAATAATGGTGGAGATGGCTTGGTTATGGCAAGACATCTTGCAGGTCATGATGCTAAAGTTACAGTAATGCTTCTAGGAAATCCTGAAAACATCAAAACTGAGGAAAGTAATTGGAATTGGTCTATTCTGCAGAAAATGTCATCTGTTAAACTAATGTCTGGAGATTCTTTTAATTTTGATTTCAAACCTGATGTAATTATTGATGGTATTTTAGGTACTGGTATAACTGGAGAAATTCGTGAACCATATGCGTCTGCCATTAATTATATCAATCAAACAGATTGTTACAAGTTTGCAGTAGATGTGCCATCTGGATTAAACCCACAAACAGGAGAGACTGCTAATATCTTTACCAAATGCGACATGACAGTTACATTTCACAAAATGAAACAAGGTATTCCTAAAAGAAAAGATTTGACAGGTGAACTATTTGCAGAAAAAATTGGAATTCCTCCTGAAGCTGAAGAAGGTATCCTATGAAAGTTCATCAAATTCAAGTTGGTAATATGCAGAACTTTACCTACATAGTTGAAGATGAAGAAACAAGCGAAGCAATACTCATTGATCCATCATGGGATCTAATCGAATTAGAAATGATCATAAAAAGAAATGATCTAAAAATAAAATATATTGTAAATACTCATCATCATTTTGATCATACTCAAGGAAATGAAGCAATGGTAGAATCTACTAAAGCACCTATCATTCAACATGAAGCATCTGAATTAAAACACGACATTACAGTAAAAGATGGAGATTTTATCGAGTTTGGTAATTCAAAATTAAAAGTTCTTCATACTCCAGGTCACTCCAAGGACAGCATCTGTCTAATTGGCGATGGTAAAATATTCTCAGGTGATACACTGTTTGTTGGAAATTGTGGAAGAATTGATTTGCCTGGAGGAAGTGCAAAAGAGCTATATCATAGTCTTTTTGATGTCCTTCATACCCTAGATGATGATTTAGTCATGTATTCTGGGCACAATTATGGTCCTTCTGAAACATCAACTATTGGACAAGAAAAAATCACCAATATGGTAATGCAAAAACGAACTGAACAACAGTTTGTTGAAATGATGGGCCAGTGAACTTTTTGGAAAATTTTGAACTGTTTGGAAATATTGAGAAAGCTCAAAGTTTCCTTGAAAGTGTAAAATCTAAAAGATTTCTTTTCTCTTTTGTAATTTCATATACTGAAACTTGTGAAATTCCTGGAATTACTTTTGCAGGTGCAGATAAGGATTCAATTCAATTTACTCCTCCCGCTGATGCAGAATATCTTCATTATGGTTATTGCAAAACAATTGATAAAATTCCAATGACCCCTGATGGAAAGCCAACTCCTGGATTATTAACAAAGACTGCCTTGGAATCTGCTAGTATTCCTCATTTAACAATTAATGCTGGTAGTAAAGTTTCTCCTCAATTACCTTTTATTGACACTGGATTGTCTTTTGGAAAAAATATCTCAACACATGATGCAATGACTGATTCTCAAGTATCTCATGCTGTTGATTATGGTAGAATTGTTGGAAGAAATCTAGCTTCTTTAACTGATTGTCTAATAATTGGTGAGAGTATTCCTGGTGGAACTACTACTGCACTAGCTGTTTTACGAGCATTAGGTTTTGATGCTAAAGTAAGTTCTAGCATTCCAAATAATCCTGTTGAATTAAAAAATCAAATTGTAAATTCTGCACTTGAGAGAATTGATTCTGATCATCCTTACAGTATTGTTGCAAAAGTTGGTGATCCTATGATTCCTTTTGTTGCAGGAATGCTGAGTGGTGCTTCTGAAGTTTCTAAAGTAATGTTGGCAGGTGGAACTCAAATGACTGCAGTATTGGCATTTGTATTAAAAATTGGATTCAATGAAGATAATGCTGCGATTGGAACAACTTCTTACATTACAGATGACAAAAGTGCAAATTTCAAGAATCTAGTCACAAAAATTGCAGATATTCCTGCTATTTCTGTAAATCCAGGCTTGGAAAATTCACAATATTCTGGTCTAAGGGCATTTTCAGAAGGATTTGCAAAAGAAGGTGTAGGTGCTGGTGGAAGTATTATTTCTTCAATGCTTAAAACTGGAAATGATTCTACAAAATTTTTAGAGATGGCAGAAAAAGAATATCACAGATTATTTACTTCACAGTAACTGATTTTGCTAGATTTCTAGGATAATCAGGATCTGTATCTTTTTCAAGTGCTGCATAGTAAGATAATAACTGGATTGGAATGATTTCTGAAATTGGATACAACACCTCATCTATTTTTGGCATTTCTATCCAATAATCATAAACATCACTTTCTATATCTGAAACTCCGATAATTTTTGCACCACGAGCTTGAATTTCTCTTGCACTTGTTAGCGTATCTAAATACGTTGAATCATTTGGATTGATAATTATCACAAATACATTTTCATCCATTAATGCAAGAGGTCCATGTTTTAATTCCCCTCCTGCAATTCCTTCTGCATGAATGTATGTCAATTCTTTAAGCTTTAGTGCTGCTTCTATTGCAATTGGATAATTCACCCCTCTACCTAAAATGTAAATGTCTGAAATTTCCTTTAGTTCCTTTGCAATTTCTTGAATTTTTTTTGGATTTTCTAATATTTTTAAAACTGATTCAGAAAATTTTTCAAAATTAATTGTTATTTCATTATTACTTAATTTTTGTACAATTTTGTAGAGTACTACTAGTTGTGATGTAAAGCTTTTTGTTGCTGCAACCCCAATTTCAGGTCCACAATTCATACCGATAACTACATCTGATTCACGTACAAGTGATGATGTTAGTAAATTAACAATTGATATTATCTTACAATTTGCTTCTTTTGCAATTCTTACTGCGTCTAAAACATCTGCACTTTCACCACTCTGAGATATTGCAATCAGAATAGAATTCTCCTCAATTATATCTGGTGAAAATTGGAGTTCACTTGATATGATTGGCTCAGCCTTGATTTTGGCATATTTTGATAAAATTTGCTTTGCAATTAGTGCCGAATTATAACTTGTACCACTTCCTGTAACATAGATATTTTTTGCATGTCTGATATAATCAGCTGTTTTTTCAATTGCATCATCTGATTTTCCTCCTGCTTTCAAAATTGTTTCATGTTGTTCATAAATTTCTTTTAATGTAAAATGTGCATAATCTCCTTTGTATGCATCACCAAATTCTTTTGAAACTTTTGTTATTCCATATTTTGCATGTTCACCATTAAAATCTGAAATCTGAAATTTATTTTTGTCTAAAATAACAAAACTTCCATTTTCCATGTAAATTGCATCATCAGTAAATTCAATGAATCCTAAAACATCACTTGACAAAAAGAAATCATCTTGTCCAACTCCAATAATTAATGGCTCATGAAATCTTGCTGCTGCAAGTTGGCCATTTTCAAACATTGCAACAAACGCATAATGTCCTTTAAGCTCTTTAACTGATTTCATAATTGTCTCTTTGACGTCTCCCGTTGCCTCATAATTTTTTTGAAGCAAGTTTGCAATTACTTCACTATCTGTGTCACTTTTGAAATTATATCCTTCACTTTCTAATTGTTTCTTTAATTCCTCAAAATTTTCTATAATTCCATTATGTACTATTGCAATTTTTCCAGAATTACTTGGATGTGGATGTGCATTAGCATCTGTAACTTTTCCGTGAGTTGCCCATCTGGTATGACCTATGCCTACTTTTCCAGGAAGTGTGTCTAACTGAACTTTTGAATTTACTTCATTTACTTTTCCAGTACCTTTCTTTAATTCAATTTGATTTTCTGATTCTGTTGCAACCCCGACACTATCGTATCCACGATATTCCATTCTTTTTAATCCCTTTACAATGATGGGTGCAGCAACTGCCTTTCCGTAGTAGCCAATAATTGAACACATAACTATTCTATCTGATAATTGGGGTTATTTACTGATAAGCCTATTTTTTTGATTGTTCTGTTGAAGAACTTTCATCTTTTGGTTTCTCAGCTGCTTCAGTAGCAGGTTTCTCAGCTGCTTCAGTAGCAGGTTTCTCAGCTGCTTCAGTAGCAGGTTTCTCAGCTGCTTCAGTAGCAGGTTTCTCAGCTGCTTCAGTAGCAGGTTTCTCAGCTGCTTCAGTATCTGGTATTTCAGTTGGTTTAGGTTCAGATTTTGTGTTCTCTAACATTTCTGGAATTTTAGATTCTGGTGCAAAATGAATATTGTCTTCTTCTTCTACTGTAACTGTATATGATGGAATGTCTATTTTTCTATCTCCAACCATAATATGTCCATGAATCACTGCTTGTCTTGCTTGATATGGTGTTTTGAATTCGAGTTTATTTGAAACAATAGTTTGTAATCTACGTGCAAGTAAATTATCCACATTCAGATTAAGTACATCATCTAATGTTGCATCATTACTTACTAATCCAATTCTAGCAAGTGATTTCATTAAGATTGGTTCTTTCTCTTCTCTATCTTCTTGTCTTAATGCAAGCAATGATCTTGCTTGATGTCTCACACGTGATAATTCTGTATGTGCCTTCCATAATTCTTTTTTAGTTCTTAATCCAAATGTTCCAAGAGTTTTTAGCTCTTCCATTTTTAATTCATAATTAAGAGGTCTCTTTGGTTTTCTCCAAGCTTTACGTGGATATTTTGGGTCACCCATTCATAACACCTATTGTTTTTTCTCCGCTGGAGCTGCTTTCTTTTCTGCTGCTGGAGCTGCTTTTGGAGCTGCTGCACCTTCTGCTGCACCTTCTGCTGCACCTTCTGCACCTGGAGCACCTGGGTCTCCTTTCTTTGGAGCTACTAGTCCAGCTTTTGCTACACCGACTGCTCCACCTTTTCTACCTGAAGTTCTGGTTCTCTGTCCTCTAACTTTTAATCCACTCATATGACGATAACCTCTCCAACTTGCAGTTATTCTTTCTCTTTCAATATCGTTTCTTAATGTAAATGGAATATCTGATGTTAACAAATGCAAATTTTTTCCAGTTTCAATATCTTTTTGTCTGTTAATGAACCATGTTGGAAAATTTCCTCCAATTGGATCTGTAATTAATTTTTCAATTCCTTGAACATTATCATCAGTAAGATTACCGATATTGGAATTTATGTTAATTTTCAAAGTATCACAAACTGCTGTGGCAAAGTTGTATCCGATACCTTTGATTTGGGTCAATCCTACGAGCAATTTTCGCTCTCCGGGAATATCATTACCTACGATCCTTACAATGTGTCTGTATTCTTGACTGCTCAAGTATTCCAAAATTCAAGGAAACCCCGATAAAAACCATGCTGGGCGTCAAATTAGATGATTTTTCAAATATTTTTTTCTGATGAGTTTTATCTCTAGTCACAAAAATAATGCCTTTTTTTGATTCAAATCATCTAAAGTCTTCATCTTCTGTCCAGTCACTACCTTGAACATTCCATTGGTTGCATTTACAGCATTTTTTGACTCCTCGTTGAGCATCAATATCTACACAAAAACAATGTTTTCCTTTCCCAGATGGATCTTTACTACAAAGTTTTTGCATGATTCTGTATGTGTCTTTTTCTTAATTATCTTATTGGAACGATCCATTTGAAAAGTTATAAATTTCCAAATTTTCTATTTTAGAGTATGGATGAAACATTTGATCGAGAAAAAATTGTAGATTGTATGTTTGATCCTGTAACTTCTTTAATTTTAGCAGAACTAGAAGATGGTGAAAAAGAATGTTCATTTTTGGCCAAACAGGCATCTATATCTGAATCTGATGTTCTTGAAAGACTTTCTTATTTGATAGAACATGAATTTATTTCCAAAAAGACTAATGATGGAAAATGTTTGCTTGTTGCTAATTCTGATAAACTAACTACTATTGTTGAAAATAGTGATAATTTTGATGATGCCATTAATAGTATTGAAAAAATGGATAGTTATCTAAACTGATCTTCTTTTATTTTTAACTACGTATATTCCAGATCCTACTAATCCCATTAATCCACCAAGTAGAACAAACAGTGAGATATATCTGAGAAATATCTTGCTGTCGTCAGGTAATGGCCCTATAGAACCTACAACTAAATTTTCTTCACTACTTGTACTTTTAATGATTAGTTTGTATATCCCAGTTTCAAAAACATCAAATTTATTTTCAAAACTTTCTTTTTCAATTTCTTGAGAAATAATTTCAACTTCAGATGGATCTATTACATTTACAAAAAATGTATCATCTCTAAAATCCATAATTTGTACATTAAAAATTCCAATGGATGTTTCTCGTGTGTCAAAATTACTAGAAATTGAAAGTGTTTTATCTGAACTAATTTCTTCACGTTCTTGACTAATTCCTTCTAAAATTACTTGCTCTCCTATTGCTGATAATACTAATCCTGCAGCAATTAGCATTCCTGAAATCAATAGAATTATCTTCGATTTATGCACAAATCATGGCTGATTTTCTTTAGTTTAAACGTAATTTTTTAAAATGTACAATTTAGTCTTGCATAATAAAGTTAGATCGTGCTAAAAAAATTAGCTTAGGGTAACTTTAAATTGGAATTGAAAAGTGTGCCAAATATCTATAATGAATAATAAATCTCGCTCTAAAATTATAATCACATCACTAACTGTAATTATTGCAATGTCTGCACTATACGTTGCATTTCCTGAAACCATCAATGCACAGCTAGAAGGCAATATCTTTGCTACACATACTGGCGGTGTTATAACCACAACAGGTGTGGTAATTGATCCTGTATACACGACAACAACTGATCCTGAATATACCGAAGCAACTGTAGAATTTGATCCAATGGAATATCTACGAGAATTTAACTATGGTATCGTATCTATATTACCTGACGGCACCACTCTAAGAGAATTTACAATTATTGCAGAAGATGATCAAATCATGGAAGTCTCACCTGGAATATTCTTTAATGTGTGGACATTCAATGGAACTGTTCCAGGTCCAACCATAAGGGCTACTGAAGGAGACATTGTTCGTATAAAATTCATCAATAACGGTGCAAAATCACATACAATGCACTTTCATGGGATTCACCCAGCAGAAATGGATGGCGTATTTGAGATAGTTGGAGGTGGGGGAGGACAGTTTACTTATGAATTTGAGGCAGGTCCAGTTGGTGTTCACCCATATCACTGCCATGTTATGCCACTTGAAGAGCACATTGTACGTGGCTTGTATGGTGTTTTCATAGTTGATCCAAAAGAGGGCAGACCAGCAGCAGATGAAATGGTCATGGTTCTAAATGGTTTGGATATGGACTTTGATGGGGAAAATAATTTCTATGCTGCAAACACAATTCCATTTTACTATCAAAATAATCCAATCCAAATTAACACCGATGAGTTGGTCAGAATTTATGTGGTTAACATGGTAGAATTTGATCCAATAAACAATCTACACCTGCATGGCAATCTATACAATTACTATCCAACAGGAACAGATATTGTTCCTTTGGTTTACACTGATATGATTACTCTATCCCAAACTGAACGTGGTATTATGGAGTTCCAGTATGAATTCCCTGGAAAATATCTGTTCCATGCTCATAAAGTAGAATTTTCAGAAAAAGGCTGGGTTGGAATATTCCAAGTTAATGACAATCAACAAGATCAAAAAGAGTCAATAGAATATGGAAGTTAGTAAAACACCATCAAAAGGCAAATTGATTGCAAGTGGAATAATCCCATTTGCATTTCTCATACTTTTGGTAGTGTACATTTTTGGTCCTGGTTCTGATGTTTTAGATTTAGGTGTACCATTACCTGAGATAACTATAGAAAAAGTTGATTTTGTACATTCTGAAATTCAAGTAACTGTAAGAAACACTGGCCCAATACCTGTAGAGATTGCAATGGCTGACATTAATGACAGAATACAACCTGCAGCAGTTGAACCTGATGGATTACTGGAACGATATGAAACTGCTTTGGTTAGAATTCCATTTGCGTGGAATGAAGCAGAACCTTATAGAATTGGGTTAACCATTGAGGATGGAACAAGATTTGAAAAAGAGATAGAGGCAGCAGCTCCTGCGTTACAACCAACCCTTGAACTTGCTGGATTTTTTGTATTAATTGGAACTTATGTTGGAATCATACCTGTAATGATTGGATTACTTTGGCTTCCTTTTATCAGGAGAATTAGTAAACAAAAGTATCATTTCTTTTTGGCATTAACTGCAGGACTGTTACTGTTCTTAGCCATTGATTCTATTGAAGAGGCACTAGATGTCTCTGAAGAAAACCTTGCAGGCAGTTTCAATGGTGTATTACTTGTATCTACAGTTATTGTCTTGTCATTTCTTGCCTTGTATTATACTGGTGAAAAATTAATAAAAAGAGCAGTAGCATCGACAACATCCTCCAGACTTTCAAAACCTGTGGCTATCGCATTAATGATTTCAATTGGAATCGGAATGCACAACTTTGGAGAAGGACTTGCAATTGGTGCAGCTGTTGGTATAGGTTCTATTGCATTTAGTACTTTTCTGATAGTTGGATTTGCGTTGCACAATACAACTGAAGGAATAGCCATTGCAGCACCAATGTCCAGAGGAAAAGGAGCAATGACAGGAAAATCAATGATACTAAAACTTGTAGCACTGGGATTAATTGCAGGCTCTCCTGCTATTTTTGGCGCATGGATAGGTGGATTTGTTTACTCTCCATTTACTTCAGTTATTTTTCTAGCAGTTGGTGCAGGTGCCATCTTCCAAGTAATAATTACCATATTGAGATGGATACGAGAAGAAGGCGACAAAAATCTGTCTAGTGCTTCTGTAGCATCTGGATTTGCTATAGGAATGTTAGTAATGTATCTAACAAGTATCTTAGTTTAAACCAAAAACGGTTCGAGTCCCCGTGGAGTTGAACTTTTTTGTTTGAATCTTAATTTAGTTTGGTTCTGGATGAATTGTAATTACAGCATTTTTGATTTGTGTTCTAATGACATGTTCTATTTCTGATGTTAAATCATGAACTTTCTCAATTGATAATTCTTTATCAAATGAACAATCAATGTCTATTTTGAGAATATTCTCGAAACTTAGAGATACTATACGACCAATTTTTTTAATTTCTGGATATTTTTCTAAAGCCCTCTTGATTCTCTCTTCTGTAATTGTGTCTTCTACATTAAATTTCTCAGGCACTGTCACAAATGGCTCTAAATGGATGGTAGAGTGTTCAATTTCAGGTATATTTTCTTGAATTTTCTGCTCAATAATTTCAGAAATTTTATGGGCTGATAATAGATTAATCTCTTTGTCAACCATTACATGTAAATCAGAAAATGTCTTTCCTTTGCTTTTGTGTGTACTGACATTATGAACATCTTTTACACCATCAACAGTTTTTGCAATATCTAAAATTTTTGCATCCAATGGAACATCTTTCCAATTTGGTTCAAAATGTATTGTAATTGCAGCATTTGAAATTCTATTTTTTATGTTTCTCTCAACACTATTACTAATTTCATGTGCTTTGTCAAAACTAGTATCCCCTCTTAATGAGATTGTAATATCTGCAAAAATTGTATCCCCTGATCTTCTCATCAGTATCGGATTAGCATCAATAACTCCTTCAGTTGAAGTTGCAATCTCTCTAACCTCTTTTACAAGTTTAGGTGAGATTATGTCTGTCAAATCAAGAGCAGTTTTATAGATTAGTTTTACACTAAGTACTGCTAATAGTCCTCCTAAAATTAATGCTGCAACAAAATCTCCATAGTACAATCCATATGATACCAAAACTATTCCAACAATTGCCACTGAGGTAGAACCAAGATCCATAAATGCATGATAGAAATCTGCTTTGAGAGTTGCACCACCAATTTTTTTAATGGATTTTCTTAACAAAATTATTCTGAAAAAATCAATACCAATTGTGTACAGACCGCCAATTATTGCAAACAATCCTGGTAGAATGCTTGGAGGAGGACTTTGTAATCTATTGATAGATTCGTAAATGAAAAAACATGCAATCAGAAAAATTGCTATTCCTCCAATTAACCCTCCTAATGATTCTATTTTTCCATGTCCATAGGTATGTTCTGCATCAGGAGGTTTCATTGCCATTCTTGCTGCTAAAAGTAAAACAAGAGTAACAACACTGTCCAATAATGCATGAATACTATCTGTAATGAGGGCAAGGCTGTTAGAGATTAAACCAAAAATTAATTCTACTAAAAATGCTGAAAAAATAGCTAAAAGTGAAATCTGTAAAACTCTGGTTCTGTGAACAAATATTTCCATATTTTTTGATGTTTTTTATCACGTATTACAGGTTTCTAAGAAGAAATGATACGACAATGTTATTTGTGATTATACGGCATTTTGAGATATTGGACAGGAAATACTACTATTTGCTTGCAATTTTCTCAATAATTTTGCTAATCCCTATAATGAATGCTGATGCGTCAAGTAATCCTAACTTGTTTGTTTCAGCAGAAAATTCCCAATTTGCCAATCATTTTTCAGGCTCTATGGTAATTGAGGTTGTAGTAAACGATCCTAATATTCATGACACTGATGATGGGATAGGCGAACCCGATGTTACAATCAATGGAAAATCATTACGAATGGTTCAGGCAACTGATGGTAATTGGTATGCTTATTTTGCAAATGTTGACAAAGCAAAGATTGCAGATTCTACAGTAGGTTTAGCTGGAGAAGGATTAGATTTTGGAGTTTTTTGTGATAGTGATACATCATCTTCAGTCTTTGGAATTACTCTTTCTGAAACTGCTGGAGTTGCAGCTCCTCCATCTGTAGGATTAGTTGGATCTACTGATGGTACTTCCTCATTTAATTCATGTACTGGTTCTCCAAGTGCTTCTACAAGTTTGATTAATGTAGTTAGAAACGCTAAATCAATTAATACAAATCCAAATGTTCCTACCGGTCAAATTGGACTAGATTCTGATGCTTGGCCTTTAATCCAACTCTATTCATTTAGTGATGTAACAATTCAATATAATCCTGGAGGACCGTCACAACAGGTTTCCCTTGAATATGATGAAATACAAAATATTTCTTTTAGTATTGATAGAGATCTTTATCCTACAAGTGCTGAGGTTTTTCTAACAGTAAATGATTTTCAATTAAATCAAGATCCTACTGATGAAGATTCTTGGACATTTAACATTGATTCTCCTGTAAGTGCATTTTATCAAGCATTTGATAATTCTGGAAATGATGCTGCCAATGGAAATGCAGGTTTGGTGGATTTGGTTCCACATCTTTCAAACTTAGGATTTGAAGATAATGGTAAACTTTCTTTGAATCTTGGAAATATAATGGAGCTAAAAATAAACAGTGACCAACCAGATTCTTCAGTTGATAATGATGGGGTTTCAGATACGTTTTCTGAAATTGTCACATTAGTTGAACAAGGTCCAAATTCTGGAATTTTTGAAAACTTTGATTCAAGTGATCAATCTATCGTAGGAATTCTTGATGATGCTCCACGTGGTCAAGCTGGACATATCACTTACAACGACGACTCTGTTTCAGTTTTGACAGGTTCTTCAACTGCCTCAGTTTCTCTTAGTGAATCAGGCTTAACAATTGGCGGTGGAGGCACTCTTAATCCTGGAGTTGAATACCCTGTTGTTTTGACAGATCCTGATCAAAATCTAAACTCAGGTGCTCGTGATGATTTAGATGTATTTCGAGATACTGCAATTATTCCTACAGTTACAATTGGAAATCCTGTAACTTTAGAGAGTGCTCAGGATGTACTCTTTCATACCACATCTCCTATTCTAGGTGTAGGCGATGATGCAAATTCATCTGTGCCTGATTCTAATTCTGATAGACTAGTAATTGATACCTCAAATGTAGCAAATGTCTCATTTGAAATGGTTTCCATGAACTTGGGTATTTCTGCCTCATCTTTGTCTTCTGTTTTACTTGATGTATCCGAATTAAACACAGATGGCACAAATTGGATTAATTATGATCTAAGATCATTTGAAAATGATTTTGGAATTTCTGATTTTAGTGACACTTCATTTACTCTTTCTTTTGGAATCTTAGGAACCTCCCCAATTACTATAGTTGGTGCCGGTGATATTTCATCATCACAAGGATTCATCCAAATTGATGATTTGGATGTGGCAGATATTGCAGATAAAAGTGGAACTGTATTTCTTGTAATTGATTTTGATTCTACTGGAACCGGTGATATACTAACCATTTCTAGTGAAATAAATGAACAACCAATTGTTTTTGATTTCTTTTCTTTTGGATTGAAAAATAATGAGAGTATCAATAATTCCATTTATCGTTTTGAATTAGAAGAAACTCAGGATAATTCATCAACTTTTGAAGGTACTATTGAATATGCTGTAACAAATCAACTAAATATTTTGGATCCTAATTTTATTCAAACTATACAGACAATCGATGATGAAATAAAAATTATTGTCACAGATAGATTGATTGATGAAGAAGGAATTGCAATTTCTTATTCTGATTTAGCTAATACAGGTGTATCAACTACAACTTCTACAAAATCTGATGTAACAACAAGTTCGGGAACTGTTTCGGCGAATTCATCATTTAGATTTGGACATCCTGTAACTATTATTCTCAAAGATGCTGATCTTAATTTGAAAAGTGATACTGTAGAAACCTATCAGGCAATTAATGATCCGATGTCTCCTATTGTTGATACTATAGGAAAAAATGGAGCGATTTTGTTAGAGGTTAAAATTAAAGATATTCGTTACAAACGTTGTACTATTGATGGTGTTGAGTATGGTGGTTTAGCTTCAACAGGATTCTCTCTTGTTGAGACAGGACCAAGTACCGGAGTTTTTGAAGGACTCTTTAAAATGCCATCATGGATTTGTGATAAAACAGGCTCAAAATTAATCTCACCAGCTGGAGGCAGCATTGATGCACGATATTATGATTCACGTGATGCCTCTGGAAATCCAAATATCTTTAGTTTATTGAATACTAAAACTACTGCTTCATTTTATAGTGCTGCAAAATTAAGTCATGATGAAATTCCGTTACCTAATACAGGTTCTGTACAAGAAATAATTTTGTCTGGAAGTATAGATAATCAAAAACGTGGAATTCCATTATCTGTTACTCTAACAAGTCCTGATGACACTGTTCAAAATTTTGGTGCAACTCTAAGCAGTAGTGGTGGCTACAAGTCAATTTTTACTATAAATTCTAATTCTTTACCTGGAGAATATCTTATTCATCTTTCTTATGATAACAAAAATCTTGGAACTTTATCATTTTCTGTAATTTCAGAAATTATTCCTGATTGGATCAAAAATAATGCTCGTTGGTGGTCTTCTAACATTATTTCTGATGGTGAATTTATTGATGGAATTGAAGAACTAATTGAAAAAGAAATAATCTCTGTTACTCCTTCTGAAAATAGTACTTTTGAACGAGAAATTCCTGATTGGATCAAAAATAATGCTCAATGGTGGGCTAATGAACAAATATCTGATGAAGACTTTGTAAAATCAATCCAATACTTGGTCAATAAAGGTATTATTCGAATATAATCTGGTCAATTTTTCTACCCTTGAAAATATAAATACTCTCAACTCATGAAAAAAATGAAAATGAGGCTAACCGGATTCTTGGCATTTACTTTGTTAACTATTTCAATTCTATCTTATGGTGTAAGCGGCGCTGCTTTTGCCACTAGTGATCCTAATCCTGCATTACCTGTATCTACTGATGTAGATATTGCTTCAAATGGTGCATCTGTTACGGTCTCTGGAACTATCGAAGACTATGATACTTCATCTGGACATGGGCTTACTGTTCTCATAATATCTCCTGATAACAATATTGTTCAAATTGGGCAACTATTGTCGAATGAAATTAACTCTGATGGCTCCTTCACAAAAAGTTTCATTGTTGGAGGATCATATTGGAAAGTAAATGGTGATTATACTATTGAATTTCATTATGGCGCAGATAGTTCTGAAGTTTCAGTTAATTATGTTGGTGGAGAGCAAGTTGTTTCTACACCACCACCTCCACCACCAGTTGATAATACACCACCACCTCCACCACCAGTTGATAATACACCACCTCCACCAGTAGTTGATGAAGAACCAGCATGTGGAGTTGGAACAGAATTAGTAAATGGCATTTGTCAAGTAGTTGTAGATGAAGAACCTCCAGCATCCGGTGGCGGCGGTTGCCTTATTGCAACTGCAGCATATGGAACAGAACTCGCACCACAAGTTCAATTCTTAAGAGAAATTAGAGATAACACTGTAATGAGTACTGCATCTGGTACATCATTTATGACAGGATTTAATCAATTGTATTATTCATTTTCCCCAATGATTGCTGACTTGGAAAGAGAAAACCCAATGTTCCAAGAAGTAGTTAGAGCTTTTATCACTCCAATGATTTCAACTCTTTCCATTATGACATTGGCTGAAGATGGTTCAGAAGGACAGGTTCTAGGACTTGGAATTTCTGTAATTGCCCTCAACTTGGGAATGTATATTGCAGCACCTGCATTAATTGGATTTAAAGTTCACAATCATTTCAAATCTAGAAAATAATCTAATTTCATTCTAGTAGGTTATTATACTGAAACAGACTATGTAATTTAATGCATATTGAATATGAAGAATTTGATACCATTGAAGATTTTTTCATGTATATGGCATCTGCAGCACCTCCAATGAAAAATACAATGCCAATTAATTCTTACAAAGAATATGTAATGTCCTTTATTCCACTGAGCCCTGCAACTGGAGAAACATATCTTATGCTTTATGCAAAGGGGTCACTCGAGCCTGGAATCTATGAATTTGATGTTATGTCAAAGTCTTACAAAAAAGTTGAATCTATAGAAAGAGCAGACAAAGTTTATTTCATCTCTATCACACCAAAACGAAATACTATAGCCGATGTTGCTATTGAAAATTTATAATTTCTTTGTTTGAATTTTAGGTGCAGACACTGATCTACTTCTTGCATATTTGTCAATAATTTCATCTGGGGTTCTTCCATTGAAGAGATCTTTGCATAATCCTCTAAGATATCTCATAATTGCCCAAGTTCCTGCTTTGAGAATTCCATACATGAATACTTTCATTGGCGGACCATAGGTTTTGTTTCTGAGAATTATCGGAATAATGTCATTAATAACTCGCATATTATTTTCCCAACATTTCCAAAATAGTGTAAACTGTGCCTCATTCAAGTTTCCAAAATGCATTGAATTCTTTTCACTAAAGTCCTGATAGAGTAATGGTGCAACCAAACCTCTAAAGTTCATTTCTCTAAAGTCACTCATCATATCAATAGTAAATTGAACATCATCTGGTGTTTCATCAGGCCAACCAATGATAATTGTTGCAGCTGGGAACCAGTGATTTTCATTTAGAATTTTTGCTCCTTCTCTTACAACACTTCCCCATTCCTCTGGTGCAAATGGTTTTGTTTTTACCCCGAGGTGTTTTTTTACCATTGCTGGTGATACTGTTTCTATTCCTAAATTAGTTGCAAGCCATCTTCCTGTTTTATCTTGTTCATTGATGTGTGAAATTTGTTGCATTAGTGTAGGATCTGCTGCAACTGCTGAAAATGTCATATGTGTAGTTCCAACAAAGTTTGCCCCTAATCCTTTGAGTCCTTTCCATAAGTCAACAATGGCATCTCTATTTGGAATAAATTCTCTATTATCACATCCATAAAGCAACATCTCATCAGAATGTAACCAAATTGAATCAAATCCATAATCTAAGTTGGTTTTTGCTTCATGTTGTAATCTTTCTAGTGGAAGATCTTTCTTTGATCTTTTGTTTACGTCACAAAAATCACACCCTCTTCCACACCCTCTCATTGCCTCAATCAATGAATTAATTGTAGGGCCTTCGATAACTGGAATATTTTCAAGATTTCTTACAAAACAATGCATTAGTTCTGGTGCATCTCCTTTTTCTAGATCTTGGAATAAATCTACAGCTAGCTCATCTGCTTCACCTACTACCACCGTATCAATTCCGTGAATTTTCATTCTATCTGATTTAGCTAACTCCCATGCGCCATTACCCCCAACTACAACTTTGAAATCGTACTTCTTTTTGAGTTGAATTATACTGGCACACATTTTTTTGAATTTCATTGCAACATAAGATAATTTTTCTGGTGACATTGTTGTTGTAACTGGAGCCATTCCTAGTGGATCCATCACATTAATTCCTACAACTTTAGTATCTGGTCCAATAGATTTGTGTAGCATTTCAGGATGTGCCATAAACACATCTTCTCTTTTGTATCCTCCTTGAATTAGTGAGCTTTCTACTCGTCTTAACCCTACTTGAGCAACTTTAACTTGTCCTGTAATTGGATCTGTTTCAACTGAAGGACAGAAAACTTTGTCAAAAACCCATTCAGGAAGAACCTCATATGGTCCACATGCAATAAATCCATACAGAAAGTTTCCCCTATAATTTGTCATTAAACTACGATCAGCAGTAAGAACAACACGTTTGCCAGCCAACTACCAAACTTCGTTAAAGTATGCTATATATCGTTTACGAGAATAAATGACCTTGCTCTTTCAAAAATTGTAATTAAGATCATTTTTTTCTGACAGCTCTGTTTGCAATATTGGCTGCAATTCCTCCAGCTGCAATTCCATTATCAATATTTACCACTGACAATCCTAATGAACAGCTTTGAAGCATTGATGCAAGAGCTGCTATGCCCTTTTCTCCATATCCATATCCTACAGATGTTGGGATTCCTATAATTGGAATATCTACCATAGTAGAAACAAGTGTAGCCAAAGCACCCTCCATCCCTGCAGCCACTATGATGCAATCCACATCTTCTTTTATCATTTCTTTTAAAACTGGAAAAATTCTTTGAATACCTGCAACTCCTACATCATAACTTGTTATGCATTTACAGTTCATTGCTTCGCACATTAATCTGGATTCTTCTGCTACTCCAATATCTGATGTTCCAGCAGTTAGTATTCCTACTTTCCCTCCATGAAATTTTATAGGTTTTTTAAATAATAATATCGATGATGAATTTTTTCCAGTTTTTATTTTTACTTTTAATCTTTTTGTAAATGCTATAATTTTTGGATAATCCTCTTTCTTAATTCTTGAGACGATAACTGAATTTGTTTTTTCTAAAGTTTTCTTAATGATTTTTTTAATTTCGTCTAGTTCTTTTGTTTCTGCAAAAATGACTTCTGGAATTCCCCTCCTTTTTCTTCTGTTAATATCAATTTTAGCAAATCCCTCTACTTCTTCGATTGAATATAGCGAAAGAAGTTTTTTTGCATTATTTACTGAGGTTTTACCTGCTTTCAATGATTCTAAAATTTCATGGATTTCCAATGATAACTTTTCTTTGTTTGGATAAAAAAAGGCTTAGATCTCAATACCTGAGATGGCACTTTTTACACTCTCAATTCCTTTTTCAAAGACTTGTTTTTCTTCATCATTTAGGTCTAATTCTATGATTTTTTCTACACCATTCTTTCCAATAATTGCTGGAATTCCAATTGTAACATCTGAATGACCATATTCTCCATCAAGATATGTTGAAACTGGAATTACTTGCTTTCTATCTCTTACAACTGATTCAACAATTGCAGATATTGCATTTCCTGGTGCGTGCACTGTTGCACCTTTTAATTCAATAACTTTGGCTGCAACTTGTTTTGTATTTTGAACCAATTCATCCAATTTTTCTTTTGCAAGAAAAGATGATAATGGAATACCTGATACTGATGAGAATCTTGGAAGAGGCAACATATTTTCTCCATGTTCACCAATCACTAATGCTCTGATAGAATCACGTGAATGTCCTGTGGCTTCGTGGATAAATTGTCTAAATCTTGACAAATCTAGCATCCCCCCCATTCCAAACACTCTGCTTCTGTCGAATCCTGAGACTTTATGTGTGATGTATGCCATTGGATCAAGTGGATTTGTTACTGGGATTATCATAGAGTCATCAGCATATTTTTTGATATTATCAACAACGCTCTTAACGATTGAAGCATTAATTTTTAAAAGATCCATTCTAGTCATTCCTGGTTTTCTCCCAGAACCTGCAACAACTACAACAATGTTTGAGCCTTTCATATCTGCATAATTATTGGAACCTTTTACCTCAACATCAATTCCTTGTTCTGATAACATATGATTGATATCCATTGCTTCTCCTTGTGGAAGCCCTTCAACAACATCTAATAACAAAATCTGGTCATCTAATCGCTTTAATGCAGAGAATAATGCAGCATCTCCGCCTACTTTACCTGAACCAATTATCGTAATCATGAAAGACGCTGTTAATTTTCAATAATTAAATCTAATGAAAATCACTAACAATTAGACGAATTTATAAGCATTTTTGATATTTTTTAATCAATGGTTTTAGTAATTGATCCACAGATTGCGGGCATATCTGGTGATATGCTTCTTTGTTCTTTGGTAGATTTGGGTGCTGACAAAAATAAAATAATTAATGGAATTAAACAATCAGAAAAATTCTTCTCAAACTCATCTATTAAAAAAATTGATTTTCAAAAAATTCAAAAACATGGAATTGAAGCTGTTCAACTAATTTTAGAAATTGAAGAAGACATTCATGAAAGAAAAGGCTCAGAAATCAAAAAAGCTATCTCTGATTCTTCTCAAGCAATCGGACTTTCTAAAAAAGCAAAAATATTTGCTATATCTTGTATTGACACTCTAATTTCATCAGAGTCTAAAATACATGGAATTCCAGAAGATTCTGTTCATTTTCATGAAGCCTCTAGTATTGACACTCTTGTTGATATTATTGGCATTGTAATTGCTTTAGAAGACTTGGAGTTGTTTGATGAAAAAATCGTCTGTTTACCTGTATCTGTTGGTGGGGGCTCTGTAACTTCTTCACATGGAACTATGTCAAATCCTGCTAGTGCAATTCTTGAAATTTTTAAAAACTCAAATTTAGTTATCAAAGGCAATACTGCAAACAAAGAACTTACTACTCCTACTGGTGCTTGTATTTTAGCAAATCTGATAAATGTCTCTGTAGAATATTATCCTTCTATGAAGATTAATTCAATTGGATACGGTGCAGGACAAAAAGATTTTGGAACTTTTGCAAATGTTTTAAAAATTGTTAGAGGCGCTGAAAATAATTTTGAGATTGATTCAGTAAAGATTTTAGAAACAAATGTAGATGATGTTTCTGGAGAAATATTGGGAAATTTAATTGAAAAAATTATGAAAAAAGGTGCAAAAGATGTTTCTATTTATCATGGAATTACTAAAAAAGGAAGACCTACAAATCTTGTATCTGTAATTTGTAGCGATGAAAATATTGAGAAAATAGTTGATACATTAGTTCTTGAAACTGGCACTTTGGGAATCCGAATTTCTGAATCTAATAGATTTATTGTCCCAAGAACAATTCATAATGTTTCTGTAACTTTAAATGGAAATTCTTTTGAGGTAAATTATAAAAAGTCTTCATTTAAAGGAAAAACTGATTTTAAGATAGAGTTTGATGATTTGAAGAATATATCCGATATTATTGACAAATCAATTAAAGAGACTGAGTCCTTACTAAGAAAAGAGATTGAAAAATTGGAGAATTCATAATGGCAAAACTTGATGATCTTGTAAATTGGTTTGAGGGTAAAAACAAAGTAATGATTGCATTATCTGGTGGTGTTGATAGTGCCCTTGTTGCATATGCAGCTTTTCAAAAATTAGGAAACTCTGCAATCGCAGTTACTGCTGATTATAAGACTCTGTCAGAAGAAGAACTTCAGACAGCCAAAAAAATATGCTCTGAGATAGGCATTCAGCAATTTCTATTGGACTATAATGAACTTGAAAATGAAGAATTTACAAAAAATGATTCAAATCGATGTTTTCACTGTAGGCTGGAATTAGGTGATCATTTGATTGAATTAGCAAAAGAACACGATATTCAGATTATAGTTGATGGAACCAATCTTGATGATCTGGGTGATTATAGACCTGGCATAGAGGCTCTAAAACAAAATGGAATTAGGAGTCCACTTGTAGAAACAAATTTTTCAAAATCACAAATTAGAGATACAGCAAAATTTGTAGGATTATCTGTTTTTGATAAACCATCAAACTCTTGTTTAGCTTCTAGAATTCCTTGGGGACAAAGAGTTACAGCTGAGAAATTAACTAGAATAGAATTTGCTGAAACTATTGTTAAACAACTTACAAAAATAAGACAAGTCAGAGTTCGTGATCTTGATGGCTCTGCAAAAATTGAAGTTGATTCAGAAATGATTCATGTGTTTAATGATAGTGTTTTGAAGCAAATTATTGAGAAATTAAAAATGATTGGATTTACTACAGTTGAAGTTGATCCAGAAGGATATAAACCAGGAAAAATTAATGTGATTGCAGATTGATCTATCTGGATAATGCTGCATCTACTCAAATTCATGAAGATGTTCTGAATTCAATGTTACCTTATCTTAAAGAACAGTATGGCAATCCTTCATCCATTCATCGGTATGGTAGACTAGCTCACAAAGCAATTGAAAAAGCAAGAAAACAAATTGCATCTCTAATTAATGCTGAACCTTCTGAAATTTTGATTACCTCTGGTGGTACAGAATCAAACAATACTGTATTAAGAGGAATAGATATGAAGAATTTTCCTAGTCAAATTATTACATCCTCTATTGAGCATGACGCAATTTTAGAACCATGTAAAAAATTAGAAGAAGATGGATTTGATATTGACTATCTTCCAGTTAATTCATTTGGTATGGTGGAATCTGCAGATCTGAAAAATCACATTTCTGAGAAAACTAGCCTTGTTTCAATAATGTTTGGAAATAATGAAGTAGGCACTATCCAAGCAATTTCTGAGATTTCTAAAATATGTCATGAACATAACGTATTATTTCATACTGATGCTGTACAGGCAGTTGGCAAAATTCCAATCGATGTCAAAGAATTAGGCATAGATTTGATGTCTATTTCATCACATAAGCTCTATGGGCCCAAAGGGATAGGTGCATTATACATCAAAAACGGTGTTGATATTGATCCCGTAATTTTGGGAGGTGGTCAAGAAAATGGATTACGTTCTGGAACTGAAAATGTTGCAAATATTGTCGGATTTGGAAAAGCATGTGCCATTGCAAAAAATAATTTAGAAGAAAATATTTCTTATACAAAAAAACTTCGAGATACTCTGATTGAAAATGTATTGACTGAAATTCCTGAAGTAACTTTGAATGGTCATCCTAAATCTAGATTGCCAAACAATGCTCACTTTACATTTCTTGGTGTTAATGGTGAAGATCTTATCATCAAACTTGACGAATATGGGATTGCAGCATCTACTGGTTCTGCATGTTCTGTAAATACTCAAAAGGCGTCACATGTTTTACAAGCAATGGGGTTTTCACTTGAACAAATTACTGGTTCCCTGCGGCTAACAACAGGAATTTTCAATAATCAAAAAGAAATTGAACAAACAGTTGATATTCTCAAAAAAGTAGTTCAAGAACTTCGATCAGTTTCTCCATTCAAAGAAAAATATTCTTTTGTTTCAAAAAATTAAATTTTAATTTGGAATTTGTTTCTAGAGACTAAAACCGTTGCCATAATTCCTATAATTAAGATCATCATTACAATAGTGCCAAATTCAGGAACAACATAAGTTCCAATAATTTCAATATCTGAATCTTCTTCGTTAAAATTAATTGTTATTACTCTGGAGTCTGATTGTACTACTGATTCCTGATATGCAACTTCTATGCCATCTACTAGAATGATGAAAGTATCATCTTTGCCGTCTTGTTTCTCAGCCCCTATGAATTCTCTAGGTAAATCCAATGTTATAGTTCCCTCATCTATGGCATCAATTTGTACAACTATTGCAAAAATACCTTCATCTACTATCATATCTTTAACCGTACCTCCTTTGATGGTATATGTTACATCAAATGTTCCATGACTTCCTGCATCTACTTCAAAATGCTCTGTTGTTTCAATTGCCTCTGATTCTGGGGTATAGCTAAACGCTGTATCTACCTTGTATTCTTGATAGGATGCTACAACTGTATATTCTCCAGATTTTTTCCATAATGCCCCTTCTGCAAGAAATGTTTTTGTGAAGCTACCATCTTGAGCGACTACAATTTGTGCAATATCTACCAGAGTTTCTTCTTCAAAAAAGAGTTGAATTATGACTGGAGTTTCTCCAATCAATGTATTTACCATACCTGACACAACAACTGTGTCTCCTTCATCATAATTACTATCATCTGTTTGAATCGAAACAACAGATTCTTGTGCAAAAACTATTCCAGTAGAAATTGTTAGTAGAACAATGAAAATATAAAATATTTTGATTTCCACAAATCTTCAAACGCGCGTTTGTATATTTCCTTTACTATTAAAAATGAAAAAATGAAAAAAGTTGTGATTTTAGTATCTTGGTATGATGCTTAGTCTTGACTTTGCAGATATTGCAATTATTGAGATAATTGCTACTGCTAGAATCATGGCTGCAATTGTACCAAATTCTGGAATCACGTGGGTACCGATTATTTCAATTGTTTCAGCGCCTGCTGGGAACATAATTGTTACTTTGTTTCCAACAATTTCACATTCGGAATCATCACATTCTTCTCCATCAATTAGTACCATGAAGATACCTTCTGCGATTGTTTTTGATGGCATTACTGTTAATGTTCCGTCATCTTCTGCGTTGATATTGATGATAATTGAACCATTATCACCAGCATTGAGAGTTGCACCAGTTACCATTCCACCTGAAATGCTATATGGTATACATTGACCACTTGCAGATATTTCACTACCAGTACATGCTTTTTCTGGTTGTGTTGGTGTTGAGTAATTTGGTGTCCATTCAACTCCACCAGTTAGTTCAACTTTTGCACTGTTACTTTTTTCAGGGCTTCCATAGTTTACTTTAATGGTGTAGGTACCGTCGTATTTCCACATTGCACCTGCTGTGTTTAGTGTTGTCTTAAAACTTCCATCATCTGCTAGAGTTAATTGATCAACTGTAACAAGGGAGTTTAGAGGACTAACAACAGTAACTGTAATTGGAAATCCAGATACATTTGCTACTTGACCTTCTACTATAATCATGTCATTATGACCATAGTCTGTTTTATCTGTCCAAACAGACACTGGAAGATCTTCAAGTAACATTTGATTTGCTGTTGCTCTGGCATCTTCCATGGAACATCCTACACATGCTTGTGGGTGTTCTACCTCAGCAGCATATGCTGATGACATGGTTAAAGTACCGACTGCAGTCAAAACGGCTAGTAGCGCGAACGACGTACGGTTGTTCATCTTGTTGCGATTTACACCTGTCTCTATTTATGTATATTTAAAAAATGAAAAAAGTTGTGATTTTAGTATCTTGGTATGATGCTTAGTCTTGACTTTGCAGATATTGCAATTATTGAGATAATTGCTACTGCTAGAATCATGGCTGCAATTGTACCAAATTCTGGTACTACTACTCCATCTAAGATATCTACTTGTCTTGAATCAGAATATTTTGGATTGTCATTCTGGTATGCAGTTACAGTGTAAAAACCGTTTTCTTTCCACACTGATCCACCTACTGAAATCTCAGCAATGAATTCTCCATCAAGTGCTGCTGCTATTTGAGCAATTGAAATTACATTTCCATTTGGTGCAGTTACAGTCAATGTAATGGCTTCACTTACCCTATCAGTTGTTCCAGTAACTTCAAACATTGAGGATCCATTATCGACAATTATATCGTCAAGTACAAGTCCTGCATCTCTAGCAACATTTGGAGTTCCATCGAAAATTCCTGTCTCTAAATTAGAACTAGTTTCAGAAGTTCTTTCAGCAACCATTCCGTTTACTATGTTAACAATTACATCCAAAGTATACAATGAATTTTGATGTACGGCTTGCATTACTTCAATTTCATAAAATCCATCCTCAGTCCATGTTGGACCAATTTTTAGTGTTATCATAAACTCTCCATTATCAGCTGGTGTTAGTTGACCAACTTGAACTACATTATTTCCACTTGGGGACTTTACTGTATATGTAACATCTGTAATATCTGAAACCGTCATACCTGTGACAATTATGGTGTCTGCACCTTTATCAGCTGTAGCTGTAATTGACATTCCTAAAGCACCAAAAGCATCTTGTTGAATTGATGCCATTGAGACTAATGACAGTGCCATGAGGGCTATTGCCATTGATGTTGTAGAACGTTTAAAATTCATCCTAATTTCTCCAGATATCTTTGGTATTTATGTATATTTAAAAATAGAAAAAAGATGAAATTTAGTATCTTGGTATGATGCTAAGTTTTGATTTTGCAGATATTGCAATTATTGAGATAATTGCTACTGCTAGGATCATGGCTGCAATTGTACCAAATTCTGGGACTACAAATGTACCGATTATTTCGATCTCTTCGGCTCCTGCTGGGAATGATATGGTAAGCGTTCTGTCTGTTGATGTGGTTATTTCATCATAGTCTTCTGCTTCTTCTGCGTCAATTAAGACAAAGAATTCATCATCATCTCCATTTGCAAGTACTGCATCCAACACCGATCTAGGAATTGTAAGAGTTAGTGTACCATCTTCCATAGCGTCAATAGAAATGATCAGTGAATTTGCATCCACATCAGGTGTAATACCTAATAGTTTTCCACCTGTAATCTCATATCCTATCAAATCGCTAGAACCTGTAACTGAAACTGTTGTATCAGTTACCACTGATTCCTCTACTTCCGTTGGTGGTGTTATAGAACCTCCACCAAACTCAAACGATGTTGTTGCTGAATTATTGCTGTTGTCTCCATATTGGACTGTAACTGTATAGGTACCTTCAACTTTCATTAGTCCACCACCTGCAGCTATAGTTGTGCTGAATTTTTTATCTGCACCTACTGTAAGCTGATCAATAGAAGCAATGTTTCCATTTGGTGCAATTACTTGTAGACCTATGGCATATCCTCCTAACAGTTGAGAAACTTCTCCTGTTACCATGATTGTCTCGCCAGCTGCATAGGATGCCTTATCTGTAGTTACGACAATTGAGCTCTGTCCAAATGCTGGTGCCATACCAATACTTGCAATTAAAATTGCAGATAAGGCAAACACCGATAGATGAGCTTTCATCAAGTTTACGCCTGAATTTACACTATTTAAGGTTGTGAAAAAATTTGTTGACAAAAAAGAAAAAATACTCTTTATGACGAATTTCAGATTAGATATATATTAACCCGAGCGTGAATTTTTGACAGTTTGTGTGTATTATTTTCTGTTACATTTAATGTTCTACATGGAGGTTTTGTAGATGGCAACTAAGAAAAATCAAGTTTTAGTCCCTGATCATATCTATGTCCCAAAACATGAAATTATTACCAAACAAGAAGCTGAAGAAGTCATAAAAAAATATAATTGTAAACCAACTGAATTACCATTAATCTTTGTAAATGATCCTGCAATTCTGGGACTTGGTGTAAAACCAGGTGATTTGATTAAGATCACCAGAAAAAGTCCTACTGCTGGTGAAAGTCTCTATTACAGATACGTGGTGGAAGTCTAGATGGTACATCCCTCCACAAAACGTTGGCCAGTAATTCAAGATATTTTAAAACGTGAGGGTATTGCACGTCAACATCTTAATTCTTTTGATGAATTTTTAGAAAGAGGACTTCAAAGTATTATCAACGAAGTTGATAAAATAGATATTGAAAATGCTGAATACCCATACAAGATTCAACTCGGTAAAGTTAAACTTCAACAACCACGAATGATGGAACTTGATGGTTCTATTACTCATATTACTCCAGCTGAAGCAAGATTGAGAAATGTTTCATACTCTGCACCTGTAATGATGGAAGCTAGTGTTGTAGAAGATGGAAAAATTTTGGAATCTAGATTTGTTCACATTGGTGATGTTCCAGTTATGGCAAAATCAAATGCATGTATCTTACATAACTTCTCTACTCAAAAATTAATTGAACATGGAGAAGATCCAAATGATCCTGGTGGTTATTTTATCATTAATGGTTCTGAAAGAGTAATTGTAGGATTAGAAGATCTTTCTTACAACAAAATTATTGTTGATAGAGAAACTGTAGGTGGAAATATTGTTTTCAAAGCTAAAGTGTATTCTTCAATTGTTGGTTATCGTGCAAAATTAGAACTTGTCATGAAAAATGATGGATTAATTGTTGCTAGAATTCCTGGTTCCCCAGTTGATATTCCAGTTGTCACACTGATGAGAGCACTTGGATTAGAATCTGATAAAGAAATTGCTTCAGTAGTTTCATTGGTAGATGAACTTCAAGATGAATTGGAAGGTTCATTTGAAAAAGCAGGTGATGTTCCAACAGCAAAAGATGCAATTGTCTACATCAGTAAAAGAATCGCACCTGGAATGTTAGAGGAATTTCAGATAAAACGTGCTGAAACTTTGTTGGATTGGGGATTATTGCCACACTTGGGTAAACATCCTGAAAATAGAAAAGAAAAAGCTCAGTTCCTAGGTGAAGCAGCTTGTAAATTATTAGAATTAAAGCTTGGTTGGATTACACCTGATGACAAAGATCATTATGGAAACAAAGTCATAAAGTTTGCAGGACAAATGTTAGCCGATCTCTTTAGAACTGCATTTAGAAATTTGGTTAGAGATATGAAATATCAATTAGAAAGATCCGGCCAAAAACGTGGAATTAATGCAGTTGCTGCAGCAATTCGTCCAGGAATAATTACTGATAAACTAAACAATGCTATTGCAACTGGAAACTGGGGACGAGGACGTGTTGGTGTCACTCAATTACTTGATAGAACAAATTATCTTTCAACAATTAGTCATCTTAGAAGAATTCAATCTCCTCTTAGTAGAACTCAGCCAAACTTTGAGGCAAGAGACTTGCATGCAACTCACTTTGGAAGAATTTGTCCAAGTGAAACACCAGAAGGTTCTAACTGTGGCTTAGTAAAAAATTTGGCACTATCTGGAATCATTTCAGTAAATGTTCCAAATGAGGAAATTATAGAAAAACTCTATGATCTTGGAACAGTACACTTCTTTGAAGCCAAAGAAGATTTGAAAAAAGATGGAGCTAGAATATTTGTTGACGGACGTTTAATTGGATATTATAAAGATGGTGGACAACTAGCTGAATCACTTAGAGACCTTAGAAGAAACTCAAAGATCCACCCTCATGTTGGAGTTTCATTTCATAAATCTGACATTGAAGGCTCAACAAAAAGACTTTATGTAAATTGTAATGCAGGACGTGTTTTACGACCATTAATAATTATCAAAGATAACAAATCATTACTAACACAAAAACTATTAGATAAAATCTCAAAGAAATTGCTTTCTTGGACTGATCTTTTGAGAATGGGTGTCTTGGAAATGATTGATGCAAATGAAGAAGAAAACTGTTATGTAACTTTAGATGAAAAAGACACAAAGAAACACACTCACCTTGAGGTATTTCCACCAGCAATTCTTGGTGCAGGAGCTTCAATCATTCCATATCCTGAACATAACCAATCTCCAAGAAATACATACGAATCTGCAATGGCAAAACAAAGTTTAGGATTTTCTACACCCATGATGAATACTAGTACATATGTTAGACAACACTTTATGCTATATCCACAAGTCCCAATTGTTAACACTAAAGCAATGAAGCTTTTAGGATTAGAAGACAGACCAGCTGGTCAGAATTGTGTTGTTGCAGTATTGCCATTTGATGGTTATAATATTGAAGATGCCATTGTACTTAGTAAATCATCAGTTGATAGAGGATTGGGAAGAACTTTCTTCTATAGAATCTATGATGCTGAAGCAAAACAATACCCAGGTGGAATGCGTGATAGCTTTGAGATTCCTAATGCTGAAGATAACATTAGAGGTTACAAGGGCGAACGCGCATACAGATTACTTGAAGAAGATGGTGTTGTTGCATCAGAATCTCCAATTAAAGGAGGAGATATTTTAATTGGTAAAACTAGTCCTCCACGATTTATGGAAGAATACCGAGAGTTTGAATCATCTGGTCCCTATAGACGAGATACTTCTATTGGTGTAAGACCATCTGAAGCAGGAGTTGTAGATACTGTTGTTATGACTCAATCAAACGAAGGTGGAAAAATGTATAAGATTAGAGCAAGAGACATGAGAGTTCCTGAGATTGGTGACAAGTTTGCATCAAGACATGGACAAAAAGGTGTACTTGGAATTTTAGCTAAAGCAGAAGACTTACCATATACGGCAGAAGGAATATCTCCTGATGTTTTGATTAACCCTCATGCATTCCCCTCACGAATGACAGTTGGAATGATGATGGAATCTATCTGTGGAAAAGCTGCAGCATTTCGTGGAAAACGATTTGATGGGTCTGCATTTGTGGGAGAAAAAATGGATGAAGTCAAAGAAGTAATGGATGCACACAATTTCAAATATTCTGGTAAAGAAATAATGTATGATGGAAGAACTGGAAAACCATTTCCAGTTGATGTCTTTATTGGAGTTGTGTATTATCAAAAACTTCACCATATGGTTGCAGATAAAATACATGCAAGAGCACGTGGACAAGTTCAGATGTTAACTAAACAACCAACAGAAGGAAGAGCAAGAGGTGGTGGACTAAGATTTGGTGAAATGGAAAGAGATTGTTTGATTGCTTATGGTGCTTCTATGATTCTAAAAGATAGATTACTTGATGAGTCTGATAAATCTGATATCTTTGTATGTGAAAGATGTGGTTTGGTTGCTTATCATGATGTTAAACAAAGAAAATATGTCTGCAGAGTTTGTGGCGATAAAGCTAAAGTATCATCTGTATCCGTAGCATATGCATTCAAACTACTCCTACAAGAGATGCAGAGTCTTAACGTTGCACCACGATTGTTGATCAAGGAGAAAATCTAGATGTCTGTTCAAGCAATTAAAGCAATTGATGGAATTAGATTTTCAGTATGGTCTCCAACAGAAATTAGAAAATACTCTGTAGCTGAAATCACTGCTCCTGAAACATATGATGAAGATGGAATGTCAGTTCAAGGAGGTCTTATGGATGGCAGACTCGGTACTCTTGAACCTGGACAAAAATGTCTGACTTGTGGAAATACAGCTGCTAGATGTCCTGGACACTTTGGACACCTTGAACTTGCAGAACCTATCTTACATATTGCATTTATTGATAATATTTACAAACTATTACAATCAACATGCCGTTCTTGTGCAAGACTCAAAGTTCCACAAGAAGATTTAGACGCATTCCAACAAATTAAAGACAAACATGCTGCTTATACTGTAATTTCTCAAAAACGTATTCCAGAACAAATCATAGAGAAAGCAAAAAAAGCAAAAGAATGTCCTCACTGTGGAAAAACACAATACGAGTTAATCTTTACAAAACCAACTATTTTTGTTGAGAAAACAGAAATTGGTGAACATAGATTACTACCAATTACAATTAGAGAAAGATTTACGCAAATCCTTGATGAAGATTTAAAATTATTAAATTATGATCCAATCACTGCTAGACCAGAATGGTTCATTCTTCAAGCATTTCCTGTTCCACCAGTAACTGTTAGACCTTCAATCATTCTTGAAACCGGAATAAGATCAGAAGATGACTTGACACACAAAATGGTTGATATCATCCGAGTTAATCAAAGACTAAAAGAAAGTAAAGAGGCAGGAACTCCGCCACTAATTGTTCAAGACTTAGTTGACTTGTTACAGTATCACACTACAACATATTTTGATAACGAAGTCTCTGGAATTCCACAAGCACATCATCGTTCTGGACGTCCTCTCAAAACATTAACTCAAAGACTCAAAGGAAAAGAAGGAAGATTCAGAGGTTCATTATCTGGAAAAAGAGTAGATTTTTCAAGCCGAACTGTTATTTCTCCTGATCCTAATTTGGACTTGTCTGAAGTTGGTGTACCTGTAGCAGTTGCTACCAAACTAACAATTCCTGAAATTGTTACAGAATGGAATATTGATAGAATGAAAAAACTAGTGATTAATGGACCTGAAAATTTTCCAGGTGTAAATTACATTGTAAGACCTGATGGTGTAAAAATAAGATTAGACTTTGTAGAAGACCGCTCTACAATTGCTGACACACTTGAGATGGGATATTTAATTGAAAGACATCTTTCAGATGGTGATATTGTGATGTTTAACAGACAACCATCACTACACCAAATGTCTATTATGGCTCACTATGTTCGAGTACTTCCGGGTAAGACTTTCAGATTACATCCTTCTGTATGTCCTCCATACAACGCAGACTTTGATGGTGATGAAATGAATCTTCATGTTCCTCAAAGTGAAGAAGCAAGAGCAGAAGCAATTCTTTTGATGAGAGTTCAAGATCAATTAATTTCTCCAAGATATGGTGGTCCAATTATTGGAGCACTGAGAGACTTTGTTACTGGTGCGTATCTTCTAACTAAAGATGATACAACGTTAACTCCTCAAGAATTTTCAAACCTTGCAATGCTTGGTGGTTATAATGATCCTCTTCCAAAACCTGGTACCAAAACAAAAGACGGTCCTGCATATACCGGTAAACAATTATTCTCACTGTATCTTCCTAAAGACTTCAACTATGTTCTTACATCAAAATGGTCAAAGGGTACCAATGGTAAGCCAAAAGATGTTGTAATTAAAAATGGTGAATTAATCAGTGGTGTAATTGATAAAACATCCATTGGTGCAGAAGAACCAGAAAGTGTTTTACACAGAATTACAAAAGACTATGGTAATGCAGCTGGAAAAACTTTCTTAAACTCTATTCTAATTATGGTAAAACAGTTCATCACCCATTATGGTTTTAGTTATGGGTATGGTGATCTTGAATTACCAGAAAAAAATGTACAACAAATTTTAGATGATATTCAACAAACTTACGATGTTGTAGATGATTTAACTAAGCAATATGAGAAAGGAACTCTCAAACTCACAAGAGGTATGAAGCCTGAAGAGGCATTAGAAGCATACATCGTTAATGAATTAGGTAAAGCAAGAGACAAGGCAGGATCTACTGCAAATGATTGTCTTGATGATAGTAATGCTGGAAAAATTATGGCTACTACTGGTGCAAGAGGTTCATCTCTAAACGTAGGTCAGATGGCAGGTGCCTTGGGCCAACAATCAAGAAGAGGAAATAGAATGAATGATGGTTATAGTAATCGTGCATTGACATTTTATAAAGAACATGACAATAATCCTGACGCACATGGATTTGTAAAATCTAATTATAGAACAGGTCTTACAGCATTAGAATTCTTCTTCCACGCAATGGGAGGTCGTGAAGGACTTGTAGATACTGCAGTTAGAACACAACAAAGTGGTTACATGCAACGTAGATTGATTAACGCATTAGAACACATTAGATTAGAATATGATGGAACAGTAAGAGATCCACACGGTCACATTGTTCAATTCCTTTATGGTGAAGACGGAATAGATGTGCAAAAAAGTGATCATGGTGAAGCATTTAACGCTAGTAGATTAGCTGAATCTCAAACCATAACTGATTCTGGTAAAAAAGCTACAAAAGATGAAATTGATACTCTTACCAAGAAATACACTAAGACATTTAATCCAAGATTAACTTCACTTGTAACTGATGCATTACACGCTTCTAATCTTAGTAAAGATGGTGTAGAGGCTGTTTGTAAGAAAGGACTTTTACTTTACAACAAAGCCAAAGTAGAACCAGGACAAGCAGTAGGAATTGTTACTGCTCAATCAATTGGTGAACCTGGTACTCAGATGACTTTGAGAACATTCCACTTTGCAGGAATTAAAGAAAGAAACGTTACACTTGGTCTTCCAAGATTAATTGAATTAGTTGATGCTAGAAAGAAACCTGTTACTCCAACTATGGATATTTACCTTGATGAAGAATCAAAGAAATCACGAGAAAAAGCAATTGATATTGCAAGAAATGTACTGCAAACTAAAGTAAGTGCATTAATTGCTGATAGTGAAACTGATTATTCTACTGAAATCAAACTAATTTTGAGCGAAAAGAGACTCAAAGAAAGAGGATGTACTATTGCAGAAGTAGAAGCATCACTTGCATCAAATAAAAAATTCAAGATGGAGACAACTGGTGAATTAATCACTCTAAAACTAGTTGATGAGGAATCTGATACTGCTACCGTAATTGCAATTAGAAATAAAGTTCTTAAAACTACAGTTAAAGGAGTTCCAGATATTGAACGTGTCACATTAGTTCAAAAAGATGGTGAATGGGTTATCCAAACAACTGGTTCTAACATTGCCAAATTACTTGAAGTCAAAGGTATTGACAAAAGAAATGTTAGAACAAATAATGTCTTTGAAATTGCAGGAACTTTGGGAATTGAAGCTGCAAGAAATGCATTGATTAATGAACTAAACCATACTCTGGAAGACCAAGGATTAGAAGTTGATAATAGATACATCATGTTGGTCTCTGATTTGATGTGTTCGAGGGGATATATGCAACAAATTGGTAGACATGGAATTGCTGGTACCAAAGATAGTGTTCTTGCAAGAGCTGCATTTGAAATTACAGTACCAACTATTGCACATGCTGCACTTCAAGGTGAAGTTGAAGAACTAAAAGGCATCACTGAAAATGTAATTGTTGGAAGTAACATTCCAATTGGAAGTGGTACTGTTGATTTATACATGCAAGTAAGCAAGAAAAAATGAGGAATACAAATTAAACTATCAAGTGAATAATCATGGCTTACGAAATTTCAACATTAATGACTAACAGTAAAGAAAAAGCTGTTCTACTTAGATTAAGAAATGATACAACTATTCAAGGTATCTTGAAAGACTTTGATATTCATATGAATTTGACTTTGGATGATGCAGAAGACACATCTGATGAAAAATCTGTGAAACTTGGAAAAATTTTGATACGTGGTGACAATATTTTAGCAGTTTCTATTCCTAAAGAAGAATCTTAGGAACTTATTCATCAAACATTAAATTTGATATTTAACAAATTTAATTATGTATTTATTCTTACTTTTCTTTTCATTAATTTTTGCTCCTGCATTTGGAGAATCAATTCCTGATTACAATGATCCATACTCTCCAATTTTTACTGACAAGCCAACATATTCTTGGACTGACAAAATTAAAATGACAATCATAGCGCCAAGTTGGAATACAGATAGATATCTAATTGATTCAATTGGTGATACCGAACACCATTCAATCAAAATCTCCACACAAGAACATTCACTTGAATCGTATCGTTTTACCGAAACAGACGTAAATTCAGGAATTTTTACTGCTGAAGTTATTCTTACAGGTTTTTCACATGATTCTGATGGTGATGGGGATATTGATACAACCCCAAGAACGATTGGTAATGGACCTACTAGTGGATTTTTAGAAGTTGATAGAGACTCTGCAATTACAATCTCATTTGAATTTGCAGATGGTGTGGTATTGGTAGAGTCTGTTCCAGTGAATTGGAATATTGGTACAATTCAATTTTCAAATGAGACTTTTTTTTCAGATGATTTTGCTACTATCCGTGTCATTGATTTGGATATGAATCTAAATCCTGAAGCACTAGATAGTATCCAAATACAAGTTTTTTCAGACTCTGATATTGGAGGAATAGAAATTATTGCTACAGAGACAACCGAAAGTTCTGGTTTGTTTGTTGCTCAAATCTCTTTTTCACAAACTTTATCTTCGAGTGGGGATAGACTTTTTTCGTTACCTGGTGATACAATTTTTGCTAAATATGATGATTATACATTACCAAAGCCATATTCAAAATCAGATAATTTATCAATTGAAACTTTTTCTAAAGTAGATTCGTCTGTTCCTCCAATTGATCGACTTGAAAACTTTCCAGTTGTTTTTTCTGATAGTTTAGGTAATCAATTAGAATTTTTTTCACCAAACATCCAAATGCAACTGGTTGGAACTCTAAGAAATGATCATGATTTCAACCAGAAATTTGTTTATATCTTTCAAGTAAAAAATGCAACTAATTTTGTTGAGTCAATTTCATGGATACAAAGTGAATTATCTTCAAAACAAAGTCTCGATGTTTCTCAATCTTGGATCCCTGAAAAATCTGGAACATATAACATTGAAACATTTGTTTGGAATTCACTTAATGATCCAATAGCATTAACTCCTACAATGTCAACTACGATTACTGTTAAATGAAAAAGTATGATTTCTACGTGATTATTAAATAGAAAATTCTATTTTTTATCTATGTGTTAGGATACTTGGTAGGAATTACGTTAGTGTTAACCGTTTTTTCCCCTTTGATTTTCAGCGAAGTTTTTGCTGATTCATTTGATATGGATTTTGACAAACAAGTATACAGTAAAGGTGATTCTCTTACTATTTCAGGTGCAATTCTTGATTTTGGAATGCCAATTATTGCAATGAGTATCTATGACCCGGATGGAAAAATTTTATCAGCCAATAATTTAGAAATTTCGCCTCAAAAAATCTTCTCTAAAACAGTCTCACTTGATTCTCCATTTTATGAAAAAACTGGAGAATATACAGTAAAGTTAGACTATGGACAAATTTCTGAAAATTATTATTTTGTTATTGAAAATGAATACTTTGAATCTGAGATTTTTGTTGAGGATGCAGTAACTCCTGAAATTGTTATGGTTTATACTGAAAAAAAACAATACACTGACAAAGATATTATCAAAATTACAGGATTGGTTTCTGCATTAGATTCTCCTTCAGTGCTTATCGGAGTTTATGATCCATTTGGAATGCCTGCAGGTTTTTACTTTGGTTCAATTAATTCTGATTTAGAATTTTCTACAAGTTTTCTTGTAAAAGCTGGAGTTAATTTTAGAGTTGATGGAACATATTCGATAAAAGCTCATTATGCAGAAACAGAAACAATGTCTTTTTTTGATTATTATGAAACTTCACATTCAATAGTTGAAGATACCATTGAAGAAACAATAGAAGATACCATTGAAGAAACAATAGATGATACCATTGAAGAAACAATAGAAAATACTGTTGAAGAAACAAATGAAGAGATTATTTTTAATACTACAAATATTCCATTAGATGAAATAATAATTAGTAAAGAAAGTAACTCAAAAAAAATTATTACAAAAAATGAAATTAAAAAACAAACTAATCTTACTGTAGAAGATATTGAGTTGGGACAATTACTAAACCAAATTAATCTGGAATGTGATTCAAGTACTTTTACTGATACAATTTCTTATTATGATGGAATGGGACCTGCATTGTATAGATTATGTAAATTTGATAGTTCTTTGAATTTTTTTAATGATTCATTAATTGACAATCCTAACAATGTAGAAGTTCTAGTAAACAAGGGTTCTACCTTAGGTAAATTAGGATATTTTTCTGAGGCAATAATGTATTATGATCATGCTATCAATTTTGATCCTGATTTTTTACCTGCTAAAAATAACAAGGCAAATGCTCTTGTAAATCTAGGAAATTCTGATGATGCCATTTTACTGTATAATGAAATTCTAGAAAAAAATCCCAATTACAATACTGCTAGAACAAATCTTGAAATTGCATTATCGCAAACCCACAATTATTACAACATGAATGACAGATCTTCAGAATTTGATATTGAAAATACTATGTATTTAGAATCTTCACCTGAAAAAATTAGTTCAATTAATTATAAAAAACAAAAACCAGCTAACTTTTTTGAAGAAGTAAGTATTGTATTTTCTTCTCTAGGTTCCCTATTCAGTTTTCTAAACTGAGTTTTTTGCTTTAAACCCTGCCTGATTTTTCAATAAACCTATAAGACCCTCCCAAGACGATCGTCATAAGGTAAACACATGAGTAAGATACTTGAAAAATCATTGAAAGATGCTCTCAAAGAAGATAAGTTAACGATGGGCACTAAACAAGTTTTAAACTCTGTAAAAAATTCCAAGCTAGTTGTATTGTCTCAATCAGTTAAAAAAGAAATGTTTGAGAAAATTGAATCAAATGCAAAAAAAGAAAAAATACCATTAGTCAACTTTCAAGGAACATCAGTCGCATTAGGAAGATTATGTGGCTTACAATTTAGAATTTCAACGATCTCATTTACATCAATAACTGATGCAAACATCAAATCAATTTTAAAAGATACAGAAGCTGAGGAAAAAAATGAATAGTTATATTTTATTTTATGAAAGTTTAAATGAGACATTTTTGTTCGGAGATAAAAAGGCATTCTTATGACACAAGCAATTAAACTTTCAACTGATCAAATGCGTATGATGTCTCTTTTCCAAAATGTTACGGGTGCAACTGCACGTGATTGTATAGAAGATGAAAAACAAGATAGGGTAATTTTTGTAGTTAATACTGGTAAAATGGGTCTAGCCATAGGTAAAGGTGGAGTTCATATCAAATCATTACAAAATATTGTAAAGCGAAATGTAGAATTGGTAGAGTTTGACGAGGATCCGGCAAAATTTTTGGCTAATTTGCTTAATTCAAAACTAGTTACTGAAGTAAAAATAAATACACGACCAGATGGGTCAAAACAGGCAATTGTTATGGTAGACCCAAGAAAGAAAGGAATTGTTGTTGGAAGAGAAGGCAGAAATGCTGAGAAAGCAAGACTCCTTGCAAAACGATATTTCAATATCACACATGTTCTAATTAACAGTCAAGAAAAAGCAACATTGGAGATGTAAGAATGACTAGAAAATCACCACTTGGATTATTTGCTGGCAGGGTTTTGAACTCTAAGAAAAAGAAACAGAGATGGGCAATCTCTACTTACAAAAGAAGAAAACTTGGTATTGATAAAAAATCTGATCCTCTTGGAGGTGCACCTCAAGGACGAGGTATTGTTTTAGAAAAAGTAGGTATTGCAGCAAAACAACCAAACTCTGCTATCCGAAAATGTGTTCGAGTTCAATTAATTAGAAATGGTAAATCCGTAACAGCCTTTTTGCCACGAGATGGTGCAATGAACTTCATTGATGAACACGATGAGGTTACAATTGAAGGAATGGGTGCAACACAGGGTGGCGCAATGGGGGATATTCCTGGTGTTAGATTCAAAGTTTCTAAAGTTAATGGTACATCACTTCATGAGCTAGTAATAGGTAAGAAAGAGAAACCAAGGAGATAGGAATGGCAGAAACAAAGAACTTACTATTATTTAGAAAATGGGATTTATCTGATATCGAAATTAAAGATCCTGGATTAAAGACTGCTATCTCATTGAGAAAACAAATTTTACCATACACATTTGGCCGTTCAGCACTAAAAAGATTCAACAAAGCTGATGTTAACATTGTAGAACGATTAATCAACAAGACAATGCACTTTGGAAAAAAATATGCAAAGAATACAGGAAGAATGACTGGAAAAAAGACCAAAGTTCTCAATACTGTAAAAACTGCATTTGATATTATTGCACTAAAAACTGGACAAAACCCAGTTGAAGTATTAGTTAGAGCAATTGAATTTTCTGCACCAAACGAGGATACAACTCGAATTGTTTATGGTGGTACTACATACCATGTGTCAGTTGATGTTGCACCAATTAGAAGAGTTGACATGGCTTTGAAATTTATTGCCGATGCAATCAAAGAGGCAACATTTTCTAATCCAAAACCAATTGAAGAACATATGGCAGAACAACTAATACTTGCAGCAGCAAACGATTCTAGCGCTCCTTCAGTCAAGAAGAAACATGAGCTAGAAAGAATCGCACAAGCATCAAGATAGAACTTTACTATTTAGAAATTTTTTCAGTAGCCCGAGGCAGATTCGAACTGCCGTCCCCGCCTATCCACTCTTGAGATCCAGAGGGCAGAATCCTTGACCACTAGACTATCGGGCTACTTGAAGAAAATTCGATGTTTTAGAATATATTCATTTGTTGTAATTATTGTTGTCTGACTTCATGAATAACAGTTGCATAATCACAACCAGCTCTTAGTCTCATGTATGGAATCAATTTGTAATGAATAGAATAGAGATCTCTTTCTTTGAGTATAATTCCTTTTTGTTGTAATGATGCAAGACCCCTTGATGGAATATTAATTGAAATATTTTTTTCTTGACAAACCCTATCACGTTTATTTTGAAATTGTTTTAGTGTAAATGAAACATCATTAATTTCTAAAATTAATGGCCAGATTACTTTGCTCCATACAAATCTCCTATTTTCTGTAGCTGAGGCATACTTTCCTTTTTCACTCAACATTAATAACATCTGTAAATCATGTTATAACTTGATTGTCTCAGAAAGAAATTGAAGAGTCACTTGATTTATTGCAAAAAGACTGGGATGTAGACCCAATACTAAGAAATTTCATGCTAGGTAAAATTACTGATGTATCTGATTATCCAGTTAAAGTAAAAGATGTAGTTTTTCATGTACCTTATCTACAATCTGAAAAAAAATACATTTTATGGAAATGTTTCTGGCCTGACTGTCACAACTGTTGTGATAGACAAGGCAGACTTCCACTGACATCTGATGATTTAATCATCATTGGAAAAGGTTTGAAATATCAAAAGCCTTCTGAGTTTATAAAAAATGAAACACTTACTGTAACTTACCAAGAACCTGGTCCTTCAGGACAAATGACTACAATGACTACAATTAATCTAAAACGAAAAAAAGATGAGACAGAAGCTGATGATGGAACACACATCTCTTGTAGATTTTTAGATAATGAAGGTGGTTGTAGTATGCATCCTGATAGACCGGGAGTGTGCTATCTTTATCCATTTTCAAGTTGGTTAGAAAATGAAAAAGGAACAGCACGTGTACATGCAACTTATCAATTTACGGGTGATTGTCCTGGATTTTACTTGGCAGAGAATTTAGATCCTATGAAAGAAGAATTCAAAGAGTATTCTAAAATAATTTATGATTACAATATGGCATCAAATAGAACTAATCGAGAAGGATTTGGCTCAGTTAGTTTTGGATAGGATCTTCATTTAATTTAGCTTTAAATTTTTCAAATTCCCCATCTTTAATTCTGACCATTACTTCTCCTTCACCATCTTTCAAATCTTTTGTACAGAGATCTTTAAATTCCTTATAAAGTTTGTAAAATTCCTCATCAGACATTCCTGTATCTAACCGTAACCACAGTATTGTTCTATACCCTTGAAATTTTTTCTTAATTTTTCCATCTTGTGCTTCTGCTATTTTTCTTTTGTAAGCTGCTATCAATAAATCTCCACACGCTATTCTTTTTTCTAAATAATTTTTTTTATCTTTAATTCTACGTGCTCTGTCTCTGGCTGCAAAAAACAAAGCTATTCCAACACCTGCAGCTCCCAGAAGTATGCCGAGAATATCTGGGAAAGATAGTGCATTTGATGCTAAATCTTCACTCACAAAAAACTATGAATTTAAGATAAACATAAGTATTTTCTAGGCTTTGGCTACTTTCATCAAATCTGAAATTTTAATATTCATTCCAAATCTGTCTTCATGTTTTTTCATGTATAGAAATATTGAAATAAAGTCTGGTAATGCTTTGAAAAAACTAAAGTTTTTGTGAATTTTTGCTCGAACAAAATTAAACACCTTGGCATAAACTTTGTAGTGTTTTTCCACTGCTTTCTCATAAGCTTCAAAGTCATTCATATTATCTAAGAAAATTTCAACACATTGCATACTTGGGATAATTCCTTCACCTAACAATGCATAAACTGTCCCAATAGATTCTCCAACTCCCACTACTTTTCCTGAATAGTATGGTTTGCATTTATCCGGTGTTGCGAGTCTTATTGGGCGTCCCTTTGTTGCAATCACTTTACCTCCATATTTTTCTAAAAATTCATCAGTCTTTTTGATGTGATTCTTGTTGTAATCCCCTGCTCCAATATGTGCAAATTTTTCTCCTAATGGAAAATACCAGAAATATCCTGACATTCCGGGGAATGGTTCAATGTAAAAATCATCAAATGGAACCTTGTCCTCATATTCTACTTTATATTCATATGTTGGTAAGAAAAAGTCTTCATCCATCTTTGGTAAATATGCTCTGCCAAATCCTGTGCAATCAACTATCATGTCATATTCTTTTTCTAACTCTTCAAGCTTTGGAGTTTTTCCGTAGATAATTTTTGAATCTTTAATGAAATCTTTGATTAGTCCTAGTTTGTTGTAAGTACACAATCCCTTTAATCCAATATCAAATTTCACATCATTGTTCATTGTGACATGCATATTTTTTCCATCATGAATTAGAAAATCATTAAAATCACGTCCTGTCTTTTTGCAAAACTCTGTTAGTTCTGATTTTATTGTACCCCATGCACAAATGGAATCATGTCTTTCTTCGACCATTCTCTCGTATCCTGTAACTTCGTGCTCTGAATCCTTTAATCTAGCCATTAGATATGATCCTGCAACTCCCATTCCCATCACTGCTATTTTCAAGATATTTTGCGTTTTTACTACACCTAATAAATACACTATCTGAAAATTTGACTAGTACTGATCATCTTTGATGATTTTTCATTAGTAGGAAAAAGTAGTGCTAGTTAAATATCAAAATTGGATAGTTTTTTTGAAAAGGTAGCCTGTCGTCTGATTACTAACGTTTCAGACCTTAAGACAATCGCTGTCATCAGATAACAATCTGTTACTGATCTTAAGCGAGGAGCTGTCATCAACGTAACCCATTGGGTGTTGATCTTAAGCTCATCCCTTTTTTATTAAATTAAATTTGGGAATGATTCCAATAAAACATGGATACCTTTGAAGCAATTAAGACAAGACGTTCGATCAAAAGTTTTGATAAAAATCACAAGATGACAAAAGATGAAATTACAAAACTTTTAGAATTTGCCATTTTGTCTCCAACATCATATAATATCCAAAATTGGAGATTTGTTATTGTAACAGATCAAACTATCCAAGATAAATTATCTGAACTATCTCATGGTCAACCACAAGTATCTGAAGCTTCATTGGTGATTGTTTTATGTGCTGACTTGAATTCTTGGGATAAAGAACCTGAAAGATATTGGAAAAGTATTCCTGAAGAATCACGTAATGCTTTGGTAAATTCTATTAGAAATTCATACAATGGAAAGTCTGAACAACAACGAGATGAAGCAATGCGTTCTTGCGGAATGACAGCTCAAACAATTATGCTAGCAGCTAAATCTATGGGATATGATACATGTCCAATGAAAGGTTTTGATTATGATGCAGTTGGAAAAATGATTAATCTTCCTGATGATCATGTTATTTCTATGATAGTAGTAGTTGGAAAGAAAACAAAGGATTCTTCTCCTAGGGGAGGACAACTACCTTTATCTGAAATTATCTTTGAAAATAATTTTTAGCCGTGTTTTAAATGTGTAATAATGTAATATGAACATCATTTATTATCTTCAATATCATGTAACTTTCATGGGTGCAGATGAGGCAATTAAGAAACTAGAGACTTCTAATCAGGGATTGAAAGTAATTCTAGAAAATCTTGATGAACAACTTGCAGATTTACGTGGAGATCCTAGATTAGAAGGATTAGTTGATGATTTAGAGAATCTATTTTTTGCATATCTAAAAACTTGGATAAAAACTAATACTGAAGTTATTGAAACTCTGAAAAACTAATTTTTTATTCAATAAAAATTGCAGGCTTGAATGGTCTTGCATGCTTTGCTTTTCCTTTAGGATCATAAATGTTTGAATCTGATTCAGAATAAACTTGAATTTCTACTCCAAAGTCTTTCTTTCCAATCTCTGTTAACTCATTTGTAAGAAATTTTTTCTCATCAAACTCTTTTGATTCTAATTTTGTTTGTCGAATTTCAGTTGGTTCTGATAAAATATCCTTTATTGTCTTTTGTACAAAGTCTGGAATCTTTTTTACATCTGATGTATCTGTATTGGCAATTAGATCTTTCATTATAACTCCCATGTTTGTTTGACCTGCCATTACTTTTTCTAAAATATTGTGATATACTTTAGATTTGAAAGAATCTGCAGTATAGATTGTAATCTTTTGTGGCGTAATTTTTGTGACTTTAAGAATATTTGTAATATCGTCCATTGTTGATTTCAGTAACTCTTCTGATTGAATTGATGTGGCATCTACATTTTCTTTAGAATATTCAGGCCAAACTGATTTTGATACCAAGCCTGTATGTCCTAATTTTTCCCACATTTCTTCAGCTATGTGTGGTGCAAATGGAGATAACATTGCAACTCGTATGGAGTTAATCTGATATAATATTCCTGAAATGTTTCCTCTATTTTTGGCATCTGTCCTTTTGTGATACCAACTCAAGTCTGATTCAAATGAAAACAAAATCTCATGTAGTGCTTCTCGTAGCCTCATCTTCTCAATTGCGTCAGTTACCTGGAATATCATACTCTGGGTTTTTGATAAAATCCATCTATCTTCCGCATCCAAATTACCAATCTTTTCAGCTTTTACTTTGGAGCATTCCTCAAACAGTGATCCTAGTTTATTTTGAATACCTGAGACTGATTCCATGTTAAAATCCGCATCTTGGAGTAATTCTGCTGATGATATTATTGCCAGTCTAATTGGGTCTGCTCCATGATCTCTAATTGCAGTTCGTAGTGGGATGATGTTTCCCATACTCTTTGACATTTTAGCACCATCCATCATCACAGAACCATTGACAACAATTTCTTGTGGCCATAATTTTTTATCAAATATTGCAACGTGATTTAAGACAAAAAATGACAAGTGATTCTGAACTAAATCTCTACCTGAATGTCTTGAATCAACTGGGTAAAAGTATTGGAATTCTTTTTTCATCATTTCAATGATATTCTCTGCAAGCTTGGAAGTTTGTGTAGCCAGTGTAATGTCCCCTTTGTCTAGGAAAATATAATCAAAGAATTCTTTGGTTAAATTCTCAGGAGTTACTGTTCCATCATTTACAAATCGTGAAATTGTATAATATGCCATGTAAATGACACTATCTGATAGTGACTCTACAATCCAGTCTTTATCCCATGGGAGTTTTGTTCCCAATCCTTGTTGTCTGGCACATGCCCGCTCATGTAACCAATCAATTACCTCTTTGAACTCTGTTCTGATATTACTTGGTAGAATATTCATCTCATCAAAACAATTGCGAGCTAACTCTTTCCATTCCTCATCCCCATAATTCAAAAACCATTGATTGTTCAATATTTTAACAACACATTCTGCTCCACATCTACAATGTACTGGAGCATTCTCAAGTACTGGGAATTTTTCTAGGATGCTCTCCTCCTCCAACCATGCTCTTATCTTGTCTCGTCCAAACTGTACTTTTTCATTATTGAATTGATCACATTTTTCATTTAGTTTTCCATCTGTGAATTCTTTTAGATACAACTCTTTTGTTGCCTCTTCTAATTTTTCATCTGTTTGGTTTGTAACTCCTAATCTTTCACAAATCTGTTTTGCAGGATATGTGTCGTATCCTTCAGTAACTATAATTGGAATAGGCTCGATTTTTGAGGCTAATTCGTGATTTTTAGCCTTGAGATCCATCAATGCCTGATAATCCTTTGGAGCGTGAGCTGGCACTGACATTACAAGTCCTGTACCTATTTCAGGCTCTACAAAGTCTGCTTCTAGTATTGGAATTTCTGCTCCATTGTGTGATGTGGCGTATTTTCCAATAATCTCACTACCTGGTATATCGCCAATGACTTTAACCTCTTTTTCAAAGAATCCAATCTTCTTTGCACATTGCTCTGATACTATCCATGTTTCATTATCAACTGTAACTTTTTTGTAAATAGTATTTGGATTGACCCACAAATTAGTTACACCAAAAATTGTTTCAGGTCTTAGTGTTGTAACTGGGAAAATAAATTCACCAAATGAAAACTTTACTAGGAAATTTTTGTCATCAATCTTTGGTTCTACATCTCCCATTGTATCATGCTGTGATACAGGATTCTGATCTTTAGGACACCAACCAACTGGATGACTTCCTTGAATGATTCTGCCATTTTCTTTAAGAGTTGTAATTTGCCATTCGATAAATTTCTGATAACCTGGAACGATAGTAGTGAATTCTCGTCTCCAATCAATGGAATATCCCATCTCAATCATTCCAGATTTAATTTCTTCATGGAAATAGTCTGCAATCTTTATTGGTTCAACAAATGTTTTGATATCTTCTTCTGGCACATGATATACATCTCTCAATCCATCAAGAATTTCTTTTTCTCCAGCTTGAATTCTTTTGGCCATTCCAAGTACAGGAGTTCCAGTGTAATGGAATCCCATTGGGAACAATACATTATATCCTTGCATTCGATAAAATCTTGCATGCACATCAGCTAGTGTGTATGTTCTTCCATGTCCGATATGTTGTGGAGAGTTTGGATACGGATATGCTACTGTGATAAACTTTTTTGGTTTCTCATTTGGATTTGTCTCAAAGTCTTTTGATTCAATCCATTTGTTTCTCCATTTAGTTTCTATTTCATTCCAGTTGATCGTCATTATCTCATCCTAAAATCATTGATTTTGCTTTGGCTATTGCCTCGTCTTTTTTAGATGTGTCTTTTCCTCCCCCTTGAGCAAATTTAGTATCACCGCCACCAGAACCTCCTAAAATTGAGGATACTTCCTTGGCTATTTGGCCTGCATTTACGCCTGATTCCTCACCTGCAAATATCATTACACGGATTGTAGGTCCTGCTTTGAAAATTCCACAAAATGCAGCTTTACTATCTTTGGTAACTAGTTTTTTACCAAAGTTTTGATGGAAAAAATCATCATAATTCTCACTTGATGTAAAGCAAATTTTATTCTTCACTGTTATTTCATCTAATTCACCTGATTCTCCAGCTAGAATCTTTTCTAATAGTATGGGAATTTGCTCTCTTGCCTTTTCTTTATTTTCTTCTCTTTGTTTCTCTAATTTTTCTTTTGCAATATTATCTACAGCTTGTTTCTTTGATTCCTCTTCTTGGTCTTTTACATATTGAAAAGCTGTTGGTCCTGAGACAAATTCTATACGAACTACACCGTCTTGAATTCTTTTTGTTTTTGTAATTTTGATTAGTTCTATATCGCCAGTCTTCTTTACATGTGTTCCGCCACATGCTTCAATATCTTTATCTTCAATTGATACAATTCTAACTGATTTTACTGGAACTACCCCACCCTGATAAATTCTAAATCCGTACTTTTGTTCTGCAGTTCCTCTATCGTAATAGTCAATATTTACTGGATAATTTTCTTTTACCATTTGATTAGCTGCATCTTCAATCTGTTTTACTTGCTCATCAGTTAATGATGAATGGTGTGTAATGTCTAGTCTTGCGTGATCATCGTCTTTGAATGCAGAGTGTTGCCAAATCCATGATCCTAATATTTCTCTTGATGATGCGTTGATGATATGAGTACTTGTGTGGTTTTTAGTAATGTTTGCACGGCGTGTCTCATCAACTTTACATTGTACCGTTTCGCCTTCTTTTGGAATGCCGCCTTCTAGCTTGTGAACTATAACGTTTGCGTGTTTATCCACATTAACTACATTGAATCCTGCTATACTACCAAAGTCTGGTTCTTGTCCTCCACCTCTTGCATAAAATGAAGTTCTATCTAATACCACTTGGTCATCAAAGACCTTGATTACTTTGGCTTCAAACTCCATTGGATCATCTTTGTAAAATAGAGTCTCAGTTTCAGGTAACTCTTCTAGTGGCAGTTCTGCAATTGCCTTTTTCTTTTCAGATTGGTGTAAATCAGATAACTTGGAATAAAATGATGATGGGATTTCAGAAATTGCATCAACTTCTTTGAGATATTCAGGTGTAATACCATCTGATTCGTATAATGTGATTAATTCATCCACTGATGGTACTCCTTTCTCACGAATTTTTTCTGCCTTTTTCTTCATATGGACTTTGGAATCCTCATATCTTGCAGATTCTATCTTGAGAATTTTCTTGACATCTTCTCTTTTCTCATCAAGCTCAGGATACGTATCTTTGAGATAATCAATATGGGTATCAATCAAATCATCAATGTCTAATTTTAAATTCAAGCGATTAATTGTCCCATTAATTCTTCGTAACATCATTCTGAGGTTGTATCCGCCACCAACATTGCTAGGTAGTGCACCATCAGTAATTGCAAAAATTAGAGTTCTGAGATGATCTGCAATTAGATACACTCCTTCAAGTGGTGTAATCATTTTGTTTAGTTGTTCATCTGTAATTCCTGCATTCTTTATTGCAAGACGTCTTACTTCGTTTAGATCATCGAAATGATCAATTTCTTTTGCAATTTCTGTAAAGTACTTTTTCAAAATTTCTGAATCTGAATCAATTCCAATTGTATTGAATAATTTTTCATTAATTGGACCAAAACAGCAGTCATATGCGGTAGGTGTTCCCATTGTAATCCATGCAAATCTCTCCAATCCTGCACCCATGTCTATAACTCGCTGATCAAGTGTGGTGTGTTGTCCTAATTCTCCTTGGAATTCAGTAAATACTGCATTTCCAAGCTCCAAACCTCTAACAAAATATTCCAATGATGGACCAAAAGAGCCACCACCTGCCCAAACATCCTCGACAAACACTACTTCTTCTTTTTTAATTCCAAATTGATCAGTTAATAATCTGAAATCTAAATCAACACATTCATCTTTCCAATATCCTCCTAAATCCGGAACACTGTGTTGTCCAATCATACAGAAACTTGAAAAATGTCTTCCTGTAACTCCAACATTTTCCAAATCTTTGAAACGTAAACAAGTTTGTGGAACTACAAGTGGATTGGCAGGAAATTCAAAAACTACCTTGGAGCCCATCACTCTTTGAAAATCAACAACTGATGCAATTGTAAAATACAAATCATCTCGCCATCTACAAACTACTGGATACCTACTAACTGAGGTGTGATTATTTTTTACAAAAAACTCTTCAACTTGCTTCCATGCTTGTGTATAATCAAATCTCTTAGTTGTTGGAGGTTCCCCAATGAATGAATATGTATCAGTTCCATCATCAGGACACAAATTTCTATCTGCATTTAGAGTCCAAAAGAATCTACCACATTTTGAACACGATTTTCTAACAAAACCTTGTTCTTCAAATAATTTGACTTTGTAGTATCTGTCAGAATCTGATGAAAATTCCTTCAGAATCTCTTTTTTATCCAACGATGAGCATGCTCCAATCCAATATTAAGAATTGTCGATTAATGATAAATTAAATACACTACATAATACAGTCTATTCATGTTTGGAAAAAAGCCTACTCTAAAAGAAGGGGTTCATGTTTTTTCTACTAAAAAAAATGGTGATTATTATGACTTTATCTTTGGAGTAGTTACTGGTGTAGATGATAAAAAAGTGGGAATCAACGGTGTAATTGTCAATCCTGTTGGCCTCAAAAATAAGATAACACAAGGAAAAACAGGAGAACGCTCCAATGAAATACTAGAGCACCCTACCCCTGATAATGTTGTTCTAGCTTTAGTCTATAGGGTTGAACATGAAAATTTTGCAGACGTAATTGATCTTGATAAAGACAAATGCGATCTTATCCCTCCTCAGGTTTATGCAATGTTAGATGGTTGGATTCGAGAATCTCTTTCAGAATTTCTCAATAATGTATTGTCATTAGCTCCTGGTTCAGAAAGAGATGAAGCAAAACGGGTTTTAAAACACAGAATGGATACTTTGACTGATAAAAATTTGAAAAGAACGCTTTATTCTGTTTGCCGAAGTCTTAAAGTCTTAAACTAAATTTCCAAATTTTAGGCATGATTTCTCCATAGTTTTATATTATGCCCTAAGAAAATCTCGATACAATGGAATACGTTTACGCTGCTTTACTTCTTCACAAGCTAGAAAAAGAAGTTAACGAGGCAAACATCAGCTCAGTTGTTAAAGCATCTGGTGCTGACGTTAATGAAGCCCAAGTTAAATCTCTAGTTGCAGCATTAGCCGATGTTAATATCGATGATGCAGTTAAAGCCGCACCTGTAGCAGTTGCAGCAGCAGCCGCACCCGCAGCAGATGCAGCAGCAGCCGGTGGTGAAGCAAAGAAAGATGAAAAACCTAAAGCAGATCCTAAAAATGAAGAGGCAGCCATGGAAGGATTGTCCTCACTATTTGGTTAGAAAACTTTACTTTTCCAAATTTACTTTTAATCTTTATTTTTCATCAAATCTTAATTAGCAATAGCTCTGTCTTTGCATTGAATGGTAGATTTTTCTTTTGAAATTGATGGGTTCATTAGCATTTTAGATTATTTGGGAACTATTGCATTTGCCGTAACAGGAGCTACTAAAGCAATTGCACACCATGCAGATATCTTTGGAATTATTGTTTTGGCAACAGTAGTTGGAGTAGCAGGTGGAATAACTCGTGATGTCATATTTGGTAGGTTTCCAACTGCGTTTTCTGATCCAGTCTATATCGGCCTAACTGTAGCTGCTGGAATTATAATGTTCTTTCTTTATACCAAACTCAAAAAACAGATGACTACTTGGCTAGTCTTTGATGCAGTTGGATTAGGAGTATTTTCTATAATTGGTGCATCAATTGCATACTCTATTGTTGGATTAGATTTTCTTCCAATGTTATTTGCTGGAGTATTAACTGCAATTGGCGGTGGAATACTACGAGATGTATTTGTTAGAGAAATTCCAATTGTTTTTGTTAAAGAAGTATATGCTGTAGCTAGTGTAATTGGAATTGTAGTTTTTTATGCAATTTTATCTTCTGGTATTGATATTCAAATTGCCTCAATAGTTGGAATTATTGTAGCTACTGGAATAAGATTACTTGCAATGAAGTATAATTGGAATCTTCCTAAAGTAAGAGAAACTTAAGCTGGTGTGTAATCTTTTGCTTGTCCGGCAACTGCTTTTGCTTGAGCATCTGCTTTTTGCAGAATTTGTTCTTTAGTTTCATCAGTCATGAAACCTGATTCAACTGATAACGAGTGAGCATATTGTGATGCTTTGGCAAGTATTTGTGAGATATTGTCTGCAGTGATATATGCTGCTTCAATAGATAGTGACATTGCTTCTTGGTGTGCTTGAGCAAATTCTCCTCTAATTTTCTCAACATCGATTACCATTTCCTCTTCAGCATACTTGAGACCATCTTCCAATGCTGTGTAAAGTGAAATTCCAGCTTCTACAGGTTTGATATCTAATTTACCAAGAATCGCTGCTAATTTTTCATTGATTGCTCCTCCTTTTAGTACTGGTGTGCTATCCTTTGCAATCCAAATTGTTCCTTGATCAATCTTAGTTGGAATTCCTGCATTTTTGAATTCTGTAAGCATTGGTCCTGGTGCAATTCCTGTGTTTTTTGCAGGAACTACGATGTCTATGCTTGCAATATCTCCTCCTCTTGCAGCCATCATGATTTTATTTTTGGCTAGAAGGACATTTAGCTTGAATGGTGACATGTTGGTAAACATGAGCATACATTGTCCTGTAAACTCTCCAATCATGTCTTTAATTCCAGGAACATCAATTCCCTCAAGTGCTTTTTGTGCAACTTTGTCTTTGATACTTACAAATTCTACATCGCCTTTGAGAGTTTTTCTTAATGGCAATATTTGTGTAGAACGTACTTTGTTCATTTTGACTATAGCTAATACTTTGTATTTTTTTGGTAATTCTTGTAATTGTTGATACATTTGGGCTTTTCTTTTAGGATAAGATGTTCTATTCTCATGCATGTTTCTTCTTAATCTCCTGTACTTGTTTTATTGGCTTACCCATTGTAGTTTTTATCATAACTCTTCTGATGTTTCTTTCTCCATTTGGTAATTTCTTTTCAATTGCACTAAGAATAGCATGTGCATTTATTGCCAAATCTGAATCTTCCATGGACTCATCTCCAATTTTAGATGAAATTGATAATGAAGCTCTTGTTCTAAGTTTGATACATGATCTAAATCTTTCTAAAAATGCTTCAATAGATGCATCAAAAGGAACTGGAGTTGGCATTTTTCCTCTAGGGCCTAAAAGCTGACCTAATGTTTTACCAACAACTGGCATTACTTTTGTATCTGCTAAAAAGAAATCATATTTGTTAATGAATTTTCGAGATTCTCTTTTGTTAGCTCCAAACTTTTCTAATTCTTCTGTCCCAATTACTGAATCTGCTTTTGCTGCTTTTGCTTTTTGGCTCATTTCTCCTGTGGCTATAATACAAACAGTTGCTGGAGAATTTGTCTTTGGAAGTTGAATAACTTCATTGAGAGCAAATCCTTTCTTAACATCAATATCTTTGAAATTTATGATTAACTCTAAGGATTGTTTGAATTTTCTTTGTTTTGCTGTAGCTTTGACTTCTTTTATCATTTCGACAAGCTGAGTCTCTGTAATCATTACGAACTTTTTCGAAAAAGCCTACTTAAAATCGTTTAGAGATTGTGATTTTTGATTCTTACATATTTTAAAAAATTACACTTTTTCTACAAAATAATTGTAATTTCGAAGGAAATCTTCCTCAAAACCTACATATATTAAATCAGAACCAGAATTTGCTAATACATTGCACCGATTTGATGATCTTGACATGAAATTGCTTTATGAGTTAACCAAAGATGGATCTATCTCTGTTCCTATCCTGTCAAAAAAACTTGGGATTAATGCTTCTGTTCTTTATAGCAGAATCAAAAGATTAATGAAGAAAAAATTAATCAAAAAATTTACCGTAGAAATAGACGATTCTCTATTAGGTATAGGTGTAAAAGCTTCAGTTGGAATCAATCGAGATCCTAAGTTTAAAGATGCAATTCATAAAAAATTTATGGAAACAGCAGAAGTTGTTTCAATCTCAGAAATTACTGGTAGATTTGATATAATGATTCAAGTTTATGCAAAAAATCTTGAAACTCTTCATTCTGTGGTAATTGAAAAAATTGGAAAAATAGACGGTATTCAAAATACTGAAACATTTGTAGAATTACAAAAAACCGACAAAGATCCTGTTTATCTGATTCAATAATTATTTGAATTTTTCATCCCATTTGCCTTCATTAACTTCGGCAGTAATTTCTTTTGGAGTTTTTCCTTCTACTTTTACTCCTAATGCTACACATGTGCCAATGATGGTTTTTGCAACTGATTTCAATGAAGAAGCATAAGATTTTTCAAGTTTTGTATTTGCTACTTTGACAATTGAATCCATTGTGACATCTCCTGCCCATTCAGTACCTGATGCGCCTGAACCTTTTTGGATCCCTGCTTCTTTCATAATGAGTGCTGCAGCTGAAGGAATACCAATCTCAATTTCATATTTTTTTGTATCACTATCAACAATAACAGTTACTGGAACTTTCATTCCCTCAAAGTCCTTTGTTTTATCATTAATTGTCTTGATGACCTCCATAATGTTGACCCCTAGAGGACCTAATGCTGGGCCTAATGGTGGACCTGCAGATGCTGCTCCTCCAGTTACAAGTGATGATATTTTTTGTTCTCCCATAATTTATCTACTCAATATGAAAAATTTAATCCTTACTAAGCCTCACTCGATAGTTTCAGATAGTTTGCGTCTACTGTGACTGGTAATTGATATGATGCATCTAACAAAACCACTGTGGCTTCTTCTTTTTCAACATCTATTCTGGTAATTGTTGCTTTCATTCCTTTGAATGGACCTCCTGTGATTTCTATTATGTTATCTACTGCTAATTGTGAAACTGTTGATTTCTTGATAAGATACCCCTCGATATCTTTGAATTCTAATTCTCCTCTTAGTTGACCGCGAATGTGTCTTATTCCTTCAACTGCCATGTATGCATCACTTGGATTGATTGCTTCAATTACAACATATCCCTTTAGGTCACTTACCCAAAATACGGATTGAATGTTAATTTTATTGGCATTTGCTTTGGCTTCTAATAACCTCATTACCACTTTTTCTTGTCCGCCAGTGGTTCTAATTGCAAATAAATGTGATTTTATTTCCTCTGACAATTTTATCTACCAAATGTAATTACAGAAAAGACAAACTGAATTGTAAATCCAATTGCTCCAACACCGCCTATTCCAAATAATACCAATCTGAGATGCTGTTGATACTCATCTTTGTCTGGTTTTTTGGCCATTTTCATGGTGTTAGCCATATTTTTCAAAGTCTGCCTTGGATTCATTGCTGGAAATTAATAAGGTGTCTTTATATCTCTTATCTCATGGAACTGCTAGTTGCGTATCAAGATGACCCTGCGGGTCATAATATGGCAAAATTTCTTTCAAAAGAAATGATTCTAGATGGTGATGTTTTTCGTGGAAAATATTATGACTTGGTAATAATTCCTACTCCTGCCATTTCTGCTGATTGGTTAGAAGAAAAATATGATTATGATGGATTTGTATTTCTCTCAAAACATGCTGCTGAATCAGGAGTACTTGCTTTGACTTGTCATTGCACTGGTAATTTTTCTGAAGCAAAATTTGGTGGAAATGACAGACAAATTGCAATTCCTCACCCACACCTTCAAAAATTATACCTTCAAACTCTAAAAAAGAATGAAGATAGATTTACAGAATTTCAGATCACCATTGAGGCAACGCATCATGGACCTACTGCCCTAACTAAACCCTCTATCTTTATTGAAATAGGAACAACTGAAAAACAGTGGAATGATGTATCTTTGTGTAGCTCAGTAGCAACTTTGGTTCATGAAGTAATGTCACAACCAATTAAAGAAAATCCTATTGCAATTTGTTTTGGTGGGACTCATTATCCTTCAAAATTTACCAATGAATTGCTTGAAGGAAAATATGCACTTGGAACTGTAACTCCAAAATATGCATTAGATAATCTTGATGAAAAATTATTTTCTCATGTTCTTGCACAAAATAGTATGGCAAAAACTGCTCTTTTGGATTGGGGTGGGCTAGGTCCAAATAAACAAAAAGTACTTGATTTTCTTGAATCAACTGAACTCGAGGTTATCAAACTTTGAATCTTGAACAAAAGATTTACACAAAATTACTTGAAGTTCCAAAAGGCCAAATTACAACTTATGGTGAATTAGCAAAAGCTGTTGGATTGAAAAATGGACAAAGAGTTGTTGGAAAAATTATGAATAAAAATCCTTACCCTGTAATTGTTCCATGTCATAGAGTTGTAATGTCTACTGGAAAAATAGGTGGTTATGCATATGGAGAACATGTAAAAACAAAATTACTAAATGATGAAGGCATTGAAATTAAAAATGGTAAAATTATTGATTTAGTAAATAGAATCTACAGGTTCTAATCTTTTCTTTTTACTTTGATTTCTTCCATCAAAGTTCGAAGGTGTGCTTTATTTCTAACAGTATTACCTCCAACCTTTTTGTAAAGTATCCAAAATTCTGGATTGGTCAAATCCTTTCGATCTTTTGCAATTTTTAACAATCGTCTTAATGAACGAACCTTAGCAACGTATACTTCTTTTTTGCCTACTCTTGCTCCTTTTCTACCTCGTTTTGAACCTTGAGTTGTACCTCTTTTGTTCTTCTGGGCTTTCTTTGTATGTGCTCTGCCTTTAGATGTACCTGTAAATGATTTGATTTTGATTGTATTTGCTGTAATGAGACTTCGAATATTTTCTCTTGTAATAGCATCTGCAACATCATCTAGATGATCAGTGTCAAATCTTATTCTATGAATTCCAACACCAGTAACTCTGGCTGCTAGTCTTTTCTTAGCTTTAAGGTTTACTACCACTTACACTCACCCTTGCATTAAAAATTTTGAATTTACCTTCAATTGCTTTTACAACAATTTCTTTTCTCTTTTTAGTACCAACACTATGTCCAAATCTAACCCCATCTTTTTTTGGGTCTAATTTTTCTAAATCTTTTAAATTATGAACTAAATTATCTGTAAATCCTGAAGGGTGTAATCCTCTTGCCTCTTTAGGTCCGCCATATCCAACTTTGACAAGACCTGGACGACCTCTACTTTTTTGTTTTCTTTGGTGATGATCAATACCTTTTGGTTTTCTCCAATTAGTTTGAAGTCTAACATAACGCCAACTTTCTGGTCTTACAAAGTCTGGCTTGTGTTCTTTAACCTCTTGCCTCTTTGCAAGTAATTCTTTGTTGATCGTCATGAAATTGAGTCTTGAATTTTGGAATAAATACGTTCCTAGACGCGAAGGAAATTTGCTATAAGAAAAAGATAATAAGGAAACTTAGGGCGGATCGAATAACTCATGACCAAGCCTGGGATTGATATAATAATTTTTGGAGGAATAATCCTCTGACTCAAATTGTAGGTACTGCTGTAACTGACAAGTTCTCATCACAATTAGTAGCATTTGGAATAAGTCCCTCGAAGGTTCACAGAAATCTTAACGTGGATGAAATGGTACGTCTTGCTGTTGACAGAAATGAAGGTGTAGTAAATTCAACAGGCTCGCTTTCTGTTAATACTGGAAAATATACCGGCAGATCCCCTGATGACCGCTTTATCATATATGATGATAAAACTCGCGACGCAATTGACTGGGGAAAAATAAACCATCAATTTCCAAGTGACAAATTTGAAAAACTTCTTGAAAAAATGAAAAACTTTGTTGATAACAAAGAACTTTTTGTTTTTGATGGTTTTGTGGGGGCTGATCCTGAAACTCGTTTGCCAATTAGAGTAATTAATGATCATGTTTGGCAAAATATGTTTTCAAGGAATTTGTTTATCCAACCTACAAACGAGGAACTAGAGAATCATGAACCTGAATTCACTATTTTATGTATTAATGATTTTGTAGCAGTCCCAGAAACTGATGGAACTAGAACTGACGTCTTTATTCTAATTGATTTAACTAGAAAAATTGTTTTGATAGGAGGAACCGAGTATGCCGGCGAAATGAAAAAATCAATGTTTGGTGTAATGAATTTTCTATTACCCGACCGTGGAATTTTCCCAATGCATTGCTCTGCTAATATTGGAGAAAAAGGTGATACTGCACTATTCTTTGGATTGTCTGGTACTGGTAAAACTACTCTTTCAGCAGATCCTAATAGAAAACTAATTGGAGATGATGAACATGGGTGGTTTGATAATGGCACGTTTAATTTTGAAGGAGGTTGTTATGCAAAATGTATCAATCTTAGTCAAGAAGCAGAACCTGAAATATGGAATGCAATCAAACCTGGTGCACTTTTAGAAAATGTTGTCTTAAAGGATAATGTTCCAGACTATGATGATAACAGTTTAACAGAAAATACTCGTGTGGGATATCCATTAGATTACATTCCTGGTGCAGTGATTCCAAGTGTTGGTGGAAATCCTAAGGTAATTGTATTTTTGACTGCAGATGCGTTGGGAGTTTTACCTCCAGTTTCTAGATTAACAAAAGAAGGAGCAATGTATCACTTTATGTCTGGTTATACAAGTAAATTAGCAGGAACTGAAAGAGGAATCAAAGAACCGAAATCCGTGTTTTCACAGTGTTTTGGAGCTCCGTTTATGCCTAGACCTGCTTCAGTTTATGCAAAATTGTTAGGAGAAAAAATCAATCAACACAATACTGTAGTTTACCTTGTAAACACCGGTTGGTCTGGTGGTCCATATGGAGTTGGAAAAAGAATTAAGATCAAGTACAGTCGCGCTATGGTGACTGCTGCACTTTCTGGTGCTCTTGACATTGTAAAGTACAATCACAATGATTTGTTTAACTTGGATATCCCTGCTGAAGTAGACGGAGTTCCATCTGATATTTTAGATCCAAAAAATACTTGGTTTGATAAAGATTCGTACGATCTTTCTGCAAAAAAATTAGCTCAAATGTTTGTTGAAAACTTTAAGAAATTTGAAAATGTTTCACCTGAGATAATTTCTGCAGGTCCTAAACCTGCTCAATAGATTGTTTTCTTTTAATTAGCCCAATAATACCTATTATTATTATAATCACTGCAATTATTCCAATCTGCTTTTCTGGAATGTCGATTATTTCTAATATCTGCGAATTTTCTGAAAGTGAATTAATTTCAATTGTATTAAATGCGTTTGACGTGTTTCCGTTTACTTGAATTTTAGCTTCAATCCAATATTCTGCATTCTCATAGATTTCTATTGATGCCTTTTTGTTTGGTATTGTAGTTGTAGTGTCTGTTTTTCCATTTTTACTATTTGTTGCTAAAATTTTTACAAAACTCCATTCTTCTGGATGATTAATCTCAAAGAAAAGTTTTTGATTTTGTTGATTTATAGAAATTGAACCTGGTGTATAATGTAATAGAAATGGAATTACATATCTAGTGTCGTTATGATTAACAATTATTTTCCCTTCATGATCTCCAAAATTTTCTTCAATCATGTTCATTTTAATTTGTAAAGTATTGTCTTCAAGAAAATATGCAAATTTTATAAATTCTGGTCCTTCAAATTTAACATCTAAATTCTCCAATGTACCATCAATCAATTTTAATTTGAATTGTTTTTCTGCAATTAATTTCTCTGATGAAACATTAACTACAAAATTTGGTGGCATGATAATTAATTTTGCACCATAAGCATTTCCTATGTCTAATCTTCCTGCACCTGCATCATGTATTGAAAATTTTTGTCCATAAGCATCTGAAACAGGCTCAACTGTAGTCAATAATAGAGATTTTATTTCATGATGATGAAGTTCTGGGTTTTTTTGAAGTAGTAATGCTGCTGCTCCAGCAACATGTGGTGCTGCATAACTTGTTCCACTTGTAAAATTATATCCTGCATTATTTTGTGTGGTATTGATATATGCTCCAGGTGCTACAATTTCTGGTTTTATGTAAAATGGCGATACCGGCCCTCTAGAACTAAAATGTGTTACAAAATCTGGATTATAAAATAAATGCATATTTGCTTCATTACCGTTTTTTATTGATTCTTTGATTTCAAGTCCTTCCTCTCTATCAATTGATACTACTGGAATTTGTGGGCTGTATCCTGGTTTCATAAATTCATGAATTAGTTCACCTAAAAAAATTCCTGGCCTGTTATTGTAAACAATCAAAGCTTTTGCCCCTGCATTAGCCGCATTCTTTTCTTTAATTGAAAAATACAATAATTCTCCTTCTACATCGCTCCCTCTTTCAACAATTACTATTGCATCTTTTACATCAATTTCTTTTAATTCTTCAATTTTTCCAAAACCACCAAAAATTATTTTTCCTATAATCGGTTCTTCTAGTTTTGTAGAGCCTACCATTGGAATTACAGTATATGGTTTTTCATCTACTTCTAATGTTGCAACCAAACTTGAGGTAAGATTGTTATATGTTGCACCTACTGTAATGGAACCAAAGTTTCTGCCTGGACTTCCAATTGTTTCTGATTCTGGACCGTCATTTCCTGCAGCAGTTACAACAAAAATTTCTTTTTCTAATGCAGAATTAACTGCACGTTCAATCGTAGTATTTGTTTTGTTTACTCCTAAACTAATATTGATGATATCTGCTCCATCTTCAATTGCCTTTTCAATGGCCCTAATGATTAATTCTGATGATACCCCTTCACCATCTTCTGAAACTTTGTAAGCAAGAATTTTTGCTTTAGGTGCAATTCCAATTGCTTGACCATCCGCTGCAATTACTCCTGCAACTTGAGTGCCGTGACCATTTGTATCAAGAGGTGGTTGATCTTCATGGATGAAATTGTATCCTCCTATCACTTTTCCATCAGGACCCCATCCAAATAGATCTGGGTGATTAAAGTCAACTCCCGTATCAATAACTGCTATTACAATTCCAGTTCCATCAATTCCATCCATTCTTGGAATATCTGTTCCAACATATGGAGCACTTCTCTCTAAATATGTCCTAATTTCATTTTCGGATTGAAGGGATTGAGATAAAATAAATCCAACTAAAAATACTACCATCAAAGAAAAAACTACTAAAAACTTCACAATTTTTGTAACTATTTTAACAAGTAAAAATGAATTGCTTACTAAAGCAATAAATTGAATAAATTTTCCACAGTATCCATGGGAAAATACACACTTCCTGAAATGCCATATGCTTATGATGCATTAGAACCTCACATTGACGCAAAAACAATGGAGATTCATCACACAAAACATCATCAAACATACACTGACAAACTAAATGCAGCTCTTGAAACATGTCCAGCTGAGATTCAAGAAAAAGATATCATCGATATCTTATCTGATATTAAATCAGTACCAGAGGACAAAAGAGGTGCAATTAATTTCAATGGTGGTGGTTACGATAACCATAGGCTATTTTGGAATAATATGAAATCCAATGGAGGCGGAGAACCTGGAGGATCAATTGCTGATGCAATTAAAGATTCTTTTGGAAGCTTTTCTGACTTCAAAGAGAAATTTTCATCCACTACAGCAGTAATTCAAGGCAGTGGTTGGGGATGGTTAGTATACAATCCTTCAACATCAAAGGTTGAATACAAATCAATGCCAAACCAAACTAGTCCAAGAACTGAAGGATTAGTTCCATTGTTAGGCTGTGATGTATGGGAGCATGCATACTACCTCAACTACCAAAACAAGAGACCTGTCTACATTGAGGCATGGTGGAATGTAGTTAATTGGGATGAAGTAGAATCAAGATTCTCTAAAGCAAAATAAAGTTCTTATCTTTATTTTTTTATTCATTATCCTTTAGCTATATTCTATGAATGAATTTATAACCATCTGAGAAAGGTTTGTTGTAAATGAGTGAAGAACAGGCACAGCAATTAATGCAGCAAATGCAGCAGCTTGAAACATATTTTTCTGATCTATCCCAAAGAGAAGGAACATTTCTAAATGTTTTAAGAGAAGCAACTGCAGCAATTGGATCCATAAAATCACTTAGTCAGAAACCTGAATCAGACACTCTTGTGCCAATTGGAATGGGAACATATGTTCCAACAAAAATTTCACCAAATAACAAAATCATTTTGAACATTGGTGCTGGAGTTGCAGTTGAAAAAGATTTTCCTTCAGCTATAAATTATCTTGAAGCCCGACTTAAAGAAGTTGAGATTGCTTTACAAGATACTGCTGCAAAAAAACAAGATGCAGCAGCACGATTAGAGCAAGGTAGAGGACAAATTAATCAATTAATGCAAGCTGAACCCCAACCAAATTCGGGATAAAAACATGTTTGATAATCTTCGTAATGCATTTTCTAATGCAGCGAAAAGTCTTGGTGAAAAGGAACTCAATGAAAAAGACATTGAAAATATTCTTTTTGAATTAGAAATTTCTCTTTTAGAATCTGATGTAGCTAGTGAAGTAATTGATGAAATTAAATCTGACTTGAAAGAAAAACTAATTGGTTCAAAAATTGATAAACATCAAATTGAAAAATTTGTTAAAGATAGTTTGATTTCAAGTATCTCTGCATTATTTGATAATGCTGGACAATTTGATCTCTTTGAAAAAATTAATGAAAAGAAGAAAGAAGGGCAACCTTTTTTGATTTTGTTTGTTGGAATTAATGGAACTGGAAAAACTACTTCTTTAGCTAAAATTGCATATATGTTACAACAAGCAAAATACTCTGTTGTTGTTGCAGCCGCAGACACTTTTAGAGCTGGAGCAATCGAACAGTTACGAGAACATACTAATCGTCTTAATCTAAAACTTGTTGCACAGAATTATAATTCAGATCCTGCAGCAGTTGCTAGAGATGCAGTGTTGTATGCAAAATCCCACAAAACAGATTGCGTGTTAATTGATACTGCCGGAAGAATGCAGACAAGCACAAATTTGATGGAACAAATTGGTAAAATTAACAAAGTTGTAAATCCAGATATGACAATATTTGTGGGTGATTCTTTAGCTGGAAATGATACTGTTAACCAAGCACGTGAGTTCTTTAATCAAGTAAAGTTTGATGCTTCTATTTTGACTAAAAGTGATGCAGATGCTAAAGGTGGCGCTGCTTTATCAATTGTAAAAGTTACTTCTACTCCCGTTATCTATGTTGGAGTTGGACAAGAATATTCTGATTTAAAACCATTTGATAAGAAAACTTTCCTAGAAACTGTTTTTGGTTCATTAGACGATACTGACATAAAGAAAATAGATGAACCAACACCAGAACCAACCCCAGAACCAACCCCAGAACCAACCCCAGAACCAACAACTTCTGATGATCCGTTTGAAGGAATTGATGATGATGACATCACATTATATTCAGAACTATATGATGTTCCTCCACCTGAAAACGACAACGAAGCTATCAAACTAGGAAATAAAATTCGTGAATGGATAAAAAATGGTCGATTAAAACCTGGAGAATCTAAAAATGAATAAAGATAGTTCCCATACGCATGATGAAGAAGAAAACCCTAAAAAGCAACGAGATAGACTTGGATTCTTCGGGAAATGAAACTTAAAACAAAAGATTTACTCACTTTAGCGGAATTAACCCCAAAGGAATTTGTAGAATTAATTGATCATTCAATTAAATTAAAAAAGGAATTCAAAAAAGGTCAAAACAAACCTATTTTGAAAAATAAAACATTAACAATGATTTTTCAAAAACCATCTACTAGAACACGTGTAAGTTTCGAAATTGGAATGTATCAATTAGGTGGGCATGCAGTTAATCTATCTTCAACTGACATGCAATTATCACGTGGTGAATCCGTTGAGGATACAGCAAAAACTCTTTCACGATACACTGATTGTATAATGGCACGTGTTTATGATCATGAATTGATAGAAAAACTATCTGAACATGCAAGTGTACCTGTAATTAATGGATTATCTGATTCTTTTCATCCATGTCAAATTTTAGCAGACTTTATGACAATTAAAGAAAAGAAGAAAAAACTCAAAGGATTAAAAATTGCTTGGGTAGGAGATGGAAATAATGTATGTAATTCAATGATCTATGGTGCTGCATTATGTGGAATTAACATGTCAATTGCAACTCCTAAAGGATTTGAACCCGACAAAACTGTTGTTAAAGAATCAAAGAAATCAACTAACATCGAACTAACTACAGATCCATTAATTGCAACCAAAAATGCTGATGTAGTTGTTACTGATACTTATTCTTCTATTCATAACAATGATTCAAAAAGAATTAAAAAATTCCTTCCAAAGTATCAAGTCAATTCCAAGTTAATGAAGACTGCAAAGAAAAATGCGATCTTTATGCATTGTCTTCCTGCTAAGAGGAAACAAGAAGTAACATCATCAGTAATTGATGGTCCTCAGTCTGTTGTTTGGGATGAGGCAGAAAATCGTCTTCATACTCAGAAGGCTTTACTTGCTGCTCTAATTCACGCTTAACGTATATAAGAGCAGATTCAAACTCGGATTCTATAGATGGCCTATTCAAAAATATTGCGTAGACTTAGAGAGGAGAAGACCAATTATAAAAAACGTGGAACTATGTTGATGGGTAAACGTGATTTTATTACTGTAAATATTACTAATGAAAATACTCAAGTCCAAATTCTCAAGCCTGGAATGACAGGTGATACAGTTGTTGCATCTGCACATTCTAGATATCTTCTTGAAAAAGGATGGAAAGGCTCTAGAAAGAGTGTACCTGCAGCATATCTTACTGGATACTTGGCAGGTAAGAAAGCACTTGGTCAAGGTGCAAAGGATGCAATTCTGTATACTGGAACTAAAAAATATACTCAAAGAATGGCAGCAGCTCTCAAAGGAGTAATTGATGCTGGTTTACAAGTACCAGCTAGTGAAGAAACATTTCCATCTGATGATAGAATCAACGGAGAACATCTTACTGTTAAAAATGAAGTTTCAAAAATGAAATCTACAATTGATACTGAGGTTAAATAGAAATGAGTCAAACAGCACAATCTAAACCCGGAGAAACTAAACCAGGACAATCAAGAGGAGGACCACGAGGACGAGGTGCACCTGTATATGGACGAGGTCCACCGGGTGGAGCTAAAGATCGTCCAAGACGACCAAGAAGAGAACCAGTAGAAGAAGTTTGGGTTCCAAAAACTGTCTTAGGACAAAAAGTTGAATCAGGAGAAATTTCTTCACTTGAAGAAATTCTTGAATTAGGATTAAGAATTCAAGAAGCAGGAATTATCAAGAAACTACTTCCAGATTTAAAAAGTGAAGTTGTTGATGTAGGTATTATTCAAAAAATGACATCAAATGGACAATCTACAAGATTCAAAGCAATTGTTGCAGCAGGAAATGAAAACGGTTACTTGGGAATAGGTAGAGGAAAATCAAAACAGATGAGAATTGCCATAGAGAAAGCAACAAGTCAAGCTTTTCTAAATGTTAGTCCTATCAAATTAGGATGTGGTAGTTGGGAATGTAGATGTGATCAAAAACATTCTATTCCATTCAAGGTTAAAGGAAAAGGTGGAAGTGTTACAATTGAAATTATTCCAGCACCTCGTGGATTAGGTCTGGTTGCTGGTGGTAAAATTAAACGATTATTGGAATTAGCAGGTCTTAAAGATGCATGGACTACTGCAAAAGGCTCTACTCCTACAATGAGTTCAACTTCAAAAGCTATACTGGATTGTCTTAGACAGACATTTAGTCAGGGTTGATAAAAATGGTAAATGCATATCTTGTTGTTAGAATAAAAGGTCAAGCTGATTGTCCTTATTGGGCAACAACCACTATGACTTTGTTAAAATTAGATAAAAAATATCGTGCTACAATTTTACCTGCTAAAGAGAATACTTTGGGAATGTTAAAAAAAGTACAACATTATGTATCTTGGATTGAACTTGATGCTTCTTTAGCAAAAGAATTGATTGACAAGAAAGCAAGAAAAGGTGGTTATCAAAAAGTTACTGCTGATGATCTAAAAGAACTTGGTTTTGCAAGTAGTGATGAATTGGCAACAGCTTTGGCAGAAGGCAAAGCTACATTATCAAAATTAAAACCTCTAAAACCTTGGTTTGCTTTAGCACCTCCAATACATGGATTCAAGAGAAGCACCAAGAAACTATATGGACAAAAAGGTATGCTTGGACAAAACAAAGAACTTGGTACTATAGTGAGGAGAATGATTTAACGTGGCAACAAGATTAAGAAAAACTAGACGACTTAGAGGTGGACGACACATGGGATGGGGACAAGTAGGTCAACACCGTGCAAGTGGTCATAAAGGTGGTCTTGGAGTTGTTGGTATGATGAAACATCACTACAGTAGTATGTTAAAAGAAGATCCAGATCATTATGGTCATGATTCAACTAAACCACCTCACCCAAATATTACAAAGAAATGGGCTAGCGTCCGTGATCTAGATGACTTGTTCGCTAAGTTCGGTAAAGAAGAAGGAGGAAAGAAAATCGTAGACCTTCAAAGTGCAGGATACGAAAAACTCCTTGGTGGCGGAAAACTAACTAATGCTTATTCCGTCAAAGTACAACAATTTACAGCATCTGCAGAAGAGAAGTTAAAAGCCGTTGGGGGAGAGGTGCTATCTAGTGTTAAGGCCTCAACTGGTGTAGAAAAAGATGAGGTGTTATCAGATAATGGCTGAAGGTACTGTAACTACTATTATCAGAAAACTCGTTTTTAAAGTAGAACCATATCTTCCGCAAGTACCAAAACCAAAAAAGAAGATTCCTCTTCAAACTAGATTGTTATGGTGTGGAGTAATATTACTAATCTATATGGTGATGGGTCAAACACCGTTATTTGGAGCCACAGCACCAGAGTTTGATTTTCTAGCATTTGCTAGAGTTATTTTTGCATCACAACAAGGTACTCTTGTTGAATTAGGAATAGGGCCGATAGTTACAGCTGGACTCTTGATGCAATTATTGAGAGGATCAGATATTCTCAAATTTGATTTCAAAAAACCTGAAGAAAGAGGAATATTTCAAACAGCAACAAAGTTGGTAACATATGTTGTGATTGTAGCTGAATCTATTGTGTATGGTGTTGCAGTGTATGGTCCAGGAGTTGCTGATCCATCTATTTTGTATGTAATGATTGGACAGCTTATGGCGGCGTCAATAATTATCATGTTCTTAGACGAAACAATTCAGAAGGGTTGGGGTCTTGGCAGTGGAATTAGTTTGTTCATTATGGCCGGTGTTGCCCAACAGATTCTTTGGAGTTTGTTTAGTCCGTTGCCTGCAGGTGATGGAGGAACAATTGGTATCATTCCATACATAGCTCAATCATTTATGGCAGGTGATATTTCAAATATTTTATTCCGTTCTAATCAACTCCCGAGTATTTTTGGATTGTGTCTTACTGCAGGAATATTGTTAATCCTTGTATTCACACAGGGTATGAAAATTGAAATTCCAATTGTCTCTACAAAATACAGAGGCTTTAATGCTGTTTATCCTATCAAAATGATGTATGTGTCTAACATTCCTGTAATTCTTGCATCAGCATTAACTGCAAATGCAGTTTTCATCTTCCAGATGCTGTGGGCAAACATGAACCCGCGTAACAATAATTTCTTTATGAATTTTATAGCGCAATTTGATCCGACAAATCCTAACACTCCAGTAGGAGGTATCATCTATTACATCACTCCTCCTCGTGGTTTAGATGTTGCAGTTTTAGATCCTATGCGTGCAGTAGGTTATGTTCTATTTATGATTGGAATTGTAGTTGTATTTGGCAAATTATGGGTCGAGCTTGGAGGTTTATCGCCAAAGAGTGCAGCTCAGAATTTACTTGACGCAGATGTGCAAATTCCTGGATTTAGAAGATCAAACAAACCAGTCGAAGCAATGCTGAACAAGTACATTCCATCAGTTACCATTATTGGCTCTATGATTTTGGGTCTCTTAGCAGGAGTATCTGATGTTCTTGGTGTATTTGGTTCTGGAATCGGAATTTTACTTATGGTGGATATTCTCATAAACTATTATACGCAACTAGTTCGAGAACAAGTCGAAGTCGTTATGCCGCGTTTGGGTGCTTTGCTTGGTAGAAAATAAGAAAGTTGTAATGGTAGGAATACCAGGTGTTGGAAAAACTACGCTACTATCTAAAATGGCTGAAATTATAAAAAATCATAAAAAAAGTGTTAGTGTGCTAAGTTTTGGAACATTGATGTTTGAGATTGCTAAAGAAAATGGTCTCAAAAATAGAGATGAACTTAGAAAATTACCTGTATCAGAACAACAATCTCTTCAGAAAATTGCTGCAGAAAAAATTGCTGCACACGAAGAAGATGTTGTAATTATTGATACTCATGCATTTATCAATTCTTCAGAAGGATACTATCCTGGTTTACCAGAAGAAGTTTTGAAAATTATTAAACCAACAAACTTTGTTTCTGTTTCTGCAAAACCAGAAGAAATCTACAATAGAAGAATGACTGATAATACTCGAAATCGAGATAAAATCACTCTTGCTAATATTAAAAAAGAATTAGATGCTCAATCAGGAATAATTGCATCATGTATGGTGATTTCTGGTTCTCCTGTCAAATACATTCTTAATCGTGAGGGAAAGGTTGATGAGGCAGCAGACAAAATCATTAATGCAATAGGACTGTAAAAAATGGATTTCAATTTTATTCTACTTTTCCTCGAATCTATCCCTCTTCAATTTGATATCTTTGGAGGAGGCGAGGGCGGTAGAATGATGTTAGGAAGTGATGATCCATTAATCAAAGGAGTGATTCTTTCTCTGTTTGCAGTAACTGGGTTCGGTATTATGCTTAATCTGTTCAATGCTATGGTTAGAAAGAAGATGGTTGATCAAGTAAAGCTAAAACGAATTATGAAAGAAACCAAAGCATGGCAAAAAGCAAGAATGGCTGCAATGAGATCTAAAGATCAAGCAAAAACAGCTGAACTAAGCAAAAAATCATCATACATGAACAAAATGTCAATGGAGATGATGCAAATGAATATGCGACCTATGATGATTACTTTTGTACCTTTAATTTTGATATTTTATCTTGTGTTGCCAGTGTTATTCTCATACACTGTAGCTGTATCTCCAGTTCCACTAAATGTAATTCCGGGAGAGTTCTTCCAACTTACATGTACTGCAGAACAAGCAGCAGATCCAGAACATGTTTGTACTGAAGAAAATGCAATATATCTTTGGGCATGGTATTTTCTTTCATCTATCGCTTTTAGCGGTATGATTATGAAACTAACAAAAACAACAATGGGTACTTGACAAAATCAATTGTTATTTCTGGTCCTCCTGCAGTGGGGAAAACAACTGTTGCTAAAGGATTAGCAGAAGAGTTTCAATTACAATATCTTAGTGGAGGAGATGTTCTAAAAGAAATGGCCAAAGAACAAGGCTTTGATTCTGATGGTGATGATTGGTGGGATACAGATGATGGAATGAAATTTCTCAGCCAACGTGAAGAAAATTCTGAATTTGATAAAAAATTAGATGAAAAATTAACTGGACTTTTCAATCAAGGTGGAATGGTAATCACAAGTTATACCTTACCGTGGCTAATCAAAGATGGAATCAAGATTTGGTTAGAAGGCTCTCATTCAAGTAGTACTGAGAGAATGCAATCCAGAGATAATATGAGCCCAGAAGATGCTTATGAAATTACAAAAGAACGATTTGATAAGAATAAAGCATTATACAAAAAGTTATACAATTTTGATTTTGGTGATGATAAATCTGTGTTTGATTTAATAATTAATACAGATAATCTTACAGCTCAGCAAGTAATCGATGTTACAAAAGAAACCGTGAGAAAATTACTATGACTCTCAAGCAACTAGAAAATCTTATTGAAATTGATCAGGATATTACTGATGATGCTTATGGAACATATTATGATAAAAGAACAATTGAACAATTACTAAATTATGGAATTATATTATTAGATAAACCGCCAGGTCCTACAAGTCATGAAACTGTAGCATGGACTAAACGTATTTTGAAACTTCCTAAAATTGGTCATAGTGGAACCCTAGATCCTCAGGTTTCAGGAGTTTTACCTTTAGGACTAGGAGAAGCTACTAAAGCACTTGGGATTTTACTTTTAGGCCCAAAAGAATATCATGCATTAGGACGGGTGCATTCTCTTCCATCTAAAGAAAAACTAGAAGAAATAATTAATTTGTTTAGAGGAGAAATTTTTCAAAAACCTCCTCAGCGTTCGGCTGTTGTAAGACAAACAAGAACAAGAACTATCCATGAATTTGAAGTGTTAGAACAAAAAGAACGATTACTGTTAACTAGAGTTTTATGTGAATCTGGAACCTATATTCGAAAACTGTATTATGATATGGGAGAAATTCTTGGACCCGGTGCAACAATGATAGAGCTTAGACGAACTAGAGTAGATCAATTTTATGAAACTGATGGTTTAGTGACTCTTCATGAACTTGCAGATGCATTTGCATTATGGGAAGAGAAAAAAGATGATAGTAAATTAATGAAAATTATCAAGCCTGTTGAATATGCATTTAGTGAATTAAAGTCAGTAATAATTCGTGATTCTGCAGTTGATGCAATGTGCCATGGTGCACAACTTGCAATTCCTGGCATTTTGAAAATTTCCTCAAATCTAAAAAAAGGAGATCTTGTTGGAGTTTACACACAAAAAGGAGAGGCAGTTGCTTTAGCCGAGGCAACTATGACTGAGGAAGAGATTCGTGATGCTACAAAGGGATATGCATTTGAAACAAGAAGAATCATTATGGCTCCAAACACCTATCCAAAAAAGTGGAGAACTAAACCCACTCCTCCAAAGGATTAAAAAATCAAGAAATCACCTTAAAAGAATTGTTCTCAAAAAGTCTTGTAATTTTTGTTGGTATTGGTTTGATTGCTGGACTTGTATTTGGTATCTATTTGCTTGATGTAAAAAATACAAATCAACTAGTTTTTGTTGAAGGATCTTCAATTTCTATAGTTACAGAGAAATTTGATTTTAAACAAAATGAAGAAATAAAAATTCGAATTATAAATTCTGGAACTATTCCACTGACTTTTCATGATGCATCGTATGGTCTTAGGATTACTGGGTTATCTGGAATATTGATGTATTCTCCTGTTTCTGTACAAGTGATTTCTCAACTAGAGCCTGGTGATGAAATTGAATTTTCATGGGATCAAATAAAAAATGATGATGATAAAGCATTGGAAGGTCTTTACAAAATATCTGCTAAAGGAACCGATATTCAAGGAAATCAAGTAGAGAAATCAACTACTATTGCAATTTGGAAATAGTTTTTCTATTCTCAAATAACACAATATATAATCAAATCATACCGAATAATTTTGTCGCAAGACTTGTGCCGGGGTCGCCTAGCCTGGTAGGGCGCGCGCCTGGAAATAATTAACCATAAAGCGCGTTCTCGCAAGGGAACGGGAGTTCAAATCTCCCTCCCGGCGCCATTTCCAAATTAATTAATGTCTAGATTATCTGATTTAGTTGTGTCAAAATATGATATTGCCATTATTGGTGGAGGTATCTTAGGCACTTGTATCTCTAATTGGATTTCATCTCTTTATGACGTAAATCTTTGTGTAATTGAAAAAGAATCAAATGTTGCAATGCATGCTAGCAGTAGAAATACAGCTGTAGTACATTCACCGTTTTATCTTAACCCTAAAACAAAAAAGGTTCTTGCAAAATCAGCTCTAATTTCATATAATATGTGGGAAAAACTGGCAAACTTGGCTAATGTTCCTTGGAATAAAACTGGTGTATTAGAATTAGCACTCAATGAGAACCAACACAAAAGTCTTGAGGACTATATGCAGTGGGGTAATGAAAATGGAATCCCCTCAAATGATCTAGAACTTTTAGATGCTAAACAAGTTTCTAAAATGGAGCCTAATATTGAATGTTATTCTGCAATTTTTTGCAAACGTGAAGTATCCTCTGATTTTGGTATGTTTACAAATGCAATTAAAAAAGAATCAGAAAAACACGGCACAAATTTTCTTTTGGAAAAAAATGTGAAAAATATTAAAAAGAATGAAAAAGATTCTTCAATAATTTTTGATGATGGTTCAAATATTTCTGCAGACCTTGTGATTAATTGTGCTGGTGGTAATTCTTTAGATATTGCACAAATGTTAGGCATTGCAACAGAATACTCTGATCTTCATTTTAGAGGTGAATATTGGGTAGCAGATCCTCAATACAGTGATCTTGTAAAAACAACTGTTTACACTGTTGCCGAATTCAAGGGATATCCATTTTTGGATCCTCATTGGATAAAAAAAGCAAACGGACAAACAGAAGTTGGTCCAAATGCAGTTCCAGTTCCAAGTCCTGAAACTTATGAAGGATATATTGGAGATTTGGGAACTTCAATTTCAAAATTAAAAGATATAGTTACTGGTAATGCAAAAAAATTATTTTCTGATTCGGAGTTTTTATCTCTAATTTCAAAAGAATGGCTTAGTTCTATCTCTAAAACTGCGATGATTAATCGTGTCCAGAAGTTTATTCCAAAAGTTCAGCCTGAATTTTTCTCAAAAAAAGGAACTTCTGGTATTCGTTCCCCAATTATTACTCCTCAAGGTAAATTTTTGTTAGATGTAATGGAACTTGAAAATGAACATTCCTTTAACATAATCAATTACAATTCTCCAGGAGCAACAGGAGCTCCAGCATATTCAGCTTTTATCATTAAAAAGTTACAAGAAAAAGGATTTTTAGATTACAAGGAAAATCATAAAGAATCAATCTGGAGTTTTAATGATGTACTCAATCAAGCTTAATATTCTATAATAATCAAAAATTCATTATGCTTCCTGACAAGTGCTCAGTAACAGAAAAAGGAAAACAATGTGTTAATCCACCAGAATTTATCGTATCAATTATTGCCGATAAAGAAGAATACATGGTTGGAGTTACTTGTGAAAAGCATAAACAGATTGTATCTGGTAAAATTGGAATTCTTCAAACTGAAGGAAAGATTCATGATGGCAAAATCGCTTTTGCACCTGTCAAAGCTGTTGGAACTGATTGTGTTCATGGAAATCCGGATGATTTTGTCCAAATTGATATGAAATAATACTAAAAATTGAAATAATTTCATTTTGAACAATTATTGTTGCTTTTAGAACTGTTATCTGATATAGTCAAAATTGATGATATTTTGTTTATTGTAAAAAGCGATGGCGCCACAAGTGAGATTAGAAGTGATTCTCTTAGTATTAAACAAAAAGAAAAATGGATTACTATTGGTGATAATGACGGTCCAGCACACATGCATGTTGATTCAGAATTGATAAAATCCACAGAGTTTGTAGAAGAAGAAAAACCTGAACGTACTAGTTTCAGTGTGAGATTTTTTAATAAAAATGGAGAGCGTGTTTTAGCAGCATTTTTTACAAAAATGTATGATGAGTCTAAAACGCTAATTTCTGAAAGAAAAAAAGTCTATGACGACTTGAAACAAAAATATTCTTCTAAAATTCAATTTTAAAAAAAAACCTTGTCTGAAAAAGACAAGGAGAAAAAATATTATTCTTCTAATTCTTTCTTCTTCTTCTCTTTTTCAGACTGTAGTTTAGCTAATTCTAATTCTTCATTTGTGTGTTTGAATTTTTTCAATCTAATACTACATTACAATTTAGATATAAAAACTGCACATTGTTTTTGTTCATAACTCAAGCGTGAAAATCAATACCCTACTGAGTAGATCGGTTTTTTTCCATTCATTCCAAGATTAAGATTTTTTACTGTAATTTCTGCCATTTTAGATCTAGTCTCTTTTGTTGAACTTCCTATGTGTGGCGCAAGTACAATATTTTGTAGTTTTACTAACGGATGTTTTTTACTAATTGGTTCTGTTTCAAAAACATCTAACCCTGCACCTGCAATGATTTTTTTCTTTAATGCTGTTGCTAGATCTTTTTCATTAACTATTTTTCCTCTTGACGTATTTACTAAAAATGCTGTTTTTTTCATTTTTCTAAAAACTTTCATGTCAAACATTTGATCAGTTTCTTTTGTGTGTGGGACATGAATTGAAATGATGTCGCTTTGTTTGATTAGTTTTTCAAATGAGACATATTTTATTCCTAACTTCTTCTCCTTTGTGTTCGAAACCCGTTTTCTGTTATGATATATTAATTTCATATCAAATGCTTTTGCTCTTTTAGCAAGAGTTCCTCCAATTCTACCTAGACCTAAAATGCCTAGAGTTTTTCCTTGAAGATCCAATCCTACATAGTCATATGCGCCATAGATTACTCCCCATTTGCCTTCTCGGATTACTCTATCCCCTTCTGAAACCCTTCTTAATAGATCAAGCAATAATGAGAATGCTAAATCTGCAGTTGCATCTGTTAGCACTTCAGGAGTGTATCCTACTCGAATTTTCTTTTTCTTGGTATATTTTGTATCTATGTGATCAAAACCAACACTGTAGGTACTAATCACTTTTAGATTCTTAGCCAAATCAATTGTTTCTTTATTGATTGTATCATATGGGAAACAGATCAACCCATCTATCTCTTTTATTTTTGATCGCAATTTTGTTTGAGGAATGGGAATTTTTCCAGAATGAACTTCTATTTGATATCTTTTTTTTAATTCTTTTAATGCAAAGTCATGTAGTGTTCTTGTAAGAAACACTTTCTTTTTCATCAATTTGAGATTTATCTCAAACCATTTATACGATTTCCTTGTAAATTATTCATGTCTTCTGAAGTTAAAGAAGAAGAAGAGTTTGCCATTTGTGTGGAATGTGGAAATTCTATCGAAAAGTGTGTTTGTGTATGTCCTTATTGTGGGGAACGTGACAAATGTGAATGTGCGTTATTTGATGCGGCAACTGGAGGTTAATCAAATTGGTAAAACAGATTATTACTATTCAAAATAAAGGTGACTTATCGTGAGTTTAGTTGATTTTACATGGCTAATTGGAGGTCCACAAGGAAGTGGAGTAGAATCCGGTGCAAATATCTTTTCTCGTGTATGTGCTGAGATGGGATACCAAGTATTTGGAAAAAGAGAATTTTATTCAAATATCAAAGGTGAACACAGTTACTTTACAGTAAGAATTTCTGATCAAAAAATTCATTCAAATGTTAATGATGTAACATTAATGGCATCATTTGATGCTGAAACAATTTTTCGTCATTTTGATGAAGTAGTTTCTGGTGGTGGTATAATTTATGATGCTGATTTAGAGAAAATAAAAACTGACGATGTTCACACCCTTGATGCTCCATTCAAAGAAAGATTACACAAGGATTTAGAATCAAAAAATAAACCATTTACTATTGCAGGAGTTTTAGAGATTGCAAAAGAAAAAGGCATATCTCTGTTCCCCGTATCTTTCAAATCTATTCTTTCTACACTTTCTGAAGAAACTGACAATCCACGTCTAAAGGGATTAGTTAGAATGTTTAATGTAATTGGCGTATCACTATCTTTGGGGTTAGTTAAGATGCCACCTGATTCATTGCAAAAAACAATAGGTATAATTTTTTCAAAAAAACCTGAAATTGCTAAAATCAATCAACAAACTGCAAATTATTCATACAATTATGCTACTGCAAAGTTTGAAAGTTTTAAGCATTTGTTACCTGGTACAGAAAAAGAATCTGAAACTCTTTTGGTTCAAGGACATCAAGGAACTGCATTAGGAAAGATGGCATGTGGTTGTAGATTCCAACCTTATTATCCAATTACTCCAGCTTCTGATGAATCAGTATTTTTAGAATCAAATGAAATTTTAGAAATAACTGAAGATAGACCTGGTTCTACCGCTGTCATTCAAACTGAAGATGAAATTTGTGCAATGGGAATGGCTATTGGTGGTGCATTAACTGGAACTCGCTCTGCAACATGTACTTCGGGTCCTGGATTTGCATTGATGACTGAAATGTTAGGTTGGGCTGGAATTAATGAAGTACCTATTGTTATAACCAATTATCAAAGAAGTGGACCGTCTACTGGCCTTCCAACAAGACATGGTCAAGATGATTTACTTTTTTCAGTATATGCAGGACATGGAGACTTTCCAAAAATTGTTTATGCATCAGGTGACATTGAAGAGAGTTTCTATGATACTGGTAACTGTTTTAATTATGCTGATATTTTCCAAGTTCCTGTTATTCATCTGATGGACAAATTTCTTGCAAGTTCAGTTATTACATGTAAACGATTTGATACTCAAAAAATCTCAATTGATAGAGGTAAACTCTTAGAGAAAGTTGATGATGGTTATAGAAGATTTGAGTTTACTGATGATGGAATATCGCCACGTTCTAGATTGGGGATTGATAATGGAATATTTTGGAATACTGGAGATGAATCTGATGAAACTGGTCATATCACTGAAGATCCAGTCATACGTGTGAAGATGATGGATAAGAGAATGTCTCGCCTAGATGTTATTCTCAAAACTGTTCCTGACATAGAACAAGTAGTGTCTTTTGGTGTTGAAGATTACACAATAATCTCATGGGGTTCTACAAAGGGTCCTGTTCTTGATGCATTAGAAATGCTCAAAAAAGAAGGAATTTCAATTGGATTTATTCAACTAAAACTTTTGCATCCATTTCCAGCTGATTATGTTAACTCTCTGTTAAAAGATGCCAAGACCATAATTGATATTGAGGCAAATCAATCCGGTCAACTAGGAAAATTATTCAAACAAAATATCGGACGTGATATTGATTATTTTATCTTAAAATACTCTGGAAGAGCAATGACTAGTACTGAAATTTATGATTCACTCAAAAAAATTGTTCAGAAAAATGCAAACAAACGGGAGGTTTTGATGCATGGCGCTTAAACTTGCTGATTACAAAACAGATGTACACAATGATTGGTGTCCGGGATGTGGCGATTTTGGAATCGTCAACGCTCTTCAGATGGCATTAGCTGAAATGGGTATTCAAAGAGATAAAGCTACAATATTTTCTGGAATTGGTTGTTCTGGTAAGACATCTCATTACATCAACACTTATGGTGTTCATACATTACATGGGAGAGTTTTGACATTTGCACAAGGTGCTAAAATTGCAAATCCTGAGATGACTGTTGTTGCAGTAGGAGGAGATGGTGACGGTTTAGGAATTGGTGCTGGTCATTTTGTTGCTGCTGGTAGAAGAAATGTAAACATGACATACATTATTTTTGATAATGGAGTTTATGGTTTAACAAAGGGACAAGCATCTCCTACTCTAAAACTTGGAGAACAAACAAAATCACTACCTTCACCAAATACCAATTATAATGTCAATCCAATTGGATTGGCAGTTGCAAGTGGTTTTACATTTGTTGCACGTGGATATTCTTATGATGTTAGACATCTAAAAGATTTGATAGTTCAGGCAGTCAACCACAAAGGATTGTCGTTTTTAGATGTTTTACAACCATGTCCTACATACAATGATCTCAATACTAGAGATTGGTATGCCGGAACTGATTTAGTCGATGAGGCACAAAAACGTCATTCTAGAATCTACAAGCTAGAAGATAGAGGCTTTGATCCAGTAGTTCATTATGATTCGGAATCAGAAAAAAATGAAAAATTATCTCAATCACTCATTAAATCACTTGAATGGGGAAATTCTATACCTATAGGGGTATTTTACAAAAATGATATGATTTCTCCTTATACTGAAAGGTTACGAGATAAGATTCCAAATTATTTAGAAAATCCTCCTGCAAAACAAAACATCTCCAAAAATGGTCTCCCTAATACTGATATTTCAAAGATATTAGATTCTCTAGAAGTGTAACTTGTATCTTGAACCTAAGAAGTTATAGGCTAGTTTTATAGAATAATACTTTGCATTTGAATATTCATGAAGCAAATAAAATATTTCGAAAATCAATTATCAAAGGTTTCTTTGAACCTCAATTAGTTAATCTAGATTTTCAAAAATCACCAATTAAACATCCTTCCATAAATGATGACGGTCTAATGCAATCTGATTTACTTCATGTATTTTTTGATATAGAGACTGGTGCTGATTACCCTGATGGAGATGAGTGGTTTATTGTAGAGATGTTGTTTCCTCATGATGTAAAACTTCCTGATAATTTGAAAGGAACCGATTACTTTACAACTATCTCAGTTGATGATGAAAAAACGTACTGGCATCATCGTGAACTAATTCGTTACAAATATGGAAAATCAAAGAAATTAGATAATGCTTTAGAATTTCTAGAATCAAAATACAAAGAGCTTCATGAATTATTAGAACCACTACAAAAAGATCTTAAATAATCTCTCTCCAAGAATCTCCTCTGAAAGAATATTTCTTACTTTCTGATGATGCTGTGCTTAGACGCCATCTAACTGATTCTATATCAAATTTGTATGTTATTTCTGAAATTTCTGATGGTAATTTTTCAGGATCTAGATGATATGGTAATAATTCTAAAACAAAATCAATTTTCTCTACCGCATTATCGAACCAATGTTTATCCTCAATATCTACAGTGAAAATAATTTTTGGACTTCCAGAAAAGCTGATTTTAATTTTTAAGGCATTACCACTCCCTCTTCTTCGTTTCATCTCTTTGAAAATTGCTTTGACTTTTTCCCAGCGTTTGTAATCAAACCATTGGAAAAATGCTTGATTAAAGGCAAGTGGAATTTCCATGTCTAAAGAACTCACAAAATCTTCATCATTTGGCTCAATTTCATCTTGAATTATTGTAAAATGAGAGTTTAGAAATCCATATAGAACTTCAATTTCCCATGGTGAAATTCCATAATACTGTAATGTTGTACTCAAATTTTCTGGCAATAATTTAAAGTCCTAAAAATTGTAATTAAAGCTTCAAGCACAAAATTAGGTCAAATTCATCTTAAAACTAAAATTATATGGGTATGATTAGTAATTTCAGATATGAAGAAAGAATTTGTTGTAAAAAGTATTGATGCTGCCCCTGATGGAGCTCCATATGTGGTTGTTTCATTATCCTCAATTAAGGATCTTAAAGAAGGAGCTCAAAACCCACAATCACCTTTTGGAACACCAAAGGTCATGGGATTTTCAAACATGAATGACATGATGAAGGATCTAAACAAAATGATGTCTGGAGGTGGTGGTATGGGAATGCAATCTGGTGTTACTCAATTAAAACTTGAAATGCATGAATACAAAGATATGGGTCTTTCAGTTGGCGATAAAGTATTTTTAGAATTAAGCAAAGCTGAATCTTTAGGCGTCTAAACTATCAGATTGTATTGAAATATTTCCAACCATAAAAAGCAGCAATTGTTCCAATTACAAATAACATTGGTTTCCATGCAAATACTGGAAGACTAGGTGTTGCAAGTTTAACTTTATAGTTATCTATAATGGCATGAACATTTTTCTTGATTTTGTCATGCCAAATGCTGTAATCTATTTGGTATTTTTTTAGAATCTCTTCTACTTCATAAACAACTGGAGTTCTCTGAGAGAAAAGATGTTGAAGATAATCTCTTGAAACCTCTACTTCTGCATGAATTCCAATCAATCCCTTTTTTAGATCAACCATTCTGATGTGCATCTCCCAGGGTTTTTTTAATTTTAAATTGAGCCCACTTCCAATTTGTTCTGGTTGTTTGTGCTCAAATTTTACTTTGGTAAAACCTTCTTCTGTAAAAATTTTCATTAATTCTTCAAAACTCTTCTTTACAACAATGTGAAGTTGTTCAACTCCTTCCTTACTGTCAACATCAATTTTGTGTTTTAATCCATCAAGAAATGAAATTGTTTTAGGATATGTTGTAAGATATTCCATCATTCTGTCCCCAAAATACCTCTATTTAAAGCAGAACTAACTATTACTCTAATTTTTTGTAGCATTTGATAATCCTCTTACATACACACATTGATCTGGAGATATTGACATCTCTGAAGGATTGATTTTTCTATCCGTAAGTTTTGCACCTGAATTTCTAACTATGGCAAATGGTTTTGATTCTGCACCTTCACCCATCTTATGATTTGCAATTGTTGCAAGGTTATCTACTACTGCCTGAAATGTTACTTTTAATGGATTATCATCAAGATCTTTTTTTGCTCTCATATCTAAAACTGGTTCAACTCCTGCACATGCTATTGCAACTCCTGATGTCCCAATCCTTGCTGGCATTAACCTACTATCTACTAGAATTACTCCAACATGAATGAATAATTTTAAGAAAATTTTTCTTCGAAGCTGTTCTGCAATAAGATATGGATTTGTTGGATATAGAATCACTTTTCCTTTTTTTGCATTAGATTTGTCAATTCCAGCATTTGGCGCCATTATGTTATCTGATGATGCAATTACAAATCCTCCAATACCGCCAAAAATTTTATCTGATTCCCTGATAATGATTTCTGCAATTTCAGGTTTTAATTGAAATTTTTTTGAGATTTCTGCACCTTCATTTGATACTCTGATCTCTTGTTGTTTGATAATACGTCCTTGTGAATTTGAGATGTATTTTGTTGAAATTACTAAGACATCCCCCTCTTGCAACTTTGTCTTGTTTTTTTCTAATGTTTCTAATAATTCCTCAAAAACATCAAATTTTCCTTCCATCCTCTCTGCTAAGAGTGGTAAAACGGTTAGTTGCACATCATTCTAAGCATTCTTTTTCTTTTTTATTGTTCTGAAAAGCTTTTAATCTATAGAACAAGCTTTTGTGTTTATGAACATTGTTGAGAAGATTCTTGCACGTGCATCTGGAAAATCTATGCTTTCTCCTGATGATGTTGTTTTTGCTAACGTTGACAAGGTCATGGTTCATGATGTTTCAGGACCAGGCGTCATTAAGGTATTTGACAAATTAAAGAAACAAGGAATTTCAGTTGATAAATTATGGGATCCTACTAAAGTTTGGGTAGCTGAAGATCACTTTGTTCCTTCAGCAGAAAAAGTATCTGCAGAAAATATTGTAAAATTATCTAATTTTACAAAAAATTATGGAATTGAAAAACACTTCAAATATGGTATGGGGCAATACGGCATTTGTCATACCTTATCTCATGAAGAAGCAATGGTAATGCCAGGTGATGTTTATGTTGGAGGCGATTCTCATACTAACACCACTGGTGCACTAGGTGCATTTGCTTGTGGATTGGGACATACTGATATTGCTTATGTATTGCTAAATGGAAATATTTGGTTTAAGGTTCCAGAAACTTATTACTTTAAGATAAATGGAAAATTACCTGATCATGTAATGGCTAAAGATATGATTCTAAAAATAATTGGAGACATAGGAACTGATGGTGGTGCATATAGAACCATGCAGTTTGGTGGAAGTGGAGTTGATGAAATGTCTGTACAAAGTAGACTAACATTATGTAATATGACTACTGAAGCAGGTGCAAAAAATGGAATTGTTGAACCAGATCAAAAAGTAGTAAATTATCTTACAAGTAGAGGTGCCACAAATGTTAATTTAGTAAATGGTGATGATGATGCAGAATATGCCAAAATATTTGAATATGAAAGTTCAGAGATGGAACCTATTGTTGCAAAACCATTCTCTCCTGATAATATTTCAATTGTAAGAGAAGCACCTTCTGTTGAATTAGACAAATCCTACATTGGTTCTTGTACTGGTGCAAAATATGAAGATTTGGAAGCAGCAGCTAGAATTCTTAAAGGAAGAAAAGTAAAGATTAGAACTGAAATTTTACCTGCAGCAATTTCAATTTATCAACGTGCCATGGAAAATGGTCTCTTGAAAATTTTCTTAGATGCTGGCGCAACAGTTGGTCCTCCTACCTGTGGGGCATGTTGTGGTGCTCATATGGGGGTCTTGGCAAAAGATGAAATCTGTATCAGTACCACAAATAGAAATTTCCCAGGAAGAATGGGTCATGTTGAATCACAAACATATCTTTCATCTCCTCTAGTAGCCGCAGCATCTGCAGTTACTGGAAAAATTACTGATCCGAGGGATTTGTAATGAAAGGAAATATCATCAAATACGCACAAGACAATATTGATACTGATGTAATTATTCCTGGTCAATATCTCAAAGTACACGATTACGCCGAACTTGCCACTCATGCTATGGAGGGATTAGATCCTGACTTTCACTCTAAAGTAAAAGAAGGTGATTTCATTTTATCTGGTAAAAATTTTGGTTGTGGTTCATCTCGTGAACATGCTCCTATTGCTTTGTCCCATTCTGGAGTAAAAGCAGTACTTGCATTATCTTTTGCAAGAATTTTTTATCGAAATGCAGTTGATGGTGCATTTTTGTTACCAATTGAAATTGAACAAGATGCATATGATGGAATTTCAGAGGGTGATGAAATTGATATTGATATTTCAGTCAACGAAATTAAAAATATTACAAAAAATCAGACATACAAAATGAAACCCTTTTCAGAAATTATTGGGAAGATAATTGCTGCTGGCGGTCTCTTCAAGTATAAACCAGACCAGGATTAAAATGGGAAAAACTCTTTTTGAAAAAACATGGGAGTCTCATGTTGTTGTTGAAAAACAAAATGCTCCTTCATTAATCTATGTTGATAGACATCTTGTACATGAAGTAACATCCCCACAAGCCTTTGATGGATTACGTATGAATAAAAGAAAAGTTAGAAGACCTGATCTAACTATTGCTACAATGGATCACAATGTTCCAACAAGTGATAGGTCACTTCCAATGCTTGATCAATCCTCAGCAGTTCAAATCCAAGCTTTAGAAAAAAATTGTGATGATTTTGGAATTAAATTATTTGATGTTAACAGCCCTAATCAAGGAATTGTACATGTAATTGGTCCACAATTAGGAATTACTTTACCTGGCTCTACGATTGTGTGTGGTGATAGTCATACATCAACTCATGGGGCTTTTGGGGCATTAGCTTTTGGAATTGGAACTAGTGACGTTGAGCACGTTTTAGCATCTCAAACTTTGTGGCTAGAAAAACCAAAACCTTTTGAAATTAGAGTTGAGGGAAAACGAAAGAACCCTCATGCTGTCACTGCTAAGGATATTGTACTTTCAATTATCAAAAATATTGGAACTGGTGGTGGAACTGGTACTGTTATTGAGTACAGGGGTCAGGGAATTGAAGATCTTTCCATGGAGCAGCGAATGACTATTTGTAATATGTCTATTGAGGCTGGTGCTCGTGCAGGACTTATCGCACCTGATGAAAAGACCTTTGATTATCTTAGAGGTAGACAATACACTCCAAAAAATTATGAATCCCTTGTTGATTATTGGAGAGAACATCTAAAAACAGATAGTGATGCAAAATTTGAAAAACAATACACTTTGCATATTGATGATATTGCACCTCAAGTTAGTTGGGGTACAAATCCTGGAATGACTTGTGATGTAACTGAATCAATTCCATCTCCTGACGAATTTTCCAAAGGTGAATCTAATCAAAAGAAAGGTGCAGAAAAAGCACTTGATTATATGGATCTTAAACCAGGTACTCCAATTACCGATATCAAAATTGATAGGGTGTTTATTGGTTCTTGCACTAATGCAAGGTTAGAAGATCTTATTGAAGCATCCAAAGTAGTCAAGGAACAAAAAATTTCATCAAATGTTAGAGCAATGGTTGTTCCAGGATCTCAGATGGTAAAAAAACAAGCTGAAGAAATGGGTCTTGATAAAATTTTCATTAATGCTAATTTTGAATGGCGCGAAGCTGGATGTAGTATGTGTCTTGGAATGAATCCTGATATTTTATCTCCTGGTGAACGATGTGCTAGTACATCTAACAGAAATTTTGAAGGTAGACAAGGAAATGGTGGACGAACTCATTTGGTAAGTCCCGTAATGGCTGCAGCTGCTGCAATTAAAGGACACTTTGTAGATGTTAGGGAATTGGATTTGAATTAGAATGGAATCTTTTAAAAAAGTAACAAGCATCATAACTCCTCTTGATAAGGTAAATGTGGATACTGATCAAATTGTTCCAAAACAATTCTTGAAATTGGTTCAAAAATCTGGGTTTGGTAAATTCTTGTTTTTCAATTGGAGATATGATGAAAATGAAAACGTAAAGTCTGATTTTGTCTTAAATAATTCTAAATATGATAATTCCAAAATTCTTGTGACTGGAGACAATTTTGGCTGTGGTTCTAGTCGTGAACATGCTGTTTGGGCACTACTTGACTATGGATTTTCTGTTGTTATTGCTCCTTCATTTGCAGATATTTTCTTTAGTAATTGCTTCAAAAATGGAATCTTACCTATTTCATTGAATCAAACAATAGTTGAAAAATTACAACAAGAAACAGGTGAAATTGAAGTAGACCTTGAAACACAAATCATCAAAACACCTTCTGAAGAAATTCCTTTTGAGATGGATTCTCATAAGAAAAAAATTCTCTTAGAAGGTTTGGATGATATTGCACAAACTTTTCAATATGAAGATAAAATTTCTGAATTTGAAAAAGAGTCTAAAGTCCCATCTGTTTTATAATCTTCTTTACTGTTTTTTTGTTTCTTTCTAGAACCATTGGAGATTCTGCATCTGTCCACTCTTTATCTCCTATATCAAAAACACTTATTTTTCCTTCTTTTGATAACTGTTGTAAAATATCATATGATAAATTGATCTCTTTTTGTTTTTGTTTTGCTTTTATTCGTTTAATTACATCATTTCCAAGCATGTAAATTCCTAAACATTCTGATAATTGTAATTTCATTACTGGTTTTTCCTTGAATTCTTTTATGATTCCATTTTCTACTGTTGCAAACCCTGTCTCTTCTTTTCTTTTTGTTCTAGTTGCAATGCATGCAGAACTCTTTTTCTCTCTGAAAACCTCTCTCATCTTTTTTAGATCTATTGCACACAAATTATCTACAAACCATAACACAAATTCAGATTCTCCTTTGAGCTTTTTCTCAATGTGTAAAAGATCTCCTCCTGTTCCACTTTGTGAATCTTGTACAAAAGTAATGTTTTTTTGATTTCCGTAATAGTTTTTAATTTGCCCTCCTAATCCATTAAAATCTGAAACTATGATGATCTCATTTACAAAATTAAATGATTTTAGATATTTTATGACATAATCAATCAATGGCTTCCCATTGATTGGAGTCATTGCTTTTGGAAAATATTCAGTGTATGGTTTGCCTCTAGTTCCTTTGCCACCAGCAAGAATTACAGCCTTCACAGTCTAACGGTATGATTTCTGCTTTCTTCTTCTTGCACCGGGACCGCCAAATTTCTTTGGTTCTTTTCTTCGTGCATCTCCGCTTACTAGATACTTATCAAAATCTGTGATTCGTTTTCTTAGGTCTTCTCTAGTAGATTTTGGAAATGGATGATCCTTTGGCTCTTTTTTGGATTTTGTCCATCCTGTAAGTGCTCTTGAAATTCCAGTTGCAATAGCACTGGCTTGTCCCATGTAACCTCCACCTCTTACTCTGACGGAAATGTCAATTTTATCTCTTAATTCTCCTGTTATCTCTAATGGTGCTAGAATAACTTCACGAGCAGTTTCTTGTGGAATCATTTCAACTGGAACATTGTTAATTCTAATCTTACCTTTTCCTTTTGTAATGTAAACATGTGCACTAGCTGTTTTTCTAGTTGCAAAATAAATCTCAGTTTTTGGAGTTGTCATTCAGTCCACCCTATCACTCTGCATAATTCTCCTAGTTGTGTATAGTTTGATGCAGTTTTTCTAATTTTTGCTTTTTCAAATTGAATCTTTTCAATTGATTTAATTTCACTAGGTGAACCAATGTATGTTCTCATTCTATGGAATGCTTCTTTTCCTGATGGTTTTCTATCAAATGGAAGCATTTGACGAATCATTTTTGCCATTACTGTATCTGGTCTTCTATAGTGTTTTGGTCCGTGTTTGTAATTGATAATACTGTTAATTTCTAAAAATTCTCTATATTCTTGAATTTGGTTACTTCTTGTACCACTCATCATGATTTTTTCACAATTAACTACTGATACTCTGTGCCCTTGCATCAATAATTTTGCTACATTGGAAGCTAGTCTACCTGCAACGTGGTCAGTTGCATCTACTACAATCGGTCTGTCTGTTCTAACAACTACTTCTTGTTTAGAAGTATTTGAATTTCTTCCAGCAGGTCTGTTGATTCTTCCATTAGCCAAGTAGTACAACTCCTTTCCCTGTTGGATTTTGTTCAATCAAATCTGAATGAGTGATTAATTTACCACCGCTTTCTGTAATTTTGTTAGCTGCAGAGTTTGAAATTGAAAATGAAAATAATGTAATTTTATGAGGAATGTTTCCTGTCCCAAGAACTTTACCTGGAAATACCACAGTATCGTTTTCTTTTGTTAATTGACCAATTCTGTTCAAGTTGAGATCTCTTCTTGCAATAGATGGTTTTAATGCATATTCTGCTAATTTTGCCCAAATTGGAGCATCATTTTTTGTTGATGCCTTCTTTAGATCATTGGCCATGCGTATAACCACTTGATTAGTCATGTGAATAATGCGGTTTAAAACCCAAATATAATGTGTATGCTTAGTTTATTCTTCAATTTTGTTTATGGTGTCTTTGAATTCGCCTAATCTGTTACTTACTTCGTCTACTCCTGCAAGAATAATTTGTTCTGGCTTAAGAGCTCCTGTTGATTCTATGGTGAGAATCTTCTCATTATCTTTGTCTGTATCTGTAAGCGTTGAAATATTTGCAGAGTTCCATTTAGCATGTTCTGTTCCACGTCCAAGTCTTGCATAGCATTCGACTTTGATTCTTTGATTTGGTGCCAGTTGAACAATTGCTATTTTGTCTGAAACTGGTTTTATTGAGTCATCTTCTGAGGATATCTCATTTGAAAGAATAGTTTTTGTTACGTCTGTATCTCCAGAGTCTAGTACTAACATAACTTTACAGTTTGAACATCCAGTTTCACTTTGACATTCACACTTTGATGGTTCATTAAATCTGGACAAATCTGTCGTTAATGGAATTAACCCTAATCTGTGTGCTAATCCTTCATCTGGTAATACGGAAGAATTTTCAATAATATCTACAGTATCAATTGCAAAGACTGGAACGCCATTTAGACAAATACGTCTAAGTGCATTTGCATACTGTAATGGAACATCTTTTAGCTTTACAGATATTTTTTGATTATCTTTGTTAATTACTTCTAGAGATGACAAATCTTGAAGAAAATCTTCAAAGTCCACATAAATATCTAGCTAGTTTTACGTATAGATAAATACCAAATTATCATACATAATTTAGAAATGGCTGATACTACTCTGGTAAGATATTCTTTTGAAGGCGAAAAATTTGAACTTTTGGTAAAGCCTGACCCTGCATTAGATTACAAGCTGGGCAAGAAAAAGGATATTTCTGCAGTTTTAGTCTCAGATGACATTTACACTGATTTTGGAAAAGGTACAAGACCTACAACTGAAAAATTACTAAAGGCTTTCAAAACTGAAGACCAAACTGAAATTGCTCAGATAATTATGCAGAAAGGTGATCTAAATCTTACAACTGACCAAAGACGAAAAATGATTGAAGAAAAGAGAAAACAGATTGTAGAATTTATTGCAAAGACCTATGTCGATCCTAAAACTCACTTACCTCACCCTCCGTTAAGAGTTGAGCAAGCTATGAAAGATGCTCGAGTCTCAGTAGATCCTCAAAAAAATGTAGATGAACAAGTAAAAGAAATTGTTGAAAAATTACGTTCAATAATTGCTTTAAAATCTGAGAGTCTGCAACTGGAAATTATAGTACCTGCACAATATGCATCTCAATCTTATTCTGTTCTAAAATCTGTTGGCACTTTAAAAAATGAAGAATGGCAAAATAATGGTTCACTAAAAGCAATACTTGAAATACCTGCTGCAGCAAGGCCAAATGTGATAGATAGATTGGGTTCAATAACCAAAGGCTCTGCTTCAGTTGAGGTAATGAAATAATGGAAAATAAGCGAAAACATGTTATTCCTGGTGATTTGGTAACAACAGGACCTTTTAGACCTGAACAAAATGTTATACTTGAAGGAGATAAGATAATTTCTACAACTATTGGAATTTCTGAAATTTATGATGATACAGTTAGAGTAATTCCATTAACTGGAAAATACATTCCAAAAATTGACGACTTGGTAATTGGCAAAGTCCTTTCTCATACATCATTATCATGGGAATTAGATATCAATTCTTGTTACGTTGGATTCTTACCTGCACAAGATGTCTTTGGACGAGACTTTTCTGCTCATGCTGATGAACTTGCTTCAAAACTAAAAACAGGAGATCTTGTTGCTGCAAGAATTGCTAATTTTGATAGAACAAGAGATCCACTGATAACAATTTCTGATAGAGACTTGGGTAAAATTGATTCTGGATCCTTGGTTAAAATCTCTCCAAGTAAGGTTCCACGTCTAATTGGAAAGAGAGGTAGTATGATTCAGATGATAGAGATGGGAACTAATGCTGCAGTAACTATTGGTCAGAATGGTTGGGTAGTGGTTTCATGTGAATCCTCAGAGGGGTTATTAAAGGCAAAAAAAGCAATTCAGATGGTTAATGATAAAGCACATATTGCTAATTTGACTGATCAAGTGAAAGAAATGTTAGAAATAAAAGGTGAATCATAATGGGTGGACGAGATGCTACAATGGTCCTATTGGACGAAAATGGAATCCGTTGTGACGGAAGAAAAGTCGACGAACCAAGACGAATTATGATTAAAGCTGGTGGATTAAAAAATGCAGATGGCTCTGCTTACATTGAATTTGGTGATAATAAAATACTAGTTGGTGTTTTTGGTCCAAGAGATGTTCATCCAAAACACATGTCAGATACTGATACAGGAATTTTACGAGTTAGATATCATATGGAACCATTCTCTGTTACTGAAAGAAAAAGACCAGCGCCTTCAAGAAGAGAGATTGAGATTTCTAAAGTAATCAAAGAGGCACTAGAGCCTGCAGTTATGTTAGAAAAATTTCCAAGAACCGCAGTTGATGTATTTATTGAAGTCTTACAAGCCGATGGTGGTACTAGATGTGCAGCACTTTCTGCAGCTTCTGTTGCATTAGCTGATGCTGGAATTCCAATGAGGGATATGGTTGCAGCATGTGCTTCTGGTAAAGTATCTGATACTATAGTTCTTGATGTTAACAATGAAGAAGACCAAGCAGGTCAAGCAGATATGCCAATTGGTTATATGCCAAGTCTTGAAAAAATTACGTTATTACAATTAGATGGAGTTCTAACTCCTGAAGAATATAAAAAATGTGTAGACGTTGGAGTCCAAGGTTGCAAAATTGTTTATGACATACAAAAGAAAGCACTCAATGACAAATACTTTGGAAATGGAAGCGATTAGAAATGGCATCAAAATCTGTTATTGACGAATTAAAAAGATCACAAATTCTTGAATTACTAGAACAAGGAAAAAGAATAGACGGACGAGCACTAGATGAACCACGAGAAATTTCAATTGAAATTAATGCAATTCCTAAAGCAAACGGTTCTGCTAAAGTGCGACTTGGTGATACCGAAGTTTTATGTGGAGTAAAAATCCAACCAGACAACCCTTTCCCAGATATGGGTGACAAAGGTATCTTCATGTGTACTGCTGAACTTTTACCTCTTTCTCATCCTACTGTTGAAACTGGACCACCACAAGCTCCTGTTATTGAATTGGCAAGAGTTGTTGATAGAGGAATTAGAGAAAGTCATATGGTTGATGTATCACAATTAGTTATTGAAAAAGACAAATCTGTAGTTGGTGTATTTGCTGATATCGTAGTTATTGATTATGATGGAAATCTTTTTGATGCATGTTCGTATTCTGCTGCTGCTGCATTACTTACATCAACAACACCAAAATGGACTATGGTCGATGATAAAGTAACACTTGTTGATGGCGAAGAATCCCCATTACCAACTACAACAATTCCAGTATCTGTAACTATGGGAAAGATTGGAAGCCACATTATTGTTGATCCAAATGGAGATGAATGGGCTAGTATGGATGCAAGAATTACAATTACCAGTGATTCTGATGGAAACATTTGTGCTTTACAAAAAGGTGGTACTGACGGATTCACACAAGATGAAATTAATCAGTGTGGAGAAATTTCTGTTAGAGTAGGCGCAAAAATAAGAGAAAAATTAAAAGAAGCTCAAAAAGGAAGTCAATAAAATGGCAAAAGCAAAAAAATCTCTTAAAGGATTAGGTGCAAGATATGGAATTAAGATTAGAAAACAGTATACAAAAATCCATTTCACATTAAAAGAAAAAAGAACTTGTCCTGAATGCGGCTCAAAATCATTTGGTAGAGATGCTGTAGGTATTTGGTCTTGTAAAAAATGCAGCTATAAAGTAGCTGGAACAGCATATGACATTAAACTTTAGTGCAAAAATTACAGTTGATGCAAAAGACAACACAAAGGCAATTTATGAATCTGTAAATACTGATAATGAATTTTATCCAGAAAATCCTGTAAAGACTACCATAACATTTGATGAAAAAATAGTCATTTCAGTTGAATCTGAACATTTACCTCATCTGAGGGCAAATCTCAATTCTACACTTAGACTAATCCAAGCTAGCCATGATTCAATCGAATCGGTAAAGATACAATGAGTTACGAAATTGTCTCCTTAAACAATTAATTTTGTGAGGGAATTATACAAAGGATACATAATTAGACTTCAAAATGTATCCTTACGTAAATAATGAGATACAAAAATCCTATAAACATACTGTTGATATTCTAGGCGTAAAGTTTTACTAGCTGTATCTTAGATAATGTTACACTTTATGCTGCTATTTGTAGAGTGACAGGTTTAAATTTTCAAATATTTGTTTGATCGTTTTACTCAAACTATTCTTTAAAAACCTGGGTAACCCTTATATCTAAACTTGGTAACTCACCATCATGAGTATGACATCAGCAAAATTCGAACAATACAATGGAAAACTTCCAAAGGATGCTGAAATTTATTCATGTACATACAAAAACGTAGAAGAAGCAAAAGCAGCATTCCTCAAGGATTTAGAAAAATAGGATACCACGTGATTAGCATTGTACGAGCTAAAGGTATCTAAACTTTTTCGTAACCAAATTAGAAAAATAGCAATGACCTCCCAGCCTCTCTTTCAGGACATCTCAGAGAGTTGGGATAGAGTTCATAGAATAATTAATGAACTTGGTAAAAAAGGAAATCCATTCCAACATGTCAAATTTGTAATGAAGGTTGATAAAAGAACTGTTTACCTTGTTTACAGACTTGATGAGAAGAAGAAAGATTTGTGGGTTGAAGCAATAGTAATCAAAAGTCAAGGTAAGTTTGTGCCATACAAACCATAAACTACTCACTTACATTATGAATAAAAATCGTGCCTAGCAAATTTGTAAGGATACTTTTTTGGTATTAGATAAAGATATAATGAAATAAAATTTCTGAATAAATATGTCAGCACCACAAATGCCTCCATGGCTTCAAGAGCAACTAATGAAATTACAGCAATCTCAACAGGATCTTCAGTCAATTACGACTCAAAAACAACATCTTGAAATGGAAAAAGCAGAATCAGAAAAAGCACTTGAGGAATTAAAGAAAGCTGCAGATGGAGATGCAGTATTCAAACATGCTGGCACTGTATTAATCAAATCAACAAAACAAGAATTAATTGCTGAATTAGAAGAGAAACAAGAGATGGCAAAAACGCGTGTAACAGTTCTTGAAAAACAAGAAATTCGTGTCAAAGAATCTCTTAAAGAACAAGAAACAAAAATCACTGAAATGATGAAAAGTGGTTCTACAAGTCCTCCTCCAGCAGCAGCACAAGACAATCCTAGAAAATAATCTTTCATACCAATTTCAAATAAGATATTAACAAATCTTTACAACTATTATTGTGAAATTAGAAAACCTTCGAATTATTGTAGATGAAAGAGAACGAAAAAGTGGAATTCCTGACCTTCTAAAATCAGTTGGCTTGAATGTAGAAATGAAAACACTTCCAATTGGTGATTACATTGTTGCGCCAGAAACTATTGTAGAGAGAAAAAGTATTCGTGATCTAATGTCATCTGTATTTGATGGAAGACTCTTTGATCAGTGCTCAAGACTAAAAGAACATTTTGAACATCCAATTGTCCTAGTTGAAGGAAACGTTGATGAAATTGAAGAAATTACTGATAACCCCTTGATATTTTATGGTGCACTCTCTACGGTTGTTCTTGATTTTAAAATTCCAATAATACCTACTCCTAGTGCTGCTCATACAGCTAAATTACTAGTCTCATTGTGCTCCAAAAAAGATTCTCCAAAGGGACCTTATTTGAAGAAAATCAAAAAATCTTCTAATTTAGAAAGACAACAACTCTCAGTTCTTTGCAGTTTACCCGGAATAGGTGAAAAATTTGCAGTTAGAATGCTTGAAAAATTCGGAACTCCTTTCAAAGTTTTTACTGCTACAAGTGCAGAACTTGCAAAAGTTGAAGGACTAGGTGATGCACGAGCAAAGAAAATTAAAAAAATGTTAGAATCTAAAAGCAAATTTCTCAAAAAATCTAATCAAAAAACCTTGCATGATACATGATCTAACGAAGAATTATTTTATTCTATATCGAAGTATGGCTAAAACTGAATTATGAATTTCTAGTTTTTTAATTATTTTTGGAGAAACTGCAAACTCTATTTTGGAGGATGTATTTTTTGCAATCTCCAGCATTTTCATTATGTTTTTGAACTGAGAATTGGTGTGATAGTCTGCAGAAACGATTAGTGTATCTACTGCTCCAATTTCTAATGCTTTGTAAATAACATCATTTCTTTTTGCAGTTAGTCCTTCTTTGAATAGTTCTTCATATTTTTCAATAATTTCAGCAACATACTTTCTTCTATGTTGGTACAAGTGATGTATTATTTTCTTATGAACATCACTTATTGGAGTGGAAAAAGATAAGGTTTCTACAAATCGACATTTTTTTACCAACTCCGAATTAAGTTCATCATAAAATTCTGTTTTTGCAGGACCAATTCCGCCCAATAAGAGTAACTCAGAATTTGAATCCATCATTCTAACTTTGTTTGCAACTTTCTTGAAGAAAACATGAATTTTGGTTTGTCTTGCCCTTAGGAACCTTCCCTGACTCTGTCCACCTTTTTTGTGTCTTCCTTGCAGGTCAATTCGAAGTTTAGCTTCTTGTATTATTTGACTTCCATGAAATTTCTGTATTCTTGCTGATTTTTGATCAAGTGTTACTAGCAAAATATCATAATTGGTTTTAAGAATATCTTGGAATGGTTTAATGTATGGTTTTTTGCTTATCATGTAGATGTAGGGCAGTTTCTTTGAGGTTCCAATCTCTTTGGTGTGTACTTTTCCGTTCTTCATCCATCCAAAAATACAAAGGGTTTTTGCAAACTTGCCTACAGATGAGGGATTTTTTTTAAGATCTGTGATTCTTTTTTCAATTTCTGATTTAATTATTTCAAATGATTCTTTTCTTTTTGTTTCCTGCAGTAAAGAGATGGTTTCTTGTCCCTTACCGTATGGATAGTAGACCGATACGCATTGAGAGTCAATCTGTTTTATCTCGTAGAGAAACTGGTTTAGTGATAACCACTCATTTGAGGAGATTTCAGAAGATTCTAAATTATTTCTCATAAATTTTGCTTTTTTCTTTCGTAAATAACTGATACTTATTTTATCAAATCTCAATTAACTCATTTGTTGAGCGTTACAGAAGGAGATTCTCCCTTGAGTAATTTTCTTTTTAGCGGTGTTCCACATGTTGGGCACTCTTTTCCATTAGTATGATTAGTTCTGCATCCTGGACAATAGTGAACCCATTTTCCTACATCTTTTATTCCCTGAGTCATTATTGGTGATACTTTCAAACCTAGATTCTTTGCTACATTTGAAACTGCAAAATCATCACTAATTATCTCTCCATTCATTTCTATGCATAATGCAAGAATTGAAATGTCCTGTTTTGATAACTGTGGAAAATCCCCCGTGTCTTTTGCTGCCTTTATTGCAGCATTTGTTGATTCTTTACTTGGTTCTCTGATTTTTAGCCTGTTAGTTTCAAGTAAGGTTTCAAGTGCACCATGATTTTTCTTTATGTGTTTGATTTCATCATACACCTGGGATGTTGTATAACAATCATTAGATGATCTAAATGGAACTCCTGCATAAAATGCACTAGCATCTAAAATTCTAAAATCCAAGTTTACTCATTTGTCTTAGTCCTCGTTTTTTTAATCTAACAAAGACTGCTGGTTTTTTGTATTTTTTAATAATTATTGATTCCCCATATCCTGCAGATTTAATCACTTGAGCATCCATTACAATATTGCAATCATGAGAACATATAATCTCAATCTTTTCATCTGGAACTACAATTGATTCCAATCTGTATACTGGTGCAACAGGAGTTATGATTAGAACATCCAAACTTTCATGCAAAATTGGACCTCCTAATGAAAATGAGTGACCAGTTGATCCACTAGGAGTTGCAACAATTACGCCATCCATTTTTTGTTTTACAGTATCATTTTGAAATTTTATTTCAATTTCAGCAGTTTTAGTCAGATTTGTTCTACTAATGTAAATCTCATTTAATGCTGGTGGAAATTCTTTTCCTTCACAAGATGCAATAACTCTTGTTCTTTTGTCTAAGAAGAACTTATTTTTTAAAATTTGATTAATTGCTTCATCAAATTCTTCAATTGTTATTTCTGATAAAATTCCTCTATTTCCTCCTACGTTAATTGTTAAAATTGGTGTTTCATTTGCTAAATATCTAAAAACTCGTAGAGTTGTTCCATCCCCACCAAGCGTAATGATGAGATCTAGATTCTCTTTTTTTAACTCCTCTAATGTTTCAATTTTTTTAGCTCCTTTTACTTCAATTGGTGAAATTGTATATACTGTAGATTTTTTTGCCAAAAGCTTTTGCACAACATCTTTTCCAGCTTGTTCTGCATCTTTCGAACCTACCTTACTTACCACTGCAACTTTTTGAAGTTTCAAGCAGTTCTTCTGAATTCCATTTACATAAAAATGATATTTTTGACGTATTGGAAAAACAATTAAGTATGCAAACAAATCCGTACAAATTATGAATTACGCACACCCTGAAGTTTTAGTAGATACTGAATGGGTATCACAAAATCCTCCTAATGAAAATAGAAAACTAGTGGAAGTTGATTACGATCCTGTAAATGGATATCAAAAAGGTCACATTAATGGTGCTAGTCTCATATGGTGGAAACGTGACATTAATGATCCAGTTACAAGAGATATCATTGGTAAAAAACAATTTGAAGCATTAATGTCAAAGAATGGAATTACCTCTGATACTGAAGTAATTCTTTATGGTGACTTTAACAATTGGTTTGCAGCATTTGTTTTCTGGGTTTTCAAATATTATGGACATGAAAATCTAAAGATCATGAATGGTGGAAGAAAAAAATGGGAATTAGAAAATAAAGATTACACTACTGATGAACCACAAATGACACAAACAACATACAATGCACAACCTCCAGATGAAGGATTACGTGCTTATCTATTTGATGTTAGTAGAGCATTAGGAAAAGAAGACACTGTAATGGTTGATGTAAGATCTCCTGCTGAATTTTCTGGTGAAATAACTGCCCCTCCAGAATATCCAATGGAGCATGCACAAAGAGGTGGACACATTCCAAGTGCAAATAATATTCCATGGGCAACTGCAGTTAATGATGCTGATGGAACATTCAAGGCAGCTGAAGAGTTAAAACAAAATTATGAACCAAAGGGTGTTACTCCAGATAAGGATGTAATTTGTTATTGTAGAATTGGAGAAAGATCTTCTCATAGTTGGTTTGTTTTAAAATATCTACTCGGTTATTCCAAAGTTCGAAACTATGATGGTTCTTGGACTGAATGGGGTAACATGATAGGAAATCCAGTAGAAAAATAAATTGCTTTTAGATCTTCCTGTTCTTAAGAAAGGCTCTTTTTATTTTATCAAGGATGGCAATACATCTTTTGTCATGGAAGATAAAACCAAAAGAGGTCTTACTCTAAAAGAGACATCTATTGATGAAAAACTAAATGTCAAAGCTGATAAGGGAATGATCCATGACATGGATGGAATTGGACATTGGGTTCCAATTAGATGGTATTTTCCAAAAGATTCTCATGACCTATCTCAGGTAGTAGTCCATGCTGAAGCAATGGAAAAAAAATACACTGAGATTAGAGAGCTCACTTGCCCTGACGATAACGACTGATAACCTTTTTAACTAAATTCGAGTTACCAAAATCAAATGTCATTACTTTTAAAAGATCGAGTTTGGTCCATGGAGGCTCCAACTGCAAAACGTGGTGTTTATCCATTACATGGATTCAAGATTGGACTTTACAGACTACCAGTTAAACTAGAAGACCCAGCAGAACTACAATCAGTTCATGATGGACTCAAAAAGGCATTTGAAATGGATATGTATGCAGACAGAATTTATGCAACATATCGCTGGACAGAACAAAACATGCGAGATCCTGATGCAAAGGGATACAAAGAAGTTGACTTGTCTGTTACAGTAGAAATTGTTACCGGGGAAGTCGTTGATATCATCTATCAAATTTTCCCAATTGAAAAATTTGGTGATCCAAACTGGGTTAAAGATTATAGAAAGAAAGCAGATCATTTTGCAAAAATGGTAATTGATACTATTTTACGTAATACTATCTTGTCAGACAAATTAGTTTCTTATTATGTAAAAACCGAAAAAATTTCTGAGGTTGCAGCTATTCAAAAACTTGAAGAGCTTACACCACTAGCAAAAATTGTTCTTGGTGCAAAAGCAAAAGCTGTTGAAGCAACAGAAGATGATGAAGAAGAAGATGATGGAGCAATTGAAATTCCTGATGGTGCTAAACCAGGTCCAATTGATGTCGAATACAAATCAAAAATGAAATCATCTGCAGCATATGATGCTGCTGGATATGCAATCAAAACTTGGGGACGAAGAGGTACAGGTAATGGAATCATGGGAGTTTGGGGAGAATTTGTTTCAGTAGATTATGATATTTGTATTGCAGATGGTGGATGTATTGAAGCATGCCCTGTTGGTGTTTATGAGTGGTTTGATACTCCTGGAAATCCTGGCTCAGAACAGAAACCGTTAATGTCAAAAGAACCAGATTGTATCTTTTGTCTTGCATGTGAAGGTGTTTGTCCACCACAAGCAATCAAGATCTATGAGCAAAAATAATTAAAATTCCTTGCAAGTATAAATAACAATTAGTGATTCTGAGAAATTAGGATATGCCAATCAACCCTTTCACTTCATTTGTATTTGATCTATTCATAATATCTGCCATTATAATTACCGCATACACTTGTAATTTCTATTATCTTGCACTTCTTTCTCGAAAAAGAAACAGTGTTCATCCTACTACTGATTGGGGAACTCCATCAGTTACAATCCAATTACCGATATACAACGAAAAATATGTTGCAAAAAGACTTGTTGATGCCGTTTGTAATTTAGATTATCCTAAAGACAAACTGCGCATAATGGTATGTGATGATTCAGACGATGATACCGTTGAATTACTTGGTGGTATAGTTGATGATTACAAGAAACAAGGGTTTCAAATTGAACATGTGAGGCGCGGAACAAGAAAAGGGTACAAGGCAGGTGCATTGAAACACGCTATGCAAACAACAGACACAGAACTTGTTGCCATCTTTGATGCTGACTTTATACCTCCCACATGGTTTCTCAAACGAGCAATCCCTCACTTTTCAAAACCAGATATTGGTCTTATTCAATGTCGTTGGGGACATGTAAATGAAAACTATTCTATGATTACTCAAGCACAGGCTCTTGCTCTTGATTTTCATTTTCTCATAGAACAAAAAGCAAAAAGTAATTCTCATCTATTCATGAATTTCAATGGCACTGCAGGAATTTGGAAACGTGAATGTATTGAAGATGCTGGAGGTTGGCATTCTGCTACTCTAGTTGAAGATCTTGATTTGAGCTATAGAGCACAAATGAAAGGATGGAAATGTGTGTTCTTACCTGACATTGTAGTTGATGCAGAACTTCCTGTTCAAATGAATGGTGCTAAACGACAACAATTCCGTTGGGCAAAAGGTTCTATTCAATGTGCAATAAAACTACTCTCTGATATTGCACTTAAACGGAAAGTTTCAATTGAAGCAAAGATTCAAGCATTCATTCAACTTACTCGTCATATAGTTTATCCATTAATGCTGATACAATTTTTAACATTACCAATTTTGTTAGCAGGACAAGTCAACCTCTATGTGGTCAGTTTTCTTCCTGCCCTAACAATTGCAACATATCTTGCAATGGGACCTGGTGCATACATTATGATTATGCAGAGCATGTATCATAAATCCTGGAAATCAAAAGCAAAGATCTTACCTGGATTATTAATCTATAATGCTGGAATGTCAGTAAACAATACTGTTGCAGTATTTGATGCAGTACTTGGAAAGAAAAATGAATTTCTTAGAACGCCAAAATATGGAATTATAAAAAAAGAAGATGACTGGAGAGACAAGGCATACAACTTACCTTTTACACAAACTACTCTTTTAGAGATATTTTTTGGTGTGTATGGAGTAATGGGAATCTTTATCGCAATTTTTTCAAACAACCCTATCTTTGTACCAATTATTGGGTTGCAAGCTGTTGGATTTTTCTATATTGCCTACATGAGCCTATCTCATACGCGATTTAAAAGAAATAAATCAAGTAATAATCATGTAATGACTAAGAACGAGAAAATGGCAAATATTGTTTACAAACTTTCTATGGTTGGTATTGTTGGAATTATAATTTTTGGAGGATCCATGGCAGTTGCTGGTTATAACACTGACATTTACCCTCTTGATAGGATGAGGGGCCACTTTGATGGAATTATAGGCTCTTCTGATCCTGCTGCAATTCGTGCTCATTTAATGGCAATTAGTGCCGATATAGATATCGTAAAGGAAAACATGCCTCAAGTAACAAACGAAAATGGTGAACTCATTTCTATAAACCCTGTTTGGTTATTCCCTACGGACTCTACAAACTTTCTTAGAATGCAAAATGATGTAAAGACTATGATTACTACTGTTGATAAAATTTCAACTATACCAAAAGATAGCTCCGCATATCATACCGGAATGATGGATTTGAATGATAGTGCTTTACAGTTGGGGATCAATATTATGGATGCAACTCCATATGCATATGTTAGTGCTCCAAATGTAATGTATAGTGCAATTTGGATTGCTGCAATATTGGCAATTTTTGCTGCATTAAAAACAAAGAAAGAACAACTCAAAGAAGTTGATACAGGAATTTAAGAAATATTTAGATCTTTTCTAATTTCATCTACTGCTCTAATTCCATAAATGTCTCTTACCTGTTGTATTCTTACAGCTTCCTTGAACATATCTCTTCCAATGGCATTTGTTAAAATTGAATAAACATCACTAAATCTAATCTCCCATTTATCTGCACAATCTAAAATTTTACTTACTGCCCATTGTCTTACTTCGTGAGGAAGTGGAATTTTTTCACCTAATTCAATTGAAATTCTATCAAATAGATTAACAATGTTTGAAGTTTGTACTGCCATCTTTTCAAGATCTTTTGCTTCTCCATACTTTGATTCTGCATTCATTCTGATGGTTGATTGATATTCTGAAAGCTTTAGCAATGCCATCATCTCTTTTGATGAATCACTTGATACCTTGTTTGTAACATTTTTGACTGATTGAATCTCTTCAAACAATTTTTCAGATTTTTTATAAAATTCTGCAGTAGATGCATCTTGTCTTTTTACAATGTCTGAAACTGAAGCCATTTTTTGCTCAATTGTATTTATTTTACCTCCTAACTCTTTGATTGATTCTAGGCTCAATCCCTCCACAGAATTTGCCTTTAATGCTATAGTGTCAAATTGCTGCTTGAGGCCGTCAATCACTCCTCCCAATGAATCAATTTTTGAGGCTTTAGAAGATATGGCATCAATTGTGATCTTAATTGCATCTAATTCTGCACTAATATTTGATCCATATCCTGCTCCCTCGGCAACTTTTCCAAGCTCTTGTTTGAGACTCTCAATGATTTGAGTTCCAGTTTCTACACTTCCAGTTTTTCCTGCAATCTTTTCTATGTTGTCTTTTAGTTTAGTCATTTCAGAACTAATTTCTAAAAATGAATCTGTCTTTCCAGATACTTTTCTGAGATCATCTCTTACCTCGTCAATTCTCTGAGCAATTTTTATAATCATTTCAGAATTATTTCTAATTGAATTCATACTATCTTCTACTTGTTGAGATAGTCCTTGAGATTTTGATGATTTTTGCGAGTCAGAAATTCTACTAATCTCTTCTTGTAGCTTGTCTGTCTGATTATTGATTTTATTGACTAGATTAGATTGTGCTCTTACTTGATTTAGTCCGGCATACAGCTTTTGTGTATCTTCTTCAATAATGTTGATTTGTTTAGATTGTTTTTGAATATGCTCTAATGTTGATGTTAGTGTGTCTATCATTCCTTTCATTGATACTAAGACTTTTTGGTTTTCACCAAAAATTTTTGACATTACTTTAATTTCCTTTTGTAGTGCTTTGTTAGAATCTGTAACTGATGCTACTTTTTTGAGTATGACTGATGGATTTGGCTCTTTTTTTGTAATTTTTTTTGCTTGTTTTGATGTTTTTTTCTTTGTAGTTTTAGCAGCCATATAGATTGAATTAAAAATTTAATGATAAAAAAGTTAGCTCTAAAATAAAAAATGTAAAGAGTTACTTGTTTACAACTCTTGGTTCATGAAGTAATTCATGAAAGGTCTTTTCAGCCAAGCCATTTACTGTTTCAATAAACCCTCTCGGACAAAATTCACATTGAATCATATAGTACGGTATGGTACCGTACTATTAATAGTCAGGTAATTACAACGTAACCAATTACGCAGTCAGATACCCCAGGTCATATCTCTACATTTTATTCAGTTGACCTAATCATCACTCTGCGTTTAGTTTATGATAACTGGGCATAAAGAGGTTAAACATTACGAAATTTTTTGAGCCTACCTTCAATTATTTTTTATTCAATTGATTTGATTTCTAAATTTTTAATGACCGATCATTTTTAAACAAATTTGTTAAATGATAACATGCAAAACATTCCACTTCAATTAGATTCAGGTGGAATTCAAAATACACTTAACAATACTGTTACTAGTTTAATTGAACAAATTACTCCTGAACTTCCTCCTAATACTTTTGTTACTGATTTAGCTTTTATCATGATAATTGGGGCTGTAGTTACGCTGGCATTTTTTAAAATAAGACAACCTTTGATCATTGGTTACTTATTTGCAGGAATGTTAATTGGCCCTTTCTCTTTTCTTTGGGCTTGGGTTTTACCTGAAGGCGGTCCTAATGCTGATACTATAGGTAGTGTGGGAATTTTATCTGACATATCCGCATTGAATCTTTTTGCTGAAATTGGTGTTATCTTACTTCTTTTTGTAATTGGTATTGAATTCCCATATTCAAAGATCAAAAGTATTGGACGTGTAGCAATTGGAGTTGGAACTATTGGATTATTTTCAACGTTAGGTGTCATATTTTACACCGCAACTGCTCTTGGAATGCAATTCATGGATGCATTGTTTATTTCTGCTGCTTTATCAATATCAAGTACTGCAATTATTGTTAAAATTTTAGAAGAAACAGGTAGAATCAAAAAAGAATCTTCCATACTTATTCTCGGTATTTTAATTGTTGAAGATGTAATTGCAGTTATTCTAATTTCTTCATTACAATCAATTGCTTTAGTTGGAACTGTATCTATTGAATCTATTATTGCAGTAGTAGCAGTTGCAATTATTCTTATTGTTGGAACCTTTACTATTGGAACTCGTGTTATTCCTCCTCTAATTGATAGAGTTGCAGCAGCAGAACATCGTGAAATTTTGTTACTTAGTGTTCTTGGCGTATGTTTTGGATATGCATTACTTGCAAATATTGTGGGATTGTCTGTAGCAATTGGGGCATTTCTAGCAGGAGTACTTGTTGCTGAATCAAAATCAGCTGAAGTTGCAAAACTCCTTTCAAGTCCAATTAAAGACATGTTCGTGGCCATCTTCTTTATCTCAGTTGGAGCACTGATGGACGTTTCTCAACTAGAAAATTATATTTTCATAGCTATTGCGCTAATCGCAGTTGCCACTGGTATGAAATTTGGAGGCAACCTGCTTGGGAATTTCATATTTAGACAAAAACGTGGCAAAGCACTACGTTCTGCATTTACCTTGGCTGCACCCAGAGGTGAATTCTCAATTGTAATTGTAAAGGTTGGAGTAGACATGGGTGTAGTTAGCGCATTCTTATTCCCTTTGATAGGTATAATTTCTATAATCACTGCATTTCTTTCTCCCTTTTTGGTAAAAGCTAGTGATAAAATAATACCTGCTTTAGAAAATAAAGAAAATGTCTGATGAATTAAAGAAATTGTTAGAACAAGTACATGATGGTATTTCTACTTTTGATTTCGATGGTAAAGAAACCCCTTGTATTGTAATTGAGGAAAAAAAATATGATACGATGCTCTCAAAAGTTGCCGGACAATCTTTGTCAATTAACACTGATCTAAATGTTCTGCAAGATGGACTAGGCAATGTCTTTGTTGAAATTGCTTTGACATTTTCAAAAGGAAATGTTGTTGAAAAATTTCTAGTTAATGCAAAAACAGATCTTGCCTTTTTTGAATCCCTTGCAAAAACATCAATGCTTGCACTTTCATCTCCAAAATCTCACTATGGTAAAGATAATGTGTTTATGATTCAATTACCTCGTCCAGAAAAGGCTCAAGATGCTCTAGGCATTATTCAAAATGCCCTAATACCTAGAAATTAAAAATAAATGGTGCAGTTACCGGGATTTGAACCCGGGTCACCAACTTGGCAAGCTGGAATATTAACCAAACTGTACTATAACTGCAACAATCCTACAGGCTGAATTTGGATATTAAACTGTTTTTAACTATTTCAAAGAAGATACATCATGGATAAAATTATTCTAAAGAAGATAGAACAAAAAATTCAAGATACACTTTCCAACAAGGATGAAATCAAACAACTAATTCAATTACTTTCAAGCATTGATGATTCAAAATCATTTACCTTGGGTATTGTTGTAGGTAGACTTTACAACGCCTTTTACTATCAATCTAAAAGAATTCTAAATAGAGAACCTACTAAAGAAGAATTTGAGGAATTTTTAGAATTTATTAAAAACAAGAAATCTGATTTAGAAAATCTATGGTGATGATTTATTCCATTCAATCACTTTGATTGTAGGTGTACCTGGTAATTTTACACATGCTCCTTTTAGTGCTTTTTTTGCTTTCTCTAAATGCAAATCTCCACTGACAAACATTTCCATAATACATTGTCCTTGTCTAACTCTTGCACCTAAACTAACTGCTTTTCCCCATGATCTTCTCATTCCTTCTGAAACTCTATCTGCACCTGCAGTTGCAATCTGTTTGTTTTCTCTGAGAAGATTATGTGGATAAATTCTTAGTCTTGAGTAATAACCTGTTTCGCCAGTTGTTTTCTCTAGTGTTTTGTTTGCTGCCAATCTCATTGATTCAATTGCCATGTGTCTGATCTGAATTTTTTCATTGAGAGTTAATTGAACACAATATTCGTATGTTGCTCTTTTACCACCTTGAAATTTTGCAATTTTTATCTGTGGTTTACCTTTGATGTATTTTTTTCTGGTAAAAACTTGACCAGTTCCATCCCTATAATTTGCACCATGCATGATAATTTCAAACTAGAATGCCCATATTTTAACGGTTAACCGACGCTTGTTCGTGCTTTCCAATGCTTATATGGAAATCATTTGGTTTTCTCTTCATCATGGAAGAAACTCCTTTAGTTAAGGGTGAGATGATTTCAGATCAAACCTGTATTTCTGATAAGGACATGATTCATGAACTCGAACAAAAAGGATATGGCGAAATTGAGAACAAAAAATTATTTCTAAAACAATTTGAAACTCTTTATTTGTTATATGCTAAAAGATTAATTCTAAAGAAAGGCAAAAAACAGATTGATTTTGAGTCTTTCATGAATATCTGTCAGAAAACAGATCCTGAAATTCTAACTCAATTTTTGATATATCGTGATCTTCGAAATCGTGGGTATGTCGTAAAGGATGGATTTGGTTTTGGTTCAGACTTTAGAGTTTATGAAAGAGGACACTTTGGTGAAAAGGGAGCAAAATTTCTAATCTTTGGTCTTAATGAGGGACAACAAGAAAAGATGGGTAACTTACAGAAAAAAATTGAAGATATTACTCAAATGGGGAAAGAACCAATTATTGCAGTCATTGAACGTCGTGGTGAGGTTATCTACTACAAAATTAATAGAATGAATTTTTCTGAAAACAAAGCTAGACTAGAAGAATCGTTTCAACTTTAGTCTTGTATTATCCACTCTGATGAATATTTCAAAAAATTATTTTCTTCTGCATACATAAAATCATAAACATCTACATATTTTGTCTTGTTTTCCCATAGATCTTCAAAATCTTTCATCTTTCTTTCGACTCTTGATTTATCATTCCATGATGTAAATACATCAACAGATTCAAAATCTCTTGTCTGGGCAGAAAATGATTCTTTTGAAGTTCCAGTAAATGCAACTGTTTGATCATGTTCATCTCTAAATATTCCAATTCTCTCTGAGAATGAGTTTGCTACTTGCTCTGAATTTGGAATTGCAACTTTTAATTCAATTTGACCATTATTGACAATGTCTTGGAGTTTCTGAATTTTAGTATTTTTGATTAGTTTTCCTTCAAATGATTTTGTGAATTTTTCAGAAAAGAGTTTTTTAAATAAATTAAGATCTGCTGTTCTAAATCTATGTCCTGTGACCATTCTTAATTTTGCTTTGCCACTAGAAAAATTATCAAACGCCATAGATATTGTTGCTAACGTTTGAATCGACAAAAGGTCAACACATCTATCATATTCTATACAATTACTTAGGCAAGGAAAGAAGAATTCTGACACAATATCATTTTTGTCTGAACGATATTCTTCTTTAAGCTCAATTTCCCTAAGACCCAATAGTAGTCTCTCACGATTTTATTATTTAAAGAAACAATTTTGAGTTATTCTTTGTAATGTGAAATACTCCCATACTTTATGAGGATCTTGTTCTGTGTAGTATTATGAAAAATTATGTTTTATTTACTTTATTTGTGATATCTTTAGTTTCTCTTGTTTCTTTTACATCTGTATCTTACGCACAGTCAAATCCTAATCTCTATGTTTCAGCAGAAAATGTATTATTTCAAAATTATTTTGCAGGTCCTATGGTAATTGAAGTGATAGTTGATGATTCTGACATTTCTAGTTTAACTGGTTCTGTAGCAGAGCCGATTGTGACAGTTGGCGATAAAAAACTGAATATGGCTCAATCTGATGACGGAAAATGGTATGGTTATTTTGCAGATAAAACTCAAGCACAAAAAGCTGATTCATTGGTAGGCCTTCCAGGATACGGTCTGGATTTTGGTGAAATGTGTAGTAATGATTCTTCTATAACTGGGTTGAGTTTATTGGAAACTTCCGGATTTATAATTCCAAGAGATATCTCTTCTAGCTCTAATGGTCAAGAAACATTTGTTACGTGTACTGGAGAAGTTTCATCTTCTGATCAATTAATCAACAATGTTGTACGAGAAGCACCTACACTTAATACACAATCCAATTCTACCGGACAAATAGGCATTGATGAAGACGTTTGGCCGTTAATACAATTGTTTGACATTACTTCTGGCAATGATGTAACTGTAAAATATGAAAAAGGTAGTGGTACTCAATCAGTGATATTGACATTTGATGCAGTTGATCAATTTGTGACAATGACATTACCTAAGATATTTTATCGCCCAGGAGAAAATATCAATATAGACATTTCAGATATCATGTTAAACATAGATCCAACTGATGAAGATTCTTGGACATGGGCGTCAATATCTGGTTCAAGTGGATTCTATTACCAATTATTTAATGAAGATGGAGGCAAAGAAGCCGATGGAACGACAGGTGCCATTAACATTCAAGATGGACAAAATTTAGAAACTATGATGTTTGATGATAATGGTAGTTTATTTTTAAATCCAAATTCTCAAAGTGCTTCTAATGTTGTAGTTGTTTTACAAGATAATGATTATACTATTTTAGAGGATGTATACCCTTCAGATGACCAAATAGATTTAGGAACAGATACCATACCTCATACTGACTATGCAATAACATTTACTGAGATAACATCTAATTCTGCATCTTTTGTAAATTATGACAAAAATGGTACTGCAAATTTAATAATTAATCCAGAAGCAGAACCTGGAAGATCTGCTGTAATTGATTATAATGACAAACCCTTCAATATCATAGCAACAATTGGCTCGCCGCCCCTTGCACTAGATTACTCTGAGAATGTGAATAAAGACACATCTGTATCGTTCACTGTAATTGATGATAACACCGATTTGGATGATGATATACTGTATGTCACCACTTCTGATGTATCTGATCTTGATGGATTTGCTACAGTCAACAGTGATAACACAATAACATTTACCCCTGATTCAGGATTTTTTGGTACAACATCATTTGAGTATACAATTGATGATATTCTTGACGGAATGGATACTGGAATTATTACAATAACTGTAGATTCTACAACAATCTTAGCATCTATTGATCAAATTACGGTGTATAGTGATAAAACCACTTATGATGTAGGTGATGCAATAGATGCAAATTGGATTGTTCCTAATGATGCTTCAGGAACTGATACAACGATTAAAATTATCACCCAAATTGGAACTACTGCAACAAGTGATGTTTTCTTTAATAGTACAGAGTATTTGGTAAATTCCACTGATAATTTTGTTGATGGTACATATACAATTAGAATCGAGCATGGACAATATTATGGTGAAAAATCCGTACTGTTTGTATCATCTACACAAACTACGGAGACCATTACAGACACAACCACTGAAATTACACAAGGTTCTTGTATTGATGACTCTGAAATTTCAATTCATTTAGATGATACATCATATACTAAAGGAGAAAAAGTATCTATTTCAACAGAACTCTGTGATGTTGTTTCTAATGAATATATTATTACACAAATTTTCGATCCTTTCAATGCTCAATTAACTATAGACCAATTTTTACCTGAAACCAATAATTTTGATAAACAATATTCTACTGATGGTAAATTGTGGAAATTAGATGGAAAATATACTATTAGAAGTACATATCTGGGTAATTCTGTGGAATCTACTTTTAATTTTGTTGCAACCGTTGAAGAAATTTTAACTTCTGATTTGACAGAAACTATTGCATCATTTGTAGATCCTGATAAAGAACCTCAATACTATGTTGATAGATACAACAATGAAGAATCATACAAAGAATGGTTTGATACAAATTATTCTCAATATGATTCAATTCATCAGGCTGTAGGATTAGATGAATCTATATCAAATACTTTGGATTCTAATATCAATGATTCTGAATCTAAAGAACCAACATGTGGTGCTGGAACTGAATTGGTAAATGGATTATGTCAAGCGATTAAAACAGATAAAGAACCAACATGTGGTGCTGGAACTGAATTGGTAAATGGATTATGTCAAGCAATTAAAACAGATGAAAAATCATTACAAAAAGACTCATTTTTTGAAAATATTTTTGGATTTTTCAAAACTTTGTTTGACTAGTAATCGTTTTCAATACTCTCAGATTTAGAATTCTCATTAGGGGGATTTAAACCAGAATGATGGTGCTCCCATCGGGATTTGAACCCGAGTCTTTGGCTTGAGAAGCCAAAATGCTTAACCGGACTACACTATAGGAGCTTGATAAAAAACAAATCCAATCTCAATTTAAAGGAAATGTTTTGACTTTACATGAATTTGTAAATTTTTGTGAGTTGTTTCCTTTATAGAAAATTCATTATTATCCATTTTATGGACATGAAAAAAATTATTGAAGAACAGGGTTTATCTGGTTTTCCAATTGGTCTTGGTGGCTGTAGAATTTCTGATTTTGGTTTTGATTTATGTGCGTATGATGTTATTGTTTTTGATGAAAAGTCAGAACCTGCAAAAATTATCAAGTCTGGAGATGAATTTGTAATATTTCATCATGCATCATTATCTGAGACATCATCAAAAAAGCTTCTTCAATATGATAAACTGCAGATAATCCAAGATGAATCCTGGGATTTGCGAATGCTACTTTCTAAAATCGATGCAAAACGTTCTTCTCTTTTTATAGATCATGCAAAAAATTGCTTGATTGAATCTATGTTTTGTTGTCAAAAAACTAAAGAGGCAATTCAAGAATCTGATGTATTTGCTCCATGTTGGCAAAAATGTGCTTCTTACTATTTAGCTGATGCTATATCTTCTCTAAATAATCAAATATCAAATCCTTCACACATGCTAGACTTACTTCGAAAATTTGAAAAAAGTCAAATCAATAAACATATTTCAATTGTTACTCAAACCGTTGGAATAGAAAGAGCAACTCCGACTTTGCTTGAACGTATGCTGAAATCTACTATTGGGTTTTCTGATTTGATAGAAAAAAATAACCATTCTCAAATTATTGAACAAAAACATGATTTTTTTATAAAAAATTCTATGCTTTCTGACTGTTATTTCTATTTAGGATATATCAACAAAGAAAATTTTGTAAAAATTAAGGATACTTTGAGCAGGGAACAAGATCTTATCCACATCCTCAAAATTGCCTTTGATATTGAAGCTGATTCTAATCTATTACTACAACAATCAGAACTTATTCAGAAGTCCTGTAACGAGATACTTGAGATAGTTTGAGAGCCTAGTTTTCTAGTCTCTTGTACTAACCTTTTAAAACAAGTAAAATTACTGATTTGTCATGGTAGATCAAGCATGTGGATGCGAAGCTGACAGCGGCGATCCTGATTATTCATGTGATTGTGCAATGCAAAGTCATTGCATATGTAGTGCTGATTGCAAATGTACAACTGACGTTTGTAAAGAAGCCACTAAAGATATGTAGTTAGATAGTAAATTACAATCTTATCTTTTTATTTTTAAAATTACTCGTCTTCTTCCTCAAAGCCCCAAGATTTTACTAATTCTTTTTGGAACTTGGCTGCTTGTTTTTCATCTAATGAAAATCCACAATTTTTGTGAGTTGGAACTACAGTCATTCCATCAAGTTTGAATTCTACTTCAAACAAGTGAACTTTTGTACATTCGCACATTTCTGAATTATTGTAAATTTTCCTCTATATTTGCTTATTTGAATCACAAATTACTAATCATTTTTGAATAACGTTTAACTATCCGTTTTGCCTATTTTTTACAGATTTGAAAGCAATATTTCTTGTACTTCCAATAATTACTACATTACTTTTGGGTTTGTTCTTTATGCCATCCGCATTTGCTCAGTATGGTGGACAAGCAGGTGGCGTTGACGTAGAAGGATCATGGTATGCAGGTGAAGGTCTCAAACAAGGAGATTTCTTTTCTTATAAAATGTGTCATGTTGATTACAAGGAATGTTCTAACTTTTACTTGGATATGTGGATTAAAGGAGACAAACAAACTGGAAGCGAAACAAAGTGGTTAGCAGAAGTTGTTGTTTATGATGGTAAAAAAATAATTGTAGGTGAAATGGAATTAGGAAAAGTTGCTCCAGAACCAACAGGTGGTAGTGAAGAATTAGGAATTTACAGAGGTGCATTCAAGTCATCTGTGGTTTGGTTATCTGCATTTGCAACATCTGATGGAAGTGCAGGTGGAAAAGGCCCAAAAGATTTTGATTTAGTATCTTGGGGTAAAATTGGTAACATTGGTGGTGAACAAGTTATGCCATCAGGAGTTGAAACAGTTACAGTTCCTGCAGGAACTTGGGAGACAATTTTGATTTCATGGAAGACTGGTGGTTCTAATAGCTATGTTTGGATTGTTGATGACTTTCCATTTCCAATAAAGGCTCATACCTTGACACATGTATCTGAAGGAATACCTCCACCTGAATACAAATTTGAATTGTTGAAGTATGATCAGTATGTGCAACAAAGTCCGTTTGAAGGCATTGTCCCAACTGCAGATGAATTCGCTCAATTAGGGTGTGATACAACTTTTGATAGAGAAATTAGCGTAAAGAAACCAACAAACAACTTTCAGTATCAAATACATGTATTCTATGGCCCTGCAGATCCAGTACAAGGATGTGAGATGTCTTGGCTAATCAAATTTATTAACAAATTTGATGACACTGCATTTTTGAATCAAGTTCAATTTGACGTTTTAGTTGTAGATGACAATTTAACTCCTATAAGATCAATTGCCCAAGAAGAAGACAAAAATTTTCTTTATTCTCCATCTGGACAAGCTATCGTTGACATGATTGTCAGAGAAGAACCTGGTGATGCAAACTATGTGATTTGGATTTATGGATTGGCTCCTGAAGTAATAGTTCCATCAGAAGCTGATGATTATTTACTACTCAATGTGCCAATATTTGCAAGTGATGGAAGTTCAACTCCTGCACCTGTTGTTACTCCAACTCAAAACATTCCATCATGGATTAAAAATAATGCAGAATGGTGGGCAGATGGTGTTATCGATGATGATTCCTTTGTTCAGGGCATTCAATTCTTAATTGAAGATGGAGTAATACAAATTCCACCTACATCTCAAGGTACTAGTGGAGGTACAAATGAAATTCCATCATGGATTAAAAATAATGCAGAATGGTGGGCAGATGGTGTTATCGATGATGATTCCTTTGTTCAAGCTATTCAATTTTTAATTAAAGAAGGAATAATGACTATCTCTTCTTAATATTGCCTACATTCAAATTGATATAATCTTTCAAAAAATAATGAATTATGGCAAGTCTTTTTAGATATCCAAAACGTCGTCTGAAAAAATTAATCGCAGAAGGTGAATATGTAGAAGCCATTGAATTTGGAAAGAGTTTGGAATCTAAATTCTCTGCTGATTATGATTATATGTTCATCATGGGAAGTGTTTATTCTATTGTAGAAGATGCAAAAAAAGCACTCCCATATTTTGAAAAGGCATATCAACTAAACAGTAATGATGTTGAAATTCTTGCTCTAAAAACTAATGTTCATTTGGCTCTAGAGCAAAAAAATGAAGCAATAGAATGTTGTACGCAAATTTTAAAATTGGAACCAAAAAATTCTGAGGCACAAAGATTGCTTGAAGAACTTGAAAATCTCTAATTTCTAAAATTTTTACTATTTTGCATCTGATAAGCATTTTCCATTAACCAATCACAAAATGCTGTCACCTTCTCATCAAATTCTGTCCATATGTGTAATGAATGAGGCAAGATGTCAATCTTCCAATTTTTTGTAGATACTCTTACCCCTTCTTTATCGTCATTCATGTAGGCATCTTGTGTTTGTACATCTCCTAGCAACTCTTTTGCTTTTTGTTTGATTAATTCTCTATCTATTGGAAATCTTTTTTGATCATAATCAATAATCAGACTCAAATCTCTTTTTCCATAACTGTCAAATTCCTCAATCTTTCCTTGTTTTGGAAAGTTTACTATTAGTTTGATATTGTATTTTTTACCAACTTCTTTTCCAATTTCTACTATTCTGGCATATGCCATCCCTGGATTTTTCTTTAGGAGAAATCTGATTTGGGCCAGGTCTTTTTTTAATTGAACCTGAAGATCAGAGGTCAACTCAGAAAATATCATCATTGTATTCCATGAAAATTCCTATTATAATCATTAAGCTCCTGTCAAGATTGGTTTTTTTAGACCTTTGATTAATTTAGAATATGGCAATGCCAATGGATTATGATGGTTTGAGAACTGATGATACATCAGAGAGAACTGATAATGTTGATGAGTATAGACGAACTTGTATTGATTTTATTGAAGATATTTCTCATGACTATGAAGCATGGGTTGACTATTACAAATTACCTGAAGATGAAGACAAAAGAAGACGTACAGGAATTCGTGCAACTATTACAAGAACAAACGAATGGATTGCAAAAGTTGCACAATCAATCAAAGCAGTTGATGTTGTTATGAATGATGGAATCCAAAAGATGGCAGAATCTACTGCTGGCAAACCTCTTGAAGTTGGGGTTTTTGTGAATCATAAGTCTAGTTACACTGAAACAAAACCTGGCATCATTGACGTTAATGTAAAAGCGAGTGGACGAAAGGGACGAAAAATGAAGCTCGGATTTCATTTCAAGTCTGATAGATTCCGAATAGAATCTACTTGTGGAGCATATTTTGATGAAACCAATCTACCTGATGAAGAACTTGAAATGATGGATATACATCTAAAACTTCATGCAGAAAATGCCAAACAACGAGATGTTATATCATTTACAGTAACTGTTAGTGAAATTGAAAATGATGTTGAAATTGATAGACGAGGACTCTCAACAATAATCCATCTGGTATGATTTAACGTAAAATACCTTCTTCAAGATACTCTATGAATTTTCCAGTGTTTTCTAGTTTAATTGAGTTAATTTCTTTCAAATTGTTAAAGAAATTCATCTTTAGATATTCATCAGATGCAGTATACAATACATCATCAATATAGAATGTTCTTGCACTACCCATTCCATAATAACTTGAGTTATCATCTGAATGTGTAACTGTTCCTTTAACATTGAATCCATCTGTACTATCTAAATCAAATACATAGAATCCGTTCCAACGGTTGTAATCTGGTGCAAACATCTTGGAATTTGAAATTTCATTCAAACTTTCTGCATCTCCACTAACTGGAATTGAAAGAATTCCCCTTGTTTTATCAAAAAAGAATGCTTTATGGTTGTTTAATGCCTCTGAATGTGTGGAACTATCGCCTATGATTATCTCATCTGCAACTTTTGGATTATTCACATCTGCAACATTAAACAATGCAATTTTGATTCCTAATTGCTGAACTCTGCCATTATCTACTTCTTTTGTATCTCTGCCAACTCCAATGATATGTTCTTCATCATATGGGTGCAAATAGTTTGAAAATCCTGGAATTTTTAATTCTCCGAGAATTTTTGGTGTATCAGTTGACAAATCAATTACAAAAAATGGGTCAATTTGTTGGAATGTTACTAGGTAAAGTCTGTCGTCTATGAATCTGGCTGAAAAGATACTCTCATCAGGTGCTATTTGGTCTAGCCCTCCAACAACGTTAAGCTGCTCATCTAAGACATAAACTGCATTTGCACGAACTGTTCCTTGATATTGTGTATAGTATTCTGTAGTAGTTGCAACTCTAAATCGGTCTCCACTTTCATCCATAGAGAACTGATTTAGTAATCTACCTGGCACTGAACCTTTTGCAACATATTCTATTTTATCCTCATCAATTGATATTTTCTGAATTATTGTTTTTCTTGTATCTTCTTGAATTTTTGTGTCATATTCATTTAATGCCTCTCTGATTTTTTCAAATAATACTTCTTTGTTATTCTTGTTCATTTCATTGTATGACTTTTGCATTAACTCTGAAATTTTTATCCACTGTGCAGATACATTAATTGAAGAATCATTTTGAATTGTTTTGATTTCATCTTGAATATTATTTGGTAATAATGGTACTACTACATCAAAGAATCTGTCTCGCGATGAATTTTCATAAAATCCAAATGGTGTGTTTTGTTGATAAGTCAAGTAGAAATTATCTTTAGAAACATAGAATGCTCCAGTATATCCCATAAGGAATGTTTCAGAGTTTATTGTATCTCCAAAAATATCAATTGCAGTAAGTGTGTTAAAGTTTGAAAATTGTTCTGCATTATCAAAGTAAAATGCATCGGGAGTCATGATTCTGATTGAATCCTCCATAATTACTGGAAATCTTGGATACTGATGATCGATGTTACTATTGGTAACAAAGTATGCATAGTCTCCAATCATTCGTGCATCTCTAAAATGACCGTCAATGGAATAATCTTTGAGAATAGTTGGATTTTCTTTATCTGATGCATCTACAATTAGTGCATGAGTAACTGAACTGTAAGAGCGACGTGGAACAAAGTCATACTGTGGAATTATTTCATCATCGCTTTGTCCATTGTAAAATATCACTAATCTATCATCATTTAGGAACATATTCTGTATGTATTGTGATTCAATATCTAAAGCAATTTTGAGAATTAATTTTGCAGACTCTGCAGGGTATGCATCAATAATTGAAAGTGTGTTTTGTGATACAATGTATACATATTTTGAATCATTTTTGAGATAGTCTGGCTCATCAACATTTTCAACTTGAACGTTTGTAGTTGAGTAATCAGAACCACCATCTTCTGTTTTAGATACTATGTCAAAAGATCCTTGTGGACTTGGTTCTGAAGCAGATACTGCCACAGCCATTTCAGGCATTGCAAATGATTCATCCATCATACTAGCTGATCTCCATCTGTTATCATAGAAGTTCCCTCCAAGCAATGCCGATGCATCAAGAATATTCTTTAATTCTTCTTGTGATGATATTTTTTTGATATCATGTGTTCCTTCAAAATATTCTGAAACTGATTTATCTACATAAATTATTTCAGGGGTAGAAATTTGTGTAACTTGAGGTTGTTGATCAAAACCAATTGAATACATTATTCCTGCAGTAACTATTACCGAAATGGCTATTACAATTGGAATTATTATTTTTGAACTCATTTTTTTCTCCTCACTTTTTCAGTTATTTTTTTAAAAACTGACATTTAGTGGTTACTACTATTTGCTAGTTTGTCATAAAAGGTTTAGTGAAATTGTAATTTTACCAAACTGCTAACATATACCTCATTTATCTAAATAATTCTGATGTCTACAGATGAGACTTCTAATGATGAAATAAATGAAAAAATAAAAATTCTTGCTACAGATGATGAAAAAATAAAATCATATGCTGAACTATTTACAAACGATTCTAGCCGTGAAATCTTACAATTTCTCTTCAATGAAGAGTTATCTGCAACTCAGATTGCTCAAAAAACTAACATTTCTCTTCAGTTAGTAAAGTACCATCTAAACAAACTTCAAGATTTAGGGATTGCTAAAATTTCAAGGATTGAAAAAAATTCCAAATCTCAAGATATGAAGATTTACTCTGCTGCAAAGTTTAGCATTGTTATTGTACCACCAAAACTTTCAGAAAAAACAAAAGAAAGCAAACTCCTTGTACGTTCCTTTAGAAATATCTACAAATTAGCTGGTGTTGGGGTTGCAGCTGGTATTACCTGGACTACATTATCATTAACTGCATTAAAACAAGATAAACAAATTTCTGTCGATGATGCTGTTATAACTAATCAGTTATCTTCTCGTGAAGAATCTACTACTCGATCTGAGATGGCTGAATCTATTTCTGCTGATGAGTCTATGAGAAATATTGGAGAATCTGCACCCATGGCGGCTGAAACAGAATCCCAAACAGAGTTTGAAAAAAATCTTGAACTTGCAGAATCTACTCAACAGGATTTGAATGTTGTAGATTCAGGAATTAATGCTGATGGTGGAATAATTATTACTTCTGATCTGTTCATACCATTTATTGTAATTGGATTAATTTTGGGTGGATTATCTGTTTATTATTTATGGAAATTTTTTAAAAAATATTCTTTGTAATTATTTATGTTGAATTTAATGTAACTTCAATTGTAACTCTTTTTTCTTTTGCCCTTTCTTCTCCAGGATATTTTAATTGGGAAATTTTTTCATTTAATTCTTCGTCTGTTATCATTTTTGCATTTCCTGAAAAAACAAAATCATTGTATTTGATTTTGACTTCTGGATTTTTTAAAGCATTTTTGAACCAATCTCCATCTGGCTTGTGTCTAGAAAAGTAAATTTTTCCATTATAATTTACTGCACGAAGCATAACTGAATGTGGTTTACCTGTTTTTCTCCCATTTGTAGTAAGAATTGGACGAAATAATTTGTCTTTTATTTCCATGCGTGATTTTTTCCTGTCAAGTAATTTAACCCCATTGCAAGAAATTTCTGATATTTGGTGTGATAAGCAAATCTGAACATTTGAGACCATGTCCGTAAAACTAGAAGGAATGCCTACACACATGGCTACCGCAGACACGTTTACTGGAAAAAAAGTCATAGATAGAGAAGGAATTGAGTATGGTAAAGTCAAACATATCCATATCAACCAAGACACACTCACTGTATGTGGTGTGACCATCCGTTATGGCTTCAACAAAGACTATTTCCTTTCAGAAGATTACATAGACAAATTTTCTGAAGAAACATTACTTCTTAGTCGACCTCCTGTTAGAACTGGAGTTCCAGTAGTCGATATTGATCGACATAAAATTGGTAAAGTAAAGAGATTACATAGACATCCTGATACCAATGAATTGGAATCAATTGAAGTAACTGCTGGCTTAACGCATTCTAAGATCCTCTCTAAATCAGAAATTTGGGGAATAGGAGAAAAAGTCATTTTAAGAATGACTAAAGAAGAATTCAAGAAAATTGAATAATTTCTTCAAACTTCTTTTTTCAAAATAATATTTTTAATTATTCTGTTTTTTTACTACATACTGTGCAAACAGGAATCCCTTCTTGAATTGTTATTTCCACATTTGATGAGTGACATTTCTGACATAATCCATTCATAAACTTAATTCTCAGATTCCTCTTTAAATTTTTTATGAGGATCGCCTGAATCAATACTTAGCAATTTATAATTGACAAATGCGATCAATGCATGTATTCAGTAGAAACAAAGTCTCTTACAAAGTCGTTTGGAGATGTAACTGCTGTCAATGATATTTCTTTGTCAGTTGAAAAGGGAGAGATTTTTGGATTTTTGGGACCAAACGGTGCCGGAAAAAGTACTACAATAATGATTCTTACTACATTACTAAAACCCACATCAGGGCAAGCTTTGATTTCTGGAATTGATGTAATGACAAATGCAAAACAAGTCAGAGAAAATATTGGATATGTTCAACAAGAAACAACTGTTGATGAATATCTAACTGGAAGAGAAAATCTTCTATTACAAGCAAAGCTCAATCACATCCCAAAAGACCAGATTAATAGCAGAATTGATGAAGTTTTAGATTTAATTGAACTTTCTAATAAACAAAATGATGCTGTTGTTACATATTCTGGCGGCATGCGAAAGAGATTGGATATAGCTGGTGGTCTTTTGCATAGACCAAAGGTATTATTTCTTGATGAGCCGACAGTTGGATTAGATATTCAAACTCGCAGGAAAATTTGGGAGTATATTAAAAAAATTCATGATGAGTTTGAGATGACAATATTTCTAACAACTCACTACATGGAAGAGGCAGATCAACTATGTGATAGAATTGGTATAATTGATGGTGGAAAAATTCAGGTAATTGACTCTCCAGAAAATATGAAAAAAGCAATGGGAAATGAAGTTATTTCAATTGTATTAGAAGAAGGAAATCATGATTCATTCTTAAATGAACTTAAAAAAATTGAATTTGTAAACAAAATTAATGAAGATGGGGCTAAGCTTGTTCTTTTTGCATCAAATGGTACAGAGGTAATTCCTAAAATTTTTCAGATTTCATCAGAACTTGATATTAAAATTATTTCTATCTCTCTTACTCGACCTACACTTGATGATGTATTCATTTCTTACACTGGTCATGAAATTAGAGATGATGATTCTACATTTAATCGAAAACGTGAACATGCAAAAATGAAGAGGTTACGTTCATGAATACTTTGATGTATGATACATATACAATTTTTTGGAGAGAATTAAAGAGATACAAAAAATCTCGAAGTGGTGTTTTAATTAGATTAATTCAACCTGCAGTTTGGATTATTGTAATTGGAAATACTTTTTCGGGTACTCAACCATTAATTCAATCCGTTGGATTTCAAGGTGAATATATAGAGTTTATGGCACCTGGTGTCATTATTCTTACTGCAATTTTTACTAGTATCTTTGGAGGTGTTAATACACTGTGGGATAGACGATATGGTTTTATGAATAAAGCATTGACTTCACCAATTTCTCGTTCTTCAATTGCTCTAGGAAAAATGTCTGCAATTTCTTTGATTGCAGCTTTGCAAGCTAGTTTGATTTTAGGAATTGCTTTAGCAATTGGTGTTACTTTTCCTAACCCAATTATGATTGCACCAATAATGGCAATTGTCATTTTATTTTCATTAGGATTTTCAGGAATTTCTGTAATGGTTGCAGCTACTGCAAAGTCTCAAGAAACCTTTTGGGGTGTGATTAATTTTCTTGGAATGCCATTGTTTATGCTAAGTCCTGCATTATTCCCATTGGAATTATTACCCGATTGGCTTGCTACAATTGCAAAACTCAATCCTGTCACTTACACTGTTTTACTGGTAAGAGAAATGATGACAGGAGTCTCTGAAGGTGGAATTCCAGTATTACTTAGCCTTGGAATCATTTTTGCGTTTGTAATTGTAATGACTGGACTTGCCAGCTATGTGTTTACGCGTGAAGTAAACAAGCCATTTTGACAAAAATTGACAAAAATTGTTACATTTGCTAACTCTGGTAATGTTTCTCTAATTTTGTCATTAAATTTTGTTGAAATTATTCCTTGTACTCACAGTATTTTCCGTAATTCTATTAGCTAATTCTTTTACTCAGGATTCATATGGATTTGGTGATTATGACTATCTCTCTGAATGGGGCTCATTTGGAATTGCAGAGTCTGGTCAGTTTTCATATCCTCAATTTATTGCAGTAGATGATGATGGAAATATCTATGTCAGTGATTTAGGAAATAAACGTGTCCAAAAATTCTCTAGTAGTGGTGAATATATTACTGAATGGGGAAATAGCGGAAAACAAGCAGGAGAATTTCATTATCCTTCTGGAATTGCAGTATCTGGTGATTCTGTTTTTGTTGCAGACCGTGATCTTAATAGAATTCAAAAGTTTTCAACTGATGGAGAATTTATTACAGAATGGGGAGAAAAAGGAAAATATGATGGCCAACTCTTCTTTCCAAATGGAATAGCAGTAAACAATGGAACTGTGTATGTAGCTGATACTGGTAATCAAAGAATTCAAATATTTTCAGATGATGGAGAATTTATCTCATCATTTGGTTCAAGTGGACTTGGAGAAGGTCAATTCCTTACTGTTATTGGAATTGATATTGATGTTGATGGAAATGTATACGTCACTGACAAGGGAAACAGTAAGATTGAAAAATTTGATGCTCATGGAGAATTAATTAAATCATTTCCATTTCATTCCCCTAATTACACTTTTTCTCCTGAGGCAATAGCAGTTGATCCTACCGGTGACATGTTAATTGTCAATGCTGTTAATGATAGAATTTTACATCTATCTCAAGATTCTAATTTGAATCTCAATGTATTTGATCAAATAGGACCATTTGTAGATTCATTTGATATGGTTACTGATATAACAATGGGCATTAACGGTGAATTACTAGTTGTAGATTCTGCAAACCATAAAATTCAATCATTTGAAACTCCATTTTATGAAGAATCTGTAATTGATGATTCTATTGAAATTCCTGATGAAATCATTGAGGATTCCCCAGAGGATAAAACAAAACCTACAATCATTGCTCCAATTTCATTAGAAATTGAGGCTGTAGATATGCTAACTCCTGTTTCATTTGGTGAGGCTACTGCTACTGATGAAAGTGGAGTCAAAGCAATAATCAACAATGCTCCAGATGCATTCTCCCCTGGTGTGTCTACCATTATTTGGATAGCCTTTGATAATGTTGGATATTCTTCTACTGCTACACAAACAATTACTGTAAAGACTTGCGGAAATGACTATTCTGATTATAATCTCATTGAGGGAACTCCGGGTGATGATATAATTCAGGGTACAGACGCAGATGATCTAATTTTTGGATTGGCAGGAAATGATCTTATTTCTGGTGGGCTAGGAAATGATTGCATATTTGGTGGATTTGGTGATGATATTATTTCTGGCAATGATGGAGATGATACCATCAAAGGAAACTCTGGTCATGATATTCTAAAAGGAGATTTGGGTGATGATCTCATTTATTCTGATTCTGGTTCTGATGTAATTGACGGTGGTGCTAATCTTGATAGATGCTATCCTTCAGACTCTAGTGATCTGTTGTTAAACTGTGAAGAATAGATTTTTTCTATATAGTTCCATATACATTATGTTCACTAGCCTTAACTCCAAATCTACATTTGATGATTTATGGGACAATGGCTATCTTGGGTAAAATCTAATGAAAAAGAACTCTTAACAATTCTTGATAATTTAGCAAAAAAAGCAGTTGAGACCTCTGAGGCTGTAGTTGTTTTATTCTCTGATCTAAGTAATACTGAGCAAGCTAAAAAAATCCATCAACTTGAAACTGAAGCAGATGTTTTAACACGTGATATCTTTTTTGAACTAAACAAGACATTCATCACTCCTTTAGATCGTGAGGATATGCAAAGAATTGCATCAAAAATAGATGATGTGATTGATTTCATGGATGGTATTGCTGCAAGGGTGTATAGCTACAAGATCATTACTCCACCTCCATACTGTGTGGAAATGGCCGCAGAATTAGTCAAGGCTACAAAAGAAGTAGAGTATATGATTTCAAAACTTCAACACTTCAAAAATTCTAAAGATTTGATTGAACATTGTAGAAATACTGGTGATATTGAGCATACAGTTGATGATCTGTATAGGGAAGCAATCAAAGAACTGTTTGAGACTAATGACGCAATACACATCATTAAGCTAAAAGATATCTATGAAACAATGGAAACTGCATCCGATAGATGTGTAGATGTTGCAGATGTCATTGAAGATATTGTTCTAAAATATACCTGAGATGATTAATTGATAGAGATAGCAATAGTAGCAATAATAATTGCATTAATCTTTGATTTTGTAAACGGATTTAATGATTCGGCAAATTCTGTTGCTACAGTTATTGGAACGCGTGTTCTAAAACCAATTCACGCTGTAGGTTTATCTGCAGCCATGAATTTCATTGGGCCTTTCGTTTTTGGTGTAGCAGTTGCAACCACTATTGCAAAAGGAATTGTGAGTCCAGATGATATTACAGTATACATGATTATAGGTGGATTGGCAGGTGCAATTGGTTGGAGCACACTATGTACATATTTTGGATTGCCAATTTCAAACAGTCATTCTTTAATTGGAGGAATTATGGGTGCGGGCATTGCAGGATTAGGTTTTGAAAAATTAGTTTATGGTGGGTTAACTAAAGTTTTTGCAGGAATTGTAATTGCACCCATTGGTGGAATAATCTTTGGGCTTTTATTGACAGGATTAATAATTACTATTTTTGCAAGACGTAGGCCTGGACCCGTCAACAAAGCTTTTGGTAGATTACAAATTATTTCTTCAGCTTGGTTTGCTTTAACTCACGGAGCAAATGATGGACAAAAAACCATGGGTATTATCGTTTTAATTTTGTTTTCAGCAGGAATGATCCCAGAACTTGAAATGCCGTTATGGGTAATTTTTGCTGCAGCAACTGCAATGGGATTGGGTACTTTCTTTGGAGGATACAAAGTAATCAAAACATTAGGTGTAAAAATCACAAGACTCAAACCGTACCAAGGATTTGCAGCAGAAACTGGTGGTGGATTAATGTTGGCAGTATTTGCAATATTTGGAATTCCAGCTAGTACCACGCACGCAATAACTGGAACCATCATGGGTGCAGGTGCTGCACGTAGAACACGTGCAGTGCGATGGAATGTTAGTAGACAGATTGTATTTTCATGGGTAATTACCATTCCTGGTGCCGCTGGAATGGCAATTGGATTTACTTATCTAATTCACCTATTTGTTTGATTTTTTAATGCCTTGATTTTTATTTCAGCAAAAATTTTTTAAAATACTCAAATGGATATTTTACAATTAATTCAATCGAATTTACTTACTCCTATAATTCTGTTCTTCTTGTTTGGAATTATTGCAGCTAGAATAAAGTCTGACTTGAAAATTCCTGAAGCAATTTCAGAATTTCTACCAATCTATCTTCTTGCAGCAATTGGACTTCATGGAGGAATAGAGATGAGAAATACTGGATTTGAAAATATGTTGGTTCCAATGTTAGTTGCAATTGGCCTTTCACTATTATTTACTTTGAATCATTATCAAATTTTACGAAGATTAGGAAAGTTCAATGTCTTTGATTCTTATGCACTTGCATCAACTTATGGTGCAGTAGGGGCTGTGACTTTCTCAGTTGGTCTGTCTTTTCTCAAAAACCAAGGTGTAACATCAGAAGGATACCTTGCAGCTATTTTAGCTATATTGGAACCAGTTGCATTTATCATGGCAATATTTTTGACAAACATGGCAGTATCAAAACAAATACGAGCAAAAAAACAATCTTTCTCAAGTGATGACACATCTGATATTGATATGGGATTGCATGAAACTAAAACAAAACTTTCCCAAGTATTACATGAATCAATTACTGGTAAGGCAATAGTTATCCTACTTGGAAGTATTGTAATTGGATATATTATTGGCGAAGCAGGTTTTGAGTCTATCAAAATTGTATTTGATGAGATGTTTGTAGGTGCTATTGTTATCTTTATGATAGAGATGGGAATAATTGCTGGTCAAAGATTAGATGATCTCAAAAAAGTTGGTATTTTTCTTACTGCATTTGCAATAATCATGCCTACATTTAATGGAATTATAGGTGTCTTAGTTGCAACTGTACTAGGATTAAGTATTGGTGGTGCCGTTATGTTTGGATTGCTTTTGGCTAGTGCATCCTTTATTGCAGCACCTGCAGTATTGCGTCATGCAATTCCAGAGGCAAAACCTAGTCTCTACATTACATCTGCATTAGGTATTACATTTCCTTACAATATCATCGTCTTGTTGCCAATCATGTTTGCAATTTCGACTATCGTACACGATGTAGAAGGATCGATAGACTTATTCCATTATATCACACAGGATTGGATATGAAGCTCTATAACGTAAAACTCCTCACTGTTACTTGCGAAATCCTTGCACAAAAAAATATTATTGAAATTCTAAAAAAACATAAAATTACTGGATATACCACTTTTGAAGTTGATGGAAATGGAGCACGTGGTTTGCGTGGTCAAGGCTTAAAAAATGAAAAAAATGTTAAAGTCGAAGTAATTATGAGAGAAGAAAAATTAACCGATGTTATAGAAGAGATCTCAAGAACAATGTTTGCTAATTTTGCAATAGTACTCTATGTTAGTGATATTGGAGTACTACGTACTGAAAAATTCTAGCAACAAGTATCATCAGAACATAGAACTGGAATTTTCTTACTCGTCTTTGTAACATTTGATATTAGTTCTGATAATTGATTGTTTGAAATGGTATACATTGCTTTTTTTCCTTCATCTCTTGATTTAACAATTCCACATTTCTTCAATGTTTTTAGATGATGTGACACTAGAGGTTGGTCTTTTTTTAATTTCCCAACAAAATCATTAACACACAATTCCTTGTGTTTTTGTAATAGTTCTAAAATCTCAAATCTAGTTTCATCACAGATACATTTTAAAAGACTAACTCCATTCATATCAATTTAAATTTATATAAACTAATATTTATGTTATATTGATGAATGATGCTCAAAATGTCCTATTTGTGTGCGTAGAAAATGCTGGACGAAGTCAAATGGCTGAGGCATTTTTCAAAAAATATACTACAACGAAATTTAATGTTATCAGTGCTGGAACAACTCCATCATCACAGCTAAATCCTTTGGTAGTTCAAGTTATGAAAGAAATTGGAATTGAACTAGATACACAACAGCCAAAACTACTATCAGATACTATGATTAAAAATTCATTCAAAACTGTCAACATGTGTTGTGTGGATAAAGAATCATGTCCTTCATTATTTGTTAAAGATGTACTTGATTGGAATATTTCTGATCCAAAAGAAAAATCAATAGATGAAATTCGAAAAATTCGTGACCAAATTAAAAATGAGGTAATGAATCTAATTGATTCTCTTAAGGAAGATAATTAATGGCTTATTCAAATTTACAAATTTTTACTGTAGAATTAGTTGGAACTTTTCTTCTTGTAGTTTTTGCTACTGGTTCAATTGTATATGATGCAGAGGTATTTGATGGTAAGTTAGGAATTCCATTTGCAGCTCTTGCACCATTTATTGCATTACTTATTGCTGTATACGCTTTTGGAAAAATCTCATTGGCACACTTTAACCCTGCAGTGACTATTGGTTATTACATTACAGGACATATTACAAAAATTCAAGTTGTATATTATTTTGCAGCAGAAATTATTGGTGCACTATTAGGTTCTTTTTTTGTTTTATCCTTTATTGGAGAAAAAGCAAATCTTGGTGCAAATGCTCCAAACTATGACTTTTCTATGTTTTTGATTTTTCCAGTTGAGGTTTTAGCTTCTGCAATGCTTATGGGTGTCATCTTTTATGTTGTGTATACAAAAGGTTTGAGAGGATTTAGTGGTGTTGCAATTGCTGGAATAGTTGGACTGGATATTTTGTTTCTGGCTTTTATTTCAGGAGCATCTATGAATCCTGCTAGAGCACTAGCACCTGCATTACTATCTGACACATTTGGTGATCTCTGGATATATTGGACTGCACCATTTGTTGGAACAACAATTGCTGCATTTCTATTTCGTGGCAAATTTCGAGCCTAGAGAGCCGCAAATTACGAATAATAATGACCCAAATTACAGATGAATATTGTCTAATTCCAAAAAATTATTCGATAATTCCAAAAAAGTAATCCCTTCAGGAGTTAATAGCCCTGTAAGGTATTTTGAGCCATATCCGTTCTTTACAAAAAAAGCCAATGGGGCATACCTTTGGGATGAGGACAATAATCGTTACATTGATTTCTGTAATGGTTATGGTGCATTACTTTTAGGGCATAGAAGAAAAGAAATTATCAAAGCTGTTTCCAATCAACTATCAAAGGGAACTCTTTACACTACTCCAACTGCAGCTGAAGTAGAATTATCAAAATTAATTATTGGAAATTTTCCATCTATTGATAAAGTACGATTGGTAAATACTGGAGGTGAAGCTACAATGACTGCAATTAGATTAGCTCGTGGATTTACAAAAAAGAATAAAATTATAAAATTTGAAGGATGTTATCATGGTGCACATGACTCTGTGTTAGTAAAAGCAGGATCTGGTTCTGCACATAATGGAATTGCTATTTCTGATGGTGTTATTGATGATTTTTCAAAAAATACTCTTGTTGTTCCATATAATGATTCTGAAGAATTAGAAAAAGTAATTCGAAAAAATAAAGATATAGCTGGAGTAATTGTAGAACCAATTTTAGGAAACATGGGAGTAATTTTACCTGAAAAAAACTTTTTAGAAGATATGCGAAAAATTACAAAACAAAATGATGTCCCATTAATCTTTGATGAAATAATTACTGGATTTCGTATTTCACCAGGTGGCGCTCAAAAACACTTTGATATTAAACCCGATATCACAACGTTGGGAAAAGCATTAGGTAATGGATTTGTAATTGCAGCAGTTGGTGGTAAAAAAGAAATTATGAACCAACTTGCACCTGGTGGAAAAGTCTATCAAGCAAGTACATTTGCTGGAAATCCTCTCTCTGTTAGTGCAGGAATTGCCTCAATCAAAACCATTAACAAAATCAAGAATCAACTTTATCCAAAATTAGAAAGACAATGTGCACTAATTGTTAAAGCCATAGATGATATTGCAACTGACTTGAAAATTCCTCACCAGATTAATTTTACTGCATCAATGTTCCAAATATTTTTCACAAAAACTCCTGTAATTGATGCAAAAACCGCAAGAAAGACAGATGCAAAAAAATTCAATAAATTATTCAAAGTATTATTGAAAAATGGAATTTTCATAGCACCATCACATCTTGAAATAGTGTTGCTATCTGCAGCTCATACTAACTCTGATCTAAACAAAGCATTAGATGCATACCATTTGGCGCTAAAAGCGGTGAAAAATTGAAGTACATTGTAGGTGCACGAGGAAGTCAATTATCTATTGCCCAAACAAATTGGGTCATCACAGAATTAAAAAAAGTAAATTCTGATTCAGAATATAAAATTAAAACCATTACCACTAATGGTGATACTGATAGTAGGCCTCTATTTACAATAGAACAAAAAGGAATTTTTGAAAAAGAAATTGATAGAGCAGTAGCACAAAAAGAAGTGGATTTTGCTGTTCATAGTCTCAAAGACGTTCCTTCTGAAATAGATGACACTCTTGTTATCGCATCTATACCAAAACGTGAAGCAGTTAATGATGTCTTTATCTCTTCAGATGGTTCAACACTTGAAAATATCAAAGAAGGTTCAGTAATTGGAACAAGCTCACTTCGTCGCGCTGTACAGGTTTCTCGAAAGAGACCTGATGTTACAGTCAAACCAATTCGAGGAAATATTGAAACTAGAATAAAAAAAGTATCTGGAGAAAACTATGATGCAGTAGTGCTTGCTCAGGCAGGAATTAGCAGATTAGGAGTTGATGTAAAGTATTCTCCATTATCCATAGATGATTTTTCCCCATCACCTGGTCAAGGTGCCATTGCGATAGTTGCAAGAGCAGATGACTCTCAAACAATTTCTATGCTAAAAAAAATTGAAGATGCTGATTCTAGATTAGAAATTGAAGCAGAACGTGCTTTGTCTGACTTTGTTGATTCTGGATGTAGATTTCCAGTTGGTGCGTATGCAAAATCAAATGGTTCTGAAATGACACTAGCTGTTGTGGCCTTTTCTGTAGATGGAAAAAAGTCATTACAGGTAAACAAAACTGGAGATAAAGAAGATCCTAAATCCATTGGTAAAATGGCTGGGGAGGAACTACGTGAGAAAGGTGTAAATGAACTTGCATTAAATTGGAGAGAAAAAGTGGAGGAATGGAATAAAACATGACAGGAAAAGTGTACCTTGTTGGAGCTGGACCGGGAGACAGTAAATTAATTACATTACGAGCAGTTGAATTACTCAAAAAGGCAGATGTTGTTTTGTATGATAGATTGGTAAGCAAAAAAATTATTTCCATGATTCCAAAATCTGCAAACAAAGTCTATGTTGGACGAGCAGTAGGAGATGATACAACTCATCAACTTACAACTAATGATTTAATGATAAAATATGCAAAATCTAAAAAAAATGTAGTTAGACTAAAGGGTGGTGATCCTATAATCTTTGGTCGTGGTGGGGAAGAAGCAGAATTTCTCAAAGAAAATAAAATAAAATATGAAATTGTTCCCGGAATTACATCTGGAATTGGTTCAGCAACTTATGCGGGAATTCCTTTAACACATAGAAAATACGCATCATCAGTAGTGTTTGTTACAGGACATGAAGATTCTGAAAAGAAAAATGAGATTGTTAAATGGAAAAGACTTGCAAAATCTGTTGATACTATTGTAATCATGATGGGATTATCTAGAATTGATGTTATATGCAAACAACTCGTATCTGGTGGAATGGACAAAAAGACTCCCGTTGCTGTAATTCAAAATGGGACCACTCCTAAACAAAAAATGATCAAAGGAACTGTAACAAATATTGCAAAAAAAGTTAAAGACAATAAAATTACTCCTCCTACAAATATCATTATTGGAAAAGTTGTTGATTTATCAGATACTATAGGGTGGAAATAATGCTTAATGGAAAAACTATTGCAATCACTCGTTCCAAAGATGATGCAGTTGGGTTTATCCGACTTGCTAAACAGAGTGAAGCAACAGCAATCCCATTACCTACAATAGAACTAGTCAGCAAGGGAGAAAAAATTGTTGATGAATTTTTAGAATCAATTAAACAATACAATCCTGATTATTCTGTTTTTATGAGCTCAAAGGCTGTCAAATTACTATTTGATACTGCAAAACAATCTGGAAAGATAGAGTCATTACAATTAGCAGTTGCAAATACTACTGTAATGTCTGTAGGTCCAAAGACTACTGATGCTCTTGAAGCAGAAGGAATCAAAGTAAATCATCAACATGATACTACTTTTTCATCAGTCGGTGTTGGTGAAGTATTTACACAAATTCATGCAGTTGGTAAAAAAGTAATTGTTCCACGTAGTAGTGCATCTACTCCTTTTCTTAAAGAACTCTTAAACAAAATTGGAATTGATGTGTTGGAAATTCATTTGTATGATGTTTGTACATTTAGAGATACTACACAATGGAATGGATTCAGAGAATTATTCTCTCAAAACAAAGTTGATGGTGTCGTATTTACTAGCGCATCATCAGTTAGAGGATTCTTTGATATAATGTCAAAAGATTATGATGTAGAAACTCTGCTTGATAATCTTGCAAAACTATCTGTTGTATCTATTGGACCGTTTACTTCAGACGAATTAAAAAAATTCAATGTAAAAAACACTGTTGCAGAAGTTCACACTGTTGCAGGCGCATTTGATTCAATGAAAGATACTCTAATGGTGTAACTATTTTGGTTGGATTATTTAGTAGAACTCCTAAAAATCCTCAACAGAAAAAAAATATTCAAAAGTTCAAAGAATTCAAAAAACTTGTCAAAGAAAAAAAATATCCAGAAGCACTAAAATCAGGCACAGAATATTTACAAAAAGTACCTTACAATCATGATGTTTTGTTTACCATTGGTGGAATTTACTATCTGAAAAACAAGTACAAAACTGCAATTTCTTATTTTGATAGGGCACTTGAAATTAGTTCTCATGATCCTGATGTCTTACTTTTGAAGGCATACTCTCACCAAAAATTAAGCGAAAATAAAAGAGCAATACAATGTTGTGATAAAATTATTGAAGTCGATCCAAAAAATAAATCCGTTTCAAAATTATTAGAAGAATTAAATTCCTAAATTTCTAAACTCATATCAATTCCTTTAACAGAATTTGTAATGCTTCCAACTGAAATAATATCCACTCCAGTTTGACCATACTTGGATATGTTCTTGGAATTTATGCCTCCTGATGCTTCAAGCATTACCTTACTTCGTAATTTCTGATTCTTGAGAATCTGTATTGTACTCTTAATTTGAGATGGAGAAAAATTATCTAACATCACAATTGTGGCCCCTTCTTTTGCTGCAAGAACTGCATCTGAAGTACTTTCAACTTCCACTTCAAATTTTTTGTATCTTTTCTTTGCTTTTTTAATTATAGATAATAATGAATTTCCAACAGCAATATGATTATCTTTGATCATCACCATTTCATCTAACCTAAGTCTATGTTTTTTACCTCCTCCTATCTCAACTGCTTCTTTGTCAAAATATCGAAGACCTGGGGCAGTCTTTCTTGTTGCATACACTTTTGTTTTCTTTGGAATTTTTTTCACAAGTTCATTTGTTTGGGTTGCAATTCCACTCATTCGTGTAAGGAGATTTAATGCAGTTCTTTCGCATGACAAAACCTTTCCTGCATCACCTGTGATGATCATTATAGTTTGATTTGGTTTTATTCTAGAGCCGTCCTTTTTCAAAATCTTGCTATTACACCCCTTGATTTTGAAAATTTCTTTTGCATATGTTGTGCCTGCAACAATGGCATTTTCTCTTGAAATAATTCTTGCAGAAATTTTTTTCTTAGATAAAAGACTACTTGTAATATCTCCTTTGCCTATATCTTCCGCAAGAAATTGTAATAATTGTTTTTTTGAATTAGATGACAACATAATAATAAAATGTTACTGTAATTTTAAAGATTTAGAAATATTTTATGTTACTTTGATAGCATACTTGCCTTTTTGAGTAATGCCTAGTGTTTTTGAAATCTCTGAATTTGTTGGATCAACTACAAGTACAATTCCGTTCCAATCTGGTGTCAAGTCTGATGATTTACAACCGGGACAAACTTTTCCTGTTGTTACAAATTTGCATTTCCTGCATGCCATTTCTCGTGCCATCTTAACTTGCCTCTACTTTAACTTCTTTTGCTGGTTCATTTCCACTACTGGCGGATTTTTTAATCTCTTCAGCAATCCATTCATCTGCGCCAAGGAATGGTTGTCTACATGTAATTCCAATCTTGCCCATTGAAGCAGCTTTTCCTAATGAAACTGCAGTGATTCTTGCACGAAGTGTAGAACCAACTTTGAGTGTTCTACCACTCTGATTAGCTAAAATCATTCCAGATTTTACATCACTCTTAAGATAATCATCCATCACTTGTGACAAGTGAAGTAATGCATCAGTTGGACCAATTCTCACAAATGCACCAAAGTCTGTAATGTCTACAATTTCTCCTAAAACAATTTCTTGTAATTTTGGATAAAATGTCAATACTTCAAATTCAACTTTGTGGAATGTTCCGCCGTCGCCTGCAATCATCTTTCCCATCTCATCAACTTTAGCATCTAAAATCATAATGATGTATCCCAAGTCTGCACTAATCATGCTCTCGTACTTTTCTTTGAGAATATTCATTCCTGCTTTTTTGAGTGTAGTTCCAAACAAGCTTGGAGGAATCCTAACAACATCAACTAGAGTAGATATAGAAAACAACTGAGTTATTCCTAGAATTTCAATTTATGAATCTTTGGATGATTTAGGCTTAAATTTCCAAAGATTTCACTAATTTCTCTAATAATTAGTAATTTTTTTTGTTGCCTGACTTATGTTTAAATAATGTACAAGGACTTTTTGACGCTATGGTTGGAGTAGATCAAGTTCTTGAAAAACTAAGTACAGTCATTGATCCTGATTTGAAAAAAGATATTGTATCAATGGGTATGATAAAAGACCTAGAACTTAATGATGGTAATCTGAAATTTACTTTAGAATTAACAACACCTGCATGTCCTTTCAATGTCGAAATTGAGGAAGATGTTAGAAAAGCAATTGGTGATATTTCTGAGCTGAAAAATTTTGATCTGAAGGTAACTGCAAAAGTCATGGAAGGACGTTCACTTGATGCTGATACTGGAATGGCAACTGTCAAAAATATTATTGGTGTCGCAAGTGGAAAAGGTGGAGTAGGAAAATCAACTGTTTCATTGAATTTAGCTTTGGCTTTATCTCAATCAGGAGCTAAAGTTGGATTATTAGATGCTGATATTTACGGTCCTAGTATTCCATTAATGCTTGGAATGAAAGATGGATTTATGGAAGTAGAAGAGAATAAACTTCAACCTGCAGATTCTAATGGATTGAAAGTTGTTTCCTTTGGATTCTTTGCAGACCAATCAAATCAAGCGGCAATTTATCGTGGTCCAATTATCTCTGGAATTCTAAAACAATTTCTAGTTGATACTAATTGGTCTGAATTAGATTACTTGATTGTGGATCTTCCACCAGGAACTGGTGATATTCCATTAACACTTGCACAAACAATTCCAATTACAGGTATTCTTGTTGTTACTACTCCTCAAGAAGTTGCAAGTAATGTTGCAGTTAAAGCAGTTTCAATGTTTGAAAAACTAAACGTTCCAATTATTGGAGTTGTTGAAAACATGAGTCACTTTATTTGTCCAAACTGTGATGATAAACATTACATCTTTGGTCAAGGTGGTGCAAAGAACATTAGTGAACAATTTAAAATGCCTTTCTTAGGTGAAATCCCATTAAACTCTGGAATCATGTCAGGTTCTGATACGGGTAAACCAATTATGATTACAAATCCTGATTCTCCAAGTGCAGTAGCTTTCAGAACAAGTGCAAAAAATATTGCAGCGCAATGTAGTATTCTTGCAGCAAAACTACAAGAAGAGATGAAATCTCAAAGTCCTGGCGAAGAACCTGCACCCGAAGCAAGTACTAACTAGCTGCGATTCCTGTGAAATTACCTGATTCTCTAAGAGACCAATTGAAGATTCCTTTAGGAGTACTCTTACCTGAAAGTCAAGCTGATAAAACAAATATCGAAAAACATCTCTCAGAAAACTCCTATGTGATCACAGTTGGTGATAGAACTACTGAGAAGATGATTGAGTTTGGGTTGATTCCTTCTCTGCAAATCATTGATAGTCAGGAAAAAAGAGTAAAAAGAGAACCTCCAAAACTCGCAAATGCCACTGAATTAATTGTAGATAATCCTGCTGCAGAAATAACTCCTCAAAGTATTGATATTATCAAAAAGGCATTCACTATGCAGCCTCCTGTACGACTTAGTGTTAATGGTGAAGAAGATCTTTTGGTAATCCCAGTTTGCATTCACGCCCCTGAGAATGCAATAGTTTTGTATGGCCAGCCAAATGAAGGGTTAGTTATAGTCAAAATAACTCCTGAAATCAGAAGTAAAACACAAACACTACTTGAATCAATGAAATAATCGGGGTGTGATGAGACGGTGGCTGTATGATTAATGATTACACTACTAAAACTCTGACCCTATTAATTCATAATTTTGAAGAATCAAAATACACCAAATATCATACAACAATTGACATTTCCAGATAAACACACATTTCATGATGCTCTTATGTGAAGCTAGATCCTGACCTTAAATTGCAAATTTTAGAGAAAGTTGGGATTTATTCTAATAGATTTTCTATTCCAGAGCCTAAGATCCTATTTGTCACAAAAGAGGTACTTGATATGCCACGTGAAATGACAGAAGGACTAAGAACATCTGCCTACAAGTATTATGGTGTATCGTATCTTCAACATAATCTAGTTTTCATTAATGTTAGAAAAATTCCAGACGAGAAAACTCTGGAAAATACAATAGTCCATGAATTGATCCATATGAGATTTCCATATCTTGCTCATGGTAAGAGATTCAACAAATTGGTGAGGCAAGGACTAAAAGGAAAAACATTTGCGCCTTACAAGAAAAGAAACCAAGTTCTCCCTCATTGATTTATATTTCCCAAATTTAGGCAAGCAAAGTATAACATGGAAATAGGTATTGCTGAAATTCTGCCATTTGTTGCAGGCATTGCATCATTTTTAGTTGCTGGTGGCCTAGTTGCATGGATCGTAAAACAACCTACTGGAACAAAAGAAATGATGGATATCTCTAATGCTGTCAAAGAAGGAGCAGCAGCATTTCTAAAACGTGAAATGAAAATAATAATTCCCGTTGCAATTGCATTATCAGTAATTATTGGAGCATTTCTTACCCCATCAAATGGAATTGCATTTGCAGTAGGTGCAACATTATCTGCAGTTGCAGGAGTTATTTCATTAAAAATTACAGTCAAAGCAGCAGTAAGAGCTGCACATTTGAGTGGTAGTGGATTAGGACAAACATTTGCCATGGCCTTTAGAGGTGGAGCAACAGTTGGACTTGCAGTTCCTGCTATGGCATTATTAGCAATTACTGGCCTTTACTTGATTTACCCAGATCCAATTACAATTGCAGGTGTTGGAATTGGAGCAAGTCTCATAGCATTATTCATTAGAATTGGAGGTGGTATTTTTACAAAGGCCGCAGATATGGGCGCTGATTTGGTAGGAAAAGTTGAAGTAAACATTCCTGAGGATGATCCTAGAAATCCTGCAACTATTGCCGATAATGTAGGAGATAATGTTGGTGATGCAGCAGGAATGGGCTCTGATGTTTATGAATCTTATATTGTTACAATACTTGCAGCATTTTTAATTGCAGCATTAATTGGCGCACCAAACTTTTTCCTTTACCCAATTCTGATTGGTTCTTCTGGAATGCTTGCATCAATCATTGGAGTTGTAATTGTTGGCTCTAAGAATATTACCGATGTTATGAAGCCACTTAATCGTTCATTTTATGTTTCAGCTGCAATTGCAATTGGATTAAACTATGTCTTTATCACACAATTCATTGGAGACTCTACCACATCACTTGCATTGTTTGGCTCTACTGTAATCGGTGTCATTCTGGTTCCTGTAATTCAAAAAATCACTGACTACTATACTAGTTACAAACAAAAACCAGTACAAGAAATTGCAGACTCTGCAAAATGGGGTTATGCATCATTAACATTAATGGGAATTATCAAAGGCATGCAATCAACTGGACCATTCATGATTGCTCTAGTTGTTGCAATTATTTTGTCTTATAGTATTGCATCTTCTGCAGCTCCTGAAGGTTCAGACCCAGTACTTTATGGAATCTTTGGTACTGCTTTGACTGCAATGGCAATGTTGAGTCTCGCAGGAATTGTTCTAAGTATTGATGCATTTGGTCCGATTGCAGATAATGCTGGAGGTATTGTAGAAATGACTGGAATGGGTGAAGAAAATCGTAAAATCACAGATGAAATTGATGCCGTTGGAAATACAACTAAAGCTGTTACCAAGGGATTTGCTATTGCCAGTGCTGCGTTAGCTGCACTAGCCATGATTCAGGCATTTCAATTTGAGGCAGCTGAAGTTTTCCATGATGTAGTTTTAGATTATAGTTTAACAAATCCATCCATCATTGTTGGATTACTAATTGGTGGTTTGATTCCATTTATTATTACAGGTCAACTCATTAATGGTGTATCTAGGGCTGCAGGAAAAATGGTTGATGAAGTTAGACGACAATTTAAAGCCGATTCTGGGATTCTTGAAGGAACCTCAAAACCTGATTATGCTAAATGTGTGGACATTGCCACTGTTGCTTCAATCAAAGAACTTTGGAAACCAGCAATTGTTGCAATCACAGCCCCAATAATTTTGGGAATATTGTTAGGTCCAACTGCTGTAGCTGGATTACTAATGGGTGCAGTTGTTACTGGAATCTTGTTGGCATATCACTTGGCAAACACTGGTGGTGCATGGGATAATGCAAAGAAATTAGTTGAGATGAAAGGAGAAAAAGGTTCTGAAGTGCACAAAGTTGCAGTCGTAGGTGATATTATTGGTGATCCTTACAAAGACACTGCAGGACCTGCACTTAACACTGTCATTAAATTACTAAACACAATTGCTATAGTCTTTGTTTCGGCGTTTGTTGCAATACTTGCTATCTAATCTTCAACAATCAAAGTCATATCTAATTCATCAACCTGATCTTGAATTGCTTTTTTCAAAGTCTCATTATGTGAATCACAGAATTTGAAATAGTTATCTGCTGTCTGAAAACATCCACAAATCCATTTTGTTTTTTTCTCTCCTTCTACTGTACATTTTGAATACTTGTGTTCTGACATACTATCTCTATCCTGATTAATCTAAAAAATGTGATCTTGTAGAAAAAGGAAAAATGATTAAGGACAGCCTTCCATTTTTTGTATAAAGTAGCCGTTTTCCTTAATTGCCTGTTCTACAGGCTCTGGTGCGTTTTGTGAATGGCAGAATTGACATTCGTTTGTTGTCATTTCTGAGTTTTCTTCACCAACTGATTTTAACCACTCTTTGCCATATGTGAGGGCTTTGTCGTGATCTTTTTCACCAGTTATTACATCAAAGTGCATGGTATGACCATCTGCTGCTTTGACATAGGTGTCGTATACGTGAATTTCCATGATTGTTGTTAAAAAAAGGGATATTTAATTCAAAGATCTTGCTTCAATTGGAATTTCCATGATGTTTGATTCAAGAATGTATGCTTTGAAATCTTTGTTGCTGCCAGAATAGATTATCCATGCTACTGGGTTGCTTTGCATAAATTTTTTGTCAGTATTTGATGGATATGCATCTGAATCAGGGTGTGAGTGAAAAATACCTATTACTTCTACATTTTTTTCTTCTGCAATTTTGTATCCTTCTATTAGTTGTTCGTTTGAAATTGTGAAATTTATTGGTGATTCTTCAATATTTTTTGTTAAAAACACCTCTGAGACAAGATTATCTTTACCAAATAGTATGGCACATGACTCATTAGGCTTCTCATTTTCTGCATGTTCAGTTAGTATTTTTTTGTCTGATTGTGATAAAATAATTTTTTGCAAATCTATTCTACGTTAACTGTTCCAACCATCCATGAGTGGAATGAACAATAATAGTCGTAAGTTCCTGTTTCTGTAAATGTAAATTCAAAAACATCTCCTGCTGACATCATTTCTGAATCAAATGCTCCATCTGCATCTGCTTGACCTGAAGTCACTGTGTGGACTGTGTTATCTACATTATCCCATGCAACTGTAGTACCAATTGCTACATTGATAATTTCAGGATCATAATAGATTTGTCCCTCTTCTGGAATTGCTGCTCCTTCTGGAATTGCAACTTCTATTTTGACTTCTTCTTTTGGTTCTTCAATGATTAATGTTGCAATCATGTATGGGTGTAAACTACATACATACTCATGTTCACCAATTTCTAAATTAGTTGTATCTAATGTAAATACATCTCCTGCATCAATTAAACTAGAATCAAATATTTCTCCAAAACCTTCTGAACTTGTTACTGTATGTACAATTGAATCTTCGTTTGTCCATTCAATAGTATGTCCCTTTGGAACCATTGCTATGTCTGGTCCATAATCTGGATTTCCTTCTTCTGTAGAACCTTCAAGAATTTGAATTGCAAAGATTGGCCCTGCTGGTGTAGCTTCCTCTATTGCCTCTTCAACTGCAATTTGTTGAGGAATCATGTATGCGTCTGGACTTACAAATCCAAATGCAAACCATGTGATAATACCTGTTGCTGCAGCCATTGCAACAATGGCTCCTACTGGTTTTACAATACTTGGGTGTTTCATTGCTAGATATGAAATGATAATTGCTGGGAATGCAATTGCCATCAAAATTCCTGCTAATGTAACTGTAAAGTCTGATGTATTCATTGTAAAACCATACATTCCAAATCCTAGTATTATTGAGACAATTACCAAAACCGTTGCCTTAGCTCTGTTACTAGTTGAGACACCTCCATCTAAGATACCTACTGCTAAGATGATCAATCCAATAAACAATGTAAGGCCAGTTAAGGCATGCATACCATCGATGAATGTATGTGCAATACCTGCGTAAGATATTACAACTCCTGCTAAGCCTATAGCTGATAATCCCATTCCTGGCATCATGAGGTCCCAATTACTCATTCAAGCTAGCTGGCAGGACTGAGATACTTATTCCTTTTGAAACATTATAGATCTATACGAAGAAATTAAATGGCTTTGGAATAGGGTAGAGTGAATTGGGATTCAAAGAAATAATGGAGATATCCAAACCCAGGATAGTTGTTCTTCTAGTAATTACTGCAGTCACTTCTATGTATGCAGCAAGCAAACTAGTTGATGGTGTCCCTGAACTTGATTATTGGTCATATTTGCATATAATTATTGCAGGAGCATTAGCATCTGCAGGATCTAGTGCTCTTAACCACTATTATGATAAAGATATTGATCCAAAAATGACGAGAACAAGTACAAGACCTATTCCATCAGGACGAATGGCAGCATCGCATGTTTTGATTTATGGATTTGTTGTAAGTTGCATATCTGTCATCTATGGTTACTTTGCACTAAACCCCGTGTCTGCTTTCTTTATTGCAGTTGGAATTTTCTCTTATGTGATCATCTACACAGTTTGGCTAAAACGACTAAACACTTCAAATATTGTGATTGGTGGAATTGCTGGTAGTGCTGCAGCTTGGGCAGGATGGTCAGCAGCTACTGGCAGTATGGATTTACTGGGATTCTTAGTTGGATTCTTAGTCTTTGTTTGGACGCCTTCTCACTTTTGGTGTCTTGCAATGAAGCTTAAAGATGAATATGCACAGGCTGAAATTCCCATGTTGCCTGTTGTAATTGGTATGCAAAAAACATCAAAATACATTTTGGGAAACACTATAATTTTAATTCCTTATTCTTTGATACTTTCATTTATTCCAGATGGAATGGGAATTGTTTACACGGTAATTGCAATGGTTTCTGGTGGATTGATGCTTGCATATCATTACAAGCTAACAAAAAATCCTACATCTGAATTTGCTTGGAAAGCATACAAAGTTACTGCTCCGTATCTCACAATAATTTTTGTAGCAGTTGCATTAGATGCAGCATTTCATATACCTTTATTCTAATTAATTATTTATCCAGACCCGGGAAACTTGCTTCATAGTCTTTTTCCATTGCTTCTTTGTTTTGTTCTTCAACTTCGTCTACTTCTTTTTCAACAATGGCTACTTCTATTCTGCGCTCATCTTTTGTAAACCATGCTACTTTGATGAGACCTAGAATTTCTAAATCCAAGAGTAGTTTGTTGAATCTATCTTCAGCAAGAACATGCTCTTCTTTTAGTAAGTTTTTGTAAAGCTCAACATCTGTTAAAGAACCTGCTTCCTTAATCTTATCATATATTATATTTCGTAGTGGAATTGCCATTTTTATCCGTAGAATGTTTTATCTCCTGTCTTAGGTACCACGTTAGATATACTTTCTCTTACAGTGTTGTACCATTGATCTACTTCTTTAGTAATAGATGGTTTAACTTTCTTCAAACTATTTGCAAAATCTTGACTTGAAATCTTTGATGAATGGTTTCTCATTGCATGAACTGCTGACTCTCTACAAAGTGCTGCTAAATCGGCACCTGTGTAGTTTTGTGTAGCTACTGCAATCTCTTGTAATTTTATGTCACTTGCTAATGGCATCTTTTTTGTTAAAATCTTGATAATTTCTAATCGCCCTTTCTCATCTGGTGGTTCTACGTATAATACTAAATCTAGTCTTCCTGTTCTTAACAAGGAATTATCTAAAACATCTGGCCTGTTTGTAATTCCAATTACTACAACTCTTGAAGAAATACCTTCTTCGATTTCTGTTAGTAATTGACTTAGAACCGTTTCACTCACTCCACCTTCTCCTGATTTGGAACGTGCTAGTGAGTCTAATTCATCAAAAATTATTACACATGGTGATGCTGCTTTGGCCTTTCTGAATATTTCTCTAACAGCTTTTTCTGATTCTCCCATCCACTTTGAAAGTATTTCAGGACCTCTGACTAAAATCATATTGGCACCAGTTTCAGTAGCAAGTGCTCGTCCAAGCATAGTCTTTCCGCATCCTGGAGGACCATAAATCAAAGCTCCTCTTGGTGGTCTGATGCCCATCTTTGTAAACTTGCTTGGATCTTTCATTGCTACAATGAGGTTGTCTGTTAATGATTTTTTGATTTCATCTAAGCCTCCAACATCCTTCCACCAAACTTTTGGTCGTTCAACATAGAATTCTCTCATTGCTGTAGGGACTACTTCCTGCATTGCATCGTAAAAGTCAATTAGTTTGATCTGCATTGATTGCAATACTTCAGATGGAATTTTTTCAGTTTCAAGATCTATTTCTGGAAGATACCTCCTGATTGATTTCAATGCTGCTTCTCTACAAAGTGATTTAATGTCTGCACCCGTGTATCCATGTAGTTCCAATGACAAATCTTTAAGATCTATATCATCACTAATTGGCATTCCTCTTGTATGGATTTCTAGAATTTCCAACCGTCCATCTTCGTTAGGCACTGATATCTCAAATTCTCTATCAAATCTACCTGGTCTTCTTAAGGCTGGGTCAACACTGTCTGGTCTATTTGTGGCACCGAGTACGATGACATTTCCTCTATCAGTAAGTCCATCCATTAATGCTAATAATTGTGCAACTACTCTTTTTTCTACATCACCATAGGCCTCTTCTCTTTTTGGTGCAATAGCATCAATCTCATCTATGAATATGATACTTGGAGAGTTGTCTTTAGCTTCTTTGAAAATTTCTCTTAGTTTTGCTTCTGTTTCACCATAATACTTGTTCATTATTTCAGGACCATTAATCGGAAACATGTTAGCTTCTGATTCACTTGCCATAACTTTTGCAAGTAATGTTTTTCCACATCCAGGAGGACCATAAAGTAGAATTCCACTGTGAGGTTCAATTCCTAATCTTGCAAAAAGCTCAGGATGTTTTAGTGGGAGTTCTACAATTTCTCTCATTGCTTTAATTTCACGTCTTAGTCCACCAACTTCTTCATATGTCACTCTAACTTTTCTATCAACTGAAGTTTCTGTTGAAATGTTAAGATTTGTAGTACGATCTATCTTGACTACTCCTTTGGGAGTAGTTTTTGTAATTTTAAAATCCATAGAATTTCCTAAAATCATTACAGAAATTTCATCACCATGCATAATTGGTAATCCCTTCAATCTATTTTTAACAAAATCAGTAAATTCTTTGTCTACTGTAACTGAATCATTTACCGGCGTTAGAGAAATTGTTTTTGCAAACTTTGTTACTACTTTTCTGATTTTTACAACATCATTTAATGATCCTCCTACATTTTTTCTTGTTTGCCCATCAACACGTATGATGTCTGGAAATTTTTCGTCTTCATCAACTGGCCACACAACTGCACAACTAGATCTTGAACCCATTACTTCAATAATATCACCTGGAGTAACTTTGAGAAAATCCATGGCATCCGGACCAATTCTAGCTCGTTTCTTACCTACGTCTCTTTGTTTTGCTTCTCCAATTCGCATCTGCAAAGGCTCTTCTTTGCGCACCAAAAAACCACCTATTTCATGTCAACTGACATTCGGCTCATGTTGAGGACTTCAAATTGACTAACACCCTCCACTGATTTTATAGCGTTCTCTAAAGCATCACTTTGACCTTCTTTATCTTCTAAAACAAATTCTGCTTTTAGACACTCTAATCCAAATGCTAATGGTTCTTTGGCATGTCTTTTCATTGAGATTCCTTCTGGTAAAGCAGATTGAATGGATTCTGGTAGTTTGTCGAGATCAACATCCATTCCTTTAGGAAGAATTTTTGTGATAAATAATAATTGAGCCATTTTCTTAAGGTCCCTGAAAATTACATGAAGAACAAGTATAGTTTCTTGCTGCTTCTCTGCAACTTTGACATCTCCAAATTAAATCAGCGCCACAATCTGGGCAATTGAATTTTACACATTTATCATTAGGCATAATATGTCTGTGACAACAGCTACATGTTGGTAATGAAATCGTAGATGACATACCACGATTTTCTGTAAACATCATTTATACCTTCCTTGGAATTTAAGCACAATTTAGCTTAGTATCTTTTTCAATTCTCCACCAATTAGGGCATGTGCAGTTTTTATCGAACCTTTCACTCCTAGTAGTTTTACAATTGATCCAGTATGAAAATCAAAATCATCTTTTTCTGAAATCTCTTTTATGATCTCTGGTGTAATTGACTCAAATAATTTATTGATTGTTTTATTATCTATTCTCTCTAACATTTTTCTTGCCAACATCTGTTTTTCAAATTCTTTACCAAATCTTTCTGTCCATTTTTTTTGATATTCTTCTAGTTCCTCTCTGTTGTTTGTTTTCAAAAACTTGGATATTGCTTGTCCTGCATAAACTCCGCCCATCCCACTAGTAAAAATTCCGCCTGCAGTTGTTGGTTTTGCTTGTCCTGCAGCATCTCCAACAGTTACTGTTTTTCCTTCTACAAACTTTGTAATGGGACCTTTAATCCAGATTGGAGCAAAAATTTTTCTAATTGTTGAATAACTTCCTTTTTCTTCAAGAATTTTATCTAATGTTTCAGATACGTTAATTCCTCTTCCAGCAACTCCAACTTTACCTTTGCTTTCACTTGATGGAATTATCCATGCAAAGAATCCTGGATATTTTTCTTGATCAAAAATTACTTCTACTTTTCCCTTTTTGATCCAATCTGCATAAATTTCATATTGTGCTGATGACAAAATGCCAGTTCTGTCTTTGTGTATAAGTGATGAGACTCCTCGTGCATCAACAAAAATCTTACAATCAATTACTTCGTCATTTGTTCTAATCCCTGTATCTGTAATCTCTTGAAAGCTTGTTCTAACTTTGATTACTGCTCCATTTTTCTGAGCTTGAAATGCTATTTGCTTATCTAATTCCCTTCTACTAATCTCAACTACTTTTTGGTTTTTTGAATTAATTGTAAAACTATTCCCGTTTGGTGCTGTAATTTCAGCAGATTCTATCATGTGATCAAAAGTTTTTCTAAACGGAATTATGCCTAGTTCTTCTAATCCTGCAATACTAACTAATCCTCCACAATGTTCTGGAGTTCCTATCTCATAATCTTCTTCAATTACAAGTACTGAAAATCCTTTAGCAGCAATCTCTCTTGAACATAGTAATCCTGCAACGCTTCCACCAGCAACTACAACATCAAAGTTCACAGATTTTGTTTCTTTGTCAATTATTTAACTCAAAAGTTTTTCATAATGCCTGTGTTTTGTTACATTATGGGGGACATAAAACAAGTAATTGTTGTTAGAACTGATCTAGAGATGGGAAAAGGAAAGATAGCCGCACAAGTGGGTCATGCTTGTGTTCTTGGTGCAGAACATGTGAGAAAATCTCATCCTGAATGGTATGAGGAATGGTGGAATGGACAAGAAAAGGTTGTCCTCAAAGTTTCAGGTATTAAAGATTTACAGGAAGTGAAAAAACATGCAATTGATTTGAATCTTCCATGGTCTGAAGTCACAGATGCTGGACATACACAGATAGCTCCTGGGACAACAACATGTATCTCACTTGGACCGGCCCCTGAAAATCTAATTGATAAAATAACTGGTGACCTAAAATTACTATAATTCTTACAATTGTTTGGAATAAGATATAACAAGGCTCGATATTTTTTGAAATATGAAGAAGAAAGGACTCCTAGTGGTTTTCTTTTTTGGTGGAATTATGGTAACTTCAGGTTTTGGACTGCAAAGTATGATGACACCTCCAGACCTAGATAATCCTGAAATAACAATTACTGGAACTCCTGCTGATAATTTCCCTGATGATCAACGTGCACAATTTTGTGGGTCTAGTGATGCAAAGTCTACAGAGTATGTACAAGAATTTTCAATTCCAACACCTTGTACAAATCCATTAGCAATTGTAACAGATTATGATGGAAATGTTTGGTTTACTCAAACAAATACAGGCAAAGTAGCAAAATTTGATCCTACTACTGAAACATTTACAGAGTATGATAATGACTTATGGCCTCCAGGTTCTCGTTCTATGATGTGGGGTATTGATTATGCCCCAGATGGCTCTGTATGGTTTACTGATGAAGCATTTGATTCAATATGGAAATTTTCAACTATTACTGAACAATATAAGAGATTAGGATATCCTTCTGAAGGAAACTCTCTGCCACAAAAACTCGAAATCTTTGGGTCTCAAATTATTATTAATGATTTTACTGGAAATAAACTCACGTTGTTGGATCCAACACAATCTAATGGTGAAGTAAATTACCTTAGCATTCCATCTCCTATTGAAAATTCTGTAACTGGAGACTTTACAGTTGACGCCAATGATAATATCTGGTTTACAAATTGGTTATTTCAACAAGGTGGAGTTTTAGTTAAATTTAATCAAGATGGATATCGTGATTTATCTATAAGTTCAAATGAAGAGTTTCAACCTTTACTTGACTTTGTTGTAGTTTATGCATTGCCGCCAGAATTACTCACTCCAAATGGAGCTGCAGTAACTGATGATGGAATTATTTGGTTAGCAGATACAACATCATCTTTCTTCTTTAGTTTTGATCCTGTTACTGAACAATTTACTCAATATGTTACATCTGATCCAATGCTTAACACATATGGTAATCAAACAGGCATTGTCAAAACCCCCATTTCTAGACCATATTGGATTGCAGCTGATGAACAAGGACGTCTTGTTTTTAATGAACAAACTTCAAACAGCATTGCTGTAATGGATCCAAAACAGCAATCTCTAGTAGAATATCATATTCCTTCAAAGAATCCTAACTGGGGAGACTGTGATCCTGGAACTGGTGTAATGTTATCTGATTGTGGTTTAGCTCAAATCTTTGATTTTACTATTAATGGACAGGAAATTTGGTTTACTGAATGGGTTGAAAATAATATTGGAGTCATTGATGTTTCTATTCCATTACCAATTGAAATTCAATTGGAGTCTGATACTTTGACTATTGCGCCTGGAGAAACACAACATTTCAATTTCATTGTATCTCCTACATCTCAAAAAGATCTATTGAATACCTCCTTAATTCTATCCGCAACACATGAATTTTTGACTGTAGACCTTGACATGAATACTCCTCAAACATTTCAATTAGATTTTGATGCTCCTAGACCAATTCACACCAATATCTCTGCATCCGAAGATGCTGTATCTGGAACATACAAAGTCCTTCTTGGAATTCAATCTTCTGATGTTTCAATTAGCAAATTTGTTACAGTGACAATAGAGTGATACCTAATTTAGATTCTCAAATTGGTATTGCTGTTTACAGTACAAAGTTTAATGGAATTGGAGGAAAAATTAGAGTTGAACCCGATGATTTTCAAGTAACTGAAATAATTTCTCAAAGAGCACAAAACTCCATAAATGATCAGGAAGGTTATGCTGTTTACAAACTCAAAAAGAAAAAGATAGACACCAATCATGCGCTATCTGATGTTTTTAGGAAAAAAGGAATTCGTTTAAAGGCACTTGGGCTAAAAGATGCATCTGCTATAACCGAACAATTTGTTTGCTCTGGAAATAAAGGAAGACCAATTGAAAATTTTTCAACTGACAAGTATTCTCTTGAAAAAATTGGCTTTGTAAAAAAACCATTATCAAAAAAAGACATGATATCAAATCATTTCAAGATAAAAATCTTAGAATGCACTGATGATTTGTCTTCTTTTACTGAATATGAAAAAATTCTGAATTTTTATGGCTATCAGCGTTTTGGCTCAAAAAGACCTGTAACTCATCTTATTGGGAAGGCTATTTTGCAGAGAGATTTCAAAAAAGCCGTTGAATTGATTGTATCGTTTACATCTCCTCATGATTCAAATGAAAATACTGAGATTCGTGAAAAACTCTCTGATACAAAAAATTATGCAAAGTATCTTGATCAGGTTCCACGTCAAATGGATATTGAAAGAATTGTTCTAAAAGAAATGATTGAACATGGTGATGCACTTCGTGCACTTCGTGCTATTCAAGTATCTTTGAGAAGATTTTACATTCAGGCTTACCAGTCTTTTCTTTTTAATCAATCTCTGAGTGCTGCCTTCTCTGATGGTGAAGATCTATTTGAAGCGCAATCAGGTGATGTTTGTTTTGATCTTCATGGAATAATTGGAAAATATGTTAAAGGATTAGATCAGAATCTGTCTTTACCATTTATTGGATATTCATATTACAAAAAAACAAGATTTGATTATCAAATCTCCAAAATATTGAAACAAGAAGAAATTACCCCTAAAGATTTTTTCATAAAAGAGATGCAAGAAGTAAGCAATGAGGGTGGTTTTAGACAAGCTGCAATACGTTGTTCTGATTATTCATCATGTGATAATACAATAGAATTTTCATTATCTAGAGGTTCTTTTGCAACAATTTTGTTACGGGAAGTAATGAAACCAAAAGATCCTATGATTGCTGGCTTTTGAGATCTATTTTTCTAAAATAATTTCTTAGATGTCTTTAAGTTGATGTGTTTTTTAGAAAGTATGATTGGGATGGATAAAGCTTACATGCTAATTAGCTGTGAAATTGGAGAAGAACAATCACTTTATTCTCAATTAAAAAATATCCCGGAAGTTAAAAGCTGTTTGATTACTTATGGTAGCTATGATGTTGTTGCTGAATTTATTACAGACACTCCTTCTCAAATGAATGAAATAATTACATCCAAAATAAGAAAATTACAAAAAATTAAGAGCACTATCACACTTCGTGTGACAAACTAGTTTCTTTTGATTATACCAATTCCTATGCCTATTGCAATAATGATTATTCCTACTATTGCAATTTGAATTCCATATGTAACCCAGTCTGGATTGGAATACATGAACGAGGACTCTGGACCTATTACTGATTGGCCTTGAAGATGAAAGATTATGCCAAAAATCAAGATGATGGTGCCTACTGTGAGTAATAGTTTTACTTTCTTCATGAATACCCTCTTGATTTCTGCTAAAAAGGGTAAACAGAATTGATAATTTGACCAAATGATTTTTTGATTTGGTCTTTAATGATTTTCTTAAGAAGCCATAAAATGCGCAATTGGAATAGTATTCCTCAATCAAGTGGTCATCCACATCTAGGTTTGATATTATTTGGACTATCTGCCTCACTTGCAGTTATTTTGTTTCTAATTTTTCATCCTCAAATTGAGACTATCAACAAAGAATCCCCTATTTTGATCAATATTATGTTCCTTCCTGCTATGGCTGTAGGATTTCTTTACGGAGTTAGAATTACAGAGCGAGCAGTCAAACCTACAGAGATTCGTAGTGCATTTAAAAGAAAAATTGTAAAAATATTCTTATTCTTTTTTGTTGTCGGTGGCATGTTCAGTTCTGTAAGCTTTGCTATAAATGGAGGAAGTGTAATGCCTGACTTTACAGTTTTGGATGGCGGACTTATGGATTGGTTAAATAATTTTATCGTCTCAAATGGTGGAGCTACTTTCTTGATAATTACTAGTATCACATTGATGGCAGCAGCTACAAAAAGAATTGTTGGAATGGACTTTGGATTGTTAAATAGATTGGTAACCTTTGTTGGAACATTTGTATTCTTTACTATGCTTGTTTTAAGTTTCACCGAATCAGATCCTACATCCTCAGGTGTTTTCTTGTATACGTTTTATCAAGCAGGGATTGTTGGCGGTGCATTTTATGCAATGAATAGACTAACAAAAAATCAAAATATGATAGAAGACTTTGCTCATGGACTATGATTTCATTTATCTAGGTCTACGTAAATTCCTGAAATTTCATTATTAATTCTATCCAGATATTTTTCACAACCATCAGTTTTGAAATCATTTTCTTTACATTCATTGAAATGAGATGTGTTATCTCTTTGTATATTATCTGAAAATAGAACATCATCTGCTAGAAACAGTGCTAGTAGACCTATTGCTGCTAAACTGCCTGCTACTGCAATCATTCCTAATCCTGCTTTAGCATAATTGTGAGGGTCTTTCATTTACGAAAAATCCATGACTCTTGAATTTAATCTTTTCAAGTCGTGATTTTGCGATCAAATTAGTAATACTAGTGTGATTTTTTGAGAAAAAAAGAAAAGACAGTGCTCAAAAATACATTCATTGAGCATTCAAATTCTCCAGTATGAATTTCTTGGACCTATTGCCCTTGATGAATGGGGGCCTCCGATGGAAAAACTCGTATATCTGATCTTATCTCGAGATAAAGACAAATTCAACATAGTATATGTTGGCGATTGTGAAAAGACTGATGACAAGTCTTTTTTTGTCAAACATTCACTTTTCAAATGTTGGGTAAAGCAATCAGGATCTGAAAAATCATTATATCTTGCAATATTACCTATGTTTGAATCAAGTAATGATCGTAGACAGGCTGTACTCAAAAAGATAATTACTCATTACAAACCGCATTGTAATTCCGATGATATTCCTAAAGTAAAACCTGATTACATTGTTAGAAAAACAGAAGAACCAATAAAATCCAAGAAAATTTCTTGTTTGTGCTGCGGTTCTGAAATGAAGTCAGAAAAAGTTCTTGAAAAATCTACACTTTTTCGTTGTACTGGGTGCGGACTAAGTGATACTAGACTTAATTCTTGATTTTGTTTTGAACATCAAACAATTGTAAAGTCAACAAGTCTATTGCTTTTTTCAAATGTTGGAATTCATTAATTGAATGCATTTGGCCTTCTACTAATGCTCTCATAATTTTGACTGTACTTTTTTGATGATCATCTGATGAGACGATTTCCATGGCGTTAAGTTTTGATAATAGATTATCTAGATCTTTAATCATTTCATCTGATGGTTTGTGTTTATCCATTAATTATCTGAAATGATTTTGATATATGAATCGTTACAACAAGTCTTCATCAATTTTTTGGATTGGATCCAAGTATTGCTGACATGTACAGGTGGGAATTTGGCATTTTCCTACCTTGATAATTGAATTATTATCCTCAGTTGGAATATGTACTTCATCAGTGTGGTGACATCTCTTGCAATTCATAGACAAAATCAGTTTCTCCAATATTTAAGCCCAAAGTTATGGAATTAAAACTGCTCTTGCCTCAATTTCTGAGTTTTTTAATTTCTTGAGTGCTTCATTTGCATCCTCTAGTGAAAATGTTTGAGAAATAACTTCAAGGTTTTTCTCATCACATATCTTAATGACTTGCTCCATGTCTTTTGTTGAACCAATCAGAGTTCCTCTGATTGTTTTTTCTTCAAATGCCACAAATGCTGGATTTTCTCCTATTGTTGCAATTACAATTAATCCTCCTTTCTTTACTGATTTTATTGCAGTATCAGTAACGATATCTGCTGGTGCAAAAACAATAGCTGCATCTAGTAATCCATGTTTTCCTTTTAATTTATCTAGAAACTCTTCTTGGTTTTTAGAAAAAGTCATTGTATCTACTGCACCTAATCTTTTTGCAACATCAAGATGATTTTGAGTTCTAGAAAATGCAATGACATTACAATCTTCTACTTTTGCAAACTGAACTGCCATGTGACCAACTCCACCAATTCCAAAAATTCCAATTTTTTTATGTGGTTTTGGTTCTGCAGCTTTGACTGCTTTGTATGCTGTGATGCCCGCACAAAATAGTGGTGCTGCATATTCTGGTTTCATACTTTCTGGAATTTTGGTTGCAAAATCTTCTGTCACTGTAACGTATTCTGTGTATCCTCCCTTGAGTGATTCTCCTAAAATTATTGATGATTCACAGAGATACTCTTTTCCTTCTTTACAATATTGACAATCTTTGCATGCTTCTAAAAGCGGAGTAATCCCTGCTCTGTCTCCAACTTTGAATTTAGTTACACTTTCTCCAATCTGAATTATTTTTCCAACTACTTCATGACCTGGAACTGTTGGAAGAGTTGGTGGAATTCCTAAATCTTTCCAATCCCCTTCTATTCCATGAAGCTGTGAGTGACAAACTCCACATGCTTCAATTTTTAGTAAAATCTCATTTGGTCTTTGAATTTCATGCCTATCAATCTGGGTTAACTTGAGTGGATTTGTCTCTATTTTATCACATTCTGAAAGTACCATTGCACGCATTTTTTCCATAATTTCTAAAATTAATCACGAAATTTTAAGATTCGTTATTTCAAATTATTGATTCTTCTAAAGTAGTTATTATAACAAAGTATGAATTTAATATATCATTGAAATATTTTTTATTTTTTATCATATTCGCATTAATCAGTGTAAACATTGCATATGGACAAATTGTTGTCCCTCCACAATCTAGTGGGGCTGAAATTAAATTAGACAAGGAAGTTTACACATGGACTGACAAAGTCATTATTACCATTATAGCCCCTGATCACAACTCAAATAGTAATCTAATTGATGTTATTGGAGATACGAATTCAGATCCAGTAAAGGTTTCAACTAGAGGATTTGATCTTCGTAACTACAAACTTGTTGAAACTGGAATAAATACCGGTATCTTCACAGGCGAAGTAATCCTTACCGGATTTTCAACACATGATGCTGATGGTGATGGTGAAACGGGGGATGCATCAGGGGCCATATCTGGAGACAATGGTGGTCCAACTGATGGATTGTTACCATTAGAGGATAATGATGACGGAATTACAGTCATGTTTGAATTTTCAGAGGATGAAACCGTAGTGTCTGGGAAAATAATCCAATGGAATGTCGGTAAAATACAATGGTTAGAATCATACAATGTATCTGATGGTATGACAAATGTTGTACGTGTAAATGATCCAGATATGAATTTGAATCCAGAAACAGTCGACAACTTTGTTATCTATGTGTGGTCTGACTCCGATGCCGGTGGTATTGACATTACTGTAACTGAGACTAATGTGGCAACTGGAATTTTTGAAGGTACTGTGAGTTTCACAACTACTGATGAATCATCTGGTCAAAGACTCCGAGTCGCAGAAGGTGACACTGTAACTGCAGAATATGAAGACCATACACTTCCATCCCCTCACACAATAAATGATGAGTTAGACATCACTGCAAATCTTAAACCAGTAGAATTTGCAGATATTTCTGTAAATACTGACAAGTCAACATATGAGTCTGGTCAGTTAATTACAGTAACAGTAACTGCAAATCAAATGCCTCCATCAGTTTGGGAAAAAATAGATTTCACCGGAATGCAAATTGTAGACGAACTTGAAAGTGTATTAAACAGAATAACACCTGATCAGCATGTATACATAATGTCTAATTTAGTAAATACTCAGAATATAGATCAAGACTTCACATACTTAGTACAGATTCAAAATAGTAATGGTGATGCTGTTTCATCGGAGTGGGTTGTAGGTTCACTATCTTCTATTCAATCATTGAGATCATCTCACTCATGGGTCCCAACAGAAACTGGCATTTATTTTGGAAAAATTTTGATATGGAATTCCATAGATGATATGACTCCTTTATCAAATATGATAACATTTACACTGAATGTGGGTAATGGGTTATCTTCATTTGAGGATGTATCTGTTGCCAATTATGATGCAATCCCACTTACACTTAAGATTCAACATTCAGAGGGAAACATAGTTTGGATAGATCAGATTGCGATACAAAATGAAGAATTCAATGTGGTTTATTCTTCTCAAGGAACAGTTTGGAAAAAATCTGGAACCTATAATGTTGTTGTACAACAACTAGACAAAAAGGCAACTACTGCATTTGAACTCACTATTCCAATAGTTTGTCCTACTGGACAGGAATTGATAGGTGATACTTGTCAAACTAAAACTTGTCCTACTGGACAGGAATTGATAGGTGATACTTGTCAAACTAAAACTTGTCCTACTGGACAGGAATTGATAGGTGATGGCTGTGTAGATAAACCAAAATTCCCTGTTGAGATAGTTGTTGCTGTAGGAGGTTCTGCTGTAGGTGCAGGTTCGGTAGCAGCTTACAAGATTTATGGCAAAAAAACACCTATAAAACCAAAGCCTGATTCAGGCAATCCTGAAGACCCATCTTTATCGTTTGACATACACGTTGAAATCCGAGGAGGGTTAGAACCATAATGTCATCTAAAATAGAACAAGTAATCCTTGACAAACTCCAAGAATTTTTGAATCAAATAATGACTAGTGAAAACGTTACACAAATTGAAGATGTTCGACACGCTTCCAAATGGTATAAATCCACAAAAGATAAAGACGAATTTTTATCAAATGTAGCAAATACGGTAATTACACGACTGATGGAACATGTTTCTATTCCTTATGTTAATTTGGTAATAGATGAAATACGAATCGTTGCATCTGGGAAAAAATCTAATGTAAAATTTAATGCGTCTTTTGAGATCGATTCTCTAAAACCCTACATAGAACTTGTCCAAGTTGTTGAGGGTGTGCCAACCAAAACCCTTGTCAAAACCGTATTTCAACTCTATTCTAAGGGCTCATTAATTGATGCACATATACAATTCAAAAACAATTCAAAAATCATAAATTTTAATGAATTGAATTTGCATTTTGAAATATCAATTATTCAAATTGGTGTATTAGGATTCAAATATGACAAACCACGAATACTTGGAGAAAAAGATTACACTTTGAATCTTTCCTCTCATGATTTGCAAATATAGTAATATTGCAGAATTTAGATATTATTTCATGACTGAAATTTCAGAGGAAGACCGTGAAAGAGTAAAACTGTTGCAACTTATAACAAATTCTAAACATGAATTCAAGAAACTCACTCTAGAACAATTAAGACGTTTACAAGAACTAGTTGAAAAAAAAGATTACAGTCATGACAAAAAAGCCCACAAATCCAAAGTAAAATTACTTGCAAAAATCAATGTTAGAATTTATGAAATAACTGAAGGAAAAGGAATCTGGGGTTAATGAAGAGAATCTATTTGGATTCCAATCTATTTCAACATGCTTAAGTTCACACGTATTGCAAGAAATTCGTGGATTTTGATAAATTGTTTACAGATGTCTTGAAGATTGATTCTACTATTCGTTATGCTGCAATTCAAACGAATACTGGTGAAAAAATTGCTGGAGGTTTTCGAGATGACATCAATCCAATGCTTAGTGACGATGAGCTTAAGATGATGCACTACTATGCAAGTCAAAGATGGGCAACTCGAAAAAATATTGAACATAAAATAGGTCATGCCAAATATGCAATGGCAGAATATGATAAGTTAAAACGAATAACATTTCCAATTAGTGAAAAATATTTGTTAATGCTCACAACTGAAATCCGTGCTGATCATGCAAAAATCATTAACAAAGTGCTTGAATTGATACACAATAGTTCGGGTCTGTAAGGATTCAAAACTATTCATCTAATCAATATTAGATGAACAATATCATTCGTATAATTTACACATGTGTTAGTTCGGGTCTGTAAGGACTTGCACTTACGTAAGTACAAATATTCTAACGATTTTGATTAAATGTGGCAGAGAATAATCTCATTAACGAAACAAGCCCATACTTGCTTCAACATGCCAATAACCCTGTTGATTGGTATGGGTGGAATGATGATGCATTAAAAAAAGCAAAAGATGAAAATAAACCAATTTTTCTAAGTGTTGGATACAGTGCATGTCACTGGTGTCATGTAATGGCACATGAGTCATTTGAAAATGATGAAGTTGCCAAATTCATGAATGAGAATTTTGTAAACATCAAAGTTGACAGAGAAGAAAGACCTGACATTGATGATATTTATCAAAAAGTTTGTCAGATAGCAACAGGTCAAGGTGGTTGGCCATTAAGCATATTTCTTACTCCTGATCAAAAACCATTCTATGTTGGAACATATTTTCCTGTATTGGATTCTTATGGGCGCCCAGGATTTGGAAGCATTTGTAGACAACTTTCACAAGCATGGAAAGAAAAACCAAAAAATATTGAAAAATCTGCTGAAAAATTCCTTGACACATTAAATAAAACAGAAACTCTCCACGTTCCAACCAAATTAGAACGAACTATCCTTGATGAGGCTGCCATGAATTTGTTTCAATTAGGCGATTCAACATATGGTGGGTTTGGCTCTGCCCCAAAGTTTCCTAATGCTGCAAATGTTTCATTTTTGTTTCGTTATGCTAAGCTTTCAGGCCTCTCTAAATTCAATGAATTTGCGCTCAAGACTCTCAATAAAATGGCAAAGGGTGGAATCTTTGATCAAATCGGAGGAGGCTTTCACAGATATTCAACTGATGCAAAATGGCTGGTTCCTCATTTTGAAAAGATGCTATATGACAATGCACTGATTCCTGTAAACTATGCTGAGGCCTACCAAATAACAAAAGATCCTTTCTATCTTGATGTATTACAAAAAACGCTTAATTTTGTTTTACGTGAAATGACTTCTCCTGAAGGTGGGTTCTATTCTGCGTATGATGCTGATTCTGAAGGAGTAGAAGGAAAGTTCTACGTTTGGAAGAAAAGTGAAATTAAAGAAGTTCTTGGTAATGATGCTGATCTGTTTTGTCTATACTATGATGTTACTGATGGCGGAAATTGGGAAGGAAACAACATTTTGTGCAATAACCTCAATATCTCCACGGTTGCTTTTAATTTTGGAATTAATGAAGAGAAAGTTAGAGAGATTTTAAAATCATGCTCTGAAAAATTACTAAAAATACGTTCAATGAGATCTCCTCCTGGATTAGATGATAAAATTCTAGTTTCATGGAATTCATTAATGATTACAGCATTTGCAAAAGGCTATCGTGTAACAAATGATCAAAAATATCTTGATGCTGCAAAAACCTGTGTTGATTTTATTGAAAACAGTCTTTTTGTAGATGACAAACTATTACGAACTTACAAAAATGGAACGGCAAAAATTGATGGTTATCTTGAAGATTACTCTTACTTTGTAAATGCGTTACTAGATGTTTTTGAGATTGAACCTGATCCAAAATATCTTGAATTATCTTTGAAATTGGGACATCATTTAATCAATCACTTTTGGGATTCTGAGAACAGTAATTTTTTCATGACTTCAGATAATCATGAAAAACTAATCATTCGACCAAAAAGTAATTATGATTTATCTTTACCATCTGGAAATTCTGTTTCTGCTTTTGCAATGCTTAGACTATATCATTTGTCTCAAGAACAAAGCTTCCTTGATATTACTACAAAAATTATGGAATCTCAGGCACAAGTGGCCGCAGAAAATCCATTTGGATTTGGGTATTTACTTAACACAATTTCTAATTATTTAGAAAAACCTATAGAAATTACTATTATCAACCAAGAAAATTCTGAACTATGCAAATCCCTTCTCGAAAATTATTTACCTAATTCTTTTATGGTTACCGTTCAAAATTCTTCTCAGTTAGAAAATTTATCTAAATATCCTTTTTTTGCTGGAAAAGTTTTTGAAGATAAGACTTCAGTTTTTGTTTGTAAAGATTTCTCTTGTTCTTTACCATTGCATACTATTGATGAGATAAACTCACATCTTTAGATTTTCTTTAAATTTGCCTCAATTATATTTCCAACTTGAGGCCTTCCCATATTGTCGTATCTTGATTTTGGCATTGCTATTGTCATTTGTGTTTGTTGATATGTTTTGATATTGACAGTTGGCTGAGCTGTTAATATTGCTTCTAGTAGTGGCATGACTTGTTCTTTAGTTTCTGCATCTAGTTTTTTTGCAACATTTTCTATGATCATTTGTTTCTGTGAAACTGGCTCTGTTGTTACATTTTCAATTAATGTCAATTGAATCATTTGACCATTATCTACCACTTGTGTGATCTTAAATTCATTTGTTGCTGACAATACCTTGTTAGATTTTCTTGATGATTTATCTTTAACGAATTGAGAAATATAGCACAACTACTGCTGTTGCCACCGCAGAGGACACTCCTGCAAAAAATATGATCTTACTTCCATCTACATTCATAGCTGTTATTTCTTGTAAATGCCATTAAACTGTAACTGATTTCCTATTTTTTGGAAATTACCTTACTGATGATTTCTACGTAAGTGTTTTAATACAAAACCCATAACTCTTGTTATCGCAAAGCCAACTAATACCGTATTCATACATCTGCGATAGTACGACCATGTCCACTGGAGGAGTGTCCTAACGGACACTCTTTCCAATTAAAAATACTAAATCATGAATTATCTTCTATTGAATCTTGATCAGGCTTGACCTCTGATTCATCTTCACCCGTTTGCAGCCTAGATGGCTCAAGTATGGCTTTTTTGATTCTAGAGGCATGCTCCTTTATTATCTGATTGAATTCTTGCATATCTTCCAAACTTGGGGATTCCTGTTGGTTTTGATATGCTTGCAAGAATCCAGAATACACACACCCTGTGATAATTCCAAATGCTGTATCTGGAATAGATTTTACTTCTGGCATAAAATTTTCTGCAATCTGTATATATGATTCTGATTCACTAATGTAGTAGTCAATTAAACTATCGATGAAATCTTTATTCTCTTTAGAAATTACCATTACTTTTTCTCCTCTTCCTAGTTTATTTAATTGTCTTTGGTTAATCATTTATTTATTCATAAATTATTTTCTAAATGTTGTGGAAATTAGAGTTAGATGAAGAATTTTTTCGTATATATGATTCTAAAAAATTGATTGCAGGATATTTTGATCCTGATTATGGTGATATTTATCCAAAAAAAAATTCTGAAGAAATTATTTCATCCATGTTAAAAAATCATGATAAAATTTTAGGTGGGGTAGTCATGATCCCTCTTGTTAAATTCAAACTATTTGATACTGATTTGGATACTAGTATTTTTGAGGTAGAAAAAAATGTAATTCGAGTTAATGAACACATACAAAAATGGAAACACTTCTTATCTCACACTAATCGACGTACTCATTCTGTTCGAATATCTCATACTGATCAAGATATGCTAACAATCACTTTTCAGGTAAAATTTTCAAATCCTGTACCTCTTGAAAAAACAAAATTAATGGAAGAACTCTTCACTACTTTAGATTTGTTGCAGAAATCAGACCTGTTATGATTCTGCCTGAATATCTTGTAATTCCAATATATGCAGATAATGTTCCTGCTAACAAAACAAGTGATCCGATAGGAAATTCTGGTACAGCTGCATATTCTTCTGATTCTGCAATCAATGTGTAATCTTTAATCTCACTGGTTTGAATTTTATCTGGAATTGATACTAAAAAGAATGCATTATCATTTGTTCTCAAGTAATCTGGTTCTGGATGGACTCTGGATACAGCTGCAACATTTCCCTCTTTATCGTAAAGTGTTGCAATAACTGCTACAATGTTGGCAGTAATGTCTCCTTTATTGGTAACAGTTCCAGTTATCATCAAATTATTGTAATTATCTCTTGATAATTCTGATTCAGTAATGTCTATGACCTGATTTTTTGGAGCACTAATCTTGTAATCTAATTCTAATGAATATGATTTTGTTTTTTCTGCTTCATTATTTATCAAAATAAGATCAAATGGGCCTTTCATTCCCGGCATGATTATGTTTACGAGGGAACTTGTTTCCTTTATTGTGATTTGATGATTATTTTCATCAAATAAAGTTACGTGAATATTAATTTGGTTTAACGGAGCCTCTAAATTATTTTTTATTTCGCCAACAATATGAAGTGCCCCGTCGTCTCCTATGTATTGCTGGTCATTTTGGATGAATGCTTCTCCGAATGCTAATGGTGTTAATCCAACAAAAATAATTGTAATAATGAAAATTTTTTCCATAATTCATTTGGATTTTATTCTTTAAAGAAGTTTATGTCTAAATTTCTATTCAAGGTAGATGTTCAATCTTCCATGTCTCTGCATCATTAATACAATTGAACCAATCAATTTCTATTTTATCTGAATCAAATTCATCTACTTCATTTCTAAATTCTTTATCACATTGACTTTTCATATTCTCTGATACTTCTATGACTTTTTGTGCTGAAACACCTATGGGCTCTTCGAATTTTTCTCCACCAACATAATATTTTACACCTGCTTTAGCTGATTGGAATTCAGCTAATCCTAAATTTTGATATTCATAAGCCTCTTGAATTAATGTGTCTGATCTTAACTTTGCTGATTCATCTCCTGTTTTAATCCATTCGATATATTGAGAATCACTTTCTAATTGAGTTTCAGATGATAGTTTTAACAATTCTACTGAACTATTGAATAATTCTGGTGGAGTTAATTTATCATATTTGAAAATTATTTCTTTAAACTCCTTCAGATGTTCTTCATAAAATTCTAATAATTCCTCTTTTGTAATGTCTCCTTCTTTCCAACTATCTTTTTCAGAATAAAATTTTATTTGTAGATCATTGACCTCTTTTTCAATTTGTTTTAATTCATTTCCAAATTGTAGGCCTTTTTGTTTAGTTTGATCTGCTGAATAATTATATGCTATAATTGATCCAATAGTGAGAATAATTATTACAATAATTGTAATATTCTGAATTTTCTTTTTCTTCAAAGATAATCGATATAATTTCCGTTTTCGTCTAATTTTAGTTCAATTGTAAATTCAGTACCGCTGATGAATGAATCATTACGAGTTGTTCTAACTTTTCCTATAACCAGTTCATATGGCCAAATTTCAACTACTATTGAACCCACTTTAGTAATTGGTGTTTCTGTAATTTCCATATCCTCACGTTTCACTCCGTGTTTTTCTAACATGTGAATGGCGTGATCCAATAGTGGCTCAGGATTATTATAATTTAGTACCCAAACTTTTCCTTCATACTCAATTTTTTGCAATTTGAAATAACCCTGATTAACTCATATAACAATTATTCGGGATTCATTACATTGAGAGTCATTGTACTGACCACTCTGGAAAGTTTTCTAATAGTTGCAATTGCTTTTTCAAATTCATCTTGATTTTCTGTTTGAATTTCTGCAATTACATCATATGCTCCAAAGGTAAGATACGCATTGCTGACTATTTGCATCTGTTTTAACTCATCTACGATATACTCTTCGGCGCCAAGATCACAATTTAATAAAATGAATCCTCTGTGCATTACTTTATCTTGTTATAATTTACGTAGTTCAGGTCTTTAAGTTTTACAGATATTACCATCTACTACGTCCGCCGTAGCTATTCTTACTATCGCCGCCTCTGTCATTGTATCTTTTTCTGCCGCCACCTCTATCATCTCTTGAATTTCCACCTCTGGGTGATCTTCCATATCCGCCAGAACGTCCTCCTCTGGAGTAGTTAGATCTTGATTGACCGCCATATCTTCTTGATGGTGCTTGTCTTTTTAGAGGATCTGGAATTGAAATTTGAATTCCCATTTCTTGATTCAAATCTTTTAGAGGAACTTTGATTTGACGTTTGATAAGGTTCCAGTCTCCTACGGATGAATATGATACAAATGTTATTGCTTTACCTTCTGCACCTGCTCTGGCAGTTCTTCCAATTCTATGGAAGTATGTTAATTCTTGATTTGGAACATCATAATTGATTACTAGTTCCACTCTTGGAACATCTATGCCTCTTGAGGCTACATCTGTTGCAACAAGAATGTCAGCTTTTCCACTTCGGAATTTTCCCATTGCTTGTTCTCTTCTATGTTGTGACATGTCTCCTTCTATTGCTACTGCATTATACTTCTCTTGATGAAGGAATTTTGCAACATCTCTTGTTCTATATTTTGTTGAACAAAATACAATAGCTTGACCTCTTACTGGTTTCATAAAATCAATTAGATACTTGAATTTGTCTCTGTCTTTAATTACTAAAAATGATTGATCTATTCCTTCCCCACTTAGATCATCTGCATCTAATAGGAACTGCTTTGGATTATTCAAATATTCTTCAGAGAGTCTTAGAATCTCTGTTGGCATTGTTGCTGAATATAATGACATTACTCTGTCTTCTGGTGCCAGATCTAAAATAAATTGGATATCCTCAATGAATCCCATATCTAACATTGTGTCTGCTTCATCTAGAACAATATGGGTAATGTCTCTTAGTTCTATTGACCCTCTTTTGAGATGATCTATTAGTCTACCTGGTGTTGCTACGATAATTTCTACTCCTCTATCAAGAGCATCTAACTGGATTCCCATTCCTTGTCCTCCATAAATTGTTGCTACTTTGATGTTGGTATATTTTCCAAATTTCTTTATTTCCCCTGAAATTTGCATTGCCAGCTCTCTTGTGGGGGCCATGATCAATCCCTGAATTCCATTTCTTGGTTGGATTTGTTGTAACATTGCTAATGCAAAAGCTGCAGTCTTACCTGAACCTGTATGAGCTTGTCCTACAACATCTCTTCCTGAAATCAATACTGGAATTGCTGCTTCTTGTATTGGAAATGCTTCATCATACCCAAGATCATTAATTCCTTTTAGTATGTCGTCTTTTAATCCTAATTCTTGAAATTTTGTCATTTTGTTTTCTTCTCTTAAGCAATGACGAAAAAGCTCATTGCTTACACGTCATTATTCCGATATTTGCGGTTCTTTTTTTAGGTCTAATAAACGCTTGTTATTTTTACGCATCTAATTGAGCATCAATAACTTTTTTGAAACTCTCAAATGGTTGGGCTCCTTTTAACTCAACATAACCTATTTGATCATTTCCTATAAAGAATCCTGGTGTTCCTGAAATTCCATAATCTTTTCCATCGTCAAGATCTTTTTTAATTTCTTCAATGTAATTTCCATTAGTAAGACAGGAATCAAACGTCTCTTGTTCTAATTGTATTTCTGTAGCATATTGACTAAACAAAGATAATGCATCAACTGTCTCCTGGTTATTCCATTCATTTTGATTATCAAACAACATGTCATGCATCTCTCTGAATTTTCCTTGTTCATTTGCACACTCTGATGCAACAGATGCTGGTAATGCATTTGGATGAATGCTTTGAATTGGGAAATCTCTGAATACTAATTTCACTTTTCCTTGGTCTATGTATTCCTCAAGAAGTAATGGTAGTGTTTGAACATGGAATCTTGCACAAAATGGACATTGAAAATCTGAAAATTCAATTATTGTAATTGGTGCATCTGGATTTCCAATAATTGGGTCATTGTCTGCTGAAATTTTTACTGGAAGATTTGGTTGCTCTGTAGGTAACTGATTTTGTAGTATTTTGAGTTCTAATTTGGCCATTGCCTCTTCAAGATCTTCCCCTGAAATCTGGTTTGAGTTGAGATTTAATGTATATGCCCCTGCAAAAAATGCTGCAACTCCAATTACTATGATTAATCCTATGATTAATCCATTAAATGTTGATTTTTTCACCGATATTTTCTCATTATTATTATGATTTACCTCAAAGTCATCAGAACTCATTTGAACTTGTTCCAAAGTTCAGCATACTTATTCGTATTGCTAAATATTATGATACTAATTAATTTTTGAGAAATTTAAAAGCCAATGACGGTATTCTACTGATCGGTTAGAATCCCTTACTATTTTTTATTTTTTCTAATATTTTCTACCCTAGTTTGGATCCCCTACAGGGATCCAAACTAAAAGATGGAGTCGATGATGGTATTCTCCTGATCAGTTTGAATCCCTCATAAAATCTGGTATCCAGTTCAAAATCTTTTTTAGTTTTAATTAGTTTGATGTTGCAGTGCCTATTGATTTACCTACATCCATTTCCTTGTTAGTAGGTGTTTTTGTCATATTTGGATTTGGTCTTTCTGCATATTATCACAAAAAACAAAAAGACAGTAATGAGGCAGGGGTAATGTTACAAATTTCTAATGAAGTATCCATAAGAGAAGCTAAAGGAGCAGAAATAAAAGATATTGGTGAATTAAGTATGTGGGTTGCAGATTACGGAAGCTATATGGATTTAATTGCACATTTATTGATTGAAAAAAAAATGCATAAGAAAGCTGGTGACTTTTTTGAACCTTATTTATTGGATGCTTATCATTCAGCATCATTTATGGACACAAAAACTCGTGATAAAATATTCTTAAAAAATCTAGGTGATTTAAAAAAATGGTATGAACAAAAACCTAGAATTTTTACAATGATGTCTAGTGCAGAAGCAATGTCCAGTAAACTTCAAACTCTTTGATAGTTATTGTAGATTATCTTTAATCTCACCGTTAAATCCCTATAGAGGATTCGAACCAATTTTTTATTTCATCTGATAAAAAATCCATAAAAACATGCAGAAAAATATCGTGATTTTTCTAATTGTAAGGGATCTAAACTAAAAGAATGGAGCCAATGACGGGATCCGAACCCACGACCTGCTGATTACAAATCAGCTGCTCTAACCAGGCTGAGCTACATTGGCACAAAGTAAAATAAAATTTTCAGGTTTAAAATGTTACCGCGATTAATCTAAAATACACCATATCATCCAAAATTGATCAAATCACCGTCAGTTTATAATAATGGCGTATTTTGATACCTGTTATGAGGTACATCGAAGAAACTAGAGTCAAGTTTTTGATGATGATGTTTTTTGTAACTGGAATATTTGGTATAATTATTGGACTATCTGGTTTTACTCCAAAAGATTTCAAAATAATGATTACCTTCATGGGTGTAATTAACGTCGGTTTGGGTTCATTTTTCACATTTCTCTATTTGACACAGACACGTAAAGACCCTGATAAAAGAAAGAAAAAGAAAAAACGTGATTAGTCGTTAGAAAATATCTGATCAGAGATTATTTTTTTTAAATTATTGATCTAACAACACTCTAGATTAAAGTATAAATAATAATCCTCTTTCATCAATTCAGAAATGCTTGATTTAGTTGCCAAGAAATTATTTCTTACAAAAGGTAAAGGTGTTCATGAAGATAGATTGACAAGTTTTGAATATGCTCTAAGAGATGCTGGAGTATCTGGAACAAATATTGTATTGATTTCTAGTATATTCCCACCAAATGCTAAATTAATTTCTAGAAAGGAAGGCCTAAAACTGATCAAACCTGGCCAGATCATGTTTACAATTTATTCAAAGAATCAAACTAATGAACCACACAGAGTATGTTCTGCATCTGTAGGTATTGCACAACCAAAAGACAAGAGTCGATATGGATATCTCTCTGAATACGAGTCTTTTGGTCAAAACGAAATTCAAGCCGGTGATTATGCAGAAGATATTGCAGCACAAATGCTAGCATCATCCTTAGGAATTCCATTTGATGCTGATAAAGACTGGGATGAAAAAAGACAACAGTGGTCAATTTCAGGTCAAATCTATAAAACACAAAATATCACTCAATCAACAAAAGGTGATAAGGATGGCAAGTGGACAACTGTGTTTGCAGCAGCAGTACTCTTGTTATAATTATTTTTTATATCCTTTAAGATAAAACATTGCAGCTGCAATTGCAACTATTGTAATTATAATTACCACTACTGTTGATTCATCAAACTCTATTTCATATTGTACAGCTTGAAGTTGATCTCCACCTAATGAAAATTTTAACTCTTCTTTGCTTACTGATGTTTCTTCACCAAAAATGTATTTTCCTTGAATTCTTTGTCCTTCCTCCGGATCAAAAATCCAACCTTCCTTTGTAATTTCTGTAGGAATTTTTTCATTATTGATAATTTGTGTTGAGATAATGTTTCCTTTAACGTCTGAAACATTTGTATTTTCAGGTGATAAAATTACCATCTGAATTATGGAATTCAAAGGATAGAACCCTGCTGAAAAATAATTTGATCTCTTGAGGCTTTCAACTTTGAGAAATTCCAATGGGCTGACTTCAGAAACAGTTGTGGCTTTGTTTGGATAATCAACTGATAATTTTAACTGCAAAAGTGATTTTGAATCTAATGGAATTAGTGAAAATGTCATTTTTGCATTTTCTTCAAGTGACAACTCTTTTGCAACATCATAAAATCCTCCTCCATCTCGAATTATTTTTGGAATAAGTATTGCTGAAATTTTTTCATACATGGAATTAGTATCTTCCATAGGCATTGTGTACACTGCTGAAACCATTCCTCTACCTGAAACTATTCCTGATGTTTCAAGTGCTATGTTTGACTCGTCTTGAGTATGTATGAAAACTGAATGTATTTTGGCATCTGTATCAAATACTTGGTTAATTTTGTTAATGTACAATTCTGCAATTTCTTTTGTAGAGTCTTGAATAGCAATAATGCCCTTATCTTCAGGATTTCTTGCTACATTTATCATGATGCATGATTGATCTGCTATTCCTATAATGCATTGTTCTTGGTTAGTCAAAATTACGGCTTTTATCCTTCCATCGTCTCTAATTTTTTGTTCGAGTTCTGCCGGGATTTTGATTTCTTGAATACTAGTACTTTGTAATGTAATTGATGCTGTAACGTTTTGAGATATGCTCTTGTCTATGATTATTTGTGCAGTTTCTTGAAAAGTTGAAAGACTTACTTCCTGTGAATAGGCATAATTTGTTGAGATTCCAATTAATACAATCAATGCTAGGAAAAACAGCTTATTCCTCATAGGCTGTCACTCTAATGATGAAATTATTAAATTTACTCTTATTTTGAACGTTCTGAAATATTCTAATTAGATGAATTTTTTTTATTTTTTTTACAAAAATGGATTATCTGCTAACTAATATTCCCATTAATGCAAAATTTTAGATAGTATGGCAATAATCCCATTTCTTGTTGATGTTTTCCAAGATCCTATAATTCAGTTAATTACAGTTTTGAGCACTTTTGGTATTGGTATTTTTCAAGGAATAATTTTAGGAAGAGCAACTCTTGTGAGGTTTCCACGTTTACAAAATCATGTCAAAACTGTGTCAATTACTTTGTTTGTATTATTTTTGATAAATGCTATTTTGAGTGTGCCTAGATTTGCATCTCCTGAGAAAATCGAATTATCAAATTTGGTTGCAAATAATCCCGGCGAATTTGCATCTACACTCTTTATGATTTTTGGAATGAATACGGGATTTCTTACCGTGTTAGCTATCTCTGTAACTGTGATGACTTTTGTTGTTTTAAAATTTACAAATCTTAGTGGAATAATCAAAGGATTTGTTTTCTTTTTTAGTGCACTTTTATTATTACTAACTGGTGTTAGTCGATTTACTGATCTTACACCTAGCACATTTGAAGTATTACTTTATTTTCTTTATCAGTTAGGATTCACGATTGGTATCCTGGCAGGTACCATCAGAAAGATAAAACCAAAAAAATTAGACTTGACATAATTTCAAACGTTTAAATCAGATTATCTTTGATTGCAAAATGACATCGAATTCAAACCGTTCGGGGAACAAGCTGGCAGTCCATGCGTTGGACTGTCAGCCCCATTTATTCTAAAATCTAGTTTAATTTTGATAGCGCTTTGACTTGCTCATTGACATAATCAAAACCTTCTTGCCAAAACTTTGGAGATCTGATATCAAATCCATATTCTGCGAGAAGTTTCTCTGGTTTCTTAGCGCCTCCTGCTGCCAGAATGCTAATGTATGATGGAACAAAATCTTTTCCTTCTTTTTTGTATCTCTGAAATAGAGACAATGCAAGCAAGTTTCCAAAAGAATATGCATAGCAGTAAAATGGTGTGTGATAAAAGTGAGGAATGCAACTCCACTCTATTGCAAAGTCTTCAGAAAGACTAACTGAATTTCCAAATTGCTCTTTTAGATTTTGTAGATATGTCTTTGAAATTTCATCCACTGTGGTGCCTTCCCCAATTTGTTTATGAGCATCAACTTCAAAAATTGTGAAAAATGACTGTCTAAGAATAGTTGCATACAAATCATCGATTTTCTCTGAGAGCACTATCTTTTTTTCATCATCTGAAATCTTGTCAGATAGATTATCGTATAATAATAATTCTGAAAAAGTAGATGCTGTCTCTGCTAAAGGTAATGGTGCATCTTGAACTAGAATTGATCTGTCTTGTGCTGCTTGACTATGTACTGCATGACCTAGTTCATGAGCTAAAGTAAAAACATCTCTTGATTTACCTGTAAAATTTACCAGAACATATGGTGTAATTTTTGGAGTAAGAGTACTGCAAAATGCCCCATCTCTTTTTCCTTGTCTTATTGATGAATCAATATGATTTTCATTGAATACTTTTCTTGCAAATTCTTCTAGTGTTTCACTAAACTTTCCAAGTGACTCAAAGACTAGTTTTACAGATTTACTATATGTATAATTTTTTTCCTTGATGTTTGCTGCTGCAGGAGCATATACATCATATCTTCTGAGCTTTTTTATTTTTAGCATTTTTGCTTTTTGAGCAAAGAACTTTTGGAAAACAGGAGAATTTTTTCTGCAAACTGAAAGAAGAGATTCTATGGTTTTGTCATCCACATCATTTCCAATGTTTCTCATTGAAATTGGAGACTTGTATCCTCTTATCTCAATGCCTTCGTCTCTCCAATTAAGAACAATATTTTGATATATTTCGCCTATCACGCCTTTGTTTTCAGTATATTTTGTTAGAATGGTTTTGTAGGCTGCTTCACGAATCTTTGGGTTAGTACTTCGAACATAATTTGTAAGTTCTTCTCTTGTCATTGTTTTTGTTTTATTTCCTATTTTCATTTTGTATTCATATGCATTAGTTATCTTGTCATACAGTTTTACAAGTGCAGATATTCCTGTAACATCTAATGTGTTGATGATTTTTTCTTCTGGTTCACTAAGAGCATATTTTGCAAATAGTCTTTTGTGTGATAGATATTCTGTGAGCTCACCTGTATCTTTCATGAGTCTTTTTGCATTTTTCTCATCTACTTGTGTTTTCCACCACAAATCAAAAAATAAAATCTTGTTAGAAATCTCAGAACCTAACTTTGATATCTTTGTCATTAGAGATGTTGCTTCATCTGATTGAGTATCTGAAGAGTATGATAATGATGCATATCCTCCAATCTTACTCATCTTCTCAGAAATTCCTTCAACTTCTTGTAGAATACTAATGAATTTCTTAGATCCCATTTTGGGGTCTAATTTTGATTTTATTTTCTCAAACTTTTTTGCTTGTTGTTCTAATTCCTGAATCTGTTTTTGAAATGCTGGACTTTTTGGATTCTTTGCTAGTTCTGAGAGATCCCATGTTCCAAGCTGAAATTCTACCATTTGTTATTCTCATTTTGTAACTATTAAAAAATCAATATGGATTATACTAGAGAATTATCCGATTTACCTGCTATTTCTAAACTTTCAGTAGGTTTGATTTTCTTTTTCATGTAGGGAATTAATTCTTCTAATTCCTCCATTGAATTATAAATTGTATTTCTTTGATATTCTCCAAGTGAGGAACCCATTCGTTGTTCATATTCAGAAATTTCTAGAGAAATTCTTCTAACCTCGTTCATAAGATCATTTGCTTTTTTTGTAGCATCTGTTTGTTTATCCCATCCGAAGGTGAGTTTTGAAATTTTCAATGTTAATTCAGAAAGTTCCATATTTTTCAATAGGCCTTCTTCATCAAAGCTTCCTGAATCCATAAAAAGTGAAAAACTTTGTTTAGTAATTAAGCATTTGTGATGACTGGTGTCTTACATCAGGCATGGTGGATTAAAATCAATAATACTCTTCATGGTGATAACACCACTTCCAAATATCTTCTGGGATTGCTTTTATCACTGAATGACCTGTTTCTTGAAAATGTTTTGTTGCATGTTTACCAATTGATGAATCACAACAACCAACATGTCCACATGTTAAACACATTCTAATTGCAACTACTGGCAGATGTTCTTTTTCACATTCTTCACAACTCTTTGTGTTTGGAGAAATTCCTTTTTTTTCTTGAGAAAAGTGTTCACATTCCTTTGTCATGTTAATATTTTTTCAAAGTATTCTTGTATCTCTTTATAGAATCAATGATTACTAGTTTTGCTTCTTTTGCTGATTTCCATCCTAAAATTTCTACTTTTTTTCCTTCCAACTCTTTGTAAACTTGGAAAAAATGTGCAATCTCTGAGCGATAGTGGTCTTCGACATCTGTAATATCTGTAGTGTGAAGATATCTGGGGTCATTTGTTGATACACAAATAATTTTATCATCTGGTTCCCCATCATCTTTCATCTCAAGTAGTCCTATTGGTCTTGCTTCGATGAGAATTCCTGGATAAGTTGCATTAGTTACAAGTACTAGTGCATCAAGAGGGTCACCGTCTTCAGATAATGTTTGTGGGACTAGTCCATAGTCTCCTGGATAGTGAAATGGTGAAAATAGAACCCTATCAAGCTTTATCATGTTGTGTTTTTTATCATATTCGTATTTGTTCATAGAACCTTTTGGAATCTCTACGATTACATTGATAATTTCGGGAATATCTACACCTGATTCAATATCGTGCCAAAAATTCTTACTCAATTTCTAGCTCTTTACTTGACTATTCAGTATATGAATTCTATGAATTATTTTGTAAATTTAGAAAAAATGTTTTATCCTGCTTATCACAGTTTCATTATTGGCAAAAATTGTAGTAATTATTGGTTCTGTAAGATCTGAAAGACATGGCATTAAAGTTGCAAAATGGGTTGTAGGCAAACTAAAAGAGAAAGGACATCAAGTTTCACTCGTAGATCCTATGGAACTAGGCTTACCATTACTTGATAAAATGTACAAAGAGATGGAATCTCCATCTGAGAAATTACAGGAACTTCAAAAAATCATCAAAGAGGCAGATGGATATATTCCAATCACTCCCGAATACAATCATAGTATATCTTCTGCACTAAAAAATACATTGGATTATTTCTTGGAAGAGTATTTTTTCAAACCCTCAGCTATCATCTCTTACTCTGTTGGTCCTTTTGGTGGTATTGTTGCAGGAAATCATCTTCGTCAGGTATTGGCAGAGATGGGTGCACCTGCAATTCCATCACAACTTCCAATCTCTAAAGTTCATGAAACATTTGATGATGATGGAAACTTACTTGATGAAAACTATGAGAGAAGATTTTCAAGATTTCTAGATGAGTTTGAATGGTATGTTACAGCTTTGGCAAAACAAAGAGAATCTGGAACGCCTTACTAATTATACTAAATCATTGGTATTTGGAATTACTCTGAAGATTTTTACTGTATAATCACCTTCAAATGTATTTACAAATGCTCCAGTAGTTGAATCAAGACTTCCAACTCTGAATTTGTATTCATAAGAACCATCTCCTCTCACATCAACTTGTGAAAAGTGAATTGGATCTTCTCCTTTATACATCTGAATAATTACTGGGTATCTTTCAACATAATCTGATGCTCCACCTACAACTGCTCCCCAAGGAAGTTTGTTGTTTTCAGGAATACTCATTGTAGTGATAGTCTTTTGCAAACTAATCTCCTCGTTAATTGGAGTTACAGTGATGTTGTTTTGATTGGATTCTGCAGAAATATCTCCTGGGATCATCATTATGCCAAATACTGTCATAATTGATGCCATCAAAGTTATACCTGATTTAATATTCATCTATTCCTCTTTTTTCAAGTCCTTTAAAAAATTTGTTACTAATTCATTCCAACTTTGCTTGTGATTATGGTAATTCTTCTTCTAAATCACAGCATGCCTTGTGAACCCATTTTTCATTAGAGTTTTTTAGGATTTCCTTGCCTGTTTTGATTTCTTCTCCACATTCTACACATTTTCCGTTAAATCTGGCCTTCATGAACTCCCTGTGGTTTTATCCAATTTTAACGTCTCTTCATGAAAATTCTAATATTCTCTTAAAATCGCCCAAAAAATATCAAGATTTTATCAAAAATAATATGTCTATCTGCTTTTGAGTCAGTTGATAAGAGAAATGGTGATTATCATTGCTTAGTGAAGAGGATCTACTTGCCAGAATTCTAAAAGTCAAAAATCTTAAAGAAAACTGCTTCAAGTATCTTGAAGAAAGCTCTAAAGAATTACTGACTCAAAAAATCCTTTTTGCAATAGCTGAATTATCTGCTGAAAAGATGGGCCCTGTAAAACTATCTGAAATTGCACAAAAGTCAATTGGTCAAAATGACAAAGGAAAACAGGATCTTGCCAGACTTACATTAGAAAAATCTCTTCTCAAATGTGGATTAGTTGAGAAATTAAAATATGCTCCCAATGATGTCAGATATATTTTGACTGCATATAGATTCCAAAAAATTAAAGAGATTGATAGCTTTCGAGGTGAGAACTCAGAACCAATTGGTGATATCTTTGAATTACCAAAATCTTTTTGGCCAATCCCTGATAGCTTTTATCTTCTTTTGGCCAGAAAATATGGATATGAACAAACACTCGATAAACTTCATTCGGATTTTGATGATGAGTTAATCCCTCGTGGAAAATATGAGACATTAAACAGCAAGTATTCAAAATTACTTGTTACGATACGTGAAACATTAGAATCTAAATATTCTGGTCTTGAGACATTGGTGGTTACAGAATAATGAAGTTTCTGATAATCTTTGGTTTGGTTTTGTCTGGTTTTGTTTTTATAGGTTTTTTTGATGATTTGGCTTTTGCTCAATTTTCAAATCAAAACACAATCAAAATAAGTTTTGAAAATAATGTTGCATCTTCTTCTGAACATCCACTTCCATCTGGAAAACCATTTAATTTAATCCAAAACCATTCTTGGGTTCAAGATGAAACAACCCGATACAATCTAGTATCATACACTTTAGATGGAGAAACTGTTAAAATTTCAAGAACTGCCCGAGGGGATTTCACATTATCTATTCCCACTGATTCATCTCATACTATCGTATTTGCAGCAGTTCCTCAACATGCACTAAGTATAGAGGGAACAAATGATTTCTCATATCTCCCTTCTTCACCTACTCAAGATAATTGGTTTGATGTTGGTACTGAAGTGTCAGTAAATATACAAAAAACGACTGAAATTGAAAACAACAAGGTAAGACAAGAAATTACTGGATGGTCACTTGACAAATCAGAGTTTTGGACTATTGAAGATGATGATTCTACATCATTTACTACTCCTCCTATTCTAATGACTGAATACCATCAAGTGGATTTCTTTAACACATATCAATACAAACTCAACGTCATTTCTGATTCTGGAATCACTACTGGAAGTGGTTGGTATGAGCAAGGAGTTACTATTCCAATTGGAATTGATGCCGGAGGTGATGGGTTGATTCTAAATACATTATCTGAATGGGAGGGCGCTGATGTAGAATATGATGGAAATACTGCCCAAGTATTCATTGATGGCCCAGTTACAGTTTCTGCAAAAGTGGAGAAAAACTATTCTTTACTAATTGTAGTAATTGTGATTCCAATTTTGGTTATTGGATTTGTTGCTAGCAAAAAAATTAAGCGAATCTCCCAACCTGTAATTATAGAAAAAACAGTAGAGGCTGAGAAAAAATATGAAGACAAATATGATGAAAAAATTTCAGACTATCTTACAGGACAAATTTTAGAAAAATTAGATGAGATGCATTCAGCTAAAATTATCTCTGATTCAAAATATTCGAGAATTAAATAAATTCAGGAATTTGTTAAAGAAAATATTAGAAAAAATTTAAAATAAATCCAATTCCAAAAAATTATCTTTGTATATTTTTAAATTAATATGTCTCATCATCCGCAATGACAGTTCCCTCTGGTACATTTTGCGTTATTATAGCATTATTTCCAATTATCACATCCTTTCCAATGTCTGTTACACCATTATTGACAGTTACACCATTACCAATCAGGGTATCTACCTCAACTTTACTGAAACTGTTTCCAACGATGAAATTATCACCAATCACAGTTCTTTCCTCAATTGTCACATTGTTAGTTAATGTCACATAGTCTCCAACTTCAGCATCTTTCTTTATTGTCACGGAATTTCCAATGCTTCCACTTACTCCAACTACAGTGTCTTCTTCAGCTGTGAAACTATTTCCAGCTACTGTACAATCTCCAATTGTAGCTGTTCCATGTATTTGTGGGTTATTTCCAGTAGTATATCCATTACAATCATCTATTGTAATATCTACTGTATCTGCTGTAGATGTTGCACCACCATTATCAGTTACTTCTAGTGAGAATGTTAGAATTTCACTACCTGTGCCAACAGATGGTGCAGTAAATGTTGGCTGTTCTGGAACAGTAAGATCTAATGTTACACTGGTTCCTATAGTCTGAGTCCATGCATATGATACAATAGTTCCATCCGTATCTGATGAACCAGTTCCATCAAGTGTTACAAATAATGTAAATTCATCAACTGTTTGAGGTGGTCCTGCATCAGCAGTTGGTGGATTATTTCCACCTACATCATCTATTGTAATATCTACTGTATCTGCTGTAGATATTGCACCATCATCATCAGTTACCTCTAGTGAGAATGTTAGAATTTCACCACCTGCGCCAACACCTGGTGCAGTAAATGTTGGCTGTTCTGGAACAGTAAGATCTAATGTTACACTGGTTCCTATAGTCTGAGTCCATGCATATGATACAATAGTTCCATCCGTATCTAATGAACCAGTTCCATCAAGTGTTACTACGGAAAATTCAGTAATTGGCTGATCTGGTCCTGCATCCGCAATTGGATTAATGATACATACTCCTAATGTATCTCCAGTATGACCTGGAACGTGAGTAGGTAGAGCACTAATTACGATACTTGTAGTAATAGGAGTTGCGATGTGACATACAACTAACATCTCTTCTGAAACATCCGCACCATTTCCAAGGTCAATTGTCACATCATCTCCAATCAAACCGGCTTCTTTCTTAATTGTCACATCATTTCCAGTAATTGTCACCCTGTTGCCAATTACATTTAGTTCCTCAATTGTTAAATCGTTTCCAGTTGATGAGAAATTATCGCCAATTATAGCATCATGCTTAATGTCTGCATTATTTCCAATTACTGCATTATCTCCAATTATAACTTCATATTCAATTGTCACATTATTTCCAAGGTTCACATTATCTCCAATTATAGCATCACGCTTAATGTCTACATTATTTCCAACTGTTACATCATTACCAATCACAACTCCATCTTCCGCTGAAAAATTATTTCCTTCAATAAAGTTCGCTCCTATTGTAACTCCATTTATCACACATGCTCCTAGCACATCTCCGTGTCCAAGATGTGCTACAATTGCACCATCTGGAAGGTTTAGAGTTTGATCACCATTGTGACATATGGTTGTATTGTCTTCTTCTTCAACCACTTCTTCTTCGGTTTCTGTTTCTTCTTCAGGTGTATCTTCAACTGCTTCCTCAAATTCTTCTTCTATAGATTCCTCAAAACTATCTTCTATAGTATCATCAACTCCACTATCTTCAAATGATTCTATTATGCCATCTTCAAATGAATCAGCTCCACTATCTTCAAATGAATCAGCTCCACTATCTTCAAATGAATCAGCTCCACTATCTTCAAATGAATCAGCTCCACTATCTTCAAATGAATCAGCTCCACTATCTTCAAATGAATCAGCTCCACTATCTTCAAATGAATCAGCTCCACTATCTTCAAATGAATCAGCTCCACTAGATTCAGCTCCACTGGTTCCATCATCTACACCATCATCAGTTCCAGATTCTGTATTATCATCAGTTCCAGATTCTGTATTATCATCAGTTCCAGATTCTGTACTATCATCAGTTCCAGATTCTGTATTATCATCAGTTCCAGATTCTGTACTATCATCAGTTCCAGATTCTGTACTATCATCAGTTCCAGATTCTGTACTATCATCAGTTCCAGATTCTACACCATCATCAGTTCCAGATTCTGTACTATCATCAGTTCCAGATTCTGTACTATCATCAGTTCCAGATTCTGTACTATCATCAGTTCCAGATTCTGTACTATCATCAGTTCCAGATTCTGTACTATCATCAGTTCCAGATTCTGGTTCTCCTAATTCTTCTTCAATCTCATTTTCTACTACCTCTTTTACAAATTCACTATCTTCACTAGTAGATTCTAAAATATCTTCAATCTCACCTGTTTGGAGAATCTCAAGTGTTGTTTCCATCTGCTCAATAACATCTTCATCTAATCCTTCTTGCTCTAACGCATCCTCTATTTTTTCAGCTAATGCCTCTCCAAATTCTTCAATTCTTTGTTCTTGCTCTTCTTCTGCCTTTTCATTCATCTGCTCAATTGTATCCTCTTTGAGCTCTTCTAATTCACCTAGTTTTGCTTGTGCAATTTCAGTATCGCCATTTGCAAAATCTTCTTTTACAGAATTTATTGCTTCATCAAATGACTCATAACCTAATTCTTCAAAATTAATCTCAACATCATTTGAACCAGCTAGTTCTTCAAATTCTTCAAATTCTGAACCAAATTCTGTAATCTGTTCTTGAACGGCAAAAATGTTAGTTGATGCAAACTGTTCTGTGAATCCAGATGGAATTCCATCACCTATATCATCAAATGATTCTTGAATCTCCCCAATTACCTCTGCTGAATCCTCATAGAGTGCCATTGCAATAATGGCGTGTTCTGCAGCTGCCTCCTTATCTCCATTATCAAGGGCATCTAATGCCTGTTGATATTCATCTTGTCCTAAATCATAAAATGTCTGAGCAGCAGAAGAACCTCCTGCAACTGAATCTAATGATTCCTCAATATTCTCTCTTGTCAAATCTAAAACCATTTTGATTGGTGATTCTGATTCATCGGATTGAGCAAATGCAGAATCAAAAGCTGAAGATACACTAACTGTTAATACCAATAGTGCAACGATACCGAATAGGCTTTTCTTCACTGCAGATATTACGTTATAGCGGGATATAGTCATCAAGTTCGATTGTGGCATACGTAAGGTTCGCATAATTTTCTTAAAATTATAAAATATCACAAATGGCAAAACAAAATACATTCCAATATTTAGTAGGATGACGCCAATACCGTATCCTATAATTTCACTCTCAGATTCTGCAATTGTCATAACAGAAAGTGACGATAACATTGGAGTGATTGCAATTTTTATAAATTCTTTGAACATTGGATTCTCTCTTTGCATATCTGCAACGTATGGTGAGAATGAATAATAGAATTGATTGAATCCACTCATAAATGAAACGCCAGGAACTGTTTTCATTAATTGATTGTCTCTAATTTCTCTGAGTAACTGAACTTGTGGTGCAAGTTCTGAATCATATGTAGCTGTTGCAATAAGACAACCTCCTAATTCTTCACCAGTATCTAGAATTCTTACCAATCCTTTCTCATGGGGATCTATTCTTATCCAAGAATGAGTAGCGTTTTGATGAAATTGACTAAAATCTACTTCTTCTCCATTGAGTAGTGCATCATTTGGATTTGTCATCACTTTTTTAGGAATGATTGTCAAAGCTATTGCCTTATCTTTGATGATGAATTGAATTTCATCTTTGTTTACTGAAAATTCTTCTACTTTTGCTGCAGTTATTACCTCTATTTTTTGTTCTGAATCCTCAACTGTGACAAAAAACTCCTTTGAAGTTACTGGCCTGATGGTATAACTCAAAGAGATGTCTCCTGGAGGCAAGATGTACTCATCTGTAATTTCAATTGGGATTGTATTGAGTGAAACTAGTTTTGATAGTGGAGGTAAACTGACCTTTGATTCTAGTTCGCTGCTGTATTTGAGCCTAAAAACCCCCGATTCGTATGTTAGGATATTTGCATTATACTTTAGATCTACTGCAGACGCCCCTAGTGTCGCAATTTTTAATAGATCCTGATTTTGAGTGGCTCCTAAGAGAATACTTTTCTCATCAATTGCTAGTAAATTGGATATTTTTTCTGAAATAATGTGTACATCTATTGTTGATACGAATGTTTTTGGAAATAATATCTGAGAAATTTTGGCTTTTCCTTCAGAAGTAATTGTTATTGTGACAAATTCTTCTCCTAATTGAGCCAATCCAGTTGCAACTCCAATTATTATTAATAGAATTGCAATGATTTGTAATTTCATTGCTTTATCTTCTAGGTGATGGTGGTCCGCCTACTCCTGAAATATCAACCCATATGCCTTCTATAAATTTCTGGAGTTTGTTTGGAACTGGTAACTTGACGGGAGCTACTTTTTACTGGAAAGTGTCGGGAGCTGGTCAGTCGAGGGGTGAAATCAAATATCGATCAAACTAACTCATAGGCAATATTATAAAGTGATAATAGTTCCTTTTTGTAAGATTGACAAAAAATAATATTGATACTAGAAATATGTTGATATTACGTGACAAAAAGAATCTCAAAGAACAGGAAGTTTGGCTATATGAAGCATACAGAAAAATATTATCAAAAATTGTAAAGATTGCATCAAATCCAAGTTCAAGCATAGATCCATTTGCATCTGAATATATGGGAAAAAATTCTGTAAAAATTAATCCAAATTATCATAATTCCCTTTTAGAGATTACATCTTATTTTTGGGCATCAAAAGCAGGACGAGGAACATTATTACAAAAAACAATAGGATTGCTTGCAGGAAGTAAAGCTGATCAAGACGTTTATTTTTCAGAATTTTTGAATGAAATGATAAAAACAAACGGTACACTAAAAGGTAAAATTTCAACAAAGTTTAAGAAAAAATTTGACTTGATTAATGTAAATAATGATACACTAATCATACTTGAAATTAAAAATCGTGTTGATAGCGGAGGTACATCGGGAAGACGAGAAGCATTAAAGAAATTTTTTGAAGTGTGTGATAATATTGAGAATAATATCATAGCATTTACTGATAGTTCAAATGATAAAGAATACACTTTGCCTGAACTACTTGAAAAACTAGGAATAAAAAAACTTGAAATGTTAATGGGGTTATTTTACAACATAAAGGGAGGTCAAGCAAAAATTGAAGATGATAAAAAAGATGGATTTTATAGTGAAAGTAAGTCACTTGTTGAAAAATATGGAAGCGGACATTTAGGAATTAGTTATGATTCTGACAAACTAAAGATTAATTTTGATAAAGACAACATCACATTTACAATTCAAACAGTTTATGGCAGTGATTCAACAAAAAAATTTACAGGTGGAAAACTTACACTTGATAAGGTATTCAAAAGTGTATTCCCAAAATCATGGGATGATATTTGGCTTGCATTAAATACAGGAATAGAACAAAGACGTATTCTATTAGAGAATAAAACAAATCACATTTTAGAAATACAACGTCTATACAATGAGAATCCTAGTTTTAAAACAAAATTAAATGATTTTAGACAAAATAATTACAGCTTGGCTGAATTAGTAAATACAATGCAAAAGAATATAGATCAGTTGTTACGTAATTACAAAGATCAAGATGTGGCAGATTGTCTATACTTATGTTCGAGGTTTATCCGATGAGAAATACTGATTATAATATACTGCAAGGGGATGCATTACACATATTGAAAAAAGCATCACATAATTCTAAAGAGAAAAACAAGTATAGATTAATTGTAACATCTCCTCCATATTACAAGCATAGAAATTATGGGCAAAAAAATGACGAGTTGGGACAAGAAAAAACAGATGAAGAATATCTCAATAATTTAGTAGATGTATTTACTCAATGTAAAAAATTACTTACAGAGGATGGCAGTCTCTTTATTGTTATTGGTGACAAGAGACAAAATCACTCAAAATTAATGATACCTCATAGACTGGCAATAAAATTAACTGAAATAGGATATACATTTCAAGAAGATATTATTTGGTACAAGAAAAATGCAATATCTACAAGCTCAAAAATCAGCTTAACATCATCATATGAGTTAATATTATTTTTATCAAAAGGTAAAAAACCATATTTGAGTATGGATCCTATTCGTGTGCAAGGAAACGAAGTTACATCGGGTTCAAAAGAAGCACCACCACTTCAAAAAATACAATTCAAATCAATGGGGAAAAATATTAGAGCAATAAAGAAAATTAAAACCACAATCCACAACTCATTACCTGAAACATCGTTTGATGACTTGCCAACTACAAACGAAATTTCATGGGCATATGGTTATGATCCTGAAAAACAATGCCCTACATGTTATAGAAAATTCAAAAGACATGCAACAAGAAAAAGAATAGGCGGACATACACATTATCCAATATTTGCACCATGTAACCCGAAAGGAAAAAATCCAGGCAATGTATGGGAAATATCAACAAAGGCACATCATGGAAATGAACATTTTGCAATGTTTCCTGAAGACTTGATAGCCAAGATTGTAAAATTCACCACTAAAGAAGGAGATTACATACTTGATCCATTTGTAGGCAGGGGTACATCGGGTATTGTTTCAGCATGTCTTAAAAGAAAATTTACAGGAATTGACTTGTATTCTGAAAATGTTGTAAAGACAAAAAGAAACGTACAAAATGCCATAGATTCAAAATTACCTCAAAAAATACTCAATCAAATAATCACAACAAAATCAAATCTCAAAGACTTTTTCTAAGCTAGACATTATTTTACACCTTCTTTGCTACAGCTATCCACGTATTACCGTTTTTGTCTGTATCCCATTCCAATGTATCACCGTTTGTGATATTTAGCTTCTTTGCTATATTTGAAGGGATTGTAGTTCTCACAGATATTGTATCTGGTTTTGCCTGTGTTACTCTAGATTGATTTGTAGCTAATCGACTCATAGGCAGACTAGTAATACATTACATATCAATCTACCTATAATAGTAATATGTAGACTATTCTACCTATCGTTTATATTATAGTTTAGTCTACCTATAAACATGAATCAAAGAGAATCCAAAGGAAAAGAAATTGCAGAAAAACAAAACCAAATCACAAGAATTGACGATACGCATTATCAGATAAAATCACAATCACGAAAAATACAACATGACGTAATACACACAGAGTTTGGCTGGGATTGTTCCTGTGAGGATCACAAGTTTAGAAAAATTTGTTGCAAACACATTCATGCAGTAGAGATTAGCTTGAGACTAAGAGAGAATGTAAAAGACGATATTGTAATTTCAGAAGTCAAGATAGATTCATGTCAAAAATGCCAGTCAAATAACATAAAGAAAGCTGGTATAAGAAAAAACAAAAGCGGTAACATTCAGCTATTCAAGTGCAAGGACTGTAATTCAAAGTTCTCAATTAATCTAGGTTTTGAGAGAATGAGGGCAACACCAGATCAGATTACAATGGCAATGAATCTATACTTTAACGGTGAATCATCAAGGAAAGTAAAACAATCTTTGGTTCTTACAGGTGTCAAGGTATCACACATTACAATTCAAAAATGGAATAAAAAATATGTTGATCTTATGAACAAGTATCTTGAAAAGATAACCCCGCAAGTTGGTGAAAAATGGAGAACAGATGAGTTATATCTGAAAATCAAGGGTGACAAAAAATACCTCTTTGCTATGATTGATTCTGAAACTAGATTCTGGTTGGCACAGATGGTATCAGAACACAAGGGTAATGATGATGTTTCCCCAATGTTTGCAGAAGCACAAAAGAAGGCAAGTAAAGTTCCAACTACATTAATTTCTGATGGAGCTGCAAACTTTCATCATGCTTGGAAAAAACAATACAGACAAAAGAATTTCCTACATAAAGAAACCGAACATCATAGACATATTCATCTTTCAGGGGACATGAACAATAACCAGATGGAATCCTTTAACTCAAACACTCTAAGAATGAGAGAGAAAGTTGTTAGGGGAATAAAGAAAGACGATTCATCAATACTCAAAGGTATGCAGATTCACCATAACTACATAAGACCACATCAAGGGTTAGATGGTGATACTCCAGCTGACAGGGCAGGGATTAGAATTATGGGTGATAATAAATGGAAAACAATAATACAAAATGCTAGTTTAAGCTAGATATTGAAAAGTTGGAAAATTTACTGTTATTGTTACTGGTGTTTTTTGGGACGACATGAATGGTGCTATAAGGTTGATCCTAGCAGATTATTCTCAAAATTTGATGATTGTATATGTAAAGTTGATAATCACAAAGAAATACAGGATTAGTTGGATATACAGTTAATTTACCTATTAATTTACAGCTCCCGACACTTTCCACGAGAAAACAGATCCCGTCAAGTTACCAGTTCCTGCAGAAGGTATAGGTTTTAAAGTTACTAGTGATCGGACATATTCAAACTCGTCTGCATTTACTTCATCAGTCAATGAGAATACATAGGTATTGATTTTTTTATCCAATTTTAGAACCTCTTTTTTGAATGGTTCGATTCCATCATAATAATAGATAATTCCAAGATATTTATTCTCATGATTCTTGAATATCTTGAATTGTTTTCCTTTTTTTATCAATTCAAAACAGTCTTCTTTTAAGCATAACATTTCTGTTGATTGTTCCACCATTATTTTTTTGTTCTGGTCAGTTGGTTCTGAATCAACAAATGATGTTTTGAAATATTTGAGATTACCTCCCAATCCCTCTATTTTTTCATTCTTTAAGTTCTTGTAACCTTTGATTACTTTTTTGAGTCTTGGATAACATACGTTAGTACAAATATTGTTTTCATTATTTGTGCAGAGAATGAATTTTCTGTTTCCACCATCTTCTTTGTTTAGTTGTAATACAGCTTGACCAGTGGTGCCTGAACCTGCCATAAAATCCAAGATGATTGAATTCTTGGTAGTTGCCAACATTATGATTTTTCTAATCAATTCTACAGGTTTAGGATGATCAAATACAGAATTATTGAATATATTTCTTAATTCTATCGTTCCAGTTTCGGTAGTCATCTCTTTTTCATCCCAAACAGATTTGGAATGACTTGAATCACTACGTGATTTTTGATATAAGTTCCAACCTTGATCTCGTCTTTTTTTTGCTACTAATTCACTTGATATAGGATCATCAGGAGTGATATTTTCTAAAAATTTCTTTTTACTCCACCTCCAACAACCATCTAATCCTTCTCTATTTCTTGGAAAAATCTCTATGTTATAATCATCATTCTTTGTAAGTGAAACAGCACAATTTTTGTATTCATCAGTAATTGATTCATTTACATATGCTGGATAAAATAAATTTGGTCGATTCCCCTTATTGAATTTAGGATTTCTATTTCGTAATTCCCATAACTCATACTTTCCTTTTTTATCTTTATGTTTTTTATCTTCCATATTTTTTGGTAATTTATTTAATAATATATCTAATTTTTTACTATAACATAAAACGTATTCATGCATTACTGCAATTTCTAAATAATGTCTTCCTTTTCTATTAGAAACTACAATAATTTGTGCGATAAAATTATCTTTTCCAAATATTTCATCACATAATATCTTAAGTTGTGCTTGTTCATTATCATCAATAGAAATAAAAATAACTCCTTTATCTGATAATAATCTCTTTGAAAGTGTTAATCTTTTATTCATATATGAAATCCATTTACTATGTTTGTAGGAATCTTCTTTTTCCACTTTATAATCATTAAAAGTAAATTCATTTCCAGTATTGTAAGGTGGATCAATGTAAATCACATCAATCTTTTCCATGTGTGTATAATTCAAAACTGAAAGTGTATGATAGTTATCCCCTTCAATCAAAATATTGTTTGGTTTTGATTTATCTTCAATCCCATTTTTTGTGACATCTTTTAGAACAGGTAGTTTTTTCTGTATTTCTTCCTCAAAAATCTCTTTGGTTTTTTCCTCATCCCAAATTAAACCATACTTCTTTCTCTTGTTCAATTTCTGAATTTCTTTGATGAGTTCACTTTGTGACCATTTTTTATAATCAATTTCTCTTGTTTTTCCATTTACTGCCATGAATAATCACTTTGATTTTTTTGGACTTACGCCTAATGCCATCTTTCCATCTTTTACTTCAAGACTCCATTCTAACTGATCACCTTCCTTAAGATCAAACTGTCGAATAATGTGAGCAGGTATTGTTGTTCTCAATGACTTGCTTTTGTTTGCCAAAACTAATCTAGTCAAATTTGTTTCAGGCATAATAGGTTAGTTTAATGACTTGACTATAAAGTTACCTAAGTTATGATCTGATTAAGAAATATCTAATTAGTTACCTAATGTTTATATAACCTATAATATTACCTAGATTATGAATACAAATTCAAGAAAGCAAAAAGCAACTCAAATATTCTCAAAAACTAATTCCATCAAAAAGATAACAAACAATCACTATATCGTAAACTCACAAAATTCAGATCAGAAATACAGCATTAAAAAATTACATGATACAGATGTATGGACTTGTGAATGTGGAGATTTTCATTACAGATTAAGAACACAAGATAACAAACACTGTAAACACATTCAAGCTTGTGTCATACTACAAGATACCATTCAAATCCAAAACAAAGTAGAGAAAACAGAACAACCTCAAGTTTGTCCAAAATGCAGTTCTACTACAATAATCAAACGTGGATTCAGAAAATTAAAAAATGGTACAAAGAGACAAAAATATGGTTGCAAACAATGTAATCGTAAATTCATTTTAGGTGAGAATGGATTCTCCAAAGTTTCATCAGATCCAAAAATAATCTCTGAGTGTCTTAATCTAGTCATGTCAGGTGTTTCATACAGAAATGTTGCAAGGCATATTTACTCTACACATGAGATTGAGATTAGCCATGTCTCTGTAAATAACTGGATAAGGAAATACACCTATATGATAAAAGAATATGTTGAATCATTTTATCCTGAATTAGGTGATGTATGGTCTTTAGATGAAATGACACTAAACGTAAAGAACACAAAAAAGACAGGCAAGGGATTCTATGATTGGTTATGGAGTATTGTTGATCCAAAGACACGATTTCTAATAGCAACCGAAGTCTCAAAGAAAAGAGAAATTTCAGATGCAAGAAAAATAATCTCAAGTGGAAAGAAACTAGTTTCTAAAAACCCAAACTATGTGTTAACTGATTCTCTTAATTCATACCAAGAGGCAATTAGAGAAGAGTTTGAGAATAGAACTGCACATATTAAGACAAAATCTTTCAAGGATGGGTTTGTAAATTTGCCAATAGAGAGATACCACAATGAGATTAGAGAGAATCTAAAGGCAAGACGTGGATTAGGTAATGATAATTCAGCTCAAGATTTTTCTGAACTACTCAAAATCAATCACAACTTTGTAAAACCACATCAAGGATTAGATGGTATGACACCAGCTCAAGCTGCAAAGATTGATCTCAAACTTGGTAATGACAAGTATCTTGATTTGATTAAACAGGCTGGAACCAAACCAAATTTTGTAAACAATCTTGGAAAGAGAATCAAGAAGGTAGCGATAGTTAATGAGGGTGATTCCATAAAAATAACACCAAAATGTTGGATTGATAAACACATTTGGCGAGAGATTAATGACATTCTAAAACTGCATGAATTTAGCTGGTTATCAAATGGTAAGGATAGTTGTTGGCTAAAGATGATTTCCTAAACTTTTTGTATGTGTAAAATTTATCAAAATCATGAAAATATTTTGTAAATGTGGGTATCAAACCCCTTTAACTGATTATGAATATCGTAAATTTTCGGGATACAAAAGAGGACATGAACCACTTCCATAATTTTCATTTCAATGAATAGTTATGTTTGGTATAGAAGTATCAGATCAAGAAATAGTTAAGAGGTTAAAAGAAACTATAGAATTTCTCAAAGTGGAATCTGTAGGCGGTATGTGGAACACGCCTCAACTAATAGACATGCTTGAGGACTTGCTTAAAGAAGATTCCAAGATTTACAAAAAAACTAATTAAAAAATTCCAGTTATTTTTTCAATATTCTAACTTTATATTTTATCTGCATAAGTGAGTCTGCGTGTGACTAAGCACCTAACTTAACACAAAAAGTCTCTAATTTAACAGCTAGTTGAAAAGCTCCTGAGATTTAACAGTGTAATCACCTCTCCGCTTCCTGAAAAAATATCAATTGATATGTTCATGAGGTATGTTGGGTTGTGGACGTTGTCAGTTTCTAATGATTTTTTGACTAGTGAATAAAATGGCTTTTTATCTATGCTGGGAACTGATTCAAGCAAAAAATTATTTTCTCCTGAAACAAACCCAACCCTTGAAAACGAATCAAATGTCTTGAAATGATTCGTACCTACTGGGTTTACTCTAACCTGAATTGTCTTTGCTACATTGTCATTGCTTAGTGTGATCCCAGCATATGCTTCAAGAACATCAAGATTAGAGAAAACAGTAGATGTTGTGAGTAAAACTGTAATTAATGCAATCGAAATGACAATTATTTGCTTGTTTTCCAACATAATAGTGATCGATATTTGCCATATAAGCACTGATATGTATTACCATTTACTCCCAAAATAGGCAGGTTCGCATGGTTCGAACCAATTTTAGTGCCTGTGAGAAATCCTTGGTTATATTGATTGTAACCACTACAATCTTTGAAGAACGATGACAACACAATACCCTGAAGATCTTGCAATTGACAACCTACTCAAAATGACAAACCAGGTAGTCATGAAGATTAAACAGCAAACAATGGAGATGCGCTAAATGAGTGCACAATCCGACCTTTTTACTAATACCAAACAGGAAGTTATATTTGAAATCCAAACCAAGAGTCAAATTCACCTCCAACAAATGAGAGAATTCGGGAGAAAGACCAAATTTGCCTTCTAATGGACAAATCAACCTATTTGATAATGAATCAGATACAGCGATGTATAAGCATAAAATAACTCTAGAGAAAATTAGAGATGAATTAATCAATTTTGGCCTTACCAAAAGCCAGGCAAAGGTATTCATCTATCTCGGTAAGTATGGATCGAAGACAGCTTCTGAGATAGCAAAAGCACTACAATTGCCTAGAACTGAGACATATCATCTTGTCAACTCCCTACAAAATACAGGTCTAGTTACGGCAGAATTGGCACATCCTACCAAATACACTGCAATGGAGATGAGTGTGGCAATCTCCACACTAGTAAAACAAGAACAAGAAAGAATTGATGATTTAGCAACCAAAGAAACATCTCTTGCTGCGATGTGGAAAGAAATTCCGTTCTTTGCAGTAGAAACTGATGAATCAAAATCAGAGAAAATGCAATTGTTACATGGAACTGGCCCAATTACAAACAAAATCAAGGATATGGTTGGTACAAGTTCTGAGGATTTCAGAATTTATGGTAGTGTGGCAGATTTGCACAGAATGTATCATTCAGAAGTATTTGACTGGATAGAAAGTTCTCCAACAAATCTCAAAATGGTTGTTTCACCATTAAACAAAACACCAGAATTTCTATCAGACATTGATTCAGATAAGATTAAGGCGATTCCATCAAATGCAGAAAACAAGTGTTTTATTATTAATGACAAAAAAGAGGTTCTCATCTTTATGCGAAATGCAACACATCCATCAAGACAAATCTTTGCATGGTGGTCTGATTCAGAAACTCTAGTTGATATGATGAGTTCATTGTTTGACCTATCTTGGGAAAAAGGAGAGTCATTATATTGACTCCTATCTTGGCCCTAGAAAGTCTACATAGTGAAGTTGGTTTTGTAACCCGCCATTCTATTGATGAAGGTCGTGAACATCTCAATGATCTTGAGATTAAACATTTGATCAAAATGACTACTGATGTTGTCATGAAGATAAAACAGCAAACACAGGAGAGTTCCCTATGAGCAGCATGATGTTTCCTCCAGTCTACCAATTTCCAGCAGATCCTTCAATTGATAATTTACTCAAAATGACTGTTAATTTTGTCATGAAAATAAAACAGCAAACACAGGAGATGTCATAATGAACATATGCGTTGAGACTCACAAGCCAAGATTTCAAATAACATACAAATCTGCTAAAGGTAGATCTATGAAACCTATGTGGTTGGTATGTGACGTATGTATGCAGAACAAACATTGCTTTGGCTCTGAAGACGAAATAGAATCAATTGAGGTAATAGCATGAAGACTTGTCAAGTTTGCTCTAAATCCTTTGTATTTGGAAAAAATGATTCCTGTTCAGTTAATTGTTATTTGGAGCATCTGCAAACCAGATTAGATCAATGCTTTAGAAATGATACTAGTCATACCAGATTTTTAACTAACTAGAAATTTTTTTCATTTATCTAAAACACATGAGTTAGTCTCAGAGTCAAATATAGTTCCAGATCCACATTTTGAATCAGTTTCACCTGTACTTGATGTTTTTACACTACCAACTCTACATGCATTTGTTTCAGGATCAAGGACAGTGCCCGCACCACATTTTGAATCAAATTCACCATAGAAAATATCTTCATCTTCAATTACGGGTGTAGGAATTGTATCTGATGATGAATCTAATCCATTATCAAAAGAGCCTTGACTATATGCTCCGCCAATTATTATCAAAATTAAAACAGGAATACCAATTATGATTGGAATTTTTAGTCCAATAGATTTTGTTGGATTTTTTGAATGTCTCGATGGTGCTTGTACATCTGCTGGTTGAGATTCTGCCCCGACTTCAAAAATAGAAGAACCACAAACCATGCAAAAATTAGCCCCTAGCGGACCCTTTTTTCCACATTTCCAACAATGAACCATGTCTTTTTCTTCAGAATCATCTTCTGATTTTTCATCATCATCATTTTGCTCATCCAACTGATGTTTTGTAAGATATTTTCCTATCATTTGTTGCAAGTAATTGTTATCAGTTATCCAGATAGTCTTATTATCGATATAGGATTGCTTGATATGCTCTAGCCTATATGCGTCTCCCACACCTAGTTTCAATAATGCATTAACATCATCTACAATATCGCGTGCTTCCATACTCGTTCCATTATGAGGTCATTCAAAATTGTTTCTTTTTAGAACAACGAGGTACAATGGAAAACACATGATTCTAGGACGTATTTTCTAACATGAGGTGTTTTCCATACCATTATTCTACGACGCAGAACAAAGGCTTCTCGTTATACTGTATACGTCAAAATCATATATAACAATTAGTATCATTCTCAGCTAACGTAAGCATAAGTGTCATTTTATTATATACAAGAGATATGTCATTAGGAAAAATAAATGCCATTCGAGATTTGCAAAACAGCATTACTAAAATGTGCTATGACTATAGACAAGTCAATAAACTTACTGGAATGGAAAATGCTACATTAAAGGATCTTAGCGACTTTTTACTACAATTGAAAGATAAACAAGCAGAGCTTGAATCTTGAGAGATTTGAACACATTGTTTGCAAGGAAAATCATTTAATGAAAAATTAGAGATAGTGTTATAGCTATACTAAAAACATAAGCTAAAGATACAAAATCTCTTTTCTTCTTCGACTATTTTCTCAGAAGTTGGCGGATTTTTTGTATACTCTACTAATCCATCTAAGCTTGTGTTAAGCATAGATTTGATATCTTTTTCTGAAACCCATGATGTTAGTATTTCCATATACCAACTCATTTGAAGATGAATCTCTGCTAAAACATCAGTTTTTTCAGTATTGGTTTTCTCAGACATTACCACATAGAGTTTTGTTCCCTTCAAATCCCCTGAAATCACTTCAAGTGTAACTTTGTTATCTGATTCTAGAAATTTCACTTCTGCGTCGATAGTGATCCAATCTAATCCTATTTTCATATGTGCTGTATTGTCTCCAATTAATCTGGATGATTGAATATAATCAGGTAAGATCTGTGGATATTTTTCTAAATTAGAAAGTGTGTCTGTTAATGATTCTTTATCAACATCTACTGTCCTTTGAATTGAAACTACCTCTTCTGCAAATATTGATTGTGTTCCTATTGGAATAATTAGTAACAAGCTTAAACTTAACAATAAAAATTGAAATCCAACATTTCTCACCATTTTACTCACATTTCCTTTTACAAACAAAATAAAACTATTACTGCATAATCATCTGTGGTATCTCTTTTCTTATTCCATTTTCTTACCGCAATTTGGGCATGTTACATTTGGAACATAATTGAAATAATCTATAATACTTTATGATGTTTGTATAATGCGTACATAACTATCATAAATGACGCCGTCCAAATTGTATTTACAGGATGAGCATTATCATAGGCCTCAAATATTTCCATGTAATAGTACCACAGATCCCCTATCATTAATAAGAAAATCCCAATAGCTAGTAACAACCATGTTTCTCTTAGTACACTATGACGAAAAACAATTACTCCTAAGATTGCTAAAGATACAGAAAAAGAGCCGCCAACAACAAAGAGGTCTGAAAAAAATAATTCAAAGAATAATTCATCATAAATTCCCCATTCTTGATATGCCATTATAGAAAAGATTGCAACAATGAAAATTGGAACTACAAATACAAGTGCTTTAATTTTAGCATTCCAACGTGGTTTAAAATATCGTATGTTTAGTACAAGATGAATTATGAAAAAGCCATATCCAGCAAGAAAAAAGAAATCAAAGGGAGTAGGCCAAGTGTATGAATCTGCAAAATATTCAAAATAATAGTAGGCTGAATTTGCAATAAATATACAAAAAAACCCTGCCGCCAAAAATAAATATGATTTTCCAAACATAACAGAACCAGAGTATCGCCCTCCAACAAAAGTTGCAAATAATCCGGCACCCGCCAAGGCAATAAAATATGTAATATCTGTAATGTTGAATATAGATCCATCTGTAACGATTAGAGCATATTGATACAAAATAGTAAGACCCGCAATAATTCCAAGAATTTTGTAATTTAATCGACTGGCAGATGGATCTGTGTCTTTACTGCCTTCTAAATGAATATCTTCCATACCGTATGTTGGTAATTAAAAACTGATTAAAAAGATTGTCCTAATATCATTAATTAAGAAATTATGAAAATGGACCGGATGGGATTTGAACCCACGACCTTTGCGGGAAATAATTCCTTACGCAGTGTGAGTGCGTCATCCAAACCAAACTAGACGACCGGTCCAACAAAGTTACTAGAAGAGGAGTTTTTTTGTCTTTGCTATCTGAATATGTTACAATTACCTTGGGCTTTTGTATTAATTTTAAAAATTATATTCATGTCACTTCAGGAATTTGATGCCTTAATTGATAGAATGAAATTGGCTTTTGAATATGCTGATAATCTGGGACAATATGTAGAGGCTGCCAAAGTTTTGTTTCAAATGAATGATCAATTACCTGATGATATTCAACTAAATTTTGAAGAATTAGATAATCCTGATGCGGCAAAATCATTTATCTTGCAATATGATTCTAAATTAAAATCTGCAATTGTAAAGTATAGACAAAGATTGATGAATTACTAGTTCTATTTCTTAACGCCGAGGTTTCTGTTCTTTAATCTCAAGTATGGATTTCGACATTTTCTACATCTAGTTGCCCCTACATCATTTCTGCATCCACACTTGAAGCAAATTCTCATTACAAGACGTGCTTGTTGTGCAATGCGTTTTTTTTCAGGGTCTGTAATTGGCATTTAATTCTCTCCAAAATCTCTCTTTATTATTCTAATCGGATTTTTCCATCTTCCCTGCTAGTAACACTGGTACTTCTGCAGGTCTTTTTGCTACTGGAATGTTTGCCTTGTTAAACATGGATATTTTAGATTCTGCAGATCCATAAGTTCCCATGACAATTGCTCCTGCATGCCCCATTCTCTTCTCTTTTGGTGCTGCACGTCCGGCAATGTATGCTACAGTTGGTTTGTTAAATCCACTATCGATAATTTTTTGAGCCAAAATTTCTTCAGAGTCTCCGCCAATTTCTCCAACAATTACTAATCCTTCCAAATCTGGAATGTCTTTTACCATTTCAAATGCATCAATGAGTCTTGTTCCATTAACTGGGTCTCCACCAATACCAATTGTAATTGATTGTCCAAATCCTGAATTAGTTAATGCATCTGAAATTTCATAAAGTAATGTTCCGCTTTTTGATAGAACTGCAATGTTTCCTGCCTTGAAAGGCATTGGTGGCATGATTCCAACTTTGATTAACTCTGGAATCATAATTCCTGGAGTATTTGGGCCGATGACTATTGCTCCTTTTTGTTTTGCTAGCTCTATTGTTTTCATTGTATCTCTAATTGGGACATGTTCTGGAATTGCAACTAGTAGTTTGATTCCAGCTTCTAGGGCATCTTTTGCAGCATCAAGAAAGAATTTTGCTGGAACATACATAATTGAGATTTTTGCATTAGTGGCATCTACTGCTTCTTTCATGTTATTGTAAATTGGAACACTATCATTCCATGTTTGGCCTCCTTTACCTGGTGTGACTCCTGCAACAACATTGGTACCATATGCAACCATCTGTGTTGCATGTACTGAGCCATATGATCCTGTAATTCCTTGAACTATTACTCCTTTTTTCATATAATCAGAATCTTCTGGGACTCCTTTGAGTAATCTGAAAATGTCAGTCATTTTTTTATTCCCATTACTGCTGCATTGATTGCATCTTCAACTGAATCATAAATTTTAGTTCTAGATCCTTGAAGCATCTCTTTTGCTTTTTCTGATTCAGTCCCTTTTAATCTTGAAAATACTGGTAGATCAATTAGATTATTCTCGTATGCTTTTAGAAATGCTTCGGCAACTACTGTTGTCTTTACAATTCCTCCATAGAGGTTTACTAAAATTCCTTTTACTCTGCTAATTTTGCTAATCAAAGTTAATGCTTCATAAACTGATTCTGTAGTTGCACCACCGCCAACATCTAGAAAACATGCTGCCTTTCCACCATTGTCTGACAACATATCAAGTGTAGACATTACAAGTCCTGCACCGTTTCCTACAACTGCAATATCTCCATCTAACTCTACTAATGAGAAACCACTTTTTTCTGCTCTTTCTTCTATCTCTGTTTTCTCCTGATATTTTTGTAATTCATCATGTCTAAAATTACTATTGTCATCTGTGACAAATTTACCATCAAGTGCCATTATTGAATCATCTTGCATGATTGCAAGTGGATTAATTTCTACAAGCTCTGCTTCTTTTTCAATTGTAAGTTTTGATAATTTTTTTAAAGTATCAATAAAACCCTCAGCTGTTTTTCCTTCTAATCCCATCTCTTTTGCAACTTCACTTGCAACCTCATCTGAAACATCTCCTAATCCAATTTCTTTGATTATTTGATTTTTTATTGATTCAATTTCTACTCCACCTTCTGCTGATGCAATGATTGTATAGCATCTTTTTGAACGATTCAAAAATATTGATAGATACAACTCTTTTTTGATGTCTGCCATTTTTTCAAGTAAAATGGCTCTTGCTTTTTCTCCCTTTATTGTCAAGTCCATGACTTGAGGATATTTTAACTCAAATTCATCATCATTATGACACATTTGAATTCCTCCGGCCTTCCCTCTTCCGCCTACAGGAACCTGAATTTTAATCACAAATGGATATCCTAATTCCTTTGCATGCTTTCTGCCATCCTCTATATACGTAGATGATATGCTATCAAGAAGATTAATTCCGTATTCTCGAAATAGTTCCTTTGCCTGAAACTCTAATAATTGCATTCAAAAATTCTTTTTTTACGATCCTTATTAATTGTGATACTATCTTAGTTGTTCTTCAAGAAAATTAATCATTTCCAAAAAGCGATCCTTACTTTTTCTCAATAATTCTTGAGGGTACTCCTCAATTGTAAATACAAACTGTTGATGAAAGCTTGGAACCAAAATTCCTCCTGATGTAACCATTTGCTCAATTACATATCCTTTGGTAAGAGTACATACAATTTCTTCATACGATTCGTCTTCTTCTTCTAGGGTTTGTCTGTAGAGCACAATAGGCTTGTTTGTTTTTGCAACAATGCTTGAACCTTTTTCTAACAGATCTGATAACTGCTGAATCTGCCATGCGTCCAGGCTAATCTGCTTTACCATATTACTAATACGTGATTTTTCTATTTAACCGTGATAACACAAAGCATATTCACTATTTGTCGTCAATAAAGTAACCTTTAGAAATCTAAAAGAAAGAAAATGATTTGGCATTTATGCCATATCTAGTGCTCGAGAGTGTTTTCTAGTATGTGGCCTTTCACCAGCATATTTTCTTCGCATGTGTCCTGATGGTCTTCCATAGATTAACTCTAAGAACCAAGATTCATGCTCTATCTCTTCTGCTAGAATATCTTTTGCAATATCGTATGTTACAGGATCTTTTCCATGTGTCATTTTGCAAATTTTATCCCAATTTACAATTGCACCTTGTTCTGCTTTGAGACATTTGTCTAGAATTGCTTTATGATCTGTTGGATTTGCTGGAAGTTGTAGGAATTCACAACCAGACATTTTGATAAATTCTGTTGCATCATTTGGGAGGATTCCACCTAATTGGTAAATTCTCTCAAGACATGATTCAAAGTGGCTAAGATCTTCTAGTCTTGCATCTTCAATAATTCCTTTGAGTCCTTCTCCTTCCAAGCCTGTACAATGTGCTCTGAGATTGGTAAAGTAGTAGTATGCAGTAAATTCAACTGCAGCATTTGTGATTAACTGTTTTAACAACTCATCGACATCCAGGCCATTTTGTTTTAGAATGTTAATTCCAACAACATTTGGTGTATTTGATTCGGACATTATTCTTGCAAATTATGATTCTAATAAAAATATTACACTAATTCTCAAAATTTATTCTACTGAAATTCTGATTTTTAGTCCATCAATATCATCATCTTTGTATTCTTTGCAGGATTCTGAAAAATTTACCTGTTTTACTCTAACTAAAAATGCCAATTCTTCTGCTTTTTCTTTAAGCATTTCAAGGGACTCATCATCTAAATCAAGAATTGATGCAACACCTAAAACATCAGTTGGTGTGTACCCTCTTTCTTTTCTTAAAGTTTGTAGTCTTCTTGCAACATCTTTGACTAATCCTTTTGCCATCATCTCTTTGTTTCGTACGGTTGAGATAAACACGATATAGTTGTCTCTTTTTGATACTGCAAAGTTTTCATTTGCATCAAAATCTACAACAAAATCTTCATTATCTAATGAAATGGTTTCACCATCAATATCAAAATCATATTTTCCATCTTTTTGTAATGCTGAAATAATCTCTTCAGGATTTGTTTCATTAAATGTTGCAACTAGTTTTGTCATGTGTTGTTTTGCTTTAGGTCCAATCTTTTTTCTTTCTAATTCAACTATTGCTTTAGCAGGTAATCCTAACTGTTTTAATTCTAAAAGTTGTTCTAATCCTGATTCTTTTTGTGTTTCAACAATGCTGAATTTTTCTATGTTTAATTGAGATTGTAACAAATCAGACAATGACTCGAGTTTGCTTTTCTGATCTTTTTTTACACAAATTTGTGCTTCATTTAGTGGCCATCTTCTTTTTAGTTTTCCTTTCATTCTTGCAGCTGATGATACAGATACAACATCTTTCATAATGTCAAATGATTCTTCAATTTCTTGATTGACAAGTAATTCTTGGTATTGAGGCCATGAATCAAGTAGAATGCTCTGTTTTCCTTCAAAGACTGTTTGATAAAGATACTCACTAGAAAATGGACAAAATGGATGAATCAAAATATCTAGAGTTTTGAGCACTTCACCTAATACTGCATAAATTGCCAACCTTCTGTTTTTCTTTTCTTCATCTTCATCCCATAATTCCCCTCTAGTAATTGGAATGTACACTTGGCTTAGATTGCTAATAATAAAATCGTCAATTGCTTTGGCACCCTCGTGGAATTTGCATGTCTCATTTCTTTCTGTAATTTCGCGAATTAATTTTTGAAGCTTTGATAAAAGCCAAATATCTGGAGATGTTAACAAATCATTTTGCTTTGCCCAATCTATTGTCTTTGATTTCTCAAAATTATCATACTCACTATTTTGCTTAAAGTAAAGATGAAGATTGAATAGTGTATTAATTACCTGATATGGCCTTGACATTAACTCATCGGTGCTGAAACTTAGTGGCTCAATTGGACTTGCCTTCCACATGAAATAGAATCTAACCAAATCTGCAGGATATTTTTGCAGTAACTCTGCCCCATCCAAAACATTTCCTTTACTTTTACTCATTTTACCTCCTTTTTCATCAAGAACATGTCCTTGGAACAAAAATGCCTTGTAAGGTGGAGTTGGGGTATTGTTTAAGATTACATTTTCAATAAGTAGAGTGTATGCCCACCCTCTAGTTTGATCAATTCCTTCTGTGAAAAATGGGGCAGGAATTTCTTTTGAATACTCTTCATCTGTTAGTGATGCATATGGTGCAGAACCACTATTGTGCCATGTATCTAAAACATATTCTTCTCGTTTTGTTTTAGCACTGTTACATTTCTTGCACTTTATTGTAATGTTGTCAATCCATGGTCTGTGTAATTCAAAGTCTGGTCCATCTGGCAAGTTTTCTGCAGCATTAACTATTTCCTTTCTTGTAAAGAACCAATTTTTTTCACCACAATCTTCGCAATTCCAAACAGGTAATGGACAACCCCAAATTCTTTCTCGTGAAATACACCATGGGTGTCTTTCTTTGATAATTCCGAGGAATCTATTTTTTGGCTGCTCAAAAAAATATTCTACACTTTCTGCAGCTTCAATTGCTTTATTTTCAAGACGGTCTAACTTGTAAAACCAACCCCTTCTTGCAAGCCACACAATAGGATGATGTGATCTCCAACACAAGGGATATTTGTGTTTAATTTTTCCAATCTTTACTAGGGCATTACAATCTTTTAGATCTTCTACGATAGTTCTGTCTGCATCTCTGACAAACACCCCTGCATATTTGCCTGCTTGAGTAGTGAATTTTACTTCATCATCAATGGGGCTGAAAATTTTGACATTTCTTTTGTTTGCTATTTTGATATCTTCTTCTCCGTTTGCAGGAGATAGATGTACCAATCCACTTCCTGCAGTAACGTCTACAAATGATTCAGAAACTGCCACGTGATAATTGTCTAACTTTGCATATTCACTTAATTCTGGAATTAAATCAAGTAATGGATGAATGTACTTTTTTCCTTCAAATTCTGAACCTTTTGCAGTTTTTTCAATTTTATAATCCTCAATTTTTACCTCTGCCATGAATTCTTCTAGTCTTGTTTTTCCAACAACCCATGTTTCATTTTCTACTTTGACATAAACATAATCTTCTTTTGGTTGTAAGCCAACCATTGCGTCTGTAATTAGAGTAAATGGCATAGTAGTCCATACTATCAAAAATGCATCTTCATCGACTAGCTTTACTTTGTAGTAAAGTGATGGATCCTTAACCTCTTCATATCCTTGGTTTACTTCTGCATGACTAAGTGATGTTTGGCAACTTGGACAATATGCAATTACGGTAAAGTCTTCTTCTAAAATTTTATTTTCATATGCTTTTTTTAGCACTTGCCATTCTCTTTCAATAAATTCATCTCTAAATGTCCAATATGCTTTGTCGTGATTAAATGACATGCCAAGTAACTCATCAACTTCAATCCATGTCTTGTTGTATTTTTCTACTACTTTTTTGCATTCAGATACGATTCTCTCGATTCCGAATTGTTTTATGGCTTCTGTCTTTCCACCTGTTACACCTAATTCTTTCTCAACTTGTAATTCTACTGGAAGTCCTTGTGTATCCCATCCACCATTAAATTCAATTTTTTTTCCTTGTAGTGTGTTAAATCTATACCACAAATCTTTGATTACTCTGCCTCTAAGATGACCTGCATGCGGAACCCCGTTCATTGTTGGAGGTCCTTCAATGAATCTAATTTTTTCAGGTTTGTCTGATGCAAAAATCTGTTTTTCTAAATCAATTGATTTGATGTATTCTTTAACTTGAGATTCTATTGCCTTTGCATCAAACTTTGTGGATAACTCCATCTGGATTTTGATATGTACGTGGCATTATAAAGCTAAATTGGTTTTCTGAGACTTGGATTATATAATTGAACAAAAGATAATTTTTGTTGGTAAATGTTCTGGTAATTGGTTCTGGTGGGCGAGAACATGCATTATCATGGAAACTATCTCAAAGCCCTAAAGTTGATACTGTTTTTACTGCTCCTGGAAATGGAGGTACTGAAAATAATGTTCCAATAGATGTAGATGATATAGATGGATTATCTGATTTTGCTCAAAAAAATAATTGTTTTACTGTAGTTGGACCTGAAGCACCACTGGCTGCAGGAATTGTTGATAAATTTATTCAAAACAATCTCAAAGTTTTTGGTCCTTCTCAGAAAGCAGCACAGCTTGAATCAAGTAAAATTTGGGCTAAGAATTTCATGAAACGAAATGACATTCAGACTGCACGATTTGAGATATTTGATGATGCACAAAAAGCTCAAGACTATGTAAAATCACTTGATTACAATGTTGTAGTAAAGGCTGATGGACTTGCTGCAGGAAAAGGTGTTATTGTTTGTAATAGTAATGATGATGCATTTTCTGCAATTCAGACAATTCTAGTTAAAAAGACATTTGGTGATGCTGGAAGTCGTATCTTAATTGAAGAAAGAGTAGATGGGGTTGAAGCCTCATACATTGCACTTTCTGATGGTGAGGTTGCAATTCCTATGGCAACAAGCCAAGATCATAAGAGAATTTTTGATGATGATAAAGGTCCAAACACTGGCGGCATGGGTGCATATTCTCCCACTTCTATTATTGATGATGTGTTGGCAAAAAAAATCCAAGAAAAAATAATTGATAAAACAATTCAAGCTATGAAAAATGAAGGCATTTCTTTTAAGGGATTTTTGTATGCTGGAGTGATGATAAGAGATAATGAACCATATGTTTTAGAATATAATGTAAGAATGGGTGATCCTGAGTGTCAACCAATTACAATGAGAATGGACTTTGACTTGTATGATTATTTTGTTGCAAGCGTTGATGGCAAATTATCCTCAATGCCTCTACCATCTTGGAAAAACCAATCTGCAGTATGTGTTGTTTTAGCATCAGAAGGATATCCAGAATCATATCCAAAAAATGAAGAAATCTCTGGATTTGATTCTATCTCAAATGAAGCATATGTTTTTCATGCTGGAACCAAAAAGTTAGATGGAAAGATTCTCTCAAATGGAGGACGTGTTTTAGGAGTTACCGCATTAGGTGATTCTTTGGAATCTGCAATCTCAAATGCTTATGATGCAGCTGATAAAATTTCCTGGTCTCACAAGTATTGTAGAAAAGACATCGGTCAAAAAGGATTATCTTATCTCTGAGTTTGCAAAAATCTATCTTCAGTTACAATCCAATCAATTAAAATATCATGTTCTGATTTTGGAATATTTTTTACAATTTGTTTTTCTATAGTCAAAGATATTGTTACAGTTTTGTGTTCTGCTAGAAATTTATCATAAAATCCGTGACCATATCCTAATCTAACACCTGCTGGTGAAATTCCTACAGTTGGAACTAAAAGTACATCTAGATTGTTATCTGTCTGGCAGTCATCCTTAGGTTCCATAATATCAAAACTACCTTTTTCTAGGCTTGAAAAATCAGTAATTTTCCTAAATTCCATTTTTTCTCCTATAACTTTGGGCAAAAACACATCTTTTCCATTACTGAATAATTCTTGAATTATATCCTGTGTCAAAACTTCACTCCCAATTGGATGATACATTCCAATTTTCTGAGCATTTCTAAACGCATTAATCTTCTTTAATTTTTTTTGTATCTTCTCACTTGCAATCTTCATAAAATCAAAAGATGTATTGTCTCTTTTTTCTAAAAGAAGATTTCTAAGTGATTTTTTTTCAGGACTGTCTTCCAATTTGAGTACTCAATGATGCTGCAATAATTGTGTTTTTTAATAACATAGCTACTGTCATAGGTCCAACTCCTCCTGGAACAGGAGTTGCAAAAGATGCTTTTTTGATTATTTCTTCATAGTCTGAATCCCCTGCTAGTTTTTCTTGGAATCTTGAAATTGCAACATCAATTACAATTGCATTGTCTTTAATCATTTCAGGAGTTAAGGTGAACTTATTTCTATCTCCTACTGCAGTAATGATAATATCTGCTGCTTGACAAAGTTCTGTTAGATTCTTAGTTTTAGAATGACAAGTAATTACAGTTGCATTTTTTTGTAATAACAGGTGATAGAGTGGTTTTCCAACAAGATTACTTCTATTAATTAATACAACATTTTTTCCATCCAAATCAATTTTATGATAATCAAACATCTCCATTACTCCTGATGGTGTACATGCAACTAATGCTGCTTTGTTCATTGTAAGCAAACCTGAATTATGTGGGGTTAAACCATCTACATCTTTTAGTGGAGAGATTTTTGCTGTTGTAGCAAATTCATCTAATTGCTCAGGTAATGGAAGTTGGACTAGAATTCCATGAACCGAACTATCGTTGTTTAAATTTTCAATAATCTCATTAAGTTGTGTTTGTGAAACATTTGCCTCAAGTTTATGATCTTTTGTAGCAATTCCTATTTCTTCGCAAGCCTTGTGCTTGTTTTTAACATATGTGGCAGATGCTGGATTGTCTCCAACTAGAATTGTGGCTAGACATGGAGTGATTCCTTGAGTTTTTAGCTCTTCTACTGCTAGCTTGACTCTGTCTTTGACTGATTGAGCAATTATTATTCCGTCAATTTTGGTGCCTGTCATAATCTGCCTTTGGTTTGTTGATATTTAATTCTTGGAATTCTTTGGTGAGAATATTAGAAAAGAAATTAAATGGTATTTTTCTAGTCACAATATGTTTGTAATGATGGCAGATGTTCAACTTAAAGAAGGTGCTGAAGATGATTTCAAAAATTGGTTTTCAGAATCAAACAAAGTATTGTCCAGCTTTCCAGGATTTGTGTCCAGGCGATTTTTAAAATCTGTCGATGGAAGCTATAGAATAATTGTAGAACATGAAAGCAAGGAAACTTTTATCAAAATGCATCAGAGTCCTGAACATGAAAAACTTCATCCAGCAGGACATTCCTTTATGAGTGCAGATCCTGTAAGAAAAACATTTACAGTAGCTGCTGAATAAATTGAAACTTGATTTTGATTTAGACACATATGTTGAAAAAATTAAAAAAGGCAATTCTTATTTTTACACTCTAATCAATAAAGATAGTTTAGCTGCTGGCGTTTTAGTTCTTCAACCTGGTGAAGAAGATACTCAAGCACCTCACGATAGTGATGAGGTGTACTATGTTATTTCAGGTGATGGTTTTTTAAAAATTAATAATAAAGACCATGAAATTTCAAAAGGGAAATTATTCTTTGTAGCAAAAGATGTTGAGCATTATTTTCATGGAAATAAAAAAGAACTCAAAGTTTTATACTTTTTTGGTGGGCCTGATTCTTAACTAATTATGGTTCTTCTTCCAGAAACTTTGATCTTTTTTCTTGCAAACAAATTAACTGCTTCAGGATAAATTCTGTGTTCTTCTTTTAGAATTCTTTTTGATAATGATTCTTCAGTGTCATTTTCTTTTACTTTGACTACTGCCTGAATAATTATTGCTCCTGTATCCATCCCAGTATCTACAAAATGTACTGTACATCCTGAATATTTTGCACCATGATTTAGTGCTTGTTTTTGTGAATCTAATCCTGGAAACGCTGGAAGTAGTGCTGGGTGAATATTGATTAATCTATTTTTGTATTTTTTTACAAACTGTGGACTGATAATTCTCATAAATCCTGCAAGACACACAAGACCATTTCTAGGTGTAACTCCATGTTTTGTTAGAGCCGCAATTACTTTTTTGTCGTATTGTGTTCTGCTCCCTTTGAATCCCTTGCTTTCGATTACCTCTGTACTAATTCCTAATTTTTCTGCTATTCTCAATCCTTTCGCATTAGGCTTGTTAGAGATAACTACTGCTGGATTAATTGGAATCTTTTTTTTCATAATTGACTTTAGAATGGATTCCATGTTGCTTCCGCGACCTGAGATTAAAATTCCTAGATTTAGCAACTATGTATTATGAAATGAGCCTGAATTAAAATCTATAACATATTTTAATTATGGTCTTACTTTCTTTGAGAATATGAAAAATGAATCCAAAATTATTTTTGGTGGTATGATAATAATACTAATTATAATTATTACTGGCACTGTGTTTTCATCTTTAGTAACTGAAGAAATTAAAAATATATCCATTAAAAGATCTGAAGTCTCCAGTGCCACATCTATTACTTCACTTGCAAGCCATCATCTTCTTCAGACTGATTTTGAATTAGGCCCCTTAGATGAAAAAAGAATTACCTTTGAACAATTTTTCCATGAACTACATTCTGACGAAATATTACGAATTAAAGTTTGGAATAAAGATGGAACTATAATTTATTCTAATGATGAAAGCATTGTTGGAAAAAACTTTGTTGATAATGAGAGGTTTCAACATTCTATTACAGGAATTATAACAACTGAAATTAAAAAACCAGTTGATGCAGAAAATATCTCTGAAACGGGGTATGAACAACTAATGGAAATTTATGTACCAATTTATCTTGATTCGATAGAACCAATTGGTGTTATTGAAATCTATTATATCATGGATATCATTAACGAATCAATTAATCATGTTAATCTAATTATATTGGCTAGTGTGGTTACTATGTCATCAATTATTGGAATTGCAATTACTATATTTTCTATTGTTACAATACGTTCTTCAAAGAAAGCTATTCAACAAGAAAAGATGACTAGTATTGGTGAGTTATCATCACGTTTAGCTCATGATATTAGAAATCCATTAACTGTGATTAAAGCAAGTATGGATTTATTACAAAATACTTCTGAAAGAAATGAAAAAAATGATTCACGATTTGAAAGTGTTAATACTGCTATTCGAAGAATCAATCATCAAGTAGAGAATGTTTTAGATTTTATAAAAGACAAACCAATAACTTTAGAATCTCATTTTGTATCTGAAATATTCAAAAATGTGTTATCTGGAATGCTGATTCCTGACACTGTAAAAATTTCTCTACCTAAAAATGATGAAAAGATTTTGTGTGATTTAGCCATGATAGAAATAGTGTTTGTAAATTTGATAGTCAATTCGTTACATGCAATACATGACAATGGTGAGATCAAAATTAGCCTCAAAAAGCTCGATAACAGTGTTCAAATCGATGTAGAAGATTCTGGTAAGGCCATTCCAAAAGATGTTTTAAAAAGAATTTTTGACCCCCTATTTACTACTAAATCCGAAGGAACTGGTTTGGGACTATCTAGCTGTAAAAAAATAATTGAGCAACACAATGGTACAATTTCTGTCAAAACCAATCCTACTACTTTTACAATGATACTCCCACAAAATTAATTTTTAAAAACTGATTCATATGTAAAAGCAACTGATCTATGATTCACATCTATCAAACTAGCAATTTATATCAAATCTCATTACCTTGATTTTCATTGCCAAGACAAGTTAGGATGACAAAAAATGGAATCTTGTGTGAAATTAATGATAAACGTGTTTACTTGGATCCAAAAAACACTGATTCTGCTGGAATCAATTTTGTTTCTCATGCACATTCTGATCATCTTCCTTCAAAAAATGGTGGAATTATCTTGTCCTCACTTGAGACAAATGAACTAGCAAACTTGCGTGGATTTAAGATGGAAAACCATGTTGACTCACTTGATGATTTTTCTCTAATTGATAGTGGTCATATACTTGGTGCAAAAGGATTACTCTTTGATGATATCTTTTACACTGGAGATATTTGTACTAGAAATCGTGGGTTTCTTTCAGGAGCTAAGGTACCAAAATGTAAAACTCTAATCACTGAATGCACATTTGGCCTACCTGAATTTATTTTTCCTAGCATGGATGAAATTCAAAAACAAGTTAATGAATTAATTTCTGATCTTTATGGCCGAGGTGTTCCTGTAATTTTAATGGGATATCAATTAGGAAAAGCACAAACCATTACACAACTCTTTGGTCATTGGGATCCACTTTACTTTCATGATTCTGTATATGATATGAATTCCTTACATCAAAAATTAGGAGTGCCACTTAAAGCTGGAATTGGTCATTCTGAGGCTGAAAAAAATGGTTTACTAGAGAAAAAACCTTGGGTGATGGTTGCACCACTAATGTCTGCTAAAAATAAATTCATTCAAGATATGAAATCAAAATATGGTGTAGTGACTATAGGATTTAGTGGATGGGCACAATCTCCTAGATTTCCTTTTGGACGTAGAGCTGATTATTCTATTCCAATGAGTGATCATTGTGACTTTAATGAACTAGTGGATATGGTAGTACAATCAGGAGCAGAACAAGTTTACACTATCCATGGGTTTGTTGAAGAATTTGCCGAGCACTTGAAAAAGATAGGAATCACTGCACAACCACTAGTAGAAAATTCTTTAGATGATTTTACTTAGTGAATTGAGTACATTCACAATCCGCAGCTAGACATGTTTCAGCATTTCTAATATGATCATGGGAGAAATGTTTGCATTTTTCATTTTTACAAATTCTTCTTTGAGATTCTTTTTGTACAACTTTTTGAGCAATCTCATTTGCTTGGTCTTTTTTGTATCCTTTTTTGTCAATGTAAAAATGAACTATTCTATTGTATAGTATATCTGGATTGAATTGTTTTTCTAGCATTTGGATATCTGGGTATAATACGTCATCATTCTATTAAAATGGCATGCAGTAAATTACGCGTAAATAAAATTCTATTTTTTGATAAGTTGTTATTTATTTTTCCAACTACTACTACTTTATATCATAATTTAACAAAGTATGATGTTGTTATATGATAAAAGATATTGATGATAAATATTCAAAAAGTACACAGGAGTTAATCCTTGAACTATTCATGGATACAGACGAGATTCTAAAAAAAATCAAATCTCAGACAAGAAAGTAAATACTAGTAATGAATAATTTAATTCAAAATTACGCCTATATCCATAAGATTTGTGTGAGTAAAATCAGTTACAATACTTCCCTTTTGTTTTTGAAAAAATCTGCCTGAGTCACTATTTTTGAGAAATTCTTTCATTGTGTCTAAATCAACTCTAATATTTTCTGTAATGGCTCCTGCAAAAACAGAATTCCCATCTATCCCATCTGTTCCCATTGATGCAATTACTATTTTTTTTAATTTTTGAGTATTTTTTAAAATTCTTAGAACCAATTCTTGATTTCTTCCTCCCATTCCTTTTCCAAGGACCCTTACTGTTGGCTCTCCACCAAAAATTAGACATGTTTTTTGTTCTTCTGAAATATTCTCAAGAATTTTTGTTACTACATCTTTAATGTCACCAAAAACTTGCATTGTAGTAACTTTGTAATCCATTTTCTTAGCTGTTTCTTGCATAGCTTTCAAACAACCATCATTATTTGCAATAATATAATTTGAAATTTTTGCCTTCTTTGGTGTTTCATTGTTTTCTCTTTGTAATCCCTTTTCTAAAGTTTGTAAAACCTCAATAGGCATTTTTCTTTCAAGTTTGTATTTTGCTATGATCTCTAATGCATCTGCAAATGTTGTACTATCCATAAATGTAGTTCCTGATGCAATAGATGATAGATCATCTCCTTCGACATCTGACATTACCAAACTTATCCCTTGACATTTCATATTTTCAACTAATTTACCACCTTTGATTTTTGACAGATGTTTTCTAATGCAATTAAATTCTTGAATTGTCGCGCCTGATTTTAGTAGTAAATTTGTAACAAAGATTTTATCATCAAGTGTTATTTCATTTGGCATTGCAAGAAGTGATGACCCTCCTCCAGAAACGAGAAAAATAATTAATTCATCACTTCTCTTATTTTGAATAAATTTTATGACTTCTTTTGCTGCCTTTACACTTGTCTGATCTGGTTTAGGATGCCTAGAATTAAAAATCTGGAATTTTTTACCTTTAATTTTTGACTTGGAGCCTTTTGGAATTACTACTATTCCACTTTTTATGGGAATTATTGCATTAAGCGCTCTTGTCATAGAATCCCCAGCTTTTCCAAAAGCTACTGAATAGATATTGGAATATTTTCCAATATTGAACACATTTCCATCAATCTTAATTTCGTTAGCTGTCACAAACTTTGAAATGATGTTTTCTGGATTTGCTGCTTGAAGACCTGCTTCTAAAATTTCTAGACAGTCCTTTTTCTTATCCGTAATTGCTAAATCTTTAAAATTTTGGATAATCATGTTGTTTCTCAATAATGCAAGATATAATAATAATCAATGATGCCTTTGATTTATGCACACAATACGCATTCCAAAAGTTATCAACTTTGGAGAAGACGCACTTGGTCAAACAGAGTATCCTAAAAATGCCCTCGTTGTCACAACCGTTCCGCCAGAACTTTCTGACAAATGGTTAGCAAAAATGGGAATTCAGGATTACATGCTGTATGATCAAGTAAAACCTGAACCATCAATTGACGATGTCAATAATTTGATTTCACAATTCAAAGACAAAAAACCATCTGTTCTAATTGGATTAGGTGGTGGAAGTTCAATGGATGTTGTCAAATATGCTGCACAAGATTTTGGAGTAGAAAAAATCTTGATTCCAACTACATTTGGAACTGGAGCTGAAATGACAACTTATTGTGTTCTGAAATTTGATGGAAAAAAGAAATTGTTACACGAAAACAGATTCTTAGCTGACATGGCTGTAGTAGATTCGTATTTCATGAATGGTACTCCAGAACAAGTCATTAAAAATTCTGTTTGTGATGCATGTGCTCAAGCTACTGAGGGATATGATAGTAAACTTGGTAATGACTTGACTAGAACACTATGTAAACAAGCATTTGAGATTCTTTATGATGCAATAATGAATGACAAACCAGAAAACTACCCATATGGTTCAATGTTATCTGGAATGGGATTTGGTAATTGCTCTACAACACTTGGACATGCTTTGTCCTATGTATTCTCAAATGAGGGTGTACCACATGGTTACTCACTATCATCTTGTACTACAGTTGCACACAAGCATAACAAATCAATCTTCTATGATAGATTCAAGGAAGCAATGGCAAAACTTGGTTTTGATAAACTAGAACTCAAAGCTGATGTTTCAGAAGCTGCAGATGTTGTTATGACTGATAAAGGACATTTGGATCCAAATCCAATCCCAATATCAAAAGATGATGTTGTAAAATGTCTTGAAGATATCAACGCAGGTAATTTGTAAAAAATTCAAAAATTTTTTACCTTTTTTCTATTTTCTTATTAAACTGCGGAATTGGCAGCTTGCTGAAACTTTTTATGCTAATATTCTGACCTAAGTGTACGTGACTGAAAAGAAGCTAAAATTTGGTATTCAAAATGGACTAAACGTTGCAAGAGCTGGTTACAGTGAAGACCAAATTCTAACTGCTTGTATTCTTGCTGATAAAACTGGTTATGATTCTATTTTCTATATGGACCACACTAATGTCCCACAATGGAAAAATGCAATTGTTTTGGATCCTTGGGTAATGTTGTCTGCAATTGCTGCAGTTACACAGAATGTAGAACTAGGAACTTGTGTAACTGATGCAATTAGAAGACACCCTTCTAACATTGCACTAGCTGCGATTTCCCTTGATAGAGTTTCAAAAGGCCGAGCAATTCTCGGTATTGGTGCAGGTGAGGCTCAAAATCTAAAAGAATTTTGTATTCCATTTGAAAAACCAGTTTCAAAATGGGAAGAACAAATTCAAGTTATTCATAAACTGTATGAATCTACTCCTGATAATGTAGTAAGCTATGATGGAAAATATTACAAACTTGAAGGTGCATGTTTGCAAGCACCGCCAATTAGAAAACCACGTCCGCCAACTTACATGGCAGCTGGTGGTAAACGTACACTTGCAATGACTGGAAAATTAGGTGATGGTTGGTTACCAATTGGTTATACTCCACCACTCTTTGCAGATCATAAAGCGCAAATTGAAAAATCCATGGATGAAAATAATAGAACACAAGAAGAAAAAGACAACTTCCAATTTGCACTTGATATTGATGTGTACTTTTCTGAAGATGCGGAACAATCATGGGCTAAAATGAAAGAAGCAGTGAAAGTTAGTTTATTCAAGCCTGAAATTTTGAGAGTTCACAAATTAAAAGAAATAGAAGGATTTGATTTTGTAAAATACTTTACAGAATATTCAATGTCAGATCAATCTTGGATTGTAAAGATGAGAGAGGCTGCAACTAAGATGCCTGATAATGTTGCTCGTTCTTCAACTGCAATTGGAACTCCTGAAGATATAATTCCAGTATTTGAGGAATTCATGAAAGCTGGTGTTAACCACTTTGTAATTCGATTCTGGGGTAAGAACTACTTTGGCTCCATTGACAAATTTGCAACTCATGTAATGCCAAAACTCAGAGAAATAGCCAAACAATAAGACGTTCTATTCTATTACATACAGAAAATCATTTACTTTACTTGTTCTTAGAGTAATATCATGGATGACGAACTTCCAGAGGCAGTAAAAAAATGTCTTGATATTTTAGAAGAAAATGTCGAAATCTTGGCAAATCTTGAGATTGATTTGGAAGATGAGCGAGAAGATGAATTAACACCAAATATGGAACTTCATCAACTATATGATATGACTGAAGATGTTTCTGAATCTGCAAAATTAAAACGTGCAGAATCTAATCTTGTAAGAAGACAATCTGAAGATTCTCTTTAATTTATGATTTATGTGGTCTTCTGCTTTTTGCTTTTGTAAATGATTTTGATTTACGTTTATTTTTTTCTTTAGAATGTGATTTTGCACTGCGTTTATTTTTTTGTTTTTCTAATCTTTTTCTTGTCCGCTCTGTTGCTTTTGTTGCACCTTGAATGATTTTTGTTTTACTTCCATCTCTTAACATGATTTCTTTCCCTTTGTATCTAAATTCAATATCTCTGCATTTTATGTAATATTTTTTAAGACAAAAAAATATTCTATTGTTTGTCCCATGCATATCTTTGACTTCTTTTGATTTTTTTAGTTCACTGATAATATTTCGAAGTAGTCCTTTGTCAATATCTGTAATTCTATGTAATTCTCTAAACCAGATGAATCTTGATTCAGAACCCCACTCTTCTAGAAGAGATAAGACTTGTCGCGTTGCTTCTTCTTGCTCTTTGTTTATTTCAAGCATAGATTTGACTAGAGATATTCCTATATTTTATCTGTTTTAATTAATGAAAAGTTTGGATGAAAAAAGTCAAGTTTTAGAATGTTCTTCCTTTTTGATTATTTTTGTAATACATTACTATGAGTAATGAATTAAAAAACGAATGTACAGAACTTGAGTGCCGAATTTCACAAATCAAGGCATTAGCAAAGGAACTAGATGAAGAAGACTAGAATTATTTTTAATCTAGGGTATTTGTACTCTGGATTTATAAAATGATTTTTTATAATTTAGATATTGCAACTAATTGGAATATTACAAATTAAATCCCATGAAAAAATCAAAGAGTTTCTTGCTCAGGAACATGTAGGTAGAATTTCCAGCATTGATGTAAATGGGTTTCCTCAGATAATTCCAATGAATTTTGTTTTTCTAAATGATTCTATTTACATCCATTCTCATACCAAAGGTGAGAAATTAGATAATGTAACTCAAAATAATAAAGTAGGTTTTGAAGTAGACCGAGAACTAGAATTTTTGCCTTCTTATTTTGAGGATCCTCATGACGCATCACTTGCTGATACTTTGTACATTAGTGTTGTAATCAAAGGAATTGCATCTTTTGTAACTGATAGAGAAGAAAAGACACTTGCACTCAATGGATTAATGGAAAAATATCAGTCTGAGGGACAATATGTCCCACTTAGTTCTGATATGAGAGTTTTAGATGCAGTTACTGTCATCAAAGTAACTTCACAAACAATACATGGTAAATACAAGATTGGCCAAGACATGAATTCTACAGATAGAATGGATTTGGCACAAAAGATTCTGCAAAGAAATTCTCCATCAGCTCAACAAACTCTGAAAATTATGGGCTTTGAGGTGACTGATGATGGTCTGAAAATGGTTGATGAGCCTATATGGTAATCAAATTAACAATCAACTAAACTTTGCCTTTTTTTGCTCTTCTTTGAGTTTTTTAAGGAATTTGTCTGTCTTGATTTTTAGTTCTAACATAACTTCTTGCATAGTATCTTTGTATTCTCTATCTGTATCGTCACTCATTACACATCAAATGCTATATTCGAATTTACTGAAAAATCTGTTTTAAGTTAATCTCCAATTCCCTGTTTCTAGAACAATTTGTTGTTGACTAGTGGGTTTTACTTAACATCCGTTAGCTATAAGTTCAGTTTTCAAGGATTGTATCTGTTGGAACAAATATCTCAATTTGAACTAGCATCTGATTTTGAACCTACTGGGGATCAACCTCAAGCAATTGATACGCTAGTTAAAGGTGTAAAAAAAGGAGCCGTTCAAACTTTACTTGGAGTAACTGGGAGCGGTAAGACTTTTTCAGTTGCAAATGTTATAGCTAGAACCGGTAAAAATACTCTAGTCATATCTCATAACAAAACTCTTGCAGCACAACTTTATTCAGAATTAAAACAGTTTTTTCCAAAAAATAATGTTGGATATTTTGTATCATACTATGACTATTATCAACCTGAAAGTTATCTTCCTCAAACAGATACCTATATCGAAAAAGACACTCAAATCAATGAAAAAATTGAAAAATTAAGATTGGAGGCAACTGCAATGCTGCTTTCAGGAGAACCTACAATCATTGTATCTACTGTCTCTTGTATTTACTCACTTGGAAATCCTCAAGATTGGGAAGATTTAGCAATTACAATTAACACTGGTGATGAAATTAAACGAAATGAGATAATTAGAAAATTCATTGATGCACGATATGAGAGAAATGATTCTTCTGAATTTGTTGAACCTGGAAATTTTAGAGTAAAGGGGGATACTATTGATGTTGTTCCAGCTTATTCTGAAGATACAATTAGAATTTCTATGTTTGGAGATGAAATAGAAAAAATTACTATTTTAGAACATATCTCACTAAAAGAAAAAAAGAAGATATCTCAAATGAAAATTTACCCTGCAAAACATTATCTTATTGCAAAAGATGTTCGTAAAAAAGCTGTTAAGTCAATTAGAGAAGAACTGAAACATCGACTTCCTGAATTAAATGAATTAGAACATCAAAGACTTGAGATGAGAACAAAATATGATTTAGAAATGATTGAAGAATTAGGTTATTGTTCTGGAATTGAAAATTATTCTAGACATTTTGATGGAAGGGAATCTGGGGAAAAAGCTTTTTGTTTAATGGATTTTTTTGGAGATGACTATCTTTTAGTAATTGATGAATCTCATGTTACATTACCTCAACTTCATGGAATGTACAAAGGTGATTATTCAAGAAAAAAAGAACTTGTAACCTATGGATTCCGATTGCCAAGTGCATATGATAATCGACCACTAAAATTTGAAGAATTTGAAAAATATATAAAAAATACAATATTTGTCTCTGCAACTCCTTCAGATTATGAGAAAAAAGTATCCTCAAAAATCGCTGAGCAACTAGTTAGGCCTACTGGCCTACTTGATCCTGAGGTGGAAATTAGACCTACCAAAGCCCAAATGGATGATTTAATCAAAGAAATCAACAAAAGAGTAGAAAATTCTGAGCGTGTTTTAGTCACTACTCTAACTAAAAGAATGGCCGAAGATTTGGCTGAATATCTCTCAAAAAAGCAAGTTAGAGTGCGATACATGCATTCAGAAATTGAAGGACTGCAAAGAACTGAGATAATCAGGCAGTTGCGTTTAGGTGAATTTGATGTTCTAGTTGGAATTAATCTTCTACGGGAGGGATTGGATATTCCTGAAGTTTCATTGGTTGCAATTTTAGATGCAGATAAGGAAGGATTTTTGAGAAACTTCACTAGTTTAATTCAAACATTTGGTCGTGCTTCACGAAATGAAAATGGAACTGTCATAATGTATGCTGATAACATAACAAAATCTATGACCAATGCTTTAGAAGAAACTAAACGTCGTAAAGAAAAACAATTACAGTATAATCAAGAACATAATATTATTCCTAAAACAATTATAAAATCAGTTCCAGAACAAGAGACTGCATTAGATGATTCTAAACTAAAATCCATACATGATCTAAAAACTGATGTTATTGATTTAGATGCACAAATGAAAAAATATTCTGAGGATTTAGACTTTGAGCGGGCAATTGAATGCAGAGATAGAATAAAAAGACTAGAAAAGGAGATTCAATTTAAAAATGACAGAAAATAAACTAAAGATTCGTGGTGCGCGACATCATAATCTAAAAAACCTTGATGTTGATATTCCAAAAAACAAACTAGTTGTTATTAGTGGTTTATCTGGTTCTGGAAAATCTACATTAGCTTTTGATACAATTTATGCTGAAGGTCAGAGAAGATATGTTGAATCTCTGTCTTCATATGCACGTCAATTTTTAGAAATGATGGATAAACCTGACGTTGATTCTATTGAAGGACTATCTCCTGCAATTTCTATTCAACAAAAAACTACTAGTAAAAATCCTCGCTCTACTGTGGGTACTACCACTGAGATTTATGATTACATGAGATTACTTTTTGCAAGAATAGGAATTCCTTATTGTACAAACTGTAAACGAAAAATCTCCACTCAATCAATTGAGACAATTTGTGATTCTGTTCTCAAAGATTTTAAAGGAAAAAAAATCTTGATTTTATCTCCTATAATACAGCGAAAAAAAGGAACCTATGAAAAATTATTTGAACAAATCAAAAAAGATGGTTACTCTCGAATCCGTCTAAATGGAGAAATTTTGAGCCTGGATAATGAGATTCCGCCACTTGATAGGCAAAAATGGCATAATATTGAGATTGTAGTTGATAGGATTAAAACTGACAAATCTGAAAGATCTAGACTCTTTGAGGCAATTCAAACTGCAATAAAGGCATCAAAGGGGGATGTAATGGTTGCATTTGAAAAAACAGAAAAAATCTTTTCACAAAATAATGCATGTCCTTATTGTGGATTAACTATAGGTGAATTAGAACCCAGAACATTTTCTTTTAACTCCCCATTTGGTATGTGCAAAACATGTAATGGATTGGGAGTAAAGATGGAGTTTGATCCTGATTTAGTAATTCCTGATAAGACCAAGTCAATTTTAGATGGTGCTATTATTCCATGGAGTGGTCGCTTTTCATCATTTAGACGACAAGCATTAAGAGCTGTTGGAAAGAAATTTGGGTTTGATTTAATGACTCCAATTGATAAAATAAAACCAAAACATCTTAAAATTATTTTATCTGGAACAGATGATTTAATCGATTTTAAATATCGTTCAAAATCTGGAGATTCCTCTTGGGAATATACTAATGCATTTGAAGGTGTGCTTGTAAATCTACATCGTGTCTTTATGGAGACTGATTCTGAATCAAAACGTGAATGGTTAAAACAATTCATGCGAGATACCCCATGTAATACATGTAATGGTAAAAAACTAAAAGCAGAATCACTTGCAGTAAAAATTAACGATAAGGGAATTATGGATGTATGTGGTATGTCAATTGATCACTGCTATGACTTTTTCTCTACTCTAAAATTAAGTGAAAATGAGCAATATATTGCAAGAGATGTACTCAAAGAAATCAAAGAACGTCTAGAATTTTTAATGAATGTCGGATTAAATTATCTTACGTTAAACAGACGAAGTTCAACATTATCTGGTGGTGAATCTCAACGAATCCGATTGGCAACACAGATTGGCTCAAACCTAACTGGTGTTTTGTATGTTCTTGATGAACCCACAATTGGATTACATCAACGTGATAATGAGAGACTCATTAAAACACTAACAAAGCTGCGAAATCTTGGAAATACAGTCATTGTAGTAGAGCATGACGAAGAAATTATACGAAATTCAGACTGGATGATAGATTTAGGTCATGGTGCAGGTGTGCATGGTGGAAATGTAGTTTTTGAAGGAACAGTAGATCAAATTCTAAATGGACACAAATCCGTTACTGGTGATTATCTAAAGAATCACTCTTTGATCAATTTAAAAGAAAAAATTCGTAATCCTGCTGGGTCATTAATTGTAAAAAAAGCATCAGAAAACAATCTAAAAGATATTGATGTTGAAATTCCACTTGGACTATTTGTTTCTGTTACTGGTGTATCTGGTTCTGGAAAATCTACTTTGATTAATGATGTTTTACTCAAAGCACTTGAAAATCATTTTAATAAATCAAATAATAGAACAGGAAATCATAAAGAAGTTATTGGTTTGGAAAATATTGATAAAGTAATTGCAATTGATCAATCCCCTATTGGCAGAACTCCACGTTCAAACCCTGCAACATACATTGGTGCATTTACTCCTATTAGAGAACTTTATGCAAATACTGAATTATCAAAAGAACGTGGATATACACCTGGACAATTCTCATTTAATGTTGCTAATGGTAGATGTTTTGCTTGTGATGGCGATGGGGTCAAACAAATTGAAATGCAATTTCTATCGGATGTGTATGTAAAGTGTGATGAATGCAAAGGAAAAAGATACAACTCTGAGACATTATCTGTTTTGTACAAGGGTAAAAATATCTCAGATATTTTAGACATGACAGTTTATGAGGCATTAAATTTCTTTGAAAATATTCCTGCAATAAAACGAAAATTACAAACAGTATATGATGTTGGTTTAGGATATATCAAACTTGGACAATCATCTACAACATTATCTGGTGGTGAAGCTCAAAGAGTGAAACTTGCATCAGAATTATCCAAACGAGGTACCGGAAAGACTTTCTATATTTTAGATGAGCCTACTACTGGGCTGCATTTTGCAGATGTTCAAAAATTACTAGATGTACTAAACAGATTGGTAAATTTAGGAAATACTGTAGTAGTAATTGAGCACAACATGGATGTAATCAAAAATTCTGATTGGTTAATTGATCTTGGACCTGAAGGCGGTGATGAGGGTGGTAGAATCGTAGCCACTGGAACTCCACAAGAGGTTGCAAAGGCGCCTGGAAGCTACACTGGAAAATATTTGAAAAAATTATTAAAAAAATGACTTTTGATATTTCTAAAATTACAATTCCTATTAACCCTGGAATCTACTTGATGAAAGACTCTGATGGAAAAATCATTTACATAGGAAAAGCAAAGAATCTAAAAAACAGAGTAAAGTCATATTTTCTAAAAAATCAAAATTATAAAACACAAAAACTAGTTGAAAACATTTCAGATATTGAATTTATTTTAACTGATAATGAAAGTGAAGCTTTTCTTTTAGAATCAAACATGATCAAAAAACATCGTCCCCGATTCAACATTGAATTAAAAGATCAACAACGATATACCTATCTTAGAATCTCTGATGAAAAATATCCCAGATTACTAGTAGCAAGAAGAACTAGGGATGGAAAATTTTTAGGCAAAGGAAAAACTTTTGGACCATTTACTCAAGGTAGTTCAAAATTACTTACTATTGGTACACTAAGAAAAGCATTTCAAATTAGAATTTGTAAAACTCTTCCAAAAAAGATATGTCTTGAGTATCATTTGGGTAATTGTGAAGGGCCATGTGAATTCAAAGATGCACAAGAACGATATCCAAAACATGTTGCAGCATTAGAAGAAGTCCTCAAGGGAAAAAACCAAGCAAAAATTTTTAGTAAAAAATTAGAAGAAGAAATGCATCAGGCATCAAAACTTCAACAATTTGAACGTGCAAAAGACATACGTGATACCTTGATTCGACTTGGGAGCCTTCAAACTAAACAAAACATGGAATATGTTAAAAATTCTGATGAGGAGTATTTTGGTATAGGGATTAAAGATCAAACTGCAACAGTTATGAATTTTAGAATGATTAATGGGGTGATTCGAGATAGTGACAAATTCTTTTTTGACCTAGTTGGAGATAATTCTTTTTCAAACTTTCTTTATCAGTATTATTCTACACATAAAATCCCAAAACTCATTCTTGTTAGTATCTTACCTGAAAATAAAAAATTACTAGAATCTTTGCTTTCTGAACAAGCTGGATTTACTGTGAAAATCTTAGCCCCAACAAAAGGGAAAAAAAGAGATATTGTAAATTTAATTCTGAAAAATATTAAATTAATCCACTCAAAAGGAGGTGAACCTGGATTAGTTGAACTAAAAGAAATTCTGAATCTGCCTGTAATTCCTAATGTCATTGAATGCTTTGATATTTCAAATCATGGTGCTGACTTTGCTGTAGGCTCAATGTCTAGATTTGTAAAGGGAATACCAAACAAGTCAGGATATCGAAAATTCAAAATCAAAACAGTGCCTGGACGAGATGATTTTGCAATGATTGGGGAAATTATTAAAAGAAGATACTATAGATTATTAGAAGAAAATTCTGTATTACCTGATTTGATAGTTATTGATGGTGGTAAAGGACAACTAAATGCAGCTCTGAAGTCTTTGGAATCCCTTGGATTGAAACTTCCGTGTATCTCTTTGGCCAAAGAAAACGAAGAAGTTTATGTTCCAAAAAGCAAAAATTCTGTTGTGATTCCTAGAGATAAGCCATCTTTGAAAATTCTACAACATGCACGAGATGAAACCCATAGATTTGGGATAGCATACAATAGAACCATTAGGAAAAATCAAATAAAATAATAAAAAAGGAAAAAATTTTGGTTAGTTCACTGTAACACTACCAGTCATCCATGGATGAACCATACAGAAGTAATCATCACTACCTGCATCATCAAATGTGTTCTCCCAATTGTCACCTGGCATAACTAAGTCACTATGAAATACACCCATTTGTGCATCTGCTGGAGTTCCTGCAGTTACTGTATGCACAGCTGAATCTATATTCATCCAATGTACTGTATCTCCAGCATTAATTGTGATATCTGCTGGTGAATAACATTCGTTAGTTTCTTCACATCCTGGAACTGAAGTTCCTACTGGAATTTCAACATGGACTGTTGTTGGTCCTGCTGGTTCTTCCATCATGACTTCTTCTTCCATCATGACTTCTTCTTCCATCATGACTTCTTCTTCCATCATGACTTCTTCTTCCATCATGACTTCTTCTTCCATAAGATCTAATATTTTGTAATCAACTTGGAATGTTTCGGTATTCATTGTGTGAACTGCTAGAGCATTACCGGAAAAAACCCATTCACCTTTTGCATTATTTGAATCAACAAATGTTAATTCAAAGATTGTTTCACCGTCTGGAGTCCAAGTCTTTGCTGGTTTTTCATCAGCTCCGATTGGTCCTCTAAGTGTAACCAATTGAATATTTTCAGATGCATCATAAATGAGTGTACCTGAATATACTTTGTCACTTGGTGCCAATAGCACTGCAAGTTGGTGTGATTCATGACCCATACCTGGATCTGTATCAGATGTGGCTCTCTCATAACCAGATTTTAATGGTTTTATTTCCATTACTGGTTCAACTGTATTTGTAGCAGTTGGAGTTGAGACACTGGGACCGGCATCTTGGGTTATTCCCCCTGATGCTGTAAACCCTAACGCTATAGCTACAATTATCATTGTAAATCCAATTGCAGCTTTGTCTATACTTGCCATAATTGATCTCAGAATTTATGCATACTAAATAAATCTAATCTTCACTATCACGTTCATAATCCCAATTTTTAACATATTTGGAATTCTATTGCACTGTTTTCTACTTTTTTGACATTGACCTCATTTTTGAAATCTTGATTTTTTGATATTCTTCAAATATTTACAAAAATCTTAAAAATCATTTGAAAATTTTACATGATCCCTTTAATCTAACATTGGCTGTTGTCAATGATGTTAAACAATTGCTTCTTTTATGAATTTAACACGTAACACAATTAAGCATCGCAAATAAGCTGTCACCAAACAACTAATCGTTTTTGGTCTTAAGCTTTTTTGCATTAGTATATTTTTTAGCTAAATTATCATCTTCATCAATCATTTCAAATTCTATTTTTAATTTTCGTTGTTCTATTAATTGTCCAATGAACTGTACTCGTTTTTGAATAAATTCATCTTCAATTTTTAAATTTGATGTAAATTGATCATACATTATTTTTTCATCTAATTTTATTTTGATAGTATCTTCATTTTTTATAATAAATATCCCAATTCCCCAAAATAATCCAATATGTAATGCAATGTATTTTGATTGTAAATTTGTCACTTTATTTTTGTAGATTTCTACATGTTCTCTATTTTGATCAATAATTGAATCACTAGTTTGAATAATCCATGAAATTTTCTCAGCATCTCCATCTAAATAAAAAACATGGTCCAATTGTCAACCAAAAAGGGGTCTTTTGTCTATATAATCCTCAAGAATCGTGGTTTTATTTTTTTCACTTTAGGTGCAGAAGTTCAAAAATAACATTGTTTTTTCATAAAACGTGGTTATAGTGACGTAAAAGACTCTTTTTCAAGTATTTCAATATTAAAATATGAAAAACAAAATGAACCATTGAGATATAATAAATGACTTTAATTCAAGATATTCTTAACAAAGAGAAAACCGGGCATGGTTTACAATTTTTTGAACCATCAGAAATTAAAAAATTTGAAAAGAATATTTTTTTAAAAAATAAAAAACCCTATATCAAATGTTTAGTTAGTGGGGTAGATAGGCCTCTAAAACCTGAAGAAATTGTTAGACAGTTATTTATTAAAAAATTAGTTGATGATTACCATTATCCTCTAAAACGGTTGGCTGTTGAAAAATCTGTATATTTTGGAAGCACCGTTCATGAAAAAAGAGCTGATATAGTAATATCTCATAAAAATAGTGAAGAACCCTATATCATAGTTGAAGTAAAAAAAGCAAAACGAAAAGATGGTGAAGAACAGTTAAAATCCTATTGTAATGCTGAGGGTTCTCCAATAGGTGTTTGGTTTAATGGAGGGCAAATGGAGGTATGGCATAGAGAAAAACCAAATAATTTTATCAGTATTTCTGATATCCCTACTTCTGATCAATCCCTAGAACAAATAATCTCGGAACCTTGGACTATTGATAAATTAACTAAAGAAAATAAATTACTTACAGAAAAAAAATCATTACGTGAAATAATTGTAACTTTAGAAGATTTAGTTTTAGCAAATTCTGGAGTTGATTCTTTTGAAGAAGTATTCAAATTAATTTATGTTAAATTATATGATGAATGGGCTGCAACAAACATTCGATCAAGAAAAAATAAAATACATTTTAGAATTTATGGGGAAAGTAAAACTGAATTATTTGAAAAAATAAATGGATTATTTAATGATGCTAAAAATAAATGGAAAGGTGTTTTTGGTGATCTAGAAAAAATTGAATTGACTGATTCTCATTTAGAAACATGCGTTTCTTTCCTTCAAGACATCAAATTATTCAATTCAAATTTGTATGTGATTGATGAGGCGTTTGAATACTTAGTTACACAAGTTGCTAAGGGTTCCAAGGGACAATATTTTACTCCTAGACATGTTATTGATATGACTATTAACATGCTTAATCCTCAAGAAGATGAATATGTAATTGACACTGCTGCAGGTTCATGTGGATTTACTGTTCATACAATTTTTCACATTGCAGGACAACAATTCACAAATCAAAAATTACCTGAGCATGCACGAGAATTTGCACAGAATAATGTTTTTGGTATTGATTTTGATTCTAGAGCAATTAAGGTAGCTAAAGCACTAAATCTTATAGCTGGAGATGGGAAAACAAATGTTTACAAAGCAAATAGCCTAGATCCTGCATCTTGGACTGATGATGTTCGATCATCTTTTAGACCCTTTTTGAAAAGGTTTACTAAAAATATTGAAAAAGATGAAGAAAATCAAAAGCAATTCAAATATTTCAATTTTGATTTATTACTTACTAATCCCCCATTTGCAGGAGATGTGTCTGAAAGACATATTTTACGTGACTATAATTTAGCACAAAAAAAAGAGAAAATGTCGTCTAGTGTTAGTCGAGATACATTGTTTATTGAAAGAGATTTTAATTTTCTAAAAAATGGAGGTAGGATGGCAATTGTACTCCCACAAGGAAAATTTAACAATACAAATGAAGAATTTATTCGAAATTTCATTATGAAACAAGGAAGAATTTTAGCAGTTGTTAGTCTAAGTGGTAACACATTCAAACCTCATACTGGCACTAAAACTTCTATTCTATTTGTGCAAAAATGGGATGATAAAATTTGTCCCAAAAAAGAAAACTATCCGATATTTTTTGCAGTATCTAATAAATCTGGTAAAGATAATTCTGGAGACTATGTTTTTCTAAAAAATTCTACTGGTGAAGTGTTATTGGATGATCATGGTCATCCAAAAATTGATCACGATTTAGACGAAATAGGCATGAAGTTTAAAAAATTTGCTAAAACACAAAAGTTCAGTTTTAGGACTTCATAAAATGACTGTAATTAGTATTTTTGATTCATCCGAACTTGAGGCTACTCAGAGAATTGACTCTGAGTATTATGATCCAAAATATCTTAATTTGGAAAATAAAATTCTAAAAACAAAATCTTATGATTATTGGGGTAATCTTGATGGTGATTTTATTACTGGACCTTTTGGGTCTGAATTTAAGGTTGAAAATTATGTTCAAAATGAATCATTCCGTTACATACGAGGTAAGGATGTGAAAGAATTTTTTGTACTTGATAATGATAATGTTTATGTCCCAAAAAAAGATTTTGAGAGATTAAGAAAATATTCTTTAAAAACTGGGGATGTATTGATTTCCGTAGTGGGCACGCTTGGTAATTGTGCCATAGTAGATAGTAAAATGCCTTCAAGTATTTTTAGTTGTAAAAGTACCGTATTTCGCCCTAAGAAGATTAACCCGTTTTATCTTATAGCTTATCTAAATTCAGAATATGGCAAAATTCTGTTAGAACGTAGAGTTCGAGGAACAGTCCAAACAGGATTGAACATGAGTGACTTAAAATCACTTCCAATTTTCTTGCCTGATGAAAAAACTCAAACTGATGTTGCTGATTTAATAATTAAAGCAAGAAATCATCTAGAGTGTTCAAAATCCCTATTCATTGAAGCAAAAGACAAACTTCTTGAAATGTTGAATTTAACTAATTATAATTTTAAGCATAAAATTTCGTATACTGCAAAAATTTCAAGAATTCTGGATGCTCAACGTATTGATTCTGAATATTTTCAACCCATTTATGAAGATCTTGAAAAACACCTAATCACAAATTTTAATTCAGAACCCCTTGGCGATATTGATTTTATTGATATTACTACTGGACAATATTCAGAACAGTATGTAGACCAAAAAATTGGCAATCCTTACCTTCGTGGCACTGATATTGAAAATGGAACTATTAACACTGATGAATTAGTTTCCATTGATCCACGAGAACAGGTTGAAAGTAAAAAGGCACTAGAGGGGGATGTTGTAGTATCAAGAGTTGGAACTATAGGACTTTCAGCTAGAATTCCTAAAGAATGTGATGGTGGGACAATTAGTGACAATCTTATAAGATTGAGATTTAATGAAAAAAAATTAAATTCCTATTATCTTGTATTGTTTCTAAGTAGTATTATTGGTGTAAATTTTATGAAGAGAAATAGTAGAGGGAGTGTTCAACAAAGACTTAATCAAGAAACTTTGAAAGACATACTTATCCCAATTGTTTCATATACAGATCAAACAAAATTAGGAAATATTGTTAAAAAATCTCATACCCAAAAACAAGAATCTAAAAATTCCTTAAATCTTGCAATGAATATTATACATTCAAAAATCCAATAATTTTTTTTAATATTTTCAAATTTTGAAAAAAATCTGATCTATTTTTCGATCAAAATTAAAATAAGATAGGCATGATCGCCACGAAAAACATGACTTAGTTGTCTATATATTTTGAATACGCCATTTATGATCATAGATTGAAAGGTGTATTCATGCTTGAATCTCACTCATTCTTCTCAAAGATGGTTGATGAATTAGTAGAATTCTCTGAGCATGATCCTGAATTGTCTGATGGAATAAAATGGCTTGATGATCAGGCACAGAAAAAAGGTATCTCATTTTATGATATGGTTTTTGAAGTGTTGTACAAACATGATGTAAACTCTAAAGCAAAAGATTGGCTTAGTACAAGAAATTAAAAATTATTTTCTCAAGTCTAGTGTTTGGTATTCGCATCCTTCTGGACCGCAATACTTTCCTACATAGGTAGCTTTTGGTCTGTATAGTGCTGGTTTTGGTGCAGCTTCTGCAAATTTCTCTTCTATGATGTGGGCTGCCCATCCTACGACTCTAGAAATTGCAAAGATTGGTGTATTGAGGTCAACAGGAATTTTTAACATATAGTAAATTGAAGCACTGTACAAATCTACATTTGGATAAATGTCCTTGTCTTTTTGTGATTTCATCTCGGCAATAGTTGCAGTTTCAATTTTTTCTGTCATCTTAAACCATGGTTCATTGGTTTTTTCTGCAAGATTTCTTGATAGTTCTTTTAAAACCACTGCTCGTGGGTCATATGTTCTATATACTGCATGACCCATTCCCATAATTCTTTCACCTTCACTCATTTTTTCTTTAATCCATGGCTCTACTTTGTCTATCTCGCCAATTTCCTGCAACATTTTCATAACTTCTGTATTGGCACCACCGTGTAGTTCTCCACTTAATGCTCCAATTGCAGCACTTGTTGCTGAATACATGTGTGCTCTTGTTGATGCAACTTGCCTTGCTGTGAATGTTGATGCATTGAAAGTATGATCAGCATGAAGAATTAAACACGTATCAAAGATTTTCTCAACTTTAGGATCTTGTTTTTCACCTAACATCATGTATAGAAAATTTGCAGCATGACTTAGATGTGGATCAGGGTCTATGATTTCTAACCCATTTCTAATTCTCTGCCAACTTGCAATGATGCTGGGAACTTTTGCAATTAGGTTAATTGCTCTATCAATACTAGCTGCTTTATTTGAAAATTCTTCATCATAATACCCTGCAAGTGCTGCAACAAATGCTTGAAGCATATCCATAGGATCTGCATCTTTTCTCCAGTTCCCCATGTTTTTTTGCATTTGTTTTGGAATTGGCCTTGCCTCGATTAATTTTGTGTTAAATTCATCTAATTGGTTCTTGTTTGGCAGTTTATCATAAAGCAGCAAATATGCTGTTTCCTCAAAGGTTGAATTTTTTGTAAGATCTAAAATATCATATCCACGATAGATGAGCTTGCCTTTTTCCCCATCAATATTTGAGATTCTAGTGTCTGCAATCTCAATTCCTCGTAAACCGATGTTCTTAGTCTCCATACTGGGCATACCAAAATTCTTCTATTATATTTTCGCCAAAATCATGTCTATGAAATTTAGTAATTAGTCTAATATGGCAACTTTTGGTCATAAATGAAAATTTTTAATCAAAAATTAATGAGTCCAAAAGAGCGACAAGATTTGAAAAAATTAGATGATTTAGTACAAAATGCATCTCCAGAGGAGCTAAAAAAAATTCAAGAAATTGACCATCAAACCCAGATGGACGGATTATCATTTCATGATGTGTATCTTGATTCTAGTTCTTTGATTAATCAAAGCATCAAAAAACCTTTTAGAAAATCTTAGTTTTTCATTCTTACTTTAAATGAGGGTTTACAATTTTCCAAATATTGGCAGCTTCTAAATCTAAGAAATCTACAACTAAAAAATCTGTAAAAAAGGCATCTGTCAAGAAAACAACCAAAAAAACTGCAACAAAAAAAGTAAAATCTAAAAAAACTATCAAAACACAACGAACCAAAGTTATTTGTATATCTCATAAGGAAGATTGCGATGGAATTAGTTCTGCTGCATTAATCCGACAAGCATTTGGTGGAGATGCAATACTAGTGGACTACCCTGGTCAAATGGATGCTTTGCAACACGTAGTTTTAGATAAAAAACTAAAATCTTTGTATATTTGTGATCTTGGACTAAGCAAAAAGACCCAAGATGAATTTATAGACATTCTAACTACTCTAAGAAAAAACAAAGTTGCAGTTACTTACATTGATCATCATGATGTTGATCCTAATGTAATCAAAGCATTGAAAAAAATCAAAGTTACAATCATTCATGATATCAATGAATGTACTGCTGTTCAAGTTTACAATGCATACAAATCCAAACTAAATGATCATGCTACATTTGTTGCAACATGTGCAGCTATTACTGATTATATGGAAGATAGGCCAATTGGTTCAAAATTACTCCAAATTTACGATAGACAATTTGCACTAATTAGTGCTACAGTACTTACATACAATATAGTTGGGCATCAAAAAGAACCTGATTATTTGCAATATTTGGTAGAAGAACTAGCCGATTCTAAATTCCCACATGATATTCCAAATAGCTTTGAATTTGCACAAATTCAGGTAGAGAAATTATCTCAAATGATTGCCAAAGTCAAGAAAGGAATGAAAACCATGAAAAATCTTGGATATATGGAAATCCTAGATGCTGGTGCCAGCGGTGCTGTTAACTTTGTAATGGGATTGTCTGGAAAAGATGTTGGAGTAGCATACAAAGAAAGAGTTGATCATGGTATCTATGCTGTTTCAGTAAGAGGTTCTAAGAATTGTAAAGTTCACTTGGGAAGGATTGTTAATCTCTTAGCAACTGATCTTGGTGGCTCTGGTGGGGGTCATGATAAGGCATGTGGTGCAGTTGTTCCAAAACCAAAAATAAAAAAATTCATCACAGAATTAAATAAAAAAATAAAATAATCACTGTAAGAATCTAGGGATTTTTTTAACTAAATGTGAAATTGATATTCTGCCTGGACCTGCAGCAATAATTGCAAGCACTACAGCTAACATTACCAAGTCCCATTCCCATCCACCTTGAGAAACAAAAAATCCATTTTCCCATCTTATGTGAAATATTGCACCAAGTAAAATTACTGCAAACACAGAACCCGTAATTCGAGTTAATACTCCTACAACTAGTAATATTCCTCCAATGAGTTCTGCTAATGCAATGGGTAATTGCAATTCTGGTGGTATCCCCATACTGATTAACCATTCTTGCCAACTAGGATCAAATTTCTTTAAACTATGAACTATGAATATAGCTCCAATTGATGCTCTTAGTCCCCAGTGAGTGATATCATGTAATACATTTCCTTTTAGGGTTGCTTCTGTATTCATGAAGGAACATTTCTGAAATTTATTAAAAGGGTTTGCCCAAATCATGCCTAAAGTTGGAACAATTTTTTAATATTCTAAATTCTAAAATCATTCAAAATTGGATCTAAAGATTCTTGCACCTATAGTAATAATTGGTGTTGCAATTGTAGTGTTGACTGTTTCATTTCAAGTTGAACCTACATCTGAAATTGTTGTTAGCCCATCTTCTATTGTAGATTCAGAGTCTACAGAACTTATTGTAATGGAGACAAATGGTGTAAAACATAGCATTCCACTTGATAAAATCAAAGGTGGAGGACCGCCAAAGGATGGTATTCCATCAATTGACAACCCTGTATTTGCAGATGTTTCAGGTTCTCAGTTTATGTCTGATTCTGATACTGTTATTGGATTAGAAATTAACGGAGAAGCAAAGGCTTATCCTATCTTTATCTTAGTTTGGCATGAAATAGTAAATGACAAAGTCGGTGAAACTCCAGTGTCTGTTACATACTGTCCATTGTGTTATACCAATCAAGTCTTTGAGAGAATCATTAATGGGCAGGAAGTGGAATTTGGAACTTCGGGAAAATTATACAATTCCAACTTGTTGATGTATGATAGACTAACTGAATCTTACTGGAGTCAAGCACTTGGAATGGCAGTTAAAGGTGAGTTAACTGGATATCAACTGAATTTGGTTCCATTTGATGTAATTACTTGGGGTGACTGGAAAAAACTTCATCCTAATACTATGGTGTTAACTACTGATACAGGACACATTCGCTCGTATGCAACTGATCCTTATGGAAATTATTATACCGAACCACGAATAATGTTTCCAGTAGAACACAGTGATGATAGAATGCATCCAAAAGAAATCATTATCGGATTTAACCTAGATGATACCTACAAAGCTTACAAACAAAATGATATTGAATCAAGTGTGATAATTAATGACTCTATTGGAGAAATTCCTGTAATGCTAGCCTCATTATTTTCTGAAAACTCTCGTGCATTTGATAGAACAATTGATGGTGATGTCTTAGACTTTGTATATGTAGATGAAAAAATTTTAGATATGCAAACTAATTCTGAATGGAACTATGATGGATTATCAATATCTGGTGAATATCTGGGAGAACAATTAGATAGATTGCCAATTGAGCCCGGATTTTGGTTTGAATGGGTTGCATTTCATCATGAAACTTTAGTGTATGGTGATAACTAATGAAACCAATCCAAAAGGCAACACTTGTTGGAATTATTACTATTGTTGTATATCTTTCAGTAGTTGTAATTACTACCCCTGCACTAGAACCATTAGATGCAATCAGTGCAGCATTTCAACTAAACTCTATTGTAATAATTGGAATGGGAATCGGAATTGGTCTGCAAGTTTTTCTCTCTGAGAAAAGCAAATTGCTGGGATGTAAACTCTCAATAAAGAAAAAAGCATTTGGAGGAAATTCTGGAAGTGTTGCCACTACATCATTTTTCTCGTTTTTCTCTCTAGTTCCACTTGGTTGTTGTGGTTGGTGGCTTTATGCACTATCTTTACTTCCAGGTATTGTTGGAACCGGTGTCTCTGCAGTACTAATAGAATATAGTCAAGTTTTGGCATATGTGGGATTGACAATTATCTTTGGATTTGCAGGATTAACTGCATACAAACTAAAACGAGAACAAAAATTACAAAAAATTGTTTAATCTCGAAATTCTTAAATCTAAAATTCACGTATAGTATATGTGGCAACAAGAGATGATCTTAGAAACGATATTCTCAAAGTAACTGAAGAACAGCAAAAATTGATGGAACTGAGAAAACCATTCTTAGGCTCAAAAGACAATGAAGATCAAATGAATGCATTTCGTTTGACAACTCAGATTATGAAATATGAGGACTTTATTCGAGATACTGAAAAGCAACTCAGGACTATGAATTAATCATGATTCATTCTTGTCTTTTTTTTCGCATGAATTTCTTAATCTGTCTATATGCTAAAACTGGAGGAATGCAATACATACAACCTATTTGGGAAACTGAACAACCGCAAAGACACTTGCATTTTCCTTTTTCATGGTTACATTCTTGGCAGTTCATATTTTTTGCTCCTTGGTTTTGATCTTAATCTAGTTTTACAACATGGACATGAATGCTCTTCCGTAGCAAAAAACAATGCACACAATGAACACCATTTTTGGCCAATTTTGTAACGTAGATTATTTGTAAATGAATCTGCCTTTAGACGATGACATATTCCCTTACACATTTGAGCCATGTATGAAATAATCAAAAAATCTATTTAAGAAAATTTCCAAATCTTTATTCTGCAATCTCAATTATTGCATCAATTTCAGTCATAGACCCTAATGGTAGACTAGCCACTCCTACTGCAATTCTAGAATGTTTTCCTTTCTCACCAAATATCTCAAAGAACAAATCAGAAGCTGGATTGATTACTTTTGGTTGTGCTGTAAACTCTGGAACTGAATTTACAAATCCTGATAGTCTTACAATTTTTGAAACCTTGTCCAAATTTCCCACTTCTCTTTTTATTTGTGCTAAAATGTTAATTGCACACATTCTTGCAGATTTTTGAGCAGTTTCCAAGTTGTCATCTGAAACCTTTCCAGTAAATACTACTTTACCATCCTCCATTGGAATTTGCCCTGATATGAAAAGCAAATTTCCTGTTCTTATTGCAGGAACGTATGATCCTGCAGGCGTTGGAGGATTTGGAAGTTTAATTCCTATACTCTCAAGTTTTTCTTCAATCATGATTATGATGCTTAATTTAGGTCTGATTTTAGTATTTAGAACTAATTCTATGAGTTTTTTGATTTACAATGATTCGATGATATTGTATATGTGAAAATTTGATATTAATTGTCGCTAGTGGTGTTTTATGATGAGGATCTAGTAAATGTCACTAGTGACACTTTGAAATTTATTTTAAATTTTCAGATGTCCTACTTTTGGAATTTTACCTGTAAATTCTCGTTGTAATACTATTCTTTCTTGAGTTTTTCTCCCTTCAAGTAATCTAGTGTTAATCTTTTCCATGAATTCATTAATTTGCTTAAAGCATTTTGATAATTCTTTTTTTAATTCTTTGTCTTCACTATTTTCTTTAGTCCATAATATTGATGATGCTAATTCAAACATGCTTGTCATACTAGTTAGTAATGATTCATAATCTGATTTTGTATATTTACTAAATTTATGTGAACTGAGATCTTTTGATATGTCTAAAAATATTTTCTTATTATCTAACTTTTTAATTGCAGAATTTATTTTAGATTCATATGTGAAAATATTGTTATTTACAAAACCAATATGTTCTTCAGGTGAATAGTGATAATATTTTACATAATATGCCTCGTCTTTGTAACCGTGTTTTTTAATATATCCCAACACTTCCATTTTTTTTAAAATTTCTTTTAGCTTACTTTTTTTGAATCTTTTTTTATTATTTAGACAAGTTTGCCATAAATCTCCAAGATAATTTTTTTCATCATTCATGCATTCTAAAATATATTCCATTGAAATCATTTGCATGGCCTACCTCTTTATTGGAATTATTTATTGGTGGTGACTGAAATCTTGTGTCTTATGGAGCCTACTAATTTCACCATGGTATGAAAACTGAGTATTTTGTACATCTTTCTTACCTACTATTGTAATGAATGTTGATCTCTAATTCATAATTGTAATGTTATACCATGATGAAGAATTAACTGAAGAAGAATTACACAAGTGTTTTGCAAAATTAGATCCTAAAACTATTGAATTAATTACAAAAGAGTATGAAAATGACTAATCAGGAAATATTAATTCAAAAGGTATCTGCATTCATTGAAAAAAATCTTCCAGGTAATACTCCGTTTAGAAATACATCTGACTTTATCTCATATATTGCAAATAAAGAAGCCAAGAAAAAGACTGAAAAATAATTTAATTTCCAAGAATCACTTGATGACAGTCAACTTTGAGAATAGAACCACACCAAGCATAGATCATTAAAAACAATATTACAGATGCTGAAATCCATATAATAAATTGCCACTTGAAACTAATCTTTTTTAATTTAGTCCAAAATCCCATGTCTTTCAAAAACCTATTTAGCTTTTACTAATCTTAATGTGAACTTTTTCGCCTTTGTTTGAATTATTTTGATATATGGTTCTAGTTTTGTAGCCTTGTTTTTGAAGGCACCCGTCTAAAATTGATACCCAAGGCAATGAATGCCCACTGTTTAGTTTTGACTCTACTGTGATATTTTTAGATGATGCTTCAAAATTTACATGTCCTGAACATGTAATCTGCATTATTGCATCCATCATCTCTATGATGTCATCAAGTGATTTTGACTTGAGAGAAATTCCACTTTTCTCTAATAGTTTGAACATGTCTGATTCAGGTTTTTTTGATACCATTAGGGAATTTAGAACATACATCAAACCATTCTCATTTACAGTCTTGATTATTTTGTAAATCTCCTGTGCTTCTGTCTTAGTCATATCTGCAAGAGCCTTTGTCTTTATTGCATTTTTCCAGATATTAGAAAATAATCTTTCTTGATTTACTCCAAGAATTTCAGTTGATGAAAAAATTGCACCTTTACCATTAGTGTTGTTTACCATTAGTAGTTCAGTTTCATCAAAGATGAAGCAATTTTGAGTAATCTCTGATGCTCTGATCTCTACTTCATCTGGAATTGTTCTATATGCCTCAGAGCAAATTTGAGTTGGAGAGACAAGCAATTTTACTTCTAAATTTCTACGTAAAACTGATAGTAACTGTTCTTTGCATTCCGATAGTAATCCAAAACCCCATGGGTCTGCCATTATCTTAATTGATGATTTGGAGCCTTCAATCATGGTTTGAAGTTGAGTTACAACATTGTTTGCACCAATGTGAAAGTATCTTTTCTCTTCTGAACCCCTTGATTTTCTACTCGCTTCACTTGCTTTTTTCAAATTAGATACCAATGTATTCATTGCATTTACCTTGTTGATTTGTTCATGAATAATTCCATCAAATGCATCTTCAGGTGCAATTGCAGTGCACATTATTGGTTTACTTTTTGAAATTATTGTTAGCTTCTTTTTTTCTAGTTTTAGTAAGGTTGGATAAATTTTGGTTCTTGGAATCTCTGAATAATATGCTAATTCACTTGCAGTAATTGTCCCCTTAGCAATTAGGGCTACATATGCTTGTGCTTCATATTTACTTAATCCAAATTCTTCTAAACTTACTGTTAGTACCTGCTCATTTACCATGATTATACTTCATCTGTTATTAGGTAAAATTGAGAGCTAAATTCCTTTACACAAGTACTCAAAAAAAATCAAAATTGTATCTACTGGTGGGTGTAACTGTGGTTACTAAATTAATTGTTACACTACCCTCAAATACAAAATCTTATTCCATAAGATGGCATGTTGGTAAAATGCAATATTGATACATTGGACTGTGTAAACACATCTCATTCAGTTACACTTGTTCCAAGATTGGAATACTCTGTAAACCTCTTAGATGAGATTGTTGAGATTTTAAAGGAAAAAAGAAGTGAAATAAAAAAATCAAACAAATCTCTGGTTTGTGATTTTGATGAAACAGACAAGACTCATCTTAAAGCAATTGAACTAGAGCAAATTGTTGTCTTTTCTTTGGAAACACTCTATCAAATAAAAAAAAGAACTACTAGTATATCTGGAATAACTAGTATTCCTGAAGCACTTCCTGCAGTAATTCCTATGATTAGAACAATTAGTGCACAATTATTTGACATTCTTCCCAATTGCAGTCAAAAATTATCTGAATTATCTGTACATTTAGGAAGTATAGTGCTTGATTCTGCTACCCTCACAAAGGCAAGATTTGATTTTAGTCAATGCAATGAAGAATCTTCATCTTTACTTAATGAAGTAAAATTGATTGTAGACTCTAAAATAAGTAAGCAGTACCCTAATCTTGATTTTTTTAAATTATGTGATACTTGGCAATATTGAATTCTAAAAGAGACTTTTCAAAGGATATTGAACGTATTAAGACACTATCTTCAAAAATTGACAAAAAATTATCAGAGATAAAACCTTCTAACGAGGACAAGCTAGACAAACTTACTTTAGAAGAACTCCAGGATTTAAACAAAATTGTTGGAATTGCTGATTTTATGCTATGCAAATATGCTGACAAAAAAGAGATGTCCTCAATTCTCAAGCATTTTGTATCAATCATCTCTGAAACTGCAAAACCTCTTGATGATTTAGATGATGAAATCTCTGAGTTGATTCTATCAGCTGAAGATTCTATTAACAAAGTAAAAGACATGCATACTCATATTTCTGAGAAATCTGATTTCAAAAAGAAATATCATGATGGACCAGAGTACGCTGAGCATGAAACGAGTGCAATTAATTTAACCAATTTTGCGACTGAGGTTAACACCTCCCAATACCAACAAAATTCTCAAGGAAATACTGCATAGGTAATTGATATGAGTTTGGCCCCACAAGAATTAGAAAATACTGCTAGTAAGTACGCCTCTGAGGCTATCAAATTTGATTCTCAAGGTGCACGTGGCATGGCAATCTCTCATTATCAGCAAGCAATTGATGCACTTGTTAAACTACTACAACTTTATCCTAACAGCAAACTTAACCAAATTTACAAAGAAAGATGTAATTCCTATCATGGTAGAATTCAGGCATTACAACAGGCTCATGGTGTAGAGCCTGCAGTTGATCCAAAAGCATCAGCTGATGACCAAAAGAAATCAGTTCAGAGACAAGAAAATGAAAATGACTTTGAAGAACTTGTAATGAAAGAAAAACCAGATGTTACGTGGGCCCAAGTAATTGGTCTAGAAGATGCTAAAAATGCTTTACGTGAATCAATTGTATATCCAACTAAAAGACCCGACTTGTTCCCTCTTGGGTGGCCAAAGGGAATGCTACTTTATGGACCTCCAGGTACCGGAAAAACAATGCTTGCAGCTGCTACTGCAAATGAGATGGATGGTTATTTCATTAATGTTGACGCATCATCTATGATGAGTAAATGGTTAGGTGAGGCAGAAAAGAATGTTTCAAAATTATTTGCTATGGCAAGACAGTATGCTGAAAAAGAAGGCAAGCCAGTTATTTTGTTTGTAGATGAAGTTGATTCCTTATTGGGTTCTAGAAGTAGTGAAGTTGGTGGAGAAGTTAGAACCAAAAACCAATTCCTAACTGAGATGGATGGAGTTAATGGTAAAGGAAAAGATTTGATGTTATATGTAATTGGAGCAACAAACAAACCATGGAGTCTTGATTGGCCTTTCTTGAGAAGATTCCAAAAGAGAATCTATGTTTCACTACCAACATTAGAAGCTAGAGAAAATCTATTTGATCAATACACTGCCCCTCTACGCAAAAATGTCCGAGTTAACTCTGCTGATTTAGCAAAATTGTTTGATGGATATAGTGCAAGTGATATCAAAGATGTCTGCCAAGCCGCACAAATCAAAACAGTTCATGAAATATTCAATGATCCAAATTATCATGAGCCAATAGAAGGTGAAGAAGCTGCAAAACCCAGAGAACTTACTACAACTGATTTTAAGGATATCATGACAAGAAGAAAGCCAAGTGTTTCACTAGAAATGATTCGTGCCTATCACAAATGGAGCGAAGAGTTCAAAGCATTATAGAAGAGATCCTGCAGTTTCAATTATCCAAATAATTATCCCTACAATTATCCCTGCAACTATCATTGTAACTATAGCATCAATTGTCTTGAAATTGAAACTATGTTTAATTGCAATAATTGATAAAATTATTGACCAAATTATTGCTGGTACAAGTATTCCAATTAAGATTACAATAATTGTAAATCCACTAAACCCATCTGATTCAAAAACTGTACTAAAACCAATTACTCCAAGAAAACCCCACATGATTATGGTACCTATCATTTGTGGTATTGTTGCAAATTGTAATGTAGAAAATAATTTTTTTATATTTGTTTGAACTTTGTAGAGTTTCCTTGCAGTCCAATATATCATTCCTACAGAAAGAACACTAGTAAAAATAGAAAATTGTATTGCAAAAAATTGCTCAATTGGTTCTTTTATAAGAATTTCTTCTACAAACGAGTAATGCCATATCTCTTCTAAACCTATTAGACTAATCCCTATGGCATTGATAATTATTATTGCAATTGCTGGAAAGAAGTATTCATTAGGTTTTTGATGAATTTCTAAAAATGCTGATTTTGGGTGAATTATCACATCTTTGATTATGCCTATTCTCATGGATTTTTGATAAGGTGATTGTACATTAATTGATGTTGTTCAAGAACAAACAACATCAAGTTTAATGATATTTTGTGTTATCAAAACTAATGAGATTAGGTCCACGAAGAAGAACTCATAGATTATTTTCTTTAATCATGTATACTGTAATTTTTTCATTTATTGGAATTGTACTACTTTATGGTGTAACTGACTTTGCCCAAAATATCTTTGTCAAACCCTAATCTCTATTTGTAAAATCCTAAAAAGTAAAACTTTTTTTCGCGATCAAAAACTCCTCTCTCATGATCCGAAAACTTAAATTCGTATTCTTGTGGACTCAACGAGGGTAACAATAACAACAAAGAAATCAATCCACGCAAAGAAGCATGGAAAGCTGATCTTTGATGATGGTACTGTTCTTGATGGTGAAGGTTTTGGTTTTTCTACAACTGTTTTTGGTGAAATTGTCTTTAACACTGGAATGGTCGGATACACTGAAGCACTTACAGATCCATCGTATAATGGTCAAATTCTTACACTGACATATCCATTAGTTGGAAATTATGGGGTTCCTGATCCTTCCATTAAAGATGATGATGGCATTCCAAAATTCTTTGAATCTGATAAAATGCAAATCCGAGGATTAGTAGTGCATGAGTTGTCTCTAACTGCAAGTCATTGGAATCTATCAATGACTCTTGATGAGTGGATGCACAACGAGAAAGTACCTGGAATTTCAGGAATTGACACTCGTGAACTAACAAAGAAACTTCGAACAGGAGGTGTTATGATGGCCGCTCTTGTAGTATCTGACTCTGAAATCGATGTGGAGCAAGTCAAAAAAGAACTTGCAGCAGCAACTCACTATGATTCTGAGCAATTCATGGATATAGTATCTACAAAAGAAGAACAAATTTTTGGTGATGGTGAGAAATCAGTTGTAGTTATTGATACTGGTGCAAAAAATGCCATACTACGAAATGTTCGTGAGCTTGGATACAAAGCAATTTTGGTTCCTTGGAATACTAGTTATGAAAAAATAATGTCATACAATCCAAAAGGTGTTGTACTTAGTAGTGGCCCTGGTGACCCACAAAAATGCCCTAATACCATTGATACAACTAAAAAATTAATTAAAAATAATATCCCTACTCTTGGAATTTGTTTAGGTGCACAAATTATTGGTATTGCAGGAAACACAGAAACTTACAAACTAAAGTATGGACATCGAGGACAAAACAAACCTTGTGTTAATTTAGAAAATAATCAAGTCTATGTTACTAGTCAGAATCATGGATATGGGATAACTCCAGAGTCTTTGGAAAAGTCTGACTTTAATTTATGGTTTACAAATGCAGATGATAAAACAGTTGAAGGAATAAAACATAAAAAACAAAATTGTATTGCAGTGCAGTTTCATCCAGAAGCTTCACCAGGTCCCTTTGATTGCAAATTCATCTTTGAAGAGCTAAAACAACTTATGGAGAAATAAAGAAATGCCAAAAAATGAATCACTAAAAAAAATTCTTGTACTTGGAAGTGGAGCAATTAAAATCGGTGAAGCCGGAGAATTTGATTACTCTGGAAGTCAATGCCTCAAAGCAATACATGAAGACGGGTTGAAAAGTGTACTAATTAATCCAAACATTGCTACAATTCAAACAGATACTAGATTTGCAGATCAAGTGTATCTTCTTCCTGTAAACCAAGAGTATGTAGAATCAATTATTGAAAAAGAAAGGCCAGATGGAATTATGCTAGCATATGGTGGACAAACTGCTCTGAATTGTGGTGTTAAATTAGAAGAATCAGGTATCTTGCAAAAATATGGTGTAAATGTTCTTGGAACCCAAATTCCAGGAATACAGAAAGCCGAAGACAGGCAGCTTTTCAAGGATTCTATGAAGGAATGTGGTGTTCCTGTATTGAAAAGCAAGACTGTCACTAACTTTGAGGATGCAAAAAAGGCAGCAGAAGAACTAGTCTATCCTGTAATAATTCGAGTAGCCTATACTTTAGGTGGACGAGGTGGTGGGGTAGCTTACAATGAAATTGAACTTCATGAGATAGTTGAGCGAGGTCTAAAAGCATCACTTGTTGGCCAAGTTTTAGTTGAAGAATACATTGGACATTGGAAACAAATTGAATATGAAGTAATGCAAGACTATGATGGAAATAACGTAATTGTTTGTAACATGGAAAATGTTCTTTCTATGAAAGTTCACACCGGTGACAATATTGTAGTTGCACCTTCTCAAACAATTGATAACCATGAATATCACATGTTGCGTTCTGCAGCATTACGTGCAACAAAACATGTTGGAATTGTAGGTGAATGTAACATCCAATATGCACTAGAACCGACCTCTGATAGATATGTTGCAATTGAAATTAATCCACGACTTTCTCGTTCATCAGCTCTTGCAAGCAAAGCAACTGGATATCCACTTGCATACATGTCTGCAAAAATAGGATTAGGCTATAATCTATCAGAATTAGTGAATCGAATTACGAAAAGTACTACTGCATGCTTTGAGCCTTCACTTGACTATATTGTGTGCAAACATCCTCGATGGGACTTTGCAAAGTTTGAACTTGTAAATCGAAAACTTGGACCAACTATGAAATCAGTAGGAGAAGTAATGGCGATAGGCCGAACCTTTGAGGAATCCCTCCAAAAATCAATACGAATGCTTGACATTGGAAATGATGGATTAGTTCTAAATCGTGCAAATGGAAAAACCTACACTGAAGAAGAAATTGAAAGTAAACTTAGTCATCATGATGATCAAATTCTGTACAATGTTGCAGTTGCACTAAAGATGGGAATTTCAGTTGAGAAAATCTATAAACTCTCTACGATTGATCCTTGGTTTGTAGAAAAGATAAAAAATATCGTAGATATTGAATCTAAACTAAAAGACTCTGAACTTGAAAAATCTCTTCTTTGGGAGGCTAAAAAAATGGGTTTTTCAGATAAGCAAATAGCTCGTGCCAAAGACAAAACTCCTGATGAAGTACGTGATTTACGAAAGAAAATGGGTGTTTTACCATCTGTAAAGCAAATTGATACACTTGCAGCAGAATGGCCTGCAGTTACAAACTATCTGTACCTTACTTATGGTGGTAATTCTCATGATGTCTCAGTTCCTTCTGATGAAAAAGGAATTGTTGTACTTGGTGCAGGACCGTATAGAATTGGAAGTAGTGTAGAATTTGATTGGGGAACTGTAAACATGGTTTGGGGTTTGCAGGAGAATGGTGAGAAAAATATTTCTGTAGTAAATTGTAATCCTGAAACAGTATCTACTGATTATGATATTTGTACACGATTATACTTTGAAGAATTAACTCAAGAACGAATTTTAGATATTACTGAATTTGAAAATCCTAAAGGAATTATTACTTGTGTTGGAGGACAAACTGCAAATAATCTAACACCTGGACTTGCACAACATGGTGTTAACATTTTGGGAACTAGTGCAGTTGATGTTGATAGGGCTGAGAATCGTTCACAGTTTAGTGCAGAACTTGATAAACTCCACATACAACAACCACGTTGGCAAGCATTTTCAAATATCAGTGAAGCCAAAAACTTTGCACAAGAAGTTGAATTCCCTGTAATTGTGAGGCCTTCTTACGTTCTTTCAGGTGCTGCAATGAAAGTTGTTTGGTCTCAAAATGAACTCAAAAGGTATGTCAAAGAAGCTGCTGATGTATCCCCTGATCATCCAGTTGTAATATCCAAATTCATGCTAAACTCACTTGAAGTAGATGTAGATGGTATTAGTAACGGTAAAGAAGTAATCATTGGTGCAATTGTTGAGCATATTGATAGTGCTGGGGTTCACTCTGGAGATGCTATGATGTGTATTCCTCCATGGCGTCTAAGTAACAAAATTATTGAAACTATCAATGAATATACAAAAAAGATTGCATTAACCTTCAATGTTATAGGTCCATTCAATCTTCAATTTTTAGTTCATGATGATCATGTCTATGTAATTGAGCTAAACATTAGGGCATCACGTTCCATGCCATTTGTCTCAAAACTTGTTAAACTAAATCTAATCTCTCTTGCGTCTAAAGCAATTTTGGGCAAACCACTGCCTCATGTTCCTGAAAACAAATGGCGAAAGATTCACAACTATGGAATCAAAGTTCCGCAGTTTTCATTCATGCAACTAGATGGTGCAGATATTGCATTGGGAGTTGAGATGCAGTCAACTGGAGAAGCTGCTTGTTTTGGAAATAGTTTTCATGATGCATTATCAAAAGGTTTGATATCTGTTGGGTATACTCTACCTGATAAGGGAACAGCACTTGTTACTGTCGGTGGTGAACAAAACAAAGCAAAATTAGTTTCAAGTATTGCAAAACTCAAACATCTTGGATTCAAAATTTTGGCAACTGAACACACTGCAGAGTTCTTTGAAGAAAAAATTGGTCAAGTAGAAATAGTTCACAAAATTTCAGAACCTGAACGAAAACCAAACATTGCTGATCTTCTTTATGGACGAAAGATTGATTTTATTATTAATATTCCAAGTACATCTACATTGGAAAAATATGTTGGAATGCTTGATGATGAATATCAAATTAGGCGAAAATCATTGGAGCTTGGAATTCCAGTATTAACTACAATTGAATTAGCAGATTCTTTTGTAAAAACTTTGGAGTGGCTAAAAGATAACAAAACCACCAAAGAACCAATTGAGCCTTATGACAAATTTGAATAATTATAATTAGTGTCATTTTTTCAAGTTACAATTGTACAATGTGTAGCAGACTTTATGAGTAACTTTTGCAAAAAAACTGATTATGGTAAGTCTATCTCACATTATGACGAAAAAATTCTCTGATGATGAAATTGATGAGGTTCTAAGCAAAATTGAAAAGTTTGAAGAGGATGGTATCCAATTTACTCATCTCAAAGACGTTGTAAAGAAGAATTTTATAAAAATAAAGATTCCCACATTCAAACTCAAAGACATTTTGGTATTTCTTGATGAAAACAGTCTAGTTCAAAGAATTCCATTTGATGATTCTCCTGGGTTTAATGATTTGACTCTCTATAGAATATCTGATAAAGGAAGAGAATTAATTGCTAAATTTTCTCATGAGCCAAATGAATTGTGGAATAAGAATAGTTATGCTGTTAATGTTTCATGCCAGAACTGTGGATACTCTTATGAGAATCGAATTGCATACTCTGAGACTGTAAAAACCTGGGCAAAATCCCAACGATGTCCTAACTGTGCTCTTAAGGGGGCGTTTGTTACAAAACTTGATTAAATTACCTGATCAATTGTTGATTCATTTCCAATAATTGTTCCGTCAAGTGTGACTATTTTTGCAGTCGATATTGATTTAATTTTATCAATGATTGGAGAAATTGATTTTTTGTATTTTTTTCTATGTGTTGCATAAAAGTACTTGTTAAATGAAGGAATTATAGTAATTTCTAATTCTCCTGACTTGTTTGGAAATATTTCCTCTTTTTTTATTTTCATTGATATCCAGACCCTTTGTCCATTTACCACAGAATCTTCTTGGAAAAATACTGGATGTACATGACCCATGATAATTTTATCAACATGAGAAAAATTTTCTGATGGCATCGTATGTCCATGTGTCAGTAAAACATTTTCTTCAACCATTCCAGTTGAACTAATCATAGAAATATTATCTGGAACTAATTTCTGTATGTTTGCATCATGATTTCCAGGAATTAGTACTACATCACATTTTTTTCTAATTTGCTCAAAAAACATTGGAACCTCATCCCATTCATTTCTTGAAATACTTTTGATACTTGACTTGATATCCCCTAACAAAATCACTGAATCTGGCTTTTCTGCGTCTATAATTTCTGATAATTCTGAAATTGTTTCATTAATTGAAGAATTTTTACCTATGAAAATCTCGTTTGATGCCATGCTATTTTCAAATCCTATATGAATATCTGTAACTATGAGATTCTTTTTCTTGCCTTCTAAAATCAATGCTGGTTTTGTTGGAATTATTCTAGTTTGTAGCATCAAGGTTATACCTCAGGTATCTGATTAAATCCTTGTGAAGGTAGATTCTGAACGAGTCGAATCAGTTGTTTCTGCAAAGCGTGTAAAACTGCATGTTTTTGAGCCTAGTCAAAGAAAAATTTGGACAGTTGTAGGCAAAGGAAAAGAGTACTGGGTAGATCCTGATGGTAGTTACTGTGCTTGTCCTGGGTTTTACTTTGGTAAATTAAATGGGAAAACTACCTGCTATCACTTGGAATCTGCACAACTTGCTCAAAGAGAAAACAAAATTGAGAAAATAATTTTTTCTGATGAAGAATATTCCCATTTTCTTTCTGGATTAATTTCTGATTTGTAATGATTAGTTATTCGAATGTATTAATAACTGGAAATTCTTTTAAAAATTATGGATGATGCTAAACATAATTCTGAAATTGAGAAAATTGCAAATCTAATGATTCATGATGATCTCTCTGCAGATGAGCAAGATAATGCAAAATTAGACAAATACAAAAATCAAATCAAAGAAGACTGTGATCTGGATGATAAAGAAGCTATGAAGATGGTTTATGAAACACTTCTTTATAGAAAATTAAAAAATTCTGATTCTGGTGATCTTTTAGACAAAGGTACTGATTTTGGTGCTGGTTTCAGTTAGCTTTACTCTAATGGTATAGTGTCAATATCATCTTTTGAAACACCTTTCCAAAGACCAACCATTCCTTCTGGTTCCACTTCTTCAACCTTGGTAATTTGTTGAATCTTTATCTCAGTTGGATTAGGGGGCATCCATAACATTGCCATGTAATCGCCTACATTTCCAACTTTAGTTGGTAGAGCCATGGTGACTTTCTCACTTGCAAATCCCTTTGCAGTAAGTGCATTCATTGCTTTTTCGTTGAGATCCATTCTTCCATGAAGGAAAAGATAGACGTCTTTCTGAGTATCAATTTCTGCCATGAATCCCTTGATTTTTTAAACTAAATCAACCTTTCCTGAATTCCTACCTACCAAAAAGGGTTAAATTAGAATAGACGAAAATTTTAACTGTGAAACTCTTCACTGTTGGCAACAAATCATTTGTCACCAGTTTCCAATTAGCTGGAGTCCCAGGTGTAATTACTGAAACACCTGACAAAGCTTTTGATGAAATTAAGAAATTAACTGATGATTCTGATGTTGGATTAATTCTTGTCAGTGATGATATTTCGGAATCAATTGGCGATAAATTAACTGCACTACGAGCTGAAAAAGATACTCTAGTTTTTGCATTGCCTTCAGTTGGAAGCGAAAAAGTTGAAGTTGATTACAGAGTAATGCTCAAGAAGATTCTTGGTGTATGATTCTTTTAATCTACTTATAATCAATATTCTAATGTTTATCCATGAAAACAGCATCAGTTAAGAAATCATCAATAATCTCTGTAGATGAAACTGAAAAACCAATACTGGAAGATGGTTCCATTTCAGTACAGATGCATGCTTGTGGAATTTGCGGTTCTGATTTGGAAAAAGTCTTTGGTCAATATGGACAACCATCAATGCGGTTAGGTCACGAACCAGCTGGTGTAGTTTTAGATGTCAGCTCTGGTGTGACAGAATTCAAAAAAGGTGATAGGGTCTTTACACATCATCATGTTCCTTGTTATGATTGTCATTTGTGTAATCATAACAATGAAACAATGTGTCCCAAATACTATGAAACTAATCTTTCTCCCTGTGGTTTATCTGAAGAATATGTTGTGCCTGCATGGAATGTCTCTCATGGAGGTGTTTTGAAAATTTCTGATTCTCTAAGCTTTGAGGAAGCTGCAATGATAGAACCATTGGCGTGTTGTGTGCGTGCATGGGGCAAATTTTCTTATCATGAAGGTGATTCTGCTGCAATTTTTGGTGTTGGACCTACTGGAATGATGCATGTAATGTTGGCTCAGGCAAAAAAGTTTTCAAAAATTTTCTGTTTTGATATTAATAATTTTAGATTAGATTTTGCAAAAAAATTCAACATTACTGAATCAATTAATTCAACAGATGAATCCAGAAAACAAAAGATTTTAGATCAAACAGATGGCATGGGAGTAGATGTGGCAATTGTTGCAACTAGTAGTCTAAAAGCACTAGAGGATGCAATTGACATGGTAAGAAAAGGTGGCTCTATCATGATGTTTGGTGTTCCTTCAAAGGGGGCGTCGTTAGATTTGGATATGAGTAAAATCTATTCAAAAGAGATTACTCTAGTTACTAGTTATGCTGCATCTGACAAAGATACTAAAAATGCCTTGGAACTAATCGAGTCTTCGCAAATAGATGTCAAACAACTAATCACGCATACCTATCCAATTACTGATACTCAAAAAGCATTTGATCATGCACGTACTGGTGATAATGCAATGAAAATAATCATTACAAAATGAGAAAGGCTTAAGAAAGGTATTTTCATTCTTTCAAAATCGAAGAGAAATGGATTGGGGATTAAAAAATAGAATTTCACAAATAATCAAATCACAAGACAATCGTGCATTAATGTTAGCAGTAGATCATGGATATTTTCTTGGTCCAACTGAAAAATTAGAGAATCCAAAAAAAGTAATTGCTCCTTTATTGCGGCTTTGTGACTCTTTGATGGTAACACGTGGTGTTCAGAGAACATCAGTTGATGCCACCACTAACACTCCGATAGTTTTGCGAGTCTCTGGTGGCTCAAGTATTATTGGAGATGATTTATCTCAAGAAGACATTACTGTCTCTATTCAAGAAGCCATTAAACTCAATGCCAGTGCAGTTGCAATGTCTATCTTTGTTGGCTCAAAGTATGAATATCAAACCATTGTAAATCTTGGAAAACTAGTCAGTGAAGCAGAAAAATATGGGATGCCTGTATTGGCAGTAACTGCAGTTGGAAAAGAATTAGGAAAAGATGCAAGATATCTCTCACTAGCATGTAGAATTGCAGCTGAGCAAGGTGCACATATTGTTAAAACATACTATTGTGATAACTTTGAAAAAGTTGTTGAAGCATGTCCGGTTCCAATTATTGTTGCAGGTGGAAAGAAAATTCCAGAACGTGATGCATTACAACTAACATACAATTCAATCAAAGGTGGTGCAGTTGGTGTTGATATGGGCAGAAACATTTGGCAATCAGAACATCCTGTTGCAATGATTAAAGCAGTACGTTCTATTGTTCATGGAAATTCAAATGTTGATCAAGCTTACAAATATTATCAAAAACTAGTCAGTGAAGGTCCAAAAAAGAGCAAAAATAGAAACAAATCAAAGCCACAAAACAAACCTAATCAGAACAAACCAAAGCCACAAAACAAACCTAATCAGAACAAACCAAAGTCACAAAACAAACCTAATCAGAACAAACCAAAGTCACAAAACAAACCTAATCAGAACAAACCAAAACCACAAAACAAACCTAATCAGAACAAACCAAAGTCACAAAACAAACCTAATCAGAACAAACCAAAGTCACAAAACAAACCAAAACCAAATTCTACTACAAAATAGATTATCCCTCTATCTTTGAGAGATGAATGTGTGCAATTTTCCATGTTGGTTGCTTTACTAGAACAAAACTTGCTCTTCCCTTAATCATCATGTGTTCTCCAGTGAATGCTTTGTTATCAACTAACATTCCTTTTTGCATTAATTCTAATGCAACAACTGCAGCATCACCAAAGATACTGATTTTTGGATTTGTAATTTCATAAGAGTAATCAGAAATGCTAATAAATCGTAATTCTTCTAACTCTATCGTGGTTTGATAATCTTTAAGATCATATGGTGGTAAATCACTAAAACTAGAAAATTTAGGATCATTTAGATGAATATCTTTTAGTGTTCCTAGTTCTTTTGTTACCCCTGCTTCAAATAACGTTTCAATGACTTTGATAATTTCTTCACTATCTGACAAAACAACCGATTCCAATATGGAAATTATTAGTTTAAGTCTTCTGCATAATTATGGGTAAATCCAGATTATTTTTCTGAGAATCTTTATTAATTATTAACTCGTTTTATTTTTTGATTTCAATGAGCATAAAATCAACTAAAATTATTGGCAACGTCTTGCTAGTTGTTCTACTGTAAAGTGTGCTCAAAATTTTAACACATTAAAATTATGGAGATTGAACTTATGAATAAAATGGAAACTATGACTGGTGCAAAGGCCTTGATGACGGCCATGGAGAAGGAAGGTGTCAAACAAGTGTTTGGCTTACCGGGAGGTGCGAACCTTCCAATGTATGATGAATTTGCTAGATGTAATATTAGACATATTTTAGCTAGACATGAGCAGTCAGCATCTCATATGGCTGATGGCTTTGGTAGAGTTAGCAGAAAACCAGGTGTTTGTTTTGCAACATCAGGACCTGGTGCCACAAACATTCTCACTGGAATTGCAACTGCACAAGCTGATTCTTCACCAATGATTGCAGTAACTGGTCAAGTACCAGTAGCTATGATCGGAAAAGATGCATTTCAAGAAAGTGATATTATTGGAATGTCAAATCCTGTTGTAAAATATGCATATCAACCAAGAACTGCAGCTGATGTGCCAAAAGCTGTAAGAAAGGGATTTTACATTGCAGAGACTGGAAGACCAGGACCTGTGTTAATTGACATTCCAAAAGATGTTCAGACTGGCGAAGCCGAAATGGAATTTCCAGATGAATTTAGAATACAAGGTTATCACCCTTGGACTGATCCTGATGTTGTTGCATGTGAAAAAGCAGTTGATATGTTACTTAATGCAGAAAAACCAATTATCTTAGCTGGTGGTGGAACTATTATCTCATCAGCATTTGCTGAATTACAATCTATTGCTGAAACTCTTATGCTTCCAGTAGTTACTACTTTCAAAGGAAAAGGGGCGTTTCCTGAAAACCATCCTTTGTCATTAGGTCCAATTGGCATGCATGGACATGCAGAGGCAAACAAAATGATGACAGAAGCTGACTGTGTATTAGCAATAGGTACAAGATTTTCTGATAGATCAGTTGGAACCTTTGAGACATTTGAAAAGAGGCTCAAAATTATTCATATGGATGTAGATCCTGCTGAAATTGGTAAAAATCAAACAGCACAAGTTGCAGTGGTAGGTGATGTCAAAGTATCCCTTCGAATAATGATAAAATTACTTTTGCAAAGAGCCATTAAAAAATCTGAAGAGAGTACTTGGATTAAACATGTCAAAGAGACTAAAGCCTACTGGAAAGAAAACTTGAAACTTCATCCAGGTGAAATGGGGGCAGCTAAAATTTTACGTAAACTCCGAGAACTATTACCTCCAGAAGCTATTGTAACTACTGAAGTAGGACAACACCAAATGTGGGCATCACTATTCTATGATGTAATTCAACCTGGTACTTTCTTTAGTTCTACTGGACTTGGTACAATGGGTTGGGGATTCCCAGCAGCAATTGGTGCTAAAGTTGCACGTCCTGATGTTCCTGTAGTGGATATTGCAGGAGATGGTAGCTTTGCAATGACTGAAAACTCTCTTGCAACTTGTATACAAGAAGACATTCCAGTAATTGTATTCATCTTAAACAACTCTACATTAGGAATGGTAGCTCAATGGCAGAGAACATTCTATAAAAGAAGAATGATTGGAGTAGACCAAAAACATATTCCTGATTATGTTAAATTAGCAGAATCATATGGAGCTCAAGGAATTAGAGCACAATCAATGGATGAACTCGATAAAGCAATCAAAGCTGCATTAAGTAGTGATGTTGCAACTGTAATTGATATTCCAATTGACCCTGAAGAAGACGTATTACCATTTGTAGCTCCTGGAACTTCGCTTGAGGATATGATATTACCATCATAGTGATTAATCATGTGGGCAATTCTTTCTATAGTAGTTGAAAACAAACCGGGAATCTTGTTTAAGGTAACTCATCTTTTCCGTTCAAGGAACTTTAACATCGATAGTATCTCAGTAGGTGTAACTGAAAATCCAGAGTATTCCAGAATGACTATAACTACAATTGGTGATGAAAAGCAAGTAACACAGATTGTAAAACAACTCGATAAAATGATTGACACAGTAGACGTCAAGTATCTTGATGAGCACAAAACAGTATACCGAGAACTCAGTCTTTTTAAGATAAAACTCAGTAATGCTAATGATAGCATGGAAGTCAACAAAATCGCCAATGCGTATGGCGGCAAAGTACACGATGTGAAAAAAGAATCTATTATGGTGGAGTTAACTGCAACTCCTGATCAAATCCAAGCATTTGAGGAATTAGTAAAGCCATTTGGAATACTTGAAGTTGCACGTACTGGTGTTGCTGCATTGCAGAGGAGTGGAGCATGAACATTAGAATATTTGATACCACATTAAGAGATGGAGAGCAAACCATTGGTGTATCATTGTCGCCAGATCAAAAATTATCAATTGCAAAAAAACTTGATGAATTAGGAGTTGATGCAATTGAAGCTGGGTTCCCAATAATTTCTGAAGGTGAATTCAAAGCAGTAAAGATGATTACTGCAGAAGGATTATCATGTGAGATTGCAGGATTGACTAGAACTATCAAAAAAGATATTGATTCTGCAGTTGATGCAGGACTAAACTACATCCATACCTTCATTGCAACTTCAGATATTCATTTAGAGCATAAACTCAAAATGACTCGCGACCAAGCATTAGAAAAAGCAATTGAGGCAGTGGAATATGGAAAATCTCGTGGTCTTCAAGTGGAGTTTTCAGCTGAAGATGCTAGTAGAACTGATCGAGAATTCTTGAAAAAAGTATTTGGTGAAGTTGCAAAAGCAGGAGCTGACAGAGTCAACATTCCTGATACTGTGGGATATTCTACTCCGGAATACATGGCAGAAATAACTAGAGATACAGTTGAAGTAACAAAACTTCCAGTTAGTGTTCACTGTCACAATGACTTTGGATTAGCAGTTGCAAATGCATTATCTGGAATTCATGCAGGAGCATCATGTGCACATGTAACAATTAATGGAATTGGTGAGCGAGCAGGTAATGCATCATTAGAAGAGCTTGTCATGGCATTGAAGTGTCTTCCATATGAACAAAAATATGAAACCAATATTAAATCTGAATTAATCTATGACACATCACGATACATTTCAAAAATTGTAGGAATCAAAGTTCAACCAAACAAGGCAATAGTTGGAGATAATGCATTTGGACACGAGTCTGGGATTCATACTCATGGTGTGTTAAGTAATCCACTCACTTACGAGCCAATCAGTCCTGAATTAGTTGGAAGGAAGAGACGACTCAAAGTTGGAAAACATGCAGGAATTCATGGAATGAATGCAATGCTTGCAGAATTTGGAGTTAAACCCACTGAAGAGCAATCACAACAAATCTTGGATAAAGTCAAGGTATTGGGTGATCAAGGAAAACAAATCACTGATGTAGAGTTACTCTCTATTGCAAGTGAAGTATTAGGTGAAGAAGGAATCAAAAGAATTGTTCAGTTAACTGGATTTTCAGTATCTACTGGAATTGGAACAATGCCTTATGCATTTGTAAAATTAAACATTGATGGAAAAGAGTATACTGGAACTGATCATGGCGTTGGTCCAGTTGATGCATCACTTAATGCAATTCAAAAGATTACGGGAAAAATATCTGAGATTAGAATCAAAGACTATTCATTAGCATCAATTAGTGGTGGTTCTACTGCATTGTGTGAAGTAACTATCAGTGTAGAGGATGCTGGAGGGAATCGAGTTTCAGCAAAATCAGTTGGTGAAGATATTGTAACTACTTCAGTTCAAGCAGTAATTGATGGAATTAATCGAATTATGCTCAAAAAGATGCTAAAAGAAAAACAGGTCAACTAAATCCTAAAATTCCCTTTGTATGATGAAGTATTATGTATAGAATCTCTTTAATTACTGGCGATGGAATTGGTCCTGAATTATCAGATGCTGCAATTTCAGTCCTTGATAGTATTAATGATAAATTTGATGTAAAATTTGAAGTTACAAAATTACTTGCAGGAGACAAGGCACTTGAAGTGGAAGGAAAGGCACTCCCTAATGAGACAGTAAATATCATAAAAAATTCTGATGTGTGTTTAAAGGCACCAGTTGGAGAATCAGCTGCAGATGTAATTGTGGTATTAAGACGAATGCTTGATCTTTATGCCAACATTCGTCCTGCAAAGTCATATCCACACATGCCTGCATTACGTGATGACATTGACATGGTGATAGTTAGAGAAAATACTGAAGATCTTTACAAAGGAGAAGAATTCAGTTTAGGGGATTCTGCAGTAGCATTAAGAATAATTTCCAAGAAAGCTTCTAAAAGAATTGCAAAGTATGCATTTGAGACAGCTGTACGTCGTGATGGTATGAAAAAAGTTACTTGTGTTCATAAGAAAAATGTAATGAGAATTACAGATGGATTGTTTGCCCAAGCTTGTGCTGATGTTGCAAAAGACTATCCTGACATTTCATTTGAGGAGATGTATGTTGATGCATGTGCAATGAATTTAATTCGTCAACCAGAACAGTTTGATGTTATAGTTACTACAAATTTGTTTGGTGATATTTTATCTGATGAATCATCTCAAGTCGTTGGTGGATTAGGGATGGCACCAGCTGCTAACATCGGAGATTCTTTTGCATTATTTGAGCCAGTTCATGGGGCTGCATTTGATATTGCAGGACAAAACATTGCAAATCCGTCATCATTTTTGTTGTCTATTAAGATGATGTGCGATTGGTTAGGTGCAAAAAACAATGATTCAAAGATTATTGCAGTTGGACAAAAGTTGGAATCTACCATTTTTGATTTGGTAAAATCAGGTGCTAAAACCAAAGATATTGGCGGTAGTATGAGTACAACAGAGTTTACTAAAGCAATTACAGATAATTTGTAAATGATCTACTTTAGTTGTTTTGTGTTAAAAGAATGTGCAAGTAATTCAGAAATAAAAATTTAGATAAACGGGTTACCAATAATTTGATTTGCTAGTAAAACTGTAAGTGATATTACTAAACCAGCTCCTGTAAACATTCCCGCCAAAACCAAAATATCTCTTCTATCCATAACTACAATATCCCTACCATCAGCTAACTTATGATTCGCAACCATGTTTAATGGCCCATGAATCACTTGCAAACTCACTAGAACCACAAAACCCTGAAGAAAGATATCCTAATCCTGAATCCAATAATTCTGAATTCAGATTCATTCCATTACAGTAAATCACACCAAGTACTCTACCATGACTTCCTTCAGTCTGCCCATCATCCTCATCAACTGTAGCTGCAGAACCAACAGGACAAATCCTATCAATAAAACTTCTAGCTTCAGGACCATTCAACTCGTCCAATTCAGGAGCAGAAGCTAATGCAAATCTGATTGCGTGATTATCAACATTAATCGTATCACCATCTGTCACTTTAGTTACTGTTCCAGTGATACATCTGGCAGTTCCAGAACAACCCTCTATTGGTTCTGGGATATTACTCACTGATGACTGCCCAATCTTTTCTGCAATTGTAATTTTTGGCATCTCACATGGAGTGGTAATACAGTTGAATGTTTCAAATTCATCAATAAATGGGACCCCGAAGATTATTCCAAATACAATAACAAATGATATTCCAATAGTTGATACAGTGTTCATCTAATATCCTTCTTCGTCTGAATCTGCTTCTATAGATACCTTATTCAAAGTCATATCTGCACTTTGACATGACGCACATTTCTCCATTAGGCCAAATTCATTTCTGAACTTGCCTTTTCCATCACATCTAAAACAAACCAATTTGATCTAATTACATTAGATACGCATTAAGGTTTTCTAAGATTCATATCTTTGCCAGATTTCCATTTTTAGCCAGCAACTATTACATGTAGTTGGTATATCATCAAATTCAGAAAAAGAGATCGGATGATTTTCTTTGCAAAGATTACAGGTAAAATACTCTGTAATTAACTCAGACATGACTAATTTTTGAAATTATACCCTAAAAGCATCACTATCAAGTTATTAGAGCAAGATTTTTCCCTAAAGAATCAAAGAAAAATCATGAATTTCAATTGTATCATTCCATCTTGTAATTACAAACGTAATAACATTGAAGAAGAAGAATTCCTAAAGCATTTGAAAGAAGAACACCATAATGAAATGCTAGATATTTCAAAAAAAGAGAATATGCCAATTAAAACAGCAGAGATGATGGCAATCTCAAACTCTAAAGTATTCATTAATTCTTAGGTTCTAAAATTCAATAGGCTTAAGTTAATAATTATTTCAAAGAAGTTATGGAAGGCTCTGAAATTGCAAAACGTGATCATCAGAGAAATAAATCCGAAATTGTAAAATTAGTAAAAGAAATGTTTAATCTAGAAAAATGGGGTGATGAAGAATATAAGAAAAAACTGCAAGAATTAGTCATAAAAGATGAAGAATTAGTCCGAGATGTTATTAAAAAAATCAAATTGGAAAAAGGATTGGTATGACCAAGAAAAAATCAAAGAAAAAAGATGGTAGGTTACAAAAAGGGGAGAAGAAAGGTAGGCAAAAACTACGAACTAAAAAATACAAAAATGACCAACAAATAAAGAAAAAAGGAAAAAAACCTAAAAAATATTAGGAATAGATAGAATCTTAGAAACTACAGATTTTAATTAAACTCAAAATTAAATAAAAAAATGGAGTTTTCTCAAATCCAAGAGCCAGATATTCAAAAACCAATAATCATTGCAGCAATGCAGGATATGGGAAATGTGGGAAGTATAGTTGTTAATTTTATCAACAAGAATCTGCACACTACACAATTTCGAACAGCAAAGAATCAATTTCCAACATATGTCGTAGATAATGGAGGATACATTGATGTCCCACTAGAAAACTGGGAGTACAAATTTGCAGATGGACTAATTATCTTTGGAGGGGGAACGGGCCAACCAAACAGTAACCAAGAACTAAATTCATTATGTCAAGATGTAATTGATATCTCAAAAAAATATTCGGCCAAATTTATCTACACATTAGGTGGATTTCATACCCCTAGAGCACTAAATCAAAATCCTAAGACTTTTGTAACTACCACATCACAAGACCTAACAAAACAAATGATTGATATGGGAATTGATACAACGCCACAAAAATCCATGATAACTGGATTTAATGGATTGATTCTAGGATTTGCAAAACAAAATGGTATTCAAGGAATAGGAATGTATGGTGAACTAAATGATCCACAAGTTCCTCAGTATAGGGCGGCAATTAGCATAATCAAAACTTTGGAGAAACTAACGTATAGAAAACTAGGTGACACTAGCAGTTTAGAATTAATGGCTCAAGAGATTGAGAAAAGTTTTGATAACTAGTTCCTTCTAATCCAATCCCATTCAGGACGCTCTTTTTGTTCAGGCTCTATTCCAAGAACTCTTTCATGGAATTCATCTATAAATTCGTCCAACTCTTCGTTATCCATATGATTCTGATAATGATTTTGCTATATAGCAAACATGCTGTTCAAAATATTACACACTCTTTATCTATTGAAAACTAGGCTTAAGAAATACTATCAATGAATTCTTCATGAATCTTTCTTTGATTACTTACAATCCACAAAAATGCCCTCTGATTTGCACTCACAAATTATACTGATTTTTTTTCTTAACCGATCCTATGTGTAAAAAATTTGATTTATTAATTGCAAATTACACTATCATTCCATGGTAGTATGTTGTCTCTGTAAACTTGCCCCAGGTACGCTCAAAATCACTGATGGTAATCCAAAATACAAAGGAAAACCAGTCTGCAAAGAATGTGAAGGCTATCGTAAATTATTAAAAGAAACAAAATAAAATTAATCGTTATGAATGAAAGAAAATGTGATGAATGTGATGAGATTGGTGTTCGTCAATATGAAGGTAAATTTCGTTGTGAGAAACATCATGCAGAGGCAAAACGAAAAGCAAATATCAAATTTGAAAAAAGAGAAACTCTCAAAAAATCTGTAATACTAATCAGCGCTGTAATTGGAATAGTGATGGGATCGATAGTAATTTATCAATTCGTTGCAAATTGGTAAGTATGGATAATCCCACTGAAATTAATTCAGTGTATTGGGATGAATCTACAAAATCCTGGGCGCACAAGATAGTTCCAGTTGAAGAATATCATGGATTTGTTGAATGTCAACAATGCCGTAAACCGTTATCTCATAACATCAAGACAGATGGAGAATTCAAAGTAGTTTACGTTGAATGTGCATGCGCCAAAAGAAAATAGAATTTAGAAACTTATTTTTTTTCTTTAGTCAATATTTGGATAACTTCGGTGTTAGTACCTATCCACGTTTTAAGATAATTAAAAGCTAAATTTTCCAAATCATCAATTAATCCTGCAAATCTTTTATCTTCACGAAGATCTTTGAACTGCTCGCCGAGTTGTTCTAATGTTAGATTTAATTCTTCATTAGATGTCTCTAGCTTCTTAATTGCCTGAACTGTGCCCATGTTTTTCAATAATTTGTTTAAAATTAAAGTATGTTGGTATGAATTGTGGCTAATTTCAAGATTCTGATTTTTTATTATTCTTTGCCCATTCTTCATAATTTTTAATTAATTCATCCACGTCTTTTCCATCTTCAGAATATGTAATTATCACACCAAACGTTCCCTTTGTATCATGTCCTCTTGCAAAATATCCCCAGAAATTATCTGGTAACTTTGCAAAATTATTAGAGTCATGTGATACTCCAATGAGATTATTCCCGATCACTTCAACTACTTTTTTTGCATCCTCAGCTTCAATCATGGACTTAACCTGTCAGGATCTCGTGGATACAACACAACTTCACGTACATTATCAATTCCAATTAGTGTAGTCATCAATCTATCTAATCCCATTCCCCATCCAGAGTGTGGTGGCATTCCCCAATCAAATGCTTTGAGATGGTCTGTAAATTGTGCCGGATCTAATCCTTGCTCTTTTAGTCTAGCCTTTAACATCTCAGGATTATGTAGTCTTGTTCCCCCCGATGATAATTCCAAATATCCAAATTGTAAATCAAATGAACGAGATAGGGTTGCATCTTCATCTTTTTCTCTAATGTAAAATGGTTTTAGCTTCATTGGCCAGTCAGTTAAGAAGAAAAATCCTGGATGATTATCTCCAATTATTCTGAGATGTGAATCAAGCAAGTCATCTCCAAACTCTACTTTCTCACCTGCTTTTTTCAATTCTTCAATACAATCACTATAGGTAATTCTCTCAAATGGGGACTTTGGCACCTCAATAGTATGACCGATCGCTTCTTGTTCTTTTTTGCAATTCTCTGATGCATACTTGTAAACTTCCATTACTAGTGATTCTAACACATCCATGACATCATTGTAATCCATGAATGCAGCCTCGATATCTATACTGGTAAATTCAGAAAGATGTCTTCCTGTGTGAGAGTTTTCTGCTCGATAAAAGTTTGCAATCTCATAGACTCGCTCAAGTCCAATAGTCATCTGCTCCTTATACAATTGAGGACTTTGTGCAAGATATGCCTTCTTTCCAAAGTAATCTAGTGAAAATAGATTTGCACCACCTTCACTTGCACTGCCAATAATTTTAGGGGTAGTAATTTCTATGAATTTTTTTTCAGCCAAAGTTTTACGTAATGATTGTAATACATGATGTCGAAGCTTGAAAATTGAAGCAGTTTTTTGATTTCTCATATCAAGTGCTCGATGATTTAATCTGGTATCGATGTTACTTTCCACTCTGCCAATTGGATCAACTGGTAATGGATGAATTGCTTTACCTAACACTTCAATTTCATCTGCTTTCACCTCAAATGCAAAGTCACGTGCTTTAGTCTCTTGAACAATTCCCTTTACTGCTACAACACTTTGACGATTAATCTCACCTAAATTATCATTTAATTCACCTTTTACAATTACTTGAGAAATTCCAGTTACATCACGTAAAGTAATAAATGACATTTTTCCTAACTTTCTAAAATCTTCAACCCATCCACCAAGCACTACATCTTTTCCAATTAATGATTCAGTTAACTCTGCAATGTCATGAGATTTTACAAAGGTCATTTCTTATCCTCAAATTCTATCTCAATGTCAAGGTTTCGGGTATTTTTTACAATTTGTACAACCTTTTGAGTATCAATTGGAAATCGTCTGGTCCATTTGCCTGACACTATTGCCTTTGTCTTTTGAATATCCCCTGGTGCCCAAACTGACTTGAATGATAGAATTTTAGTTGGAAAAAACAGGTCTTCTATGAATCTCTCATTTGTCTCATCGGCTTCTACTAGCCAAATTTTACCTTTGAATTGGTCTTGGAGTAGTCTATACATGGTGCGACTCTGCCTAATTACCATAATGTCATTTTTTGCCAATGACAAGACAAAGTTCCCATCAACTTCTTTACAAGAGTATAATGTAAAATTCTCAATTTCTTTATTTGATTTTGCAATATTTGCAAGAATCATTGATGCATCCACGTCTGTTTGTGTTAGTCTACCATCTTCTACTTTTCCCTCACATTGAGGACAAAGTACAGCATTTTTTGCATCAAAACCACAAATTGGAAGTTTCATTTGAATCGACTTTTATCATTCTGATAAAGTTGTTTATATCCCTTAGTGTAAAACAGAAATTCTAGTTTGGATCTAAGATATACATGACTTTTCTAGAAGTTAACGGATTATCATCTACATATGACTCCTCAAAGGGTCCAGTTTATGCAGTTGACGATGTTGATTTCAAGCTAGAAGATGGACAATCAATCGGAATTGCAGGTGAGAGTGCATGTGGGAAAAGCACATTGGGGTTATCTATTATCAGAATGCTTCTTGGTGGAAAGACACAAGGTGAGATTCTATTTGATGGTCATTCCCTTTTAGAGATAAGTGAATCTGACTTTGATGATACATATCGCTGGAAAAAAATCTCTATGGTCTTTCAAGGTGCAATGAATTCACTTGATCCTGTCTTTACAATTAATCAACAATTTGTAGAAATTCTAAAACAACACAACTTTGGAGGAGACTCAAAAAAAATAATTTCAAATGCAATGAATTCAGTTAGCTTAGATGACAGTGTTTTGAAAAAGTATCCACATGAGCTAAGCGGAGGAATGAAACAAAGAGTAGTAATTGCAATGGCATTATTACTCAAACCAAAATTTGTAATTGCTGATGAGCCAACTACAGCTTTAGATGTACTAATTCAAGCTCAAATTGTAAATTTACTAAAATCTCTCAAAAAAGATGGCATGTCATTTATGCTAATTACGCACGATTTAGCAGTATTATCTGAAATTTCAGATATGATTGGAATAATGTATGGTGGGCAAATGGTGGAGTTTGGATCATCTCAAGAAATTTACAAAAACCCAAAACACCCATACACTCAAGGACTCTTAGAATCAATCCCGACATTAAAGGGAGGTACTCCAAAATACATCAAAGGAATTCCACCTAGCCTACTTGATGCGCCAACTCAATGTCGATTCATAGATAGGTGTCCTCAAGCAATTGAAAAATGCAAAGAACTTCCACCAAAATTTAAAACCAAAACTGGATATGTACGATGCTGGTTATATGAAGATGAAAAATAATCTTATTTTGAGTTAAGATACTCTTCTTCAATTTTCTTTAAATAAATTTCTTGAATTTGTGTAATTTCTCTTTGGGTGCTATTTCTGCAAATCATTTTTGCATATTCTACTAAATCTGGACTATTTTGTGTTTTTTCAAATTCTTCAATTTTTTTAAACGATTCTTGCTCAAATTTCATCACATCTCTTAACTCTTTACTGATCTCCGCTGCCTTCATTTTTTTATAATCTTTGGAATTTGATTTTCTGAAACTAATCTCATCAATTAACTTTTGAATTTCATCTGACACTTCCATGTTTTGTAAAAAATAAGGTTATACAAATATTTTATTTCTGATTTTCCTTTTTATGCTCTAAAACATGCTTTAGCCCGTCAGTCATACTCAGTGAATCTAAATCAATTTCACAAAAAGGGCACTTCAAATCTACTCCATGACTAAGAATACTTTTTTACAATTGGCAGACATGAATCTATAATTCTTAACATCTCAGATCTAATTGCTTTTTTATCAATTGATATCCATACTCGCAATTTTTCAATTGCAAAAGATATGGTCTGAACTTTCTTTCGCTCTTCCCACACAAATTCTATCTCTCCTAGATTTTTATCAAAGAATCCTTCTAGGTCTGTCTTCATGGCAATATGTGAAAATTGATACTTTGTGTTTTTGGCATCCAAAAGAGGCTCTAAATCTGGCCTTCTTTTCCAGGCTAGTAATTCCCCACTCTCGCCAACTACAGCTGCAAATCTGATAAATGGACTAATTGATGATATCTCATCACAAATTTTTCCAAATTCAATCTTTCCCATTTGATTAGGCTGTTAAAATATGATATTTTAATGATTGTTGTGTGTCTGTGTTCTAGTTTTAATTAAATAACGCCTCAAAAAACTTTGATTTGTGGATTTTGTTGACTTGTTTCCGTTTGCACCAGAAGTAGGATATCTTAGTTTAGCTCTAATCAACTTCTTTGGCTCTCTCATACCATTTGTTCCATTACCTGGATTTTTGGTTCTAGCTACAATGTCCGTTGGTGACAAGTTTGATTTACATGTTTTAGCAATAATCTCGGCACTTACTGCCACTGCTGCAAAACAAATTATCTTTTTTGCTAGTTATGGTGGACGAAAGATACTTGGTGAAAAAACAAGAAAGAGGATGCGCCCATTTGAAAGGCTAGTTAAACGATATGGTGCGGCTGCAGCATTTTTTGCAGCAGCAACCCCTATTCCAGATGATTTAGTATATGTTCCATTAGGATTAGCAAAATATAATCCAAAAAGATTCTTCATTGCAACTCTAACTGGTAAATTTGTTCTAAGTTATACGATAGTTTTTGTTTCTCATTATCTTGGATTATCTTTAGTAGAACCATTCTTGGAAAATATTGATGATGCTACCCCTATCTATATTGGAATTATTGTTTTTGGTGCAATGATGACTGCAGTTGTAGTTTTGCTTTTAAGATTAGATTGGCAAAGAATACTTGGAAGGTTTGCCCCATGGACTCTAGATGAGAATAACAAAGATGATCCTAACTAAATTTTTATTTTAAAATTCCACAACTTGTCAGTTGCTTCTTTAATTCCTATTCTAGATGATGCAGAAATTTTCTTTGAATTTATTCCTTCTGTAATGAATAATTTTGAATGTTTTGTCAAGTCAACACCGTATTGCTCTTTTGTAATATTCATGGCTTGAGTTAATTTTGCTGGTCCATTTGTGAGGTTTTTCATGTTTGGTATGTTCCTATTTTTTTGCATTATTTTGATTCCTTTTTCAGGTTCAATTGCGCGAATGAGAACTGCACCTGCTTCAATTTTTGGATGTTTTGCTACCACATTGAAACAATAGTACATTCCATAGGTAAAATAGACATACGCCATTCCAACGTCTCCAAACATCGCTTTGTTTCTATCAGTAATTTTTCTAAATGCATGACTTGCAGGGTCGTCTTTGTGTCTATATGCTTCAGTCTCTGTAATTATGCCTGATATTTCTTGTCTTCCTATTTTCCTAACAATTTTTTTCCCTAAAAGATTTTTTGCAACAGTAACTGTATTTTTCAAATAAAATTCTCTAGGCAGTATATTCAATATCCACTGTAACCTCTTTCCCATTTTTTATTTCTTTTACCAAATCAAATAGTTTTATGATGTCTCCATTTAATATATCAATTAATTTTTGATTGTAAATTATTGCAGCTGGGTGAATTGTTAGAAAATATAATTGGTTCTCTTTTCGTACTAGCTTGCCTCTATATTTTGTTATTTCAGATCCTTCTAAAAGTGAATTAAATGCTGTATTTCCCATTATGCAAATTATTTTTGGTTTTATTATTGAGATTTCTTCTTTAAGATACTCTTTGCATGTCTCTCTCTCAGTTGTGCTTGGAACTCTATTACTTGGTGGTCTGCACTTTACAACATTTGTAATGTATACTGTATCTCTTGTGATTCCTGCTCCTTCCAGTGCAGCTTCTAGTTTTTTTCCTGCTGCTCCTACAAATGGCTCCCCACTTTTATCCTCATTTCTTCCAGGTGCTTCCCCAATGAAGATTACATCTGCTGAAAAATTCCCTTTACCTGGAACTGAATTGGTTCTAGTTTTGCAAAGATCACACTTTGTACATTTTATGACATTTTGTTTTATTATCTCTAGTTGGCCCATTCTAGTTTACACTCTTTACTGTTGCAATTCCACGTATTGATGGTCCACCATTTCCCATTATCATAGATTGCATTGGATCTCCTTTACCACAATTAGTTATTGGTCTTACTGTAAAGTCATTTCCACAAGCGTCAATTGATTCAAAAAATTCTGGGGCTATTCCCATTACAATTACATCTCTTAGCAAGTCTGTGATTTCACCATTCTCAATTTTTTGTGCGTATTGACATGAAATACTCCAGTTGTATCGTTTCATGTCAATTGATGGAATTTTCATATTTGAAATTAAATAGCCATTTTTGACCTCTTTTATCATCTCATTTACGTCATAATCTCCATTCCCAATACAGGTACAAGCCATACGAATCAAAGGCATAAACCGATAGTTTGTTGCCCTCATATTCCCAGTGGGTATCGCATCAAAAATTTGTGCAGTCTCTCTATTTTGCATATGATTTTTTAAAATTCCATTTTCAACTAGGGTTGTTTTTTTAGTTTTAACTCCTTCATCATCATAATAATACCATCCTAAACTTTCTTTGATGGTAGGATCATCAAAGACATTTAATTTGTCTGAACCGATTTTTTTTCCAATCTTTCCTTTCCACCATGCACCTCCTGCCCAAGCCATCTCTTTTCCTAAAACTCTATCTGCTTCAGATGGGTGACCTAATATCTCATGTGTAAGTAGTGATACAAAATCTGGATTCATAACAACTGTTGCTTTTTCTTCTTTGGCAGGATTTGCATCAATTAGTTGTGATGCTTTAAGAGAAATTTCTTGTGCACTATGTTGAACCTTATCTTTATTGCTAAGTTGTTCTAGCCCTCCTCTTCCACCTTCTGTAATGTTTACTGATTGTGTAAGTCCTGATTCATGTGCTGTAGATACCATATCTATCACCACATCTGTAAAATTCTGTATAATTTCTGAGCCTTCACTGTTTACAAAATATTTTGAATTAGTTGTGTACCATGGATGAATAATTGATTTAATAATTCTTGGTGTATCTGAAATGATTTTATCACATTCAAATCCTATCTTAATTAATTCATCTATTCCTGGTTTTTTTAAAACAGGAAAATCAATTTTAGTTTTGTTGCCAGAATTTGGATATAGATTGATTTCATTTTTTTTATCTTGTGCATTATGTGTAGAATTTCTTATAGCGTCATTTACTATCTCTTTAATTTGTTCAAATGAATTTGGATTTGTAATTGAACAAAAACTCCATGCCCCTTCTTTTACTAAACTAATGCCTATCCCTTCATCGTTATTGTTTTTGACATATTCTATCTCTCCATTTTCTATGAGTACTTCTTTACTTTCTTGCTGTTCTGCTCTAGCATTACAATATTGAGCGCCAGAATCCATTGCATATCTAATTGCTTTATCTGCTAGATCTTGTAGGCTGGAATCCATAATTTATGAAATTTAGAGGTATTCGTAAATCTTCTGTATTTTACTAATTTGAAATTGCAGGCATTGTAAAGTAGTATTCATCCTCAAAATCATAGTCAGTTGTGCCTGTTTTACGCAAAAATTCAAAATATTCATTACAATTTTCATAAAATTCATTATTCTTGTCTTCGTAATTCATGCTTTCTTTATCAAAATGTGCATTTTTTGCAGAGAGTGAGTAATTTTAGTTCTGAGAGTTTGTTTTCTTTAATCAGAACTCATTGGAGTTTTTGTTTACTTAGATGCCTCTTTTGGGATTGTAAATGAAAATGTGGAGCCTTGATTTGGAATACTCTCAACAGAAATTACTCCTTTATGATTATTAATAATTCCTTTACAAATGGCAAGACCTAATCCACTTCCACCTTTTTCTCTTGTGAGTGTTGCATCAACTTGATAGAATTTTTTGAATAGATCTTTTTGTTTATCTTTTGGAATTCCAATACCGTTATCTTTTATACTGATTTTTACTTCTGTTGGAAGATTATCCATGATGATTTCCATTTTCCCTGAGCCAGATTCCATTGCAGTCAAACTATTTTTCATTAAATTTGTTATGACTTGTCCTATTCTATCTGGATCACAGTTTAAGACACAATCCACTGCATTAGAACTAATCTCAATATTGTGTTTCTCTATTTCTGGCGTTAATGTTTCAATTGCTTTGTCTATTACTTCTTTGATGTTGTTTTCTTGTTTTTTCATACTTAGTTGACCTAGCTCTAATTTCTGTGCATCAAGTAAATCTGAAATAATTGATAACAATGTCTCAGAACTTGATTTAATAATACTTATTCTCTCTTTTTGTTTATCTGTTAGTTTACCTAAGTGTTCGTTAAGTAAAATGTCTGCATACCCTTGAATTGGAACTAGAGGTGTTTTTAGTTCGTGAGTAATCATTGCAAGAAATTCATCTTTTGCAACATCTGTTTTCTTTGCTTCTTCTTCTTTCTCTTTAATTGTACGAGACATGATGTTGAAATTATCCACTAATTGTCCTACCTCATCAGTTCCTGAGTATTCAATTTTTTCACCATATGCGCCTTCTTTCACTCTAGTTATGGCTTGAGTAATAGATGCAAGTGGGGATAGTGATTTTCTAACTACAAGTAATACCAAAAAGAACACTGCAATATCTACAACTAGAATTATTTGAATAATTGACTGTTCTTCAGAACCTTGACTTGTAATAATTTTATTCCAGTCTAAGAGAAGTTTGTCAATGTCCTCATAAAGTATCTCTTTTTGAGAATTCATTTCATTTTTTGCAGAATTAAATTCTGGTGATAATAGTGCTCTTTCTTCTAGAATTGAAATTCTTGGCTGCATTGACTCCCATAAGGGATCTAATTGACGCAGTGAGTTTGAATTTTCTCTAGGTGTTGAAATTAACTCTTCATGTGTTTTTCCCACACTTTCAACATCTAGCCCTATGGTGGAAACTACTAATAATTTTCTAATTCCTATCTCAAATCTTAAACTTTCTTCTTTTAATTTATCTTGAGCATCATCTTCTTCTCCTATTGAAATCAACAAAGTTTGCTGTCCAATGGCTTTTGCACCTTCTGATAATTCTTCAGCAATCTGTTTATGTTTGTTATAATCTCTATCTAAATTTCCAAGTTCATTTTTCATATTATCTGAAAGTAAAACTAATTCGTTATTTTTCTGTAAAATATAATTCACAGCCTTTGTTGATTCTGGATCAAAAACTGATGTGATTTCTACCTTTTGTGCTTTTGTTTTATATGACTCCCATGATGCTGCCATTTCATCATAATCTAACGTTAATGATGTTGGAATTTTATCTAACGATTGACCTTTTACTGCTCCCCCATTTTTTATTGCTTCCATGATTTGTTCTACTTGTAAAATTTTAGTATCTAGTTGTTCTTTGTCTTGGAAATTTCCACCTGCAACTGATGTAGCTAATGCTGAAACTGATTCTGCTGCTACTTTCACATCTCCGACTCTGATAATTGAGTATGATTGTGTGGTTTGTGAATTAGTGTCTTCATAAAATAAGAATAAATTAATTGCAGCTGCTACAATCAAAATTGCTACTAATAGGTATGTCTTACTAAGTAGTTTCACAATAAATCTCACTCAGCACAGGGTATAAAAATAAAGGTGAATTTTCTTTATTCATATATCATGTCTGATGAATTTATCAAAATTGCTACTAGTGAAATTAACGAAGAAATATCTGCCCTAGAAAAAATAATGTCTACATGTCAGAATGATGACGATGTTTTGTTAAATGCTGATAAATTTGAAAAATGCACTCATAAAATTAAAGGATTGGCTCCAATGATGGGAAAAGAAATGCTAGGTAGTTTTTCTGGTGTATTAGATTCAATATTGAAGAAAATGATAGATGGTCTCAGCATTGATGGGGTTTTTAGCGTTTTTTGTGATTCTATTTGTTCTATGAAGCAATGCATGGTTGAGCCTGATTATGACTTTGCAGAAATTAATTCTAAAGTTTCTCAAATTTTAAACAACTCCAATTAGTTAATATTTTTAACATCTAATTCCTTTGATCTTGTATGGTAGGTAAAGTAATGATTGCAGATGATTCTGATGCAATTCGATTAGTGCTCAAGGATATCTTGTCTATTGGCGATAATGAAATAGTTGCAGAAGCCTCTGACGGTGCAGAAGCTGTTGATTTTTATCAAAAGCATAAACCTGATGTACTTTTACTGGATTTAGCAATGCCAAAAAAAGATGGCTTGACTGTTGTTAAAGAAGTGATACAATTTGATCCTAATGCAAAAATTGTTTTAATTACTGCCAGTGATGATCAAAAAGTTATTACTCAATGTTTGAAAGAAGGTGCAACAACATACATTTCAAAGCCTTTTGATTTTAATAGTGTCTTAAAAGCAATCAGTGATATTTTAGCAAAGTAATTTAGGGCATTGTATTTAATCTATAATTGAATTAGACTTTGTCAAAAATTGTAGTTGATACTAGTGTTATAATTAATGGTCAACTAATTGCCCAGATAGAAGCAGGGTCCGTTAGAAATTCTGAAATAATAATACCTCAAGCAGTTTTAGATGAATTACAGTCTCAAGCTTCAAGTAACAAAGAACAGGGATTTGTAGGATTAGAAAAAATTCGTAAACTCAAAGAATTATCTGGCACTCATGGTTTGGAGATAATTCTAAAAGGTGCTCATCCTTCTACTGATGACATTAAACTTGCCAAAACTGGTAGAATTGATGCTCTTATCACTGACATGGCTAAACAAAATGATGCTATCCTTTACACTTCCGATAATGTTCAACATCTAGTAGCGCAAGCTGAAGGTATAGATACAGTATTTCTTAAGTCGATTATAAAAAATGAAGCATTAGAATTTCTAAAATTTTTTGATGCAGAAACTATGAGTATACATCTTAAAGAAAATCAATGTCCTTTAGCAAAAAAAGGAAAACCAGGTACTTTTTCACTAACTAAACTTAGTGATGATATTCTTTCAAGGGATTATTTGGAGATGATTTCCTCACAAATATTGGATGTTACAAATGTAACTGACTCTAGTACTATTGAGATCTCAAAGAATGGTGCATCTGTAATTCAACATAATGATTATCGTATAGCAATTACCCATCCACCTTTTTCTGAATCTTTTGAAATAACAATCGTTCATCCAATTGTAAAACTATCTCTTGATGATTATGAAATTTCTGAAGAATTAATGAAACGTTTCTCTGATAGAGCTGAAGGAATTTTAATTTCTGGTGCCCCTGGTTCTGGAAAAAGTACTTTGGCATCGGGTCTTGCAAATTTTTATCATAGCACTGGGAAAATTGTTAAAACGTTTGAATCTCCACGTGATTTACAAGTTGATCCTGGAGTAACACAATATAGTAAATTAGATGGAAGCTTTGATAACACTGCTGATATTTTGTTACTTGTTCGTCCTGATTATACTATTTTTGATGAGGTGCGAAGACGTGAAGATTTTACAACTTTTGCTGACTTGCGATTAACTGGAGTTGGAATGGTAGGTGTGGTTCATGCAAATTCTCCTTTAGATGCAATTCAACGTTTTATTGGAAAGATTGAACTTGGAATAATTCCAAATGTTTTGGATACTGTAGTATTTGTAAAAGATGGACAAATTGGAAAAGTCTATGATTTGGAATTAAAAGTAAAAGTACCTTCTGGAATGACTGAATCTGATCTAGCAAGACCTGTTATAGAAATCAGAAATTTTGCAGATAACGTCTTAGAGCATGAAATTTACACCTTTGGAGAAGAAAATGTCATTGTTCCTATTACGAAAAGGGCTGAAAAAATTGGAATTGAAAAACTAGCTGAAGATAAGATAAAAGAAACTTTCAAAAAATATGATCCTCATGCAGAAGTTGAAATTTTATCTGATAACCGAGTTAAAGTCTTAGTAGACGAGCAGTGTATTGCATCAATTATAGGAAGAGGGGGCTCAAACATTAACGAAATTGAAAAATTTCTCAAAATTCATGTTGATGTAGTTCAAAAAGACTCTTCTTATTCATCTGGAGCGACAAATGATCTTCCTTTTACTTTTTCAGAATCAAAAACTGCATTACTTCTAACTGTTAACAAAGAATTTACCTCAATGCACGCTGATGTTTATGTCGATGACAAGTATGTTACATCAGTAAGAATTGGTAAGAAAGGTCAGATAAAAATTCCTAAACGTTCAGATGTTGCAAGAAATCTTATGAATCTTGCATCATCCCAAAATGAAATTCAATTGTTTCTCAAAGATTTTTAAAATTTTCAATTATCTTAGGAGTTGCTTTAAGAAATGTGATGAATTTTCTTAATTGTTTTATTGTTTTTGGATTTAAATGATGTTCAATTCCTTCAGTGTCTTGATTTGCAGTATCATACCCCACTCCTAAAATTTCAAAAAATTCTAACAAGATTCCGTGTTTTTGTCTAATCCCTTCAGCTACTTGTATTCCTTTAGATGTAAGATTAATTCCATGATATTTTTCATATTCTAAAAATCCATTCTCATCTAATCTTTGAAGCATCTTAGTAACACTTGGTGCACTTACTCCCATGTATCTTGAAATATCTAATGTGGTTGCATATCCTTTCAAGTCAACTAACTCTGCAATTATTTCTAAATAATCCTCCATTCTTGAACTTGATTGATTTCTTTCTGATTGGTGAGCTGCTTTTATTGAATCCAATCTTTTGGAATTTTTTGATTTCATCTAATCTTTGTATCTAAATTGAATCTAGTATAATTGGATGTCTCTTCAGTTGATTTTAGTTACTCTTTGTTGACCTAGGTGTAATCGCAATTGATCTTTGAATCTTAACTAATTTTTTCTAAATGAGAAGTTGGAATGGTTGATCCCCTAAAGGCACGACTGGAGAAATTCAAAAAAATCTCAGAGTCAGCTACACGTAGAGCAAGTATGTATAGTGAAATTGCCCAATTTGATGGCAAAAATGCTGCCAGTTCCTTAGGTGCTCTCCAAAAAGCATCTGCACCAGGTAAAAAACTTCAAAAAATTGGATTTATGATGTTATGGGTTCCTGAGCCTACCGGTGTTACTTGTGCAGTAGGTGGTCCATTGATAGTTGCTGGACGATATCTTGACAAAAAATACAATGGTGCTACTATTCATGATATTGGACATGAGACAAAAAATACAATTTCATCAATTCACGACTTTAAGAATTCTATAATATAGTGTTTTTATAATTTTTCTAACTCTTTTAGAGTGTTTTCCGCATCTTCAATTAATTTATTTTTTCTCTCTTCTTTTGACCATATTTCTGCTTCAGGTATACCAAATCCATCAATATCGTAAAATAATGCGACTCTTTTGTCTCTAATTTCTATAACGTGTTTGTAAATTTCTTTTGTTACTAATTGATTTTTTTCCAAAAAAATAACTAATCCTTTTAATCCTCTTTTGTATGGATTTGCAATTTTTTCAAAGTTTGTTTTAGCGTACTCTGCGAATTCTTCTTTATAATTTATAGCAATATACTCTCTCATCACTGCTTCTATTTTTACAGCTAATTCCAGAAATTTGTACAAATTTGCAATTTCACTATTGTCTGAATTAGGTTTTTGTAATACCATTGATGCCATTCTTGTCCAATCTGATGTTTTGTCTCTGACTTTTTTAAGCTTTAATCCATAATGTCTTCTTAAACTTCTTTCAACATCTCTATACAAAAACACACTTGCTCTATGTGTTTCTAAAGTAAATCTTTCATCCCAATTACTGTCTCGTCTGTCATGGTATTTACCATCAATCTCTTTTTGTTTACGATTTTTGTAAATTCGCAGTCCAATTTCTATAACTGTGAAGCCTATTGTGATTCCTAATATCGCATATGCTGGTAGTTCTATTGTTGATAAATTATCTGGCGCAGTTAGTAATCCTATAGATCCTCCTGCTGCAATTCCTATTATTCTACTTATATTACCTTGAATGTTTTGTCCGATTCCTGTTATTTGCTCTAGTTTGTCATATTCGTTTTTTTTAATATCATCTAATCTGTTAAAACTTGTAATTGCATTTTCTTTTGCATAAGCTAGCTTTGAAACTACTCCATGTAATGTTGGAAGTATATCTTTAAAGAAATTTCTATCTTCGTCTTTCGTATAATTAGTAAATAAGTACTGTAAATATTCATAAGTATACTGAGAAGTATTTTCTTTGTTTGCTAATGCCCAAGCTAATGCAACAACCCCAAATGCCGTAATTGGTATATTTTTTTCAATTTCCTTTTGTTGCTCTTTTTCAATATCCTTTTTTTTGGATTCACTTTCTGAATTCTTTTCCAATTTTTTAATTATGGTTATCTTGTATTTGAGTTTAAATTATACTCATAAATTATGAATTTATGATATAATTTCCTACAAGTAAAATTTATGATTAATTTTCTATAATGTAATGGTTTTTGGCTGGAAAAAAATTATAAATCCTAAATTACTCCATACAGTAGAAATTATTTCATTGAGTCATTGGAATTTGCAAACTCAAGATTTGTAGTATTATAGAACTTCAAAGGAATTTTTATAAGAATTTGGGTTTGATTTGAGTTGAGATTCTACAATTGATTTTGAAAAGTTGTGTTCTTTCATCATATGTTCTGGAATATCATCACATTTCTTTTTACAGGTTCTACACATGTATTTCATATCTTTTTACGATAGTTTTCAGAGAGTATAGAACTGTTTGGTTTAGCCTCAAAATAGTATAATGAATAATAATTCTTAGGCTCGAATGGCTTGTAGGGCTGATGAATATTGGTGTTTATTCTTCTTTGATGGTAAAATTGCAATGGGTGCATTGATCATTTTCTTGCTTGGAATATGATAATTTACAATTTGGGCAAATGACAGTATCTTCCATATGGTCTGTCATGGTACTAGTCATAAATACCCCGTGGAATTTTGCTGGTAGATTAGATGAAACCTGTAATAATTATCGTAATAGATCGTGTTTAATCTTGAATCATTGGGATTTGCAAAGGTCAAGATTAGATTCTAAACTTCAATACGCTTAAGACTCTGATTCATACAGAAACTTTGTGACTAGTGATAAAAAAATGAAAATTATCTGTAAATGGTGTAGTGTTTCAAAACCTTGTCATATTGTTAGTCAAGAAATTACTGACCATCATGGACACTATGGAATAGACAGTGTTATGATGGCCAAAATTAAAATTCACAAGCATTTCAAAGGAAAAAATTATTGTAAAGGCTCAGATAGAACAATTGTTGTGCCCCTAGATGAGGTGGTAAAGTATAATGAAAAAAATAAAGATTAGATTCTAAACTCTATTTGTTTTCAGGAATCGTAATTAATAACAACATATGAAAATATAGTGTAATTTTGCAGATCTTTGACGTTCTAAAATTAAGAAAAAAATCAATCACACTAGTTTTTTAGTGTGAATGGGTTTATCCAGGATTGGATAATATTTTTATTCAATTCTACATATGCGTTAATGTTATCGCCGAAGGTTTTGATGTTTTGTACGGTTGCATCAATTGTGGTTTTTACTAATTGATTGCTTACAGTGCTTGCTTGAACAATTTGCTTGTTGGTATCTACGATTGCAGTTCTTGCAGATTCTGGAATATCAGTTGAAATACCAGATTTCTTTGCAAATTCTTGTTGCACAGATACTGAAGCATTGATTGTTTTTTGGCATGCTTTCATACATTCTTCTTGCAATTGTGTAATAGATTGAAAATACTGTGGGGTGATTTTTGAGATATTTTCAAAATATTTTTGAACATTTTGTGTGTACATTGAATATACATTGCTTGCAGGAGTTTGAGTGCTCTTGCTTGCTTGTGATTGTGTACTCATACCATGTCACCCTAACACCACTATATATACTATTGGTAATGAGTGGTAACCAATGGTTAGTAATGGCAATATAGATAAAATATGTAATAACATATTTCACATCTGGCAAAATTCCCAGACTCGCCTCAAAGCCAAGACTCGAAAATTTTCAAGGCATATTTGAGAAAGGAATCGTGTTTGTTATTTTTTGGAATCGCGAAATTAACTGGACATACTTACGTATTTTAAAAGGAGTTGCAATAAATTAACTTGTGACTACTAGGGCTCAGGTATTAATTCCTATTTTCATTGCTGCAGTAATCGTTGGTGTTGCTGGTTTATTGTCTCTTCCAAGTGAAAGTAAATTAGAATCTGTTGAATTTCCTATGGGAACAATAAAAGTTGATGACGTTGCTCTTCAAGTACAAATTGCTGATACTGAACCTAGACGTATTCGTGGGTTGATGTTCCAGGATCAATTACCTTATGATCAAGGTATGATCTTTGTATTTGAACGATCTGGACTTCATTCTATTTGGATGCTTAACATGCAATTTTCACTTGATATGATTTGGTTTGATCAAGACGGAAAAGTTGTACATATTGAAAAAGATGTTCCTCCATGTAAAACCGCATTAGAAATTGCATCTTGTCAAAGTGTCATACCTGAGGATGAGGCAGTTTATGTCCTTGAAGTAACATCTGGCTTTATTGATCAAAATAACATTACTGAAGATTCAGTTTTGAGTATTATTTCAATTTAGAATTGCAAAACCTTATTTTGGAATGATAAAAGTTCTATATTGTGAACAAATTAATTGTGATTCCAATTCTAGTTACTATTATAATCTCAATATCTTTGATCTCTGTTTATGAAAAACCCTCTGAACCACAATCAGTCTCAATTTATGATGCTGGTTTTACTTATTATGATATTGAAATAATTCAAACAACTTTAGCAAAACAAGATATCTTAGTGTCTACACCTGTTGCAATTACTGATCATACTGTAGGTGAATATTGTAAATATTTTGATAAAGGTCTCCCTCGAATTGTAGAGTATTGTACTACAACTGTTGTGCTGGATTTTGAAGAAAATACTCTGGGAAATATCAACATTGGAGGTGATGTAAATTCCCCAATACTGGCAATTGCTAATCTTGAAACTACAACTTTAGAATCAAATCAAGCTGAGGTTCTTGCAGTGTTTGAGACTATGATTGAAACACTTGTTTGTGACTGTTGGGAAGAAGAGAAATCTGATGATGATATTGCATCTATTTCTGCATGGCTAGATCTTGTTCACAAATTTTACTATGATTCTGAAGAACGTGAAATCAAATCTCAAGTTGATGATTTAGGAAGTTCTGTAATTACTTTGGAAATCACACCTAAAGAAAATTCTGTTTTACAGACATTAATAATTTTGAAGTAGTCTAATTATATACAACAAAATTCTTTGATTGGCAATTACAATGATTGATCAGTTATGGTTGATTCCTTTAGGATTTGCTGCAGGAATATTAGGTTCTATGATTGGTCTTGGTGGTGGGATTATAGTGGTTCCAGTATTGACTTTTTTGGGATTTCCACCTACTGCTGCAGCAAGTAACAGTCTTTTTGCTGCATTAAGTAATGCAATTGCATCAACGATTTCCTACTCTAGACAAAAAAGAATTGAATATCCATTAGGTATCAAACTTGGATTACTATCAATCCCTGGAACTATTCTTGGTGCAGTTATTTCTACTGATGTAGCTCCTGATGTTTTTAAAATTTTGTTTGGTTTTGTTTTGATTGCATCTGCAATGTATATTTTCTTTAGAAAAAAATTTGAGACTAAAGAAAAGACAATATCTAAACAAATAATAATTTTTGCAGTAGGTGCAAGTTTCTTTGCAGGAATTATATCTTCATTTTTTGGAATAGGTGGAGGAATTGTCTTTGTACCGTTAATGGTAGTTGGAATGGGAATGGCTATGAAGAAAGCTGCTCCTACATCTCAATTAATTTTGTTATTTACATCATTATCTGGAGTGATTACTCATAGTATACTTGGACATCCTGATTTTACTCAAGCAGGATTTTTAGCAATTGGTGCTTTTGTTGGTGGACTAGTTGGAGCAAGATTATCTTTAGATATCAAAGAACGATATTTACAAATCCTAGTCTCGGTTGTAATTTTAATAGCAGCTGCAAAACTTTTCTTTGATTCAGTATATGGCACTTCTGTCTTGGGATTTTAGCCTCAAATTTTTCCTTATGCTTTTATAATGATTTTGTAATGTATGTTGTTCGTTGGGTCTTTGATCTGACGGCTGGAGAGACATGTTTGCTCTCCGGTTTTTAACTTACAAAAGTATGATTCCTACGACTCTATTAAATACAAATTCCACAAATCGTATTTATGACAATATTGTACATCCCTGTAAGACCATCACGAAGAAACGACGACGAATCTGAAGATTAATTTTTAATTTAACGATGAGGATCTTTTTTGATCCTGTAGATGTTTCTCTTTGAGAGAACTACTGCTTCTCCATCTTGTGTAGTCCCTTCATAGTCTATTGCGATCTTTCCAAATTTATCATCAATGTCATCTTTTCCTGAGACTGTAAATTTTAATTTCAATACTTGATTAACTTGTAATGGTTTGAGAAACCTAGTTGCCCTATTTTCCCATTCAGGATCTCCATCTATTCCAAGAAAAATAATGTGGTTTCCATAAATTTGGCTTAGTCTTGTAAATTCTCCTTCCATTCTTGATAGAATTGCTCTACCTGAAACTATCTGCTCTCCTTTTTGTTTATCTTCTAGGAATACATTTCTAACTCTGGAAAAATTAAGATATTCTTCTAACTCTTTTTCTGAAATACTGCATGTTGAAAAAAATGTATCCCCTACTCTGAGGTCCGAAAATTTTTTCATGCTTATCTTGATTCGTCAACACAGAAAACAATTTCAGCAGATGAAGATGCACCATCTGATACCAGGAAATTAATTGCATCAGCAATTTTTTCATTGCTTGGTTCTGCACCAGTAACAGTACCTGGAAATACTGTAAACATTCTAACATTTGATTTGAGAACATCACTTAATTCTTGATTAACTGTAGTTGTAAATGGTCTTAATGCTCCTCTGAAAACTTCTACTTGAGCTCTTTGTGTTCCAGTAGCTTTTCTTCCAACAGGTAAGTCTGGACCAATTATCATGATTGCTCCTTTTGCATCTTTGTAAAGACGTGGGTCTTTACCTCCACCTGGGACAAATTGCTCCAGAGTTCTTTGTGCTACTGTTGCTGGAGTTGAGATGAATTTTGCAGTAAGTGCTTCCCATCCTGCCCTGTCTAATTCAGTTAATTTTCCAACTTCTGGAAGTTTACCTGTTAAGTGAATGACTGCTAGAATATCTCCAATGTTTGTTTTAGCCGTATTGAGCCATTTTTCAACCTCGTCTGGATTTGTGATGTCGACTACATGAGCATGGAATTTTCCACTAATTTGCTCTTGAAGCTCTTTTGGGGTTGCTTCTGAAATGAAACATGCAACTTTTCCTCCATTTTTCTCAACATGTTGTGCCAAAAATTCTACTCTATCTGCATCTGCTTTGTCAGTTGCATCAACTGTAAACACAATTGCTTTTCCTGCAAAGTCTGGTTGATGAACTCCTGGTGTTGCATTTCCAATATGTGCTCTTACAGGATAAAATACTCTATCTCCTGGAATTACTTTACCATTTAGAATTTTTGCAATCTCATCATCACACAAATTGAGAACTGATGCTGCAACTTGTTCTTGTTTTAGAAATTCTTGATCTGCAATCATATGTGATGTATTGTTTTGAATTTTTCCTGCAAGCTTTTGAATTTGTTGTAATAACCTTGTAAATGTCTCAGTTAATTTGGTAACATCTTTTCCATTTGCTAGTTTTTCTGCAACTTTTGCAATTCCTTCAGTGTCTATTCCATCTGCCAGTATGCATTCTAACAAATCATCTTTTGCCTCTTCAACTTCTACTGGATTCAAGTCTTCAAATCCGCTTACTCTCATAAATTCTGATGCTGCTTTTGGATAAACTGTTTTGTAAATTCTATCAGAATGTACTGGACCTGGGTTTGTTGCAATAGAGATAATTCCTTTGTCTGTTAATTCCCATGACATTGCTTCAGCTAGTCTGTTTTTTGCACCTTGTGCTGCAGTATATGGGCTTCTAAATCTGTAAGGTCTTTGTTCTAATGGTCGTTCTTCAGTAAAGAATGTTGAAATCGTAATAATTTTTCCTCCCTCTTTCATTACTTTGAGTGCTTGTACAGAACCCCAAAACGTGCCTGTCAGATGTATTGCAATAGTACTTTTGAATTCATCTAATGGTGCATTTGCAAAACATGTAACAGGACCTGAAACTCCTGCATTGTTAACTAAGTAGTCTACTGTAACGTTATCGCTTTTTAATGAATCAAACATGTTATTCATTGCAGTCTCATCTGCTACATCAACTCCTGAAAAAATCCTAACTGATGCTCCAGAGTTTTCAGGAATTTTTGCTTCAAGTTCTTTAGCTGCTTCTTCTAACACTTCTTTTCTTCGACCAAGGATTATGACACTTCCTCCACTCTCAACAAATTTTATAGCAATGGTTTTGCCTATTCCTGTACCACTACCTGTAATCAGAGCAATTTTGCCTTGAAATTTTAACATAGATAAACTGTCAAAACTTTTATGATATTTAATTGGATTGATCCCTGTAGAAAATATTTTCTTGATATCTTTATTATTGGGTGTGGTTCATGATTTTTTATGCATGACACAGAGCCAGATACATTTGTCTATCAAACATGGCCTGAAAGATTTAGTGGTATGTTAAAGGAAATCGGAGTAGATTCAGAATCTAAAGAAATTGGAACCGATGATGTTGAAAAAGGTGATTACTATAGTCGATATTTTGCTCAAACCCCTAGAATGATAACTAATAGAGGATGTCTTGATGTCAAGAATTCTAACATCGACGTAATTCAAATTATTCGAAAGGGATAGAAGATGCAAGAAACAAATCCAATTTTCCCTTGGGGCGCACAAGACAGATTTCAAGCACACTTCATTGTTAGAAAGGATACTACAGATGAAAACAATGTTGCAAAAACACAACTAACCACTAAAGGACATTTTGGTGCAAAAACTATTGTTAAAGTTGAATGGAATGGTTCTGGCAGTTTAGCTTCAAAACTAAATGAAGATAATGAACTAAATGAAATGATTGCAAAACAATCCCTCAAAGATGCTACTATCTATGTGGAGCCTACTGAAGGTGCAGTCAGAATTAGAGGTAAATGGGATAATCATCTTTCATTTGGTATTACCAAGGAACTTTTTGAAATTTACGACAGAATAGCTGGACACATAAAATCAGTCTAAGCTCTCCACCAGTCTAAAGCAAGAAAATCTATCTTATCTTTACCTTTTGGAATTGCTAAAATGAATTGTTTTTTTACTGTAGTTGCAAGTCGACCTGCAAGAACAATCCCTGTTGATGTAATTGACTCATTTCGACTGTAAACTTGAATCAGATATGGTGCATGATCAATCCCTGGACCTTTCTCATAAACTGCAAAGTCACAACCAAATTTTATTCCTGGATTAATTATGTATCCCTTATCTCTGAAATTTTTGTAAACTAAATATTTTTTATCAAAATCATGATATTCTTTTTTACAAATCTCAATCATTTGATCGGTAGATATCTTTTGTTTTGATTTAGTAATGGTGATTTTCTTATTTTCTAAAAGATACAACCCTTCAATTAAATCCAAAATTAATGGAACATCTATTTCTTCGATTTTTGGTTTTGGAATTCCGATGGGTTTCCCATAATATCCTTGACTGAAAAGCTTACGTGAATCATCAATATTCCAAACAATGATTCTATTTTCAATTAATTCACTTTTCATAATTCTTGTGAAACATTATGTGTATATGAATTCTCTAGTATGTCATTCTTAACAAATTAAAAATAAAGTAAAAAGGTGTGTTTCGTTTAGAGACTCAACGCTAATAATATGAAAGAATCTGATACTCTTTGGCACTTGTCTGCCATTTCTTCAATTCCTTCTATTACGTCTTTAATTAGCAACAGTTCTTTTGTATTTGTTACTTCATTTACGAGTTTTATTGTAGCCTCTCTGTATTTGATGTCAATTTCCCTTTCAATTGTTTGTGTTTCTTGAGCTAACTCAATGGCATTTGCAGTATTTGTGTTAAGACTTCTAATGATTTCATTTAGTTTGTAAACTTCATCTACAACTAATTCAATCAGTTTTGTAATGTCTTTGTCGAGTTTTGCACTTTTTAATGTAGACACTTTTACGTTTGAGAGTTTGAATGAAATACCTGTAATGTAACCTGCAATTTCATCCATTGTGTATGCAGTGTTTAGAAGATTTTCTCTGTTCATGATTAATCCTCCCACATCTGCTACTTCTCTAGTGATCTTTCTTCTTAGATTTTCTACTTCTTCTTCTATAGTAGAAATTTGTGTTATTGCGTTTTTGATTCCTTTCTTATCTTTCTTCATCATTAATTCAGGTATCGTTGCAAGTTCTCTAGAAGCATTTAGAATTCTATTGATTTCGTCTTGTAAAACTGCTATAGCCTTTCTTTTTGCTTGAACTTCAAGCTCCCCACTATACATAACAGAAAGTAAACAATCCTGAGGTAATTTAAATCCTCTATGGTTTTTGATGTTTTTTGAGCACGATTATATCAAATTTTTGTCATGGGCCATTTTTTTCTGCCCTTTGTATAATGTGATTACTTCTTCATTTGTGGATGCATCCTCAACTGCTTTTTCAACTCTTATCTTTCCTGTAAATTTTGGAAATCTTAAAGCAAGACCTGCATCTTTTCTTATCTTGTCTTTTGCTGCTTTGTGAATTGGACTGAGTGTGATCTCTGATGCAACTACTTCTATTACTAATTCTGGCTCAAACCATACATCAGCTTCCATTTCACTATCTATGCGTGGATTTTTTTTGATTGTAACTTTTGGATTTAAAATTTGATACAACTGATCCAAACTTTCATCTGAAAATCCTGTTCCTACTTTGCAAATACTTGTGAATATGTCCTCATCCTCATCATATGTTGCAAGTAATAGTGTTCCATAATTTCCTGTTCTTCTCCCTTTTCCAAAAAATCCTCCTATTACAACAAGATCTAAACTATCTCCTAATTCATTTTGATATTCTCGTTTTAGTTTTAACCAGTGACTTCCTCTTGACCCTGCCTGATATGGTTTGTCCAATATCTTTAACATTAATCCCTCACTGCCTGCATTGATGCTATTTTCAAAAAAGTCTTCAATCTCATTTTTATTTTTGACTATTGCCATTGGTGTGTATTTCGCAAAATTATCTTCTTTGACAACTTTTTCTAGTTTTTCTCTTCTATCTTTGTAGTGTAGATCCAAACAACTTTTTCCATTACAGTATAAAATATCAAAAAAGTTTACTGTAATTGGATATTGTGTTACTGCTTTTTCTATCTTGTATTTTCTTCTTCTATGCATCAGTTCTTGAAATGGTAAAAATTCTCCTGTGTTCTCATTAATTGCTACTGCTTCTGCTTCTAAAATTATATTATCTGCCTGAATTGCTTTGGGAATTTTTTCTATAATATCTGGATAGTAACTTGAAATATTTTCTAAACTCCTTGAAAATAATACTACTTTCTCTCCTTCAATGTGCAACTGTACTCTTTCTCCATCTAACTTGTATTCTGCTGCAAAATCATTTCCAATTTTTTCAATTGCCTCTTCTTCACTTTTTACTCTGTCTGCAAGCATTGGTCTAATTGGGTTAAACAAAATAATTTCAAATTTTTCAATTCCATCTATGCCTTTCGTTGCTATGGTTTCAGCAACTTTTCCTAAATCACTTGAGACATTGTATGCATGTTCCAAAACTTTTCTGTTATCCTTAGTGCCAGAAAATGCTATCGCTAATGCATCCATTACAGTGTTTTCTGCAATTCCCAACCTTAAAGATCCCAACAAAATTTTTAAAATAAAACTTGCTTCTAATGGGGTTGCATCATTGAGTAAACTTGAGATGTATTTCATCTTCATATCTTGTGAACGAGAACCTTCCAAGTTGGCAATTTTGAATAATGTTTCATAGACTCTTTCTACTGTAATGTCTTCTACCAGAAATGTGGTCTGTGTTTTTTGTTCTAGTATTATTGCTGCAGCATGTCCTAAATCCCCGCTTTTTCTGTATTCGTCCTCAATTTTTTTAATTGGAATTCCTGATGATTTTGAAATTGATCTTATTGCAAGTTTTTCTGCAACTCCTAATTCTATTCCTTCAAAGTCTGGTCTTAACTTTCCTTGTATGAGATACACAATCTTTGAAATTACTTCATGAGGAGTTTTTTCAAACAATTCTACCAGAAACTGTGTTAACTCTAGCCTTTTCCTAGTTGATTCCATTTTGTTAAAAGAATCAGCTAAAATAGAAAACTCCATTCTAATCCTCACGTAATCCTGAATAAAAGTTTGAAACTAGATGTATCTGAAAATTGTTGGTTTATCTGATTTTAGAAGATCAGAAACTAGTGCAAAGTTGTATAGTGGATATGCTTTTTTGTATTGTTTCATGAAACTCCATGCAACATCATGTGTTTTGAACTCAGTTCTAATGCTGTCAATTTGACTCTTTTTTCCAAACACATCAAAGACTACAACTGAGTATTGCTTTGGGCGATTGTGGGGTTTTGCCTTAACAAGCCAAAATAGTGCAAAAACGAAGACTGATCCTAAAATCACATATTCTCCTGCGACTTTGAAAAATGTCATAAAGACTCCAGGTATGGTCTGTCCAAACAAAACTGCCATAAAATTTGAAAATGAGATTACTGCTAATGCTGTAATGACATATGTTTTCAATTCAAAAGGTATTTGAAAATATTTTAGCATCTGTTTTGATAGGTCTCTTTTTTGATTTAACTATTTCCTAAAATTTTGATGACAAAAGAATTTGCTAATCTGGATCTTCGTAATTCTCTTTTTTTACACCACTAGATGTGTTACCTTCAATTGGTTTCATCTTACCCTCAAGAACTGCCATTCTTGCTTTGTATCCTTCTGCATATTCTAGTTCTGATGGAACAAGAGTGGCTGGATGGAAAAATCCTTGACTTCTCATTGCCATTGCTTTCTTTGTTGCAATTTCTCTAATGTAGTCCCAATCTGGAGTTGAGAATCCATCAAATGGACCTGTGAACTTTCCATTATGCATACTAAACACTAGTGCTTCAACTATTGGAATGCAGAAATTGATCGTTGCTGCAGAATTTAGTTTAACAGGCATTAATGGCATGTTGTGACTTCCTCGTGTATTTCCTGCAACGTAATGTGGGTTGTTAAATACACTGCCAACTTCTTCTGTTGCTGGGAACATTTTTTGTGTTCTTACTAGGCAAATTGGATCGTCTTTTCCAACATATGTTCCTGCAATATTGTGCAATCTATCAGTTGATGCTGCAAGAATTGGCTCTCCATCTTTGGTAGTTACTGTATCTACAACATATCGGCTAGGATACATTAGTGCAGCTTCAATAGTTGGTTTGTCTTGCCATAGTTCAAGTCTTGCCACTTTACCTTCTTCGACATCCATGATATTCATAATTACTCCGCCTGCAAGGTTTTGGTTTACAATTAATCCTGTGTTACTTAATGAATCTACGAACATTCTGTAAATTGGATAGTTGAATGCACCAGGTTCTGTTTTGTCTGCTGCAAAAACTGTAAATGCTTCATTTGGTCTTTCTTCAAATTCCATTTCTGCTACGCCTGGACCCATGCCTTTTACATTTCCTGAAAAAGAATCTTTTAGCAAGTCTTGTCCTGCACCATACAATCCCTCTTCTTTTGCAACTTGAGTTCCTGCCATGAATGCATCCCATGCCATTTTGTGAATTTTCTCATTATCTACTCCATGAGTATGAGACATTACGATATGGGTATCGTCCCCACAATATCCAATGTAATAATCAATTAGTAAATCTGCTGAATTTTTGACGGTGTCTTTTATTGCTTGGAGCAATCTGTCACTTGGTTTTGTGTGACCTCCAACTCCACCAACATCTGCTTTGATAACTGAAACTGTAATCTTCATGATTCACATTTTCATCCCTTTGATTTATGTGCTTTTGGCAAAATATTCTGATCTGAAATTAATTGAAGAAAGTTTGTTTTTTTTTCAAAAATCCATAACGCTAATAAATGCCCTCGGAGAGGCACTCCATATGGCAGACAAACCACACTTGAACATGATTGTAACTGGTCACATTGATAACGGAAAATCAACAACTATGGGTCATTTCTTAATGGATCTAGGTGTTGTAGATGAAAGAACAATTGCAGCACATGCAGCAGAATCCGAAAAGACTGGAAAAGGTGATACTTTCAAGTACGCATGGGTTATGGATAATATTAAAGACGAAAGAGAAAGAGGAATTACAATTGATCTTGCTTTCCAAAAGTTTGAATCAGCAAAATACTTCTTTACGTTAATTGACGCTCCTGGTCACAGGGACTTTATTAAAAATATGATTACTGGTGCTTCTGAAGCAGATGCAGCCATTTTAGTACTTTCAGCAAAAGAAGGTGAAACTGACACTGCAATTGCAGCAGGTGGTCAAGCAAGAGAACACGCATTCTTGCTAAAGACACTCGGTGTAGGCCAACTAATTGTTGCAATCAACAAAATGGATGCTGTTGACTACAAAGAAGAAGGATTCAAAGCAGCAAAAGAAAAAGGCGAAAAACTGATAAAATCTGTAGGTTACAAATTAGAAAACGTAGCAATCGTTCCAGTCTCTGGATGGAAAGGAGATAATTTAGTTAAAAAATCTGAAAACATGCCATGGTATACTGGTAAAACTCTACTTGAAGCATTTGATGACTTTACTGTACCAGACAAACCAACTGGTAAACCACTACGTGTTCCAATTCAAGATGTCTATACCATCACTGGTGTAGGTACTGTCCCTGTTGGTAGAGTTGAAACAGGAACCATGAAAGCAGGAGATAAAATTGTTGTAATGCCTTCTGGTGCTCCGGGTGAAATCAAATCTATTGAAACCCACCACACAGAAATGCCATCTGCATCTGCAGGTGACAATATTGGTTTCAACTTGAGAGGTGTTGAAAAGAAAGATATCAAGAGAGGAGATGTTCTTGGTAGTCCTGATGCACCACCAAATGTTGCAAAAGAATTCAAAGCACAAATTATAGTTATTCACCATCCAACAGCAATTGCTCCTGGTTATACTCCAGTTATGCACGCACATACTGCACAAGTTGCAGCAACTGTTACTGAATTTCTCCAAAAGATTAATCCAGCAACTGGTGCAGTTGAAGAAGAAAATCCAAAGTTCCTTAAAGTTGGAGATTCTGCAATTGTCAAAATCAGACCGGTGAGACCAACTTGTATAGAAACATTCCAAGATTTCCCTGAAATGGGTAGATTCGCTCTTAGAGATATGGGTGCAACTATCGCAGCAGGAATTGTAAAGGAAATTACAGAAGAGTACAAACCTTAGGCGGATTTTAATGACACAAACTGCCCGTGTTAAACTCACATCTACTAATTTACCAAAACTAGATGGTGTTTGTGGCGAGATCATGGGAATTGGTAAAAAAACTGGTGTTAAAGTAAAAGGCCCTACCCCACTTCCTGTTAAGAGACTACATGTAGCTACTAGAAAATCTCCATGTGGTAGTGGTACTGAAACTTATGAGAAATGGGAAATGAAGATGCATAGAAGAATTATCAACATTAACGCTGATGATAAAGCAATAAGACAACTAATGAGACTTAAAATCCCTGATGATGTCTACATTGAATTATCTCTGACATAATCTGGTATCCTTAAATTATCGAAATTTTGATGATAAACATGGCTGAAGAAAACATTGATGAAATAGAAGAAACTCCTACTGAGACTTTTGATGTGATGTATTCTTGTCTTAGATGCGCAACTACTGTTTCTAACACTGAATTATCTCGTTTACCTGAAATCAAATGTATTTGTGGATTCAGAGTATTTACCAAAGAACGACCACCTATAGTAAAAACAGTAAAAGCAGTCTAAATTATCTGTCTTTTTTGTAACTGTGCTCTCTTTGTAAATGGGTTCTCATATCTTCCATGTTTGAGAAATATTTGTTACATTCTTTACAATCATACTGTAAATCTTTGCCATGAACAATTTCTTTGTGATTCATAACTTCTTCTTCTTTTGAAAATTTTTTATCACAAATATTGCATTTAATTTTTTTAAAAAATCCCACTTTTATCCAAACTCTGCTTTCTTTTCATCCCAACAAACTCTGCAAAGCTGACCTTCTACCTTCCAATTCCCCTTTGGATTAAATCTAATCAATCCCATTTTTCCTCCACACAATGCACAAAAATTTTTCTTTTTTGCATGACTCTCTTCTTTTTTATCAAAACACTCTTTGCATAACAAACCTTCCATGTCCCATTGCCATCGAGGTTCCCACAAATCCGTAATCTTTTGAGTTGTTTTACATTCAACACATGGTTGCCTTACTGTCCCTTCGTAGAAATCCCTTCCTTTCTCAAAATGACAGTCTCCACAAAGTACTCCTTTGATATTCCACTCTCTTTTTGGTTTGTGTTTGTGTTTTAATTCCTTATTGCAAACAGCACAAAATGATGGCTTTTTATTAAATAATCCCATTTCTTTAATCTTAAAACAACTTTTCTATAAATGTAAACAAAATAAAAATGGCAAAAAGTGTCTATTTGCTTAATAATTTCTCTAGTGCTTGACTTGCATTAAGCATACCATTTCTCTTGGCAAATTCTTCGATCATTTTGTATTGTTTTTCTGTAAAACATACCGGCATTGAACGTCTTTCCATGATTATGGTTTGTATTTTTAACTAATATCCTTTACTCTGGGTACTGGATAATGAATTAGAATAATTGAAACCCTAAAAAGCAAATATCTGATAATTTTACCATGAAAATAACTGAAATAGAAATTGATGACAGTCAAACAGGTTATTGCTGGATTCAGATATACGCCAGTAACAAAAAACAAGCAATTTCCCTAAAACATCAAATCTTGACTGATCAGACAATACGAGAAAGATTAGAAAATCAAATTACTCAGAGCCAGAAAATCACTGAACAATCTACAACTCCGATGGAAGTTACATTCCAAGGCCTTCTTACCCAAAAACTTCAACTAATTCTTGAAGGCAAAACTGAGTCATCATAAAATTATCTAGAAAGATATTTCAAACCACTTCCCTAATCTTGAATATGGTAAAGAAACGTCAGATTCTGGTAATTGGTAATAATACAAATGGTTGTACACCAAAACATGAAAAAATTGCATATGATGTTGGTTCTGAAATTGCAAAATCTAATTCTGTTTTAATTAATGGTGGATTAGGTGGTGTAATGAAAGCTGCATCTCATGGTGCACATGATGCAAATGGTCTGACAGTTGGAATAATTCCACAAGATGATGCTTCTATGGCTAATGAATTTTGTGATATTGTAATTCCAACAGGAATGGGCCTCACCCGAGATTATCTTAATGCGTTAAGTGCTGATGGAGTTATTATTGTTGGAGGCGGGTCAGGAACTTTATCTGAAGCATGTGCGTCTTACATGTACAAAAAACCAATGGTGGCAATCAAAAATCTTGGAAGTTCAGTTGATCCATACATCGATGATTTTATTGATCATAGAAAAAATATCAAAATTATTGGAGTTGATACTGCTCAAGAGGCAGTCAAGAAAATTTTAGAATTAATTGCTGCATGAAACTAAGATCATTTACATTCTAAATGAATCTAAATTACACTATTCCCAATATTGGGACATTCAATGAAAAATATGAAATATAAAATTACATGCATTAGCCTATATCAAAACTATTTCTAATAATTCTATGAATAATTCAAAATTATCCATTTCCCTATTTGCATTTGTTGCTATTTTATTTACCATTGGAGTAATTCCATATGAAACTCAAAATGTATTTGCTGATGGTAAGCTTAATGCTGACTCCCCTTCTCCTGATAGACCTCGTGATAGTATTGCCAATCATGGTGGTGGCAATAACGGTGGTGGCAGTAACACTAGTTCTGGAGTTAGTGGTAATGGTGATGGCGATCGTACTGCACCAACACTTGGTGTTAGTTCATCTGAATACCGATTAGTTTCAAATGGATTTACATACAATGGGTATCCTGTTGATGTTGAAAGATTCTTCACTCCTTATCCATTAATTACCGTAAATGTTGGTGAAACAAACAAGGCAGAGTTTAAAATTTATGATAATCAAGGGCCTGAGTATATCAAACATTTTTCATTTGCATTTGGCCTAGAAAAAGATCAAGTTATCAGTCAAAGTAAGGCAATGATTGAACTTGACATTGGTCTTTTGGATACTAACACTGTAACCGTTACTGATCCTGAAAATGCATTAGATGATGTGCGAGTAGAAACAAGTGTTGTATCTTGTAGTGATAATTCTTATTCTGAATGTTTGGGCGTGACAATATTTTATAAATTTAGAACATCATTAGATTTCAACATGGTTGCAACTGATGTATGGGATAAAAAAAGAAATTCACAACAAAATTATTACAATCACGGAATTGAAGTCATTGGTGAATCATTAAATCCTCCAAAAGAATATGATGGAATCCACAGAGGCCATATCTATCATTTAACTGAAACAAGTAAGATTACTGCAGTTGATGAGTTTGATAATTCTTGGTCACTCAAAAATGGACAATGGATTATGGATTACATTCCAAACAATAAGACCCTAGATTTAGCAATGAATGGATATCCACGAGAACATGTGCTCTTTAACATGTACAAATATGGTCAACATCTATTAGCAGAAACCACATTAAATGAAATCTGTTCAATTTGTACTGACAAATCTTATGCTGAAATTGATAATATCATGTCTTTTGAGAATATCAGTTCACTAGACCATGAAAAATTACAAATGAACAAGTCAATCGAGTCTGAAAATGCCCAAAATACAATGGCACATTTACTTGATCCATTACTATATCGTAAATAACACAATATTGAAAATTAAAATTTTTAATATTTGTAAAATTACTGCATAGACACAAGTAGTGGATCTGGCTTGTAAAATTCCCCATGTTCTTCAGCAAGTTTGTTTAATTCATCAACAATTTTTTTGATACCTATCTCTTTTGCTGTTTCAAACAATGGTTTTTTGAGTCCTAATCCTAGTTGTGCTGCTTTTTCAATCTCTTCAATATCACTTGCTCCATTTGTGACAAGCCATGCAGCGTTGTTTAGTATGTTAGCAACAAGCTGAATTGGGTCACATTTTATTGCTAATTCTTCTGAAAGTGCAACTCGCTCATATTTGTCATCTGAATACTTGTAATACCCTTCACCTGATTTTTGTCCAAGTTTTTTCTCATCAAACATTTTTTCAACTAGTGGATGAGGGTTGATTACTTTTTTGTCTCGTAAATGCATCTCTATTGTAGCTTTGTGTATTACATCCATTCCTGTAAAATCAGCTAACTCAAAAATTCCCATTGGAAATCCTAATTTGAATTTGACAGCAGAATCAATCTCTTCTAATGTTGCTCCTGTTCTGTCTTTTAGAAAACATGCTTCATGAACCATTGGAATAAACAACCTGTTAATTATGAATCCTGGAACATCTTTTCTACATAATACTGCCTGTTTGTTTACTGATTTTACATATTTTTGAGTCAACTCAGTTACTTCTGGAGATGTTTTCTCCCCTGGAATAATCTCAACTAGTTTCATTAATTGTGGTGGATTGAAAAAATGAATTCCTATAAATTTTTCAGGACGTGATGTAGTACTTGCTATTTCAGTAATTGGTAGTGTACTTGTGTTTGATGCAAAGACTACTTCTGGTGCTGCTGCTTTATCTAATTCAGCATAAACTGATTTTTTTAAATCCATGATTTCTGGAACTACTTCAATTACTAGTTCTGCATCTTTTACTGCTTCATTCAAATCAACAATGGGGATGATTCTTGCAAATATTGCATCTCCTTCCTCTTTTGAGATTTTTTCTTTAGACACTAGTTTATCTAAACTCCATTTTATTTTCTCCATTGCTTTATCCAAAAATTCTTGTTTGATATCTCGTAATACCACATTATATCCTGCAGTTGCTGAAACTTGAGCAATTCCATGCCCCATTACTCCAGAACCCAAAACTGTGATGTTTTTTACTGACACAGTTTCTAAAAACTTGAGTATCCTTTATAATGTATTTCAAAATTTTATCATATAATGGGTTTATTCAACCGTAACAAAGACAAGGAAAATCAAACAAAGTGTGATACATGTGGTACTGAATTACATGACCCTGAACGTTTGAAAAGACATATGAAAAAAGCACATGGAAACATCCCTGAAAAGAAATTAGATCCAAATTCGGGTGATGGTGGTACATGGTGATATGGAACTTAGCTCCAGTCAAAAATCTGGATTAGTTTTTGTTAGTGCTTTTGTATCTACTGGAATTATTTTATCTACTGTGGTTTTCCCATTTTGGCATTTAATTCGTGAAGATGTGTTTGAAGATGTAGTGATCTTAACAAATGCTGATGGTGTTTGTTATGTAGAGACTGCAGATAACGTTCCAAAGACGATTCGAGATTGTACTCTTAACCCAGATGATAAAGTAACTATCAAATTTGGGAAAGATCTTGCATGGGCTACTATTGTACCATAAGCGATGATTTAATATTTTGAAAATTTGATGTAACACTATGGATTGTATTTTTTGTAAAATTATTTCAGGTGAAATTCCAGTAAAAATTCTTAAAGAAACCTCCAATTCTATCTCTTTTTTAGATGCATTCCCTCTCGCAAAAGGGCATACACTTGTAATTCCAAAGAATCACCATCAAAAAATTCAAGATATGAGTTCAGAAGAAAATAATGATTTATTTTCACTTGTCCATCAGATAATTTCTAAAGTAGATGTACTAACTGGTGCAACTTTAGTTGCAGTACATAACGGAAAAGAATCTGGACAAGAAGTTCCACATGTTCATGTACATTTAGTTCCTAGACGTAAAGATGATTCTGCTGGTGCTATTCATAGTATGTTTAATCCTACGTTGAAATTATCTGAATCTGAAATTGAAGAACTTTACAATAAATTAAAAATATAATCTCAATAAGGAAATAATCTTTCTTTTGTATTGATGTCTTCTACGCTTATTGCCTTTGTCGGGCAAGTTTGTGCTGCATTCATTATCTTGTTTACTCCTTCTCCTTTTTGATTAATTACAGATGATTTTGGATTTGATTGAGTTTGTTTATTTATTTCAAAGACATTTGGAGCTATAATTTCACAACTACAACAACCAATACACAAACTTTCATCTACATTAACAAAAAGATTTGGTTGTTTTTTAGGCTCTTCTGCTTTTTCATACTCTCCATTTTTTCCATCTGAACGTATACGTGCATTATATTCCTCCCAGAATTGTTTCTCATATTCCTTCCAAAAATCAGGATTCCCTTCTTCAAATTCTTTAGTATATTTACTCCAATCTTGTTCAGGAATTTTTTCATCATTAGGAGCTCCCCATTGAGGTTTTCTTTTAAAATTTGTCTCTGGTTTGGTTTTAGTATATTCGTTATGAATTGAATTGTTTTGTTGTTTATGGTTTTTCTTAAGATGATTATATGCTTCAGTAATTTTCTTAAATTCTTCATCTTCTCTTTTATCTTTATTTTTATCCGGATGTAATTCTAGTGCTAATTTTCTATAAGCTGTCTTGATCATATCTTGTGATGAATCTTGTTTTACATTCAACACTCTGAGTGCTTGATATGTATTCATTAAGAAATATTGAGTTGTAATATGTTAAAAACAATTACGTAAGTTTTGGTGTCAAATCTAGTTTATTCTAATAAAATCTCATCATCTGCTTTCCATGCAGGTTCTACTATGCATAAAAATCTCAAATTAATCGAGCCTGTATTCTCAATAAATTGTTTGGAATTTGGAGGAACAAATACAGAATCATCTTTTTGAAGGTGGTGTGTCTCTTCATCGATTCTTAGATTTCCACTTCCTTCTAAAATATAGTATATTTCAGATGAACTCATTTTATGAAGTTTTGATTTTTTTCCTGGTCCTAATGTAAATTGTGCAATGCTATAATTAATTCCATTTAGTGTATTGTGTGGATGAAAATATTGTTTAATTTTAGTTCCTTCATCTCCTTGAATTGATTTGATTTCAGAACTTTTTCTTAATGACATATTTTCTAAATAATTTCTGAAACTTTGGTTTTAAAATCTGATTCATACCATATTGTTTTGTATATTGTATTTTTTTTAGGTAAAATGTTTATTGCAATATGAGAAAATATCTTTTTTTTATCAATTGAACCATGTACATGTAGAGTTTTTGCTGGAATGTGTGCTATATCGCCTTCATTTAGAGTAATTTTCTCTGTTCTTTTTATCTTGAAATTAGTTTTACTTGAACCATATTTTCGAAAAATCTCGAGACTCCCTTTACCTTTAGTTGCAATTAATATTTGATTTCCATTGTGCCAATGAAGTTTAGTTTTAGAACCTTTTTCAAAATGAACATGATAGATGTCTTGATCTTTTGATTTTATTTTATTTGAAAGAACTTTCATCCATGTTTTGTTTGTAAACCAATTTGGGTTTACTTGTCTTTTATCACTTGATCCAAATATGTTTGATTTTTGCATATTAAATTCGATCCAAAATTTTCTTTTTCTTTGTTTGGAATTCTTTTTCTGTAATTACTCCATTTGTTCTTAATTTTCCAAGTTTTTTTAATATGTCCAAGTCTTCATTGGGATTTGAAGTTATATTTTTTGCAGATGAAATCCCTTCATTGATTCTTTTAATTCCTTTTTTCTGTAATGTCTCTCTTTCTTTTTTTACTTGTTTGTGAATCTCTTTGCTTTTCTTTGTGGCTTGCTTTGCAGTTAATGTTCCAATTTCTACTGCATCTTCTAACACTTCATCTGCTCTTTTGACTCCTTCTTGTAGTGCCTTGTCTGCTTTTTTTAGTAGTTTTTCAATATACCCGCCTTTTTTTGCTGTTCCCATGTTTTTTGTATCATTTCAATTCTAATATTTCTTTCCTAACAGAATTGGTTTAATAGATGGAATTGTGTACTTTGTGTAGTTTTGGCAAAGAGTTATGATGTAAAGATAATTGTTTTACGAAAAAATATTGATGAAACAGAAGCTATGGAGATTGTTGAACAAAAGAAAACAACTCCATTCAAATCTTTGCTTTCACGTCCAAAAAAAGAACAAGTACACGTTCATTCGTTGAAATTATTTCATGAATGTATTTTGATGGTTTCAGGAAAATATATGGCTGACTATTATAGAAAAGCAGCTCAAACCATTTCTGTAAATTATAATATTCGTGATGTTGTATTAGGTGGTGGTCTTTTCCCTATTCGTTCAAAATCTAGATTTACAAAGGCTCTTTCAAGAAAACATGGAAAAAATAAGATTGATTTAAAATTAGAAGAACATGTTTTTGTCGAAGAAGAAGATGAGCTCACATTTGATCATCATGGTCATGAGATAAAATTCCCATTTAAAATCAACTCAAAGACTATTGAAAATTATCCAAAACGAATTTTAGAAAAAAACCAACAAAATGTCAAAAAACCGGAGATGACTTATGCTGCGGCAATTGGAAAACTTGAATCTCAACTCAAAAAACCTGCAGAAACAGATGTCCGTGATCTTAATGATGAGTTTGTTTTAAGAGAAATCACTGAGGTTTATGTTCCAATTTTCGAGGCCAGATTGATTGGACCAAAAAAGAAAGTAGGCCTACTTAGAATTGATGCTGTAAGAAAAAAAGTTCTATAGTTTTACTAATGCTCTAAATTTATCGTTGTTGTGCAAATTTGTAAATGCTTTTTCTTCTTTTGCCCATGTACGAATTAATTTTGGGTTTTTAGAAACTGCTTGTTTTAACAAGTCTAATGCTTCAGGATACATTTCTAATGCTGCTTTACTTCGTGATTTTGCATAAATAACATTTACATTGCCATTGAATTTTGTAAGAATTTCATCAAATACCTTAAGTGCTTTTTCATGTTGTCCTAATTCTGCTAACTGAATTCCTTTTTGAAAAAATGCATCTTGATTATTAGGATATTTTCTACAAATATTTTGAAAACAGTTTAGAGCTTCTTCATGTTTTTTCATTTTACCTAATACAATTCCTTTGTAGACCATAGCATTTGGTTTTCTTGGGTCGATTGAAATTGCTTTGTTTAAAGATTCTATAGCTTCTTCGTGTTCTTGTAATTTATCAAGCAATACTCCTTTGTTAAAATATGCTGCTGCATATTTTGAATCTGCTTCTATTGCTTTGTCATAACATTCTGCTGCATCTTGTATATTTCCCATCTCTGCCATTGCAATTCCTCTGTTGTTAAATGCCTGCGCATCTTTTGGATTAATTTCTATTAATTTATCAAAACATGTAATTGAGTCACTGTATTTTTTTCTCTGATTTAGAGCTAAACCCTTGTTTAATAATGCTGAAACATTTTTTGAATCTTGTTTTAGTATTTTATCAAATAATGAGATAGCTGTCTTTGGTTGATTTTTCTCCATCATAGACATTGCTTTATACATTAAATCCTCTAGATTTTCTTTTGAACCAAATAACCCCATAATTTTTACAAAATGATACTGCTAATGAAAGTTTGGCTTATCCTAATGACTTGAATTTCTTAATAGCTTCTTTTGCCATGTCTTCTTGCTCTTTTGCTGAAGTATTTGTAGGGTCATCAGTGGCGTAGGGTTCTTCTCCATGTTTCTCTTCTTTTTTATCCATGCTGTTGTAGAATAGTGATTTCTAAAAAACTAATCTATTAAGATACGCTTAATTTGATTCAAAAAAAGAATCTGATTATTGTCAGATTCTGAAATTCATTATACATCTGATAAGATTCATGTTCATAGATGGCCCAGAGATTCTCCAATCTGGGATGATTCTACACAAGAAGAGTTAGATGACTCAATTAACAAAAATTCAGAAAAAATCCCAGTTACCATAAAAGAGAAAACAATAGTAATTGGAAATATTGAATTTTACTCTCTGAAAAAAATTGGAATCACAGTACCTTTCTTCAAAAAAGAGTGCACAATGATATTTGAAGCTCAATTTGGCAAACTGTACGCTCATGTTCACATTACCATCAAGTCTGAAAATTATGTGAATATCTTTAATGAATTAACACTTTGGATGAAGAATAATTTTGGATAATCTATATAGGATTATTTTCAACAACATTTTTTTCAATCAATCCATCCTTTTCCATCTCTTTTAGTTGAAAGGATAAAGTTTTTGCGGTTATTCCTTCAATGGTATTTAAAAACTCATTAAATTTGGTTTGTTTGAGTGCCATCATGTTTCGCAAAATCGATCATGTTTACAACATTTCTAATTCATAACAATGAATAAAAATTATAATTTTTGTTCCTAGATCATTAGAAAATTTTTGAAATTAACCGAAAACTCGATCATGTTAGTAATGTTTGTGACAAGCTTCTTTTGAAGTAAGATATGGAATTCATAATTATGTTGATTCGTACTTTACTCACTTTAATGGTATTATCGATATTTGCATTTTCATTTACTATGATTTCAGATGTACAAGCAATTACAACTTCAGATACAATGTACACATGTGGAGCCGCAGGTGGTGGTGAACAGAATATTCATCTTAGAAATAAAACTGATGGCACAATAATCTCATCAAACACTTGGGCAGTTACAGGAAATGGAATTACAAATGTTGAAGGTTGTAATGGACTTGCACAAGATCCCACAGATGGGCAATGGTGGGCAATTATTCAAGCACAAAATGGTGCAAGACACTTATCAACCGTTGATGTAACAACTGGAATCGGTACGTCAATAGGAATTTTACCTCAGCAACCAAACTCATTAATAATAAATTCAACAGGAAGTTTCTTTGTAACTCAGAGTGCAGGATTTGGAGATAACAATATTATGATTGCAAATAAAACTGATGGATCAGCAATAGAAACATGTGTTATGTCTGCATCATCTCAACCTATCAATGCGTTTTCTTATAATTGGATTACAGATAGAATAGTGGTAATTAATTCACCTGATGATGATGTACGTTTCAATGTCAAAGAAATAACTGATTACACAACACCAACATGTACGTCAGTAGATACACTTGGTACTTTTACAGCAAGTAGTTATGATGGAGATAATTTTCTATATCCTTATGGATGGGCATACCATACAGGAGATGATTCTTGGTATTCATTTTCATTGGATGAATCTACTAATTCTGAACAGTATTCAATCATAGATAATACTTACAATGCACTTTTGTTAAATGCCCAGGCAGGTGGGGATGCATTTCCAGTTTATGAAACATTAACAACTGATACAAAGTCAAGAGGAGTAGCATTTGAATTAATTTTAACACCGCCAGAGCCTGATTTTGATGAAGATGGTATCCCTGATTCTACTGATACTGATGATGACAATGATGGAATTGAAGATATCATTGATCCTGCGCAATTTGATGACACTAATGATAGTTTTGATGATGGAACCACTGACGGAACAATAATTCGTGGTGACCAAAAAATTTCTGCAATTGACTTGACTGTACCTGATGGTGTTCGTATATCTTCATTATCTCCTACAATCGTAACTTCAAACACAATGTTCACTTGTGATTCACCATCAGGAAGTGGGAATGAAATTCATGTTTCTGATCCAACTAGATCTTTTACAACACAAATAATTTCATCAAGTACATTAAACATTAGTGGTATTACTTCAACTGGCTGTGCTGGAATTGCACAAGATCCAATATCTGGAAATTGGTATGCTTTAATCAGAGATGGATTTAGTGGTGCTGGTTTTGAATATCTATCAATAGTTGATCCTACAACTGGATTAGGAACTGCAATAGGATTAGTTGATGATGCAGTAAATGGATTAGCATTTAATTCAACTGGACATTTATTTGCACAAGCCAGTAGTGGTGGTACAGGCGATTCTATATTTCGTTTGGACAAAACAACTGGATTAATACAAGAAACTTGTGCTATCCCTCATGGTGATTTAGGAAATCAACCATCAACCATTGGTTATAATTGGGATTTAGATGAATTGATTTCTCTTTTCCAATCAAACACAAGTGGATTTTTCATGTATAGGATGGATGATATGGCATCATGCACATGGACTAACTTAGGAATAATTGATTGGTCTGATAGTAGTTTCGGTGAACCACCACCAAATTTTTTCGGTCAACCACAATCAATGACATTTGATACAGTAGATAATGAATTTCTATTAACTCAACGAAGTGGTGATACTGATGAAGGAGTATTAGTTTCAATTACTGCAACTGCACCTTTTATCGCTATCAAAGAATGTGATGAATTTTGTACTGGACATGAAGGTGATGATATTCAAAGAGGAATAGGATTTGAATTAATTACAGAACCAGAACCTGCAACAATTACTGCTTGTGGAGGACAAACAATTGAGAACTTAGATGGGGGAGAAACAGTTGACATTACTTGTGGTAGCATTAATGTCAAAGTAATTAATGGGGATGTAGATCTCGTAGTTGTTTCAACTGAAGGTGATACTGCTGACGTTTCTTTAGATACTGCTGATGAATTTTTCTTTGATGATGAGACATTTACGCTGGAATCTACTGCAGGAACTGCAGAAGTAACAGTAGTAGCAGAAGATGAAACAACAACAGAAATTACTCTTACAGAAGATAACGCAATTACAGTTGATCCTGAAACTGCAATAATTACAGCAGATCCAGATAACCCCACTGATGTTGTTGTGGTTGTAGATGGTGAAGAAGAAACTATTCCACCTGGAATATCTGTTGCCCCATCCATAGAACAAGCACTAGAAACTATAATTAATGATCTTAATTCTATTGTATCTGAAAATCCTGGAACTTCATTAGCAGACAAAGTAGAAGATGCTTCAGATAGTGTACAAACTGCCTTGGATGAATTAAACAAAAATCCACCAGATAATCAGGCAGCAGCTGGTACCATTGAAGGTGCAATAAGTTCACTTGAAGATGCTATCAAAGATAATGGACTTGATCAAACTCAAGGAGAGCAGCTCATAGACCAGATATTGACTGTCTCAAGACAGCTTGCATCTGATGCCATTTCTGTTAAAGATACCGCCAAAGATACCGCCAAAGTTTCTAAGTCTCAAGACAGCTTGCATCTGATGCCATTTCTGTTGCCACAAATACATCTGGAAGTGATGCAGGAAAAATATCCTTAGCAAATACTGCATTGAATAATGCAGATTCATTAAGAATTCCACTAGTTGACTTTGGTGATTTTAAGAATGCAGCTGCTGAATACAAAACAGCTATTTCTGAAGCAGAAGGTGCACTACCATAACTTTCGTTGAAAATAATTCTAGATAATCTATACAGGATTATTCAAAAATAGATTTAAAAATTCTCAGATGCTTTGATCATTTTCTTGATGTCATCTTTGCTGTGAGCATTTGAAATTGCACCTAATTTACCAGGTAAAAAGAAGATTCCATCATGAGCAATCATTTTGAAATGATATTTTACAAGCATTGCAGAATCACATTTTGCTGCTTGGCCTGAATTTGTCACCTCGGTGATTCCATTTTTTAGAAAATGAGTCATAAACAACGAACCCTTTCCAGTAACTGCTACTTTTCCATCAAATGTCTTTTCTATCTCTTTTCTTGCAAATTCCCCAAGTGAGTTAATTTTTAAATAAACTGATTTTTTTGATTTTAGCTGATTTAGTGTTGCATACCCTGATGTCATTGATGCAGGATTTGCAGAAAATGTTCCACCTCCTACATAGGAGCGTTCTGATTTTTTCTTTCCAGTGGTATCTGCATATTCCATAATCTCTTTTTTACCGCACATTACTCCAATTGCCATTCCTCCCCCTACAATTTTTCCTAGAGTTACAATATCTGGATCAAGTTTCATAGTTGGATAAAGACATCCATATCTGAATCTAAAACCAGTAACTATCTCATCTAAAATAAATAGAGATTTATTTTTATGAACAAATTCTTGGATTCCTTTGAGATATTCTTTTGTTGCTGGGATACATCCTCCGCCCCCTAAAACAGGCTCAATTATTACTCCTGCAAGATTCTTCGCATGTTTTTTTAAAATCTTTAGAGATGCTTCTAAATCATTGTAAGGAATAGAAATAATTTTTTCTTCATTTACTACTCCACTACTTTCTGATTCTGAAAATGGCCAGTTTACACTCTTTAGCAAATCTGATGTATATCCATGCCATCCTCCATCAATTTTTGCAATTACTTTTCGCCCTGTTACAGAACGTGCTAATCTTACTGCATACATTGTAGCTTCAGTTCCTGATGTTACATAACGAATCTTTTCTGCAACTGGAACTGCTTTTGAAATTAATTCTGATAATTTAATTGTCTGCTCATTTACAGTTCCATACATCCAGCTTTTCTCAATTTGTTTTTTCAAAGATTCTTTAACATTTTTTGGACCATGTCCTAATATCAAACTCCAATGACCCATCCAATAATCTGTATACTTGTTGTTATCTACATCGACAAGATTTTTTCCACTAGATGATTTTACAACAAATGGATATGGTTCATAATATCGTATGTTATGAGAAACACCATTAACATGAAGTTTAGAAGACTTTGCAAATATTTTTGCAGATGTCTTTGTTTTCTTTTTGTATTCAGATGTGTAATTACTCAAAAGTACCTTTCAAAATGAAATCTACAATTTTAAGTATCAAAATAATTTATTTTCAGGCACAAATCGTGATTATTTTTATTGTAATTTTTTCAATTTTTTAAATCGATCAGGCATAATTTCACGCATGGTTTATATGGATTCTGTATACTTCGGCTTCTGCATACGTAACGCAATAGGCGGCGCTCGTGATGAAGTATGGCATTATGCCAAGTTATGATTCATGGGCCTCCAGTTACGCATACAAAATGAGGATTTGATCAAAAGATCATATCTGAAATGTGAAGATTATGTGCATCCGTCAATTCCAATATAAGTACAAAAATGTACTTCAATAATCAAAATACAAAAATAATTCAGAATCCGGTTGATCCTGCCGGACCTGACTGCTATCGGATTGATACTAAGCCATGCGAGTCATTGTAGCAATACAAGGCAGACGGCTCAGTAACGCGTAGTCAACCTACCCTATGGACGGGAATAACCTCGGGAAACTGAGTATAATGCCCGATAGAACACTATATCTGGAATGGTTTGTGTTCCAAATGATTTATCGCCGTAGGATGGGACTGCGGCCTATCAGTTTGTTGGTGAGGTAATGGCCCACCAAGACTATTACAGGTACGGGCTCTGAGAGGAGTGGCCCGGAGATGGGTACTGAGACACGGACCCAGGCCCTATGGGGCGCAGCAGGCGAGAAAACTTTGCAATGTGCGAAAGCACGACAAGGTTAATCCGAGTGGTTTGTGCTAAACGAACCTTTTGTTAGTCATAGAACCACTAATGAATAAGGGGTGGGCAAGTTCTGGTGTCAGCCGCCGCGGTAAAACCAGCACCTCAAGTGGTCAGGATGATTATTGGGCCTAAAGCATCCGTAGCCGGCTCTGTAAGTTTTCGGTTAAATCTGTACGCTCAACGTACAGGCTGCCGGGAATACTGCAGAGCTAGGGAGTGGGAGAGGTAGACGGTACTCTGTAGGAAGGGGTAAAATCCTTTGATCTATTGATGACCACCTGTGGCGAAGGCGGTCTACCAGAACACGTCCGACGGTGAGGGATGAAAGCTGGGGGAGCAAACCGGATTAGATACCCGGGTAGTCCCAGCTGTAAACTATGCAAACTCAGTGATGCATTGGCTTGTGGCCAATGCAGTGCTGCAGGGAAGCCGTTAAGTTTGCCGCCTGGGAAGTACGTACGCAAGTATGAAACTTAAAGGAATTGGCGGGGGAGCACCACAAGGGGTGAAGCCTGCGGTTCAATTGGAGTCAACGCCAGAAATCTTACCCGGAGAGACAGCAGAATGAAGGTCAAGCTGAAGACTTTACCAGACAAGCTGAGAGGTGGTGCATGGCCGTCGCCAGCTCGTGCCGTGAGATGTCCTGTTAAGTCAGGTAACGAGCGAGATCCCTGCCTCTAGTTGCCACCATTACTCTCAGGAGTAGTGGGGCGAATTAGCGGGACCGCCGCAGTTAATGCGGAGGAAGGAAGGGGCCACGGCAGGTCAGTATGCCCCGAAACTCTGGGGCCACACGCGGGCTGCAATGGTAATGACAGTGGGTCCCGAATCCGAAAGGAGGAGGTAATCCTCAAACATTACCACAGTTATGACTGAGGGCTGCAACTCGCCCTCACGAATATGGAATCCCTAGTAACTGCGTGTCATTATCGCGCGGTGAATACGTCCCTGCTCCTTGCACACACCGCCCGTCGTTTCATTGAAGTGAGCTTTTAGTGAGGTGACGTCTGATTGGCGTTATCGAACTTGAGGTTCGTGACAAGGGAAAAGTCGTAACAAGGTGACCGTAGGGGAACCTGCGGTCGGATCACCTCCTTAGACAAGACAAGGAAAGTGTACGGATGCACTAATCTTCACATTGAATCATCGATGCAATGCATCACGAAAGTGTTGTATGAAGGATGTAGCAGACCTCCGCCAGGGGGTTTGCAATGATCGTCGTGCATAGTCGTGTAATATGTGGCTGAATACACCGTTATACAGACGGTAATAGGTGGATTGCTAGGCTTGAGGAGAGAAGAAGGACGTGGCAAGCTGCGATAAGCTCGGGGTAGGCGCACGCATCCTATGATCCCGAGATGTCCGAATGAGAATCTTGTACTTATGTACATTCCAGTACACTAGTATTGGAAGTCGAACCGTGGGAATTGAAGCATCTTAGTACCACGTGGAAAAGAAATCAATTGAGATTTCCCAAGTAGAGGCGATCGAAAAGGAAAGAGCCCAAACTGAATCCTTCGGGAGATGTGGTGTTTTGGTATGATAATATGGAATCTTGGAACACAGCTGAAATGATCTGAAAAGTTCTGGCATAGAGGGTGATACCCCCTTAAGTAAAGTGGGAAGAGTCCTAATCATACCCGAGTAGTTGTCCTTGGTAGTGGGCAATGAATATGGGTGAAAGTAGCATCCGAGGCTAAATATCTCTCAAGACCGATAGTGGACTAGTACCGTGAGGGAAAGCTGAAAAGTACCCCGGAAGGGGGGCGAAAAGTGCATGAAACCTATTACTTACAGACGTGCGTGGCATGGAAGGTGATTTTTTCAGATTAGAGATTCTAGCAATAGAGTTGAAGATTTGATGTTCAAATCATCAGTGTCACGCGTTCCGTCTCGAAACACGGGCCAAGGAGCTAACTGTCATGGCAAGCATAAACCTCTAAAGGTGGATGCGAAGGGAAACCGAGCTCTCGCAGCTTCGCAAGAAGTCAGGAGAGGCGTGTGAAAGTGCGTAGAGTCATGGCGGCTAGGCTAGAAGCCAGTCGATCTATTCCTGAGCTAGATGAAGGCGGGCGAAAGCCCGCTGGAGGTCTTAAGACGTTCTGACGTGCAAATCGTTGTTGTGACTTGGGAATAGGGGTCAAAAACCAATCTAGACTGGCGCTCGCTAGTTCCAACCGAAGCGTCTCGCAGGGCGTGCTTTGTGGAGATAGTGTTTCCGGTAGAGCACTGATAGAGTGGCGCGGGGGAGAAATCCCTCACCATTCATTCAAACTCCGAACGGATATACATCGTAGAAGCAAGGACACGGGTTCATGTGGCGTAAGGCTCATGACCGAAAGGGGTTTAACCCAGACTAAAGTTAAGGTCCCCAAATTTTTGCTAAGTGTCAAGCTAAAGAGCGTATTCTCGCCAAGACAGCAGGGAGGTAAGCTCAGAAGCAGCTATCCTTTAAAAAGTGTGTAACAACTTACCTGCCGAGGGGGGATGCCTCAAAAACGGACGGGGCTAAAGCAAAATACCGATACTTTAGATAATCATCAATAGATGATTCGTGGTAGGTTGGCGTAGTGATTGGGTCGAAGCAGGGCGATGACGTCCTGTGGACCGGTTTCTATTGCAGATCTTGGCGGCAGTAACAGCATAGTATGGTGAGAATCCATACCACCGAAAGCGCAAGGGTTTCCAGGCAATGCGTTATCAGCCTGGAGGTAGTCGATCCTAAGATGTACCTCAACAGAGTACACCGAATGGGAAACTAGTTAATATTCTAGTACCTTGCACAAAGCGTTTGAGCTATATGGTTCGCTTCCGGATAGGGGTCATACAACCATCGTTGTATCTAACTATTCGAGGATTGGGGAGTGTCGTAATGACGAGAACCAGTCCGAGGTAGGAATGGCTCCGCGTTAGCGGAGTTTTCTCGAGTCCAGGAGACCATGAAAGACTGTGTAGTTAGTGAAGTGCAAGCTCGTACCCAGAACCGACACAGGTGCGCTGGCTTAGTAAGCTAAGGTGCTACGGGTATACCGTATGGCGAGGGAATTCGGCAAATTAGTCCTGTAGCTTAGGTATAAGGGATGCCTGCAATCTTCATGAGGAATGGGGATCGCAGGTTGCAATGACAAGGGGGTTTCGACTGTTTAATAAAAACACAGGCGACTGCTAGTCCGAAAGGATTTGTATAGTCGCTGAATCCTGGCCGGTGCCGGTACCTAAAACTTGGGTTCAACCGAGCTAAGGGCCGGTTAACGCCGGGAGTAACTCTGACTCTCTTAAGGTAGCCAAATGCCTTGTCGGGTAAGTTCCGACGCGCATGAATGGAACAACGAGAGCCCCACTGTCCCCGCCTACAACCCGGTGAAGCCACATAAGGTGGACGAACAGTCCATCAACTTCCATCGGGGAGAGAAGACCCCGTGGAGTTTTACTGCAGCTTGTGCTTGTGGTATAGTAAGAATTGCACAGGGTATCTGGGAGCTATGCCTAACATTCCCCGGGATGTTAGTGAAGCAACGATGTAACACCAGACTCTTTTTGCAGTACCACTTATCCAGTGAAGACTGGAGACACGTGCAGGTGGGCAGTTCGGCTGGGGCGGCACCCCTTTGAAAAGATATCAAAGGGGCCCAAAGTTGAGTTCAAACGGGGCAGAAATCCGTTGAAGAGGGCAAAGCCAAAAACTCGACTGAATGGATTTCCAAACGCACGGAATTCATAGACGAAAGTCTGGCTTAGCGATCCTTCGTGTGCCCACTATTGGGGCCCGGAGGTGACAGAAAAATTACCCCAGGGATAACAGGCTCGTCGCGGGCGAGAGCTCCTATCGACCCCGCGGTTTGGTACCTCGATGTCGGCTTTTCCTATCCTGGTCCTGCAGCAGGGGCCAAGGGTGAGGCTGCTCGCCTATTAAAAGGGAACATGAGCTGGGTTTAGACCGTCGTGAGACAGGTCGGTCTCTGCCTGATGGAAGCGTGAATAACTGAGGGGAAGTTGCTCCTAGTACGAGAGGAACAGAGCAGCGTGGCCACTGGTTTACCGGTTGTCTGATAAGGCAGGCCGGGCAGCTAAGCCGTTTAGGCTAAGTGCTGAAAGCATCTAAGCACGAATCCTATCCCGAGACAAGTTATTCTTTCATAAGATGAAGGTCGGCAGCAGAAGACTGCGTTGATAGGAAGGTGGTGTAGATCACAAGCTTCGGCGAGTGATGAGCCAGCCTTTACTAATAGACCAACATAACGGTTCAGCCACTTACATAGAGACTATGCACGATGAATCATTTTCGATTCATCAAGTGGAACATATACACGACTTGTACGATGATTTTATTTTTAATCACTATAGCTAATGCTATGCATTTTTTTGTGATTTAAAATCCCCTAGTGGATACTATGCACGACTATTTACTCTGTTATTGAATATAACATACAATCGCTTGTATTATATCAAATAACTAAATTTACTATGACGATGGGATCTAATAATAAAAAAGAAAAAGAACTCGAAGACCGTCTTTTAAAAATGGAAGAACAACTCATTAAGCAAAATGAAACCCTGATTTCTAAAGTTGAAAGTAAAAGTGCTGCTTTAGTAAAATCTGAACGATTAGCAACAATTGGTACAATGGCAAGTCGAATTGCACATGATTTGAAAAACCCTTTGACTGTTATACAGACTTATTCTGATATGCTAACCCCTGAAATTATTTTAAAACTAGATTCCAAAGGTAAAGAAAAATGGTTTCGCATACAAAATTCCATTTTAGATATGAATAGAATCATTGAAGATGTTTTAGATTTTGCAAGAACCACTGAAATTAAAAAGAAACAAACTTCATTTTTGAGAATTTTACGTTTAGCAATAAATCATGTTAAATCTACTTATGGTGTTACAATAAATTTACCTGAAAAAGATATCACTATTAATTGCGATGCACGAAAGATGGAGGGAGTAATGTCAAATTTACTCAATAATGCGGTTCATGCATTAGATGGACAAGGTGAAATTGATGTAACGATATCTGCTGATGCTAAATTCAACATTATTCAGGTTAAAGATTCAGGTCATGGAATACCTAATGAAAATTTAGATAAAGTTTTTGAACCAATGTTTACTACAAAAAAGACTGGAACCGGATTGGGTTTGGTTATTTGTAAAAGTATTGTTGAGCAACATGATGGTATTATTTCTGTATCAACCAAGCCTACCACATTTACAGTTAAATTGCCTATTTGAAAATTTTAGTTATTATTATGGTCCAATTGTTATTGGGACTGAAATTGTTGAAATTAGATTGCAATCATCTCCTTGACTTGCAGGAACAATTTCTTGTAAAAAGAAACCCATATTGTATTCTCCTGGATTCCCTTTGAATTCAAATGAACCTTCCCAACCTGTTTGTCCACCAATTTGACTAATTCCTGCACTGTTGTATTCAAATGAACCTTTTTTATTCTCTGGATTTTTCTGAATCATGTCATCTCCTGTTGCAGGAATTTTAAAGAAAGTTGTAAAATCTGTAAAAGGATCTATTTGCTTATTGTCATCATTTTTCTTAAACCACTTGTTTGTAACTTCAAATCCTTCATCTGTCAAAAATTGAGGTAACAATAGTCCCTCTGAAAAAGCCATTTTCATTTCTGCATCATCATGAGTCATACCATTTACACAAGTATCCTTAATTTTGAAATCAACTTTAATTGCTTTACTTGATTTTCCTGGATTTTTAATTTTCAAGTAAATATCAATAATGTCATCATCCTGATCTAGGTAATCTATTACTTCTTCTTTGACAATTTTCATCTTCTTTGCATGAGGTTCTTTTAATGCTTGTTGAATTTTATTCCAGGCTTTTTCAAAATGTTTTACTGCTTTATGGAATTTTTTATCAACTAAGTCTGTTTCACCTTTCTCAAATTCTTTTTTAGCTTTTTGAAGTTTTTTTATTGATTTTTCATCTATTACAGAATTCATTGCATTGTTAATCATAATCTCAGATAGGATTTTGTCGGTAATTGCTAATCTTTCAAGAATATCTGTGATAGTACCTTTGATTTCTTCTAATTCTTTTTTATCTTTAATTATTTTTTCTAATTTTTTTATTGCTTTTTCTTCTGCGTTAAAGACTTTGTCTCCTTTTTTAAAATTTAATGTTGATTCATCTTTCCATAACTTAGGATCTAAACTCTTTTTGATATTTTTAATAGCTTTTTCTAAGTTCTTCTTTGTTTTTTTAGTAATTTCAGAACTATTTTTAATTTCTTTTAATTCTTCTAAGATGCTTTCTTTTTCATGCATTGGTGTTAGCGCAGAAACATCTTCTAAATTACTTGAATATGCAAATGTCAATAATAGAGCTGACATTAGAATTGCGGCGTGTTTTTTCATTTGACTATCTTTCCTGTTACCAAGTTCATTCTTAAACTAGTGTTAATTGAAAATATTACACCCTCTCTATTTTTTCCCATTTCTGGGAACATTGATGATGGGAATGATTCTATTCTTCAAATTCTATGTCATTTTGTAATTCATCAGGCATTCCTATCCACCATTCTTTACTATTCTCAGACATTCTATCACAAAAGATCAAATGTTGTTAATAGATCTGTTGGTTAAATCTTCAAAGTAATTGTTTAACAAAATATGACAAAATCTAGTCTTTTGAATATGTGACATCTGAGGTATCTTCAGGAATCTTGATTTTTACAACAAGTGTATCGCCTAATTTGTTAAACACTCTCTGGCGTTTTTCATTAGTTAGAATCCAACCTAGAATGACATCTATTGGTAAAAGAAATGCTTTTCCAAAACTACTTATCATGATTCCTTTCAAGCTTGGTTTGTTTCCATAAATGTTAGTCACTTTCAAATTGAGAATTTTTTTTCCAATTGTTTGACCTGTTTTATATTCTAAAATTGTCCAGTATGCAAAGAACAAAATGCTTGTTGGAATGTATTGTGTACTTTCTGCCCAAAAAATATCCTCATCATATTCATAGTCTAGTGTTCCCAATGATGCAAAAATTACTGATGTTGAAATTATTGAGATAATTACGAAATCAATTAACCATGCAAGGAATCTATCTGTCCACTTTGCAATAACTATCTTTGAAGATATGTCTGAATCTGGACCACTCATGAAATTACTAGTAATTTCAAATTAATAAAATGTGTTAATCATTAGTTAACACCAATTACAACACAGTTGCTTTATCTAGGTGTGAGAATGAACATTATGAAAGCAAAATTTGCATCATCTTGCCCATCTTGTGGTGATAAGATCCAACTTGGAAAAGAAATCAGCAAAAATAACGATGAAAAATGGGTTCACAAGCATTGTGCTGAGGATTCCGAAGGCTTACCCTAAAAATTAATAGCCGCTTCTTTCAAATAAATTTGAAATTATTTTTGGTCTCAATAAACCCCCTTGATGTCTTTTTATGGACTCTTCGTCGAAATGAAAAAGATGTTGTAAATCTTTACAATACGCTATCTCCTGTGATGCAACTTGCAACTGGTGGTTCTATGCTTAATTTTGGATATTGGAATGATGAAAATACTGATCCACTTTCTGCTCAAAAAAACATGTGTTCTTATTTTGCAAAAATGGCAGAATTAGAAACTGCCCAAATAATTATTGATGTTGGAAGTGGATTGTCATCTCCTGCAATTTTTTGGAGAAATAATTTTGAAAATTTATCAATCAATTGTGTCAACATCAATTATTCTCAACTTCTTCATGCAGGAAATCAAAAAAATATTAGATTTATCAATTCATCTTCTACAAAATTACCTTTTTCTAAAAATTCAGTTGATCGTGTTTTGGCATTAGAATCAGCACAGCACTTCAAACCTTTTTCAGAATTTATTTCTGAATCGAAAAGAGTATTATCTGATTCTGGATTACTTGTTTTAGCAATTCCTGTTACTACGAATACTTCATCTACTTCAAAATTGGGTATTTTGAAATTTACTTGGTCATCTGAGCATTATAGTTTAGATCATGTTCATGACTTGATTGCTTCAGGTGGATTTACTATTTCTGAAGAAAAATTAATTGGCTCTTCAGTTTATGATCCTATGGCTGATTATTATCTTCAAAAAAGAAACCAATTAAAAAAATTGATCTTACAACAATATCCACAATATGTTGAAACCATTCTTTTCAAATCTATTCAAAAAATGAAAAAAGCATCAAAAGAGAAAATCATTGATTACGCATTATTAAAATGTCATTTGCAGTAAAAATCTGAGAAATCAAGGCTAGGTTTTTATTTTTGATATTTTGACTTAGTTTATCATGTCTAACCCAAATGTCGGTTTGCAATTATTTGGTGAAAAATGTAATCTTTTGCTTAAAGAGTCTGAGATTCGATTTGCAGGAATTGTTGATAAAGATGGTAAACTAATCGCAGGTGGCTTCAAAGAAGGACTTACTCCCTATGAAGGGGATGAGACTAAACTACAGTCATTTTTTGATTTTGTTTCTAAAGCCTCCATTCGAAAAGAATTTGATGAAAGTTTAGGACCAATAAACTATCTTGCTGCAAGGCGAGATAAAGCAGTTTTAGTAAGCTTTCCGTTCCCTATTACCCATATTCTATTACTGATATCTGCAGAACCTACTGTCAATATTGAAAGTTTGGCAAAAAAAGTTGTTGAAATCTTCACTAATGTTAAATAATCTTAATTGAACCATCCATCGAATTCTTTAATTATGCTTAAAATTGATTTTTAGAATATGATTCGTTATTTTGTATTTCTTTTCATACTGTTGTTAATCCCTTTGAGTTTCTCATCTACGTTTGGAACTGTGGATGATTTCATGACTGATCAATCTCTTTACCATAAAGATGATCAGTTGAGCATTTCTGGAAACGTCTCTTTTGATCCAGACATTCCATTTGTAACTATTCAAATTTTTACTCCTGGGAAATCAAATTTTGCAGATTTTAACACGATTCCGGTAAATTCTGATGGCAGTTTTTCAGCTGTGTTTCATGTAGGTGGTCCTACTTGGAGCTCTGATGGTGTTTACCCAATCATAGTTACCTATGATGGAAATTTGGAAAAATCAATAGAGTACAAAGAATATTCTGTAACTACTGAACCTGAAAGCCAACCAGAACCTGAAAGCCAACCAGAACCTGAAAGCCAACCAGAACCAGAAACACAATCAGAGTCTGAACCTGAACAAACAATATCGGAACCTATAGAATTAGGTATTGCATCATTTGTTGATGAATCAAAAGATCCTCAACATTACATTGATAGATACAACAATGAAGCAATTTACAAAGAATGGTTTGATGATAATTATCCACAATACTCTTCAATTTATGAAGCAGTGGGACTGAAAGCACCTGTACCTTTACCTTCTTGGATTCAAGATTATGCAGGAGAATGGGCAACTGGTGCAATCTCAAATTCTGAATTTGTAACTGGGATTGAATTTCTGCTAGAAAATAATATTATCGTAATTTCAAATATCGCCCCATCTCAAAATATACCTGGTGATGAAATTCCAGATTGGATTAGAAATAGTGCTTTATGGTGGTCCCAGGATTTAATTTCAGAAGATGAATTTGTAAACTCTTTAGAATTTCTTATAGAAAAAGGAATTATTACAATTAATTAATTTTCAATTTTAACAAACAGTTTTAATTTGATGTGTCTTTACATTAATTGAATTGAAAGCAACATTTGGTGCAGGATGTTTTTGGCATGTTGAAGATTTACTTGGCAAAACCAAAGGTGTAAAATCCACTCAAGTTGGATACACTGGAGGCCAATTAGTAAACCCTACTTATGAAGAAGTATGCACCGATAAAACTGGGCATGCCGAAGCTGTGGAAGTAGAATATGATCCTAATGAAATATCATATGAAGAACTTTTAGACGTATTTTGGAATAATCACAATCCTACCACATTAAATCGTCAAGGGCCTGATATGGGGGTTCAGTATCGCTCAGCAATTTTTTATCATGATGATGAACAAAAAGTAATTGCTGAAAAATCAAAACAAACACTTGGTAAATCTGGGAAATTTGAAAACCCTATTGTCACTGAAATTGTTCCTGCCCCTTCATTCTATAAAGCAGAAGAATATCACCAAAAATATTTCAAAAAATGTGGTTATTAATAAAATTACTTTACAATAACTACTGGAATCTTTGCTGTATGAATAACGTAATTTGATATACTTCCAAAGAACATTTCTTTCGTAGAACTTCTTCCACGTGACCCCATAACGATCATATCAAATTTGTCTTTTCCTTGTGCAAGTTTGATAATGTTATAGCCAATTTCACCTCTCATTATTTTCTCTCTAAACACAATCCCATTTTGAGCTGCTAATAATTTGGCATTTCCCATGAATTTCTTTACTTCTTTATTGTGTGCCTTTTCAACTGAGCCTACCCCTCTGAATTCTGAGTGTGGTGGTGCGTAAATAGAATATACGCCAGTAATTGTTGCTCCACATTGCCTAGCTAATGTAATAGCTAATTCAAACCCTCTAAAGGAATTTTTAGAACCATCTATTGGCACTAAAATTTTTGAAATTTTCTTTTTAATCACACAAATTGACTATTATTGATCTTAAAAAACATAGTTGCTATCATTTGCAGTTTGAAAATCTAGAAAAACCATAAATGTACATGATCGCAAAATTAACTAAAACTTATCTAGTGAAAATTATGGATGATGAAATAGTGGAAGAAAAATTCATCGAGATTGATGGAAACAAGATTCGTTATTTGGAATCTGGTGATTCTAAAAAAACACTTGTATTGGTTCATGGATTGGGTGCATCAGCTGAAAGATGGGATCAAGTCATCCCTCTCTTTGAAGATGATTATCGTGTTATAGTTCCTGATCTTATTGGATTTGGTTATAGTGATAAACCTCTTGTAGATTATACTTCTGAATTCTTTTCAGAGTTTCTAAAAAAATTTTTTGACGCATCTGATATTAAACGGCCTAATCTAATTGGTTCTTCGTTAGGAGGTCAGATATCTGCTGAATTTACTGCTTCCTATCCTCAGGATGTTGAAAAACTTATTCTAGTTTCCCCTTCTGGTTCTATGACCCAATCTACTCCTGCACTTGATGCATATATCATGGCAGCGTTATATCCAAATGAACAAAGTGCAAAAAATGCATTTGAAATGATGGAAGGTTCTGGGAAAAATGTTCCTAAAGAAACTGTTGATGGATTTGTAGAAAGAATGCAATTACCTAATGCAAAACTTGCTTTCATGTCTACATTGTTAGGAATAAAAAATTCAGAATTAGTTTCATCGAAACTTCAAACAATATCTACTCCCACTATGATAATTTGGGGTTCAAATGATCCTGTTATCCCAATAAATTATTCAGATAGTTTTGTTTCTGCAATTCAAGATTGTAGATTTTTTAGAATGGATGGATGTGGTCATACTCCCTATGTTCAGGATCCGCATATTTTTGCCTCTAAAGTGTTGGAGTTTTTTAATGGCCCTTAGATCCATTTAAATACCCATTAATCCCCACCATTACCAATGAGTGGTAATACTAACCGATATGATCCTTCTGAAATGTTCAAAGAATGGATCCAAAAAAGTGGACGTGCTCAATCAGAATTTATGAAAAGCTTTGGCTCTTTGATGACAAATCAAACTGGCCAAACATTCAATCCCTTAGAAACCCTAAAAGGAGTTTCTGATAGTACTAGACAAGCTCAATCTAATATGATGGATAACATGTCATCAATGCAAAGTAAAAGCATGGATACCATGTTTAACATCGGACAAATGCTTCCTTCCTTCATGAATTGGGGTGCTTACAAAACTACTATCAGTAGTAATGGGAGAATCTCAATCCCTGAGGCTGAACGTAATGCACTTGGCTTAAGCGATGGTGACTTGGTTCAAGTCATTATCTTACCAATAGCAAAAAAATCAAAAAATAAGGAGGTGAAACAATGAGTAACGAAACAACAACAAAGAATTCTAAAGATGTATTTTCTGTATATCAGACAAACGTAGACAAACTCTTCAATGGTATTAAGCAATCAGTACCACAATATCATCAGTCAATTACTAATGTACAACAGGAATACCTACAAGCATATGAAAATGTAGTAGATTCAACTATCACACTACAAAAAGAATATGCAAAGAAAGCAGGTATTGCAACAAACATTCCTGAAGCAACATTAAAAGTAATTCATGATACTACAGAAGAATTTGTAAAGGCAGCTTCAATACAAAACCAAATAGCACTTGCAACTATCGATGCAACACAACAAAATATCAAAACATTCAACGATAATGCAAAGTCATTTGCTGACCTAAACAGAAACATTCTACAATCTTGGATTTCTGCATTCACCACAAAGAATAACTAGTGGTAAATTTTTTTATTTTTTTATGATCTTTCTAATAGCCATTGTCCTAGCTCAGGTAATACCTTCTTTTGTGATAATGAACTAGCAATCATTCCAACATGTCCTGTTGGGTACATTCTCAATATTTTGTCTTCACTACCTATGGCATAATGAAGTGGCATACTACATTCAGGGGATACCAGATGATCTCCTACTGCAACTTGTGTAAATACTGGCATATCTATTTTTTTCAAATCTATGTGCTTTCCATCTATGTGCATTTTATTCTGAATTAACAGATTATCTTGGTAGATATCTTTAATCCACTGTTTAAACAATGCCCCAGGAATCGGTGGGGTGTCTCCTAACCATTTTTCTACTCTAAGAAAATTATCCACATATTTTTTGTTATCAATATTTTTGAAAAACTTGACATATTTTTCAATTCCTTGCTCAAACGGTTTGAGTACTGAAAAACAATAATACATGAATTCGGGAGGCATGTTTCCTATGGTTTCTACCATTTTATCTACATCCATATGTTTTGCAAGATTGCTGATTACTGTAGTATCACGCCATCCATCAATAACTGGTGCTGTTGCAACATAGTTTTTCACACTTTCGGGATGTAATGTAATATATGCAGTTGCAATTGTTGCACCCGTACAATACCCTTGTAATGAAATTTTTTCAGTGGATGATTCATTTTTAACATATTCCACATAGGAATCTAGATATCCATTTACATAATCATCAAAATCAAGATATTTGTCCATACTAGTTGGTGTTCCCCAATCTAACATGTATACATCAAATCCTTGTTCAAGGAGATTTCTAACCCAACTTTTTTCTGGATGTATATCTAGTATATGATATCTGTTAATTAATGCATATGAAATTAACAAAGGTGTTTTATGTTGTTTTTCTGTAAGTGGTTTGTAGTGTAATAGTCTTGTTTTATCCATTTTTTGTACAACATCATGTTCTGTTACCTCCAAACTAATTTCATCAGGTGCTGAAACTAAATTTGGGGCATCAACAACATTTTTACTGAATTTTAAAATCTCTTCAATTATTTTTGGGTCTATTTTTGATTCACTTTGTATTTTTCTTCACTTCCTTTTTCAATTCCAATTCTAGTTTTCCAACTCTTTTTTTAAGAGAATGCATTTCTTTGTAAACTTCATCAATCTCTTCTTTGCTTGGAAGATTGACTGATTGCAAAATTACATTAGTAATGTTATTCCAATGTTTGGTTAGTTCAAGCTCTTTTGAAACTAACTTTCCATAGTTATCTCCAAACTTTCCAGAATCAAATAATTCTGTAAAGTCATTATCAAAAATATCTATCCAAATTCTCTTGAATGCTTCTATTTGTTCTACGTCTTGTGGAACTTCTGGGGCCTTTAGATTGACTTTCTTTTGTGCAACTGTCCAAGTGTCTGAAAGCTGTTTGTAATATTCTGTAAGATATTGATTAAATCCCAATAAGACTTCATTAATCTCAATTAATTCTGTAGATATTTTCTTTGAATTTGATGCAAATGCCCTCATTGGACCAACTGATGTTAATGCTTGTGGTTTACTTGACATCAAATGCATGATATCTGTCCAGAAGAGTGACAAGTGTTTGTAATAATCTGTAACATCTTTAGGCGATTTTGATTGCACAGCTATCTATTGACACAGATCGCAATAAATAGATCGCTTGTTTAATTAGACAAATGGAAAATGTTGAGAAACTAGAGAAAATCTGTCAGAAAATTATCAAATTAGATCCTAAAATGCGTTCAGCTAGAATCATCAACAGTAGAGGTCATCTAGTATCTGGTGGAATGAAATCTGGATTACTATCCCTTGAAGCTCAAAAGCAAGATGAGATGATGTTCATGGAACTTGCATTACGTGTAAGAATGAGACATGAATTTGACAAGGAACTTGGTGAGGTTCACTTTTCCATGTCGTATAGGGAAAAAGTCATTGTGATGAGCTTTCCGTTATCTGGTGATGATGTATTACTGATATCCTGTGAAAAAGAATCTGATTTTGGTAAACTATCCTTCAAAATTCTCAAAATAATTGAACCTCTTAAAAAAACACCAATGAAGACGTTCTAATCATTGAGCATTTCTCTCAATCCTGAACATCTGTTTCTTATAGTTACTTCAGTAACTCCAGATGCAATCGAGATCTCTTTTTGTGATTTTACCTCTCCTGTACTAATACAAGCAAGATAAAGTGCTGCAGCTGCTATTCCCATTGGATCTTTTCCTGCAACCATCCCTATCTTTTTTGCTTGATTTAAAATTATAATTGCTTTACGTTTGCTTTTTTCACTCAATTCTGCAATACTTGCAATTCTTGAAACTCCTTTGACTGGATCAACTACTGGCATTTTTAACTCTAGTTCTCTAAAAATTAGTCTATAACATCTTGCAACATCTTTTCTTCTAATATTGATTCCATTTGCAATATCATCTAGTGTTCTAGGGGTTTCTGTATTCCTACATGCTGCATATAGACATGCTGCAACTAGTCCCTGTATTGAACGACCTCTCACTAATTTTCTCTCCATTGCTTTTCTGTAAATGTATGCAGCTTTTTCTATTACTGCATTTGTTAATGCAAGTTTGTCTTTTAGTTTATCCATTTCATTAAGTGCTAGTCTAAGATTTCTATCTGCAGAAGAATTTGCTTGACTTCTACTATCCCATGTCCTTAATCTTTCAATAGAGCTTTTTACACCTGCTGATAGTGGTTTCCCTGTTGAATCTTTGTTAGCAGCCCCAATTACAGTTGATAATCCCATGTCGTGCATCGTTATTGAAGTTCCTGCACCTGTTCTTGCCTTGTTAGTCTCATCATTTGCAAATGAGCGCCATTCTGCACCTGTATCTGTAATTTTATCTGTTATTACAAATCCACATTTACCACAAAATAATTCTCCATTACTTTCATCTGTAATGATTTTTTTATTTCCACAAGATGGACATTTAGGTGCTTTAATCATTGTATTTTTAAGCATAATACATTGTATTGCCTAATTTTCCTATTATTCGTTTCACCAATTCTCTACTGGTTATTTGTATGTAGGTTAAGCTAATTGTTATTCTCATTTTTTAGAATGTGATCTTATTTTCTTTGATTTAACTTAGAAGACAATATGCATACGATGGAGTATATGATGAATACATGATATTATTTTGCTCTGTTACATGTTTCAACCCAATTGAATGCCCTAACTCATGTGTCATAATTGTTTCAACACTATCCACATCATATAATTGAAAACTTCCATCACAATTGTAATCCCCTAGTGTTACTTCCACTACTCCTTTTCCAAGATGTGCATGTCCTAAAACACCGTCTCCAATGTTTCGAACTACCCATGTCACCCAAACATTTGCTTCAATTTTTGAATTTGTAATTTCCAATTCTATTTTGGCTTTCTCATTATTTGTGTTTAATTCCTGTTCCTCCCAAAATACAAAAGAATTTTCTAATGTGCTAACATGGTCTAGTGGAAGTCCTGTTGGTTGGTCATTTATGAACACCTTGTAGGTAATAACATATGTTCCATTTACTATCTCATACGTTGGATCAGGGAATCTTTCAGCTGCAGTTTTGACTTCTTGCTCAAAATTCCATTTAGTGTAGTCTCTAAGGAATTTTTTTATAACATCCTGACTTGGATTTGGAAATTCAATATATCGTTTTTCTTTAGAAACATTATTTAAAATATCTCTTAGATATTTTTCAAAAAAGTAAAATTCTTGATCTAGTTCTTCTTGTGATTGGCTTGTATCTGGAAATTGTATCCTGATAAATCCATTTTCTATCATATATTGAATACCTGAAACAAAAGCATCATCATTAATTGTACCATCTGCCCACCAACCTGCATTATTTCTTACCCACTCAGGAATTTTATCATCAACTGTACCTTGTGATTCTACAGGTGGAACTTGGATTATTTTATTTTCTATCAAATATAACAATGATGAAATAAACTCTGAATCCTCGATATTTCCTTCTGACCACCATTTTGCTATTGGTTTTACCCATTCCGGTATTATTGTGGTGAATGATTTTTTTGGTGTCTCTGGTTTCTCTGTTGGTATGTATGGATATTTTATAATTACTTTTTCAACAAATTCTTTGTAATTATTAATTACAACACTATCTGGTTTTTCTTCTATTGCTTTTTCAAAGTATGTTATGGCCTCTTGATATTCCCCCAAATTTCCAAACCCTACTCCCATCCCAGTTAATGACACAACATCATTTGGTCTGTATTGTAAAACTTTGAAAAATTGTTTTAAAGATTTAGTGTGGTCCTCAAGATTACTTTGTGCTATTCCTTTCATTTTCAATGTTGAAACATTATTTGGTGCAATCTCTAAAATATTGTCATAGATTGTTATGGCCTCTTTGTATTCCCCGTTGACAAAATGCTCGTTAGCTTGATTAAACATTATTTCTGCATCATTTTCTGTTTGTGCAAATACTGTTCCCATAACAATTGAACTTGATAAAATTATAACTAAAAGGTAAGAAATTGCCATTGTATCTTTTTCCATATTTGTGATTTTAGATATAGTTTGTTTCTATTTTATACTAAAGCTAGGCGCACATCTGCCTTTCTTACCTAGATAAAATGTGGTTATTGGAAAATCTTTAATTTATTCATAATTGCGTGTTTTGTATTGGCAAAAATTGATCCTAAAAAATTAATCAACAATTTACGAAAAAATGTTCAAAATATCCAATTTGATTTGGATCAATTAGGGGGACCTGTATCTGAAATACCCGAATTAGTTATTTCAGCAAATCTGTTACGCTCAAATGAGTATCTATCAAAGGCAAATGATAAGAAAACTGAACTATTGTCTGCTTATGCGCAATATTCTGAGACCCTAGAAGAATTACTGTTAACTACATTTGAGATACAAAATGATCTAAAAGAAATACTTCGAGATCAATCTTCTCTAATTTCTAAAAGAAAAAAACAATCAAAGGCAAAAAATAAATCAAAAAAATCTAAAAAATAATTACTTTGATAAATGAATAACATCACCTGCAATTATTCTGTTATTTTTACCATTATCTATTACTAATGCCCCGTCTTCATCAATTTTGATTGCCTTTCCTTTTATTTTCCCATCCCTGGTGTTAATTTCTACATTTTTCCCTATTGTTGATGATCTTTTTGTCCATTCTGAGATAATTTTTTTTGTTTGTTTTGTGTTTAATAGACTGTAAATTTTTTCTAATTCTATTAAAAATGTTTGAATTAATTGAATTGGTTTAATTTTCTTTTTTTGTTCACTAAGAGATGCTACTCCGTAAAAATTTGGTGAGCCTTTTAATGTCTTTTCAATATGTTTTACATCTACATCAAAATTTATCCCTATACCTAATACTAAATTTTCAATTCTATTTGATTCAAGTGATGCATCTACTAGTATCCCTGCTAATTTTTTTCCTTTGATAGTTAGATCATTTGGCCATTTTAATTCTGGTGAAATTTTGAATGTTTTTTCTATTGCATTTGATAATGCTAATGCAGATGCAATTGGAAATAAAGTTGTAATAGAAATATCAAATTTTGGGTGTAAAATAATTGAAAACCAAATACCTCCTTTGGGGGAAATCCATTTCCTCCCTGCTCTTCCTTTTCCTCCTGTCTGCTTTGCTGCAATTATTATGGTACCATTGTTTGCAGAATCATCTGCCATTTTTAATGCCTGATTTTGAGTGGAATTAATTGAATCAAAATAGTATGCTTGCTGCCCAATTGTTTTTGTTTTTAGTCCTGAAGTGATTTCCCATGGGTAAAGAGCATCTGAATTTGATGTTAACTTGTATCCTAGTTTTTGTTTTGATTCCACAGTATAGCCTAATTCTTGAAGTTTTTTGATATGTTTCCATACTGCAACTCTACTAATCCTCAACACATCGCTCAAATCCTGACCAGACAGATATTCTGTATTGTGAGTTTGCAAAAATGTTAGTACTTTTACCAATCCTGGACTATCAAATGAATTGTAAATCAACTATGATTTGTTTTTGCTTCAAGTATAAAATACACACTAGACCTGATTTTCAATAACTCTCAATATTTACTTCAAAAATTATATTCTGCATATCTGTGTATTCCTTATGGAACAAGATACTCATACTGATGAACAAATTCGTGATATTCTTTCTTTAAAAAAAGTAGTTGTTATAGGAATGTCAAAAAATTCTTCCAAGGCTGCTCATTATGTGCCCAAATATTTGTCTGATAATGGCTATGATGTCATTCCTGTAAATCCGACAGCTGAAGAGATTTTGGGTAAAAAATGCTATGACTCTGTTTCCAAAGTAGATGAAGAAATTGAAATTATAGATATTTTCAGACCATCAGATCAAGTTTTACCATTTATCCAAGAAGCAATAAAGAAAAAACCAAAAGTCATTTGGTTACAAGAAGGAATTCATAATGCAGAAGCTGAAGAATTGGCAAGAAAACAAGGAATTAAAGTTATTTTCAATAGATGTATGTTGGCCGAACATCGGAGATTGTGTTGACATGACAAACTTTGAAAATTTTTATCATGATCTACTTGAATTAGCAAAAAAGTATGAACAACAAAACACTCCCTTAAAAATTGAAAAAGATCTTGAAAATAATATTGTCAAAATCTTTGGTGAACAAATTACATCATTAGCAAGAGCAAGAAATGGTCTTAATGATGTAACTGAACTTTCATACACAACAGCTGAGCATCATCCCTACTGGAATTTACTCTACAATTGCTCAGAAATTGCAAATAGTGTTTTAGAAAAATGGAAAGACTCTCTATCTCCAGAAGATTTGTCTGATATTGATTGGGCCCTCAAAGAACTTCATCAATCACTTGAAAAAATTAAAAACAAAAACTCTCCTGATTCCTAGGCAGAGATAAATATTCTGAGATGGCGATTATTGTATGCCTATCAAAATTGGGTTAATTGGTAAAACCAATACTGGAAAGACTACTTTCTTTAACTCTGCTACATTATCTTCTGAAGAAATTTCATCTTACCCATTTACTACTAAAAAACCCATATCTGGAACCGCACATGCAATTACTCTTTGTGTTCATCCAGAATTTAAAATTCAAGATAACCCAAATAATTCAAAATGTGTTGATGGTTGGAGGTATATTCCAATTGAATTGATTGATTTACCTGGTCTAATCAAAGATGCCTGGAAAGGTAAAGGTCTTGGGAATCAATTTCTATCCATTGCTGCACAATCAGATGCTTTACTACATGTAGTTGATGCTTCTGGTGGTATTGATTCAACTGGAAAAATTTCTGAAGTTGGAACAGGTGATCCTATATCTGATTTTGCAGATATTGAAGAAGAATTAATCATGTGGTACCATAAAATTTTAGAAGGTAATAGAGATAAAATCTCTAAATTAATTAGAACTGGAACTGATGTTTTAGATGCAATAACTGATCTTTATCGTGGTATTGGTGTAACTAAGGTTCATGTTAAAGATACATTTCTTGCAACAGGGCTTGAGGAGAAAAACTTTGATGATTTTGACATAGTTGATAGTAAAAAACTTGCATCATATCTGAGGAAAATTTCCAAACCCACTTTGATTGTGGCAAATAAAATTGATGTTGAGGGTGCAGACAAAAATTTTGCCAGATTAAGAGAGCGATATAATGACTCAATAGTTATTCCTGTTAGTGGTGATAGTGAATTTAGTCTTAGACGTGCAGAACAAAAGGGTTTGATAAAATACTCTCCTGGCTCTGAACAATTTGAAATTATAAAATCTGATGAACTAAATGAAAAACAAAACAACGCTCTAAACTTTATTCAAAAAGGAATTATGGGTGAATATATGCGCACAGGTGTTCAATTTGCAATAAACGTTGCAGTTTTCAAATTGCTTAAGATGAATTCCATTTATCCTGTTGCAGATGAAACAAAACTTGCTGATAAAAAAGGACGAATACTTCCTGATTTGATTTTATTGAAGGATGGTGCAACAATAAGTGATCTTGCAAAAGAAATTCATTCTGATTTGACTAAAGGTCTTTTGTATGGCAAGGATTTACGTTATAATCTAAGACTGCCTACTGATTACCAACTACGAGATAGAGATGTTGTATCGTTAGTTAGTGCATCAAAAAAATAATTATACTAAATTTTTTAATCTAAGCATTATGTCATTTGTTCTTTTCAACAAATCATCTATTCTTGGGTCTTCTGCAAAATCTCTTGTCATACCATACTATTTCTAAAAATAGACATAACCCATTGTATGTAATATTACGTACTTTCACTATTTTTGAGCCTAGGTATGAGTAGTGTCAAATCTGTGAAAATGACCCTTCTGAGACATGGATATCTTTACGTTTACTCGGTTGGATGATTTTGGCAAGTATTTCTAATCCTTCTATGGTTCTAATGCTTGGTTTGCTAAAAAATGAATTTGCATCTACTGCAAAAACTTGATTATTTTTTACAGCTTTCAAAGAATTCCATTTTTGATTCTGTTTCAAAATTTTGTCGTATTCCGAAATTGTACGTTTTGCGTCAAAACCGCATGGCATCATAATGATAATATCTGGTTCTGCTTTACTGATTTCTTCAAAATCTAATCGTCTTGAGTGTTCTCCAACATTGCTTATCATATTATTACCTCCTGCAATTTGTACCATTTCTGGAACCCAATGACCAGCAGTAAAAAAAGGCTCAATCCATTCAATTGCAAGAACTTTTGGCCGTTCTTCATTTTGAATTTTTTTAATATTTTGAATTCGTACTTCCAGCGAATCTGTTATTTCTTTTGCTCTCGCCCCTTTTCCTAAAATTTCTCCTAATTTTGTAACTGAATTAATAATTTCTTGTAGGTTGTGAGGATCCATGGAATGTAGAATTGGTTTTCTTTGAAGAATTTCTTTTGCTTTGTTTACTTGATTAGTGTATGCTGCACACACTTCGCAAGTTTCTTGTGAGATGATCAAATCTGGATTTGCATCTTTTAAATTATTTTCATCTAATACAAAAATATCCTTTCCATCATTTAATAACTGACAAGTCATCGTGTCGATTTCTTTACTTGTTAGTTCATCTGAATTTATTACCGAACTGATAACTTTTGGTTTTAAAATTGCATCTGATGGATATTTGCATTCATGTGTAACTCCATAAAGATCGTCTTGCACTCCAAATTCATATAACAATTCAGTAGCACTGGGCAAAAAAGAGACAATTCTCTTTATTGACATGTAGTTTGATAATTTGTTGATCCTTAAACGTCATATGTTAACTCATTATCAAAATCTTTGATCAGGCAAGTTATTAGGCTCAGTTTAGGCATAAAAAATAGTGTCATCTGATTCTCAAGATATACGACGTTCAATTTTGGCAAAATGGCATGAAACTCTTTCAAAATATGGAAATCTGTTTTCTTCAGACTCTATTAGTGGCACCAGCCCTCCATCTGTTTTTGTTGGGTCTTATAATTATCCCAAAGTCTTTGTTGGCCCAATGGTGCCGCCGATTCATGGTGATACTAGTATCCTTGATAGTCCTGAAAAATGGAAAGGAAAAACACTTGAAGAAATTATTAATTTTAGATTAAATTTAGTTCGTGGAATACAAAAAACCTCGATTAATCAAACAGATGGGAGATACATTGAAAATCTACAAGAAGTTACTATGTCTTCAAAACCAACTGACTCTGATTTGATATTTCAAAAAACAACATCCTCAAGTATTTCTCTTGATGGTGAAAGTGCCCCTTTTGGTCCAATTGGTGAAATAAAGTCTGCAAAGTTTTCTGGCACTTCTTCAGTAAAATCAATTGAAAAGGCATTCTATGATAAGGATCTAAAAGCTCAAGATGCTGTTCTGAATTTATACAATTCTGGAATCGAGATTTCAAAAATTCAAAAATGCTTCAGTATTGGGATGCTAGGACAAAAAAGAAAATTAGTTCCAACACGATGGAGCATAACTGCAACTGATGATATTATTTCAAAATCTCTTACAGATGAAATTTTAGATTATGATTTGATTGATTCATGTAAAGTTTTTTCATATGAACATTTAGGGAATGTTTTTTCTATCGTTTTATTCCCTCATAGATGGATCTATGAAATGATTGAGGCTTGGTATTCAAATGGTATATTGGGATTTGGTTCTGATAACGAAGATGCACGTGGTATTGATCATCCACCAGCTATAGCTGGTGCTTATTTTGCAGCTAAATTGGGAGTTGTGGAGTACTTGACCAAAAAGAAAATTCAGGCAGGTGTTGTCATATTAAGGGAAATTAGGCCTGAATATGCAATTCCTGTTGGTGTTTGGCAGGTTCGTGAAGGAATTCGTGAGGCAATGAAACAAAATCCTGTAATGGCTGATGATTTTGAAGATGCATTACATTTAGCATCAAATAAAATGAGTATCAGCAAATCTGAATGGCTATCTCATGGAAACATCTCAAAATTAATGAAACAAAAAATTTTATCTGATTTCTTTTAGATCTCTCCAAAAGAGAGAGCATAAATTCTAGATTTTAACTAAAAAAAATGAAAAGATGAGTAACGAAACTTCTGAATCAACTTTTTCCAATTATGGTATATATGATGTCACTGAAAACCTTGAACTTTCTCTTCCAAACACTTCTATCAAAATTGAACGAGTAGGTGAAAACGCTTTTTCATATTATAGAAAAGATTCTGAAGGAAATATTTCTGAAAAAATGATTCCCACAAAATCAAATGAGATACAAATTGAATTAGCTCCAATACGGCCACTTAATCATCCTGCTAGAAGGACAGGTTATGTTTTTTTGAAATTTGACAAAGAAATCTATCTTAGTGAGGATTCAGCTGCAAGCATTTTTGTTCACTGTCCTATTGAAATTGGTATATTTTTAATTCATGGACCTCACCGAGAATCACTAGATTGGGTAACATGTAATCCCCTAAATTCTAGATTCGGTTTGTATGGTTCTCCTGATACGGGAACTTTGTGCAAATATGCTAAAGTATCATTAGCTACTGATTACAGTGACTCTATTCCCTATATTGAAGGTGTTATGAAAATTATTATTGAAAATACTCTGAAAACTGGTCAAACTGTAAGTAAAGTAATTTTCCCAATTACAGATAATTCCCTTTATTATGAAAACTCAAAAGCAATCATAGATGGCATTAAGGTCACTATGAGAAAACGTGCAGTTGTTAGTATTGCTGATGTCAAAACTGATTCTGTTAGTACTGACTGGACAAAATCCCCTACATGGGAAGATACTACAGTTAGTACAAGTATGGAGATGGGATTAGAATAATGCCGCTAGAATTTCTTCAGGGCTTATCTGAAATGGAAATTTTTGGTGGATTGACAGTTCTTTCTCTGTTAATTGGGGGTGTAATTATGGCAGTAGGAATTATTGTTGCAAAGATTGCCAAATTAATTTTTTACAAATATTATGCTCCTAATCTTCCGCAAGATACTGCCAAAAATTTTAGCAAGATAATTTATTTTGGAATAATAATTATTGCATTTTTGACTTTCACATCTAGTCAAGGCCTTGATCTTTCGGGTTTTCTTGTTGCTGGAGGAATTTTTGCAGTTGTTATTGGATTTGCAACTCAATCTGTTGTATCTAATCTAATTTCAGGAGTATTTCTTATGATTGAAAAGCCTGCAAAGCATGGGGATACTATACAACTTCCTGACATGTCTATTACAGGAACCCTGTTGGATATTGGAACTTTTTCAAGTAGATTAAGAAAATTTGATGGAACTGTAATTAGAATTCCTAATGAAAAATTCTTCACATCTAATATTCGCTCATTGTCTACATCAACTATTAGAAGAGCAGAAGCTATGGTGGGGATTGCTTACAAAAATGATATTGATACGGCAATATCTGTAATTAAAAATGAAATTGAAACAACCATGCCATTTGTTCTTAGAGTTCCTGAACCTGAATTTAGGGTAGAAGAACTTGGTGATTCAAGCGTAAATATTCAGGTTTTGGTATGGCATCCAAAAGATGATTGGAGTAAGGCTCAACCTATTTTGCTTACTGTCATAAAACGTGCTTTAGACAAGTCTGGAATAGAAATTCCATTCCCACAACGTGTTGTGTGGGAAGCAAAAGACTAGTTTATGCGATGTTTGCAACTTGCTTTTTCTGAGCACGTTTTTTCTTAATTAGACTAAACATTATCATTCCAACATTAATAATTGAAATTATTTCAATCAAGTCTACTCCATACAAGAACCAATCAATTACTGGATGAACTCTTGAAACAATCCCTGCTTCTAACATAATGTCTGCATTCCATATCATATGTGGAACTTGAATGAATTGTATAATTGCAATAATGACTATACTTCCAAGTATTTTATTTTCATACCAATTCCAAAATTTATTCCATGGATTCATATTTTATATTGTTAATTAATTGTATTAAACACTGTGAAAATTAGATTCAACTAATTAGACGACCCTAATTTTTTTACGCACAAAAAGTATTAGTTAAAACTAATTAGTTAACACTAATTTTCAGCTTTAATGTTTTCTTTTTTCATCCAGATGGTTCTATCTTTATGATCAATTAACTCCACATTCATTTCATTAAGCTTGTCTCTAATTTTATCTGCATCTTCAAATTGTTTTTCTTTTCTAAATTGTTCTCTGTTTATGATTAGATTGTCTATTTCTTGTTTTACTTCTTCTGTCATTTCTGGAATAGTTAATCCTAAAATCTTTAACATTCTTTCAAATTCTTTTCTAATAATTTGTGCATCTTCTTTTCCAAGTTTTTCATCAGCTGCTAATCTATTAGATTCTTTGACAAGTTGAAAAAATGCTGACAATGCAAGATGTGTGTTAAAATCATCTTCTAATGCATTATCAAATTCTATGCCTGTCTTCTCAATAATTTGACTAATTTCTTCATGGTTTTCGCTATTTGCGTGAATTAATTCATAATAACATGTCTCAACCTGTCTCCATTTTGTTAGATTCTCTTTTAGTAGTTCTTCAGAATAATCAATTGGTTTTGAATAATGCCCTGATAGACAAAATAATCTAATGATGTTTGTTCCCCAATTCTCCAAAACATGTTTAATTGATTTTATGTTTCCAAGCGATTTTGACATCTTTTCTCCATTTATCGTTACCATTCCAACATGCATCCAAATTTTTGCAAATTGTGAATTAGTGCATGATTCAGATTGTGCAATTTCGTTTTCATGATGAGGAAATATTAGGTCTCTTCCTCCACCGTGAATATCAAAATTTTCTCCTAGATACTTTATGCTCATTGCAGAACATTCTATGTGCCATCCTGGTCTTCCCTTCCCCCATGGACTATCCCATACTGGTTCTACATCTGAAAATTTCCATAATGCAAAATCTAATGGGTCGTTTTTTGCTTCATCTACTTCTATTCTTGCCCCTGACTGCAGTTCATCTATTTTCTTTTTTGATAGTTTTCCATATTCTGGAAATTTTGAAACTGAGAAATAAACTCCATTTTTTGAGGGATATGCAATTTGTTTTTCAGTTAATCTTTCGATAAATTTGACAATATCCTCTATGTGTTCTGTGGCTTTGGGATAATTCGTTGCACGTTTTACGTTTAGTCCATCAAAATCTTCAAAATAATTTTCAATGTATTTGGTGCTGATTTTTTCTGCCGTTGTGTTCTCTGATTGTGCACGATTGATAATTTTATTATCTACATCCGTGAAATTTTGAATAAATTCAATTTCTATCCCTTTACTCTCGAGATATTTTCTTAGCACATCAAAAACTATGATGGTTCTTGCATGGCCTATGTGAGATTCATCATAAACAGTCACTCCACATAGGTAAATTCTAACTTTTTTTGAAATATCTAATGTTTGTTCTACATTTGATAACGTATCTTGAATGTTCATTATTATTCTCTATCTGGTTTTTGTGCTAGCAATCTTTTATGTTCACTGTTTATGTTTAATTCGTAGATTTTTTTTACTATTGACTTTTCAATTTGAGTTGCTTTTGCTGTTTCATCAACTGATAGTTTTTTCTCAAATAAGCAATACAAGATAGAATCTATCTCTTCATACGATACTCCTAATTCTTCTTCTGCCTCATGATCTTTCCATAAATGTGGGCTACTCTTTTTTGAAATTATATTATCTGGAACCCCCAGATATTTTGCAATCTCTTTTACTTGAAGTTTGTATAGTGAAATAATTGGAGTCAAATCAGATGCACCATCCCCAAATTTTGTAAAGTATCCTATTAGATGCTCACTTTTGTCACTGGAACCTAAAACTAGGTAATTTTTGCTGTTTGCATAATAATATAAAATATTAGTTCTAATTCTTGCACGAAGATTTCCTCTGGCTTTTTCGTTTGGCTCAAGATACATTGTATATTCATTTACAATTGGCTTGATATCGATTAACTTGTGTTCTATTCCTGTTAAAGAAATCATTTTGAGCGCATCTTCAGTTTCTGTTGGGGTAATTGATGTATCTGGCATTATCATTGCCAATGTTTTCTCTTTTAGTTTCCTTTTACAGATATAAGCTAAAACTGCTGAATCAATTCCTCCACTTAATCCTAAAATAACTCCTTTTGCATGATTTTTTTCTATTTGCTCTGATAAGAATTTCTCAATAGATTCGGTAATTGAAGCATAGTCTTGATTTTTAACTTCATTAATAATATCTTGATTCAACAAACAATTTGAAGAATATATGAATAAAAATTGTACTTAATTTTGAATTAAAATTAGTTCATTTTGAACACACATTATTCCTTATACTAATTCGGTGTTGTTATGTTACAGAATAATCTGTGCCCAACATAACCCATACCTAGCACAAGGGGAGGGAAAATTGTCCCTTCTCTTTTTGCTTTTATCTTCAAAATCTATTCTAAATATTCAAAAATTCTCATCTTTAGATGTCGACATAAATGCCATCATCTCTTGACTCCACAGGATATGTCTCTAGTTTGACATCTTTGAGATAGTCATTAAGTTGTCCTGTCTTGATGTTATAATGCCAAAAGTGTAATGGGCATTCTACAATGTCCCCCTCAAGTTTTCCAGGGGCAATAGAACCGTCTTGATGAACACAAAGATCGTCTAATGCATGAAAACCATCTTGATTGAATACTGCAATTTGTTTTCCATCAATTTTGAAAGCTTTGCCTTTTCCTGTAGCAACTTCCCCTTTCTCAGCAATTTTCTTCCAGGCCAACAATTCTGCGATACCTTTGTCATTTATTTACATTCGCATGATAGAATTTTATAGCCTAATTCTAGGACTTTGTTCATTGAGTAAAGTTAAGACTAGTCCAAAATTGATCAAAGAGGGTAAATTATCCTATGAATGGGCTCGATCTCACATGCAAATTCTAGATAATACAATTAATCGCTTTAAAAAATCAAAACCACTAAAGGGCATTACACTTGGATTTTGTTTGCATGTCACAAAAGAGACCTCAGTTTTACTAATGGGCGCTAAAGAATTAGGTGCCACTGTTGCATGCTGTGGTGGAAACCCGTTAACTACTCAAGATAACATCGCTGCCTTTTTAGCATCACAAGGAATCCATGTTTATTCATGGCATGGACAATCTGTAAAAGAATATGATTGGTGTATTGACCAAGTATTGAAACACAAACCAACTATTCTGACTGATGACGGTGCTGATATGAATATCAAAGCTCACTTTGATAAGAGATTCAAAGATATGAAAATTCTTGGAGCAACTGAAGAAACTACTGCTGGTGTTACTAGAATTCGAGCAGTTGAAAATAAAGGTAAACTTCGATACCCTGTAATTTTAGTTAATGAAGCATATACAAAACACATGTTTGATAATAGATATGGAACTGGACAAAGCACCATTGATGGATATCTACGTGCCATGAATCTACTTCTAGCATCAAAACGTGTAGTTGTTGTTGGGTATGGTTGGGTTGGACGCGGTGTTGCATCTCGATGTCATGGAATGGGTTCCAAAGTAATTGTCACTGAGATAGATCCTATCAAAGCTCTTGAAGCTCATATGGATGGATTTGAAGTGATGCCGATGGCCCAAGCTGCCAAGATTGGTGAAATCTTTGTTACATGTACTGGAATGACCAGTGTAATTAGAAAGGAACACATCTTACAAATGAAAAATGGTGCCATCATGGGCAATGTTGGACACTTTGATGTTGAAATAGATAGTGAATTCTTACTAAAGAAATCAAAATCTGTTAAAGAAGTACGACCAAATCTTGATGAATGTATTTTGAAAAATGGAAAAAGAGTTTATCTAATTGGCCAGGGACGTCTTGCAAACTTGGTTGCAGCAGAAGGACATCCTCCAGAAGTAATGGCGCAATCATTCTCAAATCAAATTCTATCTGTTTTGTATATTCTCAAAAATCACAAAAAAATGGAAAATAAAATCGTTAATGTTCCTGAAGAAATTGACAAACAAGTAGCAGTTGATGCTCTAAAGGCAATGGATGTTAAAATCGATAAACTTACTCCAGAACAAGTAAAGTATGCTGATAGTTGGTAATTATTCCAGCTAACTTTTTAGCAAATTAGCTAACCATTTCTTATATCTAATTTATTTTAAAAATACTTCATGTCGCTTTGTGAGTGTATTTTATCTGATAATACATTAGAACACATAAAAGCTGTTCAAAAAATACTCCACAAGGATGATTCTCTCTCAAATCAATCTGGGGTTGTAGAATTATTATTAAGATACATTGTTTCTGATGTTAATGATATTTCTGTAGATGACCTTATTCTAATTGATGATTATTTTTTAGAGCATCCTTCATTCCTACATGCATTTTATGATGATGTTATGATGTCTGCTACTTTTCACTCGGAATCTTATTGTGAGTGATATCCATTGGGCTTACAATTATTGGTGAAAAATTAATTTAACTTGAGTGTTAATTTCATCTAAAACTTCTTAACCTCAATACTGTTCATGACATTTATCTAATGAACAAAAAAGCTATCATTACAAGTGCTTTACCATATGCAAATGGAGAAATCCATTTAGGACATGTTGCATCCACTTACCTTCCTGCAGATGTTACAACTAGATTCTTAAAATTAAATGGAGTTGAGGCTTACTATGTTTGTGCATCTGATGATTTTGGAACCCCCATCCTAATTCAGTCAGAAAAAGAGGGAAAAACCCCTACAGAATATGTTGCTCATTGGAATAAGCGTGATTATGAAGATTTTTCTGCATTTAACATTGGATTTGATTATTTTTACAAGACTAGTTCTGCTGAAAATATTGCATTTGTTCAAGAGGTCTTCAAAAAACTAAATGATGCTGGCCATATCTATGAGCAAGAAATTATTCAATTCTATTGCAATAACGACAAGAAATTCTTACCAGACAGATATGTTAAAGGTACATGTCCTTATTGTCAAGCAAAAGATCAATACTCTGATCTTTGTGAAAGTTGTGGACGTGTTCCTGATGAAATCGCTAATCCGAAATGTTCTCTATGTGGTCAACCCCCAACTAAAGAAAAAACAAAACATTATTTTTTCAAACTCAAAAACTTTGCTGATCCGCTATCAAAATGGCTTGATGAAAATCAAAATCTTCAAAAAGATGTTAAAAAATATGTTCAAAACTGGATTAAATCTGGTTTAATTGACTGGGACATCACTCGAGATATTCCATGGGGTGTTCCTGTACCACTTGATAATGCAAAAGATAAGGTCTTCTATGGTTGGTTTGATAACCATTTGGCATACATATCAACTGCAATAAAATTTCTAAACGATAAAGGGATTAATGGAAAAGATTTTTGGAATTCAGCTGACATTTACCACTTTATCGGAAAAGATATTGTGTATCATCATTTTCTTTTCTTACCTGCAATGAGATTGGGAATAAATAGTGAATACAAACTGCCTGATTATATTCCAACTAGAGGCCATCTAACTCTACAATCAAAGAAGATTTCTAAAAGCAGAAATTGGTACATCGGTCTAAAAGAGTTCTTGAATTATTATCCTGCAGACTATCTTAGATACTATCTGATATCAATCAACCCATATTCTCAAGATGATTTGAATTTTGATTGGAATGATTTTACTACCAGAATTAATTCTGAGCTAATTGGGAATCTTGGAAACTTTGTTAACCGTGCTCTGGGCTTTACCAAAAAAACATTTGATGGAAAAGTTCCTGAAGTGGAATCCTTTGATGAGAAAGATTCTGAGGCAGAACAAAAGATCAAAAATCTTGCAGCTGATGTAGGCTTGCTTATGAAGCAAAATCATCTTGATAGAGCATTGAAGAAAATTATGGAATTTTCATCATTTTTTAATCAATATTTTCAGCACAAAGAACCTTGGAAAAATGGCCCTGGTACTGCAAATTGCGTATTTCTCTCAGCTAATGCTGTTCGAAGTTTAGCAATTGCTGTATTTCCATTTCTTCCAGAATCTGCTCAAAAAATTTGGCAACAATTAGGTTTTGATGGAAATGTTAATGATTCTTCTTGGGACGACCTCTCTGTTTTGGGAATTTCTGCTGGACATGCTTTGGGTAAAGCCTCTCCTTTGTTTGCAAAAGTTGAGGCCTCTGATATTGAAAAATATAAAAAACAACTAGGCCCCTCTGAGTCAAAATGAAACATATCCCACGAATTTCTACTAGAGGATACTATGATCTAACTACTGGAAAAACAATCAAAACTACTCCCTATCATATATTCCCAAAAAAATATTTTGAAAAATTAATTGGATCAAAAGAACTTGTAATAATGATTCATGGTTTGCAAAATGATAATGCGGGAGCAGTTGCCAAAATTATCTTGGCAAGAAATCGACTACATAAATTAGGATATTCTCATCCCGTTATTGGATTTAGCTATGATTCCAACACTACTGGTGCCCATTTGATTACACATGTAAAACATGCATTTGCAATTGGGCAAATAATTGCAAAGAAAAATGGACGTAATCTTGGAAAGTTCATCGAAGATTTCAAAATTACTAGTCCAAAAACAAAGATTCGATTAATTGGGCACTCTTTAGGTTCTCGAGTGATATTGAGTACTGCTGAATATCTTGCAAAAAAGAAACAAAATTCAGGAATTATTGACAGTGTTTATTTTTTTGGCGCATCTATAACTGAAGATATCCCGTCTTCCAAAAAATATGGCAAAATTCTGCAAACTATTATTGATAAAAAAATTATAAATTATTATGCACCAACAGATGAGGTTCTTTATTGGTCTGATAAGGCAAATTATGTGCAAGGGCCACTTGGTCTTAAAGGTGCAATTGGAAAACCCATTAGTAAATATCATCAGAAACTAGTAAAGCCTCAAAATCATAGATTTGCAAGTTATGCTGCAGTATTGAATGCATTTCCATAGACTGTTGGTGTAGTACAAGTCGTACGTCAGTCTTTTATAGAATGATGAAGTTCATACTTTATTATGGAACCTAGAGTATGTGTCTTTTCTAGTAGCAAATCTATATTGTATCATCTGCAAATTTTAGATGAAACCTCTGAAGTTTCTGTAGATCTTTCTGAGTACCCATGTTAGGATTAAATTGTATGGTTTTTAGAACCTAGTTTTCATTTAGCGTATATTTATGATTACATTTGAATACTAGATATATTTAGAATGATGATGATGATGTATGAATAAAATCTTGTTAATTGGTACAGTCAGTGTTTTGTTCATAGTTTATTCTAGTTCTAACCAAAGTATTTTTGCTCAAGAAGATCACTCTTCAGAAACCATGTTTGGTATGACAACAATGGAACTTGAGTTATTAGTTGGTGTCGCTCACTGGTTAACAGGAATAGGTACTATAGTATTGGCAATTGCACTCGTTAGGACATTTAAGCATATGGAGGCTGTCACAAAAATGACTTCTATAGAGACAGAATATAGATTAAGACCTTGGATTGCACCTATCGGTCCTATTAAAAAAATGGAAAAATCAATCAATGATGATTGTCAGTTTGATATTACAATAAAAAATTTTGGTGAATTAGCCGCAAGTGCTGTTACTGCAAAATTTGTGAAAAGTCATGAACCACTTACACGTGAATCACTACAATCAAACAATGTGGATTCCTATGAATTAGGTCCGCTTATGCCAAGTATGGAGAAACATTATTGGTTTTTCATTGATTCAGAGATGTGGAAAAAAGCTGACTCTGGATCAGAATCCCTTCATAGTGGATTATATTTTGAATATGCTACTGCAGGAAAAAAATCTGGTTATGGTATGTTAAGTAAGTATGATTTTGCCACAAAGAATTTCATCCACGAAGACATGTGGATAGATAATTAAAAATTATAAAACATAATTAAAAAATTACCATTCAATTCTAAATGTTTTGCCTTTAATTATATCTGTAATCTTCCAACTAATAATTTCATGTGAATCACTTTCTTCTATTTTGGGTTCCACTTTTGATTTAGTTTGTTCATCATTTTCTTGACTGATCTCAATTAATTCTGGTCTTTTAATTCCAGATTCTTTGGGATACTTGAATGCCATATTGTATTCTTGGCAATCAATTAGAAATGCATTCTCAAAGTATCTTTCAGGCTCCTCAACTTCGTAAACTAGTGTGTAGCTTTTTCCTACCTCATCTTTTGTAATGGGCTCACTAAATTCAGTTGTGAATTCCTTGCAGTCTGGTTTGTCTACGTTAATACTGGTAATTTTACACTCTCTGTTTTTTTCATCAAAAACTTGGATGTTAAGATCATTGATGTCATCTATATTGACATCCATTGCTATCCCGTGTAGGACGTTCTTAATTGGTTCATTTGATATGTTTACCACTTCATAGGTTCTTTTATGTTGGACTCGCATTTTTTTTGTATCAATAACACTAAGCTCAACATTGAGTGATGGATATAATGTGGTTTTTTGGAGACGAATTATCTCTTCTCCATACTTGCTTCTGATTGATGCTCCTTTCTCTGGATGTTTTTTATTTCCAAATCCATCCCCATATACAGAGTATAGTAACATTGTATACCCGTGTTTTAGAATTACATCATGAACTGGATGAATTATTTGTCTATATTCATCAGATAATGTCCTTAGATCTTCTGCCATTGATGGTGACATCATAATATGGGCATCGTCACCAAAATCCATTACTCTCCTTGCATAAATAATTCCCGGACCCCACGTGTTTTTATTTCCAAGTAAATCATTTACAATAAAACAATTTCCACTGTGTAACCCAATTCTAATTCTAACTGTTTCACTTGGAATTTTTGCTTTGTTGTATTCTGCAAGTTTTTGATGCAATTCAATTGCAAGCATTAAAGGTAATTCTGGTCCTTGTAAAAATCCGACACAACATCCATCTCCAGTTGGTAGCATTAAGAGAGTTTCAACTGGAACTGATTTGAATGCCTGACATTCTGAAATACATTTGTTTAATGTTTCAATTTTTTAATTTGAGTCTTAGTTGACATTGAGGTATCAGATAATCCTACAATATCTACGAAGAAGAAATTTGCATGTATTAGTCTGAGCGGTGCTGTAAAGTCCATTTAGATCTTCAATCATTGACTGTCAATTAACACTTTTCATAATTTCAAACTCTTTGTAGCCTTCTTTGTGGCTAGTTTTTGTAACTTATTCTTATTTTCATAAATACATAATTAGCACAGATCTGAATCTCATACTGTCATTTTTGAGCCTGACACTCCAATTCAATCTTCATATACCATTATGTTGTCTCTAAGTCGGGTAGGGTTGGAAGGTGTACGTAACACCACACTAGTAACTAGTGTTGTATTGGTTTCTGTAGTTTTAGTGTTAGGGGTACTTCTTCAAGAATCTTTTTGGGATGAGTCATTAATTAATTCATTTTTAATTTTTCTCATACCTTTATCAATTTACATTTTCATAAAATCTGATTTAAAAAAATTCTCTAAATTCCAATTCCAAAAAATAATTAGTTTTAGTATTTTATTTCTATTAGCTAGCACTGTTTTAGTAACTCCTTATGGGATCGCTTCTTCATATTGGTCCCCTGTATTTGCCTCTTCTGATAATCCGACAAACTCGACAGAGAATGTTTTACCTTCTAACTCTACCCAGTTAGTTGATGAAAGCACTGTCGAGTCTACAACTTCCTCTTCTGTTAATCCGACAAACTCGACAGAGAATGTTTTACCTTCTAACTCTACCCAGTTAGTTGATGAAAGCACTGTCGAGTCTACAACTTCCTCTTCTGTTAATCCGACAAACTCGACAGAGAATGTTTTACCTTCTAACTCTACCCAGTTAGTTGATGAAAGCACTGTCGAGTCTACAACTTCCTGTGATTTCACAACAAACTCTACAAAATACAATTGTGTAGAAAAATTATCCATAATCGATGAAATTAGTATAATTCTTCAATCTTCCAATGCTAATTTTATTGAAAAATTATCCATAATCGATGAAATTAGTATAATTCTTAATTCAACTAACTCTACATCTAATAGTGTTGTCATAACTGATGAAAATTCGATAATAATACCTAATGTAACTAAATCTTTACAATTCCAAGATGACGATTCCCTTAATGTCGAATTTAGTGGAAATGCTACTGTTTCTGAAACTATTCAAAATACAACATCATTGGTACTTGATGGAGAAAATGATTATGTGCAGATGGGTGTCAACTCTACTAATCATGTGACCCAAATGACTCTTTCAACTTGGATTAAACCTGATTACTCCAACGGGTCACCAGAGTTTACAATACTTAGTAAAGAAAAATCCTTTGAACTTTCAATTAATAACAATATATCTCCCGAAAAAATTGTTAAATTTTCAGTATTTGATGGAATCAAATGGAATACAGTTGAATCTTATCAAACTATTCCAGAAGATTGGACACATGTTACTGTAAGTTATGATAGTGATGAAATCAAAATTTATGTAAATGGGGAATTAGATAATTCTAAAAATATTCATGGACTCTCATACATAGTAATCAATGATTACATAGATCTAAGCACAACTGATGCAATTACATCTGAATCTAATGTAATAATTGGGGCATACATGGAAACTAAACACGGTTTATCAACTGTTTCTAAACAATTCTCTGGTGAAATTATTGATATTCAATTTTTCAAAGAAATACTTGATGAGATTCAAGTGAGTGCACTCTATGTATTATCAATTGATGAAATAGTCTACGAAGCTACTAATGAAGAAGTATTACTAAAACATGAGCCAATTGAGATTGGAAAACCTGTAATTTGGAATCAGGAAATAAGACTGTTAAATGAAACTAATAGTGTTTCAGTAGAATTACCTGAGGATGCTAAAATTCTCAATATACAAGCTATTGATGAATTAACTGAAATTTCTACTAATCTAGACTTATCTGATGTTGATGAAATTCCAAATCCTGACATTGATTCTGCATTAGTATCATTAGATGATGAAATGATTCAAGAAGAAAAACCAATTAAATTAGTGACTATTGATGAGCAAGCCTCTAACTTTGATCTAGAATTTGAAACTCCAGCACCATACACAGTTGAATCTGAAAGTTTCACAGATGAAACATATGAAAAGGAAGTAACAGTTGCACACGAGTCATCACTTCATTATACTGATGTGAAGACCTGTTCAGAATTACCCGAAGAATATGTGGAAATGGGTGTAGAATTCAACTTGTATTGGGAAATTGATGGTACAGAAGTAGATGTAACGTATGACCCAGAATTTGCAGTTGAATATGTAGACACTGATGGAAATGAGATTAATGATCAAATGTGTTGGATTGTTCCACAGTTATCTGAGCAGACATTCCAAATTGTTGCGGTATTAACAGTAATCAATGTACAAACTTTCCCAACTGTTGGTGAAAACTGGGAAGTTAGATTTACAACCCTAGGAGTTGCAGATTTAACTATTACACCAGTTGATGGTACTGATTGGTCACTTTGGGAAGATGAAGAAACAGATCTAAACTTTTTGGAACTAAGATGTGGTGATGAAGTCATTGACACTCAATGGATTGATAATTCCGTCCTTGTTCCTGATTATAGTTGTGATGACGTTAGTTTTGAAACAAGCCAAGTAATTACCTCTGGTGTACATGATCTTCAATTTACTTTTGGAACTGGTATTGGTAATGCACATAATAACGCACAAGACCCACCACAGCACACCTTTGAGATTAGAGTTTCTCAAAGTAGTGATGATGCTGAAGAAAATCCATCCAACGGTAACATGTTCGAATCTGATGATGTAGATTTAGATTTCACTCAACAAAAAGTTGGTGTACGCTTTCAAGATATTGATATTCCACGAGGTAGTGTTATCACAAATGCTTACATTCAGTTTACATCTGAAAATGATGACGAAGATGATTCTGCAGGCGTAGATATCTTTGCAGAAGCAATTGATGACGCTCCAACATTTTCTGATTCCCAATTCAATATCTCTAACAGAGATAAAACGACTGATTTTATCGATTGGTTTATCCCTGATTGGGACCATGCAGGAGAGTCAGGGCCTAATCAGAGAACTCCAGACATTTCATCTCTAATTCAAGAAGTTGTAGATAGAGATGGTTGGTCTAATGGTAATTCAATGGCGTTTATCATGCTAAAAAATAATTATGGTGATAGAGATGCTAGAACATTTGATTTTAGTGAAAATAGTGCCCCACTATTACATGTAGAATATAGTGATTCTCCAATACCTGTGATTACTGGAACTAATCCTGTGTCTCCTAATGTTGATGATACTCCGATTGTAATAGGTACTGCACTTCCTGGTTATACTGTTAATGTGTATGATGGTACAGCAGGTACTTTTGATATTGCAGTTTCTGAAAGCACAGATGATGCAGAACAAAATAATCATGTAATGGATCTTGATAGTGATGACCTTGATCTAAATGAAAAAGACTATGTTGGAATACGATTCCAAAATATTGTAATTCCTCTGGATACAAATATCTCTAATGCATATGTACAATTTACCACAGAAGATAATCAAGATACTCAGTCTGCAAATGTAAAAATATTTGCTGAAGATTCAGATAATGCCCGGACTTTCAATTCTGATGCCAACAATATTTCTTCTAGACCGTCAACTTCTGCATTAGTAATCTGGGATATCCCTGATTGGATTGGAAAAGGAACTCATGGTTTAGCACAACAAACCCCAAACATTGCCTCATTAATTCAAGAAGTAATTGATAGAGAAAATTGGAACAGTGGAAACTCCATTGTAATAATAATTGAAGAAAATAATGGTAATGATAGAGATGCTAGATCATTTGATTTGAATCAAAATAGTGCACCAGTATTACATATAGAACACTTTGATGCAACATTAATTGGAACTACAACTGTGGATAGAAATGGCGATTGGTCAATAGAAGTATCTTCGCTCTCTGAAGGACCACATCCAATATTTGCAACTACTCTTGATAGTAATAACCACGAATCTATTCCATCAATATCTATTTCATATGATGTGATACCAGAAGAGAATATCCCTCCTATTGCAGTTGATGATTCTGATTCTACATTGGAAGATAATCCTGTAACAATAGATGTCCTCTTCAATGATTATGATCCTGATGGAACTCTTGATACTACGACTGTTCAAGTCACATTGGGACCTACTTCTGGTACAATAACTGATATCAATCCATTAACTGGTGAGATTATCTATTCTCCAGATGATGACTTTAACGGTTCTGATAATTTCAAATACACAGTAGATGATAATGATGGTGCAGTTTCAAATGAAGCTACCGTAACAATTGAAATTGATCCAGTTAATGATCCTCCAGTAGCGGAGGCAGATTATTACCCTGTTGATGAAAATAATCTAGTTTATGAGGACACTCTATTCGAAGTAGATGAAATAGACGGCGTTCTTGCAAATGATCATGACGTAGAAGATGATTCATTAACCGCAATTTTGGTAACTCCTCCACCTAATTCTGAGAGCTTTACACTAAACACTGATGGAAGTTTTACTTATACTCCAAAGCTAAACTTTAACGGCTTTGACTCATTTACGTATAAAGCAAATGATGGTGATGCTGATAGTAATATTGTAACTGTTTCAATTACAGTTGAATCAGTAAATGATCTTGTACAAATTAATCCAATTGATCCAATAACTGTCACTGAAGGTGAAACTGTAACCTTTACTGCTACTGCAATTGATCCTGATGTTCCAGATGAACAGACATTAACATTTAGTTTTTCAACATTGACTACCCCTCCAGAGGGTGCAGAAATTGATCCAGATACTGGTGAATTTACATGGGAAACTGATGAAAATGATGGACCTGGTATATTCATATTTGATGTACGTGTTACAGACGGTATTTTCCCTGATACAACTACAGTCACAATTACTGTGATAGATACTGCTGTTGAACATGTGGTATCTCTAACAGAATCATTCCTACTTGATGACGGAACTGTTGAAGCAATTAACATGGCCTCCGTCTCTCTATCTGAATCACTCCTACTTCATGACGAAATAATTACTCTTGACGCATCAGTCTCTCTATCTGAATTCATCCTACTTCATGACGAAATAATTGACACAACTCTTGACGCATCAGTCTCTCTAATAGCGTCACTCCTATTTGATGATGGAACGATTTCTGTAAATCTATCCCCTATTGCTAATGCAGGTTCTGGTACTGCCATTTTTGAAGGTGATGTTGTTACTTTAGATGGTACACTTAGCTCTGACATTGAAGATGGTTCTAACTTACAATTCTTTTGGCAACAAGAAGTTACTGATACCGTGACAGTAACTGATTCTTTTGATCCTACACAAACAATCTTACAAATTACTGCTCCTCAAGTTGGAAGTGATGGAGATACATTTACTTTCATTCTAACTGTTACTGATAGTGCTGGTGCAACCCATAGTGATACTGTCACAAACACTGTAAACAACATTAATGGTAGACCTCAAGCTGATGATCAAACAATTAATGGCAATGAGGATTCTACTGGTATTGCATTTACATTGACAGGTTCTGATCCTGATAATGACGAACTAATTCTATTTACTATAATCACTCCACCAACTAATGGTCAGATAACTTCATTTGATCCTCTCACTGGTATTGGAACATATGTTCCTCTAACAAATGATAATGGTTCTCCTGCTGACAACTTTGAATTTACCATAACTGATGACAGTGCTCAACTAAACACTGAAAGCTTACCTGGTACAATTACTGTTGACATAACACCCGTTAATGATGTACCCGAAGCTGAAAATGACTTTTATTCAGTAGTTCAAGATAGTCCTTTACTCACAATTGATGTCCCTGGAGTGTTAACAAATGATGATGATATTGACTTAGACTCCCTTACGTCTAATTTGATCAATGATGTGACTTTTGGAACCCTATCGTTAAATTCTGATGGAAGTTTCACGTACACTCCAGATTCTGGATTCAGTGGACAAGATTCATTCACATATGTAGCAAATGATGGAACAATTGATAGTAATCAAGTAACAGTTACAATTAATGTAATTGCAACACCTACGGTAATCTCTATTGCTGCAAGTGGTGATGGATTAGATGTACTAAAGAATGGTGATAAAACCATCATAACTTTCTCTGATAATACAAATAAACCTCCAGTTTTCCTAACTACAGAACTTAATAATTTGTTTAACTTTATCCAAGATGGACAAGCAATTTCATTTGGAACAACCACTGAATCTGTATGGCAAACTCCATCTATTCTTGTAATAACTACAATAGATTCTACGCCCTCACTTGGATTCATTACGCCCATAATTACACAAACTCCGCCCCCAATTCCAATTACCATTTCTGCAAATACTGTTGAACTCAAAAATGCAGCTGGAACATCACAACCATTTACAAATTCAATTGTTACTCCAGATGGAGATTATGGTCAACAACAATCTCATGCATTAATATCTGCAATTGCAGATGACCTTGACGGTACCCTTCCAGGGGGCCCTGCTTTTTCAGTGGGTGATATAATCACAATTGTGTTTTCTGGAAGCATAAATACATTATCAGTATCTGCTAACCCATTTGTATTTACAAATAATGCAGGAACTCCACATGACTTTACATTTGATGGTGAATGGTTTACAGGCGACGACTTTAGTTCAAACACGTACCTCGTTACAATAACTGACATAGGTACTTCAAACCCTGTAATTGGTGATCTTAGAGTTTCAATAACATCTGATGCAAACATCGCAAACTTTGATTGCTCATCATGCATCCTTAATGATTCAGACTTTGATGTCGGGGGAGACTTTGAAGGATTTATTCAAGAATTGGTAGTTGAAGGAGGTGGAGAGGCATCAACCACTACTTCCACTGGATTAGAATTATCTATTGGTATAGAAGGCACTGATGGTGGTGTTTTGGAGATTTCAAGTGGAGAAACTTTCTTTGATTCAGATGGTGATGGAATTGCAGATAAAGACGAGCCTAACTTTGGAACATCTAAAGACAATGCTGATTCAGATAGTGATGCATTACTTGACGGTGATGAGATTAACATCCATAGTACAAATCCACTTGTTGCCGATACTGATGGAGATACACTAAATGATGGATTTGAAGTTGTTCTTGGTACCAATCCTTTAGCTACAGATACTGACGGTGATGGATTAACTGATGATGTTGAAGTCGGTTTTACAGACCCATTAGATGCTGATTCTGATTTTGATGGATTAACAGATGGAGAAGAGGTATCAGTTCTTGGAACCGATCCACTTGTTACAGATACTGACGGTGATGGATTAACTGATGATATAGAAGTCACACTTGGAACTGATCCTCTTGATGCAGATACTGATAATGATGGACTAACTGATGGTCAGGAAGTAAATACACATAGCACAAACCCACTTGTTGCAGATACTGACGGTGATATTATCACTGATGGGCTGGAAATTATTCTTGGAACAGAGCCTTTGATTTTTGATACAGTGTCTGATACTGATGGTGATGGATTAACTGACTCTTATGAGATATCTATTGGCACAAATCCCGCAATTCTAGATTCAGATGGTGATGGAATTAATGATGGTAATGAAGTCACACTTGGCACGGATCCTACATTATCTAATGTCCCCACAAATAGTGATAGTGATGCATTAACTGACTTTTATGAAGTATTCATTTCTGGTACAAACCCACTTGTTGCAGATACTGATGGTGACGGACTAACTGATGATATAGAAGTCACACTTGGAACTGATCCTCTTGATGCAGATACTGATGGTGATGGATTATCTGATGGTAGTGAAGATACTAATTCCAACGGAATTGTGGATGCAACTGAAACTGATCCTCTTGACCCTGATACAGATACTGATGGCCTTGGTGATGCTGCTGAAGTACAATCATATCAAACAAATCCTCTCTTGATAGACACTGATAACGATAATCTTTCTGATTTCTTAGAGGCCAAATTCTATGGGTCTAATCCACTTAATGCCGATACTGATGGTGATGGACTAACTGATGATATAGAAGTCACACTTGGAACTAAATTAAATGATGTAGATTCTGATGATGATGGATTAACAGATGGTGATGAAGATGGTAATGCCAATGGAATTTACGACATCGGTGTTGAAACTAATCCTCTTGATTCTGATACAGATAATGATGGTACATTGGATGGTGGTGAGGATCTTAATGCTAATGGTGTTGTAGATGCGGATGAAACAGATCCACTTGATCCTGATTCAAATCCAACTCAAGCAAGCTTGATAGCTGGTACTGAAAATCTTAATGTGTTGTACGCTGGAGAAATATCTGCATCAGAAGCCAATGCAGATCTTTGTCTTGATGGCTGTGAATTGAAAATTTTTGTAACACAATCACAAGCAGATGCTGCAGGAATCGATCCGCTTACCATTGTTTGGTATCATGATGTAAATGAAGATCAATTAATTGATGTTTCCCCTGATTCTCCTGAGGTATTAAATGGAATTCCTGCACCAAATACTCCTGAAACATTTGTCACTTTAGTTTCAGGTACGACAGATTTGTATGAAATTTCTGCAACTGTATTCTTTAACTCAAAGTTTGCAGTTGGTGGTGTCAAAGCGCTAGCTTTAGGTGGATTAAGTATAGATGGTAATGCTAAGGGTGGTGATTATCCTTACATTGATTCATCCTCATTGATTTCATTTGGAAATCCATCTGAGGGTCTTGAAGGAATGTTAGAACCAATTGATCTGGATTCTGTTGAGGATACGTTAGTGTTCAAAACAAATGAAGATTTAGCATTTAGTTTTAATTTGTTTGAAAATCAAGGATTAAACAACATTGAACACATTGGATTATATCTAAATAATATAGGGGCAGATCTAAAAACAAAAGATTACGATACATCAATTGTTTTTGATAAATATTCTCCTGAAGAATTAACACTATCTGATCCTAATGGATTGATAGAATCTTATGACTTTGAGATTAAAGAAATTGGTGCGTATGATTTCAAAATCACATATTATTTGACATTCTCACAAACATTTGACGCTACAAACTTTTACATTACCGCTTGGGATTCCGATAGAAACCCTAGCTATAAAACATTTGAAGGCATTCTCCAAATAAGTGATTCTGAAAACCTTCATGATGAAGTAGTATATGAAAATGAAAAAACCTTTGAAAATAATGAAGTATTTGATGATGATATTGATGATGATATTGATTCATCTTCATCCGTCTCCATTGAAAGTTCATCTGCTCCATTTGTAGAAATACCAGAACCTGTTGTTTCCTTACGTCAATTGCTTCAAAAGATGCAAGCGGAGGCTGATATGCCATCAAATACTGCTTGTGGTGATGACTCTGTTCTTAAAAATGGAATATGTGTTTCTGATATTGCAAAACAAGAATCTGAAAAATCTAACAGAATATCAATAATTATTGGAATATTTATTCTAGAAATAATTCTTGGTGTACTTGTTGGTATGATTTTTAGAAAACAAAGAAAACAACATCTTGTGGTGCAATAATTATGAATTTCTCAATTTCATTTAGAATAATTTTATTTTTTATGTTTCTAGGTTTTTTTACTGCATCATTTCTAATTGGTACTTTGACTATTCTTGATGAAGAAGAATCTTTGACAATTTTTAATGAATTTAATCAAACAATTAGTGATGTTGGTTCTTTGGAAATTTTTCTGAATAATCTCTATGTTGGATTGCCTATGTTTATTCCTGGGGCTGGTCCTGCATGGGGGATGTACTCTGGATGGTCTACCGGTGTGTCTTTTGCTGCAATTGTTTCCATGTCTCCTAGTTTGACTGATTTTCAACCATTAGATATTTTCTATGCATCTTTTTTTGGATTTTTGGAACTTATTGCTTATTCTTTAGGAATGTCTAGAGGGGCATTCTTGATTTTTGCTTTTATTCAAAAATCTCCCAAGAAACCACTTATTGTTTGGTCCTTAATTGAGATCTCAATTGCAATTATACTCTTAGCTGTGGGCGGTTTGATGGAATCCTCAATGATAGAAGCAGATCCTCTCACCATTGATGATCTGTAATATTTAGAGACATACGCTGGCTTATGTTGTAAATCTTGTATTACTATGTATGAGTAAAATCTTCACGCCTTACTTTGTGCTTGATTCTATTGGGAATGATTATCCAAAGATAAAGTGCACATGTATGCTACAAAATTAAATCAATCTTAACTCTTTGTTTGATTTTTAATTTTAATTAGAATATTTTTAGTCATGATTGATAGATTTTTCATATCTTGTTCTGTGTCATTCAATATAGTGCCTCTCCTTTTTCCCAAGATAGATCAAATAGTGAACTCATTATATCAACTAGGGTTTCTGAATCAGACCACCATGCAAAGATTTGTCTTGATGGGTGTGTTGCATTTCGCATAAAGATGAGAACCTCTTTTTTGTCATTAATAATGAAACACTTGTTTTCTGCACTTGATGGATTTACTCTAATCTTATCTGAATCCATATCTGATAGAAATTCTGGTGTTTTGTTTAATGGTGAAACAATCATTTTGAGATTTGTTGATGAACTTTCTATCCAATCAAATACATCTGCATGATACATTCTGTGCAAATCTGCCACACAACCGTAAATTCTGAAATCCTCAGAACTTGTACCAACCATATCCTTGATTTTGTTTGTAATTGGACCAGTTCCATGCAATAGTTGCATTTTCTCTGATTTTGATTCGTCAGTTTCTACAGCAAAGAATGGGATTTCTTTCCACATCTCAGCAAGAGATGTTTCTTTAATTGCCAAATTATCGATTCTTTCTTGTTCTTGTTTTACTAGTGTGGATATTGCTTCACTCATCTCCATTGCAGTATATTTTGTAGGATGTGCGAGTTCTGCTACTACTAATCCCGTGTTTTGAAGGGAGTTTACAAGATGATATGTCTCAGTTCTAGGTAATTGTAGTGCTTTTGCTATCTCAGAAGCTGTCTTCGATCCATACTTGCCGAGATAGATGAATACCTTTGCCTGGCTTTTGGTAAGACCAAAATTGATTAATTCATTTTTGATTTTCTCAAGAGTTAGTTTATGCTTATACATTGCTGTGTCTGATTCGTTGTCAAATAGGCTGATTTGTTTCCCTAGGCTCACTAAAAGACATACTACGCACTAGGTAATAGTAACCAAGGAAAAATTTACCCTAGTCTGCTTCCATTTTGGAAGTTTTCATAGCATTACAAGATTTTTCGTATACCATTGACGTTTTTAATCCTGATTTTTTTTGATCATTACATTCTACACATCTGATTGATTCAAAACTTCATAAAGTCGATTTTTAACTCAAAACTATTGGTATTATCTGTAAACTTTGTAGTGTTAGGTAAACAAGATATTGCATCTGAATTTGGAAAAAAAGGAACCGAAACTGATCTTTCCCTTTATGATCGAAAAGAATCTGATATAATTAAAACTTGGGTGGCTCCAAGTGGCTTTCCTGATAAAATACAACCTTTGTTTCAGGCAATTAATTTAGCAGAATATGTAATATTCCATGTAGATAAATTAGATAAATTTACTGGAGAACAAATCATTGCACTTGATTCATTAAAAAAAGAAAAAGGAATTCTATCTCATACTTTTGATGTAGATGAATCAAAATTAAATACAATGATCAAAGGAACTGTAGTTGAAAAATATATCAAAGTTGATCAAGATAAAATTAAAGAAGAAATGGATAAACTCCAACCGATTTCAAATGATGAATCCTCAGAGATGGTAATTGATCATTGCTTTGATGTCAAAGGTGTTGGAACTGTAATTTTGGGTAAAGTTACTAATGGAAAAATAAAGCAATATGATAATCTTAAACTGTACCCTGCAGGAATTGATGTTTTAATAAAATCAATTCAAATGCATGATGATCCAGTAACTGAATCTGTTTGTCCTGCAAGAGTGGGGCTTGCAGTAAAGGGTGTAAAACCTGAAGATGTTGGGCGTGGTGATATAATTTCTGCAGAAGGCATGATAGATGTAAAAACAGAGATTGAACTTGATTTTCAAAAAAGTCCATTCTACAAGAGTGAGATTGCAGAAAATCAAGGATGTTTGGTTAATGTGGGACTACAAATCAAAGCTGCAAAATTCTCATCAATCTCTCCCTTAGTACTAACATTTGAAAAACCAATTGTATGCAAAAAAGGTCAGATTGCTGTAATCTTAAAACCTGAATCTACAACCATTAGAATTCTTGGAAGCGGCACAATTCAATAAATTAATTTAGATCTTTTTGATAATTTATTTTTAATGCCATGTTTTATTGTACTACTAAAAATAAAATTGCTGCAAGAGATATAGCAATAATTGGTGATAGTTTTATGTGAAATTTGCTTATCAAATAAGCTGGCTTGGTGTTTTCACTTTGTTCTAATTTTACTTGTCGCCCAATAGCTAACACATTATTTGCAATCAATGCATAAACTATTACCATCATTTTATCATAGAGCGTTAGGTATCCTAGTGGGGGCAGTTCATCTAATGTGCTAACCTGTAAGAAAACTATTGCGCCAAGAGGAAGTAATGCCAATGCTGCTTGTAAATCATAATTTCCTGGAAACATATATGCTATAAATCCAATTGCCACTACAATCAAAATAGGAAATATTATTTTCAAAAAAGACCCAATTGGAGAACGCTCTACAGTGAAATCTGCAACATATCTAGAGTATGGTTCTCCTCCTTGCCCATAGACATTTTCAGTAATTAAAAATGTCGGTTCCGAAATAAACCATCCTGGAATATCTGCAGTGTTATCTATTCCTGATGCAGGGTCTACAGAGAAAACTAGATAATCAGTATTAAATGGGGTTACAGGTTCCAACTCTACTCTTAGATGTATTTTTTCAAATGGAAAGTCATGAAAATCCATTGGTCCGACAAATGTGCCTTGTACTCGTTGCTCAAAGAGATTAGAACCAAGATATTGTGATGAAAATTCAAGACTTTTCCCATTGATAAAATCTACTTCAGGTGGAGGATCATTTAGCAAGTCTTTGCCTTCAGAATAAATGGAATACCAAAAATCAAGATCATAGGAACCTATTTGCTTGTTAATTTCCCCAACTGATCTTAATGATACTCCAACTACATACTCTTGTGGTTCATCAGAGACTTCTACTGCAAATGCATTCTGAGAAAATCCAAAAGATAAAATCATAATGGCAAAAAATATAAAAAAAACAAGACTAAATAATTTCAAAAGAACATCTTCCACTGATTTTATGACTCAAATAAGATATGCACATAAACATAATTGCATAATTTTGGATCACCTTTAACTATTTCTGATCTCATTAGTTACTTATGGGTATCGGGGTTAGAGTCATCTCTGCAATTTTTATAATTATGTTATTACTTATTCCACAAAATATTGCTTTTGCAGGTATCTCATCACCAACTCCAGTAGCTGCAGTAACTGATGGAGTTGGCGGATTTACAGAACTTCTTGGTGCAGAGGGTATTACTACTGTAGCTATTGGCAGTTCAACTTATGCCCTTGTAGCATCAAGTACTGGTGACGGTGTTCAGATCATCGATATCACAACTCCTAGTTCACCAGTTGCAGTAGCTGCAGTAACTGATGGAGTTGGCGGATTTACAACACTTGCTGGTGCAAATAGTATTACCACCGTAGTTATTGGTGGTTCAACTTATGCTCTTGTAACTGCATTGTTTGATGGCGGTGTTCAGATCATCGATATCACAATTCCTAGTTCACCAGTTGCAGTAGCTGCAGTAACTGATGGAGTTGGCGGATTTACAGAACTTGCTGGTCCAGAGATTGTTACCACCGTAGTTATTGGCGGTTCAACTTATGCCCTTGTAGCATCATTTAGTGATGACGGTGTTCAGATCATCGATATCACAACTCCTAGTTCACCAGTTGCAGTAGCTGCAGTAACTGATGGAGTTGGCGGATTTACAACACTTGCTGGTGCAAATGGTATTACCACCGTAGTTATTGGCAGTTCAACTTATGCCATTGTAAATGCATTTAGTGATGACGGTGTTCAGATCATCGATATCACAATTCCTAGTTCACCAGTTGCAGTATCTGCAGTAACTGATGGAGTTGGCGGATTTACAGAACTTGCTGGTCCCCAGCTTATTACCACCGTAGTTATTGGCGGTACAACTTATGCCCTTGTAGCATCATTTACTGATGATGGTGTCCAAATAATTGGCATTTCACCATTTGTAGTGCCTGAGGCAGGTGCTGTATCTGTTATTGTTGGAGCTGGTGGAACTGCAGATTTTGAATTTTCTGAAACTGAAGAAACTATCACAGATACAGTATCATTAGATGTAACATTACCTGCAGGAACCGCAGGGACCATTACTGTTGCAACTTTACCTGAAGATGCCTTGGAATCTAAAATTAATCTTGCCACTTCAGCTGACATTACAGGTCCGTGTGCTGGTATCTGTACGATAGAATTCACAGTTCCAAATTCATTATTAACTGCAGCTGGTCTTAACTTCCCATCAATTTATCATGATTTGAATGGAAATGGATTTTTAGAATCAAATGAAGCAATTCCTACTACAATTGACACAACTACCATTACAGGTTCTACAATTTTTACAGCTAGTGCAAGCTTTACGTCTGCATTTGGAGTTGGTGGAAAGTCAGGTAGTGCTGGGGCCTCATCTGGAAGTGAATTTGGCCAATGTGATTCTTCTGCATTTGGAAGAGGGCAATCAATCCAAGTTTATGAGATATCATATGACATGTGTGATGTGCAACAACTCAATGTAACTGCCAAGTCTTTTTGTGGTACTGCAAATCTCTCTGTTCTACATGCTGGTGGAATGACAAGGGGCAGTCTTAGTATGACTCAACCCTACCTTGATGAAGATAAAACCCTATTGACTGTACCAATTAGTCAAGATTATGACAAATTTCGGGTGTTAGTTGAAAATGATAAGAGTTACTTTGACAAACTAATAATCCCACAAAAACTACATGGATTGATACCAGAATCAGAATGTCAAAAGACAATCATCATCTCACATGAAACTGGATATTTATCAAACCAGACAAACTCTTTCATTATTCCTTCTGAACCCGAATCTGAAACAGAACCCGAATCTGAAACAGAACCCGAATCTGAAACAGAACCCGAATCTGAAACAGAACCTGAAAAAATTTCTCCAAGAAAAACTATCGTCATTGATGAAGTTCCGTTAAATGATGCATTCTTTGAATCTGAAAAAGATGATGTAAAAACTACATTGGTATATGATCCAGAACCATGTGTTGATACTTGGGATGACTCGTGTGTTGTAGTTGATCCAGAACCATGTGTTGATACTTGGGATGACTCGTGTATAGAATCAAGATATCAAAAAGATAATGAGAAATTATATTTTTTGAGTTGGTTCTTTGATTTCTTTCCTCATTATCTGTATTATTCGGTAATTTGGTAAAATACTGATGGAACCAGTACGTGCTTGTCCTATTTGTCCTAAATGTGGTTCAAAGAGATTTGTTAGATTACCTGGTGAGAAAGTTACTGTAAAGTGCCGTTCTTGTAATGAAATAACTAAAATCTAAATTTTATAGTTAACACTTGCAATATTCTTGCACAAATCATCCAGAATCTAAGAAATTATAATTATTCCGTGTTTGACTAAATATTCTATTGATGAAAGGAATGTTTCTTCATCAATTTGATCATCTCCCCACCACTTTGCATTACCTTTTACCCAATCTGGCACTTTTGCCTCCACAATTTCCTCCACCTCTAAAATTTCATCATTTTCTTTTTTTGCTTTAGAAACATTTGGTTCAACTGGAACATCAATAATTTTCTCTGAAATCAAGAACCCTATTCCATTTGCAAATGTCTTATCATCCATCTGTCCTTCTCCCCACCACTTTGCATTACTTTTTACCCAATCTGGAATTGGTTCTTTGTCATTTGCAATTTCATTAATGGTATCTTTTGGTACCTCACTTTCTGATACTACCTCACTTTCTGGTGCTACCTCACTTACTTTGAGTGCATCATAAACTGTAACTGTAACGCCTCTTCTATCAAAATCCCATGATTTGTAAATTAAATCTGAAGTTTCCATTGCTTTTGCAAATTTAATCTCAAATACTGCAAATTTTTTATTATCTTCTCCTTCAATTATTTCAACATTAACATCTTCAAAAAATCCATTTTTATCAACTATTTTTATCGGTTCACGTTTTTCAAATAAAATGTATGTGTCACTTTGATCATCCGCTTTTCCATCTCTTAGATTCATGTAAATTGAGACATGCTCCAAGTCCCGTTGTTCATAAAAAACCATCTGGAATTTTATTGGTTCTCCAATATCTATTTGATTTGTAACTATAGTATTTTCATCAGAACCTAGTGGGTATCCTTTATCATTAATTGATAAGGGTAAGTCAAATGATTCACCTTCTAGTGGTTCGATTGGAACATTGGGTTTTTGATTTTCTACAATATCTCTTATGTGATCTGGAACGTCAATGAATTTTGCTTTTGTAATACTATCTAATGCAGATAATGGTGGACTATGATCAGCTCCTCCACCTCCACTAAATAGTACTGCTCCTAATACTGCATTTAGAACCAAACCTGGTCTAACTACTCCACCGCCACCGCCACCACCTTCACCTCCAGAAAACTGTACGGTGGCAGAACCTGTTTCTCCTCCAAATGCTGCAGTTAATGTATCTGAAGATACAGCATCTGATAAACTCACTTGTAATGCACCTCTTGATGAATCTGTATTTGGTAGAAATATTCCTCTAGCTGTTAGTCCATCTGATGATGTAATTGTAAAAAAATCTCCTGCCGTTGCCTGTATTGATGTGCCACTAGTAGTTGAAGTAATGAATTGTATTACTTCTTCTAATATTCTTGTATCCAAACCTGTTTCAGTAACTAAAATTCCAACATTTCCTGCTGAGGGTGTATTTACTGTTACAGTATCTGTATCAATTATTCCAGGATCTACTGAACCAGAAGCAACATCAAATATCTGTCTTAATGTAAGTTGGACATCAAGATTAACTCCATCATATCCATTCATAAAAATAAATTCATTATCTATATTGGTTCCAAAGATTCCTGTATCTACACCTGTTTCTTCTAATGTTAGAGTTATTGGATTTGAAATTCCTAGAGGTGCATTAGTAGAAGATACAGTTACTTGTATTTGTTCTACGATTCCTGTATCTATGTTGGAATTTTGGTCAACAACTCTAATTGATGCAAATGAATTCAGATTAAAAGTCGTAAATCCATTAAAATCAACAACTCGTGAAAAAATTGCTGAAGTTCCTGTCTGTCCACCAAATACTGCAGTTAATGTATCTCCTGTTGAAACCAAAAGAGAACTTCCTGATGATGCAGATGTGTTAAAAGTAATATTTGCAGTAAAACTATCTGTATCTGCTCCTGTTTCAACAAAAGTTACTGTGATTCCACTGACTGATGAATCTGAAGTAATTGTAACATCAAATTGATCTGCGCTAGCATTGTTTGTGTTTTCATTTGGTGCAGTAATGGTGATTGTAGATGTTTCACTTAATTTGTATTCTGTTTGATCAAAAGATATGTCTACTGAAGAAATTGTTCCTGCCCTAAACAACACTTCTGAATCTGTACCACTATCTGGATCATTTCCATTGTCATCCCATACAACATAGATATTAGATCCTATTGCTGCCATTTGTGGTGTTTGAGCAGTATCTACATCATTGGTAATTTCTGTTACACTACCAAAATCTGCAAAATCTGTCGCAAAACTTGCTCGAATCTTTACATCTGCCCCTGCTGCAACTGTGTCACTCCATAACAAGTATACATTATCTCCTGATGATGCGATTTTAGGTGATATGGAAGTTGCACTGTCTACACTTTGATTAGTTGTTAGACTAAAACTCATTCCACCATCTGTGCTGTTAGTAAAAAATATCTCTTGATTTCCTATTCCAAATTGTAATTCCTCCCATGCTACATATACTTCAGTTCCGTTGGAATGAATGACTGGATTTTGAACAATTCCTGTTCCATCAGTTAAGAATGTTGCAGCACTTGTTAATGCTGGAGCAAATGAAAAAGTACTATCACCATTATCTGTAATCGCTCTATGTGCTATTCTTCCAAATCCACTATCATCCAAAAAGGTAGAATGAATAACATTTCCTGATATTGAAATAGACGGTGCCCTTCCATCATCACTTCTTTGTGCACTCAAATCTGTTGGAGATGATCCTAAATCTGGAACAAAATTTACTCCATTATCTATACTTCCTCTAAATGCAACATTTTCTGAACCTGCATCTCCTTCTTCCCATGATACGTATACATTATCTCCATAGGCTATTATTTGTGAATCATCAGATTGAACTGCTGCTGTGACACTCAAGTTTGTTGGATTTGTTGCAAGTGTTGGTGAAAAATTAGAACCACTATCTGTACTTGCACGAAAATAAATATCTCCTGAACTATCTTGACTAAAATCTGTCCATACAATGTATACATTTGTACCATTTACTGCAATTTTTGCATCTTGTGCAATTCCACTAAATGAAGCTCCTGCACTAATATTACTTGGAGCACCAAAACTATCTCCACTATCTGAACTTACTGCTAAATAAATATCTGAATCATTTGCTGCAGTTTCATCTTGCCATACAACATAAACAAAGTTTTCAGATGTTGCAATTTGTGGAGTTGTTGTTTCAATTGGTAACGTTGCAGCTGTAAGTGTGGATGCAATATTGATTGTGCTTGCAAAGTTTGCTCCATTGTCGCTACTTTTTGCAAATAATGTCTCTGGATCACCGTTTATGGCATCAATGTCTCTCCATACTAAAAATACATTATCTCCTTGTGCAGCTATTTGTGGAATTGTAGACTCGTCATTTGAATTACTAATGTTTTGTTCTGATGAAAAAGTTGTTCCAACTGCATTTGCACTTATTGGCATAACAAAAAATGCACACGTAAGTAAAATTATTGTGAAAATATATTTGTGATTTTTTATGCCAGAATATTTGAAATTTTTATATGATTTTAACAATTTCTCTCATTTATTTAAATACATTTGACACATAAATTGATTTTTATGAATTTATGAATATATTGATATTCTTTAGAATTATGTTTATTTTAATAAACTGTAATTTTAAAATTTTACATCTTCATAATTTATGATCATATTTAATTAAGTGCACATGATCAAAGATCAACTTGAAGACATTGGGTAGTATTGGACTTACAATTTTTGTATTTTCTGTACTTATATTCTTGGTAAATTTTGATACAGCCTCAGCCTTACCGTTAATCCAGGAAGTTCCTCCAGCCCAAGATCAAATAAAATCAAGAGTTGGTGGGGCAATTGATAGTGAGGGTAATTTTATTTTTGCAGAGGATTCTGAAATAGTCAAATTACGTTCTGATGGTACAGAAATTTTTAGAATTGGTTCAGTTGGTGCTGGTCAAGGTCAATTCCAATTCATCACATACATTGCAGTTGATTCTAGTGATCGAATATACGTTGGTGATTTTACAAGTAACATAACAATTTTTTCATCTGATGGTATATTTTTGAAAAAATTTTCTTCAATAGCTGGTAGTGTAAGTGGTTTCAATAGCATTGATGGAATTACAATTGATAGTAATGGATTTATTTTTGTTTCAGATGGAGGTGCTGGATTTTCTCAAAACCCTGGCCTAAAAATTTTCTCTCCATTTACTGGTAGTAATACACCATCATTTGTTTTAGAATTTGGAAGTTTTGGAACAGGTGATGGTCAATTAGGAACTTCTCAAGGAATTTCATTTGATACACAAGATCGACTTTATGTTGTAGATCTTTTAGGTAATCATAGAGTACAAATCTTTGATACTTTTGATGGAATACTTCCCCCACAATTCCTCCAAAAATTTGGTGAATTTGGAAGAGTTGATTCTGGTTCTGGATGTAATACTAATGCACCTGGTGCAGTGGATCCATGTGATGGTCAATTTTGGCAACCTCTAGATGTAGATGTGGATGATACTGGACGAATTGCTGTTGCTGATTTTGATAATGAACGTGTACAAGTATTTGCACCATTTGATGGCATAAACCCTCCATTATTTTTGACAAAATTTGGTACTGAAGGAAAAGCAGATGGCCAATTTTTTAATTTACGAATAGTAGTATTTGATGATGTTGCTATACCCACAATTATTTTTACTGTTGATTCTACTACACAAAAAATTCAAAAATTTGATCTAAATGGAAATTTACTTGAAGTCTCTTCATTACCTGAGCCTGGAAATGGCAAATTACGCTGTGTTGGTGATATGGCATATGATTCTCTTGGAAATCAATACCTTCTATGCGATGATATAGTCCAAAAATTTGATTCAAATGGAAACTTTTTACTTCAATTTGGTTCAACAGGTACTGCACCCGGACAATTATCTGGAGGGTTAGGAATTGCAATTGATTCTAATGATAATATTTTCATAGCTGAAGCCTTTGTTCCTCGTATTTCTATTTTTGATTCTAGTGGTTCATTTGTTATGAGTTTTGGTACTCCTGGTACTGGACCTGGAGAACTAAGTTTCCCACGTACAATTGACATTGATAAAAATGATAGAATTTTTGTTGGTGATTTTACTACTGCAGAACTTCATATCTTTGGTGCTTTTAATGAGGTAAATCCTCCAGCATTTATTCAAGACTTTGATGGTTTAGGAACTGGAGGTATAGCATTTGGAGGAATTGGAGGTGTAGCATTTGATTCTCTCAACAATTTTTATGTGGTTGATACTTTTCCAAGTAATATTCAAAAATTTGATGAAAATACAAATCATATTCTAACAATTAATGAACGTGTTTTTGATTTGAGTTTTGATAGTGCAGATAGAATGTATGGAACTGATTACATTGATGCTAATGTTAGTATTTATGATTCATCTGGAAATATTATTACTTCTTTTGATTCACTTGGAAGTAACCCATGTCAGTTATTTTTTGCGCTTAAACTGTATGTAGATGATCAAGATAATATTCATGTAACCGGTGGTTCTAAAGTTCAAAAATTTGGTCCTTTTGATCCATTTTCCTCTGCATCTATTGTTCTTGATAGTACTGACTTTGAATTAGATCATGCAGGTTCTTTTACTGTTACAGATTTATCTGCTGATATTACTGGTGGACAAGATGTTCTTTGCGCACAAATTACTTCTGATTCAGATCCTATTGGTGTAGCTACATCCCTTTTAGAAACATCAACTCCTGGTGAATTTGCCTTACTTAATTTAATCCAGTTTACATCTGGTGTTACAAATTCTGCTACTAATGCATTATCTGTTGCAATTGGCGATACTGTCACTGCTGAATATCAAACCATTATTGACACTGCTTCAATAATTACCGCTGATAATACTCCAATTGGTGTAGACCCAATTAACGTCTCTGATGTTTTTAATTGTCAATTCTCCGGTGGTGATACTGATGGTGATGGATTGTGTGATAATTGGGAACAGGGTTCAGCAGGTCTTGTAATTGATGATCCAATTTTAACTGCACCTCCTCCATTTGGATTAGGTCTTACAATAAATGATCCAATAACTATTCCATGTCAACAACCACTATGTCCATCTAATGCAATCAAAGACATTTACGTTGAATTAGATTTCATGGAAGGACATCAACCAGATCCTCAAGCAATAGCTGATGTAGTTGATGCATTTGCAACTGCGCCAACACCAATTAATCTACATGTTATAGTTGATGATGAAATTCTTCACACTGATGTGATATTCTTTGATACCATGGGTGAAAATTCCCTATTATCTGACTTTGATATATTAAAACTTGATTGGTTTGGTACAGATGACGAAAGAGCCGATGTGGATAACTTTGCAGACATTAGAGAAGTTAAACGACAGTTCATGAGATATACATTATTTGTACATGATGTAGATAGTCAGACTGTAGATCCTGGAGTTTCAGGTATTGCAGAACAACATGGAAATGATGTCATTGTATCATTAGGTAGTTTTACAAATGGAGTTGGTAGTGTAAACCAACAAGCAGGAACTTTCATGCATGAGTTAGGTCACACATTGAATCTCAATCACGGTGGACCTAATGTAGAATTAGATGAGAACAACTGCAAACCAAACTATCTTAGTGTGATGAACTATGCATATCAATTACCTGACTTTTTACCAGAAAGACCAATTGATTATTCCAGAGTAATTGCACCATTACTCAATGAAAACATGGGATTAAACGAGGCTACAGGATTTGATTCAGACAGTTCTGAATGGCCACGAATTGCATATGGCACACCAAATGGAGTACACCGTGATTTAGCTGATGGTACTGCAATTGATTGGAATGATAATGATGTAATAGAATCTGGATTAACTGCTGATATCAATAACTTTGGAATTGCTGATTGTGATGGTACAGATGGAGGACCAAGTCAATATGTAGATTTACAATCATATGATGATTGGTCTGTAATCGAAGTAGATTTCAAAACTACAAGTAACTTCAATGACGGATTACATGTCTTGTCATTAGCAGTATCTCCTGAGATTGCAATTGAGAATGTAATAGAAATTAGAGAAGATGCAGTAGAACAACAAAATCAACAAATCCAAGGTCTTGATGATGAAGCATTTGCACCAGGTGTTGATCCAGTTCAAGCAAAACAAGATTTAGCTGATTCACTTGATGAGTTATCAACATTATCTACAAGTACAGATAGTAATGATTTAGAATCTGCAGCACAACTTGCAGCAGAAATCCAACAAACCATTACTGATACAATAGATGATCCTACTATTCAACAAGAATTACTAGACCAACTAGGTGACCTTGCAGCAACTACAGAGGATTCAGCTGATGCAGGTGAATCAATTCATGCAACACCCGACACTCTATATGCACAAAAAGCAGATACCATAACACAACTCTCTGCATTAATTGAAACATCTGATTCTAAAACAATCAAAAAAATAGAAAAAGCAACTCAGAGAATACAAAACAGTCTAAACACAGACTATTGGAATCCTGATGCTAATACACTAACACAAGACCTAGGAAAGAAAGTATTCAAAGAAGAGAAAAAGGCAGTCAAAAAATTAATGAAAATTAAAAATCCAGTTACAGAAATTCAAACTGTAATTGATACTTTAGTTCTAGTTGATCAAACACTAGCCCAAACTGCAATTGATGATGCAATTAGTAATCCTGATGCCAATCAAAACCAAATAGACAAGGCACAAAATGAGATGAACAAAGCACAAGATGATCTAGATGATGAAAAGTTCGATAAGGCAATAAAACACTATCAAAAAGCATGGAAACACGCACAAAAAGCAATCAATCCTAATATGAATATGGATGATGATGAAGATGACGATGATTAATTGTATATTCCAAGTCTAACCGTTAAGCTTGAATAGAAACAATTCTACCGTATTCCAATGAGTTCAAATAATTCTACTCATAGTCATAAGGCATTATCACAGATTGCAGAAATCCTTGCATTGATGGAAGAATCAAACAAAAATAAATCTTGGATTGCAAGAATGATGAAAAAAGAAAAGATCAAAATTCCAATCAAACTTACAATGAACAGCTTTCAGATTTTATCTGCATGTCCTGATGATTTTGTTGAAAAATTACTCCATTCCCTAAAAGGTCAAGACATTGATGATTTGGGAGATATTTCATCACTAACTAAAACATTTCATTGGTTTTTTACAGATATTGTTTCAGCCTCTAAACCTAATTTGGTTACAACAGAACAGGTACGTAAAGTAATTGTCTTAAATGAGTTAATACTTCGAACTGAGACATTCAAGAATCACGATCCAAAGAGAACTATCATCTTACCAACAGGTGATGGTATGGCAATAGGCTTTCATGACTCTCCTGAAAAACCATTACGATTATCTCTAGAATTACACCGAGGACTTGCAACATACAACAAACCAAAAAAAGGTAAAGACAAACTTTTACTTAGAATCGGTATTGATACTGGCCCCGTGTATATTTTAAAAGATATTACAGGAAAAGATAGTGTCTGGGGTCCTGGAATTGTTATGACGAGACGTGTAATGGATTTGGCAGGAGACAATCAAATCTTTGCATCATCTAGAATTGCTGAAGACATACAAAATCTGTCTTCTGAATACAAGGCAATAATGCACCCCATAGGTGATTATTCCATAAAACATGGTGGGGCGTTACACATATTCAACATTTATGGTGATGGATTTGGAAACAAACAAGCGCCACGAAAAAAGAAGATCCTCAAAGAAAGCATTAAAGATGAAGATATGATGGGAATAAATTCTTTTGAGTTTAGAAATATCGAAATTGAACTTGAAATTCTCAATACCAAAACATGGATGGCACACCATACATGGAAATGGGACGTGTTCAATATATCCAAAGAACCACGAGATCAACTATTTTATTATCTTGATGGTGATGTGCCAAGAAGCTTTTCTGACATGAACGTAAAAGTATCTGACAAAGATGGAACTGAACTTGATATTTTGGGAGTTAGTGTAAACAAACCAATTCATAAAGAATTTGATGTTAAACTCAAAAAACCAATTCCGCCAAAACGTAGTGCAAAGGGATTAACACTAGAGTATGATTGGGAAGAATCAGAACACAACTTCTTTTACAAATTAGCTACTGATTGCAAGTCATTCAAATACACGTTTACTGCCCCTAAAGGATTAGATGTTAAAAATAGAGTACTTCGAGTAGATACTGAGCTTGGGTACAAATGGATGGCAAAGCCTGCACCTGTAATGAAAATTAAAGATGATAAAACAATAATTACTTGGGAGGCAAAAAATCTCAAGGCTCACCAGGCATTTAGATTTGAATGGTAGAATAAAAAATATGGAAAATTCTGTCCCAAATACAGGTTATGGCTTCTTCAAAAAACCATTACGCATAAAACAGGGAAAGTTTGATCGTTTTCTGATATGGCAAAAACATGGAAAGATAACGATATCAGCCTTGATCCAATAAAGGATCAAACTGTCGCTGTAATTGGTTATGGAATTCAAGGTGATGCACAAGCTAACAACATGAAAGACTCTGGTCTGAATGTAATAATTGGTCTTAAAGAAGGTGGTAACAGCTGGAAAAAGGCAGAAGCTGATGGTCACAAAGTAATGTCAGTTGCAGATGCAACAAAACAAGCAGACATTATTCACATACTGATTCCTGATATGATTCAAGGTCAAGTGTACAAAGATGAAATTGGACCAAATCTTTCTGAAGGAAAAGCATTGTCATTTTCTCATGCAGCTGCAATCTATTGGAAATGGATTGAAGCACCAAACAATGTAGATTTAATCATGGCTGCTCCAAAAGGACCTGGCTCTAAAGTTCGAGAAACATATCTCGCTAATTTTGGAACTCCATCTATTGTTGCAGTTGAACAAGACTTTACAGGTAAAGCTTGGGATAGAACATTAGGACTTGCAAAAGCAATTGGAAGCGCAAGAGCTGGATTAATTCAAACTACTTTCAAAGAAGAAGTAGAAACTGATTGGTTTGGTGAACAAGCTGATCTTTGTGGTGGTGCAGCTTCTATGGTGACAAATGCATTTGAAACTCTAGTTGAGGCAGGATACCAACCAGAAATTGCTTACTTTGAAGTTTTACATGAACTCAAACTCATTGTAGATATGATTCAGAGATACGGAATTAATGGAATGTGGAGACGAGTTAGTGAAACTGCCAGATATGGTGGTCTAACACGTGGACCAATGGTAATGGATTCTGCAAACAAAGAGAAAATGAAAAAAGTTCTTACCATGATTCAAGATGGTACATTCAACAAAGAGTGGATTTCTGAATATCAGAAAAGCGGTAAAGATTCATTTGATAAATACATGAAAGAATATGACGCACACCAAATTGAAAAAGTTGGTAAAGAAATGCGTAAAATGATGTGGCCTGATTCCACAGAATAATCTTTTTTCTTATATTTTTCTTAATTTAGAAACACCAGTGGTGATATTATCTATGATTGTTGGCAGTGGTGTACCTGGACCAAACACATGTTTCACTCCTGATTTAATCAAGTCTTTATGATCAATGTCTGGAATTACTCCTCCACCAACAATAAGGACATCATTGATTTTTTTCTTTTTTAGAGCTTTGACTACTCTGGGGAAAAGTGTTCCATGTGCACCATTAAGTAAACTCATTGCAACTGCATCTACATCTTCATCTTCTGCAATTTGTGCTATTCTTTCTGGAGTTGCAAAAAGTCCTGAATAAATTACCTCCATTCCTGCATCCCTGAATGCTCTACAAAGTACAAGGGCTCCTCTATCATGGCCATCAAGCCCTAATTTGGCAACTAGGATTTTGATACTTCGTGATGCAGCTTTTTGCTTCATGATGATTATCTTTGTTTTGTATATTTTAAAGGCTTATCTGATTTTCTGATTTTTTTAAATGGAAAATCTACTTAAAGCGTAACTAAAGTACCTCTGACGTGGATGTTATTCCAATTAATTATGAATTAGCCTTTGAGCCAGATCTTAAAAAATTTACATTTGTTGGGACTGAATCAATTACAATTGATTGTAAAAAATCTACAACTACAATAACTATGCATTGTGCAGAACTAAAGATAAAATCCTGTCAAGTAAAGTCTGCAGAAAAAATTATCAAATCTACTCCTAAAATAAATGAGAAAAAAGAAGAATTACAAATAATCTTGGGGGGGAAAATCAAAGGTAAAGCTACAATCAACTTGGAATTTCAAGGAATTTTAAATGATAGACTACTTGGATTTTATCGCAGTCAGTACAAACAGGGTGGTAAAACAAAATATCTTGCCACAACACAGTTTGAGGCAGCAGATGCTAGACGTGCATTTCCTTGTTGGGATGAACCTGAAGCCAAAGCAACATTTGAAATTTCAATTATTGCCGACAACAAATTTACTGCAATCTCAAACATGCCAGTAAAATCAAAGAAAAAAGTTGGAAACAAAACTGTTTACAAATTTGACAAGACTCCAATTGTTTCAACATATTTGATTTATCTTGGTGTTGGAGAATTTGAATATCTAACTGGAAAGACTGGTAAAACACAGATTAGAGTTGTAACTACAAAGGGAAATAAATCAAAAGGAAAATTCTCATTAGAACTGGGGAAAAAACTCCTTACATCTTATGAAAAATATTTTGGAATAAAATATCCTTTACCAAAACTTGATCTAATTGCAGTTCCAGACTTTGCAGCTGGTGCGATGGAAAATTGGGGGGCTATAACATTTAGAGAGACAATTTTACTTTATGATCCTAAAACATCTTCTACTAGAACTAAACAATTCATTGCAGAAGTAATCTCACATGAGATTGCACACCAATGGTTTGGTAATTTAGTTACCATGAAGTGGTGGAATGATTTGTGGTTAAATGAAAGCTTTGCAACCTTTATGGCAACAAAGTTTGTTGACAAATTTTATCCTGAATGGGATTTGTGGAATCAGTTTGTAGAAGATGCAATGAATGTTGCAATGGGACTTGATTCTCTAAAAACTACACATCCAATTGATGTTAAAGTAAATTCTCCAGCTGAAATTAGAGAAATTTTTGATGCAATTTCTTATGATAAGGGTGGATGTGTGCTACGAATGCTTGAGCATTATGTAGGCGAGCCAAATTTTCAAAAGGGCCTCAAAAAATATCTCTCTGATTTCAAATACAAAAATGCTGAAGGTACAGATTTGTGGAATGCAATTGGTAAGGCATCAAAAATGCCTGTTACCTCAATGATTAATACGTGGCTTAAGCAGCCTGGATTTCCACTAGTTGAGATTAATCAAGATGGCAATACACTAAAACTCAAACAAAAGAGATACTTGCTTGAATCTGATAAAAAATTTAGCAAAGGTCTATGGACCATCCCTCTATCTCTTGGCCTAGAAGATGAAATTACTAAAAAACTATTTTCTAAAAAATCAATGTCTGTAAAGATATCAAAGAATACGATAGGTTTTGTTGCAAACTATGGTAGAACAGGATTTTATCGTGTAAAGTATGATGAGGGAATTTTACTTGATTTGAAGATGTTAGTTGATCAAAAACGCATTCCTGCAATTGATAGATGGGCAATTCAAAATGATTTGTTTTCTCTTTGTGTTTCTGGTGATGAACAAGTAAGAAACTATCTTGACTTTTCTGATGCATACTTTAATGAAGATAGTTATCTTGCATCAGTTAATGTTGCACACAATTTAGCATCATTATATTTTCGTGTATTTGATGAAACATTTGCAGAAGAAATTTATGAATATGCTGCAAATTATTTTAGAAAAATTTTATTTAATTTGGGATGGGCGCCACAAAAATCAGACAAGCATACTGATGCATTACTGCGTACATTTGTAATTTCTGCATTGGGCAAAATGAATGATGAAGAAGTTACAGAAGAAGCACTTCAAAGATACAAAAAATTCCTGAAATCTCCTGGCTCTTTGTCCCCTGATTTAGTAGAACCAATATGTTCAATTGCTGCATGGAACGGAAATGCAAAAACTCACACTCAACTAACAAAACTGTACAAGAATGCAAAAACTATGGAGGAGAAACTTCGCTTCTTAGGTGCAATGTGTGGGTTTAAAGACAAAAAACTTCTCATAAAGTCTCTCAACTTTTCTCAAACTTCTGAAGTTCGTTCTCAAAATATGCAATTACCAATCATGAAAGTTGCTTCAAATCCTTATGGTGACAAAGTATTATGGCCATGGTTGAAGAAAAACTGGAAAAACCTAAACAAAAAAGTAGGACATGGAAATCCTCTGTTTAATCGAATTGTAGCTAGTATCTCTGCTGTAGCTGATGATTCTATGGAAAAGGAAATCAAAACATTCTTCAAAAAGAATCCCACTCCTGGTACAGAACGTACTCAAACTCAAACCCTTGAAAGAATACGAATTAACTCAAAATTCCTTCGAAGCATGAGAAAAGAGTTCAAAAATGACTAGAAAACTTGGCCCTCCTATCTTTCTTGGAGTCTTTACTGTTTTAGCGATAATCTTTCTAACAGGTGGTGCAACTGATGACAAAGACATTCTTCGTCAAACATTTCAAGTTGAGGCAATATACTATGATTCTGGACACGTTGAAATTTCTTATTTTGACAAATCTGATAAAACAAATTCTGTTATTATGGAAATCCTTGGAATGGAAGAATCATTTCAAAAAACATTTTCTGATTCAGAGTTTATTGAAATTGTTCCATTTCCAAACGAACCAAAGTATGGTTGGCCAATTCATCCAATAGTTTTTGAAGTTGAACATGAAGAGTTAGGTCACATTCAACTAAAAACTGAGATTCATCCACTCGATGAACCTGTCCCACCTGTAATTTACTCTAGACCTTAGATCGGATACAAGATTTTATTGCACCTATGAAATCTTACTGTATTGACTTTGTTAGTTGATCTAAAGAAAGGAAAGCGTGGGGCAATTGCAAAAGCAATCAGTATAGTTGAAAATGATCCAAAAGAAGCAAAAAAACTCTTAAAGAAAATTTTCAAAGATACTGGCAATTCTATTATTATTGGTATCACTGGACCTGCTGGTGCTGGAAAAAGTTCCTTGATTAACAAAACTACTATTGCTATGAAAAAATTAGGCACAAAACCTGCTGTCTTGGCAGTTGACCCAACTAGTCATGTTACTGGTGGTGCAATATTAGGTGATAGAGTTAGAATGAGTGAATCTACTGACTCTGGAACATATATTCGAAGTATTGCCTCTCGTGGTGCAACTGGTGCAATATCTAATTCATTACGAAACAGTATTCGTATTTTAGAATACTCTGGATTCAATCCAATAATTATTGAAAGTGTTGGAGCTGGACAAACTGAAATTGAAATTTCAAACATTGCCGATATTACAGTTGTAGTCTTTAATCCTAACACTGGTGATAGCATTCAAACAATCAAAGCTGGTTTAACTGAAATTGGTGATATCTATCTTGTAAACAAAAGTGACCTTGCTGGAACAAACCAACTATTTGATGCAGTACTAGACTTTATTGGAGATACAGAAAAAAATCCAATTATCTTAAAAACATCTGTGAAAAAAAATACTGGTATTACTGTTTTTGCAAAAACTCTTCATGATATGATGAAATCTAAAAAGAAATCCAAGAAAGATAGAGACCTCAAGCGACTTGAAGCAGAACTAAAAGATATTGTTTTAAACAACTTCAAAGAAAAGGTTGATGTTATGTTGGATTCTGATAAAGTGTTTTCAAATTATCTTAAAAAATTACAAACAAAAAGTATTGACCCCTTTGAAGCTGGAGATAAAATTACAAAATCTTTGTTAAAGTGATATTATGGCAACAAAAAAATCAAAAGCACCTGAAAAGAAAATTTTCACAGACTCTACTTTTCCAGTAAAAAGAATTTATCAAAAATCTTCTAAAAAAAGACCCACAGAAGATGCAGGAACGTATCCTTTCACAAGAGGAATTCATCCTGGAATGTTTCGTGAAAGATTCTGGACTATGCGTCAGTATTCTGGATTTGGTGATGCCAAACTTACCAATGAGCGATTCAAATTCATGCTTGAAAAAGGTCAGACTGGTCTTAGTATGGCATTTGATTTACCAACTCAAATTGGTTATGATTCAGATTCCCCCCAAGCAGAAGGAGAAGTAGGAAAAGTTGGTGTATCTATTACATCAATTAAAGATATGATGACTGCATTTGATGGCATTCCACTTGGAAAGGTTAGTTCTTCTATGACGATTAACTCTAGTGCATCTACATTACTTGCATACTACATTGCAGTTGGTGAATCACAGGGATTCAAAAGTACTGAACTTCGTGGTACTACTCAAAATGATATTCTCAAAGAATACATTGCAAGAAACACCTACATCTATCCTCCTCAACCATCCATGCGATTAATTGGAGATATGATAGAGTACTGTGCAGAAAAAGTACCCTCTTGGTATCCTGTTTCAATCTCTGGATATCACATGAGAGAAGCTGGGTGTACTGCAACACAAGAAGTTGCATTCACTCTGGCAAATGCAATTGCATACATTCAAACTTGTTTGGATAAAGGATTAAAAATTGATGACTTTGCACCACGTTTGTCATTTTTCTTTTGTTGTACTATAGAGTTCTTTGAAGAAGTTGCAAAGTTTAGAGTTGCACGTAAAGTCTACGCTAAAATCCTCAAAGAAATGTTTCATGCAAAAAATCCTCGCTCTTTACAACTAAAATTCCATACTCAAACTAGTGGTGAATCCCTAACTGCACAACAACCAAATAACAACATTGTTCGTGTTGCAATTCAGACAATGGCTGCAGTTGCCGGTGGCACTCAATCTCTTCACACAAACTCTAGAGATGAGGCATTAGCCCTCCCTACACAGGAATCAGCCAAAATTGCATTAAGGACTCAGCAAATTGTAGCACATGAAAGTGGTATTACAAAAACTGCAGATCCACTTGCTGGTTCATACTATCTCGAAGAACTATCTGATCAAATTGAAGATGGTGTGTGGAAATATCTCAAAAAAATTCAAAAAATGGGTGGTTCTGTTAAAGCAATTGAGAAGGGATTCTTTCAATCTGAAATCAGACAGAATGCTTACCGTCTAAAGAAAGAGGCAGATAATGGTGAGCGAATCCTTGTTGGAGTAAACAAGTATACTGAAGAGGAAGAACAACCAGACTTGCTTCGAATTGGTGGCAAAGTTGAGATTCAACAGAAAAAGGCACTCAAAGCATTACGTGCATCTAGAGACAAAAAGAAATGGGAAAAATCTCTCTCTGCAATGCAGAGTGCAGCAGAAACTGAAGAAAATCTAATGCCCTACATAGTTACAGCTGCTAAAGCATTTGCTACTACTGGTGAAATTAGCAATACATTCAGAGAAGTATTTGGCGAATATCGCCCAAAAGAAGTCTTTTGATCTAATATTTCCAGAATAAATTTCCCAAATGTGAGGATTTGGAATATGATTTTAGTACTATGAGAACATAAGAAATGTAATGAGTAAAATCTACAAATGTGCTAGTTGTTCTGAAAAATTTTCTGTAAAAAACTTAGAGAAACATTTTGTAGACTATCATATGTGGAATAAATCATAAAGCTTTGTGATGTTTGTACAATGCATAAATAATTAACATAAATGATGCAAACCAAAGTGTGTTAACTGGGTGGTCATGTGTGAACTCTTCTGTAGTTTCTAAATAAGTAAAGATTGTATCTGCTACTGCCCATAATAATATTCCTGATGCCAACAATAACCATACTTCTTTGAGTGCAGATTCACGAAAAACAAGCATTCCAACAACTGCAAAAGCAAAAAGTAACGATACCCCTACAACAAAGATGTTACCATATGCTAAATCAAATACAAGATCGTCTTGGGTATATTCATCTCCATCAACATATTCTCCCCATGTATAGTATGCAAACAAAGAAAATGAAATAACTGCAATGATTGGTATTCCAACAATAATTGCTTTTAATCCAATATTCCATTCTTTTCTAAAGTATCTTGTGTTAAGGTAAAGATGGGCTATTGCAAAAATATAGTTTACAGCAAAAAAGAAATCACCTGGTGATGGATATGGGTAAATATCCAAGACTAGCCCATAATAATAATAAATTACATCTCCAATAAACCATAAAAAAAATCCTATTCCTAAATACAGATATGCTTTTGTAAACATGGCAGAACCACGATATTTTCTAGCAACTAAAATTGATGCTATACCACAAGCTAGAATCAAACCCATGAATGCCCCGTCTAATGGATCAAAGATATCTGTATTCTGAAGATATTGTGAATAGAAAAAAACCCCTACAGATAAAGCGCCAATTAAGATGAGAATTTTGAAGTTTATGCCCTGAGATTTTGTTTCAACAGTATCCCCGCCTGAAGTTTTATCGCCCATGCCCACCATATTCCCAAATTTGGGACTAATAAAACAATTGGCTTCCCATTTATGGTGTGATTTTCTGGGCCCGTTTATTCAGCATCAGCAAATAGAGACCAAAAATTCTTCCATGCATATGAGTAGTCAACACCAGCTCTTGTAAGTAATACTGCCAAAAGCATCACAAAGATAAGCATATTTCCTTCCCATCCATCTCCAAATATTTCTGGCACTAATGCATAGTTTAATGAAAAAGAATAAGCAAACATTCCTATGATGATATCTAAAACTATCCATTCTAAATATACAGGTGAATCTCTTACTGAATCTCTCATATCATTCCAAGTAAAAACCACTACCCACACTAAATCAATAGTAACCAACAACATTAGAAGACTAAGAAATGCATTCACATCTCCAATACTTGATGCTAAAAAGTATACTACAATAGCTTGTAATAAGAGAAACAGAAAATTTACAAAAATTAATGGTTTATTTCCTAAAGTCAATTCTGCTGCTGCTCTTTCAGAAAGGAAAATAGATCCTTGATGATAGAATAATATTCCAAGTGGGAAGAAGCATAAAAAGAGAAGAATGACATATTGGTAATTTTCATAATTTGACCACAAGAATTCCCAATCTGTATGCCAACAATTATCGAAATCACAGGGATCAGGTAACTGCATTGCTTCAATTACTATGTCCAGTGAATTTAGTAGTGCGGTGGAAATTATAAGCGCAAAAACTACTCCAAAGAAAAGAATTGCTTTACCTGTATTTTTCTTTTGAAACCCAAATGAGTCAGATAAACTATTTACTGCACGAATAGTTCTATGTTCCTTCCATCTTTTCTCAGTAGGGTCAACTTCTGATTTCTTTTCAATTCCTTTTTGTTTATCAATCCAATCTCCTATTCTTTCAGAAGTAGTTCTTTTAGCTATTTCTATTTGGTCTATTTCGACTTTTTCTCTACCGTCTTCTCTCCATTTATAATAAATTGAACCCATAGCTCTCCACTCTGCCGTTTCCCAGTTATTACGATTGACAAGCTTTTGATGAATTCTATTGATTTTTTTATTAATATTATCGTCATCCGAATCCGTGTTACCATTAGATTGATTATTTTCTTCACCATCTGATTTTGTAAAGTTAGATAGATCATTACTATCCCAACTCTTACGCTTTTGTACCAGCTCATTTTCCATTTTTGAAATTAAACTTTGAACTGCATCTGCTAGATCCGAGCCTCCCACATCCTTTTTGTCAGCATTCTCTTCAATTCTAATTGCTTCAGTTGTTTTTAGTGAGTCATCTGCTTTCAACCATGCTCTTGTTGCTTTTTGTAAACCTCTTCGAAAATTTATCATTACTGCATAATAGAGGATATCATTCTGAATTTTTCTAATCAGTAATTTTTCTATTTTATCTTTATTTTTGATTTCTCCATTTTCATCTTCCTCAAAAATATCCATTTGATTTAAAATTACATCTAAACATGTTCCATCGTCTCCTAATTCCTTTATTTCATCTAATGCTAATCTGGCTTTTAATTTTATGACTCTACTAGTCACTTCTTTAATTTTTTTCTCATAATTCCTTATTTCCTTAAATTTTACATCTTTTGATTTATTTTTTTTATCCCTTAGATTTTTCCTTGCTTCCTCTAAACTCTCTTCTATTCCTGACTGCATCAATAGATCAAATTGTTTCGCTTGTCTTTTCCTTTCCCCCTCATGCAATTCTTCTAGTTCAACTAGTTCTTTTTCCCATTTCTTTATGTCTTTAGATTTTGTTTTCTCTAATTTCTTTTCATACTCATTTATTTTTTCAATAATTTCTTTTTTTTCTGTATCGCAGATTGTTAATTTATCCTCTACATCCCTTGTCTTTTCATCTAATTTCTCTTCCATGCTATTCCGATCTTCAGGTTTTGCTTTTTCAAACTCCTCTTGCATCCTTTCAAGTTCTAATCCTAACGTTCCTATCTTTTCTTCATTTTCTTTTAGTTCTGCTTTTTTCTCCTCTAACTCCTTTTCTAAATTCTTTATTTCTTGAGATTTTTCTTCCTCTAAACGCTCTTTCAGTGCCTTCATTTTCTCCATACTCTTTACTTCTTCCTCTCTAGATATCCGTAAATTGTCATTCATTCCATCTGATTGTTCTTTTAGAAATACTAGTGATCTTTCAGCATTATTAATTTCTGTAACTATTTTTGACCAGTCTACTATGTTTTTTTCATTCTTTATCTTTGATTCTAATTCAACTTTCTCACTTTCAAATAATTCGAGATCAGCATTTGTCTGAGTTTTTGTTTTCTCTAATTCTTTTTTTATATCATCATTACTTAAGTCAGGAACTATCTCAGGGTTTCCATATATCACAATTTGGCGAGTTTCAGTTTTTATTTTATAATCCCCTTGATCATCTTTATCCTCTAAATAATTATCTGCAAACCATTCTGGCCATAGCATCTTAAAGGCAATTTCATAAAATCTATAATCTAATTTTTCTGAAAATACTGCATACCATTTTTTATTTTCATCAATTGGATTCCACCCAAATAATTCAGATTTTGCTACACTATTTTTATGTCTAGGTGTTGTATTGTCCCATTTGTTTGTAAATTCAAATGTCTTTACATAAAATTGCTCTAATTTTTTTGTAGCAGAATCATCTATGTGCTGAAACAACTTTAAATCAAATGAAAGTTTATCATTTGCTAATTTTTCTAACCATGGAGTGTATGATGTATACCCTTTACGGGATAAATATGTAGTAAGTAATAGAAGAAAAACTGCAATGCCAAAAGCAAGATATATTCTATTTTGGTATTCATATGATTTTTGATGTTTGTAAACAGATTCGTGGATGTTGAGTATTTGTTTTCTAATTCCATCAACGTTCTCTTTTGCTTCAATTACTTCTTTACCAAACTCATCTTCTAATGCTGCATGGGCTTCATCTTCTGGTACTCCATTATCAAGTAGTTCTTGTTCCCTTTCTTTAATATTATCAATAATGTTTTCAACATTTACCTTTGGTGCAGGAATTATTCCTTCTTGTTTTATTGTTTCAATATTTTCAAGCTCAATATCTAAATCATCATTAAATTTTTTGGTAATTTGTTCATGAACTTCATCAAATTGTTGTTCATTTAGACTAAATTTGGAAATGATTTCTGTCTTTCTTTCCTGGCCCCAGTTTAATTGGCCCAAATTTACTTCTGCCTTATTTGCTTTTTCTATAATTATACTTTCAATTTCAATATCATAGTTGTCAACTACTGGAAAAAATATGAATGGTAAAAAAATTGTAAGTACTCCTGCTAATAAGATGATCTCTATTTTTGTAAATTCCCAATTTTCAAGATAGTTATCTGTTAAAATATTACTATTGCCTCTTCCCACAAAAATCACCCAACATAATATGATAAAACCTTATCATACTTTACACATTTCATACAATCGTATGAAATACTATTCGTGAATTTTGGATTCCTGGAAACTTGTTCCATTATCCCAACACCATTCAAAATAGTCATAACACCATTCACGAAATTTTGGATCAGAACTATAAAACATTACACTAAGGTCTGCAGTTCCTTCTTCATTTGGGAAAAATACTGCAGATTCTTTGTCTGTAACTAACACTGTTACTGTGACTTCTTTTTTGATTCTTCTTTCTAGGGTTCCATTTTTTACGTATTTTTGAAAATCTTTCTCATCAAAAATCTTTTTTCTTTCTTCTGGAATTATTGCATTGTCTGAAAAAACAGATTTGATTTGTAAATCATTTTCCAATTGTTTAGAAATAACCTCAATGATATCTCCTGAATAAGGAACTTCAGATAAAATATTGTGAATATATTTTTCAGCATTCTCATGTATCTGTCTCCACTTTTCTAATGTCTTGACATATCCCTTCATCTGTTTTTTATTTTGCAGTGCTCCTATTCTCTGAATAAATTTTTCTTCAAGATTTCCCAAAGTATGATTAGAAAAGAATTTATTGTTCTCAGCAAAAAATGATAGTGAAGGAATTTGTACTAATACTGCATTCCCATATACTGTTAATTCATAATCTCCATCAGTATTTTTTTTAATCAACCCTGATTTTGATAACCTAGTAACATTTCTGTGAATTTCAGGTTTTGTTGCATCAAGTATATTTGCTAATTTTGAAATGTTGAGTTTATTTTTTGCTAAATTTTTTATAATGTTTAATCTTTGCTCACTAGCCAATTCTAAAAAGTCATTTGATACATTCTCTGATTCCCAACCCATAGTAACTGTATCAAAAATAGAGTCTAAAACGTTGCTGTTGGACATTATGATTCTGGCCAATTTCCTTTACATTCTAAGCACATCCCACGTGTTCCAGAATATCGTGATTCTTCTACAATTACTGCAGGATTGTTACATACTAGGCAAATAATATAGCATAATGCACGCATGTTGTAATAATGTGCCTAAAGTTCATTAATTTCAGTTAGCTCATTTGATAACCTATTAGAACAAAAGCTAACATTAAAAATTGTCAATAATTGTAAAATAATGAATTCATTTGAATGACTCTATCCCTGACGATCTCATCCATGCCGCATTCTTCTTTATCGATATAGTTGGGTTATCAAACCCAATTCTTTCAACAGAAACTCAGAGAACTAAAATCAAAGAATTGAATTCTATGATTTATAGTTGTAAGACTTTTACTGCTATTCCAAAAGATGATCTTTTTATTTTGCCAACAGGTGATGGTATGCTAATTGGATTCAAAGAAGGATTAGAAGAACCCCTTTCTCTTGCAATAGAATTACATGAAAAGCTCAAAAGTTATAATCAACAAGTACCTGATACAGAAAAGATTGGTACAAGAATAGGATGTAATATAGGTCACATTTTCATCGTCAAAGATCTTTTTGAAAATATAAATTTGTGGGGTCCAGGAGCTATTCTTGCAAGACGTGTTATGGACTTGGGTGATAAAGATCACATTCTACTTTCATCCAATATGGTAAATGATATTTTAGAACTATCTGATAAATACAAAAGTGTCATTCATCCAATTCATAACTTTACAATAAAACATGGTGGTGATCTTCTTCTCTATTCTTTATATGGTGAAAATTTTGGCAACAAAAATTCTCCTAAAAGTTCTGAAACAAATAACGATAAGCCAGTTTTAAAACAAGATTCTATGTGTCAAAAAATGATTTTTAATATTAAACTCAAAGATTTTAAAAATACTGGTTTAACTGTCTATGAACGAATTTATGATCTTGTAAACCATTCTGTGGAGCCCCTATATAAAATTCAGATTGAAATAATGACTCATACCAAAATTAATGTTGAAGACCTAAAAATAAGGGCACAAGATGAGTCTGGGGAAGAATTAGAAATAATAAAAATCTCTTCTCCTTCAGATTTTTCTAAAAACTTAACTATAAAATTAAATCGACCTATATTTCAAAATGCCAACGGGCAACTAGTTAAAATCATATATGAAAAAAGTGAGCAAACGAAATTCTTTCAACACAGATTTTTAACAGATACCGATACATTTGAATTAAATTTCATTGCTCCATATGATTTTCCAAATAAGAGCCCCTCTTTCTTCTTTATTGATAATGAGAATAACAAAACACTTGTTGATATATCAACAAAAGTGTCAAAAGGTATGTCATATGTTACTACGTGGCAAAAAAATAATAAAATTAACATTAATGATATAATTCGTTTAGAATATTAAAAATAAATAATCATTACAGCCCTAAAATAATTCTGAATTTTTTGTTGTTAGATAATTGAGAAAAATCATCATCTTCTCTTAATTTTTCTCTATTGACCCCATCTAAATCGCAGGATTTTTTTAAGAACTCCAAACTTTTTTCATCGTTTCCTAAAAATAATTCACATTTTGCTTGATCATAAAGTATCTTGGGATCATCTTTTTTCTTTTCTAATGCATTTATGAAACATTCTTTTGCATTTTCATATTTTTTTAATTTTAAGAATGCCATTCCTTTATACTGCCAAAAATTTTCATCTAAATCTATTACGTTTGATGTTAAATCCTTGTAAATTAGGGCTTTTTCGAATTTATGTGCTTTTGTCATAGTGTCTATTTTTTTGGTGTTTTGAAGATATTTTTGGTTTCTTTCTTCTGATGCTTTATTGAAACATTCTATTGCTTCTGCATAATTTTTTAATTGCACAAGAATTTGACCTTTTAAAAAATGTGTTTCAAAACTTTGTTCGTGTACTGAAATATCTTTATCTAAGCATTTTATGGCCTCTTCATATTCTCCAACTTCTTGATACCGTACAGCTTTTTTATACCAAAAATCTTCTGACTTTTCTTCTTCTTTGATGGCTTTTGCTTTATCAGTAAACTTTAGTGACTCTTCAAATTTCTTTGCATTCTTCAAGTCAGCAGCTTTTTTGTCATAAAAAGAAGGAATGTCTTCCATACCAGAGTTTATAATTTACTTGTATTATATTTTTTTAAAATTATTAATATGTAAAACTCAAAAGATTGTTTTTCTATGCTTCATGTGAGTATTGTTTTGATTCAACCTTGTATACTGGGTATCCTGACTTGAATCCTACATCATATTCATGAACTTGTTTGAAATTGTATTTGTGTAGTCTTTTTACTATTTCATAAAAATCCCCACCAATTACAAACTCATTACTCTTAGCAGAATGATTAATTTTTGAACACATATTCACTGGAGAACCAATCATGTCTATCCCCTTTGAATTGTTTGCATTCATGATCATTACACTACCATAGTCTACACTTACTCTGTACTTCAAACTTGGTAATCCACTTGAAACTAATTTTTGTGAAATCATTTGTTGTGCTTTGATCATTGTAATCCCGCAATCAAGAGATTTTGCTACCCCGTCTAAATCACGGGCATCTTTAGATGATTGAAAATAGTAAAGCAGACAATCCCCGATGTTTTTAATTACTTTTCCATCATGCATTTCAACAATTCTTGCCATGGAATTTAGAAAAGTTTCATAATACTTTGTAATTTTATCTTTGGACATACTTGCTGTTATTTTTGTTGAATCTACCATATCTACACATCCTACACAAAAACTATGTGATTGAGTTGTAAATGCGACCAAGTAATCTGAAACATTCATTGGTTGAGATTGATCCTGTTCAGCAGTTGTTTTAGTACCTGGATGATTCTGTTGAACTAACTCTGAAGTTTGCCCAAAAACTCTATCGCTATTTAGTAACTTATCTAAACTTGATTCTAATGTCATGAATAGAATAAGCACTGAAATTGAGTTATAGTTTGGTTAGCTTGGATGTTAACATTTTAGCAAATTAGCTACTTCACATTATATTCAAAGATATGATCGAGGTTCAAACTTTTTTCGTTGATAATAATGAAAAATCTTAAATCTTTCTTGAAATAAATCAAATTCGGAATGGAAGTACAACCAAAGCCTCAAGATTTTGTTCAACGAAGTAATCTCCGAGGATTTACAGCGTTGATTTTTGATTGGGGAGTAATCTTTGGAACTGCAGCCTTTAGCCTTTGGATGAATGACTGGATTGTTTATTTAATTTCAGTATGGATAATTGGTGCATATCAATATGCAATTGGTGAAGCATTATTTCATGAAGCATCTCATTTCAATTTGTTTAAAACAAAAAAACTCAATGATTATCTAGAATGGGTTTATGCAGTGCCATTTTTTGTAGATATGTTCCAATATCGCAAAGAACACACAGATCATCATTATAAAATGAATACCGCAGATGATCATATTGCTCGAGACTATGAATATCAAGGTCTCAATGAACCTAACCGTAATATTTTTTGGATATGGTTCATTAAACCATTTACTGGATATGCAGGTGTTTTTTATTTTAGATTTTCAATTAAATTGAATCCGTTAAAAAGTTCTATCAAGTTTGCAATCTTTTGGGCACCAACTATTTCTATTTTTTGGTATTTTGATGTGTTACATATTTTGGCATTGTATTGGTTTGTTCCATTTGTAACAACTTTTACAATTTTCTTTTATTGGGCAGAAATTGCTGAGCATTATAATACTAAATCTGGTTCCAGGTCTGATCTTGGATTTTTAAAAAATCTGTTTCATCATAATGGTGGATATCACTACATTCATCACATGTATCCAACAATCCCTTGGTACCGATTACCAGAAGCTCATAAAGCATTAACCCCAGGTGGTATTGATATTACACATGGATTTATTGATACGTATCGTCACATAAAGAAAAATCAATAATATTTTTTTTAAAAAATTAATCAGTTTAAAATAGGCGTGTATCTATTGTGATTTAGATGAAAATTGATCACATTGCAATTGCAGTAAATGATGTGGAAGAATCAGCCAAAGTATACCAACAAGCATTAGGTGTTGATAATGTCGAATTTGAAACAGTTGAAACAGAAGGTGTCAAAGTAGCAATAATTCATCTAGAAAATGCTCGTGTTGAATTAATGCAACCAACTAATGATGAAAGCCCAATTAAAAAATTCTTGGATAAAAAAGGACAAGGACTTCATCACATGGCATTGGAGACTGATAACATTGATGGTGAAGTAGAAAGAATGGAGGGATGTGGTATACAATTCTTAGGTAAAGTAAGGCCTGGATCTGCTGGAACTAAAGTTACTTTCATTCACCCAAAATCGCTTCATGGTGTTTTAGCCGAACTTTGTTCTCATCCAAAATAACTATTCCATCATTTTCAAAGTATCAGAAGCAGTGATAATTCCTACAATCTTTGATTTCTTTGAGACTAGAATGCATTTTGAATATCTAATTAAAGGAACAAGGACATTTGCTGGAGTATCAAAGTCTACTATTGGGGGAATTGGATCCATGGTGTCTGACAGTTTAGCTTTTTTAAGTTCTGTTTCTCCCCTATCTGCTAAATGTTTCACAATTCCGTCTTCAGATACTACTCCTACAACGTCTGAATTACTAAAAACTGGAATTTGACTAATTGATAATTGATGCATCTTTTTGATTGCATCATGAAGTGTGTTTGTTGGTTTTAGTTTAACAATATCCCTACTGCAAAAATCCCCTGCAGTATGTGATGATGACTCTCCTTCCAATTTTGTAAGATTCTCGAAAATTTTCTTTGCAGTATCATAGCTTGGCTGACTTCTTCCTGACTCTACTTGATTAATCATTGATGTGCTAACTCCTGTCATCATGGCAAGTTTCTTTTGAGTAATCCCTAACTTTTGCCTTATCTGCTTGATAGACTCAATTCTGGGTAACATTTCATTTAGAAATAGAACTGATTGGTTTTAAAACATAATGATTTTCTATAATCCGCCACCAGAAATCTCTCCTAATTCTATTTCATAACCACTAGGATCTACAATGTATACTGATTTTGATTTTCCCCAATCTACTATTCCACCATAAAGTACCTGTACTCCTAATTCTTCACATTTTGTAATCGTTTCATCAAAATTTGAAATATTGAAACCAAAGTGAGCAATTCCTCCTTCTGGTGACATATCTGGTACTTCGTACATGCATAGCTTGATTGAATCATTTCCGATGATTTTTGATGGGGCATCTAGTTTGTTTTCGTTTTCTTCTTGTTTTATCTCAAAACCAAAAAGATTTTTGTAAAATTCTACGCTTTGGGCCAAGTTCTTGACTTTCATGTTCACATGGTCAATTGATGTGGCTTTGAGGTTGTTCATACGTCTAGTGTATAATTCTGATATTTAGTTTTAAAACATGCAATCATGCATGAGTGTAATTTATTATACATACAGGGAGTTATGTACAATTTATTCATAGAAGTTATAGAAATCAAGGGCCTTCTAACCCGATACCCAATCAGCTTTTTAGGCTTGATTTCTTTTTTTACTACTTTGAATTAGTTGTTAGAATGATATTCTAATTTTATGAGATTAGATTATTTTTTCTTTGATTTCTTCTTTTTTGGTTGTTCAATTGCTGCTTGAGCTGCTGCTACTATTGCGATAGGAATTCTATGTGGGGATGCACTCACATAACTTAGCCCTTGACTGTGACAGAATTTAATTGAACTTGGGTCTCCTCCATGTTCACCGCATATTCCTACTTCCATATTTGCTCTAACTCCACGACCTGCTGCTATGCCAATTTTAATTAAACTACCTACACCATTTACATCGATTGATTGGAATGGGTTCTTTTCTAGTAACTCTTTTTCCATATACTCAGGTAAGAATTTTCCTTCAACATCTTCTCTGCTAAAACTAAATGTTCCTTGAGTTAAATCATTTGTACCAAAACTAAAGAACTCTGCAGTTTTTGCAAGTTCATTTGCAGTTAGTGCCGCTCTTACTACTTCAATCATAGTTCCAAAGTTTATTTTTAATTTCATTTTGTATTTTAATTCAGTTTCTTTTTTAATAGAATCATAAATTTTCTTTATGTGATTTAATTCTGCGATACTGCTAATTTGTGGTATCATAATTTGTGGATGTGCCTTAACTTTTCTCTTTGTTAATTCAACTAGTGCTTCAAATACTGCTCTAATTTGCATCTCATAAATTTCTGGATATGTAATTCCTACTCTTACCCCTCTATGACCCATCATTGGATTGATTTCTGCAAGTTCTCTTGCTCTTTTTAACACGATTTTTGTTTTATTAATTTCATTTATGTTTCCTGTTGCTTTTAATTTTTGAATTTTTTCTACTAATTCCTCTGGATTAGGCAAGAATTCATGTAATGGTGGATCTAAAAGCCTGATTGTAACCTCATATCCTTCCATTGCTTTTAGAATTTCAATAAAGTCACTTTTTTGTAACTGGCCTAATTTTTTTAATATTTTACTTCGTCCTTCAATATTTTCAGCCATGATCATCTCTACAAATAAGTTAATTCTATCACTGCCGTTGAACATTCTTTCTGTTCTACATAATCCAATTCCTTGACCTCCGAATTTTCTTGCAAGTTTTGCACCTTCTGGTGTATCTGCGTTTGCTCTAATTCCCAATGTTTTTGTTTTTTGTGCCCACTCTAAAATCTCTTCAAAGTCTTTTGTTACTTTTGGTTCTACTGTTGGAACCTCTCCGATAAAGATAATCCCTGAACTTCCGTCAATGGAAATTGTTTCTCCTTCCTTGATCGTTGTTCCGTTTGCAGTACATGTGTTGTCATCATAATTAATTTTTAATTCTGAACATCCTACTATGCATGGTTTTCCCATCCCTCTTGAGACAATTGCTGCATGAGATGATTTTCCTCCTAAGCTAGTCAAAATACCTTCTGATGAAAAGAATGCAGGAACGTCTTCTGGTTTTGTTTCTTTTCTTACTAGAATTACTTTTTTTCCTGCGTCGCCTAACTCTATTGCATTTTTTACATCAAATACTATTATTCCACTTGCAGCTCCTGGCGATGCTGCAATCCCCTTTGCCAATTGCTTATACTCTTTAATTTTAGATTCATTCATTGTTCTATGTAGTAATGCCTCTAATTGTTGTGCTGGAATTCTTGTAAGTGCTTTATTCTTATCAATTAATTTTTCTTTTACCATATCTACTGATGTTTTTACTAATGCAGATGCACTCATTTTTGCAGTTCTTGTTTGCAATAAGTAAAATTTTCCTTGCTCAATAGTAAATTCAATATCTTGTGGTTCTCTGAAATGTTTTTCTAATTTTGAACATGCATTACTTAATTCCTTATGTGATTTTGGCATATCTTTTTTTAATAATTCAATACTCATCCCTGTTCTTACTCCCGCAACAACATCTTCTCCTTGAGCATTGATTAGATATTCACCCTCTATCTCTTTTTTACCATTATGACCATTTCTTGTAAATACGACTCCGGTTGCACTATCATCTCCCATGTTTCCAAATACCATGGTAACTACATTGACTGCAGTTCCATTTGCAATATCTTTTGTAATGCCATTTTTTTCACGATAAACTATTGCCCTTTCCCCCATCCAACTTTTAAAAACAGCCTCTATAGATAACACTAATTGCTCGTTAGGTGTATCTGGAAATTTTCTTTTTGTATGCACTTCACAGATTTTTTTATATTCTGAAACAATTGCTTTTAATGACTCTACGTTTAGTTTACTATCGTCTACAACTCCTTGTTTGGCTTTTGCAGAGTCTAAAACATGATCAAATTTCTCATCATTCACCCCAAACACTACTTTTCCAAATAATTGAATAAATCTCCTATACGAATCCCATGAAAATCGTGGATTTTTTGTTTGTTCTGCAAACCCTTCTACTGTTTTCTCATTTAACCCTAAATTCAAAATTGTGTCCATCATTCCTGGCATTGAAATTGCTGCACCCGAACGAACTGAAACTAATAGTGGATTTTTTGTTGAATTCCATTTTTTACCTGTCTTTTTTTCCATTTTTGCAATGTTTTTCATTACTGCTGGCATCACATCTTTTGGAAGTTTTCTATTGTTGCCATAGTATTTGTTACAAACTTCAGTTGTGATAGTAAATCCGGGAGGTACTGGCAATTTTAGACGAGTCATCTCGCTTAGTCCTGCTCCTTTTCCTCCTAGAAGCATTCTATTTTTACTATCTGCCTCTTCAAATGCATAAACTGATTTGCTTTTTACCATGCAAAATTTTGTAAATTTTTTGGCTTTTTAAACTAATGCCTTGGCAAATTCAGAAATTATCTTGTTCCAATCTTTAGATTTAATAATTCCACTTGCAACAAGAATTCCTTTTGAACCTAATTCTATTGATTTTGCAACATCTTCTCCAGAAACAATTCCTGCACCACAAAGTAGTTTTGTTTTATTTTTTGCACTTTTTACTGCATCTGCAGCTTTAGTAATTAATTCTGGTTTCTCTTTTGATACTGCTTTTCCTGATCCAATAAGTTCTGGTGGCTCTATTGCAATGTAATCTGGATTTAGTTTTGAATATTTTTTAGCTTCTGCAACATCTTTTACACATACAATAGATGTCATCTTTAGTTCGTTTAATTTTAAAACTAATTTTTTAATTTCATTACTTGAAATTCTGTGTTCACTATGATTGATTAATGATCCACTTACTTTTGATTTTTTTAATAATTCTGGGATTACAAAACCTGTGGTACTTCCTATTTTAGAATCATCAATGTGTTGAGCTAAAATTGGAATTGAACTATTTGCAACTAATCCAATGAGGTGTTGTGGTGGTGATATTGCAATTTTTACTTTATATTTTTTAGAAATTTTTTCAGCTGTTTTTACAAACTTAATTATTTTATCCCCTGCAATTTCTTCATAATTTTTACAATTTATTACAAACATCTTTCATTGAATCCTCTTCATTTATTTAATCCTTGATTTATTTTTGATAATTTATCATATCTTTTCTTCATTCCTAAAACTATCATCATCAAAATTACTGCTGCAACATTTGTGCCTATGATAAATACATCTGACACTATAATTCCATAAATTAACCATAAAATTGCTCCTGCAGAGATGAAGATCATTAGAAATTTTGAAACATCTTTTAGACTTTTTGTTTTGTATCCTTTGTAGATTTGCTCTACCCATCCACTAAGAATTAAAACTCCTGCTGCCGTTCCAAGTAGAGTTAGTAGAATTCCATCAACTTCCATATTTTACACTAATTCCAAAAAAATTCGTCTAGTCCTGTTTGTTTTGGTTTTCCCAACATTGTATCAAAATCTAAATCCATTGATGATGTTATCTGTTCTAGTGTTGATTCTAAAAACTCCATGTATTTTTTAGAATCAATTTCTTCTTTTTTTGCCATTTCTGCTGGCTTTACTCCTGGTTTGTTTAGAATTTTAATGTATGAAATGATGTCTCCCTTTTTTATCTCCCTTATTGTCTCTAATTGTCTTGCCGCCCTGATGTGTTGAGGAATTGTTTTTACATATTCTGATGGTGCCTTGCTAAGCATAACATTGAATGTCAAATCTTCTATTGGTATGTCTTTTGCTTCTACTTTTTTACCACATTCTGCAATCTTTTTGCTAATCTCTATTTTTGCTTTCACAAAGTCCTCCATTGTTTGTACATTTGATAATACATCAAGTAATTCATAAAATAATTTTTTGACAAATGCAGGCGTGTGTGATTTTTTTCCTGTAAGTCCTTTAACATCTACCTTCCCTTCCTTTGTTACTCCAAGATAATTTTTCTTCCTATTACTTAATACACAATATCTGTATGTTTTGTCAATCTCTAAATCTACTCCATGATCTTTTTTTGCTTGTTCTATTACAAATTGTATTTGTTCTTTTGTTGGTTTTTTAATAAATATTGAATCTGTATCACCATAGAGTACTTCAACTCCTGCTTCTTCACATTTCTTAATTGTCTCTAAAATTGTATGTCTCCCAATTGCAGTTGTTGCCTCTGCTGCTGGAAGAAAATACAATGGGAATATTTCTGCACCCATAACCCCATAACTGGCATTTAGAATTACCTTGAGTGCTTGACTTACTACTGTGTATTGCTGTCTTTGCTCATCCGTTAGTGTCTCTTTTTTTGATAAACTCTTGTAGTAATTTACTCTCAAATCCCTTAGAGAGCCAATAATCATTGATGTAATTCCATTTCTCTTTGAACATGTCCAATGATTTGTTTGTGGAATTGTGTTTTTCTTACATTCCTCATGGGAGCATCGCACTGTCTCATATGATATGTTCCTGACTTTGATAATACTTGGATACAGGCTTGCAAAATCCATTACAACTACATCAAAATGAATTCCTTCTTTGGGTTCCACAACAAGACCGCCTCTATATTTTTTATCTTTAATGACTGCATCTGACATGACCCCTTCTGATCTTCTTTGCAGCTCTTCTCTTTTTGGAATTAGACAATTTCGTTTTCTGTGTTCATAATATAACAAACTTCTAATCCATTGTGATACGCCCATTCTTGCAATATCATCAATTGGCATTCTTCCGATTCTTGCAATAATTACAAGTAGATTCATTAGCAGTTCATTGTTGAAACTGGTAAGCTCATATGTCAAAAGAGCATCATTATAACAATAATTTGCAGTTTGATAGAGGGTTAGCTGGTCAAACTCTAATCCATAGTCTATCTTTTCTTTACCAAGCAAAGCTTTTGAGACACTGTTTAATGAAAAATTTGTATAACTTTGACTAAATGCATAGATTTGAAATGAACGGTTTGAAAAAGTTCTATACAAATCAATATGAACTCCATGTTTTAATGTTGCAGAATCTCGCATCATGTAAAACGGATTGTTTTGATTTTTGATTCCAAGCCTATCTGCTCTGTTGTAAAGATATGGCAAATCAAATTCATCTCCATTGTATGTGACAACAAATGGAAATCCTTTGATAATCTCAAATGCATCTTCTAGCATTTCTTTTTCTTTATCTGCCTCGTAGAAGACTACCTTGATATTTTGGTCTAATTCGTTTGTACCCTCTTCTGTTCCCTCTGTTTTGAGCACAAAAATCTGATCAAATCCATCAGTTCCCTTGAGTCCGACTGCTGTTACTTTTTTCTCTGCAATCTTGGGATCTGGAATTCGTCCAATTACTGCTTCTACTTCTATGTCTACACTTAATCTCTTTATTTTTGGAATTGGTTGATTTAGTAAATCGGCCCATTCTGAAACAAATTTCTTGAATTGTTCTGCATCAACCATACTTTCACTGTCTACTTTATCCCATAGCAAACTTTTGAGTGCAAGTTTGACTTCAGCAGAAATTTCTAAATTATCTTGTTTAATTTCCCCATCTACGATTTTGTAATATTTTCCAATAATCAGTTTTTTATCATAAAGATAGGTTTCATAATATTTTATGTCTGATTCCCAAGTTTCGATTTGATTTCTGATACTTCTACCATCCATAGTCCCTCCTATGGCAAGTGGATTGTCTACAATTATTTGTGACATGTCTATTTCTTTGTCTTTAATCAAATCATATTTTTGAACAGTTTTAATTTCTCTAACATCTTCGCGCCCTTCAACATCAGATGGAATTTCATCATTTACTAATCTTGAATAACAATAAGGATAATGTTCTGTTTCATCAGACCATAACCGTAATTCTCCTGTTTTTGGATTATAGAATTTTAAAACCGCCCCATTTTTCTCTCTATCGTAGGTTGCTGATACAAGCATAGATGTTTCCATATTTCGAATTTTGTTTTTCTCTCTAACCCTGAATGATTTCTGTTTATTCTCATCAGACATTTTTATCAATCAGTTTTTTTGCCCATGATTTGATTTTTTCTTTATCAAGATGAATCACTTCTACTCCTGCTTCTTTTAACAAACCAAAATCTGTTTCTGGATAAGTGTCAAGACAAACAAATTTTCTAATTCCAATTGTTATTGCCATTTTGGTACATTCTAGGCATGGAACAAACGTTGTGTATAGTATTGCGCCTTCTACTCCTGCCTCTATTCCCAAAATTGCACAATGCATTATGGCATTAGCTTCTGCGTGATTACAAAGACATCTGTCAAGTGATGCTCCTGATTCTATTTTTCCTTCCATTCTAAGTTGACATCTCTCACATCCTCCATCAAAACAATTTTTGATTCCAGGAGGGGTTCCGTTATATCCTGTTGCTAACTGTCTATGATTTCTAACAATAACTGCACCTACTTGCCTTGTCATACAATTTGAACGAAGTTTTGCCAATTCTGCTTGTAGCATAAAATATTCGTCCCAACCTGGTCTATCAAAAGAACTACTCACACAAATCCTGTTTGACTGTTCAATATATGGATCGCGATAATGAAAATTCATTTTGCGATCAATATGAAAACAAAATTAGAATGTCTGAACGATATATGCACAAACTTCTTTAACATCTTTACGAAAACCATTTTGATGGCAAGCTATTCAGCACAAGTAAACGTCATTCATAAAACATTTCAAAATGCAGTAAAAAGAGCAAGAACAAAAAAATCCCTTAACAAAGCATACACTGTTCATAAAAAAGCTCATGAACGCATATTGAAAACACATCTTCGTGAAGAAGTTAGAATGATTAACAAAGCCAAGAAAAAACTAGGATGATCCTATTTTTTTAACTTTTTTTCTAATATTGTATGGTACCTTTTCTTTTTGGTGTTTTTTTGAATTCTTCTTTCTTTACTGCTAATTCTAAATCTATAATTGTTTTTTCTTCTTTTAGTAACTTGTCTACTCTGTTTTTGCTTTTAGATTCTTCTTTCTTTACTGCTAATTCTAAATCTATAACTGTCTTTTCTTCTTTTAACATTTTCCTTGATCTTTCTTCTGGTGTTCGTATTTTGGGGTTGTCTGACATCATACTCCATAACCTACATTGAAATTTAAAATTTTACTAAGATTTCCAGCCTAGCACAATGATACTTGGATATGTAGATAATTGAGTAATGGATAGTATTTTTCTATACAAAAGCATAAAATCAATAAATTCTGATTTTTCTTTGTAGAATGACTCAATACATTGAAAAAAAGTATATTCAAAAAAATTCTATAGAAAAACGAGATTATCAAGTAAATCTTGCAAATCAGGCAATCAAAGAGAATTGTATTGTAGTTTTACCTACTGGTCTTGGAAAAACAGCTGTTGCATTACATGTAATTGCTGAATATTTATCAAAAGGAACAGGCGGTGTATTGTTTTTGGCTCCAACCCGTGTTCTAGTCCATCAACATTATGAATTCTTAAAATCAAATCTCACTTTGGATGATATTTCATTAATTACTGGTGAAGATCCTATCCAAAAACGAACCAAATTATGGAATAATAGTATAATTTGTGCAACTCCTGAAATTACTAAAAATGATTTAGATAGACAGATTGTATCTCCTAAACAATTCAATTTAGTAATTTTTGATGAAGTGCATAGAACTGTTGGTGATTATGCATATTCCGGAATTGCAGAACGATTAGATAATTCTCCTGTTAGAATTATTGGAATGACTGCAACTCTTCCAAGTGAAAAAGAAAAGGCAACTGAAATTCTAACAAGACTTAAAATTTCAAGTGTGGCAGAAAGAACAGAAGATAGTCCGGATGTTAAACCTTACATCCAAGAAACCCATACTGAATGGATTAACGTCGAACTCCCACCAGAATTAAAGTCTATTCAAACATTATTGAAATTAGCATTAGATGAAAGATATGACACTCTACAAAAAAATGGAATTAAATTAGCAGAACAACAATCTCTATCTGCATTACTTAGAATTCGACAATTTGTACTAAATCAAAATAGACGTTCAGCAAAACCCCTCTTTACTGCAATTAGAATTCATTATGCGTTAAACCTACTTGAAGCACATGGAATCACCCCTTTTTTGAAATTTTGTGAGCGTGCACAGGCAAAAAAAGGGGTAGGAGTCAAAGAACTTTTTGAAGTTGATCCTAATTTTACCAGGGCAGTACATCTTGCAAAAGAAGCTCAATCTCGAGGAATTGAGCATTCAAAAATTCCTAAACTAAAAGAAATTATTGAATCTGTCCCAGGAAAAGCTTTGATTTTTACTAGTTATAGAGACTCTGTTGATTTGATTTTCAATAAACTTACCGAGATGGGTGTTTCTGCAGGAATTTTAATTGGTAAGGCAGGTGAAACTGGATTAAAACAAAAAAAACAGATTGAGACTGTACAAAAATTCAGAGATGGACTTTTTCAAGTATTAGTTGCAACACGTGTTGGTGAAGAAGGATTGGATATTGCTGAAGTTAATCAAGTTATTTTCTATGATAATGTGCCCAGCTCCATTCGATTTGTCCAAAGAAGAGGAAGAACTGGTCGTAAAGATACTGGTAAACTTGTAGTGCTTATTGCCAAAAATACAATTGATGAAAAATACTACTGGATAGGAAAAAGGAAGATGACTGCTGCCAAGTCTATGGGTGAAAAAATGACCAAGGTCTTGGAGAAAAATCAGGAAATTGAATCTAAAAACACTGGATTAGATGCTTTTCTCTAGTTTGTTTTCATTTGTTGATAATTATCTTCTAAACTGTTACTGAAAATTATAATTCATGGACTCAAATCCTGATAAATCAAAAGAGATGAAGGAATTACTTCAGAAAGAAAAAGAACTTCACAAGGAAATACGTGATGACTACAAGAAACTAAGTAAGAAAATTGACGATGATTTTGAAAAGGTAAAACAATCAAAATCTCAAGAATAAACTATGCAAATCTTTTGATGATGTGGTACCCAAATTCTGTTTTTACAGGTTCTGAAACTTCTCCAATTTGTAGTTTGAATGCTGTTTCTTCAAATGGCTTTACCATCATACCTTTAGTGAAATAGCCTAAACTGCCATCTTTTTTTGCACTACCTGAATCAATTGACAATTCTTTTGCTAACTTTCCAAATTTTTCACCATTTTTGATCCTCTCCAAAATAGCCAGTGATTCACTTTGTTTTGGAACCAGAATGTGAGAACACTTTATCTTATTCGACAATACTATTTTGTTTAATCTCATATCTTTATTTGTTAGGTTTCACTAAATTATTCATATGGCTGAGGAGAATAGTTGGAATAAATTATGTGATAGTTGTAAAGGAACTCCCTGCTGCACTGACTTTCAATTCCCATATGTCTCTGATGAGCAAGCTGACATAATTCGTAAAACATACAACATTGATTTTGAATTCACTAAAGTAAATGCTCCTGATAATGGAACTCCTGAACTTGTTATAATAAACAAAGCAGAAACTAACGAATGCATATTCTGGGATAGTGCAAAGGGCTGTACAATATATGATAAAAGACCGTTTGATTGTAGATTATTTCCTTTTGATATTTACTTGTTTGATGGTGTTCCTCACTGGGTTGTTTTCAATTGTAATCCTGACTCTGATTGGGTATGGGCTGAAGAAATGTTAGAATCCTTTGAAAAAGATGATGCATTTGAGGATTATGTTGAGAGTATCTATGATGAATCTGACTTGAATAAAATTAGAAATGAAAGTAAAAGATTGGCAAATTATACAAAACTAAGAAAAGTAGAGTTTAAGAAATAAATTCTAAAAAATTAGCAATGTTTTTGATAAATATTCTAGTTTGTTCAAATGGGCAAACTTCTTCTTATCAATTTTAAGTTGTTTCATACTGTATGAGAATACTTCATGTTGAAGACACTCCTGAAATAAGCGAAGTTTTTGCAGATATTTTAGCAACTACTAGTTATGATTTTGATAGTGTTTCTGATGGTAGGGCAGGATTGGAGTTGGCAGTTTACAAAGATTATGATCTAATTCTACTTGATATGTGCATGCCAAAATACAGTGGGACTGATTTCCTCATTGACCTAAAAACAAGAAGACCTTCAGAGCTCTCAAAAGTTGTAATTGTAAGTGCATTAGAAATGACTCCTTTACAGGAACAACAATTATTGAATATGGGAATACGTAATATTTTGAAAAAACCAATATCTGTTCAGAATTTACTCTCTCAAATTGAACAAGAGATTCATTTCTAGTTTAATCCCCAACTAACTTTGCTGTTTGGAATGATCTTCAAAAAAGGTGTTTCATTTTCTTTCCATGGTTCTTTTCTCACCCATTCAAATTTCTTATAGAAAATATCATAAAATTTCTTAAATTCTAAACCGTTTTCAACAATCTCTATTTTGCCTTGTATACATATTGCTTGGTGGTTTCCTGATTTGTAAATGTCCACTACAATACTTGTGTGTGGATTTGATTTAACATTGGTAAATGTTCTCGTATCGTAATCAGTTGCAACAAGAATTGTATTATCATGAAACACAAATGACACTGGTTTTACATGTGGTATGTCATCATGTGATGTAGCTAGCCTTGCTTCTTCTAATATTTTTAGAAACTCTAGTTCTTTTTGACTAAATTCTATCAATTGAAAATTCGTTCTCTTATCTCTGGTATGTGTTTGTATACTATATCTCTGACTTTCATTTGATCTTCTGCAGTTGGCATCTCTTTTTGTGCGCTAAGAATAGCTCCACTCATACCAAGTGCCATTCCCATGACTACTCCATAAACAAATTCTTGTGGATTTTCTACTTTTAGTGTCTCTTTGTTTTCCTTAATTTCTTCTAGATAAGATGGGATTGTAGCTACTGCTCCATTGATTGTTTGAACTATTAACATCTCTAATTGGTCCTCACTCATGTCAATCTTTCTGAAAGAATTCTTAATAAATTTGTGCCCAAGATTTTTAATCGAGGTTTTCTGAGCAGTTACATGTTCTCGTTTTTTACTACTAATCAGGCAAATGAGGCATTGCCTGATGTAATAAAAAAATTTGAATATTCCTTGGCAAATAAGACTGAAATCACAAAACTAGAACAACAAATGCAGATGAGTCTCTCTTCTACAAACTCTTTTGAGGAATATGTGAACCTAAAACAAAAGATGAATTCTGCAATCACCAAATTCTATGAATCCCTTGAAATTCTAGAAAAAACAGGAGTTGTAGTTAAAAGCATTGAGCAAGGACTCCTTGATTTTCCTTCAAAGAGATTTGATGAGGAAGTTTGGTTATGTTGGAAATATGGTGAAACTGAAATAAAATTCTGGCATGAAAAAGATTCTGGGTTTATGAGCAGAAAACCTATAGAAGTAAGTGATGAATCTCTAGTTTGATAATGTAATATTGTGATTTACTCTAAGATCATCCCAACTATTTGCAAGATGTTCACAAAACTCATCTCTACATTTTGTAGCGTACCCACAACTGCATCTACTCATTCAAAATCGTCTCCAGATGATTCTGTCTTTGCCCAGATATTATCAAACAACAATGCTTTTGAATAAATTATAGTTTCAGAGTTTGTCCATATCGCTCTCATCTCTTTATTGTTTCCTTCATTTTTAATAAAAAATAATACTTCATTATCATCTTTTATCAAAAAACATAGGTTTTCTTTTACTGATGAACAGAGTTTCTTTACTTTTGATTTATCAAGATCATCAAAGATATATTTTGATTTTTTTGATGTTGGAGTTAAAATTTTGTAATCAATTTGATGTTCTTCTAATGCATCAAGGAAGTTTGCATGATAAAATTTCATGAAGTCTTTTTCAGAACCTAAAATTCTACATTCTGTTTTGGCATTTAAAATCATATCAAAAATCTTACTATTGACTTGGTTTCCACCTTGCAATACCTTAAATTTTTCTTCCGTATCTTCTTCAATCTTTGATTCAGCTCCTGGAATCTTTTGCCATAGTTTTTCTAATTCTGGACCTGATTTTTTGAGTTTGTTTAAACGCTCTGTTTCAGAGTTGATTAAAACATAAACTGCTTGTTTAATTGATAATGATGTAAATTGTATAGGGTGCTGAAATGATGCCTCTACAATCCCTTTGTTTTGTAGTGCTGTTAGCAAATGGTATGTCTCACTTCTTGGAACATTCACTGCCTTGGCAATCTCTGAGGCAGTTTTGGCACCAATCTTCCCTAGATAGAAAAATACTTTGATCTGATTAGGGGTTAATCCAAAGGTTGTAAGATATTCTTTAACCTGTTCATAGTCATCTCTGTCAACAGGATACATACCTAGTTGAAGTACGTTTGATGCTATTTCCATTAATGGGAATGGCAACTTTTTTGCATAAAAGCCTGATCGTGTAGATGTATACAAATTACTACAAATACATACAATTAAAAATTTTTAGTGCCTATTATGATGTTAATAGTCTACTAATTTTTATGAATTTAAATTTGAATAATTTGTAAGATTGCACTGTTTGTTAGTAGATGTTTTTTTAATTGTATCTTTACCATCATACCGTTTTCCTCTATATCCATTTTGATATTTTGAAATACTGTTTCGTATTTTTTTATTTTTTTATTATCTCTTGATAATTCAAATCCATTTGATATTAAAATTCCGTCTGAGATCATTGAATTGATTTTTCTGTATCCTGATGTTTGTGGAATTTTTGATTCTTTTAAAATATCTGCAACAATTAGAGTTTTGTTCAAAACCGTGCCTAAAATCTTCTTTTTATCGTCATCTCCAAGCGTATCTAGAAATATTTTAGATAATTCTGAATCTTGAATTGTAACCCATTCCTCTCTTTTTTCTGTTTTTTCTAATTCAATTACATTAAGTAATGATTTTGTTTCAATTTCATCTGCATTGGCTCCAAAAAATTCTCTTAACACGCTATCTAACTTGTAAAAGTCTTTGACTGCTTGGACCATGTTTATTCCATGTCTTTCAATTAACCTCTGCTCAATTTTTTTTAGTTTTTCTGCACCGAGGTTCTCTTCAATTTGTTTTCTTAATGATGGCACAAGTAGATTATCTATTCCGTTATCCAACAAGATTTCTTATGCATATTTGATAATAAGATAGGTGGATTATCTTTCTGGATTGACATTCTTTTTTATACTATTCACAAACATTTCGCTGTTATTTCCAAAATTGAAATTATCAGAAATTCAAATTTCAATAAATTAGAATTTTGGCTCGATTTAGGCACAAAAATGACCTATCTCTACAAATGCCTACTTTGTAAGTGAATGTACAAAGTTGTACGTGATACGATCTAACATACTACTCTATTTTATGCAAAATTGGACTAATTTGTTTAGTAAAATGCATACAATGACTAATTTTGGAGGGTTAAGAGATTGACGCTACAGGAAAACCGCATTCTAAAGAAAACAGATAATGTTTCAATTAGAATTGATTCTGCATTAAGCTCAAAACTACATGAAAAATGTGAAGAACAAAAAATCAGTCTTAATACGTTGATAAATCATATTCTTGAAAAACAGGTTAACTGGAATGATCTTGCATATGAGATGGGTTGGATTACAATATTTCGTTCTACTTTTCGTGAATTATTGGATATTACATCAAAAGATGATGTAAAAAAAATTGCATCATCTGCAGGTGATACTGACTTAAAAAATTCATTGAACTACTTTTATGGAAAAGTCACACTTGAATCCATCTTGGATTTATTCAAAAAACGATTCCAAAGTATGAATATTCAATTTAGAACTATTGTCTCTGATGGTAAAAGTAAAATTATCATTCAACATGATCTTGGCAAAAATTGGCCACATCTTATCGTTACCCAAATGAATACTGTTCTTAATGATATTGGGTATAGGATTGTCAATGATGAATACAATACAAGTGGTTTCTCATTTGAGATAGTCGCAGTGGAGGAAAAATCTTGAGTGATACAAAACGTGTAGATAAAGCAGAAGGATCTATTGACTCTTCTTTTGGTCTAAATAGCAAAGTGCTTTTACTGATACTTGGCTTAGCGTTGGCCTTTGAGTTTTATGTCTTAACTACAGAATTTGATACATCTATTTTCAATATCGCTGATTCTTTCTTTTTCATTGGCCCTATTGCTACAATGTCAGTTGGATTCGCAATAGCGCTAAAACACGGAAAGGACTCAATGTATTTCAAACCATTTTTAGCCTTGTCAGCTGGTATCATGTTTTTCATGCTAGGTGATGCTGTCTATCTGTATTATGATTGGATTCTAGGTGAAGACCCATACCCTTCAATAGGTGATGTGTTTTACTTGGCATTCTATGCATTTACAATCGGATTCATTGTATTTTCTCTGAAATTCTTTGCATTCCCACTATCAAAGCTAAAAGTAGCCCTAATCTCAATTATTGCTGCTGGATTAATTCTAATCTACGCTGGCGTATCCTATGAAGTCTATGAAGGGGATGTTCTAAACTTTGATTATGCATATGGTATGATCTTTGTCAGTGCTGCAGCAATGACTGTTGGATTAGCAACTCTTGGAATACTTAGTTTTAAGCGTAGTTTTCAGGGATATGTTTGGTTGTTAATTCTTGGTAGTTTGCTGGCTGACGCTATAGGTGTCATTTGGTGGATGCATTTGGAGATCTTTGAAACATATGTTGCATTAGATACTGTTGACACTCTATTTCTTAGTGTCCACATGATCATGTTTTATGGTCTTTACAGGCATTATAGATATTCCACCTAATTATTCCAAAAAATAACAGACACTATCTCATATATCTAGAATTTGTACATGAAGTACATTGGAAATCTACAACCAGATAGTGTATCAGGCTAGTATTGATACAATTACATCAATCTTAGGTAAGAAAGTACTTGCCAAGTTAGAAGATGATCTAGATACTATCTGGAGAACTAGTTTGAAATATGCTATTATGGATTTTGACCAATTTCATGAGGCACTACAAAGACAATATGGTCCTGCATCTGATCGTCTTTTAGATGAGATTAGAAAGAAGGTTATTGCTGAAGCCACTCCATTTAATGAAATTAAATCCATTAAGAGTGGAGATACTCTAAAGATTAAAGATGAACAACTAGTCAAGAGAATCTTGTCTGGCTATGGCGATGGCGATTTACGACAATTGCTTCAGCTTTGGACACATCCACTACTATGTGTAGATGCAATTGAAAATAGTAAATTACCTCAAACTTCTGCTTATAGAAAAATAAATTTAATGATCAAAGCAGGTCTTTTGTTACAAGATGGAACAAAGACTGTTGAAGGACGTAAGGTTCCATTGTATAAACAAACATTTTCTAAAGTACAAGTAGGATTTTCTCAGAAAGGTACTACTCTGTTAGTAGAAGTAGCATAGAATTTTATTTTTAATATTTTAACAACCAATTGAAATTTTACATCTTTTGTTCATGATTTGTATTTTCTAAATTTTATTCTAGTGACAATGTGTTACTTTGAAATACAATGTAATTTCCAAATTTTAGAATTGTAGGCTCAAACTAGGACAAATACTCATAATAATGATCTCTTATTTCCAGAATTGGTAATAATACATGAAGATTGTAACTGATTTTTCTACATTTAATCGCTCTTCACTATCATCTAAAAAAGGCAAGATTGTTTTAGGTGTAGTCCTGGCTTTGGCTGCAGCTTCTATGGAGGCGCTTGCTGATGTTATTCCAAAACCATTGATGGCAGATACTCAAATTTCACCTGCTAGTCCTTTATTGATTGTTTTTTTAATTTACATTGTTAATGGTGCAATATTTACGCCACTTACTACCAAATCCCAAGCTCTTTCTAAATTTTCAATAAAACCATTGTATGCATTAACTGCATTAGGTATAGTTGAAGTTTTTAGTACGATATTTTACTTGTATGGTCTAAAGGATACCTCTGCAATCAATGCATCTATTCTGGGAAATAGTGAGATTGTATTTGGTGTAATTATTGCCATGATTGTTTTAGGTGAGCGAATTAAACGTAAAGAAGTACTGCCGTTCATGTTAATTGGAATTGGTGCAATTTTAGTTCCACTTGGAACTGATATTTCTGAAGGTGGGGCTATGACAAATTTTGTTGCAGGCGACCTTATGATTTTAGTCTCTGGACTATTTTTGGGAGTTGTAATGACTATGTACAAAAAAATGGGTGATCAATTTGATTCTAAGAGAATAATTCAGTATACTTCTTTTGTTGGTGCAGCAGTTGCCCTTGGTGCAATACTCGTATTGGGAATTCCATTTGAATTAGATCCTGATCATCTTCCAACTATACTAATTACCGGTGTGATTGGAGTTGGAATGCCTGTCTTTTTTATTCTAATTGCCTTGAGGTATATTGGTGCTGTTAGAACAATATTGGTATTTTCTACAAGCACTGTGTTTGCTGTAATGTTTTCAAATTTGTTGTTAGGTGAAGTAATTTCATTAGTAAATGTAGGGTCTATAGGCATAGTTATTGTAGGAACTTATCTCCTACGAACAAGACTTGCTGGAGATTAATTTACAAAACTAGTACGTTATCTGCATAACATACAGCCATTATTCAATCTGTTTTTCTTCAAAAAACTATGCGAAGAACTTTCCTGTTACGTTTAGCTAGAAAATGGAATGAAGAATCATCTGAAGAAAATCTAGATAATTAGGCTACACGTGTTTTTCTAACAAAATTTTTGACATCTATGGTTTTCAGTGGTTTTGAAGAATCCCATAAGAATGAGCATAAAGTGAATATGTTATCAACCATCTCCCCTGAGTTTGTACATAATGAAGAATCAGAATCTGCACCTGAATTTTTAGAAGATACAACAGAATCAGACATGATCATTTTTTTGCCTTGTTGTACTACCATTCTTCCTTTAGATGGAAGTTTACCAACTCTTGTTTCAGTAGCATTGAATCTCTTAACAAATGGTGCCAATTTAGGATCAGTCATGTCTACTAGTAATCTAACTTTACCTCCGTTTTTTTCACACATAACAATTTTCTCTGGAATTGTACTATGATACATTCTTGAGACGTCATCTAATGTTGTTGCAATATAGATTACACCAGTTGTATTTTCAATTAATTGTGCGATATCTGCATAGATATTCTGACGCCCTTGAACCACTCTAAATGTTGGAACGCCACTAACTTGATTTGTTGTAATTTCATTATTTATTTTATCAATTATTGCCTCACCTGATTTTTTTATTTTATTTACCTCATCTTCTTTTTTACCTAATGCAATTTTTAATGCATCATGAGGATCTGCTGCAATACATAATTTAGGACTAGATAGTGTCGTCGAAATAATATTTCTACTAACAAGCTTATCTACGGTTCTGTACATTCTTGCTCTGTCTATGTCAAGTTCTTTTGCAAGTGCGCTTGCAGTAATTGGTCCTGCTCTAAGCAAATTAAGATAAACTTTGGCTTCTAAATCATCTAAATCTAAAATTTCTTCTAGGTCTGATGCTATTCCACTTACTTGCTCTTGGTATGACATCATTTTATTTTCTCATCCTCTCTAACCTAGGTTCATTTTTCTTGATTGCATTTAGTACTTGCGTAGAATTACTAGGTTGACAATATTGTGTAATGTGCATCTTTCTGAAAAGTTATAGATCGGTTAGAACTAAAGGATCTGCTTGTTAAAATATTACACACAAAAAAAATTTGTAATATTTTGTAATGACAAAATTATTGTGTTTACATACATCATTGATACAATACATTGTAGTCATTTTTTTTAAAAAATGTCTACTTTGAAAATTATAATGGTAGATTAAATGCAATCACTGCAATCACAATCATTGCTACTACGTGTTTTGTTCCGGCAACATAAGATCCGGCACCAATCTTCCCTGCCGCCAATCCTCCAAACAATGCTTCAATTATTGCCATGTTAAATAATGCTGATTCTAATTTTTCAATTTCCATACTTGCAAGAGAACCAAATAATCCTTCAGTTCCACTGCCTGATGCAAGTAATCCATCTTGTACTTTTTCAATTTCAGTAAAAAAGCTTGTAGTTAGTAAAACTGCAACTGCCAAAAACACTCCAAATGAAATGTAAATTGTGTATGTGTATGGCTGAAGAGCTGATTTTCTACTCTTTTCAATATTTTGCATCTCCGAGACGTGTTTTTGAATCATCTCTAGATTCTCAGTTACATCTCCGCCAATTTTCATTGCCATTTCTAATAATACTGTCACACGTCTAGATACCCTGGTCCCTGTTCTTTCTGCAAAATTCTCAAATGCATCTTCCATTGGTGTTCCCCAACTGAGGTTTGCTCTAAGATTCTTTAGTTCTGGTGTCAACGTTCCTAGATTCCTTTCTGCGGCTTGCTCTATTGCTTTAATCAAATTGGCCCCACTTTGAACTGAACTCAACAACGCCAAGAGAAACATAGGCATGTTTCTATCTATACTGTCTCTTCTTTGAACTTCTTTTAATTGATGTATAGTTAATGGTACAACTCCAACTAGCACTCCAAAGATCAACCCTACATCTCTAATTGTTGTGGATTGTGAATATTCTGATATAGTAAAACTCAGTGTAAGAACAGTTATTGATGCAATAAGTGAAAACATTAGTGTTTTTAGAATCTCATTTTTTAATATTGATTCTTTTGGCTCTAAATCTTTTTCTTGTTTTCTTTTTTGGTTTCTTTGACTTTTCTGCATTTTTTACCTCTTTGGCACCATCGTATCCATCATTACTAGCATTAGTATACCGCTAAGTGGAATTACCGCAAAAGTTAGAATGTTCATCAATGTTAACAAATCAAATCCAGCAAGACTTGGACTCATTATCCCCATGATTGACAACATGATTACTGCAAGTAATGGAAAAACAATTAGTAAAATTGTATAAATTTCAGCTACACTTCCTAATGATTCTGTAGTTTTTTGCATAAGCATCTTTTTTTCTTCTAGTTGAACTTTTGCAGTTGCGTTAAAGTATTCTTTAAGATCTCCGCCTGTTTGTGCTGTGATAATTGCACCATCCAATAATTCTGAATATGGGCCCACTGGTGTTCTGTGAATCAAATCCTTAATTGCAGTGATTAAATCCATTCCTAAAATCTCGATATTTCTTACAATGAATCTTGCGTCTTTTACGATGTCCTCATCTGTTTCTTCTTTTGCGATTGCTTTGAAAATTCCCTCTAATGTAAGGCCACTAGTAGCTAATGTTGACATGTATCCAATGAAATGTGGTATTTCTTCAACAAGCCTTGCAGCTCTATTTTTTACTTTAATTGCTGGAATTATCTGCAAAATTCCAAATGTCATTCCAAAAAGCATTAATCCTGTTAGTAATGGAAGCAAAAGTCCTATACTTGCAGGCTGAATATTGATAAATTGTGATGCAACAAATCCCATTATCATGCCACATACTCCTGCAATCATACTAAAGAAAACCATACTTGAAACATACACCTCAAATGGAATTGGCATCATTGCTTGTTTGATTGATTTTTCTAAAGAACCTAATTTTGGATGTAGGACTTTAACATGTTCATTTAGTAGTTTGTAGCTAAACACATGCACTTGTCCTACTGATGATTCTTTTAATTCCTTTTTTTGTTTGGTTCCAGCTAATTTCATGATGATACCTCTAACCTCTTTCTTTCATAGAATCGTTCAGGGTCTGCATAATAATCCATTATGTTTGTAGAGACTTCCTTCTGATCACGTATGTTGTTTTGCACCATCCATTCAAGGGCTGTTCGTCTTTTTGTTAATTCATAATTTATTTTCTCTTCAGTATCCCCATCTCTTTCTTTGATTTTTCTAAAAATTACACTATCTCCCATGTAATCATGCGTATCTGTTTTTGGATTCCATTTGAAAATATCATGAGTTTTTATTTCTCCTGTGTTTTCATTGATTCCATCAATTTCTGAAACTTGAATGATTCTTCTAGCTGATTTATCGCCTACTCTAATTTTTAATTGAAGTGTAATTAGATCAAGACTATTTGCTATCAGTGCTTTTGGAACATCCATTGGTGATGATGTTAATCTTGTTAGCGTTGCTTCAATAGAATCTGCGTGAATAGATGAACATCCGCCGTGACCTGTAGCCATTGCCTGAAATAATGTGTATGCTTCTCTTCCTCTGGTTTCACCAACAATAATGATGTCTGGTCTTTGTCGTAATGCTGCTCTTAAAAGATCAAATTGATTGATTTCACTAACTTGAGTATCAGTAAAATTCTGTCTTGATACTGCTGGAATCCAATTTTCATGAGGCAGGTTTAATTCTTGAGTATCTTCTATGCTGACTACTTTTTGGCCTGGTCTGATAAATGAGGCTAATGCATTAAGTGCAGTTGTCTTTCCGCTTGCTGTGCCTCCAGCAACAAGCATTGTTGCACGTTTTTCAGCTAAATACCACATGTATGCTGCGATATCTATTGACATTGTTCCGAATTTGATTAAATCTACTACTGTGATTGGGTCTGCTCTGAATCTTCTAATTGTAAATGTACTGCCTCTTTTGGTGATTTCATGGCCTAATGTGAGATTAATTCTACTTCCATTTGGAAGAGATGCATCAATAATTGGGTCTGCCATTGAGACATGTTTTCCACAAATGTATGCCATTTTTCTTGCAAAATTATTTAATTCATTATCTTTCTCAAATATTATGTTTGTAGGCATTGATTCATGTTCTCTATGCCATATGTAGATTGGAATGTTGGTCCCATCACAACTAATTTCTTCAATCATATGGTCTCTCATCAATGGCTCTATTTTTCCTAGATTAACAAAATCACGAACTGCAAAATAATTTATTTTTGCAATATTTTTAGGAGGAATATTCAATCTATATTTTTTAATCATTGACTTGATTTTCTTTTTTAATTTTTGTTCTGCATCCTTTTTTGATTTTATACTATTTAGTGAAACTGAAAGTTCTGTCATGAGTAATTTCTTTATAATTTCAAATGCTTTTTCTTCTCTCTCTGAAAGAACTGGTTCAATAACTTGATATCTTAATCCTCCTTTCGCGGTGGGGTCTTTTATTACTCCTGCATGAATTTCATTACTATCCCACTCTAATTTTGATAATGTCATAAACTGTGGAATTTTTGTTTCATTTTCTGTTTTAGTTAAAATTGTTTTTCTGGTTGGGTTTGGTTTAGTTTTTTTTGCAGTGATTGATTTTGCAAAATTTATAGGTTCTGTCTGTAATTTTTGTAACACTGATAGTTTATCTTTTAATATATTAAATTTCAAATTCAAATATTATTGCACATGGAATCTGTTTTAACACTTGTTCGTTCATCTGAACGCCCAATTTTAGATATTAACAAATGAAAAAGTCTTTTATGTTTTCAAAATTATGTGTTCGTTGATTTGAACAAACTTCTTCTTAAATTAATCAATAATTCTGTATTATTGTGCCCAAAAGTTTCCCACAATTCTTACTTTATGGTTCTCTCGTCGCAATTTTGGCAGTTAGCCTAGTTTCTGGCACAATTTATGCTACTGGTGGTGGCCATCAACTCGATAAACTGATGTGTAATGCTGGTCAAGTTATGGTGGGAATAATGTATTCTGAACATGGTCATGATGAAATGTCAATAATTTGTGAACCTGATTTATTTGCAGCAGCAAATATGATTCCACTACATTTTGAACAAAAAGGAATAATTCCCGTACCTCAGGATAGCTCACTAACAAATCTAACTCTACTTGCAATGTGGCAAATCATGAAGGATCCTGAAGTTGAAGAAAACTCCATCTTAGGTTCTTTGGAAGGATTGACTGGTCATATGAAAAGAACTGAGCCGTTAGATGATGAATTACCCAAAGTAATTTTTGGTTTCTTTAGTTCTTCAGATGGAATTACTTGGGAAGCTGAAGAAAACTTCTCTTCAAACTCTGTAGATTTTACATCAAAAGTTGCAGCAGGCACCAATGAACTCATCAAACCTAATGTCCGATATCTTGCATTTGGGACATACAGTAGTTTTGATGCTGTAGGCGAAATAAAAGATGTTTCAGGAACCGTGGTAGTTACTTTACCTGTTGGTTATGCAATACAACAAGTTCTACCAGAACCAGAGCCCCCAATTGGTGATGATGATAAGTGTGATAAAAAATGGAAAAAATATTATCATGATGGATATGATAAAAAATGGAAAAAATACTCTGATGATGAATATGAATATAAACATAAGAAACACGAGCATGATGATAACGAGTGTCCTTCACACCAACATGACGATGATGATAATTCCGATGATTCCTGTGATTGTAAAAAGCCTGACACTCTAAAGGTTCATTTTACTGCTCCTACAATAGGTGAATACAGAGTAGAGATTTTCAAAAAGTTAGACGATAGAGAAAATGAGAACAAACGATTAGGTTCTCCAATTACTGTTCTTCATGATGAAGGCTTTGTGGTTGCAGCATCTAATTTTGGAAAAGATAAATTAAAATCAAATACTGCATTTGTGATTTACGAAGAACTAGGAACAGAACCCGTTGCTTTAATGGAGATTCATACATCCTGTTCGAAACCATTATTCATAGGAAAATCTATTAGCGATAACGGATATTCATTAGAAATTACAGATGGTCTAAAAAATAATGAAACATCAATTCCTGAGTCAGACCTAATGTGTGAAGATGATGACTATGACAATGATGATTGATTTTAATCTACAAAAATACTAAAGATACAATCCTATCAAATTTTGTAATCAAAAGTAGCATATGTGTCACAAACTGTTCGTTCATTTGAACAAAATTTTCTTTTTACGTTTCATTAGGTATAGAAAATCACTATGGTGAATGATCTACTCATTTCTAATGAGGTGTACCTTTGATGTTTAGAAGAAAATCTAATCAAAATGATGCCAAATTAGAGGCAGATCCTGAGCATAAATTGGCTGATTTTGAAGATATTTCTTCAATCTTTAAGAGTCACCCAAATGAGGCTAAAAAAGAGTCAATAACTGAAACATCTCCAATTGAAGAATTATCTTATGTGTCTGAATGTGATTTGCCTAAGCAATCCACTAGCAAATCTGTACAATTGATTCAAGAAATTCAAAAACTAGAAGAGAGAACAATAAAACCATTTGTAGATTACAATGAAGGAAAATTATTTTATCCAATCTTGTCAAAAGTAGGAGAAGTTCAAGATAACATTGAATATCTTAATGCTTTAGTTTCTGATGGAATTTTAGAAAAAAAAATCTATGAGAAGTTAATTGTATGTCCACTCCATCCAGATACTTTTTCTTCTAGTATGCGTCTTTATTGCCCAAAATGTCATTCAATGGGTGTTGAAAAACTAAATTTATTTGAACATAAAAAATGTGGTTATATTACAGAAAGCCGTAATTTTGATTTTACCTCAAATGCTAATTCTGTATGTCCTTCTTGTAAAAAACTAATCAAAAATTTTGAAAAAGAAATTCGTGTTCCAGCAATGTGGTATCAATGCAATGATTGTTCTGAAAAATTTGATAATGCCGTAATTAAGTTACATTGCAGAAAACATGAACATGATTTTGATACTAATTCTGGACAATTTGTTACAACCTTTAGTTACAAACTAAAAAATTCTCAAAGTTCAATTAATTCAGATACTAGTCAAATCAAAGATGAATTATTGACATTATTGGAGGGATTCAATTTTACTACTAAACTCAATGTTTCAATCAAAGGAAAAAGTGGTAATATCCATGAAATTCCAATTTACGCAAAGAATAAAACAACTAACGAATCTATTCTGATTTTTATTAAAAATCCCCAAAATGGTATTGATCAATCTGACATGAATTCTATTTTGGTTCCAAAACTCGATATTGATCCAACTAACACCTTACTTGTTACTGTTTCTGGAATTGATGACTGTGTAGAAAATCTTGCAAAACATTATGGAATTAATTTAATTTCTGAACCTGATTTTTCTCAAATCATTTCTCATGTTGAAGCATTTGTGTCTCAATGGCATTCAAAACATACTGATAAAGGGAAACGTACTACATTCGAATCCCTTGTTTCTGGTATACATTTGATAGATGGTGGTAAAAAATGAGAAATTTATACCATTTTTCCCCGAAAAATAGGCGTGCGGTAAGCCAAGTAATTGGAAGTGTTGCAATTCTAGGTGTTGTGGCTTCCACTGGGTCTGTAATTTTGTTTAATGGGATGGATAGCATTAGTGCATTTTCCTATGATCTCTCTTTTCATGAACCTGTAAAGAATCAGATTCATCGAGAAGATATCATGTTTGAACATATTCGGTTTGAACCAAACACTGACATTATTCTAATGGATTTGAATAATATTGGCACTGTCGAATCTACTGTTTCTACTGTTACAATTTTAAAAATAGATAACCAAGAAATTATTGCAAAATGGGTAGATGTAGATCACACTATTCAAATTCAAGATAATCAACAGATTGTTTTAGACAATCTTGCATTAGGAACCACGTGGAATGATCCTAATTATGTGGATAAAGAATACAAAATATCATTAACTACCACTAGGGGAAATTTCTTTACTACTGTTGCTAGTCCATTTAACACTTAGATTCAAGGGAATTAAATTCAATGTCAAATAAAAACTCACAAAAGAAAAAACATTCGCGTTTAAGAAATAGACGTGCTGTAGCTGATATAATTAGTACTATGATGCTAATGGGGGTTACTGTAACTGGTGCAAGTACTCTAACATATTTTATGAATGATGCATTTGTATCTGGTAATCTTGGTGCTGTATCATCATTAGAATCATCGTCTCTTAATCTTGTGCTTCTTGCATATGATACACGTGACTCATCTGATTTGTTAGATATACCTACTATCGATAATGCATTGAATCTCCTTTTGTGTGGAGATAGTTGTAATACTAATCCTAATTTCATTCCTCTAAATGGTGGCACTGAATTTATTATATTCCAAATTCAAAATAATGGACTTGATACAATGTATCTTGAAGACGTAGTGCTTAACAGTGTTTCATATTCATGGGATCTATCTACCTCTTTAAAACAATTAGATGCATCTGCAAATGATAGTAGTGGAAAATATCCTTCAGCTGGAATGTTTTCAATATTGCCTGTTGGTAGTACACCAATACAAAATGAAAATATGCAAATTCAAGCTGGTCAAACAGTAAATATCTTAGTTAAATTGAGTTCAGATAATCCTGACATTGAACTCAATCAAGGAATTCAACTTTCACTTAATACAGGCAGTATACATCTTGAAAAATTTGTAATTAATAGTGGTGATGCACGTTAAACTCTAAAAGATTTTCTTTTGTACCTCAAAATAGGCGTGCTGTATCATCAGTTGTAGGAGGTCTGTTTTTTACTGTATTGATGATTGCAGGTTTTTCAGCCTTAAGTTTAGCATTAGATGCCCAAACTGATATCGTCACTACTCAGAGAGCTATTTCTGATCTTGAAATAAAAAAACAACAAGAACAATTTGGGATTTTACTATCTACTGATGGAGATGATCTTTTAACTGTTAATGTAAATAATTTGGGGCAAAATCCAGTTGAAATTTCTAGTATGTGGATTACAAATAAAACATTAGTTGATGAACCTGCAAAAAGATACACAATAAACTATGCTGATTCTTTTGTGCCATCAGGTCTCACCAAAGATGTTGTTTCAACTCAAACACTTGAAATGATCCCTGATACATATGATATCAAAGTAATTTCTGCATTAGGTTCTATCAAAACTGTTGAATTTGATAATAGTGGAGGAGGCGGAGTTACTACTGGGTTACGAGCTGAAATAATTACAGATCCTCCTGATGTTATTATTGGACAGAATGTTACCATTGCAATGATTGTAACTAATACTGGTGAAGTGTTAATTCAAAATGTTGAACCTGACCCACTTATTATAACTGGTTCAGGTTCTACTATTGCTGAGCCTTTATCACATACTCCTGCTGCAACGGATTTGGATAGAGGTGAATCTATAATGTTTTCTTGGGACTATCAAGTAACAGGTATTAGTGGGGATGATCTGATTTTTTCTGCTATTGCAAAAGGTGATTTTGCAGGTGTAGATGATGTCTTTACAATTACTGTTTCTGATACAAGTATTTTACGAGAACCAACTGATGGAGGTACTGGTGGTAGTGGTGGTGAAGGAGAAGAAATTATTATCAAAGATGAATTATTTGGAAGACCACAAATCTTTATGATATTTCCAAATCCTATTGGATGGGATGATAATAACCGAGCACTTTGGGGTGTATTAGTTGCAAATCCTACTGATCAACCAATTGAAGTTTCCAAAGTTGCAATTATTGCCTTTTCCCCTAGAGCCACTTCAAGTGATAAGATTTTTGCACCTGAATGTGAGCTTTCATCTAGTCCTCTTGATCCTCAAACAGTATCTCCAACAACTGCCCGTTGGACATGCCCTGAAAGTAATCAATTACAATGGAAAAATGTGAATAGTCCACAAGTAATTCAACCCAGATCTGTTCATCCATTTTTAGTAGAAATTGGTACTGAATCAATTGGCAGCACTACAGGTGAAGCAAATAATATTCCAATTCAAGTAACTGTAGTTAGTACACTTGGACAATTTGGAGAAGCAGGTTATATGAGTACAATGGCTGAAGAAAAGGTTGCGATGCCAAATGTCTTTCTTTCAACTACTACTGGAACTACAAACTCTGCAAATATCATAGGTAATATGACAAGAATCACTGAAGGAACATCTGTCAAATTTAACGCAACAATTGCTGATATGGATACCAGTTCCGGAAATGAAATTAATTCTGGATCTAGATTAATTATTAACATTCCAAAAGATTGGACTTATGTTGGAATCAATAGCTATGTTGGCTTTAACAATTTTCCTTCTGAACAAATTTATCCTGATGGTTCAACACAAATTATTGGAACTTTGACTTCTGATTTATCTGGAAGTGCTGGTGTTGCACGAACAATTCAATTTACAGCAATTGCTCCAGATGTTACATCTACCAAAATGTATGTAATGTATATTCTTGCTGATGGTACAGCTACTGGTGAATCCAGTAATAATTACACAATAGGTCCACTTGCTGAAACTGTTTTGCAAGTATGTGATACTAGTGGATGTATTCTTCCATAAAATCATATTTTTAGGCTCAAAATCATTAAAATTTTCTTGTAATTGCTGTTCATTTTAGTACACATCTGTACAAATCATCTGATTGTAGTCCATTTTGAACAAAGATCTCTTTAACATCTTTTTTAATTCTAAGAAATTCAGAAATGACAAAACAACAGTCAAAATACAAATTGACTTCAAGAAGAGCAGTTGCTCCAGTTATCGCAACACTTCTTTTAGTAGCAATCGCAGTAGTTGGTGGAAGTATTGTCTTTGTGTTCTCACAAGGATTCTTTAGTTCTGCACAAATCAGTGGTGCCCCACAAATTGAATCAATGGAATTCGTTGGTTATGATGCACGAGATATCACTGCTTTACAAATACATGACGGTCTACTCTCAGGTGTTGTTGATGGAGCTGCAAATGACGGATTATTGCCAACCGAAAGAATCGCAATATATGTCCAGAATCAGGGTGTTTCAAAAGTAACCCTAACTGAAGTAAGATTTGCAGGTACTACATACGACTATGCAACACTTGGAGGAGCTACTGTCGCAGAAGATTTCACCTTGGATGCATATCATTTACAAGATGAATTTGTTGTAGTTACAAGAGGTAATGCTGGAGCCCCAGCATCAATCTCAACTGCTGCTAGCGGAGAAATACAGCCAGGACAAGTTGGAACAATCTATCTAGAACTTGATCAGACACTCAAGGAAGGTAGAGATGCACAAATCAAGCTTACAACAGCTAATGGTGCAGTATTTGTCGGAACTGTAATTGCCGGTCAACAAAGTGGATAACTCCACCTTTTTTTCTTTTTATGAAAAAAAAACGGAGTAAAAATAAAAAAATGGAGAAAAAATGAAAACAAAAAAACCAATCATCATCCTACTTGTTTTATCTCTCTTATTTGGAGTAAGTTTACACACAGCATCTGCACAAAATTTAGATGCACTATCTGATTATTCTATCAAACTAGCAATATCTCCCTCTCACTTGGAAACTGGAATAGCAGAACATCCAGTAGGTTATCTTTATGTTCTAAGTAAACAAGGGGTTCCAATTACCTCCACTTATGACGTCTCAGTTAGTCTAAATTCTGATGATCCTACAATTGCATCTGTTCCAAACAAAGCCATCTTAAGGGCTAATGAAGAGTTTGTTTCTTTTCCTGTGATCACTGGTGAAAAATCTGGAAAAACCACAATTACTGCAAGTCTTAATGGAAAAATTACATTTCAAAAAATCGAGATAGGGACTGATGAAACACACCTTCCAGATGATTTGATTTTGGAATTAAATCTCCCTACGGATGAAATGCATGTGAATTCTGAAATGCCTTTCTCAATTTATTTCAAAACATTTGATGATGTTTTAGTTCGTGCACCTAATGATATTGAAATCATGATTGAACATGAAGATTCATTGGCATCCCCAAACTTAGAAACATTAACCATTAAACAAGGTGATTACTATGCATGGGGAATTTTATCTACTCATGGAAAAATAGGAAATACTTTCTTGAGGGCAATTCATGAGGATTCTGGATTAGATACGGCAAAGAGCATTAAAATTTCATCAACGTTACCAACTGCACTACAATTGTCTGTATTCCCAAAACTAGTTCCTTCAGAAATTAATAGGAAGTTAGACATTTTTGTTACTGTAGTTGACTCTGATGGTAATCCTACAAAAACTCCTGATGATATTCCTTTGGACTTTTTTTCAAGTGAACAATATCCTATTGGTGAAAATCTAGCAAATTTTGTAAAATCTGAAAAACCTATGATAAAAAAAGGCGAATTTGGGTATTTACTTCAAGACGAATTTAGTATACAAAGCCTACTTGGAAATAACATTTTGATTGGAGCTACTGCAGTTGGATATGGAACTGCCACTGACACTTTTCGAACTGTTGGTACTTCAATAGAAGGAGTTAACAATATCAAACGAACCATGAATAATGTATTTGATTATGGATTTGATGTAAAAGACTATGATCATACTGTTAGTGTATTTGGATTAGAAAATATTCCAAGTAATTCTACTACATTTTATACTTACCAACTATCCATTATTGAAGATGATGAAGATGATGATGGCATACGTCCTGATGGCACTTTAATCAATATCCATCCAGAATGTGCTGAACAAGATAGTGAAGAAGGTGGCGGTGGTTCTGAGGATATTGAACATAACACTGAATTAGATTCTGAAGATATCATTTTGTATTCTATTGACTGTTTGGATCAAGATGAGCTTTATCCAATACAAGCAAAAGAAAATCAATACAGTGATGGGTATGTTCAAAAAATAAATGTAATCTCCAGTGATAATGAATTAGCTAAAATAACTAATGGAGGTAAAATTACTAGTTCTTATTCATTTGGTACTGCAGAAATTTCTACTGGACAAAAAACGGGGCCTGTTACAATTTCAACTTCTATCAATGGTGTGGGAACTGGATCTTTTACTACTAATGTAATCAATACCTTGGAACAAAAAGAAGTGAGATTGTTTTCACCTACTGGTGAGGATAGTATAATTTTTGATCGTGATGGATTTTTTGATATCTTTGTGATTGCACTTGATAGTAATGAACGACCAAAAGTAATGAAAGAAACTGCCAAATATTTAGTCACACCAACTAATGGTTTGGTTAAAATCGAAAAAGATTCAACTTTTACTTTTGCACAATTACATAGTGATTCTTTTGATGTATCGGTAGGAGAAACAACAATTCTTCTTACTGTTGAACCTATTGGTGAGAGGGCTGATTTTGATTTGGAGGGAGAAAAAACTTTCATTACTAAGCCTTCATCTCAACTTCAGGTTATTTTGCCACTTGGAAAGATTAATGCAAATCATGTAGAAAATATTGGAATTATTCAATTAGTAGATTTACAAGGAAATCCTGTACTTCCAAAATTTGATGTAAAATCAAAAATTGTATCTTCTCAAGATAATATAGTCCAAATTCTTGATGACTCTATAATCCCTGTTGGTTCATCATATGCAACATTCCCAATCAAAACTACAGGTTCTACTGGAGATTTAATAATTTCTGCAAGTGCTAAAGGAGTCAATGGCACTTCAATGATGATCAATGCTGCTTCATCTCAAACCCAATTACAAGTTTTCACTGGAGGCTTATCTGAAGAAATTCCTGTAAATGAACCTGTTGAATTTAGATTATTTGTTGATGATGAAAACGCAGATTCTGTTTCAGGTGCATCTATAAAAATAATAACTGAAGATGATGTGTTGATAACTCCTGAGGTTGTGAGAACTAGTTCTGATGGTAGTGCAATTGTTAGTTTAACTGCATTTGAGGGACCAGAAATATCTTTTGATATTATTGCAACTGCTGAAGGATATGCAGAAGGTACGGACACATTTACTGTAAATGTAGATGCGCCAGAAAAAATCTTTGATGCAATTGATTTAGAATTGCCAGAATGGATTATCTATATTGTAATTGGTGGAATTTTGATGGTAGGTGTTGTTGTCTTTATGTTCTTAAAGAAATCAAAATCTAATTTAGAAGAAGAATGGGAAGACGAAGAGATTTAATTTTCTAGTCTTTTCTTATCTCTGCAAATTCCACAAAGATAGTTTTTCTTAAAATCTTCTAATTCTGTTTTGAATTCTTTTGTTTGATAGTGTTTTTCACCTGTTTTCATTCCTCCTGGCACTTTTTTATCACAATTGGTACAATGAATTTCAACATCAAATCTCACCATTTTTTCATTTTCTGAAACTTTACCAATTATCATAGGCATGTTTTATTTAATTTTCATATAAACAATAGCCTGAAATCAAAACTCATGAATATTATACTGAAAAATTGGCAGTATTCTTGATGCTTTCAGTATGGTTACGCGTGATTCGAGTTAGGTTCCTTCTTGCATCTGTGATTGCAGTTTCGGTTGGATTGTCCATTAATTGGTGGCAAAATACTTCAATAGATGTATTTGATTCAATTCTGATATTTGCAGGTGTCATGGCACTTCATGCAAGTGTCGATTTACTAAATGATTTTTGGGATTTCAAAAGAGGAATTGATACAAAAACTAAACGAACTAAGATGAGTGGTGGAACTGGTGTATTGCCAGAAGGATTGCTCAAACCATCCTCTGTTTATCGTGCAGGGGTTGCATTTTTAATAATTGGTTCAGTAATTGGAAGCTATTTTGTAATTACTGATGGTATTATTATTGGAATAATTTTGGGATTTGCAATTTTATCAATCTATTTTTATTCAACTAAGATTGTTGATTCTGGTTTAGGTGAATTTTTTGTTGCAGTTAAAGGCTCCATGATTGTTATTGGTGCATATTTTATTCAATCAGGACAAATTACTGTAGAATCTATTCTGGGTGGAATAGTTGTAGGGGTATTGTCATCGCTTGTACTTTTCATTGCTTCATTTCCTGATCATGATGCTGATAAATCCAAAGGAAGAAAGACTTTGGTTATTGCAGTTGGAAAACAAAAGGCTGCAAATTTTTTTTGGGTTTTTCCACTAATCTCATATGCTGCGATTATAGTTGGTGTGGCTGCAAATTTGTTTCCACTAATGTCTCTGATTACTTTACTTAGTATTCCATTGATAATAAAATCAGGATTCGGACTAAAGAAAAATTATGATTCTGTTGATGAACTGGTCCCATTCATGTCTTTGACTTTGAAGTTTAGTAGGATTACCGGGACATTGTTTGTCATTAGTTTTCTGGTAGGATTGTAACTTTAGACATAAATTTAGCAACAAACTAGAATTGATATGATTTCAGGCTTTGCTACTTCTGATGGAACCAAAAAATTTGCTCAAAATTCAGGCGTAAATCAAGCCAATTTTAACGAGTTTGAAAATCTTACTCTATCTAATGTTGGGATTGGAACATATCTTGGTGATCCTGATTCTAGAACTGATGAATTAGTTACAAATGCTGTAAAACAATCTATTTCGTCTGGAATTAATGTTGTAGATACTGCAATTAATTATCGAGCTCAAAAAGCAGAGCGTTCAGTTGGAAAAGGTATTTCTGAATTAATTCAAGAAGGAAAAATTTCACGTGATCAAATATTCGTTAGTTCTAAAAATGGATACGTCACAAATGATGCTGATGTTAAGCTAGGTTTTTGGGAATATGTCAAAGAAGAATATACCCAAAAAGGAGTAATCAACGAAGGTGATGTTACCTCTGGGTATCATTGTATGACTCCTAGTTATCTTTCTGATCAATTAGATCGTAGTTTGAAAAATTTAGGTTTAGAATGTGTTGATTTGATGTATCTTCATAATGCTATAGAGGGGCAAATCAAAGATGTTTCTAAAGAACAATTTTTAGAGAATTTAAAATCCGTTTTTGAATTGTATGAACAAAAGCGTGATGAAGGAAAAATTAAATTTTATGGAATGGCAACTTGGGAATGTTTTAGAGTTTCAAATGATAATCCACAATATCTATCCCTTGAGGATACTGTCAATATGGCAAAAAAGATTGGAGGTGATGATCATGGATTCAAATTCATTCAGTTGCCCTTTAACATGCATTATGATCAAGCATTACTTGGAAAAACACAATCACTTGGAGGTGAAAATATTTCTGTCTTGGAAACTGCTGTAAAATTGGGAATCGGTGTATTTACTAGTGTTCCATTTATGCAAGGCCGTTTATTGCAACCTGGTGCCATGCCGGATTTTAATGAATTAAAACCATCATTACGTGCTTTACAGTTTATTCGCTCATCTCCTGGTGTTTTAGCTCCACTAGTAGGCCAAAAATCTCTTGAACATGTTTCTGAAAACCTTGAGATTATGAAAATTCCAGCAATGTCTGAAGATGAATTCCTAACACTTGTAAAGAAACTTACATCATAATCTGATTATCATTTTCAAAAAATGTAGAAAGATATTAAATGAGTGATTATTAGTAGGGAAATCGTACTTTGTCTGATAAAATTTATGACTATGCAAAAATCTGTGACGCTGTCATGTCTGTTGATCCTAAAATTCGATTTGCTGGTGTGATTAATGAACGAGGAAGATTAGTTGCAGGAGGAATGAAAGAAAACGTTGAACCACTAGAGAGTGAAAAAGATGATGAAATGATTTTCATGGAACTTGCATTACGGGTCAAAATGAGAAAAGAATTTGATAAACAACTTGGATGTGTAAATTTTGCTATGGCCTCTCGTGAACGTGCACTTGCAATTAGTGTAATAATTAATGATGATATTTTATATGTAGTTTCTGAGCCTGATGCTGATTATGGCGTTCTCCCAAAGAAAATTCTTGAAATTATTCATTCCTGAGTAAAAATCTGTTTCCATTTTTGGGACTTTATGATCTTATTAATTAACAATCCCGATCTAATGTTGTTGACATGGATTGTACTGAGCAATTAGACTCTGATTATTTGGCTATGACTGAATTAACAAAAGAGATTGGCTCTTTAGTTCAAAGATCAGTTGATCAAGGACATCAAGAATTAACTCCTTCTGATATTGAACACATTTTAAAAATGACTACAGATGTTACACTAAAAATAAAAGACCAACCTAAGGCACTAACTGCATGAATTCATGCTATGATAGACATACTCCAATTTATAAAATAAAATACAAACCAAATCGCACTCAAAAATTTTCTCAGGAATGGCTTGTTTGTGAAAAATGTTTTGGAAAACCAGAATTTTTTGGGGCAATAAATGAAATTGAATCAATTGTTTCTTTGCATAGTTCTCAAGAAATTAGATTTAAAATTGAACATATATCGATTATGACTCAAACAATTGCCGAAAAACTCAAAAAAACACTAAAAGTGAATCAACGTTATAGCTGAATCTATAAATAGAATTCAAAAGCAAAAAATTTGTGCCAGTAGACCCAGTATGTGGAATTGAACTTGATGTTGATTTAGCATTACTTCATGAACATAATGGAAAAAAATTTTATTTTTGTTGTAATGGGTGTAGGAAAATTTTTATCAAAAAACCTCGTAAATACAAAAATAATGTTTAGATGGGAAAAGCCCCACACATTCTACAAAATTTTGAATTCTTAACTTCGTGTTTACAATAAGGACACACATTTTCTACATTATCATCAACTGGAGATCCAAATAATTTCTTAAAAATCTCATAATAGTGCATTGATTCTCGACTTCTGATGACCACATTATCGTGTTTCTCAGTGTATAATTTTTTCTCAACAAATTTCTCTTCCTCAATTATTGAATTGAATAAATTTGTTAATCCTACAGTCCCTGCTCCATCTTGCATTGGCGATTTTCCTCTCCATGCAATTTGTTGTGGAATATATTTTTCAAATGTCTTGCGTAGTATCCATTTACCCCATCTTTTCTCTTTTTCATTTTTTACTTTTAGATTTGCCGGAATTTTCTTTGCTAATTCTATCACTGCATCATTTAGAAATGGTGATTCAATACTTACTCCTACGGCATCGCCAATTTTTTGTGTTGGAAAATGCATTACTGAGCAAATTCTTTTGATTTCTTCTTCTAATTCTACCTCTGATTTATTTATCAAAAAATTATATCCTGCGAATAATTCATCTGCCCCATCTCCTGTAATAATTGATTTTTCCCCATTTTCTTTTGCCCATTTTATTGCCAAATACATTACTACATTATTACGAATCTCAATATCGTTGAAATTTTTTAAAATCTTGATTGTTTCTTCAATTGCTTCGAGAATTATAGATGTCTTGACATTGTAAATTGATAGAGGTAGTTGCATTTCTTTTGAAACCATTTGACAGTAAGTTAGATCTGTTGAAACAAAATCTTCAGCGATAACTGCAATGCTTTTTGGTTTTCTTTGTTTTAGAAAATATGCAATAATTGAACTATCTAATCCTCCAGATAATGCAATTAAATTTGATTTACAGGAATTACACGACCCTTCTAAAATTTTGTAAAGATTCTTGGAAACTTCATCCAATACTAAGCACATAATTTTGAAATTAAAATAGCTATGCCTAATGATTTTCTTATAACTACCATGTTATTGCAAACTTTAAATTCTTTATAGAATTCTTGAGAATTAATGCTACTGCCAGCTGAAATTGAATCTAAAACTCTAATTCCTGCATTGCGAGCAATTCTTGCTAAGAAACTTGCAGAGGATCATAATATTAGAGAAGATGAAATTTCTAAAATGCTTGGTGTTACTCAAGCAGCAATTAGTAATTACATTCGTGGAACCAGAGGAGATCCATCTTTGATTGCAAAACTTTTAGCAGAAGAACAAGTTGCAATTATGATAAATGAACTAAGTGATAGTCTTTCATCAGATATGGCATATACTCCATCTAATCTTTCAAAATTTATTGGCCTTTGTAATTATATCAAATCTAGTTTGTTAATCTGTGAAATACATCATAATCTAGAGTCAAACATAGATGAACAAGTGTGTAAAGAATGTGAAAACATGTTGCTAAAAGGTCCTGGTAGCGTTTACTAAATTTTATTTATAATAATTTCAATAGTTGATGTCATACTACCTATGCCTGCAGCTTCCACTGTGTCAAGTGTGATCTTTTCAATATTGGAATTTCCGTTTAGCATTTTTTCTGTAATGATATTTGCAACTGCTACTGCATTTGGAATTGAATTTCCCTTTGATCTAAGAATAATTTGATTTTTTTCCCCTAATGCCGATAAGACATCTATGGCTGATTGCATTACAGGGTCGTTTCCAATGGTTATGATGGCATTCTCAGACTTTGCGGTCTGCTCTTGACCATACGGTTCACTTGTTTCTTCCATGAGCATTATTTAACAATCAGCAATTTTATGTTCTTTTAAGTTTTATCGATCATTGATTCATTTTTCAAAATAATCAATAGGAATATTCTGATAATCTCCGTTTGGGAGTACTCTTCTGATGGTGATTGGGATCACTCTTTGTTCTAGTTCTTCCATTGAAATGTCCAATGAAATTCTTGCATTTTTTGGAATTGGGATAAATGGTGGTGCCCCTAGAGACAACTGCAATGCTCTGGCACCCATAATTCTTGCTTTTTCAAATCTTGTTAATGTTGGTGGACCAATTGTAATTTTTTCTTTTTCACAAGGAATCTCTACTGGTTCATGTTCTTCTACTTTTTCAACAACTTCTCTTTCTTCAATTTCTTTGATTCTTGCTTCAAGTTTTTCTTGTTCTTTTTCAGTTAACGGCTCTACTAGATCTTTTCTATCAATTAGTTTTCGATAAGTATCTAGTGCTTTGGTTAAACCAGGATTTCCTTCTGGTTCTATATCTAAAACTTCTGGTTCTGTAGATTCTGGTTCTGTAGTTGCCACTAATTTAGATTTTTTAGTATCAGACAAGTAACGAATTTTTCTTAAAACGTTATATAATCTAATCATTTTAAAATACAAATTGAGTACGTCTTCAGTCTCCCGAAAACAACTAATTTTAGAAATTCGTGGGAAAGCAAAAATTTCTTGTGATCTAAAACGGCATTTATCTCCAAGAACTGTTGGAACTATAATGAGATCTTTACCATTGGAAGGACATGCTCATCTATTGGGACAAAGTATTTTGTATTTTGAAACCACTATTGATTCTGGAACTGAAAGAGCAAGATCTGAATTTAAAAAAGGCGATGTTGCATTTTTACCTTCAACTGGAAGTATTTGTTTTTTCATTAAAGATGTAGAATCTGGAAAAACTATGACTCCTATTGGAAAATTAAGTGATAATATTGATGCATTAAATGATGTTAAATCTGGAGATGTATTTTGTATCTATGAAGAAACTACTTGATACAAATGGTGTCCTGAATATCCACCAACTCGTTTTACAGTTCCTTTATTTGCAGATTCTTTTAGAAATGTATTTGCTGCAGAAATTTTGACTCCTGCTTGTCTTGCAAGATCTTGAACTGTAACTACTTTTGAATTTTGAATAATTTTCATTGCTTGTTGCTCATTCATCATAACTGTAATTTCTGCTTTTTTTGGACCTCCTTCTCCTTTACCCTTCTTATCTTTTTTTGATTCTTTACTACTTCCTGGTTTGTCTTTCTTTGTAGTTGTTGGTTTTTTTGCTCCACCCATAGTTTGAGAAAAAAATATTCCTCTTATAAACGATGAACCAACTTTTTGAATAACGTATTTGTCGGAAATTTAAATTATTTTCAAATATAAATAACATCTCGATCATCGGATTGCATGGGAATTGTTTCAAAAGGTGCAAAATGTAATGTTGAAGGATGTGACCAAGATGGTGCGCGTTCCCTAAATACCACTAAAGTTGAAAATGCAGGACTCCGAGTAAATTCTACAGGTAAAAAATCAGTTCTTTGTAAAGAACACTATAAAGAATGGAAAAAAGAATCTAAAGATGATAGAGAACTTGAACGTGCTCGTTATGACAAGTTTTAGTTTTTCTTTTTTGATTTTCTTATGTTAGATACTGGACTATCGAAATAGTCTTTGCTTAATTTATCATACATCTTACCTAATTTTTTGTAAAGTCGTTTTGGTTTTCTTGTTTTTTGATTACTTAGAACATACAATGCAAGAATTGGAAATGCAATTGTTGCATCAGCATATACTGTTACTAGTCCTTCATTTGAATTCTGAACTTTACCCCAGCTTTTTCCTTCTTGTAATGTTGCACCAGATAATCCTCCTGTGTCTGGTCGTGCATCAGTAATTTGAATAATGTAATCTTGTCCTCCATCATTTCTTCTTAGAATTTGATCTAACAATGGCCCTGTTTGCTGAGCTGTATTTTTTGGTACACCTCCCCCTAATTCTAAAATTCCTGATTTTTTTGAACTATAAAGAATTGCAGCTTGCTCAATTATCTCTTTCACAAAATCCAAATGATATTCTTTACCTGCTAATCTATGAACTGCTAAATTCAATGCTAATGACGAATCTTTTAATGTTCCAACATATACTGGAACATCGTATTCATATGCTGTTGTAATGAAACTTTTTTCTGGATGTTTTGCATTTTCTTTAGTCATCTTTCCCATTAAATTACAAAATTCTGCAGTTGTAAATGATTTATCTGGAAAGTCCTCTCCAAACATTTTCTGAATAATTTGATCTTCTGCTTCTAATGTCTCATAAAATTTAATATAAACATCCCTTATCCTAACAATTTCATTTTCATATAGTTTTGCATCATCAACAACGGAACTTCCTTGTTTAATTGGTAAGCCCCATGCAAAGTGGTCTTCATGATAAACATTCGCCCCTGTTGTAATAACCCAATCAACAAATCCACGTTCAATTAATGTTTTAATAATTCCACCAAATCCAACTGGTGTCATTGCACCTGATACTGTGAGACAAATTGTTGCATCCTCTTTGATCATTTTGGCATACAATTTTGCAGCTTCTCCAAGTTTTCTGCCATTATATCCTGAACTTGCAAATGTATCGACTAAATCTTCAATAGTCATCTTTGGATCTAATTTTATGTGCGGAATATTTTTTCCATGAAATTTGTGTGGGTCCACTTTTAAAAAATGACTTTATGCTGTAAATAATACTTGCGTTAGTGTTCTTTACTGTGTAATATTTTATCCTGAATTTTCAAGCAAACATTACTTATGTAGGAATAGCGTGTATTAGCTAAATGAATATTATTGATCTACACGATCCACAACGGGTTAACAAAACCCCTGATGATACTACAGTGTTACTTTCATTTGGGGATTTTAATCAGGAGGGATTTACAATTTCTAAAGTTGAATTGCGTCTTTATAGTGAAAAAATTGACGAAAAATTAGGTACATATTCTCTTATTACTTCCTTTGTTGAGACCGACAAGGGTTCAGTTGAAATGATTTATGATGAAGGATTCCGTGGAAAAGAACCTCTTTTACGAGCATCAGAATTCCTTACTTCTAATTTGGGAATATCTGGATTGGTTTTGCGCTCAATCATTTCTCTACGTGAGAAAACATAACAATTCTGAGTAATTCATGAACCTATGTCGTTGTAATTGAAATTACAAACAACTTGTTTTATTACATTTTATCATAGTATTATTGAAATGAGTTCAACTTTTCAGGTTCCAAATTCAGATAAACTATATGAAAATGAGATGCATAAAATAAACACTGAATTACAAATTGCATTATTGAAATGGAAATTAGGCTCTATACAAAAGAAAACTTTATTCAAATTTTAGCCACAATTTAGAAAATTTACTGTATTATAATTTCATAACACTTAATTCAATTGTATCTTTTGTTTGAAATTATGCGTATATTGCAACTACACTGTGATAGCATTGAATATACTCCGACAAAAAAGGAGATTAAATCAGCTGAAGATATTGAAAACCCTCAAACTCAAAAACTTGAAGAACTTGTAGTTGTATTTGTTGCAATTGAAGATGGTGATGACTCTTCAGTGGCACAAAATGCAATATCTCAGATAAAAAATTCAATGGAAAAAATTGGTTGTAAGAAATTATTACTATATCCATATGCTCACCTTAGCTCTAATCTGGCAAAACCATCTGTTGCCATGTCATTACTCCAAGAAATGGAGAATAATGCATCAGATCTTGAAGTATCTCATTCTCCATTTGGCTGGACAAAATCATATAAAATTCAGGTAAAAGGACATCCTCTAGCTGAAAGCTCCAAAGTAGTTACAAAAGATTCTACTGATTCAAAAGATGAAGAAATTACATCAGAGGCTCTAAAAGGTGAATCTAAAATTCGCTCTTACTGGAAAATAATGACTCCTGATGGAACAATGACAAATATTGCTGACTTTGATTTTTCAAATCATAAAAAATTAGAGATTTTAGCAAAATATGAATCGGCAAAACAACGTAGTGTAGATGAACCACCTCCACATGTTGCATTAATGAAGAAAATGGCAATAGCTGATTATGAGTCAGCTTCTGATGCTGGTAACATGAAATTTTTTCCTAATGGACGTCTGATGAAATCTTTGATTGAACGTTATGTTACCGACAGGGTCAAAGAATATGGCGGATATGAAGTTGAAACACCAATCATGTATGATTCTGAACACCCAAGTATGGTTAGTTACTTTAATCGATTTCCAGCAAGACAATACAATATTGATTCAGAAGGAAAAAAACTCTTTTTAAGATTTGCAGCTTGTTTTGGACAGTTTCTTATGGCCACTCAATACCAATTGTCATACAAGAATCTACCATACAGACTCTATGAGCTTACACGATACAGCTTTAGAAGAGAACAATCAGGTGAACTCGTTGGGTTAAGACGACTCAGAGCATTCACAATGCCTGATTGTCATGCATTCTGTAAAGACTTACCACAAGCAATAGATGAGATTAAGGTGAGATTTGATTTATCTCAAAGTGTTCTTCATGAACTTGGAATCAATGAATCTGATTATGATATGGCAATTAGATTTACTGAAGATTTTTACAATGAAAATAAATTTGCAATTGAGGAATTAGTCAAAAAACATGGAAGACCAGTATTAGTTGAAATGTGGAAAGAAAAGTTCTTTTATTTTGTTCTGAAATGGGAGTTTAACTTTATCGATGGTCTAGGAAAGGCATCGGCTCTTTCAACTGATCAGATTGATGTTGAAAATGGTGAGAGATATGGAATTGATTTTGTAGATGAAAATAACAATAAACAACATCCTATAATCTTGCATAACTCCCCTAGTGGTGCAATTGAGAGAATCATTTACGCGTTATTAGAAAAGGCAGCAAAAGACTCCAAAGAAGGAAGAAAACCCCAGTTTCCATTATGGCTGGCCCCTACGCAAGTTAGAGTTATTCCACTCAAAGATGAATTTAATGACTTTTGTGAAACATTAACTGATAAAATTTCTGCTAATGAGATTCGTGTCGATATAGATGATAGAAATGAAAGCATTGGAAAAAGAATCCGTGAAGCAGAAAAAGAGTGGATAAGATACATTTTGGTAATTGGTGAAAAAGAAGCAAGTTCTGAAAGTCTTAGCATTCGTGATAGAACAACTGGGGATGTTAGAGAATTATCGTTTGATGATTTCTTAAGTGAAGTAAATGAGCAAACTAAAGGAAAACCCTTTACTGGCTTGAATTTACCAAAACATCTATCAAAGAGACCCCAATTAATGGTGTAAAATATGAGCTTTGTCGATTTATACATGAACAAAAATCCGTTGATTACTCTTTCTGATGAAAATTCAGAACCTGTAGCAACTGTATTTGGGATTCCATATGATGCTACTCATTCTTACAAACCTGGTTGTAGATTTGGACCTGATGTAATTCGTGAGTCATTTAACAATATCGAGGTTTTTCATCCTGAATTTCAAATCGATGTGGAAGCAGTACACATTGAAGATTTAGGAAATACTCGTCATACTGTGGTTGCATCTGAAATGGTTGACATGGTTAAAAAAATCACCACTGAACTTGTAGCAAAACAAAGACAGCTTTTCATTTTGGGTGGTGAACACTCAATTACATATGGTACCTATACGAGTTTTCCAAAAGAAACAGGCTATGTTGTATTTGATGCCCATTATGATTTACGAGATGAATTTGCAGACACCAAATTAAGTCATGCTTCTTATCTTCGAAGAATTGTTGAAGAAAGAGGCGCTGAAAATATTTTGCATGTGGGTGCCAGAGCATTTGTCGCTGAAGAGTTAAAATTTCTAAAAGAAAATAATATCAAAACAATTTCTGACAAAGAAATTAGAGACGGAAAAGGCCCTCAACTCCTAAAAGATCACGTGTCTACTTTTGATACAATTTATTCAAGTTTTGATCTTGATGTGTTAGATCCTGCATTTGCACCAGGTGTTGGTAATCCTGAAGCTGTAGGAATTACCTCTAGAGAATTACTTGATTTGATTCATTCTTTTGAGAATACTAAAGTCACTGGTGTAGATATTGTGGAACTTAATCCATATCATGACAATGGTTCTACTGCTTCTCTTGCAGCCAAAATAATGTCTACTTTGATTGCCATGAATTTAGCCCAAAATTAATCAGGCTAGTTTTGTAAATTTTGACTTGATTTTACTTCAAATTTGTCCCTGTTCACTTTATTAGCTAGTATTGCTGGGGGTATCACGTGTTAAATAATCTAAGAGGAACTTTGGCCCCTGCCCTTGAAAAGATTGGAAAAGGATTTGCATCTACTGGATTGTCTCCAAATTTTTGGACTTCTGTTGGTCTTGCATTTGCATTGATATCTGCAGTGGTGTATGGTCTAGGGATTGAATTTGGATTAATAATTGGAGGTATTTTGTTACTTGTCTCTGGATTTTTTGACATGGTAGATGGACAAGTAGCAAGAGTTACTGGCAAGACCTCAAAAAAGGGGTCTTATTTTGATTCTATGTTTGATAAAATTGCCGAGGTTGCAATATTTTTAGGAATTCTTGTTGGTGGATATGCTGAACCACATTGGATATTACTTGCAATCACTTTATCATTGCTAGTTAGTTATGCCAGAGCAAAGTCTGATGCTCTTAACATAAAACTACAAGGAGTAGGTATTGGTGAAAGGGCAGAAAGGCTTTTGGTGATTGCAATAATTGGAATAATTGGTTTTATGGAATATGCTGTAATGATTGTAGTAATAATTGCTGGAATTACTCTAATTCAAAGAATGGTTGTAACTGCAAAAAACATTAAGGAATAAGACTAGCGAAGTTTTCCACGTTTTCTTCTATCAGATGAAGATCTAATTTTAAGAATTTTAAAGTGAATTGCACATGAAATACAATACCATTTCAAAACTGTTGGTGTGGCGATATATGCTCCTTGTGCACGTAGTTCTTTTGCCAATGTATGTTCTACTAGATTTATTTTACCTGTAACTTTTTTTGCCTTGTCTTTTGGAACTGTTTGTCCGCAGTTTGTACACTGGACTGTTCCGGATGATCCTTTTCCTCCTTTAGTACGACCTCTACTTGCACGCTTAAGTGGCATGAACCTGAACTCATTTGCCTACTTATATTCTTGCGGATAATTCAAAAAAAATGACAATTTTGTGCCTGAATTATGTTAAAAAACACTCTATGTTTTAATTCTAGATCGAATAACCCTTTTTGATAGATATGCAAGGTCTTTGCCACATTTGCCTTACTTCTGGTGTTGAAGTTGTAATTGAAAAGGGGAAAATTCTCTGTCTAAAATGTCTTGAAGAAATCAATGCAAAAAACTAAATTTACTATTCACTGAACCAAGAGAAATGAAATTAGCTATTTTTGGGCATTGTGCAATTGATACAATTACTATTGATAATTCTAATTATGAACAAATTGGTGGGTCTGCTTGTTATTGTGGGCTAACTGCAAGACAGTTCAAATTTGATGTGGATTTGTTTACAAAATTTGGCCCTGATTTTCCAAAACAGTATCTTACTGAAAGTCAAATAAACTTTGTAAATTCTGAATCAGAAAAAAATACTACAAAATTTGGTATTTCTATTAATGGTTCAGATAGAATTCTTAAACTTGAAAATGAATGTGACCCAATAGATTATTCTAGTGTAAGTGCTGATGGTCATATTGTAAGTCCTATCTACCATGAAATTTCCGATGACACTTTTAGACAAATCAAAAATGATTCTAATTTTCTTTTTGTCGATCCGCAAGGATTTTTAAGAAAAAAAGATTCTCAAAATAATGTTAATTTAGAGAATAAAGATCTTGATTTATCAGATGTAAATGCAATAAAAGTCAGCCCTGAAGAATCTCAATGTATTGTTAATGGGTCTAATGACGAAATGATGTTAGCATTACAAAAAAAAGGAGTCGAGTATGTGTTATTGACAAATAAAACTGATGTCTCTCTTTTGGTAAAAGATAAAATTTATTCTATCACTCTTCCAAATAAGATAATTCATGATACCACCGGAATTGGCGATATTTTCTCATCAGCATTTTGCTGTACTATACTTAAAGAAAAGGACTTTTTATGGGCACTCTGTTTTGCAGGGGGTGCTGCACAGGCTGCCCTTGATTCAAAGAATGTAGGCTTACAAAAGATTCCAAAAAAAGGAACCATTCAAACAAATGCCTCATATTTTTACAATTTGGTAAAATTCAGAGACTTGTAATGCATTATTCTTTTATTGAGCTGAATGGTTTGTTTCTTCTGTGCAAATAGGCATTTTTGGTTCTGGAACTACAGATACTGCAGCAAAGATAATTAAAAAAATTTTGGATGATGTTGGAATCCAATCCTTCACAGTAACAAAATCAAAAAGTAAACAGGCTGATTGCATTATTGTTTTAGGTGGTGATAAGGGAGTTCGAAATTATTTTCATCGAACATTTGATTCTACTTCACCTGTATTGGGAATTAGTGAAGGTGAGGCAAGTGGATTCTTGGCTCAAATTGATCTTCGAGAGTTTTCATCTTATGCAAATATCTTAAAAAAACAAAAATACACTGTTGAAGAAGTTCCAAGACTCGGTGTAAAAATAGATGGAAAAAATGTCTACCCTGTACTTAATGATGTTGCAGTATTCTCCTCAAAGAGTGCCATGCTAATGGAGCATACACTAAGTGTTAATGGAGAAGAAGTTTGGCATGATAATAGTGATGGAATAATTGTATCAACTCCAATTGGCTCATCTGCATATTCTATGTCTGCTGGTGGACCTGTTTTATTTCAGGATTCTGCAGTATTTGAAATAATTTCTGTCAATTCTCTTGATGTGACTCGTAGACCCATCATTGTATCTAATGACAGTTCTATTGAAATTGATGATATATCTGCAAGATTACATTGTGAAGTTGTTCTTGATGGTTTGGATAGATATAAGGTAAACAAAACTGTTGAGTGTACCAAATTTCTTCCTTCTGCAAAAATTATTCGACTCAAAAAAGATTCCACTGCAATTTCTGCTCTTGCTAAAAAAGTACATCTTGCTGAAGAGTTGCTAAGTATGCCTCCAAGCTCAAAATTACTTTTAAAAACTTTAGAGTATGAAGGTGCATTAACTCAAAAAGATCTGGCAAACAAAACCTTACTTCCTGGCCGAACTGTTAGATTGGCACTAAGCCATCTTTTGAAAAAAGGTTATGTCAAAAAGAAAGTCTCAATTAGAGATGCAAGACAGAAAATTTATGAAATATCTAAGATAGAATAATTTTTAACAAGAATCCCCATTAGAGATTTTTTTTTGTATGTGATTCATCATTTTTTGTTGCTTCAGTAATTCGTTTTTGAATATTTTTTCTGAAACATTCATCTGAACAACAGTCTTTCACACCTACATCATATGCTTTACCGCATTCCTTACAATTTACCAATTCTCTCAATACTCGTCGATGCTTTTCTTTGCAGTTATTTACATAATATCCCTAATTCCCATTTTTGGGAGGTTATTGTACAAAATGATTATTCTTCTGAGGCTGCTTTTACAAATGCTGCAAATGACTCTTCAGGAAATCCTGGCCTACTGTTGAATTCTGGGTGAAATTGAACTCCTAGATAGAATTTATGTGATGGAATTTCAAGCATCTCCATTCTTTTTCCTCCATCACTCTCAGCTGAAAATATCAATCCATTTTTTTCAAACTCAGGAATGTACTCTTTATTAATTTCATATCTATGCCTATGGCGTTTATTGATAGTTACTGTATTGTAGATTTTTTGTGCATTTGTATTTTCTTTTATTGTTATTTCATTTGCACCTAATCTTAGTGAGCCTCCCATATCTGAAACATCCTTTTGTTCTGGAAGTAAATCTACAACAGGATTTTTTGCATCTGTTTTAATTTCAGACGAATTTGCATCTTCTAAATTTAAAACATTTCTTCCAAATGCAATTGCAGCTAATTGAAATCCAAAACATATTCCAAGATATGGTATGTTTTTCTCACGTGCATAATTTGCAGTTTGAATAATTCCCTCTGATCCTCTAGTTCCAAATCCTCCTGGTACTAAAATCCCATCATAGTTTGCTAGTACGTTGTAATCTGTTATTGATTCAGAATCCATCCATTCAATATCTATTGATTTTCCTATTTGTGCGCCTGCATGTTTTAACGCATGATTTACACTAACATAACTATCTGCAAGTGTGACATATTTTCCAACCATTGCAATCTTTACTTTTTGGTCTTCATGATTAACCATATTTTCTGCAATCTTATTCCATTTGTCCCAATTAGCTGAAGCATTTACCATTCCAACCTTTCCAAATTTTGTAAATATTGAATCCATAATTCCTTGTTCATAAAGCATTTGTGGTACTTCAAAAATTGATTTTGCATCATGACATGATAATACGTCTTTTGTTGTTACATTTGTAAACATTCCAATCTTCTTTTTTGTTTTTTCTTCTAATGGTGATGTACATCGTACTGCTAGAAAGTCTGGTTGAATTCCTATTCTTCTTAATTCTTGAACGCTATGCTGGGTTGGTTTAGTTTTTTGCTCTCCTACTACATCAAGTGATGGGGCTAATGTTACATGAACAAAGATTACCCCGTCTGGTCCTTCTTCGACTCGCATCTGCCTAAGTGCTTCTAAAAATGGTAATGATTCAATATCTCCGACTGTTCCTCCACATTCTACTATCAAAAAGTCTAATTTTTCATCTTCTGTTATCTTTCTAATTCTTCTCTTTATCTCATCAGTTACATGTGGAATTATCTGAACGCACACTCCTAGATACTCTCCTTTCCTTTCAGCTTCAATTACTGAAGAATATACTTGTGCAGTTGTGATATTGTGGCTTTTTGGAATATTTTGATTTAGAAATCTTTCATAATTTCCGATATCCATATCGCATTCTCCTCCATCTTCTGTTACGAAGACTTCTCCATGAGCAATTGGATTCATTGTCCCTGCATCATAATTTAGATAAGGATCTATCTTGACACAGGAAACTTTTTGATCTGCTAACTGTAATAATTTTGCAATCGAGGAAGTTGTTACACCTTTTCCAAGGCCAGACATCACACCACCTGTGACAAAAATAAACTTCGTCTGCACATTAATGAAACAAGTATCTGTCTTTTGTATGTTTTGTCTATTATTGGTAGAAATTGAGGGTAACTTTCATCTAATTAATTACTCTAAATTTTTAATGAGTATGTGCGATCTTTACAATTGTAAAAAAAATACTTGAATTTTTAACAAATTTTAGATATTTCAAAAGATATTATTTTATTTTTCTTTATGTGTGATATGGTGAGAACCTCTAGTCTGGTGGTCATCCCTGAAATAGAACTTCCCCTCCATGGTAGTTTGTATACTTGACCTCCATTCTTTACCGTGATATTATTTTAAAGAATAGTTTGTTTTTTCAAACTTTTTGTAAATGATGTAATTTTTGACTCTAGTTTGTTTTGAGGAGTCTTTTCAATTAATTTCAAATATGCACTGCCAACAATCACTGCATCTGCTCCTACTTTGATATACTTTCTTACATCTTTAGGAGTTGAGATTCCGAATCCTACGCCAACAGGAGTTTTTCCTTTGGTTTGGTTTTTAATATCTTTGATTGCTTTTATTGTGTAATTTTTAATTCCTGTTTTGACTCCTGTTGTACCATAAACTGCAACAAGATACAAGAATCCTGTTGATACTTTGGAAATCTTTTCTATTCGTGTCTTACTGGTATTTGGAGATACTAAAAAAATTGTATCTGCACTATTTTTAGCAGATTTGGTATATTCTTTTGATTCCTCAATTGACATATCTGGAAGAATAAATCCGTCAATTCCCGCTTTTCTTGCTTTTGAGATAAATTTTGCATATCCCATATGATACAAGATGTTGGTATATGTCATCAATACTAGTGGAATGTCTGTCTCTTTTCTGATTTTTTTTACAATGCTAAAAAACTTGTTAATTTTAATTCCTTTTTTGAGTGACATTGTGCTTGCATTTTGAATTACTGGTCCATCAGCTATTGGATCTGAAAATGGAAAACCTAATTCTATGATGTCAGCTCCCCCTTTCACTAAACCTCTTACAGTTGAAATTGTTGCTTTCTCATTTGGAAATCCTACCATGATATATGATATCAAAGCCTTTTGATTTTTAGCCTCTAATTCGGCAAATTTTTCTTTAATTCTTGACATTTTTTCTCAAATAATTTTGTACTTCTTCAACGTCTTTGTCTCCTCTTCCAGAAAGTGTTACAACTATTGATTCTGACTTCTTTCCTTTTCGTGCCACTTTGATTGCCTCAGCTATTGCATGAGCTGATTCAAGTGCTGGAATAATTCCTTCTGTTCTAGTAAGCATCAGGAATGCGTCAATCACTTCTACATCCGTAGCTGAATGATATTTTACTTGTTTTGTATCTTTAAAGTATGAATGCTCTGGCCCAACTCCTGGATAATCTAATCCTGCTGAGATACTATGGGTTTCTGTAATTTGACCTTCATCATCTTGAAGTAAATATGTCATCATACCATGTAACACTCCCTTAGTTCCAGCTGACAATGTTGCTGAATGTAATTTTGATTTTAGTCCTTGACCTGCAGCTTCCACACCAATCATTTCTGTATTGGAATCAACTAAAGGATAGAATGTTCCAATTGCATTGGATCCTCCGCCGACACATGCTATCACACTATCTGGTGTTTTGTTGTTAATTTTTTTCATCTGTGATTTAATTTCATTTCCAATCACACTTTGAAAGTCTCTGACCATTACTGGGTAAGGGTGTGGACCTACAGCAGATCCTAGAAGATAATATGTTGTTTCTACATTTGTTATCCAATCACGAATTGCTTCATTGATTGCATCTTTTAGTGTCTTTGAACCTGAATTTACCGGATGAACTTTGCAACCAAGTAAATCCATTCGAAACACATTGAGCTTTTGTCGAATTGTATCTTTGTGGCCCATGTATACTTCGGCTTTCATGCCTAAAGCAGCACATGCCATTGCAGTAGCAACACCGTGTTGTCCTGCACCTGTTTCTGCAATAATTCGCTTCTTTTTCATTTTCTTTGCAAGAAGTGCCTGACCTAATGTATTGTTAATTTTGTGTGCTCCTCCATGTAACAGGTCTTCTCGTTTGAGGTAGATTTTTGCCCCTCCTAGTTTTTCTGACAAATTTTTTGCATAGTATAATGGTGTTGGTCGTCCCGCATACACTTTGAGATAATAATCTAATTCTTTTTTGAAATCTTTATCATTTTTAAATTTAAGATAATTTTCTTCCAACTCTTCAATTGCAGGAACTAGTGTTTCGGGAATGTATTTTCCACCAAACTCTCCGAATCTACCATTTTTAGGATATTTCAATATGCTCTCACCAATTTCCTTATTTGTTCTTCGATATTATCGCTTTTCATAATGCTTGATCCTATCAAGAAGGCATTTGCTCCACACTTTTTTAGATATTGAATGTCTTCAGGGGTTTCAATTCCACTTTCTGATATAATTGGCCTTGATTTTTCATATCCTTCTAGAACTGTTTCAGTAGTTTTTAGATCAATTTCTAATGTGTCTAAATTCCTATTGTTAATCCCGATAAGGTCAGCTCCCGTCTTTAATGCATTCTCAAATTCTTGTTTTGTATGAACTTCAAGGAGAATCTTTAATCCCTTTTTGTGACCATAATCAATAAACTCATCAATCTCTTTGAGGAATCCTTGGTCAAACAATGATTGAATCAATAATATATAATCTGCACCAATTCTTTCTGCAGCATCTATCTGAATATTATCTATCATGATATCTTTCATCAATAATGGAACATCTACTGCCCCTCTAACCTTTATGAAATAATCTGGTGATCCTTGAAAAAGATTGGGCTGAGTCAGTACTGACAATGCTTTTGAGCCTCCTGCAATCATCTGTTTTGCAATACTTGCAGGGTCTGTGAGGGTTCTAATTTTTCCTAGGGATGGTGATGCAAACTTTATCTCAGTTAGAAGTGTTGGATGGGGATTTGTATTAATAATTTGAATAAAGTCTTTACTTGATTTTTGCAGATTTACATCTACATCATATACTCCGTCATCAATTGCTGCTTGCGAATTGTTTACCAATCTTTTTAAAATATTTTCAGCCATCAAACTATCTCCTTTAATTTTGAAATATTACCTGTGTCTGTTACAAAGTTTTCTAAAAGTTTGAATGCTTTCCCATCGTTAATTGTATTTAGAGCCATCTCTACTCCCTCTTCAAAATTATTAACAATATTTGCAACAATTAAACCCCCTGCAGCATTTAGTGCAGTAGTTTCAATCATTGCTTGATTTGCAGTACCATTAAGAATTTTCACAAACGATTTAATCGCATCTTCTTTTGTTTTAATTTGAATATCTTCTAGTTTTGATTTATGTAATCCTATCACTTCTGGATCAATTGCATTCATCAATATTTTGTCATTTCTTAAAATACATACACGATTAGTTGCACTGGTGGAAAATTCATCCATTCCATCATCAGAACGTACCGTCATAATATTTTGAACTCCCTTTCTTTTTAGAATTGCAGGTAATCTATCGAGATATTCAATAGAAAATACTCCTACTAGCTGATTTTTTACTCCTGCTGGATTTGATAGTGGCCCTAGAAGATTAAATGCAGTTCTTTTTGCTAACTGTTTTCTTGCAGCAGAAACATGTTTCATTGCAGGATGGAATTTTTGTGCAAACATAAAACAAATGTTATGTTTTTGTAAAATTTCTGTAATTTGTGAAGGCTCTTGATTCAAATCATATCCAAAATATTCAAAAATATCTGCACTTCCAGATACCCCTGAACTTGAGCGATTTCCATGCTTTGCTACAACTCCGCCAGCAGCTGCTACCACAAATGATGCAGTAGTTGACACATTGAAGGTTTGAAGTTTATCGCCACCAGTCCCGCACATATCAATTATAGTTCCTTGATTTTTAGGCTCAACTTTAAGGGCAAATTCTTGCATTTTATCTAGCATTCCTAATAATTCATCGTCAGTCTCCCCTTTTTCTGCCAAACTAGATAGAAAATCTGCATTTTGTTGATCATCTGTTTTCCCAGAAAGAACATCTGTCATGATGGAATTTATCTCATCATAACTCAAGTCTGTCTTTTGTTGTAGTTTTGAAATTAAATCTGAAATCATTTTTCTTTCACCTGTTTTATGAAATTTGCAAGAATCTTTTTCCCATCTTCAGTCATTATTGATTCTGGATGAAATTGCACTCCTTCAATTAAATATTTTTTATGTCTTATTGCCATTACTTCCCCATCATCAGCTGCTGTAGCAGTTACTTCTAACACATCTGGAATTATCGTTTTGTCTCCAACTAAACTGTGATATCTTGTTGCCCTAAATGGATTCTTTACATCTTTGAATAACTCTGAATCTGTATGATTTACTGGACTTGTCTTTCCATGTCTTACACATCCTGCATTTGTCACCTTGCCTCCAAATGCCTGAATGATCCCTTGATGTCCTAAACAAACCCCTAGAATTGGAGTAGTTGTATGCATATCTTTGATTACGTCTGAACACACTCCAAAGTATTTTTCTTCTTCTGGGGTTCCAGGGCCTGGAGAAATTACTATTGCATCATAATTTGCTTGTTTAATTTCATTTAATGTAATTCTGTCATTTCTGATAACATCTGACTCCACCCCAAGTTCTCCAAGATACTGTGCAATGTTGTACACAAATGAATCATAGTTGTCAATAATTAGAAATTTCATTTTGTTGCCTCCTTTAATGCTTGAAGCATTGCACCTGCTTTATGCTCTGTCTCTTTGAATTCATTTTCTGCAATTGAATCCGAAACTATTCCAGCTCCTGATTGCACAAATCCCTTATTGCCATTAATGAATATACTTCTAATTGCTATTGCAAAATCACAGCATCCATTAAATGAAAAATACCCGACAGCACCTGCATATGGGCCTCTTGACTCTGTTTCTAATTCATCAATTACCTCCATGGCTCTGACTTTTGGTGCACCTGAGACTGTTCCTGCAGGAAATACTGCTTTGAATGCATCAAACATGTCATTTTCAGGCGCCAAATTGCCTACAACATGTGTAACTATATGCTGAACATGACTGAATCGCTTTATCTGCATGAGGGATTCTGGATGAACTGTCCCATACTTGCATACTCGACCAATGTCATTTCGTCCCAAGTCTACTAACATTGTATGTTCTGCTAATTCTTTCTCATCATGAAGTAATTCTTCTGCTAACTGTTTATTTTTTTCTTCATTATCTGTTATTTTTCTGGTTCCTGCAATTGGGAAAGTCTCAACTTTATCGTCTGTGATTCTAACTAACATTTCTGGCGATGCTCCAATGATTGTTTTGGAATCCTGTTTTAAATGATACATGTATGGTGATGGATTTAGCTTACGTAATGTTTTGTATAATGTTAGATTATCTCCTTTATTTTCAAAAGCAAACTTTCTAGATAAAACAACTTGAAAAATATCTCCATCATGAATTAATTTTTTTGCCTTGTTTACAATTTCAGAAAACTTTGGTTCATCCATATTTGGTGTTACTTTACTAGAGTGGAAATTCCCAAATGTGTCTTCTCCCATCTTTAATTTATCAAATCTATTTTCATCGTGATAAAAGTAGAATAGTTTCTTGTGTAAATTGTCATATAATATCCCATCATCATAAATTCCGAATTCCATTAATGGCTGTGATGAATTATGAGTATCTGGAATATCTTCAACTAATCTTATTGCATCATAATTTACTACTCCCACTGCCCCTCCTAGATATCGATAACTCTGATCATCTGATTTTCCTAGCAATTTTTTTAGTTCTTCAAATGGATCTGTAGTTTGTATGGTCTTTGTTTTTTTGTCTTGAATAATTTCTACTTTATCTGAATATCCTTTGAGAATTATTTTTGGATCAAATCCCATAACTGATGTTTCAGCTAATACTTCAGGACCGGTTAATGATTCAAAGAGAAATGAATGTGAATAGTTTCTAGAAATTTTATTATAAATTTGAAATTGATTTTCAGATAAATCTAGTGGTATTACTTTTGCTTGAGAGTTTCCAAATACATCCACCCATAGACAAAATTTCAGTGGTTTATTATTTAAATTGATGAGTAGGTTTTGATGACACTGTTTTTGTCTAAAATAATTAATTTGCCAGGCATGTAACTGTTACGGTATAGTACGGTACCTTTATATCATATTTGATCGTATACTAAACATCATGCGAGGGGCAAAACAAACAATCATGCAAGATATGCATATTCTCAAAAAATCACAAAATCGGATGTCATCAGTTTCAGCTGTTGAATGCTATGTTTGTGGTAAAGGACTGCAAGATGGCCATTCTATTACTGCCAAGACACTGTCAAATGGAATAGTACTCTTCTGTGACGTTCATTATTCATTACAATAGAAAAATAATGTTGTATTACATTATATATCTAAATATCATAACTTATGATAAGAATCAATTAACATGATAAATCCTTTAGATGGAGGTTCATATACTCTTGGCAAAACGGATTATGATGATCCAGCTGTAACTATTAGTGCAGTAGGTTCGTGGGATGACGACGAAGGAATATCTGGCGACACACCATCTGGATGGCTAGAATTACCATTAATAGCTAAAGTTCGTTATCCGTCGGATACAAATGGTTACAACGTTCCTTTTTCATCACGACAATCCAGTTATCCTTTAGTTTTGGTAATGCATGGAAGACATGGTTCTTTACCTTCAAATCATGAAGGTTATACAGATTTAATATCAAATCTTGCAACTCATGGGATTATAGCTGTTAGTATTAACGCTAATCCATTAGCTGACATTGACGGTAGACAGGATACATATGCAAATGTAATATTGTCTCATATCACTCATCTTCTCACTAAGAATCTTGTTTCTGATATGTTTCGAGGAAAAATAGATTTCACCCGAATAGCTTTAGTTGGTCATTCAAGAGGAGGTGAAGGTGTAGTAAAAGCAGGTATTTTTGTTAATGAGGTTTGGGGTCAATTTGGATTCCAAGTCAAAGCAATAGTATCCTTAGCTCCAACTGACTTTAGTGGAACTAGCCCTGATCCATTAGTTATAAGAAATTCAAAATTTTTGTGCATGTATGGTACTAACGACGGTGATGTATATGCAGGAAGACACTCGTCTAGCAGCTTTCTTGGATCTGGCTTTCGTATTTATGATAGAGCAGAAGTTGAAAAATCTATGATCTTTATTGAGGGAGCTACTCACAACCGTTTCAACACCGAATGGGGAACCGAGGGGTTGGTAGATATTTCTTCACCAAAGATTCTGTCGGATGTTCAACACAGGCTATTATTGAGAGGTTATGTAACTGCATTCATGCAGACTCATCTACTTGATATGTCAGAACAACATGAATTTTTTACCAAATCACTTGCTCTACCTGGATTAAATACGATTAAATCTCATTTTCAATATCAACCAGATCTTCGAACGATAATTGATAATTTTGAAGGAAACATAGACATTGGACAAAACACTCTTGGAGGTTCTGTAGACGCAACAGATGTGCAAATAGATGAAAATGAACTTGGAGAGTTAGATGTTCATTCTCCTCATCAAACAAGAGGGTTAATTTTGGAATGGAATGGCAATACTGGAAATTATCACACAGTTATTCCCACTGGGTTAGACCAAAACATTGCAGATTTCAAATATTTGAGTTTTAGAATATCAAGAACTGTTGAAAATAATGTGCAACCTATCAATAGTCAAAAATATGATTTTTCAGTTAAATTACATACAGATGTAGGAGATTCACGTAGTCTCAGGGTTTGTAATTATGGAGGGATTCCAGAATCATACAAACCAGAGTGGGCTGATTGGTTTACTAATAATTATCCTGATTCTGAAGACAATCTCAAAACAGCTGCTTTAAAAACAATTAGAATTCCTTTACAATCTTTTTATCCACAAAACCCATTTTTATTTCTATGGCGATTCTTGAGATTTGTCTTTAATTTATTTGGCTTTACTAAAGATCCTCCTAAAGATCCAACTAAAATTTTAGGAATTTCTTTTAAATTTGATCAAAGTACCCCTGGAGCAGTTTTAATTGATGATATAGAATTAACAGAGTAGAAAGATGGAAAAAATAAGAATTGCTAATTCAACTGATAATAATCAAAACAATAAAAGTTTAGCAATGCATTTTGAAAAATATGAAATGGAGGAAATTATACTTGAATTTGATCATAAAATTAAAAAAAAAGTTATCCAGATACATGTTAGCGGGAAGAATTTTACTATTGGTGCTCAACCCATAAAGATACGAATTGGCCAAACATTTGCTAAATATGTAAAAATCTCTTCTAATGAGTGTGAAATTGATGCAATTCTTTTAGAACAACCTGAAGAAAATTCTTATGTGGATATTCTTTGGGGGGATATTGACATTATTAGACATCCAAAGAAAGTTTCTACATCTGAAATTAAACGAATAGAGGACTCAACAGAATCTTATCATTCACCATAATTTTTACTCGTAAAATTTCAATTAAATTTACTAAACTCGAAAATAGGCGCTTTATTGACATTAATCATTACCGTGAACGAAATTCCTAATTCTCAGATTAGAGAATTTATGAAAGTCAAAACTTGATTCTTTAATGTGTAACTTTTTACACACACTTCGTCTTAATAACGAAAAATTCTATGAAATGATAAGATGAAAACTAGAAACAGTATTTTGTATCATTTAGGCATACTTGACCCTGATTGTGATAAAGTATCCGAAGATGATTTTGATTAAATTCTAAACTATCAACATGCTTAAATTTACACAATTGATACGTCCAACATTATGGCAGATCTTAAAACATATGAAAAAATAAATGAAGATATTAAATTCACAGAAGAAGAAACAATAGAACTTTTGAAATTAACTGAAAAGGAGATACTAGTTCTGATTCTCTCTGAATTGAAAAAAATAACTGCAAATACCCAAGAATCTAATAAAAATTCCTAAAATAATCGCTCAAAATAGGCCTTTAACATTAATGCCTGAATCTAGTCATAATTTTTTCTTGCTTCATAATTCGGCAAATTCATCATGATTAAGAGGAATCAGAGAGAACACCTTGGTATAATCATCAGCACATATACTGGAATTCTCAAATTATAAAACATATTGAAAAAAAATAAAACCCTGTATCCCCTTTGATCGTCTAATACCATGGTATAATTATGCCAAAAACCCATTAATTGTCATAATTTGTCTCGATATGAAAATCCAAAAATTAATGTGAATATGGGCGCAGCCAAAGGAGTTATGATTGGCATTGTTGTATTAATTATAATTGGAGTAGTAGTAGCTTCTGCAGTACAAATTGTAGATGCAGGACATAGAGGTGTTTTACTGCACTGGAACGCAGTTGATCTTTCTGTTGCGCCATTAAATGAAGGATTACACTTTGTAATGCCATTTGCAGACTCTGTAGTCCAAATGGAGATTAGAACATTGAAATTTGTAAAGGCAACATCAGCTGCATCAAAAGACCTTCAGACAGTATCCACTGAAATTACAGTAAACTATCATCCAGCACCAAACTCAGTTAACACTCTATATCAGGGAGTGGGATTAGACTATGAAAATAGAATAATCACACCAACTGTAGAGGAAGTTGTAAAACAAGTCACTGCAAACTATAACGCAGAAGAATTAATCACAAAAAGACCTCAAGTAAAATCAGACATTACAGCAGATATCGCTTCTCGTCTAAATGAATTCAACATAGTTACAGAGATAGTATCAATTACTGACTTTCAATTTTCAGCATTATTTGCTCAAGCCATTGAATCTAAAGTAGAGGCAGAGCAAAAGGCATTCAAAGCAGAAAATGATCTTAAAAGAATTGAAGTAGAGGCAAGACAACATGCAGCACAAGCAGAAGGTATCGCTGCAGCAAATATTGCACAAGCCAACGGTGAAGCCGAAGCTATTCAAATTATCAATGCTGCACTATCATCTAATCCACAATATTTGGAATGGTTAAAAACACAACAATGGGATGGAAAATTACCTCTAGTCGTTGGTGAAGGTGGAACACCATTTATCGCAATACCAACTCAGTAATTTAATTAAAATTTTATACTACTTTTTCTCAGTACCTGCTCTGTCTCTCATAGCATCATACATTGAAAGAAATTGATCAGGTTCACGTTGTCTGTAACGTTTTTGGAGAAATGAGATTTCTTTTTCTGAAATTTCTTTTCCTTTGAAAGCATGATATTCTTTTATGATTTGATATTGAGTTTTTTTAATGTTAAATTCTCGAAGAGTGCCGTTAACTGATCTATTGCACAAAAAATCATTAAGTAGAAAACGATATACCAAATAGCCAGAGATTCCTAAAATAGAAACTAATGCTATGGGTATAATGTAACCAATTACCATATTTTTTTACTGATTTACTTGGTATTTCATTGTATTTATTGCAATAACATGAAACAATATTTCATACAGAAATAAATTAGATGATAAATGGTATATTTCATGGCAGAAAAAATTTCTACAAATGATCTAAAATCAAAAAAAAGTGATTTTGTAATTATTGATATCAGAGAAATTGATGAACTAGACGGTGGAGTAATTGATGACTCTATTTCCATGCCTTTAGGACTAGTTATAAGAAATGCAAAGAAAAAACAGATTGAAAACCTAAGAGATAAAAAAATCTGTACATACTGTGGAACAGGTTATCGAGGAAATATTGCAGCAGATGAACTAGTTAAAGAGGGATTTGATGCAGTTACTCTAGAAGGCGGATATTCTTCCTGGAACCAATAATTTTTTTATTCATTCCATACTGGTTGTGTTTTAAGCCATGCAATCAAATCTGTATACAATTTGCTTTTTTGCATGTTTAAGACACCAATCTCAAGATTAGTTGATGATTTGGCAGTTTTAGTGTATTTTTCATATTTTGCAAAAACTATTCTGTCTAAGTACATCTCGTTTCCCATCTCTTTTTTTGCCAGCTCTTCAGATTCAGTCATAGCAAAACTAGCAAACAATACCCCATCAATCCAATATGCACTGGCAGCCTCTAGGGAAGACATCATCCCTATGAGATCATCTAGGCTTAGTTTGATCATATCACGAACGTAAATTCGATCATATGGTTTATGGATAAACTCTGTCATGAAATTTGTTTTTTAAAGAGTTTAATGAAGATTTGGAAATCGGAATTATTTTTATTCTTTTGTGCTTTTGTTCAAATTTTCTAAAAAATAATATCCTTCTACTATTTTTGAGAGTGTTCGTTCTGAACTTGAGATGATTTTTTCATAAAAAACCCAATATACTACAAATTGAGAACTTAGACCTACGACAGTTACTAGATAACTTAAAAATTCTTTTTCAGTAGATTCTGAACTAGATGTGATATCTATCAAAGTATGTGAAAATATACCTAAAATTATTACTGTTGAAAATAGCATCCAATATCTGATACGAGAATGAGCATGTAGGATCTTTGTGGTAATTTTAATTGCATCTTGGATTTGGTTTTCTTTATTTTCTGGCATATTTTGTTTCAATAATGAAAAATATCTTGTTTTTGCCAATATCATTTCTTTTCTATAATCATGAATTTTGCCCAAATAGAATATTGGAATTATTGCAATAATTCCAAGCATAATTTGAATTCCTGTGGGCAAAAATGCCAAAATTTTTTCATGATTTTCAAAATTCTCAGTTACAAAAGTTGCTGCATCTATAGATTCTATAGAAATTAAAATAATTACTGAAATAATTGCTGGCATAATCATAACCAATGATTCCAATTTTGGAATGCTTTTTTGTTGTTCTGTCAAGTTTATCGCAATTTTTGATTTTCGTCAACAATTTTTGTTAATTTTTGAATCTGATATGATATGTTGTCTACTCTTTGTTCTAAATTAAATAATTTCTTATTTGTTTACAATGTTCTTTTTACCACCATGACGTCTCTAGAAAAACTCTCTAAAACTGCCTTATCTGCAAAATTCACTCCGCCATCTATTCGTGCTTGTATATACAATAATGCATCATCTGCTAATCTAATGGCATCATCAAATTTACCCTCTTTTTCTTGTGCCTTGTAATCTATGATGTACTGATTAATTTTACTTACAATTACTCTGTCCAATTCATACCATCATATTTTGTTCAATATATGGATCACGCTTAAGATCATTGTACGTTGATCGCTTATTTTAGAAATGATTTCAGGGTACGACTGCTGGACTAAATATCATCCAAAATCAGTATAATTGTCGCGGTGTCTGGTTAATCATTAACTTGGTTTATCACACCAGACATCGTGGCACTTTACGTTGTTTATTGGCAAACTTATGATCTATATTTCTTTCGGTAACTTCATTTTTAATCTCAAAAAGAGTCTAATTGATATTATTATGAATAGAAAATGTAAATAAACTTTGGAAAGCCGAAATAGGGTTCTCTGAAAACTATGTCCATGACATGATCTACAAATCTGCTCCGCATTTATTACAATGCCCAGTCAACATTGCCATTTGTGATATTTCTTGGTTACATGTTTTACATCTGACAGCAAAATCTATTTTACCATATTGAATTGGATCTGTTTTAACCGATTTAGATGTAATTTGGTTCTGTATTTGGTGAATTATCTCACTCACAGTTGACGGTAAAAATTTATCTTTTAAGCATATCATATTTTCGTAAGTAGTAAGAAAGTCACGTCCACGTCGTTCATGGAATTCTTCACGTTCCATGTTTGAAGTGTGAGGGATAGATGTTTGGATATATCTGAAAAAACATGAGGGCCTATTAACAGAGTTTTCTTGTTTTCTTTGATTCTATTTGAAATTATTTCTGCAATATCTTTATCTCGAAATGAAAAACCAATTACTATGCATAGGTCATATTCAAGGAATTTCTGCGCAAAAACATCATAGATTGGTTTTAGCAATGGATGATCTTTAACATTTTTTCCTAGTATTGGAGGGATGACTACTTTTTGTTCAATAGGTCTGTCATCTAGATCAAAATTCTTGTAAATGCAATCCCCGTTTATGTTATTACCTTTATACCAATCAAGCCCTCCGTGTAATCTATATACATTCAACACTGTATTGTTTCCATTTGAAATTGATTGAGTTAATTTTTCAAGAGAAAATTCACTAGTTTTTTCAGATGGAAATCCATCACTATAATGATATCCTGTGGGTTGTTGATATACAAATTCTTCAATAACACTATCATAATTTGTAGTGAAGATATCTATTGTAGGATTTATACTGGAAATTTGATTGAAAAAGGGTTCATAAAGTTCAGTTATCTGTTTTTTTTGTTCATTGTTTATTTTAAACAAATCTGGTAAAATTTTAACAATGTGATTTAGCATGGATGTGCAATGTTGATTTAGAGATTTTATTGTGTATCTAGTATGAGGATTTGGGCTAACATTAGATGTTTTTTGAAATGAAAATGTTTTGAACATCCAATCTTCTAGTAATCCTTTACCTGACTCTGTCCATTGAAAACAATCTTCAATTTTTTGTAAAACTTCTTCAATATCTTCAGAATCACATTTTTCTAAAATTATGTTATAAGCCGGGTTGGTTTTGAATCCTGTTTTTTCTATAATTTGTCCAGATGTTGGAAGATCAGCATGATTTGAAGCCCCAGAACCTAATAACATACCAATACTTGGGTTAAGTTTTGAATTCATGATCTACGCTTCTGATTAGAAGTGACCCTTTATGACGATTATTGATAATTTATGCTATGTGATCCTGTTTATCTGATTTTTTCATTAATAAAAGAGTCTAATCGATATAATTTAGAGTAGAAAACCTAAATGAGTTTTGGAAATTTTATAACTAGTTTTTTATCAATCATTTCATGACTGAAAAAACTGATGATTTTTCTGAGCATGACCCATTTGTAACAGAATTCCCAAAAAATGGATATGGCATTGTAGATTATCTTCAAGGAAGAGTACATTTTGCTTTACTTGATCAAATGAAACTAATGACATCCTCTGGAATGACGCAAATACAAATCAAAGAAACAATCATTGCTAATGTATCTAAAATCATAGATAATTTTGATCCACAAAAAGAATCAAAAAGTCTTTGATTCCATTGTAGCTGATTCTGCCATGATGATTTTGTGGCATTTACAATAACAATTAGTATGTGGCATATCATTATCGTTTCGGTATTTACATTCTTTTGTGTGCTCTATCATTGACAATTTTTAGACCTATGTTGTGTTATGCTTTAGTTGGGTCGCCACTCAAAATGTTTAGAACATGTTCTACAATCTGCTTTTGACCTCCTTCATGAAGATCTCCTCGAACTGCATCAGAACCCAAACTAACAAAAATTAGATTGTTTTCACCTAGAGGAAAAGTTGTTCTTGTAATCTTTTCAAATGCTGCTACTGCATACAAACCCTTTCCAATTTTTGGACTTAATTCTTTTCTTGACTTCCATGCACTTGCGGCTCTTTTGAGTGAGGCTGCTGTCTCTTCTGGAGATAGAAAATTTGTAATTCCTTCGCGATGACTAGTAGCAAGCACGTTTCCTTCAATGTCTGTAACTATACTATGCCTAATGTTGACATCTGAATCCATTATTCTTTCTAAAAGGTTCTCAAAACCCATCGTAAACACTATGACAAAATATTACTTAAGGGGTTCTAAAATTCTCATTTGTGAAAATTTGAGACCTTAGAAATTTCTAAGGTAACTCGTTAACATTTTCTGATTTTTCTTTACACCAGCAATTTGGGCTACATTCAGAGTTAAAATTTGACATTTTATTCCTCTGAAACGAGCCAAGAAAGTCCAATTGCTTCTTCCCACGATGGTTGGTAATTGTTATCTTGCATGCTTTAATCCGGCAAAAATTCTATTTAACGTCAATGAACGATTCATCAGTATCCATGATATGAACAAATGAGTAGTGATTCTTTATATCAAATTTCACTTATTTTTTGTACCCGACCATACCTGGTGTAGATTCAAATCCTAGATTCATTTTGAATCTCACCATTTTTTCATTTTAATTATTTTGCGAGTTTGCTGTTTTTTCATAAAAATACTCTTGTCTCTTCAAATCTTTTTCAGAAATAATTCTACATTTCCTCATAGGTACTAGTCTGGAAATTTCCTCATATGTGTTGATATCTCTGACATCTGCGGCATAAGCAATTTGCAAAAGAGGTGATTTTTCTTCAATCATTGGTTTTGCTTGCTTATACCCACTACTTTGCCTCATTCCTGTTCTGAATAATCCACTATGCTTCTCACTCTTTGATATTTGTGGATCTTGATAACAACAAATTGCAAACTCATCATTGTCTTTTTCAATAATTGTTAATCTAGTGAATTTATCACTCCATCCCTCTATTTCTTTAGCAATAGAAATTGCATCTTTTTTATCTTCAAATACTGTTGAAATCACAAGTCTATTTTTTTCATATGCCCATGAAATTCCATAAAAATTACTATACCAATTAATTTCAAATAACACATATTTCATCAAAAAATTCTCAAATTAACACTTTCGAATTCATTAATTAATGGATTGTATATTGATTCAGATTTTTATTATGTTTCATTTTTTTATCTCAATTAAACAAATGTTTGAAAAACAATAGCGATTTCTTTTATATCTTGAGCCTGAGATAATTTTGACGCCTTCGTTTAGTGGTCTAGGCATGCTATAAACGACCGCTATTCCAAGACGTCTTTTAATTATATTTTTAATAATGCTTCTTCAGGTGTTTTTTCTTTGTTTGATTCCCAATGCCAATTATGATGTTTCTTCCAATGTGCATCTAATTCTTCAGTAGTTGGTTCTTTCCCAAGTGGGGTTCCGCAGAGTTTACACTGTTTCATTTTTTGACTCCTTGGGTTTTTTCTTTTTTGTTTTAATTATGGGATGACACTGTGAAGGAAAATTTTCATCATTATCCATTTACTTGAGTTAAAATTATACAAAATTAAGAGTTTTGTTATTTTCTCTTTTTCTTAAAAGAACTAAATTTCTCTCTTTTTCTCTTTCTTTCTAAATCCATGATAGAATATGTTTTTCCAGTTTCACAAAGTTTCATTTCTCCTGTAATTTCATCATGAATTGATTCTAACTCCCCATTGGATAATAATTCCCCTACAACATCCCATGCAACGCTTTCAGAAATTTCAAATTTGTATGGTATTGTTGAAACCTTGGTAAAAAAACCATTTTTTGAATTCCTTAAAATAAACTGTTCAATTTTTTGCTCTCTGGTTAAAGATGGCTCTTTTTTGAATTTTCTAAATGGTTTTCTTTCTGACAATATTTTTTTTAATGTTTTCTAGTATTTTAGCTAATCATTTGAATGCAGTGTATCGGGGTCGTTATTTCCCGGCAAATATTTATCTCCAAGTTGATTTTTCATTTTTTCATCAAACTCTTCTTGAAGTCTTGTGAGGTAGATTTCAGCTTCTGTCTCATCCTCTGGTATTCCTGTGTTTGTCTCATAATTGAAACCAGTAGCTAAATGATAAAATTCCTCAAAGAATTCTTTACAATCAATTACGTCTGCTTTGGTATCTATTGATACTACCAGACAATCACTATCTATTCTAAAACTGAGACAAACTTCCTCGTTAATCATAGTGTCTGTTATGATTGCCATGAGATATGCCACATATTGTTCCTCTAGCTTACCTTGTCCCTTGTTTGCAATCCATAATTCGTGTTCGTCTGATAAATAATCAAAAGTTCTAACTATCAAATCTTGTATGTTTGAATCAGGATGTGCTAGTTTTGAATCCCATGATTTTGTCTCATGATCTTCTGGTTCCGCATATAATGCATCAAACCCTAAATTTTCATTTATCTGTTCAAATTCCCATACTTGCTTGTTAGTCCACATGGGCGAAAATTTTTCTATTAACTTTCTAGTTGGCTGATCCAATGAATATTTTTTATTTGTCTGTTGTTTAATCTTATCTTGATTTAATTATTAATTCCCGATTTAAGAAATTCTAATGTGCATTCAGCAAGTTCTTTATCTGAGTGTTTTTTGATTTTATGCTTGCAATTAGGACAAATCCCTGGTTGCTCTTCTGTAAATTCTTCACCTACTTGTTTCATACAACATTCCATTAATTCTGCTGTGGAATGAGATTCCATTGCAAGCTTGCAAGTTGGACACTCTGTCATATTGTTGTTCTATTTTATTTGAATTTAATAGTTTTTGAGATAGGTTTAATTTTTTTAAAAATCTTCATTCATGTTGTAAATCTTGGCCACAGATGAATTGGTAATCAATGCCGATTTGTTTTGATGCGATTACCAAATCCCTTCAAGCCTATGGCAATATTTCTACTCTACAAAAATTCTTAAAATAAAAAAAGTGTGTAAAAATTGATTCAAGTAATCAAAAAATTCGATCGAGCCTGACTCTATTCTTTCCATAGAAAGTTTTAGTTACTGTTGTGTCTTTGTTTTATCATTGAAGGCAATTTTTGTGTTAATTGTTGTTGTGGGGATTTTTGGATATATGTGGTATGCTGACTTATTGCCCTTTGATTATCAAAATCCAACTGCTTTGTTGATTCCTACACCTGAAAAAAATTCAACAAATTTCTAATGTGATTACTTCTAATGAAAATCAAATTGTCTATTACTCTTTTGAAAATGTTCCATTAGTCCCTGATAAACAAATTCCAATTGATGCATTAAAAAAAGCAATTGAGACATGGGAGGCAAATAACCCTAACTTGGAATTTATTCAATCTGAAAACTCAAACATTGAAATCAAATGGCAAGTGTATGCATCATCAACTCACACTGGACTTGCAACATGTAATTCTGTTCTATTTGGAATTTTAAGTCATTGCGTATTGGTAATATCTATTGGAAATGATGATTGCAATGGTAATTTTGTTCAAGATGATGAAAACATGGTAACTAATATTTTAATGCACGAAATTGGTCATTCATTAGGATTGGGGCATACCAGTGAAACTGGTCAGTTGATGTTTTCTACTGAATCCCCAGAAATTTCTTTTGACACTAAAGGGTATGTGATTCCAGATCGATTTGAAGAACTCTATGTTGGTCAAAAAGCTTTACTGCAACAAGAAAAAGAAATCCGTGCAGAACTTGGCTCACTTGATATCAAAATATCTCGCGACCAATCACAATATGATGAATATTATAAACAATATGCTTACTATGAAGGAAAAACACTTTCTCCTTCTGAATATCAAAAAGCCGAAAAACTCCTTAGCAAGGTAAACTCTGAAGCTGAAAAACTCAATTCAATGATTGATCAACAAAATCAACTAATTGATCAACTCAATGAAATTATTATTCAATTAGGCTGTAACCCTAATTTTCAAATTACATCATAATTCGCCGAATAATATGATGAATCCTACAGCTAAAGCTGTTATGGAAATTCCCATTGTGACATAAAATTTCATATTCATAATCTTGTTGAAATTTACTAAAATTAATACGTAGAGGGAGAAATACTTAGATAAATTAATAGTTTAAAATTTGGAAAGCAAGCAAACCTGATATCATATTGCATCGGTTCTTTGGGAACTACGTACAAATATCAAGCCCGCAATCATCTTGCTTCCAATTTTTAACATTTTGTATTTTCAAAAATTCTTAAAATAAAACATGTCTCGATATTTGATCAAAATGAGTTGAAAAAATTACCCTGTTTCAATTTTTCTAAAACTTGTGCCTGTCTTTTATTAAAAATATTGTCTCAGGCATGTAAAGTGTGTTCAAAAGATACATACAGTTTCTTTTAGTCTAATTTGTCTTAACCTATATTGAGTCATCGTTTGGCGGCATCCTACGATTGCCTTAACCCGATTATACCCTAGAATTCATTGCCGTCAAACATCCTATTTCAACAAAAAATTTTTCAATTCTAAAAACCATACATAATCACTTGATCATAATCTGTAAAGGCATACAAAAAAATCAGAGATTAGAAAAATGTGAGTTTATTCATAATGGAAATTGGGCAGATTCTGACCTAATTGAACATCAAAAATATCACAAATCATTAGAAAATGAAAATTATTCTTGGTTGGGGTTTGATGTGACTCAACCTTCTGGAAAACTTAGTGGGCGTGATGGAAAAAGGGATTAAATGCAATCGTATTTTGGTTGATTTTTTATCAATTCAATACCATAATAGATAAATTAAAAATCTCAATAATTTTATTCTCAAGATGAATATGAATGAAAATGACGTAGTAGTTTGGTCAAAGGAGTCTTTTCTTACTTGGGCTGATTTTAAGGCAGAATCTAATCCTGCAATCTTTGAAGATTCTCATAGCATAATTAAATATCAATTCACATGGATAGTTAATTCTGATAAAATAGAAGATAATATTCTATTTTTAATTGAAAATATTCAACTATCTGTTGATTTTCATTCTATCTTATCATGGGTTAGAGATTCACAAGCTAATGATAATTTATTAAAACATGAACAAGGTCATTTTGATCTAGCTGAATTGGTAAAACGTGAAAATTTAGAAAAATTAAAAAATAAATTTTATGAAAAACAGTTCCCTACAAGAGGTCAAAATGAAGAACAAAGAAAGCAATTTGCAAAAGAAGATTCTGGTAAAATGATTGTAGCAGAAATTGAAAAACTACATCAACTTTTGTACAAACTACGTCAAGAGTATGACAATCAAACAAATTTTGGCCAAAATTTAGAAAAACAATCAGAGTATAATTTAAAATTTGATAAATTAAGATTATAATTTATCCTATGCTAATAATTTGGATTATTTTTCAATAATTTTATTTTCAGGAATTGCACTAATGTAATTTACTAAACTTCTATAATATTTTAAATGAAAATCTAAATCTCTAATTTCTGTTTGTTTTAATTCCTCAAGCTCTGGCCCAAAATCTCTTTTATCTGTTTGAATATGATTTAATGTATTTTCATTTACTTCAATCATGTGAAAAAGACTATGAAGCACTTCTCCTTTTGTGAGTGTTTTATCGCATGACTTTTTTAATAATGTCTCAACCCAATCCATATTACTTGCGAACAGAATTATTATATCCACTCCTGAATTGATAAATTCTAACCTTTACTCTATTTTTTTTAGTTTAGGCTGAAATGTCTAATTTTTTTTTGATGTTTGTTTTTTGCGATTCATGACTTCTTTATTTCTTTCAATATCTGAATGAACCTCAACATGTTCGTATAACTGCTCTTTTGATTCGAATATCTGTTCACAATAATAGCATTGATGCATTGCATAATTAGGTCTATCTTGAATTAATCATTTTCTATAATTGACTAAAAATTCCTTCCTAAAATTAAATATAATCAAATTTAATGTGTCTCTAATTCTATTTCAGAGTTGCATTCAGGCAATTTTCCTGACTCATTTTTGAATTGCTCGATTAATTGTAGGTGACGCTCTTTTGGATTATCTGTAAAGTCTCTTTGATATGATTGAGTCTTTTGTTTACATTCATTTCCTTCAAATTCCGTGTCAACATATTTTGTAAATGTCTTTTCAAGATTATTTGTTTCCCCAATGAATATTGCTTCTTTGTTTCTGTTATAGAGTACATACACTCCTGGAACTGGTTTTACAAATTTGGCACTATCAAGCCAAACTCTCATTTTATCTTCTAGTAATTCCATGAGATATGATAATTTCACTAGATATTAAACTAGATTACAAAAATTTTGATATTACAAGAACCTTCATGCTTTTAATATTGAGAAAAAAGAGGATTAACCCTGTCTCTTTTAGAAAAATTTCCTGAACAATTTAACCCTCGTGAAATTCAAAAAGAGATCATCACTGAAATTGAAGAGAAACTAAAATCTGGATATAAAAAAATTATTTTGTGCGCTCCAACTGGTGTTGGAAAGTCCCTAGTTGGTGCTACTGTTTCTAGATATTTTGATAGCTCCTTTACTGTAACTGCATCAAAACATCTTCAGGATCAATATATCAAGGATATTCCATTTCTCAAGCCTGTCAAAGGAAAACAAAATTTTCCTTGTCTGAAACTAATGTCTGCTGAAAAAGTTGATAATACAAGAAGAGCTATGAGGTGGGGTCTTACGTGTGAGAAAGGGCAATGTCAAGAACGAGTAAGTAAAAATGGCAAAGAAGTTGTAGAGATTTGTAAATTCAAGCCAACAATTAAGCAAGTTGAAGAAAATACTCAAGATTCCCAATCCTGTCATTATTATTTGCAAAAATATGATGCTCTAGTCTCTAAACACTCTTTGTGGAATTATCATGCATTTTTTACTATAATGAAATTCAACAAAAAACTCTTTGAGGATTATCTGGATAGAAAAGTCACTATTTTTGATGAAGCCCATAAAATTGAAGACCAAATAATACAATTTGTTGGATTTGATATTTTTAGTGGACAAGTAGATGAGTGTAATCTAGATACTGAAAAATATGATTTTACAGATTTAGATTCCATGATAAAACTAACTGATGACATGGCATATTCATATGCTAAAAAAATTAAAGATATCAAAGAAAGCTCTGGGTTTCAAAATAACCCTGATTATGAATTAATTAGTGGATTGGAAAAGCGTTATGATAGATCTGCTCAAGCAAGAATAGACATCATGTCTGATAAAGATAACTTTGTAGTAAATGATCCTGTAAAAGATTTGAATGGAAATTTTAGAACTATTTCTGTAAAACCAATAGATGTTTCAAAATTTGCTAATTCTTTTTTTGAAACTGAATATCAAATATTCATGTCTGCAACAATTGCCAAGTCAAGTTTTTGTGAAAATATGGGATTAGAAAAAGATGATGTTGCCTTTGTCGATACACAGAAATCTCCATTCCCAATTGAACATAGAACCATTGATCTTTTGAATATCAAAAGACTTAGTTACGGATCCACTGATGAAGATGAACTTGAAGTAATCAAAACAATTGATAGGATTTTAGATGAGCATTCAAATGAACGTGGTTTAATCCTAACTTCTTCTATTCCTAGATGTCAAAAGATTCTTCGATACTTATCTCCAAAAAATACTAGACGGATTAGAATTTGTCATAGTAAAAACAAGGATGGGAAAACACAAGATGAAGTGATTTCTGAACATGCATCTGATCCTACTGGTGTATTGTTATCTTCTTCACTTTGGGAAGGTGTTGATTTAAAAGATGATTTGTCTCGATTCCAGATTATTGCCAAAGTACCTTACCCAAATTATACTGAAAAGAGAACACGTGCAAAAATGAATAAATTTCCCTCATGGTACACCTCTCAAACTCTTACCAAGATATTGCAAGGATTTGGTCGTTCAATTAGAAGTGAAAATGATTGGGCAAAAACTTACGTTCTTGATACTGCTGTAAACAATGTCTTTTTTAAAGCACAACAAATGATTCCAAAGGCATACTATGATGTTTTAGGAATGGAAAACCAATAATCATTAGACAATAGTAATTTTTTTTTAGTTTGAATCAATAAATCCAGTCTAAGATCGTGACAGTGTTTTTTAAAATATTTACAGAATAGATACCCTAAAGAGAGTTAAACTAAATTCAAATACTGTGAACAAAGAAAAAAGTGTAAAGCATTCTATAAAATGCACATTTTGTGGCAAGTCTGATAGTGTCGAATACTTGGGTGGGCTTGATTGGTTTTGTAATAAGAGATGCCATTACAATTTTAGACATAAAAAGATAATTCAAAAATGATCATAATACAAGGTGTATTTTTCGAATATGAGTTATTATGTAGAATGATATTTTTACAGTTATAAAATGAAAGAAGAAAATGGCAATGTTGTGTTGATTATACTAGTAGATTACTGAATACGACTACTGATAACACAAATCCCCATATCCCAATGTGAACATTTTTCGTTTGCTTTGGCTGAATATCTTTCATACTCATACTATACTATAATGAGACTTTCTTCATAATGAGTAGTATGTGATATTTGAGAATAACAATTCCCATTTTTGGGAATTTTATGCCTGAAAATGATTTAATTTGAATTTTGACTGTTTTTGGAACCTCAGTTCACACCTAGAAACTATAAGCATGATCAACAGAAACGTTTACTCTAATCTTTAGTAGATAACAGAAATTTAATAATTATAATGTGATTTTCTGCCTGTTATCTCTAAGAATTATTTCTACTCGCGATCTATAAAGATTGTGGACAAATTGTTCATTACTAGAGTTTTGGGCTAGTAATTGCACCCTGGGCTGCAGAGCCCACTAGTGTTGCATATTTGGCAAGAGCACCTGTTGTATAGTTTGGTTTAGGCTGACTCCATTGGTTTCTTCTAGTTTCTAATTCTTCTTCTGATACATGAAGATCAATCCCATTAGTTTCTGTATCGATTGTTATCTCATCATTATCTTTTACTAAAGCAATTGGACCTCCAATATATGCTTCTGGTGCAACATGACCCACCATGAATCCGCGTGTACCTCCAGAGAATCTCCCATCTGTTACCATTGCAACTTTCTTTCCTAATCCCTGACCTACAAGTGCTGCAGTAGTAGCTAACATTTCCCTCATTCCAGGACCTCCTTTTGGTCCCTCGTATCTGATTACTATTACTTGACCTTCATCAATTTCCCCTTTTGCCACTGCGTCAAATGCATATTCTTCTCTGTCAAAGACACGAGCTTTTCCTGTAAATTTTGTCATTTCTACTCCTGCGGTTTTAATTACTGCTCCCTCTGGAGCAAGAGTTCCTTTGAGAACAACTGCTGTTCCAACTGAATGCAATGGGTTTTCAATTGATCTTACAATTTGCTGTTCTGTTTCTGGAATGTTCATTGAAACTAGATTTTCTTTAATAGTTTTTCCAGTAACTGTCATACAGTTTTCATTTAGTAATCCTTTTTCAAGTAATTTTTTTAACACAAATGGTATTCCTCCAATTTTATCAAGTGAATTCATTACATAGTTTCCACCTGGTTTCATATCTGCCAAATGAGGTGTTTTTTTCCTTATTCTTTCAAAATCATCATAAGTCAAATCAATATTTACTTCATTTGCAAGTGCAAGTAAATGCAGTATCCCATTTGTTGATCCTCCCACTGAATTCAACATTGTGATTGCATTCTCAAATGCCTCAAAAGATAAAATTTCTTTAGGTCTGATATTCATCTCCAATAATTTAGCACATGCTACTCCTGTGTCATAGACCATTTTTCCTCGTCTATCATCCTCAGCTGGTGGACTGGCACTTCCCGGTAATGCAAGACCAATTGCTTCAGATATTGATGCCATTGTATTTGCCGTAAACATTCCTCCACAAGAACCTGCATTTGGACATGCAGTATTTTCAATATTCTTTAGATCTTCAAGAGTTAGTTGACCTGCGTCATAAGCTCCAACTGCCTCATAAACATCAACTACTGTTAGTTCTTTGCCGTCAAGCATTCCTGGCATGATGGTTCCACCGTAAACAAATACTGATGGAATGTTTAATCTGGCCATTGCCATCATAGTTCCTGGTAGACTCTTATCGCATCCTGCAATTCCTACTAGTGCATCATATTGATGTGCTCTTACCATTAATTCAATTGAATCTGCAATGACTTCACGAGAAACTAATGATGATTTCATTCCTTCATGACCCATTGCTATTCCGTCACTTACTGCAATTGTTGAAAATTCTCTTGGGGTTGCACCTGCATCTGAAACTCCTTCTTTAGCTTTTAGAGCTAATTTTGGAAGGTGAATATTACAAGGTGTTGCTTCATTTCCTGTATGGCATACACCGATGAACTGTTTTGACAAGTCATCATCAGTTAATCCCATAGCTTTGTACATTGCTCTATGAGGCGCTCGTGCGGTCCCCTCTACAACATTTCTACTGGAAATTTCCATAACATGTAATTTCTTAATTGCTATAATTTAGACTTTCGTCAGATTGCAAATGTCATAATTTTAAACGGAATTATAGTATTTGAGGCTCTAAATTGATACATTTACCATCAAAAGCTTTTTTCCTAGATAATCAGATTTGATCATGATGGACGAAAAATATGATATTTTGCCAGACATACAAAACAATCTAAAGATGTGGTGCTCTCAATATGATTTTCATCAGCCATACAATCAGCAATTCCATGATTTTCTATATGATACCCTACGACGAGTTACAGATATGATAAATTCAGAAAAAAATGAAGAAGAATACACGGGATTTATAAAAAAATGGGATAAGATTGAATCTCTCAAAAAAAGAAGGTTTGAACAGTAACTACGATAAAAAAAGAGAGGAAAGGAATTATGAAAAAATGTACCTGTAAATGCAATTGTGAAGAAAAAGTAGACTATTCTACATTCAGGGAACATCATCATGCAGTTTCAGTTGCAAGATTAGAGAAGGAGCCGATTCCGCCACTTCTTTGCAAAAAATGTAAGGCATCACATAAAAAATAAAAAAATGGGGATAGTCACTCTATGGTAGTAACTAGGCATCTACTAGATTGAAAATCCTTAAGTTGATAGAAAATTTGCCATTGTATTGAATAAACGGCGTATGGGAATAGCTTTGATAATTGCTTCAACCATTATTGGGATTATTACTGTAAGCTTGGATAGTTTGCCAAAAGAAGTAATTATGCCACTTTTAGTAATTACTGGTATTGGTTTTGTCAGCGGTATAGTTCTGCTAAATTACAAAGCAAAACATTCTAAACGAGATAAAGGTAATTTCAGAAGAACAAACACCAAGTCTTGGGGCACTTAATTTTCAGATAGTTAGATTCTAAACTCTATTCCTATGACTAAGATTTAGCTTAGATATTTTGTATATTTAATTAAGAATAACCCTTTTTTCTTATTTTGTTTTCAAAATAATATTTTATTGTAAACTATTTGACTAGATTCTAGACTTTATCAAAAATCTAATAGTTTTCATTTAACAACTTGGCAATACCACTAAAATATGGTTCAAGATAATGTATTTTGATGGGAAAATCTATCTGGTGTATTTTAGGTATACATGATATGTGTCCAAAAGGATGTCAGTGTTCTTGTCACAATAATAACTTGATAGATTAATCTTACTTAGATTCGTTCAATTATATTCGACATTTATTTTTAGAGATAATTATTAATTCTTAGTTTGATATTGTAGATTCATGGATAGTTGTGATAGACGTGTTCGTGCTTATAAAAATGGGAAAACTATGGATCAGTGCAAAGAAATTGCTGAATCCATGAATCCTGATTTTAAAAAACAAATTGAAACAAATGGAAAAGTTCTATGGACTGAAATACTGACCCAAGTCGACCATGATGAACTACTCTACAAGTTAACTCTCAAGTATCTAAGACGTGATGGATACGATATCGGAAATCATAAGATTCCTGAAGTCAAGAAATTTCATAATTAGGACATTCTTTTTTGCTGTTCTATAAGGGTCAGGGGGAAGACAAACGCTTCCCCCGATAAAACATCAACCGATGTTAGTTTGTCGATCTACATACTTGACTAATTCTTCAAGATGACAGATTATTTTCTGAAACATCATTCACGCCATTGATCATACATTATAAATCTAGATAAAATTAGTTGGGACTTGAAATTATCACTTGATTAATTCTTGGTTTTCTAATTGTAGTACATATGCATCTAATTCTTCAGGGGTCTCTCCACCATAAACAACTAAAATTCTATCACCTTCCATAACTTCATGATCTTTAATGTCTGATACTTGTTCTCCATTAATGAAGAAATTTAGTGTATAATCTTCTTGTGTACAGAAGGCTTTTCCATCTGGGAATACATAGCATTGATCATCAAGACCAATACTCAATGAATCAAATAGATACTCTAACGTGACTCCTGTAGCGTGTTTGTGAATCGTAGAGCCGTCTCTTCCTTCAAAATGAATCCAAGGTGATTTAATTTGAAAAGATGGGCCTGAAAATTCAAATTGATCTCCAAAAATCTTTACTAAAATTCCTGCATGGTCATGTGCACTACCTAATGCACCAGCATTTTCTGGTCCGCCAGGTGCAGTTGATTGGTCCATGTTGATAAATATCCATACTGAATATCCTACAATAACTGCAATTACTGCAAAAACTCCTACTGCAATAAGAGTCTGTTTTCTTTGCTCTGCTGAATGTTTTGTAGCAAAGTTTTCACGTTTCTGTTCACGATCTCTTCTTTCTTTTCGTCCCATGAGATGAATTGATTCTAAAATTTACCCTAATTAACCATTCGATAAAAACAATAAATAAAATCAGAAATTTCTGTTCCTTATGAGTTGTCTTTTTTGTGATATTTTAGATGGGAAACGTGATGGGCATTTTCTATATGAAGATGATTCTCATGTTGCATTTTTAGATAAATACCCAATTGATGTTGGTCACAGTTTAGTTATTCCTAGAAAACATGATGAAAAAATTACAGATATGGCTCCTGAAGATGTTGGAAATATCTTTGCACTTGTTCCAAAGATTGCAAAAGCAATTTTAGATGCAACTGGTGCAGATGCTTTTAGTCTTGGTCAAAATAACGGCAGGGCAGCTAAACAAATCATTCCTCATGTTCACATACATATCATCCCAAGATACAACAGTAAAGGCACTGTGTGGACAAAACGTCAAATCTCAAATGATAATGAACTCTCAGAATTAGCAAAAAAAATCCGTGTACTTATTTAGAATGCCCTGGATTATATCTCAAAATTGCTCCAACTTTTCCAAGACTGGCAAGCATGTTCCCATGCTCAGCACTACCCGAAATTACCTCTAATTGGGAGCCTGTTTTTGCTGAAAGTAATTCTAGATAGTCTACAATATCCTGCTCATTAACATCTACTTCCATTGCGTTACATCCTGGACATGGTTTGTTTGAGTACTCTGTTTTTTTTGGAATAACTTGAGGCCTCTCTACAATCTCTTCTTGAATATGTTGACATCGTTTGCATTTCCCTTCAACCCTATGTAGATTTGTATTATCTGTAATGAGTAAAATTTTAACAACATTGTTTTTTAGATATTCTATCACTTCTTGTAATCCATAAGATCCTTTACCAGTACTTCCATTGATTTCTCTAAACAAATCTTCAACTAACTTCTTTTCTTCTACCATTCTAAAATCTCCTAAAATATCTGAAGACTTTGCAAATGCTTCTCTAATCCCCTCTGATCCTGAATATGATGCATCAATTGTTGATATGATATTATTTTGTAATCTATATTCTAAATAATTCCCGTTGATAAAATCCTCTTTTGTAGGACCTGGACCTGAAATTATTAATCCTTTGACTGGATATATGTCAATAAAATATTCTCTTGTAGTTTGAGCTACTCTATTGTAGAAATAACTTAATTCCATTTCTCTAAGTTTTTGGAATCTTTTTGCTGATTGCCCTCCTTGCCTATGTTTTCCTGCTACTCCGGAACCTGTTTGGCCCAATACTTCAATTTTGTCTCCATGTAATAATCCCCACCCTGCATCTTTTGCATCAATTGCTAAAAATCCTATCAAGTTGTCATCTTTTAGCATGTCTTTTAGAATATCTACATGGAAATGATCATCACATCTGTATAGATACTGATTCAAATCTTTAGGTGGGTCTACTTCCCATATTGTAACAACTTCACTTCCTAAAGGCCCACCTTCTACTGGTGGCAGTGCACCACAGAACATTACTAATCCTCTCTCAGGTGTTTTTTTGTACAGTTTTAATCTCTGAACAACTTTGCCTAGTGAATCAACTACATGTGATCTTGTAAGATCTGACTTTATGTTATCTGCGGTTCCTTGCTCTTGTTGTAATGAACTAATAATTTCGTGAAGTTGTTTTCCTTTTGGAATGTATACTGTGATAAGTTCTGTACCTCTACCTGATTTGTGAGATAATTCTTCTAGTGTTTTTCTAATTTTATAGAGTTTAACTGAATCTTGCTTTTCTACATTTATTTTCTTATTCATTTGTGATTTCTCCTGATCATGCGATTATTAATTTTGATTGATTTGTTTCTAGTTTTCCTAAAATTACAATCCATCAAATGTTTTTAGAAATACTTCTAATGGCTGATTTCCTCTAATTTTGATAATTTTTTGATCATTAAAGACCAAAAATGAGGGGGTAGCATCAATTCCAATCTCTTTTCCAAATTCATAAAGTTCTGTGACTCTATTTTGATACTTGTGTCCATCAAGACATGCGTTAAATTTTACTAAATCCAAGTCCACTGTAACTGCAAATATATCTAATGATTCTCTTGTAACCCAACCTGTTCTTTCACCTCCCCAGTTTTTGTAAAGTTCATCATGATATTGCCAGTATTTTCCTTGGTCTTCTGCACAATACGATGCTTCTGCTGCCAATAGAGAATCAGGACCGTTTAGAGGAAAATCTTTGAAGACTAGTTTTACTTTACCAGTTTTGATAAAATCTTCATTAATGGTATCTAATGTATTTTGATGAAATTTGTAGCAAAATGTACATTGATAGTCTCCCCATTCTAAAATCGTAATTACTGCATTTGAATCGCCCATTATTGGAGAACCATTTTCAATTAAATTTGAAGTGGTTAGTAGTTTTGAATCATTTTCTGATTCAGGATAAAATACTAAAAACATTCCTGTGACAATTCCAATTACTACGGGTATTATCAAGAGATATGACTTTGTCATAACCTCACGAAATATGTTTCTAGTAAATAGGTTCTGTTGTATTGTGTTTTTTAAAATCTAATACCTGTGAGTTTGTAAAACTGTCATCACTTCAGATAGTTTTGTAGAAATATCTCTTTCTTCTTGATTCAGATTTATTTTTTCTAATTTTTCAAAAAATGCTGCGTTGTTTATCATATGCTCTAACACATCTAGTGAAAATGGTTTTTCTATTACTGCAATTGCTCTGTTTAATCTTGTTAATACATCCAACAATGTTTTTTCAAGATATCCTGATGCAAAAATAATTCTTTGCTGTGAATTAATATTTAAAATCTCTACTGCAGCTTGTAGACCCGTCATAATTGGCATTTTATGATCAAGTATTACTACATCAAAATAATTTTTTGATTGTTCAGTGTTTTTTCTTTTGTATGCTTCAACACATTTACGACCATCAGTTGTTGCTGTAACTTCTTTACCTTTTGCTTCAAGAAAAGTTTCGTATAATCCTAAAATTGAAGAATCATCTTCTGCAATCAATATTCTCATTGGCCTTTCTACGACCTTTTTTTCCTCTTGGTATATGTTATCCATCCCAATTTTATCGATTTCAGACTTTATGGGGTCTAAAATTTTTGAATTTGCTAATCTTCCAAAAACTCCTTCGGTTAGTTCTGCAAATAATTCATAATTTGTAATGATTTCTTTTTCTGTTTTTCCACAGATCTTCGACATTGTTACGATGATCGATTTGTACCCATTTGCACCATGTAGATCAGTTAATTCTTTTTGAATGATCTCAGAAATTTGATTTTTGTATTCTATATCCTCTATTTTTATTCCTGAATTGCTCATTTTCCAAATTTATTAAGAAAAAAATGTATCAAAAGCAAGAGTATGTTAGATCTAAAACAAACAGTTTCTTACGTGTAAAAACGTGACTATTTTTACAAATTCTCAATTATCCAAGAGCTTAAATATATTCGGACAAACATAATTTTCATGTCTGAATCAAGACAAATTAATGTCTCTAAAACTGGTGTTTCAAAAATTGCAATTGTAGCATTGGCCATAATCTTTGCAGCAGGATTATTTGTTGTAGGATTTGATCAAGGACACATCTTTAGTTTGGTTTATGGTGAGCAGGCATTTACTGATCTTTACATCCATGAACTAACTCATGATATGAGACATGCAGCAGGATTTCCTTGCCATTAGGGTGGGGTCAATCTCATGAAAACATCTTATTTTATAATAATTGTTTTAATTTCAGGTGCACTTGCAGGTTTCATTCATGGCACAGTAAATTTTGTAATTGTAGAACCCTATCTTGATCAAGCAATTGGAATTGAAAATCAAAATCTGTTTGCATCAGGTGAAGAAAACGATACTCCTGAATTTTGGGTAGAGTACGAAGGATATAGAGTCTGGCAAAAAAGTGGTCAGGTTGTTGCTGGAGTAATTTTGGGAACATCAATTGGTGCCCTATTTGGAATTGTATTTGCATTATCTAGAAATTCATTGCCAGGAAATAATGATATTCAAAAGGCGGTAATTTTGGCTGGAATTATGTGGGTTACCCTATATTTGATTCCATTTCTCAAATATCCTGCAAATCCTCCAACTGTTGGTGATGGTGAAACCGTTGTCCTTAGAGCAATTCTGTATCTCGCTTTTATTGCGATTTCTGGTTTTGGGGTAGTTGCTTTTTACAAATTATCAAAAAAGTTCCAAACGAACAAAAAACTTGTGGCACTACTTGGATATGGTGTTTTCATCGCTGCTGTTTTTTTTGCAATGCCAGAAAACCCAGATGAAATCACTGCTCCGATGAGTTTGGTAAATGAATTTAGAATGATGTCTATTCTTGGGGTAACTTCTTTTTGGGTTTCAATAGGTCTGATACTTGGATTCTTTTGGAATCGTTTTAGTGCTCGTAAAGAACCTACTGAATCTTACAACTAATTATTCTAACTCTCTAGAATGAGAATCAAAACATCTCGTTTAAATAATCTAACAAATTCTTGGTATTTGCATGTCTAGAAGGTTAACTTTACCTCAATTAAAAAAATATGATATCACTCAAAAAGTAATAGAAGCATTAGCTGATTCTGAATCTCGTGCAATTTTGTTTTCTATAATTAAAAAAGGAAACACTGCAGCTGAACTTTCTGATAAACTCAAAATCCCCCTCAGTTCAGTTTATAAAAAATTAGCTGATTTGGAAGAACTTACGCTAATAGAAGTTGAAAAATGGATGATATCTGATAAAGGCAGAAAGTTCAAAATTTATCGAAGCAGAATCAGCAAAGCTGATATCTCTATTAAAAAACCTGAACCTACTCTTACCTTGATTCCTAATTGAGTGATTTTAATGTCAAAAGCAAATATTATCCAATTATCTGAATTTGATATCACACAAAGAATTATTGAGTCACTAAGTAACATTTGCACTAGGGCCGTATTATTTTCAGTCAAAAATGAATCAAAAGATGCAACCCAAATTGCAGATGAATTAAAAATCTCACTTTCAACTGTTTACAAAACTCTCTCTACTCTAGAAGATCTTGCTCTTGTAGAGGTAGCCCAGTATGTGATTTCATTAGAAGGTAAAAAAATCAAACAATATCGTAGTAGAATCGGCAAAGTTGAAATCACATTAGATAACATGGAGCCTAGTTTGAATTTGTACCCAAACACAGAAAATCCTAAAACAAATCCCTAGAATTTTACATTACGTCATATTCTCATTCTAGAGAGTTAGAATTAAAATGTAGAATGAAAATCTGGTTTAAATAACTTAGCTTATCCTAAGATTTTTAGTTAATCATGAAACGAAAAATAATTTTTGTACTGGTTGCTACAATTGTGGCAATTGGCATCGCAACAATTCCTTTAGCACAAAATGCTCAAGCAGAAAGTTTGATTCCTGATTGGATCAAATCAAATGCTGGTTGGTGGGCTGAAGGTACCGTAGATGATGAAACCTTTCTAAATGGAATTGAATTTCTAATTGAAAATGAAATCATTAACGTTTCATCTGAATCAGAAACAATTGATGTTGATACTATCACTATTGGATTTATTCCAGTTGAAAAGGCTGATGAATTAACTCCAAAAGCCCAAGCGCTAGAAAATTTCCTTGAGAATGAAATGGGTATCGATGTTGAAGTAGTAGTTCCAACAAATTATGAAACTATTATTGAAGGAATGCGATTCGGTCACATTGATGCTGCTTTTATGGATACAGGACCTGCATGGATTACACACCAAAGAACAGGTGCAGAAGCTGTATTGGCAGAACTTGTGAAAGGAAAAGTAAACTATCAAGCAACAGTATGGACTCTGGCTGAGAATGATTCTATTAATTCACTAGAAGACACAGTTGGCAAAAAAGTTGCATTTACCAGCATTACTGGTTCATCAGGTTTTGTAAGGCCAATGGGAACTTTGGTCGCTGATGGACATATTGAAATTGTAGGTGATGACATTGTTGCCTTGGAATCTGCTTTAGCCAATAACTTTGAAAGTTATACTTTTGCTGGAGGATACAAAGCAGCCTTGGAATTACTTCTTAATGAGAACGTAGATGTCGCATTTGGTTCAGATATTGCTCCACAAAAATACCTTGAATTAGAAGATCAAGTAAAATTGCGTCCAGTTACTACAATTGGACCTGTCCCATCACATGTGTTTATGGTAAGTGCTGATATGTCAGAATCTACCCAAGATGCACTTGTAGATGCATTAGTTGAACTCAACTATGATGAAAACAATTCCATTTTGACGGATTTGTATGGTGCTGAAGCACTTGTTCCAACAACCACTACTATGCATATTGGTGAATTTGGAACCTATATTGACTCTTTGACTGGACTTGATCAGTTGATTCTTGATAAATACGACAAGAGCAAATAAAAACTGGAATTCTGTAAATGAAACAAATTCAGATGACCACAAACTCTTCTTTTTCATTAATTTCTACAAAAAAAATTATTCAACTGAGTGATGTTTGGACTTCATATGATTCCAAAAACTTTGCATTAGAAGGAATTACTATGTCAATTGATAGGGGGACAAATTATGCAATTATAGGACAATCTGGTTCTGGAAAATCTACTTTACTCAAATTAATGAATGGAATGATGATTCCTAGTAAAGGAACAATCAAAGTTGATTATGTTTCACCTAACATGAATGATAAAAAATTCAAAAATATGATGCACACCATTGGTTATATTCCTCAAAGTCTTGGGCTAGTAAAAAATATCACAGTTATTGAAAACACTCTACTTGGTGCCTTACCTCGATTAACAAAAATTCAATCATTGTTTAAAAAATTTCCAGAACATGAGATTCAAGAAGCTAAAAGAATTCTAGGTCTAGTTGGACTATCTGGAAAAGAAGATAGAAAGGCCTACATGCTTAGTGGTGGTGAAAAAAGAAGAGTTGCTATTGCTAGAGCATTAATGCAAAAACCTACAATTTTGCTAGCTGATGAAATCGTTTCAGAATTAGATTATGTTACGGCACATGAGATTATGGATTTGATTGCTGATGCTCAAAAACGAATGAATTTGACTGCAATAATGGTTCACCATGATATGCAACTAGCATTAGAGTATGCTAATAGAGTTGCAGTTATCAAAGAAGGGCAGAAAGTTCTGGAAATTGGAGTTGAAGGTGATTCTATAGTTGATTTTCAAACAGGTGATATGACTACTGAACAGATTATGGAGATGTATGCTGATGACGCCAAAAAATAATATTGTAATTGGAATTATTATTGGATTGGTAGTAATTGCATCTTACAATGTAGATGCTAATCCTATAGAGTTTGTTGAAGGATTGCCAAATCTTGCCATTGTCGTTGAAGAAATGCTTCTTGTTGAACCAAAGTATATCCCAACTGCACTTTGGGCAATGTTTGAAACAATTCAAATGGCATTTATTGGAACTATAGTTGGTTTTGCAATTGCACTGCCACTAAGTATGCTTGCTGCAAGAAATCTTAACAGCAAATATGTTTACGCTCCTGTTCGTGCACTATTGGCAGCTATTCGTACATTCCCCTCAATTCTTTGGGCAATCTTATTTGTAATCATGGTTGGATTAGGCCCTTTTGCAGGAGTTTTAGCAATTATCATGTACACAGTTGGCTTTGTTGCAAAATTACAATACGAAGCAATTGAAACAATTGATTCTGATCCTATGGATGCAGTTAGTTCTATTGGTGTTTCAAAATGGCAATTGATTCGGTATGTTGTAATTCCTGAATCAGCTTCTCATCTTCTTAGCCAAATGCTATACATGTTTGATTATAATATTCGTCAAACTAGTATACTTGGATTAGTTGGTGCAGGCGGAATTGGATTTTATATTATTAATTATATCAAATTCTTTGAGTATGGGAAGGCAGCAGTTTTCATGATAGTGGTGTTGATTACCGTTTTGATAATAGATTGGGTTAGTGTTAAGATACGAGACAAGTATATTATCAAATCCCAACATGGAATGGAAGTTACTACAAAATAGAATTTTCAATAATTTCAGGTTGTAATTTTATCTAGTTGATTGGATTCTTTTGCTGTCTTTACCTCTCTTGCTATTCTTCTACCCATACTCATAGGCTCATTAAACAAGAGTGAGTAGTATGGTGATCCATCCATGTAGATGTTGGTTCCGGCAACAATTCTTGCTGAAAATTCAAATGATGTAAATTGTGCATTCTCATCATAAACTCCTTCAATGCAAAATGGCCCATTCATCCCTGGTGCTACAATTCTTTTAGATGCATCCACGAAATTTTCTCCCATGTTGTACACTTCATCTAAAAGTGATTCTCTTAGAACCAGAGGACTATTTCCAATCACATTAAATGACGGAACTTTTTTAGATTTCAATTGCTGTTCTGATGGAATTCTGGCAAGTCCTTCAATGTCTGATTCATGTCTTTGATCAACCCCAAAGAATTCTAATTCTTCTTTTAGTGGGGAATAGAAAAATTGTAAATAAGCTAAAACCCCTGCTGCATATTCTTGAATGTAAAGTGTTTCATCTTTTGAAATCACTCCTTCTGAAATCAACTGATTTCTTTTTGTATTGTAATCATCCTCATTTGCTGCCATAAAGTATCCTTTCCCACCAGCTGCACCTTGTCTTTTTACAATTACTAATTTGTTAATGTCTTTAGGGTCTGACACTGGTTTTGGAATTGGAAGATTTGCTTCTCTCATGAGTTTTTCTTTCATACCTCTGTCTGACTCCCATCTTAGAATCCACTTGTTTCCAAAAACAGGGGTCTTGATTGATTCAATTTCTTCAGAACTCATTTGTGCAATTAGTGTACCATGTGGAATTAGTATTGCATCATTTTGTTCTAATATTGATTGACATTTTTGATCTAAAACTTCTTTGAAAGTATCTACTAGAATTAATTCATCAATAAATGGAAATCTCTTGTATAATTTTTCACGTTTTTTTTCACAGACGAGCATAGTTTTTAGACCTTCATCTTTTGCACCTTTGAGAACTTGTAATGCACAGTGAGAACCAAGTGTAGCAATTGCTGTCATATTATGCCCATCCTTACACTTTGGACTTTATGAACTATGTGAGGATGTGACGTACTGAAAAACTTCATCTATTAACTCTACGCTCAATTCTGATTTGATATTTTCTGGAATTACCTTTAGCACAAAATCATACATGGTTGTATTTTTTGGAAGTTCGTCCCTTTCTTGTAATAAAGAAAAAACTGCAATCCCATTTGAGATTATTGCCACTAACTTTTCTTTGTCAGTAAGAGTCACGAATTCTTTGTGGAATTAGAGTAATTTAATGTAAATCTAGCAGTGAAAAATTAATACCCCGTCTAAATGGAGTAATGTGAATTATGATAGAAACTGAATTAGGAAATCTACGTCGATCTCACTATTCTGATGAAATAAACTCGTCTATGGATGGTTCTGAAGTAACCATAATGGGTTGGGTTTTGACTATAAGGGGACATGGTAACATTAGCTTTGCTACAATTCGTGACAAAAATGGTGACATCTCAGTTATTGCAAAAAAAGGAGATTGTCCTGATGATATACGTGAAAAAATATCTTCACTGAAAGCTCACTCATCAATTGCAGTTATTGGTAAAGTGAAAACCTCTGATAAGGCCCCTGGTGGATTTGAGATAATCCCAACAGAACTACGAGTCTTTTCTGAAGTTGAAAAAACTCCGCCTTTTGAACCCACTGCAAAAACTGTCAAAAATATTGATACCCGACTAGAAGTTAGACCTATTGATCTTAGACGAAAGACACTTCAACATATTTTCAATGCACGAAGCCTCGTCTTAAAATCTATTAGAGATTATTTTAGTGAGCAGAAATTTACTGAAATTAATACTCCAAAAATGATTGCAACTGCTACTGAAGGTGGCGCTGCATTATTTGCAATATTTTATTACAACAAAGAAGCTTTCTTGGCACAAAGCCCCCAATTGTATAAAGAACAATTAACGATGAGCTTTGAAAAAGTATTTGAGATTGCTCCTATCTTTAGAGCAGAACCATCAAGAACTAATCGTCATTTAGCAGAAGCAATATCTATTGATTTGGAAGAAGCTTTTGTTGATTATAATGATGTGATGAACAGAATTGAAGAACTTATCAAAATTTCAATTAAAACAGTTAACGATTATACAAACGATAATTCTGATGTAGAGTTTACAACTCCTGCAATTCCTGAGACTATTCCACGTTATTCTTATGATGAATTAGTAGAAAAAATGCAAAAGGCAGGTGCAAAAACTGAATGGGGGGATGACTTGTACCCATCTAATCTCAAAAAGATTGGACTAGATGGTTTCTACTTTATCACGGATTGGCCATTAGCTCCAAAACCATTTTACGTAAAAGATAGCAAATCAAACCCAAAAATTTCAGAATCATTTGATTTAATGTTTGGAGATTTAGAATTGTCATCAGGCAGTACAAGAATTGAAAAACGAGATGAGTTAACTGAGAGAATGAAGAATAAAGGAATGAAAATTGATGCATTTGAATATCATCTTGGTGCATTTGATTATGGTGTTCCACCTCACGCAGGTTGTGGAATTGGTCTGGAGAGATTAATTATGGCACTTACTGGCACTGAAAATATTCGAGATGTAACATTTTATCCAAGAGATGTTGATAGATTAACACCCTAGGTGTGAAAAATGGTTACTGAAGAAGAAATTGAACATGTATCAAAATTAATGAAAATCAATATTGATGATCATAAAGAATATGTTGATAAAGTACAGGCCATGATTGATTATTTTGATGTTTTAGATTCTGCAGGCGTTGAATCTGAAGAAATTTCAATGCCAGAAATATCGCTTTCTAAATTACGTGAGGATAAACACATTCCATTTAACGAAAAACTAATTGAAAAATTAAATAACTACAAAGGAACCTATGTTCGTGCACCAAAGATGTCTTAATGAATCTTAAAATCTCTGCCCTTGAATTTGTCCAAGAAGTAAAAAATGGAAATATCTCTGCTGAAGATTTTGTTGCAAAAACCATCGAAAGAATTCAAAGTGTTGATGATAAACTACATGCTTTCTTATCTGTTAATGAAGAAGCAGTAAAAAAAGCACAAGAGATTGATAAAAAAGTAAAATCAGGAGAAAAAGTTGGTAGGTGTTTTGGAATGCCCATTTCAATTAAAGACAACCTGTGCATTAAAGATAGTAAAACAACTTGTGCATCAAAGATGCTTGAACATTTTGTTGCACCATATGATGCAACTGTTATTACAAAATTAAAAGAAGAAGATGCTGTATTTATTGGAAAAGTAAATCTTGATGAGTTTGCTATGGGATTATCTACCGAATTTAGTGCATTTGGTCCTAGCAAAAATCCATGGAATATTGAATATGTTCCAGGTGGTTCTTCTGGTGGTAGCGCAGTTTCAGTAAGTGCTTTTGAATGTGTTGCATCATTAGGTTCTGATACTGGTGGTTCTGTTAGAAACCCTGCAAGTTTTTGTTCTACAGTTGGATACAAGCCAACTTATGGATTAATCAGCAGATATGGTCTAATCTCATATGCAAACAGTATTGAACAGATTGGACCTCTTACTCGAACTGTAAAAGATGCAGCATTTATGCTAAATCTAATTTCTGGATTAGATCCAAATGATAACACTACAATCGATAACAAAAGTGAAGACTATCTTTTAGGAATTGATTCAGGTATTGAAGGCAAGAAAATCGGCATCATCAAAGAAATGATTGGTGAAGGTATTGATCCTGCTGTATTATCTGCCACAAAAGATGCAATATCCAAACTAGAGGCACTTGGGGCAGTATGTGAAGAAGTCTCCCTTGACATGGTGCAGTATTCTGTTGCGGCATATTATACAATCACTGCAACTGAAGCTGGAAGTAATCTTGCTAGGTATGACAATCTAAGATATGGATATGATTTTCCAGTTGAAGGCTATGAGTTTAATTCCTATATTGCAAAAGCTCGACAAAACTTTGGTCCAGAAGTTACACGAAGAATGATAATTGGTGGATTTGTTCCATCTGCAGGACATGCAGGAAAATATTTCCTTAAAGCACTAAAAGTAAAAAGCAAACTCACCAAAGAAATCAATGAGGCTTTTAAAAAATATGATTTACTAATTGCACCAACTGTCCCAGTTTTACCATTTAAAATTGGAGAAAAAATCAATGATCCAGTTTCATTATTTTTAGTTGATATCAACACTGTTACTGCAAACCTTACTGGAAAACCTGCAATCTCAGTACCATTTGCTATCTCAAATGGATTGCCAATTGGAATACAATTATTGGCAGATTCTATGAATGACAAATTACTGTTACAAGCAGCACATGCATTAGAGCAGACTGTTAAATTACCTGAGGTTCCAATATGACTAAAATTGGTTTAGAGATTCACTGCCAATTAACAAACTTGGAAAGCAAATTATTTTGTTCATGTAAAGCAAACTATCGTGAATTCCAAATCAATGAGAATATTTGTCCTGTGTGTATGGGATTGCCTGGAAGTTTACCTCGATTAAATCAGGAAGCAGTAAAAAAAGCAACAATGATTGCTATGGCTTTGAATTGCTCTACTCCTGAAAAAATTGCATTTTTTAGGAAAAATTATTTTTATCCAGATTTACCAAAAAACTTCCAAATTACTCAACTCAACATCTATGGTGATACTAGCATTGGTGGCTCTGGTTCTATTATGGTGGGTGATAAAAAAATCAACATTACCAGAATTCAACTAGAAGAAGACCCCGGCAGGCTCATTTACGAGGGTAGTTCCTCTAAAAACCTCATCACTCTCGTTGATTACAATCGTGCAGGTACTCCACTAGTTGAAATTGTCACAGAACCCGATTTTGAGAGTCCAAAACAAGTAAGAGACTTTTTAAATATTTTATCAGATTTACTTGAAAATCTTGGTGTGTCTGATCCTGGTTTAGATGGTGCAATGAGGGCTGATGCTAATATTTCAATTGAAGGTGGTAATAAAGTAGAAGTCAAGAATATTGGTTCTTTTCATGATTTAGAAAAAGCAACTCACTATGAAATTACTAGACAAACAAGCTTGCATTCTAGAGATATTGAAATAATTCAAGAAACACGTCATTGGGATGATCAAAGAAAGATAACCATTTCATCACGTTCTAAAGAAGAAGATCTGGATTATCGTTATTTCTTAGAAGGTGACATTCCTTGGGTTAAAATTGATTCAGATATCAAAGAGACATTAAAATCAGAAATGCCCGAAAGCATTAGCTCTAAAAAAGAAAGATATGTTTCAAAGTATAATATTCCTGCACAAGTTGCAGATGTATTATCTTCTGACAAGTTTTACTCTGATTTATTTGAAGAATCTCATACTGCATCTAATGCAAAAGAAGTTGCAAATATCATTACCACTGATTTGATGGGTCTAGTAGATACTAGAGAAAAACGTGAAGAATCAAAAATCACTGCAGTACATCTAAGAGATTTAGCTGATTCAATTCAATCTGGAAAAATTGCTAGAAATTCTGCTAAAAATGCATTGCATGAAATTGTAAAAACTGGAAAAGATCTATCCAAAATTATATCTGAATTAGATCTTGGAAATGTATCTGATGAATCTGAATTATTAGAAATAATTCAGCAGGTGATTTCTGAAGAACCTCAAGCAGTAGAACAAGCAAAATCAAATCCACAAACAATTAATTATTTAGTTGGAAAAGTAATGCAAAAGACAAAAGGAAAAGCAGATCCTACCACAACCCTTGATTTACTAAAAAAACAGATAGGATAACTTTTGGCAGATCTTTCACTAGAAAATATTGAATTTATCAAAATACTCGCTACTTCTGATGCAACTATTCTTCAGGCAGGAATGAATGATGCAACTAGACGCAGATTAGATGATCAAATAGGCGTGATTCTAAGGGAATATTATCATGAAAACACTATGAATACCAATACTGGTTGGACTGAAAAATTACTAAAAGCAGGGATTACTGAAGATGATGGAAAAGCAGCAATTGCATGTGCTAGACGTCTTGGATTAGATATTTCATAAACTAAAAAATCTTTTTACACTGTTTAGAGTTTCTAAAAATTAATCTTGACTGATTTTGAATTTATCCCAAGTGAAAAACAAATACAAGAATCAAATATTTTTCAGTTCATGCAAAAACATAACATATCATCACTAGAAGAACTCTCTCAAAAAGCTAAAGATAATTTGGAATGGTTCTGGGAATCCGTAGACAAAGATATTGGAATCATTTGGGATGCTCCTTATACTAAAACTCTAGATGTCTCCAAAGGAATTGCATGGGCAAAATGGTTTGTAAATGGTAAAACAAATATCTACAAATCATCTATTGAAAAATTTGTAAAACTATGTCCTCAAAAAACTGCATATCATTTTATATCTGAAGATGGCAAAACATCAAAAATTTCATATTTAGAATTAAATTCCAAAGTTTCAAAATTTGCAAATGGTCTAAAATCCCTTGGTATAAAAAAAGGAGATGTTATTGCAATTTACTTACCAATGATTGAAGAAGCAATATTGGCAATCCTTGCAGCTTCAAAAATTGGGGCAATTCAAACTGTTATCTTTTCTGGGTATAGTTCAGAATCCTTACATATACGATTACAAGATTGTAAGGCAAAAATTCTTCTAGTTTCTGATGGATTTCATAGAAAAGGAAAACCTGTATCTCAAAAGGAATCTGCTGAAATTGCAATAAAAGATACAGATGTTGAAAAAACAATTGTTGTTTCTTACAAAGGAATTGACAAGTATGAGGACTCAGAAAAAATTATTTTTTATGATGATCTAATATCTACTCAAAACAATGTTTGTAATACTGAAATTCTAGATTCTGAGCATCCTTTGTTTATTTTGTATACCTCCGGCACTACTGGAAAGCCTAAAGGTGTAATTCACACCCATGGTGGATTCTCTGTTTTTGTAGGGCATCAGGCAGCATATTTGATTGATACGCATGAAAATGACACCATATTTTGGCCTGCAGATGTTGGTTGGATTACCGGGCTAGTGTGGAATGTATATGGACTTTTGATAATGGGGGCAAGTGCTGTAATTTATGATGGTGCGTTGGATTTTCCAACCATTGATAGAGTCTGGAAAATATTATCGGACTATCAAGTAACAATTTTTGGAATATCTCCAACTGCAGTACGATTATTCAAAAAAAATAATGTTGAACCATTAAAATCATTTTCATTAGACAAAATTAAAAATATTCCAACTACTGGCGAACCACTTGATGAAGATTCATGGTGGTGGTTATTTGATAAAGTTGGAAACAAAAAAATTCCAATAATGAACTTGTCTGGTGGAACTGAAATAGGTGGTGCAATGTTATCTGTATTTCCTGGAATGAAACTCAAACCATCCACTGTTGGAATCCCTGTACCTGGAATGAATTTAGATGTATTTGATGATGATGGAAATTCTGTACAAACACAAAATGGGTATTTGGTTATCAAATCCCCTTGGCCTGCAATGACTAGAGGATTGTTAAATGATGATGCCAGATATCTTGAAACATATTGGTCTCGATTTGAAAATATTTGGTTCCATGGAGATTATGTTCATGTTGATAATGATAATCTATGGTACATGCGTGGTAGAACTGATGATGTGATTAATGTCTCTGGTCATAGAATGAGCACTGCTGAAATTGAACATGCAGTAATTTCTCATAAAAAAATATCTGATGCTGCATCAATTGCAATTCCAGATGATATTACAGGTGAGGCAATTGTTGTATTTTTTGTAGCAGATAACAAATCAGAAATTAATTTAGAATCTGAAGTTTCTGAACATATATCTAAAAAGATTGGTAAAGTTGCCCGACCGAAATTAGTTTTTCAGTTATCTGATTTGCCAAAAACTAGAACTGGTAAAATTATGCGTCGATTATTAAAATCAAAATTGTTGGGAAATGAACTAGGTGATTTGTCCTCTCTTGAAAACCCAAATATTTTAGATGAAATCGAGAAATTAGGTAAAAATTAGCTAACTCATTGATACTTACTATTTCACGCTTTGGCTCTTAATCATTTCTCATAATACTCAATATTGAAATTTGTAGTTGATCAGCAGGTAGAAGATATAGAGATGCCTGAAAATCTCAAATTGAACACATTTCTACAGGAATTTCACACTACATGTCCACATCCTGAGTGTAGTTTTGGCTACTATGGGTTTGCATTTGGACAATCCCCCTTTCCTGTACCGCCACTTGTTCAAGTAGCGCTAATCAAAAATGCTAACAAAGGAGCATATGCCCCCGTACCGGGAATTCCTGAATTGCGTAATGCTATCTCAAAATACAACAAACACTATTTTGGAATGGATGTGGCCCCTGAACGAATCTATGTTGGGCCTGGAACTAAGGAGTTGATTTTTAATCTTTTAGAAATTTTACATGGAACTGTGATTTTGCCAACTCCAGCTTGGTTAGGATATCTTCCACAAATTAGATTCTTAAAGAAAAACTTCCACATGTTGCCAGCTCGTGCAAATAAGAAAATATCTCCGGGGGATCTAAGGAAATTAGCACTTAGATTACAAGACCGCCAAAAGATTTTAATTTTAAACAATCCACATAACCCAACTGGATTATTGTATGATAAATACGAATTAGAAGAAATTGCATATGTATGTAGAGAACAAAATATCACTGTTATTTCTGATGAAATTTATGCTCAGACCACTTATGACTTTTCAAAATTTGTCAGCATGGGAAAAATTTATCCAGAAGGCACATTTGTTACAAATGGTTTATCCAAATCACATGCTGCTGGTGGTTATAGATTAGGTTATGTAATTTTCCCACAACATGCAATTGATCTAAGAAGACAATTCAAAAAAATTCTTGCTACTGAGTATACTGCAGTATCTACTCCAATTCAACATGCTGCAGTTGCAGGATTTGAAATTAGTAAAGAAATTGATGATTATTTTGATGTAACTCGAAATATTCATCACCTAATGGGAGAATATACTTACCATGCATTGTCTGCCATTGAAGGAGTCAAGATGACAAAACCTGATGCTACCTTTTACCTTCTAGCTGATTTTAATGCATTTAGAGATGATCTACAAAGAGCTAAAATTACTACATCACAGAAATTATCTGAATCTTTAATTGTTCATCCATATCATACTGCAATTGTTGGTGGTGATAGTCTAGTTTTAGAAAGAACTGACTTTAGTGCAAGAATAGCATATGTAGATTATGATGGGGCTAAAGTTTATCAAAATTATATTGAAAATAAACCAAAAACAAGTTCTGAAAAATTTGAATTTGTAAAAACTAATGCCCCAAAAATTGTTGCAGGAATTGAAATGATCAATAAGTTCTTTGAGAATATTAGAAAAGACTCATTACATGAATTACAAACTCCACAAAGTCTGATGGTTCCTACAAAATCAGTATAGTTTTAGTCTTATTTTCTCGTATTCTTCTAACGTAATCTCCCCTTTAGCTAGTCTTGCCTGAAGGATATCTTTGGGGTTTGATCCAATTATTGGGGCAATGAATTTTTTTCTTATTGTTTCTCGATTAATAGAAATTCTCTTAGAATTATCATCAACTTTTCTTTTAATTCCATAAACTGCTCCAAATAATGCCCCTAATCCAACAATTGCAAGTATCATTTGTGCAGCTTCTGGATTGTTATTTTGTTGTATTGGCTCTGCGATGGATAGTGCTTGTGCTTCAGGTATAATTTCATTATCAATTATTTCTTGTACTGTGGACTTTATCTCTTCAATACTATCTGTATATCCAACTGCTTCTTCTATTGATAATGCTGGATAATTTCTATCAAACCAGCTTTTGTATGTTACCTCATTATAGTATCTATCAATATAGTATTGAGGATCTTCACTAGGGTCTACAAAATCTGCAATACTGTTTTCTTTGATTACATCTTTGACTTTAGGTTCTGTTTCTTTTTCAACAACTATCTTTTCATTTGTCACTGGTTCTTCTAAAATAGACTCGTCTGCCACTTCTTCTAGAATTATTGGAACTCCATTTAATGAAACACCAAACTCTGTAGTTGTTCCTTTTGTCATGTTAAGAATAAATCCAATTGCATTATACATTCCATGTTCTGAAAACTTGTCCCCAATTTTTATTGTTTTTTCAAATGACTCATCATGATTAATTATTGCTTGTGTAAGCATTACAAATTCATCATTAATATCACGAATTACAATTGTCACTAGGCCAATAGACTTTTCTTCAACAGTTCCTGAAAATTTTATTTGATCTCCTTTGTAAAATGATTCATGATCTGTTTGAATACTTGTGACTTCTGCAAATACTGGTGTGGCAGTTGCAGCTATCAACAAAATGATCATTCCTAACGAATATGATCTATACTCACTACCTTTCATCAATGCATGATGTGTTTTTTTTAATTTAAGAGGCGCGTAGCATTTATCCAGTTTTATTATACGTAAAAGTTAAATCTAAAATTTGCTTTTTTTGATTTTATTCGGATTTACTATTAATTGATACCTTGATCGATTTTTTTGGAATTTTAAAAAAGAATGTTGTCTGAACATCTTTTTCGCTTTTAACCCAAATTTTACCTCCTAAGCCCTCAACAATACCCTTGCATATTGCCAATCCTAAACCACTTCCGCCTTTTTTTCTCCTTGATGATGTATCTACTTGGTAGAATTTTTTAAATAATTCTTTTTGGTCTTCAGTTGCAATTCCTGTACCATTATCCTGGACAAAAAATTCTACATCTTTTGAACCATTTTTTACTCCTATTGTTATGATGCCTGTATTTGAAGAAACACAATCTATTGCATTTTTAATCAAATTAGAAAACACTTGATTAATTCTATCCCTATCACTAAAAATTTGTGTATCTTCATTAAAATTTGCAGTTATCTCGATTTTCTTCTCAATTGCTATAGGTTCAAACTCTTTGATTGTTCCATGTAGTAACTCTGAAACATCTATATCTGCTTCATTAAAAACTAGTTTTCCTAAATCTAATTTCTGTGTAGTTAAGATATCTCCTACTAGTCTTTCTAGTTTAACCGTTGATGTAAAAATTTCATCTACTGCATCTTTTTGTCCTTCATTTAATGTTCCAAGTAATTCTTCTTTTTGTAGCATCTGAACATAACCTAAGATTGGAACTAATGGTGTTTTTAGCTCATGAGATACCATTGATGAGAATTCAACTTTTTTTCTATCCATCTCTTTTAATTTTTCAACATACTGTGTGTGTACCTTGATTGTTTTTTCAACTTTGTCTTCCATACTTTCAAAATTTTCATTTAACTCAAAAATTTCTTTTACATTTGTTTTAATGGGATTTTTCCTTGATGTTTTATTTGTCTTTGAAAAATCTGTCATATTATGTGCTAGTTTTTCTATTGGTGCTGTGATGCTCTTTGAAATGTATACTGTTCCTAGTAATGTACCAGTAGCTACAAACACTGAAAATATAAGTAAAATTAACCCAGTTGACTCTTCTACTGATGTTATAAAGTTTACAAGACCCATGTAGAATATAATGAAACTTGATACTCCTGATAATAGAAATAAAGTATATTTGATTGATTGCATTCAGACCCACTTCCTGGTTTTAGGAATTTGATGCTTCAGTGAGTTTAGTTAGTAAAACGTCAATATCGACTGGTTTTAGAATGTATGAGTTAACCCCCCTGTCTACTAGATCGTCTAATTCCTCTTGAGTAATTGTCGATGCGGTGAATACGATAATTTTATGATCCTTTAGTGTATTGCTTTCTTCTAGGTCTTTAATTACTGCATATCCGTCAAATTCAGGCATAGCCAAATCCAGTAAAACCACATCATGATTATTCTCTTTAATTAATGCTAATCCTTCTTTTCCGTCATTTGCTATAGTACATTTCTGATCTTTAAGCTCTAGGAATGTAGTGAGCATTTTTGTAATCTGTTCATTATCATCAATTATCAGAATATTCAAACTTTTAGCACTCTCTTTTTGTTTATTGTTACTCATTTTTTAACCTCTCCATTGTTCTCTAATAGTTGAAAATTCTCTTGTAGATAACTTAGAATTATTTTTTCTTGCTCAATTTCTCTTAATCTATGCTCATAAGTAATTTCAGAGCCTAAGAGTGACTCTGCATCAGTTTCATCAATGTGGTGGGATTTTCTCCACATTAAACTAAATAATGATCTTAATGTTGTAACAAATGTTTTAGAATCAGTCCATACTGCAAGCATGTCTTTAACTTGATTATTACTGATAAAGAAAATTACTTCATTATCATCTTTAATGATGAAACAGAAATCTTCTCTATTTTTGTCATCAATTTTTTTGATTTTCTTAGGTGGTATATCTTCAAAAATAGTTGGCATTTCCCCTTGATGGTCTATTAATATTTTTAGATCAGATTTTGTTTTATTTAGTAATTCAGAAAATTCGGTGAAATAGAATTTTTTAAAGTCTGTCTCAGTTCCTAAGACTAGGATGTTTTCTTTTGAGTCTTTAATCATTTGTTCTAATTTAACTAAAATTGAATTTCTTCCTTGTAATGATTGGAATTTATTATTTTGTTCTTCGGGATTGTCTTCACCGTATTTTGGAATTATTTTCCATAATCTGATTAGACCTTCTTTACCTGCATCAAGCTCATTAACTCTGTTTTTTTCATTATTTACTAAAATTTCAAGTGATTCTTCAATTCCAACTGCATTGAATTTGGTTGGTTTTCCAAATATTGAAAAAATAATTCCTTTTTGTTGTAGTGTTGACAGTAAATGATAAGTTTCTGTTCTTGGAATTTTAAGTGCCTTTGATATCTCTGAAGCAGTTCTGACCCCGATTTTGCTCAAAAATAAGTATACTTTTGATTGGTTTGGTGTTAGATCATATCGAATTAGCATTCGATTTAGCTCAGTTATTGGATTATCTGTTTGAAACATTCCTTCTTCTATTGCTTCAGTTGTCATTCAGAATTATTACATTCAATTCTAACATAAGCGGGTGTATGTTATCGAATGTTACAGATCCGTCTGATTTTACTGCATTATGTACCTAGAAAATTGCTTAGAATTATGTCCCCATAGAATATTTGGATGATGAATCCGCCTGTAATTAGCAGTAAGTATGGTATGCCTGGTGTAATCCATGTATTTGGCTTTGTACAAAATTCCTGATTCTCAGCATGATGTATAGCTAAATCTAGTTTTTTCTTACCATCTTCTGTTTTCTCTATGGCAAACCCAAATTTTGGATTTTTTGCTTTATATCCCATTAATATTGCTGCTAATTTTTTCCAAGTACTTTCATCAAAACCCTCAAAAATTTTCTCTCCTTTAATTTGTGCAATTATGTTTCTTATGACATTCATCAGAAATGGAATTACAAACAATATTGCAGTGTTTGAAAGTGTTGTAAATGGTGTTATAAAATTTTCACTAATTGTGGCCATCGGGGCAATCACTGCTAATGCTATTAACGCAAATGCATCTGCACCTCCAAAAAGACCTAATCTCCACATCAGTAATACAAATGGTGCTATAATTAACGCAAATGCTATTGTCAGAAGACTAGCAATGATTTCAGAACTTATAAAAACAAATAGAAATCCAACAACTCCAAATCCAATCCAATAATAATCGTGTATCTCTCTTTTCCATATATCAATAATTGAACCAACAATCAACATTGTTAACGCTAACCCTATTCCTATGATGTTATACTCTGTTAAAGATTCAATCATCATACATCATCTAACAAGTTTCTATTTGAAATGTATTGAAAAAAGTTTTCACTTTTTTTAGCCATGTTTTTACTATTATTATTAACGATTTCTAATATCCGATATTTTTTCTTTAATCTCTTCAATTTTATCTCCCATTGGAATTCTTTCAGTGATCATATCGAGTTTATCCATACGTTTCAGCATGAATAACCCTGCTCCTATTGCAACTGGAATTATAATTAAGATCAAAGTGTAGGTGTCTAAAAGTACCTCAGTTCCCATAATTCCTGCTTCTGATTCAACAGCCACCTCAACAACTGGCATGTTTAGTATGGTTGCAGTTTTTGATATTGTTGTAGAGCTAAGGCCATTACCTGAGACTATAGCTGTGACAGAAATTTGGGATCCTTCATTTGCAATTATGTTGAGAATTGCAATTCCATCATTATTAGTAACACTTTCAACTGATTTTAATTCCCCCCTTCAGTCTCCCATTCTACATTAAATCCATCTAATGCAGTTGTAATTTCTGGAATAGTAATTGACAATTTAGCTTCTATTCTTTCATTCCAATTCATACTGCCAAGTAGTACTAATGATAATTCAGGACTGATATCCACCACGTTAATGTCATATTTTGTTAATGCAAAGTCTTCAGAAAGCAATGCAAGTTCAATTTGACCTTCATCATGTGTAATGATTTCAAATGTTGTAAAATATTCTCCATCTTTAATTGTTAATTCTTGTGGAATTTCTAAAACTTGCTCATTATTTGAAACAAGTTTTATTTCAGTGTCTTTTTTTGAATATACTGGATTTTCAACATTTAATTTCAAATGAATGTCTTCCTCAGCTAGAACCGGTGTTCCTTCTGAATCTACTAGTTGCACAACTGCTATTCCTGATGTGCCGCTGTAACTATTGTAAACATCAGGAATCGCATGCAGTATTATTGTAAGTGGTCCTGGTGGTTCTAGTATTGTTACTATGCTGCTAATTTTTGTCATTCCTTCTGTCTCTGCAAAAATTATTGAATCTCCTGAACCAATAATTTCAAATTCTGTTAATACATAATATTCTCCACTTGGAATTACTACCTCCGTATCTTTTAGTTTTATAGTATCTGTATTTGGTGTGTTAAGATGTATTATGGTATCTTCTAATGCAAGAGTTGGTAATCCCCCTGTTGTTGCTAATTCTACGGCAACATGTCCATATTTTGGCCCGTCAATTGGAAATGTATCTGGTGTAATTTTCATCAATATTTGTGTAGGATAATTATTATTGTTAAAAACCTCTAATGATATTTCTTTAGATGAAAAACCTGGTGCTGCTAATACTATGCCCGATATTCCCGGGTTTTTTGCTTTAATTGTTATATTTTTTGTAAATCTATCATTTCCTTCATTTACTCCTATGATCTCAATAATTGAATTATCCGAGCTTATTGCTTTCAAACCCTCTATTTCTTTTGGCACCATCATTTCATTTGATGTAACAAAAATCTGAAGTGTCCCTTCTGTATTTTCAAGTAATTTTTCAGGATGGAGTTGGTAACCAAACTCTGATGTAGTTTGAGCATGAGCAGGAATTACAAGTATGCCTGCCATAATGCCTAACATTAGAAAAATAGCCTTCAACTTGAACTAATTTGCGATATTTTTGTTATATTAAGCAGTGTGAAATATTATAGTACACACATCTATCCTCCAAATATGGCTGATACGCTGAATATTTTTGATTGAATTATTATAATTGCTCCAATTGTCACGGCTACTAGAGATACTGAATACATGAATCCTCCTGAATAAGAACCAGTAGTGATTTTTCCTAAAAACAATCCTGCTATCCATGATTGCACCAAAATCGCTATGCCTAATAATTCAAATCTTGATTTTGCCATAAGCTCTAATGCTGCAGCTTTTGCTTCATCAGTCTCAAGTTGTGCTCCTAAGCTTGTTAATGATTCTATTACAAGTAACGTTGTAAATCCTGTAATTGCAATCAACATAAAACCAACCATGACATATGGTTTTAACATCTCTCTTTTTGTTTTCTCAATTGTTCTCATCCTTTCTGAAACTTTTGCTAATGAATTTAATGTATGTACATTTCCACCACCTGCAGAAATAATTTCAAACAGCACTCTGAAATTAATCAAAATTTGAAAATCATTTGTATGTTTTTTTATAAAATCAAAAATATCGGTTAGCGTCATACCCCATTTTAGTTTATTTGCAATTCCATTAGCTACAATGTTGAACATTCCAAAATCTTTTCTTTCTGTTGTTCGTATGACGCATTTTTCAGGACCTAGACCAGCTTTTCTTGCTTCTGCCACATCTCTCATTATCTGTGAGGTTGCAGCTTCTGCATCAAGAGAAAAAGTGTATTTTGATTTAAAATTTATAGCTGGCCACATTGCTGATGCAATTAATGCAATTCCTAAAATGTATAAATTGTAATCAGGTAAAATTCCCAATACCATTATTGCAACTGCACCTAAAATTCCTGGAATTCCAAATACTATGATTTTTTTCAAATCTAATTCTTGGACTCGTGCTGTGGTTATCTTGTGAGCAATAAATAAAAATAATAAAGAAACTGCGGGTGGCATAATAACTACCATGTATATTGGATCAAATTCTCCTGGAGCTATTGGATCTCCCACACCGTCTGTAGATGTAGCAGTAATGATGATGTAAACAGCTAAAACTACTACTTGCATAGTCATGTATGTTTCAATTAATGTCTGAACTTTACTTGCTAATTCTTTTTGTTGGGCATCATAAAGTTCAAAAGCATTGTTCATTTTTTCTGTGAGAAAATTTACAACATCTCCGCCACTTTGAATTGCAGAGACCCATCCACTAAGAAACTCTCCAAAATCTGAGGTTGCGTTTCCTTTGGCTTCTGACATCACCATTAATGGATCTTTTCCAAGGATGTCAATTTTTTTTAAAATTTTAATTGATTCTATTCTTGCATTTGGAAGTAATTCCATCTCTTTAATTTTTAAAAAAATTGTGTATGGTCCAAAACCACTAGTGGCTAACAATGTCACTATTGTCATAAAAAATGGTAGTTCCTTAGCTAATTTTTTATCTCTTTTTTTCTGCTTGTCTTTTGCTTCATGTTTTTTAAGAAAAGACATGACTAACCTCCATATTCTATTTTCTTTAGTAATGAATCAGGATCTCTATAATATTTTCCAATTGTCTCTGCTACTTTATCATAAGCTCTTATCCCACGTTGGACAAGCCATTTTAGAACAATTTTTCTTTTTTCATACTCGTCTAAAACCTCATCCATACTTTTTCCTGTTTGCTCTGTTATCCTCTTTAACATTTCACTGTCTATTAATCCTGGATTAAAATAATCTGATTTTGGATCCCATTTGAATGCAGCATGATAGTCAATTGCAGTTTTAAGTTCTTGAACAACAGTTGCCCTTCTGGTACTTTTTCCGTCTTGTCCTTTCACTCTTTTAATAACAATTGCACAATTCATTAATGCCATATATGATGCTGGGATGTCCATTGGTTTTTGTTGCAATCTTTTACTTGCAGATTCTAAACTATCTGCGTGCATTGTACATAATCCTCCGTGCCCTGTAGCCATTGCCTGAAACATTACATATGCTTCTGAACCTCTAATTTCACCTACTACAATGTAGTCTGGCCTGTGTCTTACTCCTGATTTAATCAAATCGTATAATCCTATTTCTCCTTCTCCATCATTTCCAAATCCCGTTCTTGAGACTAAACTAAACCAATTCTTGTGTTTAATGTTAATTTCAGATACATCTTCTACTGAAAAAATCTTGTAATCTGGATCAATTAATCCTGTAATTGCATTTAGAATAGTTGTCTTTCCACTACCTGTTGAACCAATTACCATTATTGACATCTTTGCCTCCATTAACATCCACAAATATGCTGCAATATCTACACTAATTGTACCAAATGAAATTAAATCTGCAACTGAATATGGATCCTGTTTGAATTTTCTTATTGTAAAACTAGTTCCTTTTGGAGTTACTTCTCTTTGATATAGTACAGAAATTCTGTGATTACCTTGCAATGCTAAATCTGTAATTGGATGTGCAGAACTGATGTGTTTTCCTGCCCTAAATACAACTCTTGATACAAATGAGTTTAGTGCATCATTTTCATATGTAATGTTACAGGGAATACTGTCATATTTTCTATGCCATATGTATATTGGAGTGCCGACACCACTACAACTGACATCTTCGATATTTGGATCTTGCATTATGGGGTCGATGTTACCAAATCCATCAATATCTCTTTCAAGATAATATTTCACTTTTTCAATACTGGCAAGCGGTTGATCTTGAAACAATTTTTCATTTTCTTTTAAAATTTTATTTACAAATGAAATAAACCCAAAATCTTTTTCAATATTTTCAGGCGAATCAATGTTTTCCTCAATTAACCTATAAAGTTGATTGTAAATTATTTGTTCAGCTGAATTAAGCTTACTTTCATCTACTTGATAGGAAACACTCCCTGTGTCTGGATTTTGTATGATATTTGCATAACTGAATGGTGCTTTTAGTGGGTATGTTTCTAATACTAGTGCTCCTTTTGGGGTTTCATTTTTTAATTCACTTAGAAAATCACTTTTAAGAAATGTTTCTAACCCCTGTTCTTCTTTTTTCTTACCCATAGTCTTCGCTTATAATCCTGATTTTTTAGTTATATTGAACAGTATGAAACATTACAATACACACAATGTTTGGGTTTTAATTAAAAATTAGTAAAAAGGTAATAATGGACAAGTTTTTTAAAAATGCTTATCCTAGTTTTTACCTGCTACGGTTATGCTTTGTGGGCCACCAGCTTTTCCTGCGAAAATACTGACTGTGGTTGCGACACCTGAGTCAAGTGTTGTGAGTGTTCCATTATTTATTTTGAAGTAAATAATTGCTGAACCTCCTGGGTGTTCTTCGTAAAAATTTGGATACTATCAAAACCATGAAGAACAACGCATTTGGAATTACAAAGGCGTGTAGCAACATGATCACCGAACTTGAGATCGATCTTGGATTAAAAGAAGAAAAAGACTAGAAAAAATATGGTTTCGGTTCAAATCTTGGCAGATTCAAATTTTTGATTGATATTGTCAAATTTTGAATGTACGGTACGAGAAATTATTATGTGTTATTATTTTGGGTTCTGTAAACTCTAGGGTTGCTTTAATACTGTAAAAGATCGGTTGCTTCCCTATTTATCGTTAAATTTTATCGGTCACGATTTCTGGAATGGGGTTTAGAATAGTGTTAATATAATCAAAAAGAGGTTTGAATCCACCAAAATTTTCAATATTAGATTTACCAATCATATTATTTCTAAAACGTACTTTTCGTCTGTCATACATTGTTTTCTTCACCATACGTCCTGCATTTGTTGTTATGAATAAATCCTCATCAACAAAACATTTGTCATCAAACAGAGTTTCTATTCCTCCATCAGTCATTGTATTCTGACTGTTTTTTAATAAAATGTAAAAATATGTATTATTTTTTTCATGTAACTTGGTTCTATATTCTTCACAATCAGGATCAAAAACAAAAATAACTTTTGCTTTGTGTTCTGCCAGAGTGAAAAAATCAAATAATGTTTTTAGAATTGTATTGTTTAAATTATCTTCAGCACCTAGTTGTACATCAATTTTGTCTTTATTGTCATTTGCAAAAAGATCTATGGCTTTTTGAATATATTTTGTATTGGTACCTTCTGTAACTATTGTAATTTCTTTATCACTGATCATTTTGAGTAAATTTAATCCTTCTTCAATTGTTACAAATCCATTTGTTAACTTGTCCAAAGCATTTTCTGGAGATTGTTTTTGAATTAATTGTGAATTATTGTCATTATCAATAACAAAAATTGATTTGTCTCTACATAATGCTATTGTAGTTGGAGAGTGAGTAGCTAAAATTACTTTGACTCCTCTTTCAACAAATATTTTTTCTATCACACACAATAAATTTTTTATCATAGATGGATGTAATGTTGCATCAATTTCATCTAACAATAATACTTTTGGCAAAGAAGAAGAAATATTTTCTTTGAATACCGATAAAGCTAATGCAAATAGAACTGATTCACCTGAGGATAGATCATCAGGAATGATTTCTGCATTGGTAGATTTCACCTTAATAACTACTGGGAATGATGCTGGATCTACTCTGAATTGTGAAAGTCCAATTTTTTGTGGTTCAATTAGTTCATGATTCATATCAGAATAAGACTCTAAAATGTTGTTAATTGCTTCCCATGGCGGAATGCCACCAAATCTAGCATTGCATTTATCTTGTACAATTTTCTCAATTTCTTTAGTTGATGTGTTCTCATTAACCCTCAAACGTACATGCTCTCTTTCTTCATATATTGCTATTTGGTAATCATAAAATAAAATACCCAATTCCGTCAATATGAGATTGTTTCTAGATGAAACAGACACATAATTAGTTTGAAATTCCTCATCAGATATATCATGAATAAAGTTTTTTGATTTTTTTATTATTGAGATTGTGACATCATCAAATTGTTTGTTTGTGAAAAAAGTTTGGCAAACATATTGATATTTTTTAATTTTTTTCCATAATTCTTCATTGCCAACTTCTTTTTCATTAATATCAAGTAATGTTCTATTTTTGTCTTCTAATATTTCATTTAGATTATTTGACTCTACCTCTGTTAAAGATTGATAGTGTGATCTGATTCCTAGTGCTTTATTTTTAAAATTATTATGCACAGTAGTGAGAAATGATATTCTATTTTGTCCAGATTTAAATTTTGTATCAAATGTCCTAAAAGTACTCAAATCAAAATAAATAATTTCTTCTGGTTTGACGGAGCCAAATTTTACATGACCATTTTTTATTGCTTGTAATAATTGAGTTTTTCCAGATCCATTTTTACCTGTGAATATTGAAAAATCATCTAAATCAATGGAGTCAAAACTTTCTATTGATTTGTGGGGAGATACAAACTCAAGTTTCATATGAATGGGTAATAGAATAGGTATCAATAAAAATACACCTATTATCATTTTTGATTACAAGATCATGATTCTAGTAAATTCAATTTCATATACTAGTTGTATTGTTGTTCAAGTATGACAAGAAAACCTGATGCAGGAGACAAGATTAGAAATATCATCATCTTTGTTGTTGGTATGCTTTTATTGATTTTCATAGTTGGGGAAATATGCCCAATTTTGATCAATTCTTCTACTAATCCTGAAGGTCAAACTGCTCTCAATAATGCATGTGGGAATATTTTGAATCATTATCCAGATTTTCTAAAACTAGATAATCTCATGGGATTGCGATAAAATTACACTGTTCATTCTTAGAGAATTTTGAGTAATTTTCCCGATTTCAAACTGGTGTTAAGTTAAGGTGATGAATTTGAAATCTCTGGTGTGTGGTTATATGGATTTTAATATGTAAATGTAATTTTGAATTTTCACCACATCTGGGTTATTCTTTGTTAATTCATCCAAAAGGCTATCTACAATCATTCCTGCTGCTGCCAAAGACATTATAGTATTTTTCTTATCAGGTTCAGGATTTTTATTTGTGAATTTCTGTCTGTTTCTTAGTCTGTTGTACATCCATTGTGATATCTTGCCACAACCCCATAACGTGCTCGCAGCAATGATTGTTTCTATAGGTGTACTAACTAGAACTGCAACAGGTTCCCCACATAATGTAATTATATAATATCTCTTTGAATATAGAGGATTCATTCTACTCATTAATTCATAATAACACATGCTAATTTAAAAACATAATGTATGTAATTATTTAAAAAATTGAGAGAATTAGGAAAGTAATTTACTCTGTACTATGTTCAATTATGATGATAATCTGTTAATTTAGGAGGATGAAACTGTTAAACCCTGAATGAAATGGTGTTAAATTTGAATGAAAATTATCAAGTATTTTTGTTAATGTCTTTACCACAGTGTATGCAGAAATATGTTCCATTTGGAGTCCAATAATGACTGCACTTTGAATTATTCATACAATTAATTCACTGTTGTTCTCATAAGAATGAATGTGTTCAAAACATACAATCTGTTGCTTTGACAAATATTCAATTAATTTTAAAAGCAGGCATCAAATAAACATACAAACCAAACTTTGAAGGGTATTTGTGATGGGTATGGTTGGAGATTTTCACGTTATTCCCCTTTCTAGCCTACTCTGAAATATTATGGAACTAACAACTATTTGTGGCTTGTTATCATAGGTTCTGTCGGGTTATCGGGTGCTAGATTAAATTGAATTTTCTTTGTAAAGACTAGCATTTTGAATAAGTGTAATCCATTTGTTTCTTCCATCGACTTTAATCATAGCTTGCTCTGCTGGTGTCTTACCCTTTAATGTACCATGTTTTTTTGTGAAATTATAATATGTTTTCATTCCGTCAATTAGAGGTGTATCAATTCTCTTTAGACCTCTAAACACTTTCTCACGATCTCTTATTTCACCATTCAGTCTTTCCATTTTGTTATTATTCATGTCACCCTTTAGGTGAATGTGTCTAACATGATTAGTCTTTTTTCCAAAAATCTTTTTGGATGATTTCATGTATGCAGGTAATCCATCAGTGACAAAATGAGCTGGTGATTTACCTATTTTCTCTTTAGTTAACTCTAGTAATTTATCGGCATTGTGCTGGAATTTAGTCTCTGCCATGTCACTAGCCAACCAGTAACGACTATCATCATCCATTGAAGCAAATAGATAATTCTGTTTTCCATTTACCTTAATCCACACTTCATCTGCTCTTACCATAGTTCTATTATTCGTTCTTGGAACTATACCATTAAGATAAATTGAAACCATTGTGGAATATTTACAAATCCAATCATAGATACTACTGTGATCAACATCAATACCTAACATCTCAAAATTACATTCAATATCCCTTACTGACATTCCTTGATAGTACATTTGAATAGCTTGGGTTATTGTTCTTGAATCATACCTCATCTTTTCAAATCCAAAGTTTGCAGTAAATCTCTTCTTGCAATCAAGACACTTAAATCTCTGAATTTTACCTTTTTTGGTTTCTCTCATTCCATCTTTTCTTATTTTTCCTGAATCACAGAACTTGCAGAGTTTTAGTTGAGAACGTTCCATGATTCTAAATGTATTGTTACGATAACACTTGTTTTTCTTGATAATCTCTAAGACTATCTTGATATGTTTACAGTCTGCCTTTCTACAGTTATGATCCTTGCATTGACATCTTAATCCGTTATCAGTCTTTGATATAATGTAGAAATTATTTGGATTAGATTGTGATCTAACCTTGAAAGAATTATGATTAATCTGTGTTGCATATCCTGTTGATTCCATCATGGATTGTGCTTTCCGTTTTCTTTGATTCATTGTACTATTATAGTAGTACAACTATAATATATAGTTGGTTATCAAAGAGAGTATAACTTTATTATGTTGATAAAATAATTCTAAGTTATGGGATCACGTAATTTAAAGATGAATAAGGGGAAACAATACCTGTATTACATTATATCAGAAAACGGAAAAAAGAGAGCTAACTATTGTGGTTTAGCTTCAAAACCTGAATCTGAAAAAAGAGCTTTGAAATTGGAGCTTGAGGAAATTAATAAACACAAAAGAAATTTAACACAAAAATCTATTGAGATAGAATCTAAGATAAAGGAACTCTAATCTGCCCTGTAAGTAATTTTTGCATTAATGATTTCTTTAATATTTCCAATTTTTCTTTATATTTTATTTGGGCTTGGACTTGAGCATCAACATTAACAAAAATCTTAGATATTATTTGTAGTTCATCATTATCTGTAGGTATGGGAATTAAATAATTTTCCACATATTCGCTAGTTATTGCAGAATAAGCAATACCTTCCATCATTCTAATTACATAATTCTTAAAAAACGTACTTTTAATGACGTTAAATAAGAAATTAGTCAATGTTGGATCATTTAATCTTAATACAGTAAATCCAGTTGAACATACCATATTTGATTCTGTATTTTCAACTAATGCAAATGATTGTAGATATGGTCTAACCGTAGAAATTAATATATCATCTTTTTGAATAATCCTTTGAGCTCTGCTAGGTCTATTAGAAGTTAAGAATAAAGAATGTTTCATGATTTTAAAATCGTTGATAGAACCAATATCAAGATATTTGATTTTATCATAAGCATAATTTTGATTGATAGATTGTGGATTGATTTTAGATATTTCTTTAATTGGTAATAATTTCCAATTATCAGGAATTTCTAATTTTTGATTAAAATGCCAGTTCACTTTTTTGAATTTCTCATGGTTCAATCCTTTGGTAAGTAATTTTTGCATTAGTCCTTGTTTTAAAATAGTAATTTGATCAATTACTTTTTGTGTTGATGTAATTGATTCATCCATGTTTGATAAAATTAATGCAATTTTTTTCTGTTCATTTATTGTAGGTAATATGATTTTTAGGAGTGATTTGAGATCAGATGTATTTATTGAAACCTGATTTACAGCCTGTTGGGATATAGTTCTAATTCTATCTCGAGTTGGATTAAATTGTAAAAAATAAAATAAATATTTTGCAAATATTTTATGATTAGCAATAATTCTCAATAGATTCATGCCATGAATTAAAACAGGTGGGTTATTTTCATAAATTGCAATTTTTCCCACATGTTTCAAGCTGTTAATATGACTAAATAAAATATCATCTTGTAGCATAGTTTTACATCTTTTCTGATTTGTTTTTTTAATATATCCAACTTTCTTTGGATTAATGAAACCATTTGCAATCGTTTCAATCCTTGTAATGGGTAATCCGTTAGTAGAATTTAATTCAGTATTTTCTTTGTAAGAATAGCCATTTTCTAATTTTGTTACCACTTCTCCAAATGATTTAATATTCCATTCATGAGGAATTTTAATTGATTTATTATAATACCAGTCTTTAGATTCTAATTTTTGAATCAAAGTGTTATATTCAATTCCTCCAAGTTTGATTCAACTAATTTCTTAATTTTGATTTGATCATTGTAAGTTTTTTTTAAATTATCATAAGCTTCTTGAATATCAATTTGTTTTTCAGTTGTTGAAATATCTATATATCTTGGTACATTTAAATTCAAATTATTTTCTTCCAATTCTTTTAATTCTACTGTACGACAATGTTTATCAAAACTTTCAAACTTTTCAAATCTTGTTTTAATATCATCAATATCTCCAATTCCATCTATTCTATTACGTTTATCATCTAAAGTGTAGCCATCACTATTCATGTGATAAAACCATATTTTTTCTGTTCGGGTTCCTTTTACAAAATAAATTATTGCAGTAGCAACACCAGTATATGGCTTGAATACTCCTGACGGTAAAGAAATTATTGCTTTAACATTTGCATTATCTAATAAATATTTTCTAGCTTTTCCCATTACCCCATCTCTAAATAAAAATCCTTGAGGAACTATTATGCAAGCTCTACCACCATTTTTGAGACTTTTTAGAATGTGTAAAATAAATGCTATATCACCATTAGTAGTCTCAATAGCATAATTTCCACCATGTTTTGTTTTTTGTGAATATGGAATATTTGATATAACTACTTTGTATTTATCTTCTATCGCATGTTCCAAACTATCTAATTTTTCTATATTATTATGACCATCACCTCGTAAAATCATATTCATTTTGGCAATTTTGAAAGTGTTTGTCAATTCCCTTCCATACAATGTTTTTTGTTGGAGTTTTTCTAAGAAATCATTGTCATTTAGATCAATTTTCCCTAGTAGTTTATCAAATGTTGAAATCAAAAATCCACCTGTTCCACATGCAGGATCATAAATTGTCTCACCAATTTTTGGGTCTACTAAATCAATAATGAGATCAATTATATGTCTGGGTGTAAAATATTCACCTAAATCATTTCCTAAACTAATTGCAGTTTTCAGGAAATATTCAAAAGCATCACCACTAACTTCTGATTCAGCATCAAGAAGTGTAATTTTTGTTATTTTATTTACAATAATTTTAAATGTTTTCCCATTTTCAATTAGTAATTTATTTTCAAAAATATTTTTTTCGCTACTATATTTTTTTGCTATATGTGTAAAAACCGTATCATTTACAAAATCTATTATCTCATCTTCTGGTTTTTCTTGGATTTTATCCCATCTTTTGTTTTTATCTATTGTTGCATTTTTTCCTTCCTTTTCTTTCTTTACTTCCATCTCTGAAAGATATTTGAGGAATAGAATATTGGAAAATTCTGTAAAACGTTCCGAACCTTCACGTAGTCCTTCCTCTCTCAATAAATCATTTGATTCTTTGAAAATCTTTATTAATTCTTCTCTAGTGTGTTCTTTTTTCTTTGTGACTTCATCAATAATGTTTGTACCATTATTTACAAACTGCAATAATTTAGATTCAGAAACAAAATTGGTAATTGGTTTATTGTTTATTGATAATTCTTCATTATTATCTAAATACAATGTTTTGAAGAAACCACCATCATAAGCAAAAATGATTTTAACATCTAATGGTTCAGCATATTTTTCTTTAGCATCTTTTAATGCCTTGTCTAAATCTTCGCCTTTCTTTTTAGTTTCTATAATTGCTATTGGTGTATGTGTTCCTGATTTGTATAGAACATAATCAGGTTCATTTCCTTTCAATTTCTTTTTTTGTTCTTCTGTTTCTGCTCTTTCTGTAGTGACATTATGATTAGGATTTTCTTCGTCTATAATCCAACCCAAAGTTCTTAGTTTTTTATCTACTTTTGTACGTGTGGCACTCTCTTTACTATGGGTTCTTTTACTCAATTTTGAATTATTTGAGATTTGATCTTTAACTAAAAGACGTTCTAAATTTTGAGTTTTATTAGAAATAATTTGACTCAAGCCTGAACTCCATAAAATAATAGACATTTTCTTAAAAAGGCAACATTTGATTGTTGAATGGTTGTTTTAGCGAAACATTGACTATTAGTCCAATTTGAAGAAAATTTACATTTCATGTTTAACCACCCGATAACCCGACAGAACCCTCTAAAACTATATTTTTATGTGTAGCCAATATTCGGTAAATCTATTTTGGCGTGCAAACCAATCATCCAAAATTGTTCTAATTTAGTCCATAAATGTTTGGATTAGTTAATTTCTTCACCACAATGAATACATCTCTTCATTGATAGAATCTCAAACCATGCAAAATGATGGGTAAATCCATCTTTACAACTCATAGAGCATAACTAAAACAAATCCTGATTCAAGAGTTCTTATCAAAAATAGTATCGATCTAACATTGGGTTCTACACTCTTTTTTTTGTGCCTATCATTTTCTTGAATTATACTGCAAATACGTCACTTGATATAATCAATAAATCATACAACAACGGTAATATCGTTTGGTTCTAGAAACTCTCAATGCAGATGGTGCCTGCAAACGTTGTGGAAAAAACACTATGTTGACAGATAATGTGACTGGGGAAAGATTTTGTAGTAAATGTGGTTATGTTGTTTCTGAGGAATTACAAAATTCTGGACCAGAATGGCGATCATTTTCAAAAGAAGGTGGGGCAGATCCTACTAGAACTGGTGCCCCAACAACACTTGCGATGCATGATAGAGGATTATCTACTATTATCAATCCGATAAACAAAGACTCATCTGGAAAACCACTCACATCTGCTATGAAAAGTACAATTGAGAGATTAAGAACTTGGGATAGTAGAAGTAAAACTCATGCATCTTCAGATAGAAATCTCAGAGAAGCACTAAGTCAATTATCTACACTAAAAGACAAACTTTCACTTTCTGATACCGTAATTGAAAAAGCATCATACATTTACAGAAAAGCACTTGAGAAAGGGCTTGTTAGAGGACGTTCAATTTCAGCATTGATTGCAGCAGCCCTTTATGCTGCATGTAGAGATACTGAAACTCCTAGAACACTAAAGGATGTTGCAGATGCAGGTAACATTAAGAAAAAAGATATTTCAAGATGTTATAGAATATTGCATCAAGAATTGGAACTAAAAATGCCTGTTGTTGATCCAATTCAATGCATTGCAAGAATTTCAAGCAAGCTTGGAATTACCGAGAAAACAAAACGTTATGCAGTTAAAGTACTTAAAATTGCTCAAGAAAATGAGGAATCAGCTGGCAAGGATCCAATGGGGTTAGCAGCTGCTGCATTGTACTTGGCATGTGTAAAAAATAATGAAGATATGACTCAACGAGATATTGCAGAAGCTGCAAATGTTACTGAAGTAACTATCAGAAATAGATACAAAGGACTAAAATTATCTGAGAATTCAGATTAGGATGTTAAATATAATAAAAATATGACCCAAACTAAACCCGTAATTGCAATTGTCAATGTAGTAGCTTCTGCAACAATAAATCAAAGATTAGATCTTGTAGATATTACAAAAAAATTCCCTGCTGTAGAGTATCATCCAGAACAGTTTCCAGGGGCTGTTTTTAGACTTAAAACTCCAAAAACTGCCACGTTACTTTTTGGCTCAGGAAAGATGGTATGTACTGGAGCCAAGTCACAAGAACTAGCAGAAACTGCAGTGTTTAGGGTAGTAGAAATGCTAAGAAAAGGCAAAGTCAAAATCAAAAATGATCCTGAAGTTTCAATTCAAAATATTGTTTCATCAATTAATCTTGGAGGCAAGGTCAACTTGGAACAAGCAGCTAGAACTCTCCCTAGGAGCATGTATGAGCCAGAACAATTTCCAGGATTAATTCACAGAATGCTTGATCCGAAAACTGTGATTCTAATTTTTGCATCCGGTAAATTAGTCTGTGTTGGGGCTAAATTTGAAAAAGATGTTCATCGTTCAGTTAATCAAATTCATAGTTTGCTTGAAGAGAAAGAATTAATGGTCTACGATTAGAAACTTGATGAAAAATTTAAGTTCAATATTCTTGTAGAAGATTCGTAAATGACAGATGAGCTAGTAGAGATAGTTAAGCGTTTGAATAAAACCGATGAAAAAATTGATGAAATTTCAAAACAATGGGTAGTACTCAAACATGAATATCGAAATACCAGAGATAAGAATCTTAAACTTGAGATTAAGAAAAAATGGGATAAATTACAAACAAAGATGGAAACACTTGAAAAAAAACGTCGAAAAATAATTGAAGAAAAAAGTGAGCTCGATTTCAAAAGAAGATGGAAATGGGGAGATAAAGAGAAAAAAGATTTCTATAAATTAGAAAAATAAGGTTTAGTGGCTGTGTCCACAACCACAGGAATCATGACCTTCATGTCCTTGTGATTCTTGTCCTGCACATTTGGAACATTTGTCTGCTCCTGTTGGTGAGAAAAATCCTATCCCACAAGAAACGCATTTTTGATTTGCCATGATGAAAAGTATGGGTTGCTAGTATTATACCTATTTCATTTTGGATCTAAGTTCTGCTATGTATGTATTTTCAGCCATCAATTGCAAGATATCTTTGAGGGTAAATCCAATTTTTTCAGCAGTTTTTTCAATTTCACCAAGTATGTCTTGTGAAATTGTTCTAGTTACACTCATGGCATTCCATTGACTATCGGGAATTCTCTCTAATTCTTTATAGAATTCTTCTTCAGGCTGTACTACATAGCTATACACTTTTTCTCTAATGGTGTGATTTGTAACTTTCATACCACATTTTTCAAATATTTTGATTTCAGTTTTACAATTTGTCTCTGATTGTTGTTCATCTATTCCATGATCGACAATAATTCGTATTCCTTTTCGTCCATCCAGAATCATTGCTGAATGACCTTCTTGGGTGTATTTTGTTTTCAGTTTATCTGCAATGGTATCAAAATCAATGTTGAGGTTATTCTGTTTAATTTCTCTTAGAAAACTGTCAGATGTTTTATCTGTTATTTCATCCAGATGGTGTTGCATTTCCAACTTCACCTGATTCATCATTCTTTTTGAATACTCTATATTCTCCAATAATTGAACTGCATTTTTCACAAGTGTATTGCCCTCTTTCTACTAGTATTAGATTATCTGCTACCTCTTCATTGGTGCTTTCTTCTAGCTTTACCTTTGGTGGATTATTAAATTCAGTTTCACAGTTTTTGCAATAGTGTTTGAACATTTTTTCAGTTTCTAGTTTTCCAATTGGGGCCAAAAACAATTTTCCCACTCCTAAATCTGCCTTTTTTGCTTGCTCTTCAGTTAGGTCAGCTATGATGTATCCTCCAGAGCCTTCAACTTTGAATTCTGCCAATTTACATTGATGTGATGAATGGTATTAAAATACTATTTGCCTTGAAATTCATACAAGTTTTACATTTTCAGATAATGATTGTGCTGTTTTTTCAACAAGATCTATTCTTTTAGAATGATAAATTTCTAAATGCATTTTTCTTACAATATTTTCTATTACTTTCTTAGGGAAACTATCTACATCATTAAGTGGAATCATCATTAAATGCATTCTTTCAGCAACGTCTCCAACTTGAGGTGGAATGTAATATTCTACATTTTCAAAAGTTTTTGCGCCAAATTTTTTATAAAAACGAATTCTATCTTTTCGTATTTGCTGTTCATCAGAATCATCTACATTCTCTAATTGTATTTCCAACAAAAGACCGAGAAAATCCCTTGACCGTATGGAATCTATACAATATTGAAGTAATTTTGAACCTAACCTTCTTCTTTGGAGGGAATCCTTGATTACCATATAATCAAGTAATGTAATTTTCTCATTAACAAATTCATACACTAAGGCAAATCCAATTATCAAATTATCTTCTTTGATTACATACAGATGATTGTTTTCATCATTTTTTATCATCTCATTTAATTTTTCAATTGGTCTTCTCTCTACGGCTGAAAAGGCATTTGCATATAATTTTTTGAGGCTAGAATCATCAAATCCACCTGCTTCAACTATCTCAGTTGTCACACAAGCTGGATTTTCTTGTGATGAATAAACTTTTCATGGTACTCAACCAGTAGATTCTTATCTAAAATTTTTAGGGAAAATCTATGGATAAAATAAAGCAAAACTCTCCTGTGTTATTTTACTTTAATCATTCAAAAAAATGGCTAATGAAAATTTCTAAAAAAGAATCCCTTCATACACATATTGGAGTAATCAAACACTCTGATGCAATTGGCAAAGAATATGGTTCTAGATTAATTACAAGCAAGGACAAGTATGTCTATCTTCTCAAACCCACAATGTATGACTATGTAATGAAAATTCAACATGGTACTCAAATTGTTTACCCAAAAGATCTTGGCTACATTGTTGCAAGAGCTGGAATTGGAAGTGGTCAAAAGATTTTAGAAATTGGAACTGGTAGTGGCTCGCTTACCTCTTTTGTAGCCAATATCGTAAAACCACGTGGACATGTTTACACTTTTGATGTAGATGAAAATTTTATGAAGATAGCTGAAAAAAATATCAAAAAGGCAGGCGTTTCAAAATATGTTACACAACATAATTTTGATCTAAAAACTGCCAAAAAAATGCCATTAGAAGATATGGATGTTGCATTAATTGACTTAGGTGATCCTTGGATAGTTATTCCACAAGTACGTCAGATGCTAAACAGTAGCGGTGCCGTTTTTGCTATTTGTCCCACCATGAATCAATTAGAAAAATTAACTATGGCTCTAGTTGAAAATGAATTTACTGATATAGAATCAACTGAACATATTTTGCGTACTATTGAAGCTAGAGAAGGAAAGACTAGACATTCATTCCAAGGAATTGGTCATACCACCTATCTTTGTTTTGCTAGAAAGGCGTTTTTTGGTAGAAAAGGAAAAAAAATATCTGAAAAAACAAAAACCATCAAAAAACCTGCCAAGAAAACTACTAAGAAAACTAAGAAAACTACTAAGAAAACCACTAAAAAATAGCCTCAACTATTCATTAAAACTTCAAAACAAGATTTATTCCTCTATTTTCCAGAGTATGTTACATTGGTACGAAAAAATCTCTCAGTCTCTATTGTTAAAAAATTCATTCCATCACGAAAATCTAAATCAAGAAAAGGCGATAATGGTATTGTCCTTGTAATTGGTGGAAGCTACATTTACCATGGCGCTCCTATTTTATCCTCCATTGCAGCACTTCGATGTGGAACTGATCTAGTTTACACTTCAGTTCCAAAAATTAACGTAGCCCCAACACGTTCAATTTCTCCAAATCTTATAGTCATTCCTTTAGTTGATCAAAAATTAACTCGTGGTGCTGTAAACAAACTTGTTGGTGCATTGCCTCGTAATCTTCATTCTGCAACAATTGGTATGGGCCTTGCAATACAAGACAAAAATGCGTTACTTCATCTTGTAAAATCTCTTTTAGATAGAGATGTTAGATTATCGTTAGATGCTAGTGCCTTAATTCCTGAGGTTTTACCTCTTTTAGCAAACAAAAATGTTGTAGTTACTCCACATGCTGGAGAATTCAAACGACTATTTGGAGAATCTCCTTCTAACTCAAAAAATGAGCGAATCAAGCTAGTAGAAAAAAATGCTAAAGAATATGGAATTACAGTTTTACTAAAAGGTGCAACAGATGTGATCTCAAATGGAACAACTACTTACCTTTACGAGAAAAAAATTCCTGCTATGACTGTTGGTGGCACAGGTGATGTTTTATCAGGATTAGTTGCAGGATTGTTATCTAAAAATAGAAATGCTTTGGAATCTGCAGCTGCAGCTACCTTCATCAATGGGCTGGCAGGAAAAGCAGTTCAAAAGAAATTAGGATTACATATGACTTCTATGGATCTTTTAGACGCAATCCCAATTGTAATGAAGCCTTTTGATAAAATTGTGTGACTAATGTGAATGCCATAAAACACGTAGATTCACACATGAATAGTCTAATTTCAGACCTACAAACTCTGATTAGACAACCAAGTGTTTCTGCAAAAAATGAAGGAATTGAGGAATGTGCTAAACTTGTAAAAAAATTATTGAAAAAATCTGGGATGCCATCTGAAATCTTACGCCTAAAAAAGGGAGTTGCACCTATTGTTTATGGAGAAATAAAATCAAAACAAAATCCGACAAAAACTTTGATGTTTTACAATCATTATGACGTACAACCAGCTGAACCTTTTGATTTATGGGATGACCCACCATTTAGTGGTACCAGAAAAGGAAACAAGATTTTTGGAAGGGGCGCAACTGATGATAAAGGTGAATTAATTACAAGGATCAAAGCAGTTGAGGCATGCCTGAAAACGACAGGCGATGTTCCTTGTAATATAAAATTTGTAATTGAAGGTGAAGAAGAAACTGGTAGTGCGCATATTGAAGAATATCTAAAAAAATACAAAAAGAAATTTTCTTGTAATGGCGTTATTTGGGAATTTGGATATGTTGATGCAAAAAATAGACCGATAATTGGTCTTGGAATGAAAGGATTGCTGTTTGTTGAATTGTCTGTAAAAGAATCAATCATTGATGTCCATTCCAGCTTGGCAGTTTTGATAAAAAATCCTGCATGGAGATTAATCGATGCTGTAAAGACACTTCGAGATTCAAATGGAAAAATTCTCATAAAGGATTGGTACAAAGAAGTTACTCCATTTTCAAAAAAAGATTTGGAACTAATTAAAAAAGAACCATTTGATGAAAGTGTATTCAAAAAAGAATTTGGAATAAAATCTTTTGTAGGAAATAAAAAAGGACTCGATGCCAAAAAAGCATTAGTTGGTGGTGCTACTTGTAATATTGCTGGATTTGTATCTGGATATACTGGTGATGGTGCAAAAACAGTTCTTCCAGGTGAATCTCTAGTCAAGATTGATTTCAGATTAGTACCTAAAATGGACCCAAAAAAACAAATCATACGATTAAAAAAACATCTAAAATCCAAAGGATTCTCTGATGTTGGAATTAAAATATTTCATGGTGAGGCCGCTGCTAGAACTAGTTCTTCAGAGCCATTCGTAACTCAAGTTAAAGATGCTGCCGATAGATCATTTGGAAAATCTATACTCAATGTTTCAAATGCTGGAACTGGCCCGATGTATCCCTTTGTTGATATTCTAAAAGCACCATGCATCTCAATAGGAAGCACGTACATGTTTTCAAGAATTCATTCTCCTAACGAATTTGCTAGAGTTGATTTGTTAAAGAAAACGACCAAGTGTATTTGTTTGATTATGCAAAACTTTGGAAAAAACTAATGAAGACATCTAGGCATCTTTTTGATAATGTGTGCCAGTGATATTCTTCCGGGACCTGCAATCATAATTACTAATGATGATGCAAGTAAAATCAAATCTAATTCTACTCCTCCATCCCCCGTCAAACTTTGAGCTCCTTTGACATGGAAAATTGCACCTAACATAATGATAGAAAGTAAGGATGCTGATAATCTACTGAAAACTCCTGCAACTAACAAAATTCCTGGAACTAATTCTGCTAAAGCAATTGGGATTTGCATTTCTACTGGGAGCCCCATCATTGGCAAAAATTCTGCAAATCCTGGATTGAATTTACTAATACCATGAACGATAAAGATTACGCCTATGGCTGATCTTAAACCCATAAAGACAACATCATTGAGAACTTTTTCTTTAATTTCGCTACCAGTCAATACGAGTATCTGAAATTTTCACTATAATTATTTTGCTCATAATTTACTCGTGAAATGTAGAAAGCCCTTTATTATGCTGCAAAATTATTTGAATTATGTCCATGTATATGCCAGGAGCAACTGCTGTTGGAATTACTTTTGATGCTGGTGTTGTTTTTGCCAGCGAAAAAAGGATCGCATTTGGAAACTTTCTAGTAAGTAAAACAACCAAGAAAACATTTCCAATTACTAACAAAGTTGGCGCAACTTGTGCTGGCCTTGTGGCTGATATGCAAATCTTGGCTTTACAAATTTCAGCTCTTGCAAAAATTAGAAAAATGGAAATCAAACGAGATGTTCCTCCAAATACTGTTGCTAAAATGATGTCAAATATGATGTATGAACGAAGATACTTCCCATTATTGACACAAGTAATTGTTGGCGGTGTTGTTGACAAACCAATAATGTATACTTTAGACCCACTAGGTTCAGTTCTTCCTGATGAATATGCTGCAGTTGGAACTGGTGCTGAAATGGCATTGGGTGTATTGGATCCTCAATTCAAAGCAAACATGACCAAAGATGAAGCAATTGATTTAGCAAAACGTGCAGTTCGTTCAGCAGCTCTGAGAGATTCTGCAAGTGGTGATGGTTTGGATGTACTGGTAATCACTAAAGATGGCACTGAAGAATTTACAGAAGCAATTTAATCGTAAATCGTTTTTCCAATTTCCCAAAATTTATCTGAAATGTAATGCATATTTTTTATAATTTCTCCTTTTTCCATATTTTCTAATTCTGAGCTAGAAACCATTGCTTTACCAACTGCTAAAAATTTGTGCTGAGATTCTTCTACGATGCAAACAAGCTTGTCTTTTTCAAATTCTGTAAATTTTTTAATTCCAGGCCTCATTACATTTGCTCCTTTACACATGAATTTGACAGCTCCCATATCCACCATGACGTTTGGAAATTTTTCTAGCATTTTAGTTTCTGACAAAAATGGCAAATAATCCTCATTAACCTTCAATATCTTTATCCCCTCACCTGTGACGATTTGTGCTTCATCCGAGATTTGATGAACTTTGAGATTTTTTATTTTAGGGAATTCCATATCCCATCTTTCTGAAACTATTTTTAGAAGTGTTGATGTCTCACTCTTTGAAATTAGATTGGATTTCAAGTTTTTGCAATCTCTTGTCTAATGTCTAACAAATCCCTTAGAATAGAACTAGCAGTTTCTGTCCCTCCAGCTCCTTTTCCGATAATTGTTTGGGTACCTGAATGCTCTGAAGTAAAAGCAATTGCGTTTAATGTTCCATTGACACACAGTGGGTCCTCCTTTGAAACTTCTTTTGGTTCTACAACAAGTTCTTTATTGCAAGATGCGATTAGTTTTATTGCACAATTATTTTTAGCTGCTTTTTTGATATCATCAGTTGTAACTTTTCGTATTCCTGTACGGTTAATGTCAGGCATTGTAACTTTCATCCCCATTATCCAATTTGCAAGAATTACTAATTTGGCAGCTGCATCTAACCCGTCTAAATCTAATGATTCATCAGCTTCTACATACCCTCTATCTTTTGCATCATCGAGTGCTTCATCAAAAGATAGACCCGTATCCATATTTGATAAAATATAATTTGTGGTTCCATTTAGAATTCCTGCAAATGATGTTATTCTTTCACCACTTAGGCTATGGTTAGCATAGTCTAGAATTGGTGTTCCTCCTCCAACTGTTCCACTAAATTTTAACATGACCTGATTGTATGTGGCAAGTTCCATAAGTGATGGAAATGCTAATGCTAAGGGCCCTTTGTTTACAGAAATTACATGCATGCCTTTTTTCATAGCCATTGTAATGTGAGTCATTCCTGGCTCTGCATCTTTGTAGTTACTTGCAGTAGTCTCAATTAACACATCAGCTTCAATATTTTTTAACATGTCAATTCCAGACATTGTATTTTTTGTATTTCCATAATTTTTGACAGTTCCAAACTTTTTCTTTACCTCTACAAGCTTACTAAATTCTAGTCCTGCAGGATCTACTGCGCTTCCTTTACTATCAAAAACCCCTACTACTCTTGGTTTTAATCCATATTTTGCATAGAGATCCTCTGATCTTGAATCAAATAATTTGACTAAGCTCTGCCCGACAACTCCAAATCCACATAATATTATTCTCATAGGGTGACTCATGCATGCGCTTTCATAAATATTCTTGGTCAAAATTTCTATATTTTTGATCAATTTTGAGACCGAAAAGTTTGACTTATTATATGAAATTAAGATAAAGTTTTATTTCCCAACAAAATTAAAACTATCATGATAAAAATCGAGGCTATTGTCAGAAGTTCGACTAAGCATCAGATTCAAGTAGCTTTAGGTGAAAATGGAATTACTACATTTTCAGTATATCAGGTACAAATTTCTGGAATCCATAAAGGTCATAGTGGTGTAAAAAATAAAACAACTGATTATATTCCAAAATCAAAAATAGAGGTTCTTTGTGCAGATGAAGATGAAGCTAAGATTATAGATGTAATTCAAAAAAATGGAAGTACAGGAGAAAAAGGGGACGGAATTGTGTTTTCATATAGCATAAACAAACTCGTAAAAATCAAAAGTGGTCAAACGGGTGCAGAAGCACTAAAGTAATTTTTAAAATAAAATTTTTCAAAAAATCTGTATATTATCATTTATTATCTTTTTCATGGTGTAATGAAATAGAATTGATACAATATCTTTGGTTTGTAGGTTTTGGACCATCATCAAATACATGACCTAAATGTGCTCCACATTTCTTGCAATTCACTTCTGTTCGAACTGTTCCATATGCTGTGTCTGAAATGTATTCTATTTTGTCCTCTGAAATTGGTTCCCAAAAACTTGGCCAACCTGAACCTGAATCAAATTTTGAATTAGATGAAAAAAGTTCTTCATCACAGCATGTACACTTGAAAGATCCCTCAAGTTTACTATTGTTATATTTTCCAGAAAATGGGGGTTCCGTTCCATGATTAATACAAATTTCATATTGCTCTGGCGTGAGTTCTTCTTTCCATTCTTCAGGCTTTTTTACAATTTTTTCTGTCATATTCTATTTGATATCTTTAGATATTAGAATATTTTTCTATTTTAGTTTTTTTCTCTTTTCTTCTGTTCTTTTTTCAGATTCAAATCGTTCTAAATCATATTCTTTCAAATCTACATACTTCATGATTTTACTCAAATTAGGATGTACTTTGTTAATCTGCTTGAACATTTGCTGTGCAACTCGTCTATAATCTACATGTCCTTGTGGAACTGTTCTTAATTCAATTAGATGGCAAGCTTCTCGTAGATTAAATTTCATAAAATATGGATAATTGTATCCAAAGTTTACCACATATTGTCCCTGTTCTGGGTATTTTTTTCTAATTTTTTCAAATGTTTCTTTGGTTTTATTCATACAATCCTTAAAGTCCTTTTCGATTCCTAGAATTTTGATTTCATTTGGCATATTATATCCATGATCAGTTGTTAGTAATTGTCTTTCTAGAGTTAGTGCTCTGTGTCTATGAAGGTCTCTAAACATTCCAAAATTATTACACAAATCAAATGTGTAGTAGACATTTTCAAATGCTCTTGATGGTCTATGGCGTCTATTTGTTCGAAGGTTTGTGAATTCATTGATTATCTTGATTTTATTTTGTTTTGACATTCTTTTTACTTGCTGTAGGATATTTTGATATGATGTGCTTGGTGACTGTTCATAAATTATACTTGTAATAATTTTATCAATTGCAGGTTTTTCTGATTCATAATCTACCAGTTTTGTTATTGTTCCTATAGTTGGATTTGATTTGATTTTTTTTGTTGCGATTGATTTTGATTTATTTTTAATATCTTTTAGATATTTTTGAAATGCTTTGCCATATTTGTCATCAGCTCTTCTGACAAATGATTTGATTGTTGTATCGAGCTCTTTTTTGATTTTTGTGGCTAATTCTTGCTCCTCTTTTAGCTCAGATGAGCCTAAAATTGTCAGAAGATATTCAAACGCACGTCCATTACCTGTAATTCCAACATTAGTCAAAGTTGATGCAGGTAATAATCCTCTGAGAATATCTAATGCTTTAGCTTTAGTTGAACCTCTGTAAATCATGTTGGCAGATTTTATGTCACTTTCACTTTTTAATTTAGAAAATAATTTTTCTTTTCCATCTGTTGAATCTTTAAAACTATATTTTTCTATAGGATATTTCTCTCTTACATAATTTATCATTGGCTCTATGTTTTTTGAATAAGTTTCAAATGAAAAATTACAACTTTCTTCATATGCACCTGCAAATCTTGATTTCATAATTTCAGCATCTCTGTAAAACCTGTATTTTCCTTTCTCTTTTTTATTCCATGCAACATACCTTGATGATTTTTCTAAATAAGATAATCCAATTCGTCTATCTTCAATTTTCTTTACTGCAATATTTGACAAACCTTCAATTGCAATCTGTGCTTCACCTAATTCTGCAACAGAGTCATCACCATACTCTAAAAGAACTCTATTGTAAAATTCTTCACCTCTGGTTTTATTTTTTAAAAACTCGTCAAGAAAAATCCGTCTCATACTTTTGTCAGTTCGACTATATCTTGACATTAATGCGCCACGATCAACTTGTTTTGGAGTAATTATTGCAAAGACATTCCCATCAGTATTTGAAAAATGATCTGATAGAATTTTTTTTTCTTTAATTGAAAATTCTGACAATACCGATGTGCCGTTTTTCAATTATTAATAGTCTATTTCTTTTTTCCAATCTGAATTAGATCGGGGCCTTTGTCTCTATCTTTATCTTGACCTTTGGCTTGCCATCTCATTAACACTTCTTTGAAAGCTGCTGCATCTGCCTCATTTTCTGTATACAACAATGATGTGATCCAAAATCCCTTTTTTGCAGTTTTTCCGCCAACAGAATTCATCCAAAAATCACTTGGGAGATTTTTCAAAGTTTCATTGTTTGGGTCTTTTGTCACTTCAACCCATCTACTTGCAACAAAATTCAAAATTTGTTCGAGTTCTTCTCTTTGAATCATGAGCCTACTATTTTGTCTCTAAATTTTAAAATTACTAATATTGGGTGATTTTGAGTTGGTGAAAATAATCTTACTAAAACTAGCAACATTACTTACACTTTGTCGGTTATACAAATCTCATAATTATCTCACATGACAAACGACGATATCGAAATTATCGGTAAGAATGTCAAAGACATGTACGGAACATTCATGGGTAAAGTCATAGGAACAATAACTGACATCGATGGTAGTATCCAATCCATTGGTATTGACTGCGGTTCTTCTGGATTACAGCAAATCCAATTTGAGCAAATAGTAGTCCAAAATGATGCTGTTATTTTCATTCCAAAATGGAGACTAGACTCTCAAAGACTCATTCGTGAAAAACAACTAACTCTACGTCGTCTAAAAGCATTGATGGATATTGCTTCGGATAATGATCACATGAAAGAAGATGCAGAAATGATTCATGAGAAATACAAGTCCAAACTTGCAACATTAGATGAAACAGAAAACGAAATCAAAGTAAAACTTGAGGAAAGATTGACAGAGTTAGATGACGAAATGAAGTCTGCAAAGATGTTAGTATTTGATGCAAACGTACAATACAAGAGCAATGAAATCTCTGAAACAACATTTGATCATGTGAAATCATGCACAAATGAGGTAATTGAGCGTGTTTCTCACGAAGTAGCAGAAATATCAAATGTAAAGAGTAGAATTGCAGATCTTGAATTGGAAGTGCAAGAAATAACTGCCCCACCACAACAAAACATCCAAGAATCAGCCGTTTCATATCTGGAGACTCCTGAACAACAACAAGTAGTTCAGTCAATACTTCCAGAAGCCCCAACAGAATCAATAACACCACCTTCAGAACCAATTAGTGCAGAGGTCCTGCCAATACCTGAACCTCCAACTGAATCTGAAGTTGCACCAACATTTCCAGAACCACCCCAACAGGTGACACAACAAACTCCAAAAGAAAACAATGATGATGACTGGCTTGCAAGAATGGAAGTTCAATAATTTTTTTGATTTATTTTTTTAACACTTAGAAAGATCCAAGTTCATACATTTTTTGATGTCTGAGACATACAATATTGGCCTTGGAAATAATGACTCTGAAATAAGAAAAAAAGCTGACTCTGATTTTGTCTCTTTTTGGGATGAACAGGCAAAGAATCTCACTTGGTTTTCACCTTGGAAAACAACTCTAGATTGGCAACCTCCATTTGCAAAATGGTTTGTTGGAGGCACAATTAATGCCTCATTCAATGCTCTTGATATACATCAGGATACAAAATCTGAGAAACCGGCCATATTATGGGAAGGCGAAGATGGTGAATCTAGAACTCTCACTTATCGAGATATATATATTCAAGTTCAAAAATTCTCAAATGTTCTAAAGTCGTTAGGTGTCCAAAAAGGAGACAGAATTACTATCTATCTTCCAATGGTGCCAGAATTACCAATTGCGATGTTGGCTTGTGCAAGAATTGGTGCAACACATACTGTAGTCTTTTCAGGTTTTAGTGCAACATCCATTAGAGATAGAGTTGATGATTCTAAATCTAAAATTGTTATTACTGCTGATGGTGGATATAGAAGAGGAAAGATTGTAAAACTCAAAGAAGTTGTTGATGAGGCAATTAAAGACTTTGATTTTGTAAAGCATGTTGTTGTTCTTGAAAGAACAAAAAATGAAATAATCATGACATCAAAAGATAAATTTTGGAATGATTTGATGAAAGATGTATCTGATTCTTGTGATGCAGAAAAATTAGATAGTAATCATCCACTTTACATCTTGTATACATCAGGAACTACTGGAAAACCAAAAGGAGTTTTGCATGGGACTGGTGGGTATCTTGTTCATTTACATTCTACTTTCAAATGGGCATTTGACATTAAAGATTCTGATATATTTTTTTGTACTGCAGATATTGGTTGGGTTACAGGTCATAGCTATGTAGTCTATGCCCCATTACTTCATGGTGCAACTGAAATAATGTATGAAGGTGCCCCTGATTATCCTGGTGCATCAAGAATGTGGGATATTTTACAAAAATACAAGGCTACAATTTTTTACACTACTCCTACTGCTCTTAGAATGTTTATGAAATTTGGAGATGACATTCCAAATTCATTTGATCTCTCTTCATTACGATTACTTGGAACAGTTGGAGAGCCAATCAACCCTGAGGTTTGGCGATGGTATTTCAGAACTATAGGAAAAGAAAAATGCCCAATTATTGATACTTGGTGGCAAACTGAAACTGGAGGCATGCTAATTTCACCATTACCTGGTTTGGAGACAATTCCTCTGAAACCTGGGTCTGGAACTTTACCAATTCCAGGCGTAAATATTGCAGTAGTTGATGAAAATGGGGTTGATGTCCCTTCAAACACCAAGGGATATCTGGTAGTGAAGAATCCCTGGCCTGGTATGCTTTTGACATTATGGGGAGATGATGAAAAATACAAGAATGTTTACTGGTCAAAGTATGAGAATTATTACTATCCTGGAGATTATGCACTAAAAGATGATGATGGGTATCTTTGGTTACTTGGTCGTGCTGATGATGTTCTAAAAGTGGCAGGTCACAGGATTGGAACTGCAGAACTTGAGAGTTGTATTGTGGAACATAATGATGTTGCAGAATCTGCAGTATGTGGAATCCCTGATGAGGTAAAAGGTGAAGTAATTATTGCATTTGCTGTTCTAAAACAAAATGTAAAAACAAATTCTGATGAATTAGAAAAAGAACTAGTAATAAAAATAAGAAATGATATTGGTGCAATTGCAACTCCAAAGCAAATCTATTTTGTATCAAAACTTCCTAAAACTCGTAGTGGAAAAATAATGCGAAGATTGTTAAAATCTATTGTAAACAATGAAAAGATTGGGGATGTTAGTACTTTGGAAGATGGATCTGCAGTAACTGAAGTTCAAAATACATTTACAGAGATTCAAAAATCAATTAAAGAAAAATCAAAATAATCTACTATTTTAATTCTTTTAAATCCACTGCAGATAGCATTTCAAACATTTCTTTTAGTCCATCATACTCTGATTTTGAGTTTTCATCTAATTGGTCATATTCTTTTTCTTTAATTTCATCTAGTTTATTGTTTGATTCTCTAAAAAATTCTTCATACTCTTTAATTTTATCATCAGATATCTTTGTTAAATCAAAAATCACTGTATTACTTCCAAGCAGATTTTTATTTTCGTCATAAAGACTTGTTGCCTGTAATAATCCTGAAAAAGTACTTCCGTCGTGTTTCTTGAATGTGATCTTTCTATCCGTGACTTTTCCTGTTTCAAACCATGTTTTTAATGAGTCATTCATAGTCTCCCATGAATCCTTAGGCACGTGTTCGAAGATTGGCTTGCCTAGAATCTCTGATTTGGCATATCCTAGGTTTGCAGCATATGTGGAATTACAATCAAGAATTATGCCAATTGAATTAATTCGCCTCCACATTATTGGGGCATCCTTGAGTGTTTTTCTTGCTTCTGTTTGAGGCATTTTTTAAAATTAGTTTGACTAGTTATTAAATTGAAATCTTTTCAAAACCATTGATCTAGGTTCTGACTCTTTTTTTCTAGTGCTTTTTTTAGTCTGTTTAGAGTTGATTGAATTCTATCTTCTGAAAAACTCCTCTCTTTTACCAGATAGTTTGTAATTCCTTCATAATCTATTTCGCCAAAAACAATTTCATCAACATCAGATACGTCTGGATTCAAAAATATTTTTCGTATCTGTTGAAAGTCTATTTCTTGTAATTGTTCTTGAATTTGTGGAATATCTTCTAATCTTGAATGCTGTCTTATCATTTTTAATGCAGTTTTTGGACCAATTCTTTCAAAACCATTTGGATTAAAATCAGTTCCAATTAAAATTCCAACATCAATTAGTTCTTCTCTTGTTAATTTTAATGCATCAAGTGTTTTTTGTGTTTCAATTATTTCTGGTACAATATCGATGTAGGTATTTTTATTTGGTATTTTCCTTCTTCCACTATTTGTGAAATTCCTTATCAATTTTTTTGCGCCACATAAAACGGAATCAAAGTCTTGGCTTGCAGAAGCATATGCTTGTCCTGTATTTGTTAGATGTGCTGCAGTTGCTTCTCCTTCTGATGGTGCTTCTATGTATGGAATTCCAAAATGTGTTAAAAGTTGTTTTGATTCTTTTACCATTCCATCTTTCATACTAGTTGTCTGTTGTGCATATTTTCTTGCATCTTCCATATTTCCTTCAGAGATTGCTTTTTCATATTTGACAGTGGCGTCTCTTTTGATCTGTTTTCTACGCTCAATTTCTGCTGTTTTTAGTGAAGGTGGTTTTCCATCAAAGACGTAAACTGGTTTTATCCCTAAAGACAAAAAGTTGACATTTCTGTAAAGTAGTCCACTTAGGTGACTTGTGATTCGTCCTTCAGAATCCGATAACTGTAATCCATCTGGACCTCTAATACTTGCTAGGAATTGGTATATTGCATTGTATGCATCAATTGCAATTATTTTAGTTGAAAATGCTTCCAGAGTTGTTTTCTCTCTTACTACCAAATCCTTGAGGTTTAGTCCCATGGGAATTTGTTGTAATTTTGTGCTATTTTGTGTTTGTCCTTTTCTTTAGATTTGTTTTATTATAGAGAAAATTTTACACTAAATGCCGGGGTAGCCAAGTGGTAAGGCGGCCGTCTCGAAAACGGCTACGCGCAAGCGTGCAGGGGCTCGAATCCCTTTCCCGGCGTTTCATTAATTTATGGCAATTTGGATACAAAAATAACTATGACACAAGAAACTGAATCTAAAATCCAAGAATCCAAAATTTCAAGAGCTGAACTAATTGCACATTTTAGAGAAAAATGCAAAATTTGTGGACATCACAGAATTATGCATGATGAACTAGGAAAATGCGAAGGTGTCATGAACAAACCTTGCACTTCTGGTTGCGATGGTTTTGAATCTGAATGATTTAATTTTTAATTCTTTAATACGATCTATTTGGTAAATTGTTGTGGATTCAAAAAAGTCTGAATATACATATCCTGAAGGTTATGTTCCACAAGAAACTCCAGATGCATCTGATCATGATGTAAGTAAGCATTTACTTGATTTTATCTTAAAGTCGGGACCTTCTGAAGTAATAAACACTGATTTGTTTGCAGTGATGGCAAAGAGACGCTCTACTAGAAAATTTTCAGATAAACCTGTTGAAACTACAAAGATAGACAAAATTATTGCAGCAGCTGATACTGCTCCTACTGCTGGAAATTACCAAGGATTTGAAATATTTTATGTTAAAAGTCCAGAAAAGAAAAAACTCCTAGTTGAAGCATGTAATAACCAACCTTATGTTGATGCCCCCGTGGTATTGATTTTTTGTAAAAATCCATCTAGAGTGAAATTTGATTTTTCTGATTATATTCTTAAAAAATTTGCTATTCAGGATGCAACTTTAGCAGCAGGATACTCTCAACTTGCAGCTCAAGCATTAGGATTAAGTTCAATCTGGATTGGCATGTTTGATGAGCAAAAAATAATGGATATTATTGATACAGATTTGGTTCCTTCATCTGTTTTGTGTATTGGATATCCAGAACAAACAAAATTCCCAAAACCAAGACGAAATCTCAAAGATTTGGTTCATGTAACCTGGTAAGCTGAACCTAAAATTCTCCAGATTTAAATAATCATATACATTTGCTTAATTCATGACTGATGCATATGTTATGCTAAACTGTGAGTTGGGAGCAGAGGAAGGTATTATTGAAAAACTCAAAGAACTTGAACAAGTGGTAGATGTCTTTGAAACAATTGGTACTCATGACATGTTAGTAAAATTACAAGCAGACAATTTTGAAAAAATAAGAGAGATTGTTTCTTGGAATATTCAAAAACTCGATAAAGTACGTTCTACTGCAACTCTCATAAAAAAAGATAATTAACATTAGTTCATACACAATTCAAATGACTAATGATAAAAACGAGATTGAAAAACTTATTGATAATATGATAACTAGTGGTGATGAGTTAGTTGATAGCCTAAAAACTGTCCTACCAAACTCATTAGCAGAATCTATGGCACTGTTTCATGAATCAAATGTTACTAATTTAAAGAAAATCAAAGAATTTCTCAATAAATAGACTAGAATCATTTGTTCCTATGATTACTACTATATCCTTTTTAATTACTATTTGATCTTTTTACTATGATTCGCTCTAGGACTATTTCTATTAATGTGAAAAAGAAGACAGGCGATACTTTTGATGCGATTTTACAGATTCCACCAAAGATGATGCCTGATGCCAAAATCAATAATGATGGGTGGTGGTCATTTACTGGTCCTTTTGGCAAGGCAAAGCTCAAATTTAATGAAAATAAATCCCTTGGAGTTTTAGATCATCAGTATATTGATGAGACATCTACTTGGAATGTTCCAATGAAGGTAGTTTCTAGTGGTGATTCTTCTGAGATTGTAATTACTTTGAATAAACCTGACACACTAAGTGATGTTCAATTTGATGAAAGAGTATCTGAAATTATTGAGATGTTTAATAACATGAAAAAAATTATCGAATCTGATGCCTAGAGAAAGTACAAATCATTCCTTAAGCTTAAATGTAAATTTGGCAATAATATATTGATTAAAAATGCCATATGAAGAAGTATGTTTTCAAAGATTGGAAGAAGACCATCCTGAAGATTACCAAAAACTAAAATCTAAAAAATCAGCATAATTTTGTTTCTTTAGTTATTATTAGAATCATCATTATCTTTTTTACCTGGACCTACCACGTCTTCTGGTTTGATTTTATTATCCCAATTCCCTTTTGTTCCTTTCACTAATGCAATGATCCCTGCTACAATAAATCCAACAATTAATGCAAAGAATGCTGTCTGATCTAATATCTTAAATGAACAGTTGATTTCAACTGGTGCTTGGTCATCTGAATAATCGTAACATGTTCCAAATTCATTTGATTCCAGAGTTGCTGCTTGATAATCATGTCCAAACACTCCAAGAATGATAAATCCTACAAAAGTTAATGCAATACCAATTAAGATAAATCGCATATCACTCATACTTTTTTCTTCGATCTATTGTATTTACAGTTAACCTAAAAATCTATTATTATTTTTCTAGTAATGCTTTGAGGTTTTCAAGTGATGCTTCATAAAATGAGCCCATGAATACGAGAAACTCTAAGAACTGTTTCTCAGACATCTTTTTACTATTAAGATAAGATTCCCATGTTAATTCTACAAGATTTTTTGATTTTGTCTTTATTGAAATAGTTGCAACATATGCTCTTAATGGTAACCCCTCAGTTGCAATGTATGTGAAATACTCTTTATTCTTCCATACAACTACATGTTCCTCGATTTTACTTCCATCTGCAAATGTAATTAATCGAACTGCCCCTACACCCTTTTTCTTTTTAGAAAGATAAACTGTTTTTTTTACATCAATTACCCAAGTTGGCAATCCTGCAATATTGCTAACTTTTCTCCAAACTTTATCTTTTGATGCTTTAATTGAAATTATTTTTTTCACAGAACCTGTATGAAATGATTTTTTTGTAGATTTTGTCATGTTATACACTGAAATCTAAGGGATTTTAAATTTTAGCCAAACAACCATTTTTAATCCCCATAAAATAATATTATCAAATGGTATTTGGATGGGGCAAAAAGAAACAAGAAAAACGACATGTAGAGGAAATTCCTCAGGAAAAAGAAATTAAACTCTCTGATATCCCCAAAATTCTGACTGATCTTAGTCAATTACGAAAGTCTCAAACAATTTCTGAGATAAAGTATCTTAGAAAAAATACTGAACCTTTGATAGATGATCTTATGAAAATTGGAAATGTTCTTGAGAAAGATGACCTCAACATTGATGATATCGACAAGCACCTTGCAATTATTGTAGTTAGAGGTAAAAAACAAGTAATTGATGCCATCAAAAAAGATGTTGTACATCTGCCCGAACTTTCATCTATTGATGATGCCAAAAATCTGAATCGCACTCTTAATCAAATTCTTAAAAAAATTGGTGATGTGTTGGGACGACAAACTCGAGTAATTCACATCTTTGCAAAAAAATATGCCGGACAATTAAAAGAAAATCTTGAGGTAATGAACAAAAATCAGTCTGATATAGATAAATTACTGAAAAATTATGATTCTACAAAATCTGCTTCTGATGAGATTACAGATACAATTAACCAAATTGAAAAATTAAGAAAATCTAGACTGGAAAAAAATCAAAAAATTGATGATGCAAATCAAAAAACACAATCAACCGATGATGAAATTACTTCAATACAGAATTCAATTGAAAAGATGAAAACATCCGATAATTATAAAAAATATCTTGATTTAAAAAATACAATAGAAACATTTAGTGTCGGAAAATCAAAAATAAAAAATGAGATTGATACACAATTTACAAAAATTTCTCGTCCCTTGAGTAGATATGAATATGGTTCTTCTTTAGATAAGGATCAAAAAAATCTCTTGAGTAAACTAGTTGCAAACCCGATTGATGTACTTTTACCTCAAAATACGGATTCAATTATTGTTATTTTGGAAAATGTTAGAAAAGGAATTTCTTCTGGGTCTATTTCAGTTAAGGATGTTGACAAATCCTTGTCTTATCTTACCGAAACTGAGGAAACACTTGATGGATTTGTAAAGCGAATTTCTGAGTATTTAGAAAAATATGAAAAGATGAATGATGATCTAATTTCTCTTACTCCTGATGGGCTTGTATCTCTAGAACATAAACTGGCTAAAAATATCTCCTCTAAGGAAGACTTACAACTCAAATCTGAAACTCTTCGAGGTGAAATAGATGAAATTGATTCAAAGATTCCAAAACTTGTATCTGAAATTGAATCAAAACTAAGAGAATTTTCAAATACAAAATATACTATACCCTCATCTTAAAATTAAATTAGTTCAAAAATGAAGTGTAATTATGATTTTCAAAAAGAAAAAGTTTGAGCGTAAAGTATTGTTACAAAAAGAGGTACTTGATAGTATCTTATCTTTCTGTCAAATGAAGCATCCAAATGAAGGAATTTTGATATTAAAAGGTAAATCCAAAGATGGTGAAATCAAAATAGATGGATTAGTCATTCCTCCTTTCAGTGAGACTGGACCTACATTTGCTGGATTCCCTCACTCATTTTTGCCGTTTGATATGAGCTATCTTGGAATTGTTCATTCTCACCCAAGTGGTTCAGCAGAACCTTCTGTTACTGATTTACATAACTTTTTTGGATTGGTATCTGTAATTGTGAAATCTCCCTATGATGATGATTCTATTTTTGCGTGGGATAGTAGTGGAAATTCTATACCTCTTTCGATTATATGAAATTTGTAACACCTCAAATGTTGAATTTGAAAAAACTGACAAAACTTTATAACCTTTTTTGAAGACATTCTCATTACATTGTTTAATTACAAAACATATCTAATTTTCCTATTTGCATCACTTGCTATCAGTATTGGATTACAGATGGTTCTTCCATTCCCATATGGTTTAGGAGCTGCACTTGCAATCTTTATTGCATTTCCATTAATACTACGAAGACGATACATGAGCCGTATGCGCGGATATGGTGGTGATTCTGAAACAAAAGGTGGAGGATTTTTTGGAATGGGATCACAAGAAGGTTCTACTAAAGTTCGATACGTTTGTCTTGTTTGTAATAACAAACACAATGGTGGTACATGTCCACGTTGTGGATCAAAGATGCAACGAGCTGATTTTTAATCGAGAAAAGAGATGGCATTAGAAGAATTAAGAAAAAAAGTTCTATACCAAAACTCTATTGAGATATGGATTGGGACGAGTAAAGAAAAAAACATAGACTGGTTTGAAACCGAAAATTACCAAAAGTTCATTGCTTTTCTTCTACAAAATAATCTAAAGATGAAGAAAATGCCAATTTGCTTTGATGAATCAGACAAAGTATCTGAAGACGGTCACAGCAAAAAAGTATTTGCTAACAAGTTGGCAGCATTCAATGATGACAATTCATCATGCTATTCAATAAAATTGAATGATGGTAATATTGAATTAATTCGAAAATTTGGTCTCTAGTTTATTATCTTTTTAACTTTGGATTAACTATTACATCTAGAGCATTTCCAATAAAGACAAATGCAAGGCCTGTTATTGCAATCATTATTCCTGGTGGTACTATCCACCACCATAATCCTCTTGCTGCTGCACCAAATGTATTTGCATCATGTAGGATGTGGCCCCATGTTGGAAATGATGGATCTCCTAATCCCAGAAAACTAAGACCTGCTTCAGTAGTAATTGCAGCTGGAACTGATATTGCAATACTTGCAAATGCATAAGGTAGCAATTGTGGTACAATGTGCTTGAGAATTATCTTTGAATCTTTTTGACCCATCATGCTTGCCGCATCTACATAGCCTCGAGTTTTGATTTGAAGTGACATACTTCTTGCTACTTTTGCAATTCCTACCCAACCAAAAATCATCAAAAATCCAACCATCACAAATATGCTGTTACTAATTGTCACTGAAAGTATGATGAGAAATGGCAGTGCGGGTAATGCATAGATTACATCATTAAATCTCATCATTGTCTCATCAGTTTTTTTGCCTTTGAATCCTGCATATACTCCATAGAGTAATCCCATGGTTACTGATGCAATTGCGACAACAAGACCAATGAATAATGCAAGTGGTGTTCCCCACAATAACCCAATTGCTAAATCCCTTCGTAATTCATCAGTTCCCATTATCCCAAAAGCTTTACCTCCAATGATTAGTTTTGATTCTGGAATCTGAGTTTCAGAATTTACTGAATACAAATCTATTGAAAAAATATAATTTCCCTTTAATGGGTCATTTGTTTGTGTTTTTGAAAAAACAATGTCCTCAGATGATAGTCTATCAAGACTAAATGCAAATATTTCTGATTGTAATGACAAGTTTTTCTTTATTGCTTCATCAGTTGAAAAGATTCGTTCACTATGAATGGTTTTTGAATTTGAAAATGGAAGTGATGTTGATAATAATTCAAGCTTAATACCGTCCGGTCTAGTTACACTCATTTGCAGTAAAGGCGATTCAGAATATTCTGATGCAAATTCATAGATGAAATCATTTGGAAAGTCATCATAGTTGAAATTCAATCCAAACTTATGTGATGTAAGTGATATCTCTCCTTCTGAGTTTGTTTGAATGTTTGGAACCTCTAAAATTTTATGTTCTGGAATCTTTTCTGTCATAAAGATATTCACCCAAATTGGAATTGCAACTTTTGGATATGAAATCCAATTTCCTGGATTGTTCCATTCTTGAAAAGTTTCAACTGGAATTGCAATTATGGCAATAATTGATGTTGTAACAAGTATTGCAAGAATAGTAACGCCTGCAATTCCTATCTTACTTTTGAGAAATTCTTGTTTTATTTCCTGAGGTGTTATGCTACTCATTGACCTGTCCTCACTCTTGGATCAAAATAGCCGTAAAGCAAGTCTGCAATGAATATGCTGACAAGAAAGAATACTGTTAGAATGTATGTTGCACCAATAATTACTGGCAAATCCATTACTGTGATTGCCTCAAAGTATAGTCTGCCCATACCTGGCCAATCAAAGACTGCTTCAGTGATGATTGCCCCTCCAAGTGACCCTGATAAACTAAGTGCCAAAATTGTTACAATTGGTGGTGCTGCATTTTTTAGAGCATGAGTGTAGATTATTTTCTTTTGTTTAATCCCAATTGTCTTTTTTGCCATGATGAAATCTTCTTGCATGATTCCAACCATGAAGTTTCTTACCAAATAAGCCCATGAACCAAATCCAATCATTACAATTGTAATTAATGGTAATGTCATGTGATACAACAAAGCCACAATGTACCCTGGATCTGATGATGGAATATCTGGCGTTGCTCTTGCTGGAAATATCTGATACGTAAATGCAAACAAGAATATCATTAACATCCCTATCCACCATACAGGAAAACTAGAACTGATTATTGCAAAACTTGATGTAATTCTATCAATAATGGAACCAACTTTACTACTAGATAATGCTCCAAGAAAAATCCCAATAATTGAAATAATTATTGTAGCTGTTGTAAAAAGAAGAATAGTTCTTGGAAGTTTCTCAAAGATTATATCCTTTACATCTGAAGACCCAGAATCACTAGTAAGAAATGTTGCATGTCCAAAATCAAGTAATAATATCTTGTACATTGTAAAGCCTATTCTTTGTGGAGAATACCACGGTTCATCTAATCCTAAAACTTTAATTCTTTGGTCTATTTGATTTTGAATAAAGACTTCAAATTCGTTAACTGATGAAAAGCTTTCGGCAATTGATGGATCCTCAGTTATCTCAGATCTTACCTGAAAGACAATTCCTTGTTTGAGTATTGTATCCATATTTGATCCAACAAGCGAAATTGTAATCAATAATGTGATCATCAGAACGCCAAACATTGTTGCCGTTCTTGTGGCAACATACCTCTTCATACTCAATAACATTGAGTGATAAAATTAGTTTATAATTTTTTGAATTATGGCGTTGAAAAATGATTTACAGCATGAATAACAAACCCCATTCCAAGAATGGCATAACAGAAATTAGCAATAGTTTGGGCTTCCATCACTAGAGTATCTGAAACCAAGTATTTCTCTCTTCAGTAACTACTAACACACAAGACAGACGAGAGTGAAACGAACTCTAGGCATTTCTTTAGGCAGAAAAACAAGTTCTCTCGTCTTGATAATATATGGTATAATATCATTTAAGCATTTTATGAATATATGAAAATATTTTAATTTTCAATTAAAAATATTATAATTTAGTTTAAGATTACCAATGTATGGCAAAAAATACCAAATTTGACCCTGATAAACTTGTTTTATCAAAATCTGAAGTTATAGAGTTTTGTGATAGAGTATTAAAAAAATGGAGTAAGAATCCCTCTAAACATGCAAATAATATTCTTGCAATGAATGCTGTAAGAACTAGTGTTGCGTGGACTGATGATGAATCCCTTAAGGCAATATGGGGTGAGATTCTAGGTTGGACATTTGATCTTTTGTATGAGAATGCTATGTCAAATGATGCCGAATGGGCAAGTGTAATGAAAAAATTAAAGAATAAAAAATAACAAGATCTTTGTATAATTATGAGTGCAAATACTATACGAAAGGCGAAAAAATTAGTTGAAAGTGGAGGGGTTTCTCGTATCGAAGATGATTTGTTTCAAATAAAGTCTTCATCTGATCCTGGCAAGTCTTATTTTGTAACCTCTGATACGTGTGAATGTCCTGGATTCAAAAATTTCTACAAGTTTCATCATGGAAAGGGACTAAAGGCAAACTGCTCTCACTTAGAAGCAATTAGAATTTTCAAGCAAGAAAAATAATTTTAATATTATTTTAGATTCTTTGCATCTATCTTTCCAACAAATGCTTTATTTTTTGTAATTACAATTGGACGTAAGATTAATCCTGGATATTTTACCATCAATTTAATTATCTGAGAGTCTGTTTTTTTGTTATTATCAAAGTCTATCTCTTTGTATATTTTATCTCTTTTTCTTAGGAGTTCTGATGGCTTTTTTCCTGTCATCTTGATGATTTTCTTTAGTTCTGTTTCTGAAAATGGGTCTTTGAAAAAATCTCTTTTTTCAATATCTGTCTTCATTCTTTCAATTACTGTTATTGCTTTTTTGCATGTAATACATGTCGATTTGTGATAGACTTTCAATTCACTTTTTGTGCCTAAAATGGGTTAAAAATTGTTTAGAAAATAAAAAATGCTGTTATGCACAGCAGATAGATTTTTTGAAATCTTCAGAATTTCTTTCAAAATTACATTCTTTACATACTTGCCAACTTCGTTTCTTCAAGAATGTGATTGTTGACTCGTAACTTACAGAATACATTTTTCCACCACAAGTTGGGCAGGATAATGGAATATCTATTTTCATAACTTGTATTATGTGGTTTTGAATATAAGGTCCACGTAGAATTTATCAATTGTTCATGGGTCTAGATTCTCTTCACTGGCTTGACTATTCCCTGTAGATTCTTCTAATTGCTCTTGGTTAAATTGTTCTAGGACTTCTTTTGGAATTGAAATCATGTCTAAATATGTCTGCCTTGCTTCCTCATATGTTCCACCGTTAGCAAGAATTTCGTCTCTACTTTTTTGTGCTTCTTCAAATATGTTTTTTGTAAAGTTGAGTTGGGTTGCAACTAATTCTCTTATCTCGGGATTTAAGCTAGCTAGATATTGTTCTCGTTGATATCCATCATAGATTCCTGCACCTGGATTATAGAATTCAATAGCCTGGTTTCTTAGATTTTCAGCAATCATTCTTTGTTGCTCTACATACATCTGTTCTTCTGATGGCCCTACATTTTCTTTCTTTTCTAGGATTAATTCATTTAACAATCCATGATAGTACTTGAATAGAGTCTGCCCAATTGGATTTTTCTCAAAATCACTTTCATTTGAGCTTAGATATTTTCTTGCTTCATCTGTAGATAGTTTTTGTTGTAATATTGAAATTGAAGATGCGTCTCCATTTACTTGAAATTCTGTACTTGTTAATCCTGTCTTTTCATCCAATGTTGTTGCAATCACATTAACTGTATATGTTCCTGGCACTCTTTGAAAATCATTGAAAACACCTCTAAACTCTCCCTCTGTGTCCGTGAAAGCTTTTGTTGTCTCTGCACCTGTTCGTATGAATACTTCTGCTCCTCTTACTGGGTTGTATGCATGATCAACTATCTTGCCTGTGATTATTACTGTCTCTCCTGGATTAACAACCCCTGTCTGCATATTCAAATCGATAATTAATTCCCAAAGTTCTGCCTCTGATGTGGAAATGAATGAAAATAACATTAAAAATGAACATAATCCTATTGCAACAGCCTTGTTAAACACATAGCATTCTTTTGATTTTTGTTGTTAAGACAAAGTATGAATAAAAATTCTCTATTTTTCAATTTTATTTGAGTAATTTTGTTTAATTTGAGCCTATTTTTATCCTAGCGTAAACCCTAACTAACTTCTAAACAAGAAAAAACTCAAATTCACCCATAATTAACTACTAGTACAATGATCTGTGCTGCATGTGAGACAAGAAAACACTACGAGTGTATCGATTGTATGAATAATCATAAAACTCATTTATGTTCATGTGATTGCCATGATGAAAAAACTGAATCTCATCCAATTGGGAATTCCCATTAATTTCGATTCTTTTTATGAATAGTATTTTTTGAAGCCTTTATCCGTTGGATAAAGCTCTACTTTAATTCCAGTCAATCCTTTTTTCTTGATAACTTTCATCAATCCATTGTCTTCCAAACTATTCAAAATAATTTCTAATTTTTGATTATCAATACCTAGATTACTTTGAATTTTATTAAAGTCCTTAACTCCCTTGTTTAATTCTCCTAGAACTTGCATATCTTTGGTTTGTGGTGTTTCTACTGATTCCTGTCTTTGCCCCACTTCTAGATTTTTTGGTCTAAATTGACTTTCAGTATGTGTATTATCCTGGTTTCTTAATTTTCTTACTATTCGTGGTAGTATTCTTGCAAGAGGAATCATGAAAAATATAAGATAAATCCAGGGTATTCCGTCTTCAACCATTCTTAATGTTTCAAGTAATGATTCGTTATTTGTTATTTTGTATGCTGAACTGATGTGTTGAGCCTAGAATTTACTGCTTATTTTTTTCCTAAGCCATAGGACTACATCCTATTTTAACACTTCTGGGTTTTTGATTTGTTGACCCTGGATCGATAATGACATGAAAGATTCATAAGGCAAAAAAACTTTCTGTCGACAAATTATGGAAACATCACTAGAAACCATTGGTACATTGGAATATGTGCTTGACAAATATTCCAAAATATGGTGTTGGAAAATTTCTGGAGATCGTGCAGTAAATATGATCTCAAGACTAGTTCCTGAAGCTTGGTATGGAGAAAATGTAAATGAAGTAATTATTCCTGATAGCACTGAAAATATAAAACAAATTAAACTCATTATGGATAGATATCCACTTGAAATTTTATCAAAATATGTATGGCAAAGAAAAATTGTAAAAACTTTTGCTCCAAAGCCAACTTTACCTCCAGTTAAACACAAGTTAAAACGTGCAAAAGCTGGTGAGCAATTTCGAGGCAAACTTCTAAATTTCCAAAAAGAAGGATTGGACTTTTTACTCAAGTCTTCTGGTAATGCATTATTAGCTGATGAGATGGGTCTTGGAAAAACTGTGGAAACATTATCTTATGTTGCTACTGAAAAACAAACATTTCCTGTACTTGTTGTGGCGCCATTGGTTACCTTAAACAATTGGGAACGAGAAATTGAAAAATTTCTAAAGAAAAAAAGTGGAAATGGAAGAATAATGGACTCTAAATCCCCTAGTGTTACACTTATTCGGACTGGTAAATCCAAAGAACTTCCAAAGTCTGATATTTACGTAATCAATTATGAGCTACTTTTCAAGAGAGATAATGATTTAGCAAAACTTGGAATAAAGACTATTGTTTGTGATGAGGTACATAATCTAAGATCAAAAACTACTCAAAAATACAAAGCAGTTAAAAAACTTGCAGCACTTCCTTCAGTGTTATATAGAATTGGTCTTTCGGGCACTCCAATTTACAATAGAGGTTCTGAAATATGGCCGATAATTGATATCATTAAACCTGGACTTCTTGGCAGCTTTAAGGAATTTTGTGAATATTTTTGTTATGTAAATGAAAAAGGAAAAGCAATTGTTTTAGAAAACAAACGAGCATCACTTAGAAATGAATTACAAAAACATGTAATGCTTAGGCGGAAAAAGTCTGATGTCCTCAAAGAGCTTAAAGACAAAGTTCGCTACAAAGAAGTTATTGCATCTGATACTGATTATTATCTTGAAGAACTAGATAAAATTTGGAAGAAACTTGAAGAAGAACAAAAAGATGCAGAAACTGCATTCTCAAAATCTGCATCATATCAAAGAGCAATTCAAAGTGAACGACAGGTTGCAGGTGTGGCTAAACTTCCTCATGTGATAAATTTTGTGAAAAATATTATGGAAATTGAAGAAAGTGTTGTGGTGTTTTGTCATCATAAGGTAATTCATAAATTACTTCATGAAAGCCTTCAAGAGTTTTCTCCTGTTGCTATCATTGGAGGGCAAACAGATTCATTTAGACAAGACCAGATTGATAAATTCCAAAAAGGTGAATCAAAACTAATGATAGCTGGTCTCCGTGCTGGAAATGTTGGAATCAACTTGACTAGAGCAAAATATGTTATATTTGCAGAGCTTGATTGGAGTCCTGCAATCCATCGACAGGCAGAAGATAGACTTCACAGAATTGGTCAGAAAAATACTGTTTTTGCATATTACTTGATTGGAAACGGAACGCTAGATGATCATGTTGCAGACATCTTAGTGGACAAGAGCTATGAAATTGATGCAATAATTGATGAATCAGCTGATAACTATGAAAATAAAAACAAAGCAGAACTAATCTTGGCTCAGATACAAGACAAGATTCGCTCAAAATAATTAAATTTCTAACTTATCTTTTAACCTAGATAATTTTTCAATAATATTGTCTTTTTTTGATTGATCCGTTTGTAAGTCTTGAATTTCTTTTAGGATCTCTTCAATTAATCCTGTTATTTCCATTTTAGGTTTAGATTTGTCAAAATTAATGTTCTCAAATCCATCTGTTTCTGTCTTATCAATTTCTTCTATTCCTTCAGGAAGTATTTCAAAAACCTTGACAAGTTTATCGGCTTGTCTTTGGGGCGACATTAAAACAAATTGATTTTTTCTCAATTTCTCCATGTCATCTGTTAGTTTATCTTCCGATGTTCTAAGAATATCTGAAATTTGTTTAATGTTGCAAGATTTTATTTGAAGAAGACGCAATATTTTTGCCCATGTTGGAACATTATTGCTCCAAAGAATTTCTTTAGCAAGTTCTGTAATGGAAAAAGAGCCATCTTGATTTAATGATATCATCTTTCTATCTTTTAATGATGCAAGACCGTCCAAAATTCTCCCAACACCCAATGTCTTTAACTCTGAATTCTCTAGATTATTCTCATTAAATGTTCCATTCTCTTTAATTGCTAAATGTAAAATGCCCAAATCCGTCGTTCCTAGTTTTCTCATACTTTATACCCCTCTCCATGATTTATCATCTTTTCCACCCAATCCAAAAATACTTTTCAATGAATATTTGATTTTACTTTCGTTCTTGAAGAATATATGTGGATTAGAATAATTTGATTCATGGTTAGATATGAGCTTCCACGATTACCTTACGATTATGATGAACTGGAACCATTCATTGATACAGAGACGATGAAGATTCATCATCAAAAACATCATCAATCATATGTTGATGGACTAAACAAATCTCTTGAACAAATTGGTGGTGCATCTCACCCACAGTATATCTCATCTATTCTCTCTGATCTAAAATCAATCCCTGAATCTGGTCGAAGTGCAATCAATTTTTTTGGTGGAGGCTTTGAGAATCATAAATTATTTTGGGAAACAATGATTCCAAACAGTGTTGGTAAACCTAGAGGAAAATTAGAAGATGCAATTGATGTTTATTTTACTGACTTTGAGAATTTTAAGAAAGTTTTTTCAGAAAAGGCAATAACAATTCAAGGAAGTGGTTGGTGTTGGTTAGTTTTTAATCCAACATACAATAAAATTGAAATCATTACAACTTCAAATCAAGATAGTCCTTGGACTCTTCAAAAAACCCCTTTGTTAGGATTAGATGTATGGGAACATGCATACTATCTAAAATACCAAAACAAAAGACCTGATTATGTTGAATCTTGGTGGAATGTTGTTAATTGGGATTATGTGGAAAACAGATTCTCAGAACTTTCTGATTAAAATGTCCGATTTGGATAAATTCTTTTAAAGCAAAATTCTATTTTTTATTTTATGAATAAGAGTCTAAGATACATTGCAATTCTTGCAATACTACCCTTGTTTACAGCAGGGTTGACGACAGACTATTTCACAGATGCCGAAGCTATCAAAGGTAAAGGTGTTGGAACCTCATCATATGGTTCTAGTACTGGCATTTGTGGATTACAACTTTGTTCTGATATTCCAGGTGGTAAAGCCGCATGGGAAGCAGGACAAGTACCAGTCACTCCTGTAGCGCCAGTTGCTGAAGAAGAAGCCATGATGGAAAAAGAAGCCATGATGGAAAAAGAAGCCATGATGGAAAAAGAAGCCATGATGGAAGAAGTAACTGAAGCAGACTTGGGTTCTGTACTTAGATTATCAAGAGCAAACGTTCCGGCAACAATTCCGTTGCATCAGGGATACTATGACGGTGGAGAAGTTTTCTTTATCATCACTGATTCTAGTGATCCTACACATGCAGAAATCATTACTGAAAATCAAGGTTGGCAAGTAGAACTTGCACCTTTATTGGCAAATGCTCCTGATGAAGCACTTTCAAGAACATACATGTTCACCAACGGCATTGATGGCGATGGTGTTCATGGATACCAAGGTGAAGTCTTTACAAGTACACCTGCACAAGCAGATGTTTACAGTGCATTGGCTTCTCATGTCCATGTAACATGGACTGAAGGTACAACACCAAGAGTGCTTGATTCAGATGCAATGATTATGGAAGCAGCTGATAACGAGGAAATCATATTGACTGAACTCAGTGTGGTTTTGAACATGCCACAAATCATTTGGCCTGAAGGTCAGATGATGGTTAAAGATGTAACTTTAACTGATACTACACCTTATGGTGGTGGTCAAGTTCTTGATATCGATACAGAAGAGATGAATGTAACTTTCATTGCTCATCGCGGATGGGGTCCAGATGGTAGAACTATCTATTACATTGTAACAGATGCTACTCCAAGTGGTCCTGCCGGAATGATGGGTGTTGTAAGTGCACCAACATCTGCAAGCTTGATTGCAAATTCAGCAGCAGTAGACTTGTTTCAGTTCAAAAATGGTATAACGGGTACTGGTCCATTAGGATTTCAACCTGGAATAGCTGCGGGAGCTCCCGGTGATGTGAACTATTCTCCAATGTGGAGAATTTTCATGATTGGATGGGATAATCCTGAGAGTGCACAAGTATTAGAAACCATTGATGATATGAACAACTACAGGAAAGCTGGATTGATCGATATTGGCATTGCACGTCCAATGGATAGTGACCATATTGTTAACTGTCCATTTATTGACCCATTCCAATAAGATCCAATCTTTTTTATTTTTTTTGAATTCTTTACATTTGTTAATTTTAATTAAAAAACTGTAACAAATTTTCAGAAAATCAACTACTTGACTTATCTTTGATAATGAGTATATTACATTATGAGTATTGCAGGAATGTACATGCTGAATAGCGCAGAATACAAAGAAGAAAAAATTAATCAGGCCCTTGATATGTTGTATGTAGATCGGAAAAATGAATTCCGTGAACTATCTCAAGTTCTTCTTAATGAAAAGGCACTACAATCAATGCCACACTGGAAAGAATTTGTTTTAAATTTCAGTTTAGATGTTGAAAATGCCTTTAAAGCATGGTCTGGTCAAAACTCTCTTTCAGTTGGGGCTCCACAAAAAGCTTTGACGATATTAAGACAACTGGCTCACGACAAAACATCTATGAATCAACTTGCTCATTTGCTCAACTTGTCATGTAACCTTTCTATTGAATTCAAAGAGATCTATAGACGTCTAAAATAATCTCTTTTTTCATTTTTGATCTTAATACCTAAATTTGACTAGAATTTTGAATAGAATAACTTGGATTTCATGCTAGAAGAAGAACTACTAGATTTGATGACATTTTGCCTACAAAATCCAGACTCTGTAGATGTTCCTGGTAAACACAAAAGAATTACAGAAATTGGCCATGAACTTTATGCTGATGGTGGAATTGACGCCTTAGAGAATTTCTTTTTTGTATTAAAAAATAGAATTTATGAAGAAATAGAAAAAGATCCATCACCAATGCGTTCGCTATGGAATGGCCTTACTGATGAATGGCAGTTCTAAATTTCTCTATTGAGAATTTATCCTCTACCGATTCTGAAAATGGCTGTACTACATTTTGGGCAAGTGCCCTTTACTGCAGGTTTACCATTTTTCATGGTGTATGGTCCGGCGCCTTCGATTTCTCGTTTGTCTCGGCACTTAACACAATATCCTATTGTCATAATTGCAATAGGCTCTAGGTTATATTAGCAAGAACTTGTTGAACTTTTTTCACTAAGAAGCAAATCTCCGATCTCAACTATTGTGTTGCATAACAATTTTTTTCGTATCGGACATTTTTTTGATCAATTTAGGAACAAATTATTCGAATTTCTTAAATAATTAGCATATTTGTAAACCAAATTGTTTTGTCAAAATTTTATCTGACGTATATCTGTAATGTGATGTATTCTGTTAACGCTTTGTGATTTATTGGAAATCCTTCCCATACAAAAATCTCTGCAGTGAATTCACCTGGTTTGTCTGGTGTCCATGATAATGATGGACTAAGTTTTTGATGCGGATTTAATTCTCCAACAAACCAATTAAATGAAACCACTAATTCTGTTTCATCTTTAATTTGAACAAGATATGCAAATTTTTGAGATTTTTCTTGTTCGTTCATAATATCTGATGAAATCTGAATTTGTTGATTTACATCAACAAGGCTTCCTATGGATGCGCCAAATGCATTTACTATTCTTGGATCGCTAACTGTTGCTCTTTCTAACTCAGTTAATGCAAATACTGGAGTGAAACTGATAGAAATTACTAGTATGACTACTAGTACTCCAATGCCTTTACTTAACACGATATTTTGGACAATTTTTTGTTAATAAAGCGTTTCTGCTTGATGTTTTAATACTAATTGGCTTTTTCATATGATGAATCTAAATTATGATTCTGTAGTAATCCCATCTCTCAGGATCAAATAATGTCACAAATTCTGCCTGTTCCTTATCTACTCTGGCTCTGATGACATCTCGTAGTGCAAAACTTGTAAGATATTTGTATTTCATTGAGTGTGATTGCATGATAAACAAGTGGCGCATTTCACTCCCGCCCTTTAATCCCCAATATCCCATTTTTAATGCTAATGGTTCTAAAAATACTGTATTCCCTACTCCATAATTTTCATCTCTGATCTCTTCACGAAGTTTGTAGTTTTCAAGTGGCCCTCCTTTGGAAAATCCTACAATCTCTCCCTCTTTTTCGTTTAGTCTAAGTGTGTTAATGATTACTTGAGGGTCTTTGACTGATTTTTCAAAATTTTCTTTTTCAAATTGCAAAGGTGTTGGCAATTGTAAAAAGATTTCATAAAGTGTATTAATAAAATTTGGATCTTCTCTTGTTGCCATGGATTCTATGGTTGGAATTAGTTTTAGATTTTCATATGCATAATCTGCTTGAATGGTAATCTCTTGCTGTCTAATTTTCATAAATGATAATACAGTATCAAAAAAGTTTTTCCTCATTTCTTTTGGAAGAATCTTAAGAACTGCTTTTGCCATCTCAGTTTCTTTGTTTAATAATTCTTCAAAATATGCAACTGAACTTCTGACAATCAATGATGGTCTCCATGCAAGTGCATGTGCATTCATCTTTGCCATTTCCATTGCTTTTGAAAAACCACCTAATGCATACCCGCTAATTCTATCTACTACTGATAGATATTCGCCCATTTGCATTATGTGTTCTTGGTATTGTTGATTGTTTCTTGTCAAATCTGAATTTTGTAAACATTGTTTAATTTGGGTTTCTGCATTTTTCTTTAATTCTCCACTCCAAGGATATGTTGTTCTTAAAATAAACACTTTGATAATTTCTAAATCTATGTTTGCAGTATGAATTAACTCACGAAGTTTTTTATCCATTGAAATAAATTTTAAAACACTTTCTTCGTGTGGTTTATCTACACTTTTTTGAGGATCAAAATCATGAAACAAAGCAGAGACATACAAGTATTTCAAATCTTCATTTGTGAATTGTATTTTCTCTTGTTTTGCAGCTAAAAGTGAAATATATGTTACTTCTAATTCATGATTGATATTGTGGTATCCGTAGTACTCTGTTCCGAGACCTTGACTTTCAAACAAGTCAATTGTATAATCTAGCATTTCAACATAACAATCATCATCTAATCCATTTTCTACCAATAAATTAAGAATCTCGTTTCTCATTGAAAGGGTATTTGCAAATTGTTGCAATAACACTCGATCATAATTCCTGTTTTTAAAGATGCGCTCTGAATTCTCAAAATCTCTTTGCATTTTGTAGATTTCACTTTGAAATACTCCCTAAATTCCAAAATTATGGGCATGAATTCAACATGTAATAATTTTGTACTTACAACTGGATAATACCTAAACTATCTTTATTATTTTATGAAATCATCGGTAATTTTGCTAATGGGTATTCTGATTGTTAGTACATTTGGTTTTGATAATACATATGCTCAATCTCTTGAAGATGATCTTCCTACGATTACACAATTTACTACTCAAAAATCATCATACACTTTTGATGATACAATTGAAGTTTCAGGTAATGTTGAAAATTTTTGGCCAAATGATCCTGCTCAAATAACACTAAATCTTCCAAACGGTAATACCCTTCTTGAATTTGATACCCCCATTGATGCTAATGGAGACTTTACGTTTGAAATTATTACAGGTGGAGTAGGATGGACTGAAGAAGGAACTTACACATTAAATGTAATACATGTTGATGATGCATTCGTTGATGAAAGTATCTCTTTTGAATATACAAATTTAATACAAAGTAACAATAAACTTGAAACAATTTACGGTCAACTAGATGCACAAACACAAAGTGGTGTTCAATCACTTGATGTAAAAATATCCCGTGAACAATCTCAATATGATGAATATTACAAACAATATGAATACTATGAAGCAAAATTATCCCAAGAAGAGGATCCAAAATTTGCTCCAATGATAACTAAATTAAATTCACTTGATGAAAAAATAAATTCTTTAATTGAGGATCGAAATATGTTGGTATACTTAAATGAAGAATTTTCCTCTGAGATCATTGCAGAAGATGTGGAATCTAATTTACTAAATCAAGCTGAAGAACAACCAGAAAAAGAACTATTTTGTTTTTTGTTTTGGTGTTGGTAACACTCAATAATAATATGATTTAGATAATTTTTAATGTCGGTGAATCTAGATTTACTTAAAAATTTAATGGAGTTTGATGAAAAAAACTCTCCAAAATATTTACTTTATCTTAATGATGATGTTTATTCAATAACTTGTGTATCTATCACAAATTCTCCAACTCCTGTTAATGAACCAACTACACGTGGGGGTGTGTATTTTTCAGATAAATTTGCCTATAAAATGAAAGGAACAATTGAAGATCTTTCTGTTGTTCCGTTATTAACAAAGAAGATGCTTGGACCAAATACAGAATTTGCTGAACTCAAAATATCAACACAGATAGAATACAATGGCAAACCCCTTGCGCTTGAAATCTTTACTAATCTTACAAATAGTGTTCAGACCCCAAATTCAATCGAACTTAGTATGATAATACTGAAGATAGAATCTGTCTAGTCAACTTTTAGATGCTTATCATACTTTTCTCTACGCGTTTCATCTGAAAGTATTTCATATGCTCTATTTAGATCTGCCATCTCTTCTTCAGAATCTTTTTTTGTTCTATCTGGATGAGTTTTTTTTGCAAGCTCTCTGAATTTCTTTTTTATCTCGTTTTGTGTTGCATTTTTTGGAACTCCGATGATTTCATAGTAGTTCGGAAGCTCATTTTTGTTTGCAGCATTGCGAAACTCTTCATCTTCTTTTGTATTTTTTCTATTTCCAAATTCTTCATAATCATCGCCCCATCCAGAATGATACTTTTCATATGTCTTGTCTTTTTTTGAATCAAGATCTTTTTTGTCATATGATGTTTTTTTCCTGAGTATGATGTCTCTTGCTAAAAATAAAAATATTGCAATAACTGCAACTGCAAAACCTGTAAAAAGAATTATCTTTTCTTCATCAGAAACTTCAAGTTCCATATTTAATTCACTAGTTTGAGCATCTATGGTTTGTACTGCTCCTACGATAACTACAGAAATTATAAAAATACTGAATCGTTTCAATTTGTTTTACCTACGTTAATCGAAAATCCTCTTTTGCAGTATTCAGAACCACATGAGTAATTGTATTTTCCACATTTGGAATTGCGGTCAACCCCTTTACAAACTTGCTCAATTCACTTCTCTCTTTGAATTTTGCTATGACTAGAGTATCTGTTGAACCTGTAATATCATAAACTCCACATACATTTTCAAATTTTGATATCTCATCTTCGATCTCTATAATTTTGTCATTTTTGGCAACAATTTCGATAATTGCGGTAAGTGAGTATCCTAATTTTTCATGGTCAATGATTGCAGTATATCCACAAATAATTTTCTCTTTTTCTAACTTTTTGATTCTAGATAGTATTGTCACAGTTGACATTCCAAGTCTTAATGCAAGCTGTCTTGCAGATACTCTTGCATCTACCATCATATTTTTGAGAATTTTTTCATCCGTCTCATCTAACTTCATACTCTATAATACTCAAAAATTTATTTAAATTTTCAGTGAATAGTTGTAAATTTGTTCACTTTATTGACTATCTTTTTCTATTAATTTTTCAGATTTAATACGCATGCATTTTTTTGTAACTTATGGATGAAATTCAAGACCTTGTTGCAAAGGGACAATCCTTCTTAGAAGATGGAAAGTTTGATGATGCTCTTGGTTATTTTGAGCAAGCACTTCTTTTGAATCAGGATGATCCTGATCTTTGGAACAATAAGGGGATTGCACTTAGAAGCCTGGGAAGATACGAGGAGGCAATGGAGTGCTTTAACAATTCATTAAAGATTGATCCTCGAGACAAAAACGCATCTTGATTTTGTAATATTTGATCGTAGACACATGATCTACTTTAAATGAGCTTCATAACTTCATCATTTTGGGTATGGGTACAAAATCATTTTTAGCTGTTTCATTAATTCTGGTTTTACTAATTGGTTCTGTATCATTTGATTATGTATTTGCAGACGATGATGATAAAGAAGACAAAAAATGGAAAAAATCACAGAACAAACGAAATGTTGTAACTGGTGAAGGTGTTCCTCAAGACAAAAAGGGTGCAGTTGGCATGCTGTATGTTGATAGAAATACTGATGATTTACAAATCTATGAAAAGACTGGCAAAAAAGAATGGACTCTATTGGGGGCTATTCTTGGAGGAATTGATTCCTCAATTGGTGAGGCAATTCGAGATTTACAGAATCAAATTGATAATATTCAGTTAATTCAAGGCCCCGCAGGAGCTGACGGACAAGACGGAGCATCAGGAGCTGATGGGGTGCCCGGTACAACTGATTGGACAGAACTAACTAATGTTCCAGCAGGATTTGCAGATAGCGTTGATGACACTTCTTCAGGACCGGCAACTGATGTAGATTGTACTGGTTGTGTAAGTGGTACTGATATTGATTCTACTAAATCATTGACTGCTCGTGACTTTCGTTATGACTTTGTACAACAAAGAACCTTGGTTCTTAGTGCAATGGAATTTGATAGTAGGACAGGAGATGGTATGTTGAGAAATCTTAATTTTGCAGCTCTTTCAACTGTATTCGCCCCCGATCTTGTTGCAGCTGTACATACAATTCCTGATGGGGCTATAATAACGGAATTCAAATGTAGTGTGGATGATGGAGATCCAACTCATACTGTTATATGCAAATTATTTGCGCTTGATGCTGTAACTGGAGTCGCAAGTACTAGATCTACATTAATCACTTCTGGAGAAGGGGAAAATCAAGTTCTAACTAGCGGACCACTAAATAGCCCATTTAACAGACAATCAGGCTATGCAGTTCAAGTAACAACTGACCCATTTGACCTCAATTGCGCAAATTGTAGAATACAATCTGCAACTATTCATTATACTGTCTCAACAGTAGACTAAACTACACTCCCTTTTACTTTCTAAATTCTTGAATTGTTGCATACTTTAGATCAACAAAAAATCATATTTTATACCATAATTACAAAAAATGAATATTGGAGGTCTCTTACTTGTTTATGACTATACTGTCTTGTAAAGTAAAACTACATTATTAACAAAATATTATCAGTTACAGTGAGTAATGAAATAGATAAGATGTTAGCAGAGGCCTATGAATATGTAGGGGATGAAAATTATTTTGATGCACTTAGGCTTTATGATTTAACATTAAAAAAAGAGCCCAAGAACGTTACTGCCCTTATTGACAAAGGAGTGACACTACAAAACATGGGTAGACTAAAACTTGCTGTTCGTTCTTATGATAAGGCACTTGCCATCTCTCCAGATAATCTTGATGCATTACTAAACAAAGGGGCGGTATTTCACTCTGAACAAAAATATCAAAAAGCCATAGAATGCTATGATGCAGCTTTAAGACTAGACAAAAAATGTGCAATGGCACTTGCATACAAGGGTCTATCCTTAGGTGAAATTGGACAACTGCATAATGCAATAAAATATTTTAAAAAAGCATTATCCATTGATCATGATTATGATCTGGCAAGTATTTCAAAGGATATTGCCCAAGAACTACTAAAATCAATAAAAGAAAAGAAACCTAAAACACAGTAACATCGCCAGGTACTGGCTCTCTGGTTGTCTGTTTTTCATTTGATTCAAAAAAGTCCTTATGTTCTGTATTTTGATGCTCTCTAAGTTTTTCTATGTCCTCAAAACCCTCATGGCACAAGTAACATTTTGGCTTGTTCTCATCAACTAGTGGAAGTACCATAATAACACATAATGTGATTGACTACTTATTTCTTGAGACTATAAGGAATATATCATGATGATAAAACTACACAATATGCTAGAACAGCTAGTTGGAGATTCTCAGGCTTTAGATCGCGCAATTGCCGGAGAAGAATTAACACACAAAGATGGTCTTGAACTGATGAATTATGATAATTTACATTTACTTGGAGCAGTAGCAGATGCTAAAAGAAAGGAACTAGTTGGTGATACCGTTACTTTTGCAGCATCTTATTACATGAACTATACCAATGTCTGTGCAGCTAGCTGTCAGATGTGCGCATTTTATCGTAAAGATGGGGCAGATGATGCATACACACTAACTCCACAAGAAATCGAACAAAGAGTTGGAATTGCAAAACAGATGGGTGCAACTGAAGTTCACATTGTTGGTGGATTTCATCCAAAACTTCCATTAGAATATTATGAAGACATGATGAGAGCAATCAAAAAGAGCCATCCACAACTCAACATTAAAGCGTTAACTGCAGCTGAGATTTTTTATTTATCAAAATTAACAAAAAATTCTACTAAAGAAATCTTATCTCGCCTAAAAGATGCAGGACTTGATTCCATGCCTGGTGGTGGTGCTGAATTGTTTCATCCAGAAATCAGAAATGAGATTGTTCGAGGAAAATGTTCAGGACAAGAGTGGCTTGATGTAATTGAGGAAGCACATACTATGGGAATTCAAAGTAATGTTACTATGCTTTATGGACATATCGAAAAACCAGAACACATAGTTGATCATCTCATAAAAATTCGTGATTTACAAAAGAAAACTAATGGATTTCTTACTTTAATTCCATTAAAGTTTAGTCTTGATAATACTGAACTTGAACAGAAACATTTGGTAAATAATGAATGCTCATCTGTGTATGATTTGAGAATTATTGCACTATCAAGATTAATGCTTGCAAACGTACTAAACAACATTTCAGTTTATTGGGTGGCATACGGCAAAAAATTGGCACAAGTTGCATTATCTAATGGTGGAAGTGATTTGGTCGGAACAGCGTTTTCTGAAGAGATTTACCGTGCTGCTGGAAAAGCAACTTCTTCATCTGTTGAAGAATTAGCAACAATGGTAAAAGAGATTGGGAGATATCCTGCTCAAAGAAATACTCATTTTAAAATCTTAAACAAGTTTTAACTCATCTGTTTTTTGATAGACTCTAACTTTTCTTCCATTTTGACGTGTTTGTCTCGTCTTGAGTCTATTTTGATAATTACCTCAACTCTGGCAATTCCAAGATTATGAACTGTTTCTATCATTTGTTTTGTTGCAGAGTTTATCACATCAATACTATCTGATTCTAGAATTGTTCCCATTGCATTGATTTCATATCTTAAATTTTCAATTTTTTGAATTGATTCTATTGCCTTTGCAATGTAAAAACTGGCACTTGTGGTTCTAGTTGCCATTGGGTATACGCTAATTTCTGCCTGAATCATTGGTGTTGGTAAGATAATTTGAGATTAAAAGTTTTGAATTATTCTGCAGACTTCTTTTCTTTTCTTGTTGCCCTGTCTTTTTTTCTTCTAGCACCAAAACTAATCAAAACCAGTAAGAATCCTATACCAATTAAAATCCCTGATGACATCTGATAAGCTTGATTCTGGTCTTCTGCTATCATCAAATCAATAATTTCCTCCTCACTCATTCCTGATTGACCTATTGGCTGGTCAACATATGCAAAGATGAGTATAATTCCTACAATAATCATGACAAGACCTGCTGTTAGAATTTTTTTATCCACAAGAACCATTTGTAATTATAATTGGAACTCACCACATATTAGGCATTTTATAGTTTTTCTAAAATCCTTCTGGTGGTCTTTGAACAAAGACGTTACAAACTAGTGCATCTGTCTTTTCGTCTCTGTATTGCACATTACATGAAACAAATTTTCCTTTGAGTGCTCGCTCTAAATCTTCTTTAGTTTTCTCTTCGTATTGAGGTTGCTCAGGATCATCAATTTTACTCATGATGATTTTTTCAATTTTACCGTATTCTTCTTGGTTATCTTTTCTTGTATGGCTAACTAGTAATTCAAAAGTATTGTTTGTAAGAATTGTAAGTACTGCGCCACCGATTCCGTCTCCCATATTTACTATTTTTTTTCTGTTCTATAATTACTTGCTGGCAATACTAATTTCAAAGTCTGGAACAAGTCCTTTCTCTTTTGCCATTTCAAATAACCTTCTAATTGACTCTTCTCCAGGCTCTCCCATGTTTACGGTAACTTTGTTTACATACATTTTTACAAATTTTTCAATTAGACTTCGTTCTTTTCCTCTAGAGTATTGCATTGCATATTCAATAGCGTCATCAAAATGCTCAATTCCAAACTCAATTGATGATTGTAGATGTTTGTCAAATTTTACTATGGTTTCCATGCCTAGGTCTGTCTTCATTACATTGATTCCTAGAGGTACTGGAAGTCCATTTGTGGTTTTGTCCCACCACTCCCCTACATCTAAAATCTTGACATTTCCTTCTTGTTCATATGATAACTGGGTTTCATGAATTACTAATCCTACATCTACCTTTCCACTTTTTACTGCTTCTGGAATATCACTAAAATTCATCTCTACATAATCAAATTTTCCAATCATTAATTGGAGCAACAAAAATGCTGATGTCATCTTTCCCGGAATTGCAATTTTGCATTTTTTTATCTCGTCAATTGACATCTGTTTTTTTGCAGTAACTATTGGACCATAACCAATTCCAAAACTTCCACCACTTCTCAAAATTGTATATCCTGGAATGTACGCACATGCATGAACTGAAACTGCAGTAACGTCAAGCTCAGGATCAGTTGCTTTACGGTTTAATTTCTCAATGTCTTCAATTACGTGATTTACCTTAAAATCTGGTGATGGAACTTTATCTGTAAACATTCCATAAAACATGAATGCATCATCTGAATCAGGAGTGTGCCCTACAGAAATTTCCATGATTGTTTGCAAAATAGTCGTAATAAAAATCAAAACTCATTTGTGATGAATTTATTCTAGAGATCATTTCACTTATCAAAAACCGATAGGCTAAGGTTTAATAGCTGATTACTAGGGTTTGCGAATATGGTAAAATACAAGTCAACTGGTGAGGTTCTAAAGATCATCAAGAATAAGGATCAAATCCGTAACTTTGGTGTTATTGCTCACGTTGACCACGGAAAAACTACTATGAGTGACAGTCTCTTGGCTTATTCTGGTATTATTGCTCCATCTGCTGCTGGAAAGGCTTTGGCAATGGACTTTGATAAAGAGGAGCAAGCAAGAGGAATTACAATTTATCAAGCAAACGTTACCTTGCATTTTACTCAAAAAGACAAAGAATACGTCATTAACATGATTGATACTCCTGGACACGTAGATTTTAGTGGAAGGGTAATTCGAAGCCTTAGGGCAATTGATGGTGCAGTCGTAGTATGTGATGCAGTAGAGGGTATCATGACTCAAACTGAAACTGTAACTAGAATGGCACTTGAAGAGCGAGTAAGACCTGTTTTATTTATTAACAAAGTCGACAGACTCATCAAAGAACTCAGATTGACCCCTGAGAAGATGCAACAACAACTAGCAGAAGTAGTTTCAAATTTCAATCAACTAATTGACACATATGCTGAACCTGAATACAAAGAGAAATGGAAAGTATCAATTCAAGATGCAAGTGTTACATTTGGTTCTGCAAAAGACAGATGGGCAATTAACATTGATTTAATGAAAGAAAAAGGTCTTACATTCAAAGATGTAATTGATGCTTATCAAAATGAAAAAGTTGAGGACCTTGTAGAAAAAGCTCCTTTGGCTGAGGCCATACTTGGCATGGTTGTAAAACACCATCCTCCACCACATGTGGCAGTCAAATACAGAATCCCACAAATTTGGAAAGGCGATTTGGATTCTGATGTTGGAAAAGCATTGCTTGCTTGTAGCGATGATGGTCCGACAATTATGATGGTTGTAAACATGGTGTTAGATCCTGCAGCAGGACCTGTTGCAATAGGCCGACTGTTCTCGGGTACAATCAAGGATGGACAAACAATTAACATAATTGATGAAAAAAGAGAAGGAAGGATTCAATCTGTAAACTTTTTCATGGGAAACCAAAGAGAGCAAGTAGGTGAACTTGGAGCAGGAAATATTCCAGCGTTATTAGGATTAACTGATTGCAGAGCAGGAAACACACTGTCTTCTGTCAAAGGCATTCAAATGTTTGAAGGAGTGAAATATGTTTCAGAGCCTGTAGTTCAAATTGCAATTGAGCCAAAACATCCTAAAGATTTACCTAAACTAGTTGAGTTTCTACAACAACTAACAATTGAAGACCCTAATCTAATTGTAAAAATTGATCAGGAAAGTGGTGAGACCATTGTTGCAGGAATGGGTGTATTGCATCTTGATGTTGCGGTCCATCGTATACAAGATGCCAAACTTGAGATTATAACATCTGAACCTTTGATTAACTACAGAGAAACTGTAAAGGGCACATGTGAACCAATCATGTCAAAGTCTCCTAACAGACACAACAAGATCTTCATGAAAGTAGAGCCACTAGAACCTGAGGTTGCACAAATGCTTAGAACTGGTGAAATCAGCGACATGAAAAGCAAGGAGTTTGTTGCAGAGAAGCTAAAAGAGGTAGGATGGGATAGAGATACAATCAAGAGAATAATGAAACTCGATTCACGTGGAAATGTTTTGATCAATGGAACAAAAGGTGTCCAATTTGTCCAAGAGTCAACTGATTCTATTAATACCGGATTTGATGAAACAATGAAAGAAGGCCCAATATGTAAAGAACAGATGAGGGATTGTAAGTTTATCTTTACTCACTTTGTCCCACACGAAGATACTGCACATAGAGGTCTGTCACAACTTGGTCCAGCTTCTCGTCGAGCATGTATGGGTGCATTACTAACTGCAGGTACTACTGTATTAGAGCCAACTTTAGCAATTGAGGTTCGTGTTCCAACTGACTTGGTTGGAAACGTTGCAACTGTTCTTTCTGGTAAACGTGGCAAAGTCCTTGACATGTCACAAAAAGGTGCATCAAGTATAGTTATAGGTGAGATTCCAGCATCTGAAACATTTACTTTATCTGAAGCAATGAGAGGTCAAACGGCAGGACGTGCCACATGGAATACATCCTTTAAGGAATGGACTGAGGTTCCAAAATCAATGTTTGCAACCGCTGTAGCTGATATTAGAAAGAGAAAAGGATTGGCACCAGACCCACCAGGCATTGGCGAATTTATCGATAAAGATTAATTCCATAATTCGTGTCTACAATTCATGAAGATGGGAATTAAGATTGCAATAATTATAGTTGTAGCAGTTATTGCACAAATTTTTGGTAATCTTTTATTCTAATTCAATACCCTTAAGTTTAAAATTATAAAGTAGCATTTGTGGATATTTCTTCAAAAAAATTACCTATTATTCTAATAGTCATATTGTTGGGAATTCTTATTTTACAGTTTACAAGTCATGATTCTAGTGGAAGTAAATTCATAGATCCTGAAACCTGTGAATTATACATTAAAGATTCTCAAATTAATGGCAAGCAATACTTGAATGAATATGATTCCAAATGTTTAGAATTCAAAAATCTTAACTCATAACATAATTACAAATGATCATGGGATTTTGATGATCTCTCATCTAATCCCACGGTGTGTTAGGTAGTTTGCCTTGCAAAATTTGTATTTAATCCTGATGGATGATTTCTCAGCCTCAATATTTTCGAAGAGCTTATTTTTGTCTAATTTGGCTATACAATGGGTTAGATTGGTCAAAAACTATTGGGAAAAAAAATTCAAAAAAGAACTTGAAGCAGAACAATCAAAATTAGAAGATGAAGTGAAAATTGCTGTCAAAAAGAAACTAGATGAACTTGAAGAATCTGAATCCTAATCAAACACATACAGACCGTTACTGCCTAATTCTAATGAATGAACTTGTTCACTATGTTCGATTCCACGTAATTTTGTAATTTTTATTGTTCGTCTCATTTTGTTATCTACAATTTGATTGTCTAACTGAATTATTCCTGATGTTACAAGCCATTCTAGTGGAACTTTATTATTTTCTGAAAACTCTGAAATCAAAAGTGATGTTACGTCAAAGTTTTCAAGGGATTGTATCATTCCTTGTAGTCCTTGTCCCATGTAGAATTTGTCTGAATACTGCATTCCAAGAATCGATATAGAATCAATTACAATTCTTTTAGCCTTCATCTTTTTGATACTGTTTAGGATAAATTTTGTCAAATGTTCAAATGGTATGTGTTCTCCACGATAAAGAGACTCGTCTTTTCCTATTACTTCATCTTTGATTTTAAATGGCCTTAAATCAATCATCAAAATTTTTCCTTTTTTAACCAAATCATCAATGTCCCATCCAAATGCCTTACAATCATTTTTTATCTCTTCAATACTTTGAGACAAAGAGATGTACACTCCTGGCTCATCAAACTCTTTTGCACCTGAATAAATAAACTGTAAACCAAATATTGTTTTACCACTACCTGGAGGTCCTGAAACTACTACTGAACTATTCTTTTTGAGACCTACTGATAGTGTTGAATCAAATCCTGGAATTCCTGTCTTTACTACACGTGCGTCTAGTTTTTTCTTTGGAGTGATTTGTGACTTGAATGTAACATAGTATAATGCACTGCCACAAACTCCTACTATTGATGATATTACATCCCCTGCCAAAAAGTAAGTAGTTCCTACAAGTGATGCTAATAGCCCTCCAGAAAATACCATTTGAGGATACATTGATTTTGATTCAACAATTGTAGGTGGTCTTACTGTTTTTGGTGGAATCTGAATTTTTTGAGAAACTGTAGGTTTTACAATGGGAATTTTTTCAAAGCATCTATCATGAAACCAAGAATTATTTTTTCTAATTGATCTTTCATCAAGTTTGATATGCGAATCGCAGTGATGACATTTGATCAAATCAAAAGTTGGTATGTCCTCTTGAATTTCTTCAAGTTCTGATTCTTCAATTATTGGCTCACATAATTTTACCATTCTTTCAATGTACAAATAATCTGATTTTGGAAGTGATGATTCTTTTTGTAGTTTTTCAATGATATACCGTGTCCTTCCATAATCCCCGTATTCTTTTTTAAGACTTTCATTGAGTTTTGTAATGATAAATTCTGTTTCCAACTATGTTTTTCTATATTTTTTCAAGTAATGGGTTATGTATAATCAAATTTCTCTTAGGTGTCAAATATTTGTATGATTAAATCCATTAAAATCTGGAAACTTTCTGGTTTCTCGCAAGATCTCTATTTGGTCTGTTTTGAGGCCGATAAAGCAAAAAAAACTGTATGTGTGAGAATAATTCACCTCGTCTGATATATCAAAAAACATCTGATTATCTTTACATTGAAAGTTGGAAAATTCTTAATTTTACCTTTATTTTTAATCATGTTTTCATCAGCAATTACCCCTTTCTCTTTTGCATCTCCTGCATCTGAAGCCCAAGAGGACATTATGGCTGGTTGCCGTGATGGAAATGCCCTTGTTCATAGATTCAATTATGATGATTACGTCTGTCTTGAACCCTCTACTGCAGCAAGATGGGTTGAACTTGGAATGGCAGAAATTGTTTCTGACTCTTATTCTATAAGCGACGTAGAGAAATCTACATCTGACGCTCATCCTTATGGGGCTCCGCCACCTCCACCAGAAAAAATTAGAGTACCTGTTTATGATCCTGAATGTAGAGCTGGATTTGTTCAATTTTACCAATCTCATTATCAATCTACTTCTTGTATTGAATTCTCAACAGCTGCAAAATGGGAGAGATTGGGACTAGGTAATGTTGTTAAATCTGAAATTAAAGTAGAAATTGAAGAAGAAACTGATGAACATGTTCCTGTTGAACTAGACGTAGTAAAACAATCAACACTTATTTCTACAGAAGGCATATTGTTACCATCTTATCCAGACCAACCATCAATTCGTCCAGAACTTGAGGCGACAAATGACTTTTGGTCTCCTCCTGCAGTACATCAAGTAAATGAAAGAATTTGGGTTGCAGTTGGTTATGATTTAGCAAATAGCATAATGATTGAAGGTAATAATGGAATAATTATTGTTGATACTTTGAGTACGTATGAAAAAGCAAAAGAGGTTATGCAAGAATTTAGAAAGATTACCGATAAACCCGTAAAGACAATAATTTACACTCATGGACATCTGGATCATGTTCAAGGAACAAAAGCTTTCTTAGAAGAAGGTGATGGGGATGTTGAAATTATTGCACATGAAAGTTTGTTAGATTTTTACATTAATGAAAACAGTGTTCTTGGAGAAATCGCTTCTGTAAGAACTGTTTATGCAACTGGTGTAATGTTGCCTGATGAAGATAGGAATATGGGGCTGTTTCCTAATCCTGGTGAACCTGGAACCATTGCATTTGTTCCTCCAACTCATACTTTCCCCTCTAAACTATCATTAGATATCTCTGGCGTGAAAATGGAACTTACCTATGTTGCAGGCGAATCATCTGATCAACTCTATGTCTGGCTTCCAGATGATGAGACTTTGCTAATTGGTGACAATATTTATGCAATTTTCCCAAATATCTACACCTTACGAGGGGCCGTATATCGTGACCCAATGAACTATGTTAATGCATTAGATAAGATGATTCCATTAGAACCCGCACATATGGTCTCATCTCATGTGAAACCAGTTAATGGAAAAGATAATGTTATGGATGTCTTAATTTCAACAAGAGATGCAACACAGTATATCTATGATCAAACCATTCGTGGAATGAATAATGGATATACAGCTGATGAATTATCTCACATGATCGAACTTCCAGAACAGTTTGAGGAACATTCTTGGTTGACACAAGCTAGAGGACAAATTCCATGGCATGTCAAACAAATCTATTATGGAAATCTTGGATGGTATCAAGGTGATCCTGCATTCTTACTCCCAGTTTCTGATGAAGAACGTGCACACAAATTTGTAAATGGATTAGGTGGTGTGGAACAAGCAATTCAACAAATAAGACAAGTGATTGATAATGGTGAATATAACTGGGCAGCAGAACTTGCAACATATGTAATTACTGTAGATCCTGATAATGATGAAGCAAAACTTCTCAAAGCATATGCATTACGTGTTATTGGACAACAAATGCTTTCTGCTGATGCAAGACATTGGGCATTAACTAGTGCATTGGAACTTGAAGGAAAAATTGTAATTGATCCTAATGCATTTACTCAAACTAGTCCTGAACAATTAGCAGAATTACCTGTAGAAAAAATGCTTAGAGCACTTCCAACTAAAATTAATCCTGAAAAACTTGGAACAGTTGATACAAAACTTGGTATCTATTACTCTGATCTTAAACAAGGATATACACTCCACTTTAGAAATGGAATTCTAGCTGTAGTTGATGGATTTGATCCTTCTGTATCTCATTCATTGACATTAGATTCTAAAACTCACAAGATGATAATTGGTGGACAATTATCATTAGTAGATGGAATAGAATCTGGGGTAGTTGAGCTTGATGGGAGGACTTTAGAGATTGAAAAGATGCTTGAATATCTTGACCCTTCCATACCTGATGACGACACGCTCGATTAAACACTAATTCATTTTTTTCTTAACAATACTGATTAATAGTTGACCCGTATTATATAGGTCGACCTAGATGCAATGAGCCAAGATGAGCCTAATCCACAGACATATGAGCGTGAGAGAATTGTACTTGAGAGTATCAAAAATAATCCAAACTTACATCATAATGCCTTGCTGAAACTAATTGTACCTGAATTTATGGCAAAAACAACCTTTGAGAAGACAAGGGATTCTTTGTTTGAAAAAGAAGTCATCACAGTACAGACTAGAGGGAATATGAAATTTTATTATCCGACTGAAAATTATGAACAAAAATCTCAACATCATATAGAACGAAGTACAAATAGCACTTATCATTATTTAAAATTGCAAATCAAAAGATTGGATACTGATTATTCTCACAAAGACGTTGATGAAAAAATAATAATTGCTAACTCTCTTCTAAGAAATTTATTACAAACAGACAGTGGATTTACCTTTTTGGATTCTGTAAAAAATCCAAAAAAAACCTTGTATAAAGATGAACATTTAACAATTCAGCAATTAATTCACCAAGTTTTTGAGGTGATGAGACATGATAAGGACTTTGAGATCATCTTTCCCACAATTACAAGTTATTTGGGATTGATCATGCCAAAAGAAATACTGGATAAATAGAATTTCACCTAATTATTATTCAAGTGCATTTTATCACTAATTCATGGGATTGCTATATACAAAATTTTATATGGATTTTGAAGAAGATGAGTGGCAACAAATTTCAAATAATCCCCTTGTTTTTCAAACAATCAAAAATGATGTCAATTTGGAAATAGAGGACACATCACACAAATCCTACAAATTAAATTTCAAAAAAGGTGGAAAACTCAAAATGTTTAGAGTTACTGGAAAATTTCGTCTTACGTGGGATAATGAGGATGTACTTTAATTCTATCAAATAATAATGGAGTGTTTAAAATAATCCCATGTCTTTAGAAAATCAAATTATTCATGCTTTGGATGATTTTGAGAATATCTCTTCTAAGGATATTCTTGAAATTTTAAATCAAATTAAACCTCAGTTCAAAAGCAAATTAATCTCAGAATACCTTCAGGGAAAAATTCAAAAGATTCTAGATGCTGATAATGAGGCTGAAAAGAAGAAACAGTGTAAGGCATTAACGCCATATTTGGACTGGTATCTTCAAGGATTGTAAAATCATTTTATTTTACTTAATGCTATTTTGATGGTTTCAAGATCCTTTTTTGCCTCAATCATATTTCCAACTAGCTTTACAAAATATTCGTGTCCTGTATCTTCTGCCTTGTGAATATCTGCCTCATAACATGATAAGGCTTTTTCTAAAAATGGAACATCATTACTTAGTTCATTGACTAATTGAATGTCTTCTAAATTGGTTTGAATCTTTTGAATCATTTCATCTATTTTTGGAATTGTTTTCATTGCTTGTTGATTTAAAACTGGTGCAAACATTGCGGCAGCATTTTTTATCTCTGGACTGTTACCCATGGTTTTTAATCTATTTTTGTAGTGTCTTAAAGATTTTAGTACAATCTCATACCCTCCCTCATCCTTAAGATAAATTGCACCTAACCAGACTTTATCCGACATTTCTCAGTGTTGACTTGTTTTATTATAATAATTTAATTGTCTATTTTGATACTGGTATGATTTCTACTTGTTGCTAATATATCAGAAAATCGTAATATTGTCATTGAATCTCAAAAATGAATTTGGAATGAAAAAACTTTTAGCAAAATGTCCTAATTGTGAGGATGATTCTCTATATTGTGGAAGAATTCCAACTTCGATTAAAAATTTGGTGAAAAAGGAGGTCTTATTTTGCAAGAACTGTAAATTTGTAGTCACTGTGGATGAATACAAACAGATACTTTCTCAAGCTTAGACATCAAAACTTTCTGTTATTGGTGGTTCCCCTCTATTGATTAGATATAACAAAACACCTGCAAGACTGACTCCCATCCCACTAAGACCTACAAATGTACCTACATTCTTAATAAATCTCAAGCCTTGGTCTGTTTGGCCTAATTCTATGGAATAAAACAATACTAGTCCTATAGAAAACATTGTTGCTCCTATAATGATAAGTAATATCCCGGTTTTCATGTCTCAGGTTTTCTTTTCTGATTAATAAATAACAAGAACAAAAATTGTATGTCATTATGAACACAGTAAACTCTTTTAATCAAACTATTCATATTATTTCTGTGAGAACAACCCTTATTCTTCTAGCGTTTACAGTTTTGTTTACAATTCCACTTTCAACTAATGTATTTGCTCAAACTAGTTATGATGTAAATATTCCAACAGGTGCGGGACATATTGATGCTCCATTTTACTGGCAAAGTGAAAAAGATGGATCAACTACAGGTGATATTGAAATTTTCATTGGAGATACTATTATTTGGAAAAATGCAGATACTGAATTTCACGATATCACTTCTGGCATAAGTCCGGCAGTTGATGATATTTTTGCTAGTGGTCCATTTGGCCCTGGAAAATCATTTACTCATAAATTTTCAGAGATAGGTATTTTTCCATATTATTGTACACTTCATCCTCACATGAGTGGTGTAGTTAATGTTGTAAAAGATCCTGGAAGTGTTCACTCTATTCCTAATGTTGCTTCTGGATATAGTGATGATGGCTTAGGTTATGATGTTAAATATATTTTAGATACTACACTTGAACAAGATGTTTTTATTGACACTAATGAAAATGCTCTAACTTTTAGAATTTCTGGAGATACAGAAAATGAACAAATTATCATTATCCTTCCTACAGAGTTAATTGAAGATCCAAATACTGTTTGGGTAGACGGGGTTATGACTGATTTTGAAATAGATACTACTTCATCTGGAATAAAATTGATTATTCCAATAGAGCCGCTTTCTGATGAAATAAAAATTATGGGTACTCGCGTAATTCCTGAATTTGGATTAATGACTATGGCAATCCTTGGTGTATCTGTCATTACTATGATCGTTTTAAGCCAACGATTCAAACCTCAAATTTAGAATCTAATTATTCGTGCAATACTTTCAATGGCTTATATTTAGTGACTAAGGTTTTTGAAATTAGTCATGGTAACAAAGAAAAAAATTGATCTGCTAAATGTTGTACAGAAAATTCTCAATTTAGACTCACAAATGCGATTTGCAGCAATAATTGACCCAAAAGGTAAGATTCGAGAGGCAATTATGAAAACGGGAAAAACAAGTCTTGAATCCCAAAAAGAAGAAGAGCATTTCTGCAAACAAGTTGCACAAAGAAGAGCAATGAGAAAAGAATTTGATAAAACTCTTGGTAAAGTACGATATGTTCATGTTGAAAGAGAAAAAGTGTCTCAGATGGTAATTTACACAAAAAGAAATATTGTATATTTTGCAATGGAGCCTGAGATGCCAATTAATACAAAAATTAGATTAATTACAAGAATAAAGAAAATTACTGCTGACTTGTAGATTTGTACAGATGATCTGGGGTTTCCATTATCATGACATTTCATAAATATCTTGGAGATTCAAAGATGTTTGAATATGATAAACACTATAGAGAATGTCAGCAACTAAACAAGCCATTTATCAAAGCAAAGATCAACTCTGTACATGGTAGTTACTATGTTCAAATTGATTTGATGACATGTAATTATGAATTATCTCATCATGAACAAGAAGAAATTAAAAAACTAGTGCAAAATGAAATTAAATCTATAAATTCAAACTCAAAGCCTGATTTTCAAAATTTTAGTATTGATAAAGAACTTGCTTGGTTTGATGGTGTACTGCCTGAACATGTAGATGGTTTTTGTGAAAGTCTTTATGATCTTACACAGAAATATCACAATTAGAATCTAATCAGGTTTTTTAGAATCTTATCTATCACTTGAATTTCTTCTTTTCTTTCTTTAATTGTAGTTTCATTCCATTTTTTTGCAAATTCTGATCGTTTATCCATCTTTTCTAATTCTTGAATATATTTTATTAAGTGACTTTTGTAGTCTTGAAGTAAGTCTAGGTATTTGTTGTGATTTTTCTCAGTTGGTGTTGTCATTCCATTCCTCTTCTGTAATGTTTGGAAACATTTCTCTTATTCTTTTTCTGTCTTTTTCAATTGCATCCATTCTTGCATCAAGATAATCTTTTTTCGTAGGGTCTACATCGTGGGTTGCTTCTTTCTGAATATCTAAAATTATTTTGCTTAGTGACTTGTAATATGTAATATGATTTCTCATTGATTCTTCTGATGTATCTTCTTCTTTCACATCCATAAAATTAATGATTTTATTGAAAATAAGTACTTGATCATTGGACATCTTGGTTTACACTAATATGGAAATAAAATCATGAAATGATATGAAAATCTTAATTGATGAGATGGATGATGGTTGGGATGAAAAACTTAAGGCGTTGGGATATGATGCATACAGCGTTAAGAAACTGCGTATGGATGGTCATAAACTAAGAACAGACTATTCTGTGATAACTTATGCCAAAGAAAATGATATGACACTTGTTACTAGAGACACTGAGAGCGGTCAGGCATGTGAAGAAAATAATCTCCCCTATGTATTGCTAGATAATGATGAGATTTTCAAAATTGTTGTTGAAAAATTAAAAAAATTCTAGTTTACATTCTTTGCATTATACTGCAAAACTCTCAAATTTGTAAGAATTTCATTTAGAAAATCCCCCTCTGGTTGGTGTGTAATTGTATTCATAATTGATTCCCAACAATCATTTATCTTTCTATTAATTTGTGAGAACATTTTGTCTTTTTTAAATGCAGGATAGTATGTTAATAGTTTCATTACTCCATCAGTTGATTGCACAATATGTATGAGATGAATCACTGATCTTACTCTTTCATGAAAAGAAAATTTTTCTTTATTACAAGTGACATCAAAATTAGTAATTTCGTCATAAATAATCTCAATTTCTTTATGGAGATTTTTTAGTTGATTGTTTACTGATTCAGATAAATTGATCAACTCATATTCTATATGAGATCTGCTGTGAACCTTTTTTTCTATCTCTCCTGCCTCAACTAGTGCACTAATTTCCCTGTATACAATTTTTTCATTGCCTACTTTTTTTATGACTCTCTTGGCAAGTTCAGTTCCCCGAATTTTCCCATTTTCATTGAGAATTCTAATTATTTCTGTTTTAATTATTTCTGAATTTTTATTCATTGTATTTTCCACTAGACTCATTTTTGATATTTTTCTAGTATTAATTTTTCTCCAACCTCATTAATCTCTCTTACTAATTCTTCTAAAATTTCTACTCCTTTTCTAATTGGTTCTTTTTCTATATTTTTGTGTTCTAGTTTTTGTTTGAGAACAATCTTTTCATTGTTAACGAAACTCAATAAGCTTACATTTTTCCCCATGTGGAGATTTAGGAAAAAATCTACATATTCTGAGGCTGACTGTATACCCATTTTCTATTTTTCCCCTATCTTGCAACTTCCATCAGCATTTTGTAATTTCTTTGCCATTACATATGGTGTAACAAGTAATACAGGAATTGATATTGCAATAAATAGTGTCTGCATTTGTGTTAGTGCAATTGATAATGCAATTCCACTTGCAGTTCCAATAAATATTGATAGAAATGTTCCTGCACACGTTGGACATGCAATGAATAATCCTGTTGCTGCACCAATTGTACTCATTCCTCTTCCTTTCTTTGAAATTGTGTATGCACTAACTGCAATTGATGTGTTTAATCCAACTAAATATGATACGATTACTTGTAATACTAAATTAATAGGGATTATTTGTAAACCAACATGTTCTGTTAAGTAGATAATTATCTTTGGCATGTATCCTGGATTGTCACAACATGGTGAAATAAAACCAGATGGAATTGTTGCACCATAATGAATAGCAAAATTAACTTCTGGTTGATACACTAGCGTTCCTGATATTAATGAAAAGAATATTCCATACCCGATAATTGTTGCAACAAAAATTTTACGTGACTTTGAGTTCCATGTTGTTATTGCAATTATTGTCAATAGATCTTTTCCTTTATTTTCAACTTTATCCTTATGATATCGGTACATTCCAAAAGCAATAGCTCCAAATGATACAACAAGTGTTATGTAAAATCCATAAGAAATTCTCTGTATGGAATCCATTGCACTAGGTGTGAGAAGTTCTGGATCTTGGTATCTGTGATATATTAAAAATAAAATTACAATTGCTACGAATCCTAAAATAATCAGCTTTTTTCCTTTATTGGTACTCTTTTCTGATGGATTATTCATAATTTTGAATTTTATATGTGAAATTAAATCCTATCCTAACTAAGTTTAGGAACAAAAATGTAGATAATTGCAATTATTTCCAGCCTTCCAAATATCATCAAAAACCCTAAAACAATTTTTGTTGCAGAATCTGTTTCTGTATCAATTACTCCTGCTGACAGACCTCCTGTAGTAATTACTCCTGCAGCCTCAAAGAATGCATCTTGATATGGCACATTCTCTATTTCTGCTAAATGTAATCCTGTAATTGCTGAAATTGTTGGAAATAATGCAATAATGATCAAAGTAGCTATGACTTCCTTTTTTGCTTGGTTTGATAGTTCGGCTCTTTTTATTTTACTAAACAGAGCTCTGACATCTTTTAAGTGGAATAATCTAAATATTTTAAAACCACCTGCAGTTGAAAATCCACATCCGCCAATAAACATCAAAATTATCAAAATAGTGTGAGCTCCTCCATTAAGCCCTGCAAGACTATCTTGTTGTAGCCCTGCAGTAGTACTAGCTGATACTGAATAAAAAACACTCTCTAAAGGGTCTAACCCACTAATTGCTACAAACAAAATAGTCGCACCACCTAAAATTGCAAAATATGCCAGAACCTCCTTTCCAAGTTTTGGTGAAAGGAATTTTTTTCTAACAAACGCATAATGAAATGTAAATGGTAATGCTCCTAGTATCATTGCACCCATCAACACTACATGTTCCTGCCAAAGTAATCCATCTAAAATTGTAGAATTGGGTATGAATCCACCTGTTGAAAGCGTACTCATTGCTAATGAAAAATCATCAAGTATGTCTTCTTGTTCCCCAAAGAAATACAATAATGATGCAACTATTACAATGTAAATTGCAAAGATTACTGTAATAGTTGAAAAAAGCTCCTTCATGTGAAGTGTTCTTCCTGATATGAAACCACGCATGGATTGTAGTTTTGATTCAGGATAAAATGCTGTAATTACTAGATAAATGAAACTCATACCTCCTACAAGCTGCGTGTAGCTTCGAAAGAAGGTGAAACTTTGAGAAAGATTTTCTGGTTCATCAAATAATGATATCCCGCCTGTCGTAAACCCTGCCGCACTTGAAAAAAATGCATTTGCAAAGACATCTGCACTATTTCCATCACTTGGAAACACGTACAGATATGGAACAGTCCCGAATAATGATAGTAAAAATAGACTTGAAAAGACCAAGATAGATGCTTGTTGTAGATTGAGACTGGATTTTTCACCATAAGAATTTAGAAAGAATCCTGTAACTAGTAAAAGAACTGTGGTTAAGTAAATACCAGTTGCCATTGTTGTATCTTCTAAAACTGTTGCAACAATAGCTGGTACAAGTAACAACACCCCTGCAAATTGTAATACAAAACCAAGATTACCTAAAACTGCCTTTACTGGTGGGCTCAAAAGACGAGGAGCAGTAGCTGTTGCATTTCTAATTACATTTGCAATAGTGGCCTGAAAGATCATACCGATAACTTGGTTTTTCTTTGATAGTACCGGAAGTTTTCTGATATTGTTATCTCTCATTTTATGTAAAGCGTCTTGTAATGTTGCCTTTTCGTTAATTGTGATAAGTGGTGTACTCATAACATCTTTCAGTATAGTAGCTTCAGCGTAAACTGTGACATCACTAACTTTTCTTAGAATATCTTCATCTGTAACAATCCCTACTGGAAGATTATTTTTATCTGTAACAACTATGTCGTCTGTTTCATAGTGTTGCAACATTCTTGTTGCTTCCCTAGTCTGTGTTTTTTGATTAAGGATTAGTACATCTTTGTCCATATATTTTGTAACATACTTGTTTAGAACATACGATACTGCACGTTCTGGGTTTGTTGACATTATGCTACCAATAGTTGGGGATTTTAAATAATTTGGGATTACGCACTAGTCTTGATTGTTAAAAAATAATTTACCATCGATCTTTTTGTAATTTGATCTCAAAGTTTTTGCTATCTTTATAAGCAATAATTTGTTAGTTTATGCGTAATACGATGAATATTGATCAAGCGCAAGAGCCTGATTATGAGTCAGTCAAAATTGGTTACGTTGGATTCGTTGACCCTTATGCCGTGGAGGGCATGGTTATTCTAAAAGCTGATAATGGCAAAGAATTCCATATGCGCGCATTCTCAGGTGAGGTTGTAAGACATATCTCAAGTTTTGGTGAAAGTGAAGGAGAACATGTTCCATCTATCTATAAAATGATTGAAGAGATTTGTGAGGAAAACGAATTGGTTCTAGTTAAAGTGAAAATCTATGAGAGTGGAGAGGTATTAAGGGCAAATCTGTACTTTACAGGCAAAAAAGATCTTGTATTGAAAAACTATCGTGCATCTGATGCTTTAGCTCTTGCAACATTTTACACTATTCCAATCCTTGTTAGAAAGAATCTTCTCAAAGAAGCCATGGAAGCCTAAATTAGAATTATCTCGAAAATATTGTATTTTATTAAAATATGCTTCATAATTCGGCAAACTCATCATCTATCAGTTATAGCTTAGTTTGTTGGTTAATCATCAGCGTGTTTCATTTACTTTCTATGGTATATTATTATTACATGTAAAAAAATCAGAACCTTTTTGATATGAATAAGTTACATTGTGGTATGGTTAATTTTGAAAAAGTCTATCAAAAAGTGGCATTACAAGTAATTGAAAGATGCCATGGGGCAATCAAAATTACTAAACATGGAAAAATAATTGAAGTTTATGACACTAAACGGCATATTTGGAGTGACGGGTTGGCAGGTCTTATAATTAAAGAAGAATCAAAGAATGCAAATTTACGTGAATGGGAAGTTGCAAGGTGTATTAGACCTCGTATAATTACTATGCTTCTTGAAGACAAGAAAGGGCTACTATCAACACGATTAGCTCCTGACAGTGCAGAAAATCAAACTAGAAAAAGATTATTAAGTAAAAAATTTACTGTTAAAAAACCAACAACAAAGAAACAGATTAAAAGAAAATCTACTCAATAACCTACTTTCCTGATCAAGTGTGGCTCTTTTAGCATTATAGTGTCATCTTTTACTGATGCTAATTCTACTTGTTTGATATTTTGATTTGTAATTACAATTAATGCTTCACACCTAGAACAAAGAATTGTTTTTCCACATGATCTATTTTCTTTAATGAGATCTTTTTCTAGATTATCTTCTTTTTCACAAGTAGGACAAAGTCTAGGCTCTTTTATTATGGTGATAATCTCTTTAATGAAAATAATTCGACCCATATTCTTTGAATCTAAATCTGTCAAAAAAGAGTTTGCTTTCATCAATTTGCAAATACAAAAACGATGTACGCTGTAACATTTTGATTGTGACTATATTATTAGCTAAATTGGTAATGTTTTATATTGTGAGCTAACCAAATGCAATATTCTAAATTAATTATTTACCAATAATGATGAAAATTGGTACAAAAATTCAAAAAAATTTGGAAAACTTCCAACATGAAATGTCAGTTGGATTTACAAACTGTGATCATAAATATTCACATAATGGAACTATTTCATGTGTAAAATGTGGTAAAACGCAATATGCTTGAACATTTGCTATATCATAATCTATACAGGATTATTCATTGAATCATTGGAATTTGCAGGTAATTTACTTAACATTCCTTAGCTGAAAGAAGAGTTTGTATTGTTAATTGGTATCAGCATACCATTTTGAATGTCAAACCGCTTTAATCATTCAAAATTAGTACGAATGGTATTCAACGTATTTCCAATCTAACCAATTAACAATAATGAGTAATTTTCACTGGAAATATATTTTTGGGTTTTTTAGAATACTACTATGTTACTATTTCATCAAGACGACCTTCTTCTTGGGCTCGTTTAATCTCCATTGCAATCCTTCTGCCAACACCAAAGGTGCTGCCATGTTGATATTTTGTATAAGGACTTGTAGTAGCAACTATTGGATTTCCAGGAACTCGTAATGACACATCATATACTATTAACTCTAAATCTTTTGTAATTACACTTTGAAGTGAAAATGGACCAATAATTCCTGGGGCATATTCTTTTTTGACAGCTGCTACAAATTTATCTCCCATCTTGATTACTTTTTCAAGTAATGACTCTCTAATACTTGCAGGTGTATGTCCAACCTCGATATTTTGTAAATCTACATCCATGTCTAGTTGTTGTTTTGCTGGCAATGCATTATAATCATGGATGTTTGTTTGCAGTCTTCGCTCAATTCCAATAAAATCAACTTGATCTGAAATTGGTGTGTGAAAGAAATTGAAATTCATGTAAGTACCTATTGCTAATTCTTCAATACTTGATTTTTCTAAATCCTTTCTTGAGATAAGTCCTTGTTTTATTTTTGCTTCTGATTTTTCTTTGAAATCCTTGTAAGATGTGACAGTAAAGAACGCTCTTTCTAATGGTCTCTTTTTTTCTTGAACTTTTACAATGCATGGTTTGTTGATTCTTTTTGGATCTTTGAATAATTTAGGGTATTTTATTCTGGCTTTTTCTAAAAGATAGTATTGTCCTTTCTTTGCGGTTCTCTCTTCTGCTTGGAATAATTTCCTATTTCCAAAAATTGGTACTTTGAATGTATTCTCTATTGTTTTGTAGCCAAGATAAACAGTAAGTGATCTGTGCGGGACAATGATTGTGTTTGATTCACGTAATTTTTTTTGAATTTTGGCTGAAGCCATGTCTTTGAATTTATCTAATATCACAATTTCATCTGCAATTCTTCCAAATCTTTGATATGGTCCCTCTCTTCCTTTTTGACAATAAACACTAGTCTGAAAGTCCTCATCTTTTGCACCATCCATTACTTCAAGTGCAGAGTGACTACCCATAACCCCTATTCTGACATCTGAATAGTCATTGACTATTTTCTTTATCTCAGAACCTTTAATCATATTATTCCTTAATTAGAGGATCTAATATAGCTAATTTCAATTTATCAGATCGGGGAAAACCACAAGATTTTTTTTAATTGGTGTTTGATTTTAGATATGTTTTACCATTTTGAGTTACAATTGGCAGGATTAATTTTGTTACCTGCCATGGCAGTAGGTGGAATATTTTTGTGGCTTAAACGAAGAAAAATGAGAAAAGAATTGGAAGAATCTACGGAAAATGATGATGCCCAAAATCTATAGCGTTGAACAAACTTCTCTATCTAATACATAAAATACTGTGGTTTCCAAGATTAATTATTGAAATTAATTGTTGGTATCACTGGCAGTACTGGAGTAGTTTATGGAATCCGAATGCTAGAGACTCTCAAAAAACTTGATGTTGAAACTCATTTGATAATGTCTGAATGGGCTGAAAAATGTATTCCTATGGAAACTGAATATTCTATTGATTATGTAAAATCTCTTGCAAATACTACTTCTGATGAAAAAAATATGGCTGCAAGTGTTTCAAGTGGGACTCATAAAGTTGATGGAATGATTGTTGCACCATGTAGTATGAAAACATTGTCTGCAATTGCAAATGGATATGATGATACATTGATTGCAAGAGCCGCTGGTGTTACAATAAAGGAATCACGAAAATTAATTTTAATGGTGAGAGAAACACCTCTTTCTGCAATACATTTGGAAAATATGTTAAAATTATCTAGATTGGGAATTGTAATTTTACCTCCTGTAACAGAATTTTATACAAAGCCCAAATCAATTGATGACATTATTAATCATGGGGTAGGAAAGTGTTTAGACCAATTTAACATAGAGCACAATTTATACCCTCGATGGGGTACTTTCTAAATTAACGTTGACAAAATTCTCTTTAGAAAAAATAGTTAATGCAAAAAGAGAAATTGTATATGAAATTCTATCTAATTATGAAAACTATCAGAAATTAGTTCCTCAACATTTTCCATCTGTTCGAGTACGTTCAGTTAGAGGAAATATTGCGATAGTAGAAGAACATATCAATCTTGGAAATAGAGAATTGTTAATTATGGCAAAACATGTTACTGAAGCGCCAACATTACATGATATTTTTATTATTGGTGGCGATGCTAAGGGAAGTCACATTAAACAACAATTTATAGAAATTTCAGAAGGAACAAAAATTATAGTTGATGTAGATTTGAAACTAAAAGGTAAAATGAAGATGTCAAGCATGTTTGGGAAAAATACATCTGAACAAGATTATGTTAAAATTTTAGATGATTTTGCAAAAATTGCAGAAAACTAGTCTGCTTTTACTTCTTTATCCTTGCTGACATTATCTGTTTCATTCTTGGCAACATTGTCTATTCCATCCTTAAAGTCTTTGAGTTCTTTATCTGCCTCAATTTTCCCTTTTTCAAACTCTCCTTTAGCTTTACCAAATGTCTTGGCAAGTTGTGGGATCTTTTTTGCACCAAAAATTAACACCACTGCAATAACTATGACAATGATCCATTCTTGACCTGCAATGAAATTAGCTAGATTCATTCCTAACATTATGTATCTATTTGATTAAATTTGGATTTAAATGTTCAACTTTTTTCGTTCTTTACGCTCAATGATTATCATGCCTGCTACATACAATGCAATCATTGGACCTGCAATAAACCACATTGTAACACCACTCCCATCTGGAGTAATTACTGCGCCAAAGATCACAATTGCCACAATTGCATATCTAATATTTTTTCTCCAAAAGTCTGAATCTACCATCCCTGATACCGAAATGGCATACATTACAAGTGGAAGCTGAAATGAAAATCCAAATGCCAATAAAAATTGTAACACAAAAGTAACAAAATCCATTATGTTTAGGAAAGTTACAAGTCCTGCAGATTCTCCATACCTGTACAAAAATTCTAAAATATATGGAATTACAAAATTATAAGAAAATACACAACCTACAATAAACAATCCTAATGCTGGAAGTGAAATGCTTCTGCTAACATTAATTTCATTTTCTTTTAATGCCGGTCTGATAAATCCAACTAACTCCTTGATAATAACTGGCATTCCAACTACAATTCCTACAAGTGCTGCAATGTATACTTGGGCAAAGAAAGCTTGTCCTGGGGCTGTCTGAATTAATTGAACATTTTCTGGAACAAGATTAATTTTCATGTGATTTGTAATTTGTGCTGCAATGTTGTTTAATGGTTCAAGTGTTGGATAATACAAAGTAAATTCCCCCACCTGAATTGGTTCTGCATGAAATGTTAGAATGGCAGCAGTAATAATTCCAATAATAAGTACAATTCTAAGTAATCTCTTTCTTAGTTCTTCAAAATGTTTATTGATACCATCCAACTCTGACATCTGATATCTTTATGTTTGAAGCTATATCAATTATGTGGGAATAGGCAATAATTTTGCTTCTGGAAGTCCTGCCTCTTTGAGTTGTTCTGCAGTAATTCCTTCAAACTCTAAAGAAATAACGGCTTTAGTATTAAATTTGGTTTCCATTTCTTTTGCTAACTCTGAAATATCTGTAGCTGAAAAAATTTCTTTTGAATCTTTAAGAATAATTCTCTCTCCTTTTTCCATCTCTTTACCATTAAATTTCCCTTTAAGGAAACCAGTAATTGCTGGAAGTTCTTCTCTACCAATATTATTGTAAAAGTAACAAATTCCTTTTACTGATTCATAGTCATATGCTGTGCCGTGTCTGTACATGAAAACCCCGATAAAGTGAGCTTCCTCTTCTGGTTCTCTAATACATTTAATTTCCCAATTTAGTAAGTTTTTTTCATCATAAGTGTAACCTCCTAATTCTTCTGATGTAATTTTCCAATATCTCATTCTACCTTTTGCCATTATGTAGTATTGTGGATTATTCTGATATAAATTCCAATATCTAACTAGAAGATCATATGTCTTGTTTTTATAGCAAATCCACGTAATTCCATTATGGGAGACAGAATAACTATTGTGCTAAGTTCTTCAAATGTTGAGAAACTCCGAAATATTCAAGCAAAGATGATCAAAACATCTCCAAAATCTGTCAGTTTCTCACATGTCTTGAATTTAGTTGTGAGTGAAGGTTTAAAGAAATTCAAAGCATAATTTGAAACAAAAATTATTCATGTATTAACGCTATTTCTAATTATATGCAATATATTACAAAAATTCAAATCTGATCCTGAATTGCCAATTTCAAAATAAGTATAAAATTATTCGGAAGATAAATTAAACTCGATTTCAATTTGAAGTTTGTAATGGCAACTTTTAATGTTCATGTAACTATTGAAAATAAACCCGGTATCAGTGATCCAGAAGGTGATACCATTCTAAATGATCTAGTTCTAAAAGGAACTCACAAAATAGTCTCTAAAATTAAGACCGCAAAGATGCTGAAATTTACGATTAAAGAAAAAGACAAAAAAACTGCTCAATCAAAAATACGCGAGATTTGCGACGAACTACGAATATACAATCCTATGGTGAGTAAAATATCCTTTACTTGTCATGAAGTATAGTTAATCTCTTCTAGTTTGGTTTCATTCCAATTGATTCAGAAAGCTCAACACTGTGTTCTTGTCCTTCTACGTCTTCATCTACTTCTTCAATTGACTCCTCAAGTGTAATCTCCTCTTCAATTGATGTTTCTATCATTCTCTCTTCTGCGATTGTACCCCACCCTACATTTTCTAATTTTTCGGCAGTTGTGGGTGTTACGCAGGCTGCATCACCAGAACTACGTATCATCAATGTAAAATCTGATTTACAAACTACATTTTCAGCAGCAATGCCATTGGCCATTTGTTTTCTTGGAGAATCCATATTTTCTGCAAATGATATTGCAGGTACAATACCTATTGACAGAATCAATGGGATTAATACAAAAATGATAGTTTTCACACAGTCGTGTGCAATTTACATGAATAAAACAATGTCTGTTTAGTTTTGGGAACACAAAAAGAGTTTTGAATCAAAATAATCTATGCGATCGCCTATTTTCCACATGTTTTTTTCTGACTCGATTCAAATTAAATATCGCTGAATGTAAACACAATTGTGAAGGTTGGAGTTGTAGTTTTTCCTGGTAGCAATTGCGATCGCGATATGTATCATGTTTTAACTGATGTCTTTAATCTTGATGCTCAATATTATTGGCATGAAAAGAGTCTTCCAAAAAATATTGATGCAGTAATTCTTCCAGGTGGATTCTCTTATGGTGATAGGCTTAGGGCCGGGGTAATCGCTGCTCATAGCCCAATCATTAAAGATGTTCAAAAGATGGCAGAAAAAGGGATTCCAATTTTAGGAGTATGTAATGGATTTCAAATTCTTGTAGAATCCGGATTACTTCCAGGAGTTTTACTCAAAAATGAATCTCTAAATTTTATGTGTGAATGGACAAATCTGATTGTTGAAAATAACAAAACTCCGTTTACAAATCAATTCAAGTTACATGAAAAAATTCCAATCCCTATTGCAAATGGTGAGGGACGATATTATGCTGATGATGATACTTTAAAACAATTAAAGAAAAAAAATCAAATTGTATTTAGATATAGCCAAATTGTAAACGGCTCATCAAATAGAATTGCAGGCGTTTGTAATGAAGAAGGAAATGTTGTTGGTATGATGCCACATCCAGAAAGAGCAGTTGAATCTGAAATTAATCCAATTGACAACAAACCATCTTCACTTATCTTTGAATCTTTATTGGCAAAAATAGGTGTTAGTAATTGAGTCTTGAACCTCAAGAACTATCTGAACTAAAATCAAAAATTGGCAGAGCTCCAACTTCTACTGAACTAGAGATTGTAGCTGCAGAATGGTCTGAACATTGCTCTTACAAATCATCCAAAAAACATCTCAAAATGTTACCCATGACAGGACCACTGGTAATACATGAAAAAGGATACGATTCGGGTGTCTTAGATGTTGGTGGTGGATATGTTGTCACTGCACATATTGAAAGTCATAATCACCCTTCTGCAGTTGAACCCTATGGTGGTGCTGCAACTGGTGTGGGTGGAGTGATACGAGATATTTTATCAGCTGGAACTAGGCCTATTGCAATTCTTAATGGATTACGTTTTGGAAATATAGAAAAAGATCAACAAGCTAAATGGCTTTTCAAAAATGCAGTCACTGGAATTGCTGATTATGGAAATTGTTTAGGTATTCCAACAATTGGGGGCGAAGTTGAATTTGATGATTGTTACAAAAACTATGCGCTAGTTGATGTAGCTGCAGTAGGGTTTGGCAAAAAAGAAAATCTGATTAAAAATCATGCCAAGAAAGGTGACTTGGTTGTATTACTTGGGGGTTCAACAGGACGAGATGGAATGGGTGGCTCTCAATTTGCTTCAGATTCTTTAGAATCAGAAGACCGTTCTGCGGTTCAAATCCCAGATCCATTTATTGAGAAATTAATCATAGAGGCAATCATAGAGGCAAGAAATCAAAAACTCATCAATGCCATGAAAGATCTTGGAGGTGGTGGGCTATCTTGTGCAGTTTCTGAAACTGCTGATGCATTAGAAGTTGGAATTGAGATGGATGTTGACATGGTACATACACGTGAGTCAAATATGCATCCAAATGAAATTATGGTATCTGAATCTCAAGAAAGAATGCTAATTGTTACAAATAAAACAAAATTAAAAAAACTACAAGAAATTTGTGAGAAATTTCGTATTGGATGTTCTGTTATTGGTCATGTGAAATCTGATAACAAAGTGCATGTGAAAAAAGGTAAAAAAACATTTGCAAATTTACCCACAGACGTTGTTGCAAATGCAACTCTTCTTGATTTACCTTCAAAAAAACCTGTATATCTAAAAACAATTGAAAAAGAAAAAAAACTCAAACCAATTTCTGACTACTCTAAAATAATGATGAAGTTATTTGCTGCACCAAACATAGCAAGCAAGATTTGGGTTTATAGCCAATATGATCATGAAGTTGGTATTAGAACCGTAGTCAAACCTGGGGGTGATGCATCGGTTTTACGATTAGATAATGGAAAATTCCTTTCTGTAAAGATTGATGGAAATCCAAAACAATGCTACATTAATCCACGAGAAGGTGCGATAGGTTGTTTTGAGGAAGCATGCAGAAACGTTGTTTGTACTGGGGCAAAACCAATTGGCATGCTTGATCATCTTCAATTTGGAAATCCAAAAGATCCTGAAATATTTTGGACCTTTTTAGAATCTCTAAAGGGATTAACTGATTTTGCTAATCATTCTAAGATTCCATGTATTGGAGGTAAAGTAAGTCTGTACAACGAAACTCCTGCAGGACCAATAAAACCCACTCCTCTAATTGGGGTATTGGGGCTTATTGACAAAAAACCTCTTGTCTCTCAAAAGATTACGGATAATGATTGTCTGGTAATTGTTGGAGATACAAAAAATGAAATGGGTGGTTCTGAATACTTTGAATACATTCACAAATTTATTGGAGGAAAATGTCCTACTGTAAATTTTGCTGAATCCAAAAAAAATATGAAGGCCGTATTGGAAGTAATTACAAATCAATTACTAAAATCAGCGCATGATTGTTCAAAAGGAGGATTGGCAGTTGCAGTGTCTGAACTTTGTATGACCAACCAGATTGGTTGTAAGGTGTCATTAGAAAAAATACCTGGTAAAAAACTTGATATGGCTAGAATTCTATTTTCTGAAAGTCATTCTCGCTATCTTTTAGTATTTGACAAAAAAAATCTCAAAAAAATTGAATCTCTACTCAAAAAGAATAAAGTTTCATTCCAACTTATTGGCCACTTTAAAGGAGAAAAAATTCAATTTACAAAGGGAACAAATCTAGTCATTGATCTAAGAGTTGATAAAGCGAAGAAAACGTGGTTAAATTCGTTAAAGGACTTGGTACTTCATGGATGATAGACCTAAGGAAAATTGTGGTGTAGTTGGAATTTACAGTCTAACTGGAACTAATGTTGTCCCTATGGTAATTGATGCACTAAGAGCATTACAACATAGAGGCCAAGAAGCATGGGGTATTGCAATTCCAAACAAAGATCCATTGAAGAGATTGGGACTAGTTTCTGCAGCCTCATCTGAATTTAAAACAATTACAGAAGAGTATGCATCTTCTTCAGTAATTGGACATGTGCGATATTCTACAATGGGCAGGAGTTCTCTTGAAAATGCACAACCTCTCAAAGTAAAGGATCTTTGTATTGCTCATAATGGAACAATTGCAAACGTCCAAGAATTGTCAAATCTTGTAGGTGGTTGCTCATTTACACCACAAAATGCCAGTGACACACTTGTTGCAGCACAAAGATTGGTTTCACTAATATCTGAAAAAGGTCAGATGGGAAAAGCACTTTCAGTTTTAAAAAATGAAATGGTTGGCTCTTATTGTTTTACATTTATCTCTGATGATAATTCTGTTTATGCTGCTCGTGATCCAAAAGGGTTCCGCCCAATGGTTTTAGGACATAAAGAAACAGATGATACCTACATTGTTGCCTCTGAATCTTCAGCATTGTCTGCAGTTGGAGCCAAGATGCAACGAAATGTAGATCCTGGTGAATTAATCAAATTAAGCAAAGATGGATTGGAGACAGAACAATTCTCTGATAATAAAACTCGTGCACATTGTTCTTTTGAATTTACTTACTTTGCTCATCCATCAAGTAACATGGAAGGAACAAACATCTATGTAGCACGAAAAAATATTGGTAGATTCTTAGCAAAAAAATTCCCAATTAAAGATGCAGACTTGGTAATTCCAGTGCCTGATTCTGCAAGACCTGCTGCATTAGGATATGCACAAGAACTTGGGGTATCTTTTGATGAAGGGCTACTCAAAGATAGATACAGTAAGAAAGGACCATTGAGAAGTTTCATTGAACCTCATCAAAGTGATAGAATAGAAATTAACAGATGGATTATTCCAATTAGGGAAATTATTGAAGGAAAACACGTTGTTGTAATTGATGATAGTCTAGTTAGAGGTACAAGCTCCAAGGCCATTATCAAAGCACTTCGAAGAGCAGGTGCTAAAAAAATTAGCATGGTCATTACATACCCTCCTATCAAATTCCCATGTTATGCTGGAATTGATTTTCCATCACAAGAAGAACTTGCAACATTTTCTAATGGGAAAGAACAAACTCAAGAAGAAACCACTGAGATGGTAAGACAAAGCATTGGTGCTGACTTTTTGGGATATAATGATTCTGAAAATCTTGCAGCAGCTATTGGAATTCCAAAAGATTCTATGTGTTTTACTTGTTCTTCAGGAAATTATGATTCTCTTGGAATTAAGCCTGAATTTAGAAGTAGAGAAGAGATGAAAGGGAATTAGGATATTTTTTTAAATATATTAAATTAATTTGATGAATATGCAAGCAATCTGGAATGATATAGTAATTGCTGAAAGTGAAGATACTGTTATAGTTGAAGGAAATCACTACTTTCCATTTGATTCTATAAAACAAGAATATTTTCAAAAGACTGATCAAACTAGTTTTTGTGGTTGGAAAGGAATGGCAAACTATTATTCAGTTATTGTAAATGGAAAAACTAACAAAGACTGTGCTTGGTATTATGCAGAACCAAATGACGCTGCCACAAAAATTAAGGGTATGGTGGCCTTTTGGAATGGTGTTAAAGTAAAGTAATCTGGACATGATGGGATCATGATCTTTTTACTATCAGTTAAATTCCATCAAAATCTAGTGTGATTGCTTGAAATTTCTTGTAAGTGGTAAAGTAAAGGACATTTACAATGTAGATGGCGACACCATTCTCTTCAAGTTTTCAGATAGAGTTTCTGCATATGATGTCAAATTCAAGCAAGATATTCCGAGGAAGGGAGAGATTTTGTGCAAATTTGCAGAGTTTTGGTTCAATGAGTTATCTGTATCAAACCATTTCATTCGACGTGAATCTGACACTGAAATTGTTGTAAAAAAGATGCAGATGCTTCCAATAGAATGTGTAGTTCGAGGCTATTTCTATGGGAGTTTGGTAAGTAGATGGGAAAAAGGCCAAGCTGCCCTTCCTGAAGGCACAGATACTACATTAGCTGCAAAACTTCCTGAACCCATATTTGATCCTACAACAAAATCTGAACATGATATTCCAATTAACAAAACAAAAGCATTAGCGATGAATTTAGTTACTGAAGAACAATACAACTGGCTAGAAAAAACATCTATTGAGATTTACAAAAAAATGGCAGAGATTGCTGATGTTGTTGGTTTTATTCTGGCTGATTTGAAATTAGAGTTTGGACTTTTAGATGGAGAGATTACTTTGGGCGATTCAATTGGTCCTGATGAGTATCGACTATGGCCAAAAGAGTCATTTGAGATAGGCAAAATCCAAGAAGCATATGACAAACAACTTTTACGTGATTGGTTAACTGCTAATGGGTACCAAAAACAATTTGATGATGCACGCAATCAAGGTAAGGAACCTATCGCACCTGAAATTCCAGATGAGATAATTGCAAAGATGACAGAACGTTATGTTGTTGCATATGAGAAACTAACTGGAAATACTCTTTAATCATAAAATCATTGATAACATATGGAACCTGAAGACAAAAAAGAACTTGAAACATTACTAAACATTGTAATTAATCAAATTCCGTCTTACACAAACATGGTGAATTCTGCAAACTGGGATGTAAATTCAGATGATTGCATTTTTGGTATGGTATATCATTCATTTATTGTAAAATCAACTGAATATCTAAAAAACAAACTAACTGATACAGAACAGGTTACAAACGCTGAATCAACTTTTGAAATGATGAATTCAATCTCTGAAGTATTCAATGATAGATTAGCAGACATTAAACAAGCAATAGTTTCTGTAACGAATTCTTAATTCATGTACAACCTCTATCTACTAACTCGAATTACATTTTTGAGTATTTGACAAAATGATCTCTTCTACCCTATTTATTGACATATCTCTCAGAGATGCTGTTTTTTAATATTTTACAAATTCCTAAAACCGTTACAAGATTTATTGTACTACTATCAATATTATTGAGTATGCTACTATCTTTATTGTATCAATTACAATGATTTCGATAGCGGTATGAATTTTATTGAAACAAAAAAAAATTGATGCGATTAGACAAAAAAATATGATACAAGGATCTTTTAGATCAGATCTAAAGGTAATCTTAGTATGTCTACATTACTAGAAAAGCAAATCAAAGTTAATCGTATTGTTACGACAAGTATGGAACACGCACGTGCAATTGAAGACCCTGTACGAGCTAAAACTGTTGAGATTTTGTATCATCAAGCACTTTCTGCAGAGCAAATAACAAATGCTCTAAAAAAGGCAGGATACAAAAAAGCACTCACAACGATTCGACACCATTTGGATATTCTAAAAGTATCTGGATTAATTGAGATCGTAAAAATTGAAGAAGCGAGAGGTGCAATTACCAAATACTATAGTACTTCAACCAAACTCTTGGATTTTCAGACTCCTGAAGATTTTGATTTGAAATATTCCAAGGTAATTGACAAAACATCCGCCAAAATCGAAAAAATTCTCACAAATTTGAAGCCAAAGACCAAATCAAAGAGTAAAAAATCTACCGAATACTCTCAATACTTGGTAATGGAGATTATGAATCGTGCCATGACTAATGTATTTGAAAAACCTACAAAAAAATAAGATAAAGGACATTGGAAGAAAAATCAATTAAACTATTTTCTGAAAAGAATCTTGTTTTTATTGCAACTGTCATGAAAGATGGCTCTCCACAAGTATCGCCTGTTTGGGCAAACTATGAAGATGGATATATTTTGGTAAACACTGCTGAAGGAAGAATAAAACACAAAAATATTCTACGTGACCCTCGTGTTGCAGTGTCAGTTGTATCAAAAGATAATCCACTTGACATGACAACAATTCGTGGAACTGTGGAAGAATTAATCCCAGATTATGAATACAAACATGCAGACAAACTTACACAACAATACATGGGCCGTGAACATTATCCATTCAAACGTGATGATGAAAAACGAGTAATTCTAAAAATCAAACCACACAAAGTTTTTGTTTTGCCTGAATTAAAGATGCAAGACTAGCAATTTAGAATGTTTCTAAACTCGAGTTTAGAAATATAATAAAATGAGAATTAAAAAAAGTAAGCGAAGACAGTTTAACGACGTTTGCGTTTTGCTGCCTTTCTCTTAGGAGCGGCTCTGCGTTTTGCTGCCTTTCTCTTTGGAGCTGCTTTTCTTTTAGCTGCTTTTCTCTTTGGAGCTTTGCGTTTTGCTGCTTTTCTCTTTGGAGCTTTGCGTTTTGCTGCGGCCTTTCGTTTTGGAGCTGCTCGACGTTTTGCACCACCTGCATTTTTACGTCTTGTTGCTTTTCTTTTACGAGAGGCTCTAGCTTTAGCTGCGGCTGCTACTTTAGCTGCTGCGTTTCTCTTTCGAGTACGTGCTGCTTTTTTAGCTGCTGCTGCCCTTTTGGCTTTAGATATTGCCATAACTTTTTCCAAAAGTTATGCGTGTTATATGGTACAAGTCACACATAACTACGCTATCTATAGAAAAATTTGACACTTTTTTTATTTTAAAAATTTGCGATCAACAATTTGTAATGCAAACAACAGCTGTATCAACAGTTGATTGTTGTTTTTGTGGCCTTACAAGTATTTTGTATTGTTTTTCTTCATCAAATGGAATATCAAACTGTGTAGTAATTTCAATTGGTTCGTTTGGTTCTAACCATTCAATGTACAAGTCTTTAGCAGAAAATTCCCCAAAAACTGCTTCGTGTTTTTGTTCTTTTTCATCAACAATGTAGAATTGCCCTCCTGTAAGCATAGTTTTTTCATCACTGATGTTTTTTGCAGTAATTCCAATCATTACAAACGTGTTTTCAGGTACAATTTCCTTACTTCCTTCATGGGTTCCTTCAAATGTAATGACATATTCTACTGGTCCAATAGTAATTATTTCACCTGCTACTGTTGTAATGTAATTTGTTTGGTATTGTGTGTACATGAACATTGCAGCTACCATTGTGCCGATCACTATTGCTAGTACGATCACAATTCCTAATCCTCCCATGGAATCACTGAATTATTTTGGTATATAGTTGAAACGAAAATAGAACAAGTCCAGACCCAGTACAAAAAATTGTACAAGTGAGAGGGGTAGGCCTGAACTCTATTAGTATAACCATACAAAATGTCTTAAAATCCGCGGAAATTTTACTCAAAATACCTTACCATTTCGGTAAAAAATTGATTAAAACTGTAATTTTAAAAAACAGACAGATGGTTATCTATCAAAATGTCCTAGTATTATTGATCAAACCTTGAGATGAATTTGTCGGATTATGTCTTGAGGTTATTGATCTTTTTTTCCGTGCAACACATCTTTTACTACTTTGTTAAGGTCCTCTTCTGCATCCTTAAGGTGGTCTTTATAGCATTTCATGGAACAAAATTTTATGTTAGTTCCAAGGAATACTTTTCCACACTGTAAACAATCCATAACTTGTACATTTCATTGATTATACTGATAATAATATAGTATTGAATATTACAATTGATTTTTACGTTATAATTTAAGAATTTTTAGCAAAATCTGCGATCATGTGTGTTACGTATGAGAATAAGAACAACTTAAATTAATCCTGTTTCAGACTTGTACCAATGACTAAAACAATACTTTTGACAACTATTATGGCCGTAACAATCCTAGGATTGACTACTGCATCTATAGTTTTCAATAATACTGCAGCAGCAGATCATGATGGAGAGACACAAACATGTCTTAGTACAACCGGAGTAATATTTGCTTGGGATCCAATTTCAGGCGAATGTATTCCTGAGGCTGAATGTCCAAATGGAACTACTACTGAAGGTCCAGAAAATCAGAAGCCTGTTCTTCACTGTGCATTAATCGCTGATGAAAAAACACCAGTAAGAGACAATGTAGATGTTGAAAATATCAAGCTAAAACAAGGTCAGTTCAGAGTCATAGTTGACAATGCTGGCATTGGAGCAACATCTGATGTTGAGATTACATGGAGTTTCAACGAAGACAAGTGTGTAGTAATTGCAGCTGGTACCATTGGTGGTAGCTTTGGAACTGTAGGATTAGTAGACGATGGTGCATTTAGTGTAGGCGCTGGAGTTCCAGTAGGACACAATGATGTAGAATATGCAGAAGCAATTCTTCTCGGAGTAGCAGCTGACGCAAAACATTGTAAAATAAATCCTAACAAAGGCGAGTATGTTTCTGTATCTACTGTGGCAATGGGCCCAGTAGGAGAATTAGATACTAGCAATCCAACAGGACCTTAGTCCTTTCTTTCTTTTTTTAGTCAAAAAGGTGGGGGATTTGCGTAATATTTGCTGTGATGTGATGTCACATGATATTTTTAGGCACATCGAAAAATCATCGAAAAACCTGCAAGAATCTGCCAAACATTTGCATAAAACCACAATTAATCTTCAGTAAATGAATTGATGCGTGATTATTTCCTGTTCTTTCAAATAACATACAGATGGTAATGTAGGAAAATCCTGTCTAAAATTCATGTTATTACCATCAGATGGTTCTGGAATATCAAGAAGTTTTGCAAGAATTAAACTTGAAAAATCTTCTGATGAATCATTGGACCTTGCAGTAAATTCCCTTCTCAAGATTAAAACCCAACAAATGGCATTAGATGAGAAATTACATATGATAAAAGGGGAAATAAAGCTAGGATTCAAAGATAGATACAATTATCATGAATTTTTCATTTTAACAAGACCTAATGGAAAGCATAGCGTTATTGATATTTGGTTTTCACACTTTGATCTTGTGAATGGCCCCATAGAAGATACTTTCATTAGACCATTTTATGAAAATATGTGCAATTTGACTTCTAGTCATCCTGAATTTATCATTGACATTTCAACTTTCACTGATAAAGAAATTGAAAAATTAGCAAATATTCCCATATCTTGAGATTTTAAGATGATTCAAAATAAAACTTGACATTCTTTATCTGAAAGAAGAGTTTTTGATCAATTTTACAGGGGTTTAGCATTTACGCACAACAACAAAAGATCATACTAGTCTAGCTGGGAGAGCTTGGTGGAATTAGGGTTGCATCTTGGATGCAGGCATAAGTGTTACACCCCCCCCCTCTAAATGCCTGATTTTGAAAAATTCACCTGATGCCTAAACACTGTAATTTTCAAGGGGGGTTTAACGCTTAGGTATAATTTCAGTAAACAACTCATTTTAGAAAACTTTGCAACATTGCAGTAATCCAATTACTAATTTGCAAAAACAAATCTGATGAGAATGCTTGAAAACCTTCAAACAAATTATTTAGAGGATTAAATGATTCATTCACTGCTGTTTCATTAATCGGTATAATCGCATGATTCACATCTTATTTTGTGCAAAATATGATTTTATTCTCTGCATGTGCATTTGAACACACATTTGTAGTAAAATAAGGGGGGTTTTTTTAAAAAATACTGCTATTTTGTTGGGTCATAACCAAGCTGGCCTACGACTTCCTTCTCGGTTTGATCTGCCATACCTTCAATCACGACTTGACCCCATTCTTGAAGATGTGGCTCTTTTGCAATTCCAAACACCATCTCTAAAAGAGAATCCATAAACTGGGTGATTATCGTTGTATCGATGAATAATAGTGCCCATTCCATGGTTATTTTTTGTATAATTTTGTATTAACCCTCTGTGTGTATTAAAAAATACTTACTTTGGAATTAGGGGTTAATTGGAATGGGGTTTTATCCCCATGCTGAAATGACAAACTTCGAGGTTATTCTCTTTCTAGTTTGATGGTGATTTTTCCTTTTTTGGCAGTATTTACTACTTTGATAGCTCTATTCATTACTCCCATACCAAATCTTGATAGTTCTGCTGAAGAAATGGTTAATTCTTTTGGTTTTGTTGATGTTTTTGTTTTCATAATTTAGAATATTGATTTTTGGATATAAGGTCCACGTAGAATTGATAAATCGTCTATTTTTTAGAATGTTTTCATCAAAAACCTTGCAGTTTTTTCGTGCAATTCAGATATTTTATCCAATGCATCAAAAACTGTCTGTTGATTGATGTTTTCTTTGTCATCTAGCACTACATACACCCCAATCTTTTGTTTCCCATCTTCTGAAATAATTTTGTTAATGGCATAAATTGAATTACAAAAGTCTGCTACTTTGTTTGCAAATTTTGTCTTTTCTTCATCATTAAATCCCAAATACCTTGCAATCTGATTGTTTTTCATAATTACTTTAGCACCTATCACTAGTATTCCTGGCTGTGCTTTTGGTTCAAATATTTCTGCAGGTATTCCATACTGACCTGCATGTTTTACTAAAATTTGAAAAGAGTTCTCTGCATTTTTTATTTCTTCAAAAGAAAGCCCTTCGTGAGTTAACCATCTTTCAATATTATCTCTCATTCTAGATATACTCATAATAAAATATTAGAAACAAGTTCTATATGATTCTAAACTAAATGATCACTAGTCTTAATTTACTATATTTCTAAATTCGAATTTAGAAACATTGAAAACCTCTACCTGGAAACATCTTTTAGATATTTACATTAAAACCTGAATCCATTCCCGGAATTGACGACATGACAAAAAAATTGAGGAATAAACCGACCATCATGAATGCTAAACCTAAATACAAACAATTTTTTGCTTTACTGGGATCAGTATTACGTAAAATAAAGAATGCAATAATTCCTCCAATAACTCCAAATAATATTGGTAACAAAAACCATAGATTGCTTCTACGTTTTTCTGGATATGCCATGCTTTATCACAATTATTTTGCAGTTACTGTTTTTTTATGTATCTGTGTGATCTCTATTTCTACTGTTTCTAATGGGTCTTCAACTTGATTACGTCGAATTGAGAACATTTTTGGTTTTTCAAAATCATCTGTACAGTCAGGACATGCATAAACTAGTACTCTATGTTCATTTGGTGCCTTTGGATTAGATAATCTAGGATAATACACCAGTCTTGCACCACAATCAACACAATATCTATTGGCCCTTCTAGTTCTGACCAATGTAAACCTCCTGCATTCTTCTAAATATGCGATCGTCTATTAGATCTATGTTGTCTAATAGAGTAAACTAATTACTATTAACCGATCAATGTTTCTAAATTCGAATTTAGAAATATAAATAATCCTGTATGTGGATTAATCACATGTGTTGAAAAATAATATTTCTAAACTCGAGTTTAGAAATAAATGGCGCCGCCCGTCAGACTTGAACTGACGACCATCCGATTAACAGTCGGACGCTCTACCACGCTGAGCTAGGGCGGCAACACGTTTGTACCTTGGTAAAAGTGATTTAATCTTTGCGACTTTTGCTAATTAACAAAATCTAATTGTTGATCAGTTAAATTTAGAAAAAAATTCTTTAATTTCTATTGAATGACTTTCTACTAATTCAATAATTTCTAAATGCTCATCAGCTGTTGGTTCTCTTTTATGAACAATTTGAAATGCACTTAATGCGGAGCCAACCATTTCACCTACAAAAAACCCACACAAAAAATCTCCGATGTTAGAACAATTCCATATTTCTCCAATTCGTGGTGATGCCCCTGATGATTTGTATAATTCTAATGTTTGTTCAATCAAGTTTGTTGTTTGTTTTGTAAATTCAGGATCAAGAGTCATAAGAAAAACTAGAAATTTATTTTTCTATGCCTTTTCCTTTTTGATAGATGTAGATACCATCTAAGAATACCCTGTGGTCTTTGTTTTTTACTTTTGTCTTTAACTCAATGTTTGCTGCAGTTTGAGTAATGTCTGTCAAAACTTCACCAGTAAGAATTACATCGTCACCTTTTGGAATTACTTTGGTGTTTCCAACAATTTTTGTAGTTCTTGCTGCACGTTCTCCTTGGAAGTTCTCAATTAAAATTTTCTTTCCTTCCACTTTTACTGTAATTGGAAAGTGTGCAAAGACAAGTTTCATTTTAATTGTATATCCTTCGATCAATCCTTCACAAATATTTCTAATAATTGATCTTGAAGTATGTAATATTGAATAATCTCTTTTTTTAGAACCTATTGCTTTTAGGAGGACTTTGTTTTCATTAATCTCTATGTTTACTGGGATGCTACGAAAACTCTTGAAGGTTTTACCTAATGGACCTTCAAATTTTAACATGTTTTTATTTTGTATAATTTTAATTCCTTCTGGAATAATTACTTCGGTTTGGAATTTTTCAGCTTGCTCAGTAGACATACCCTATCAAAAATCCTCCAATTCCCTTCTGTACTGCTTCATGATGAGACATTACTCCTTGATTTGTTGTAACTAGAAGCATTCCTCTATTATATGCCGGCAAATATTGTTGCTCCCAGCTGTTAAATTCATCATTTTTTACTTTGAATCTTGGGGAAATTGCTCCACATTTTGTTATTTTTGCTAATAGATTGATTTTGAATTTTCCACCTCGTTTATCCTCAATGCGTTCAAATTCTCCAACGTATCCGTCTTTTTGAAGTGTTTTTAGAACTTCGGTTCCTAGTTTTGAAGTTGGGAGAACTACACAATCCTCATTTCTTCTTGCTTCATTATTGTATAATGTGACAAATAGATTTGCTAGAATGTTAGTTGCTGGCATAATATCACCTATTTTTCCTAAATCCTAGCGATACTGCTACTTCTCTGAAACATCGTCTGCATATCATTAAATCATATTTCTGTATAACTGCTGTGTAATCTCCACATCTTTTACACCATCTTGAACCTCTACCAAAGTCATGTTTTTTTCTTCCAGTAGCTTCATAGGATCTATCTTTTACCATTATTCTACTGTCACTCCGAATTCTTTTGTTAGATAATCCTTTGCTTCTTGACTTGTAATGACGTGATGTTTTCCGATGCTCGCTTTATGTTTACTTCTCTTTCTAATTCCATAACCTGGTCTAGATAGTGTGATTGATATTCCAAGACCTAAAATTCCAATTGATGGTTCATATTTTACACCTGGAATGTCTATGTGTTCATTAATTCCAAATGAGTAGTTTCCAAAATTATCAAATGATTTGCCTTTGACAATATTTCCTTTTGATTCTAATAGTCTTTTTAGTAATGCTTTAGCATCTTCACCTCTAACTGTAACTGCTGCGCCTATCGGTTCACCTTTTCTAATTCCCCAATCCCTTTGTGTTTCTCTTGCATTACGTGAACAAGATTTTTTTCCAGAAATTTGGTCAAGTGCTTTTTTTGCTGTTTCAATTACATCTCCTGATTTACCTACTCCCATATTCAGTACTACTTTCTCTAAAGAGATTTTTTTCATTGAAGGTTCTGTTGTTTGAGACATATGATCACTTTATTTGGATTATTGGCTCCTCTTTTCCTATTACCATTATGATGTCAGATGGAATTTCGATTTTTCTCTCACCTAATACAAGAACAACTCTTTTTGGAAGAATGAATGTTCCCTCTTCTATTGTTTCAACTTTTCCTGTTTGTCCTGCATTAATTCCACGTGTTACCAAACATTGGCAACCTGCTTCTAATTTAATCACTTCAAGAATTTTTTGGTCTGGTACTTGTATTAAACAAGTATCTCCAACATTTACTTTAGTATCTGAAATTGTTGAACGGCCGTCATGGAATCCTATTTGTGTTTTATTTTTACTAATTGTGGTTTTACTAGTTACTCTAACAAGTTTTTTTGCCTTTTCTGATTCGTTAATCTTAATTGGTTTTAGTAATTTATCTTCTGATGGAACTAGACGATAAATATCTGGAACATTTTCTAATTCCACTACATCCATTAATCCAATTGCATGATGAAGTGATTTTCTTACAACTCCGTCGATTTTTACTTTACCTGAATATATCGAAGCTTTTGCTTCTCTAAGACTTGAAACAATTTTTAGCATATCTCTTAGAAATACTGCTGTAGGTACTGCATGGGCCTTTTTGTGTGGGCCTGGTTTTACTGTAATTACAAATCTCTTACTTTTTCTTGTAATTCCCCAAAATTGTGGGGCCATTTGACGCTTGAGTTTTTTACTTCCTGAAATGCTTACCATTATTTCTTAACTTCCTTTTTTGCAGTTTTTTTCACCTCTTTTGTTTCTTTAGGATCTACTTTTGCAGGTGTTTCTTTAGGATCTACTTTTGCAGGTGTTTCTTTAGGATCTACTTTTGCAGGTGTTTCTTTAGGATCTACTTTTGCAGGTGTTTCTTTAGGGACTTCTTTGGTTGGTACTTTTTTAGGCTGTTTTTTTGGATCTTTACCTTCAAGCTTTGCCATTCTCCAACTATCACCAGAATTAAGTGAAGTTACTACAAGATTTGATGTGTGAATGTAAACGTCAAATTTATCACCTTTTGTTTTTTCTTTCTTTATTCCCTCAATTGCTACACTACTTTTTTGTGGAGATATTTTTGAAACATTTCCATCTACTCCTTTGAATTCACCTCTAACAATTTTTACATGGTCTCCTTCAATTACACGCACACTTCTTTTTCCATACTTTTTTTGTAAATCTTTTGATAATGCACTACCAAGTTGTTTACTTTTTGTTTGGTAAGTTGCACGATAAATCATCATGTTGCGCATTTTAGTTGGTTTCATTTTTTCATACCACCATTGATGCCAAATTAGCTACTCTTGGCCATTTTTCTGAAGCTTCTGCTGCAACTGGTCCTTTGATGTCTGTTCCTCTTGTTTCTCCTTCTGGAGTAATTAGAACTGCTGCGTTATCTTCGAAACAAACTCTAACACCGTTTAATCTACGTACTGCATATTTTTGTCTAACAATTACTGCACCGTGAACTTGTTTTCTTAACTCTGCTGGGCCTTTTTTTACTACAACATTACAAAAGTCTCCTACTGCTGCTGAAGGGAGTCTTGATGCTCTAGTTTTATGTCTTGGAACGTTAATTATTTCTAAAATTTTTGCGCCAGAGTTATCAGCACATACAATATTTGCGCCAACTGGAATTACTCTTGTAACATATGGGCGGAATTCTTCTACTCCTTTACCTGCTTGTTTTGCCATTATGATCTAACCTCTACTACTACATATGATACTGATTTTGATATTGGTCTGCATTCTGCAGTCAACACATGATTTCCTGTTTCTACATCAATACAATTTGGAACATGTGCATGAATTGTGCTTGTACCTCTTGCATATCTTTTAAATTTACTAAAGTAAACAGGTGAGTCTTTTTGTAGTGTAATTGTTTGCTTTGCTTTACTACCAGTTACCTTTCCATCAAAGAGTTTTCCTCTTACAGACAGACTTCCGTGGAATGGACAATTCTTATCTGTACACTCTCTTTTTGGCTCTTTTACTTTTAGCCCTATGTTTAGAGTCATGCTTTTCCTCCTATTCTATCAAATGGTCTTTTTACAATTTTAGATCCATCAATTACTATGTTTTTATTTTCAATTGAAAACTTCCAACTATTTTTTGATTTGGCAATTGATTTTATTCCCTTTTCTGTGTTTATTTTAAACATTGATTTTGTTTCATCTACAATCCTTCCATTTAATCCTATGACTTGTGGGTTTGATGACTGAGTAACCTCAGTGTGTAATCCAATGAATTCATGTGATGTAATATTGTCTATTGTAATCATTTCTCTTTATTCATCTCGCTTATTCTAGTTAGCATTCTTGCAATGTCATGACGAAGTGGTTTTAGTTTTCCACTTTCTTTTCTTAGTGTACCTTTAGCTCCATCAACTCTGAGTTTTTTAAGTTCACTTCGTGTCTCCTGAATCTTACTTTTAAGATCTTTTTCATTTAAATTCCTAATTGTCTTCATACTAAGTCGGGTCATTTCAATTTAGCTTCCTCTTCTTCAAGTGTCTCTATTACTTCCATTTTCTTTTCGTCTGATGCAATTACTTCTGATTCTGATTTAGCATCATCTTTCCTTCCTTCAGCTTTGATAACTTCAACTTTAACATCTTCGACAACTACCTCTTCTACTTTTGGCTCTTCCACTTGTTTTACCTTCTTTGTTTTTTCTTCCTTCATTTCAAATTCTGGAATAAGTTTTTCTTTCTTTGCAATTCTTATTCTAATTCCAATTAACCCCATGGCTGTTTTTACGTGTGCAATATCTTCATCAACGATAATTTCTGCGTGATGTCCTGCCCTTGGTAAGATTCCTTGAGTATGTTTTTCAAACGCTGATCTGTCCCCCCTAAGTTTACCTGAAATTGTTATTTGAACGCCCATGGCGCCACCTTCCATGACTTGCTTTAATGTCCACATTGTTGCTCTTCTAAATGCGGTTCCACGCTCAATGTGTGACGCCATCCTATTACACATCACACTTGGTGCTAATTCTGGTTTGTCAATTTCCACTACTGAAATTTGTGGGTTCTTTAATCCAAAGTCTAATGCTAATTTGTCAGTAAGTGCTCTGATTCCAGTACCTTTTCTTCCTATAACAATTCCAGGTCTTACTACATGTAATGCAACTCTTGTTCCTGTTGGAGTTTTTGAAATCTCTGCATGTGAAAAACCTGCGTCTTTAATTGCTGCTCTTAGATAATCTTTGAGAAGCATCATGTTGTAGTTATCTTTAATTACATTTTTGACTGCTGACATTTCTAAATCTCCTGTGCCACCAATTCTACGTGAGTTAATATGTCGTTCTTTGGAGTTGCTCTTCCCATTGCTCTTGGAATAAATCTTTTTATGGCTACTCCTTTGTGTGTCGTTGCGTTTATGATTTTTAATCTATCTAAATCCATTCCTTTGTATTCTGCATTTGCTTCTAAATTATCTAAAACTTTGATGAATTCTTTTGCTGTTTTTTGTGGATAACGTCCTGACATCATTCCAGGATCTCCTTTATGCCCTACTTGATTTTTAAATCGTCTAAATCCTACTGCTCTTTCTTTGTTAATTACTGCATGTAAGTAATCTCGTGCTTTTTCAATTGACAGTCCTTTGACTGCAACTGCTACTTCACGTGCATGTTTGTGTGAGATGTCTTTTTCTCTTAATGAAGAACGTACATGTTTTGTTGCATCATAATTTTGGAAAGCATAACCGAATCTACCCATAATAATCACTTCAATGGTACGTAAAGACTGGATCTTGATGCTCCTACTCCGGGTGCACCATGTGAGACTTTTTTGTTTGTTATGACATATTCTCCCAAATAATGACCAATCATTTCTGTTGTGATTACAACTGGTCGAAATTCTTTTCCTGAGAAAACATTTACTGTAACATCTACCATGTAAGGTAGGATAATCAAATCCCTTACGTGAGTTTTAATAGGATTCTTTAATTTGCCTGCTTTTGCAGCTTTCATCTCTTCAATCACCTTTCTCTTTCCATCAGTGATGCCTCTGGTAAGAGATCTTCTTTGTCGAGAGTTGAATAATAAGAATAATTTCTCTAGAGACGTATTGTCTAATTCCTCTTTTGAGAGTCCTCTGTATAGAAATTCTTTAACCAATCTTCTTCTCCTCTGTTAGTGTACTTCGAGTTTTACGGTCCATATTATAGCATTCCTATCTTTGTTGCCAAATCTCTGGCTTTTTCTGTATTTTCAAACTGAACAAATGCTTTTTTGCCATAAATTGTTCTTGCGGTGTTAACATTAGTGACATTTTCTTTGTAAAGCGTTTTTACAGCCTCAGCAATTTGGGGTTTACTTGCTGATCTTTCTACAATAAAACAAATTTTACTTTCAGTTTCTACCATTGCAAATGTTTTTTCTGTAATGTATGGCTTGACAATAATTTTATTTGCTTGATCTACATTCATTGTGCTTTCACCATTAACTCTAGATGTGTTGATTTAATTTTTCCAATTTCTTCTATTGCTGATTTGGAATATACTGTTAATCTAATTGGATCAGAACCTGGTGCCAAGTCTAATACGCTAAGTTCTTTGACATTTCTTGCCTCTACTCCCGGAAGTGCACCTATTGCTTTTCTTAAGTTTGAAGTATCTACTGTTACAAACAAAACACTTTTTCCAACTTTCTTACTTCTACCTCGAAGTCTTGATTGTCCAGAACGTGGTTTTCTTGATTGTAATCTCTCAACATCTTGTGATAACTTTAGTGAATCTAACACTTTGGTCATTTCACTTGTTTTAGAAACTGATTCAATATCATCTGACACTACAATTGGGAATGATTCAATTCCATCAATTTTATGGCCGCGTAATTCTACAAGATCTTTTGATGCAGTTGCAGCAATTGCAGAACATAATGCTAATTTCTTTTCTTTTTTGTTTATTTTTTTGTAAATTACCTTCTCTACCTTAGGTGGATGTGCTTGCCTTCCTCCTCTAGTTGATGCAACTTCTGCACCTTGACCTTGTCTTCCTCCTCCCCCGCCAGTACTTCTAGCCACACGAGATACACCTTGACCTGTTGGAGGATTATTTGAATCTGCTACCACATCTTGACCCGCAGTTGGATGTCTTCCTTGTGGTTGGAATTTGTGTGAGGTTAAATTAGTGAAAACTTTGTGAATTAATTCTCTTCTAAATGGTGTTGAAAATACTAGTGGAAGTTCTACTTCTCCATCTTTTGTTCCAGCAGTTGTGTATGTTGCAGTCTTCATTATACTACTACCTCCAAAATGTTTGGTTTGGTTACTTTGTCTGGAGCGTTTCTGATTTGACTTCTTAGTTTAATCAATCTTCTATATGTTCCAGGAACTGAACCTTTTAGAACAATAAAATCTCCTTTAACTAATCCAAAGTGTTTGTATCCTCCAGCTGGATTAATTTTAATTTGTTCATCATTTGTATTTCCTATAATCATAATTCGTTTGTCATATTCAATTCTTTGATGGAATCCAAATTGTCCTGCTCTTGGAACAGTATACATGACGCTTTGTGGAGAGATTGGACCTAGTGATCCTACTTCTCTAACTGTTTTTCTTGATTTATGTTGTTTCTTTTTTACATTCCATCTTTTAAGAACACCTTGCCATCCTTTGCCTTTAGTAATTGCAGCAACATCAACAGTTGCACCTGTTTCAAAAATTTGATCAATCTTTATTTCTTTCCCAAGTAATTCTTTGACATGAGTAAATTGTTTTTGTATATCTCCGCCGCTAACTGAAGCTTCAAAAATATATGGTTTCTTTTGTTCTAATCCAGCTGCACGTGGAGACACTGCAACAATTGCAAAAATTTCTTTAATTTTCTTTAATCCTTTCTCTGCATTTTCTAATGCCCCTTCTTGTTTATTTTTTAATGTAATTTCCTTTGAAATGTATTTTGGAATATCTTCTGCATATACATCAAATTCTGCATGTAATCCGTCATGATCTTTTGAATATCCTCTTACTCCTAAAATCAACACTGGTGGAGTTACTAGAACTGTTCCAAGACTGACAAGTTGTTTTCCTGCATTTGGTGTCTTTTCACGATCATCAATGCTTACTATTTGGATACAACCTGCTTTGAATCCACAATGAGCTAAAATTCTTGGTTCTTCTGAATCTAATTTTGGCCACGCTCTGATTCTTGCTTCCATGCTTTTAGCACGTATTCTAGGTGAATATGCAAGACTTCCTCTACGTGGTGAATGACGTTTTCGAGCTCCCATGGTTAAGTCGCATCATCGATTGCCCTCTATTAAACCATGTGCGGTATCGTTAACCACTTGAAAAATACTAGTTAACCAACTGTACGTAAAATGATTATGGCTTTAACATATCTGATACCATATTCCAAATAGTAACTGCGCCAATAATAATTCCTATTACTCCCATCCCGATAGCCAATAGTAGGAAATTTTTTCTTTCTGGCATGTTACGATGTACTTTGAGCATTAATGATTGCCAATGTTCCAAGCAATGCTTCTTCTAGACGAACTGTTTCAGTAGCTTGATTAGGAAAAAAGTTTAGAGACTTTGCATTTTGCACATTTTTCATTTTTCCTCCTAGTATTTCATGAACTCCTTTTTCAGGCGAACCAAATACTACCAGTAATGGTTGATCTGATGTTGTATACTTGGAAATCTGTTCTTTTGTTGCAGTTTTTCCTTTTCTAGACGTGATAATGGTATTTCCTTTCCATTCATTTATCAGTGAAAACAAATTTGCTCTCTCTTTTACTGAATATCCCCAGTAAGATGGAACTTCACTTTTGTTGATTTCTTTAACTGACAATTTAGGATGGCCTTCTTTGAATTGAACTGTTACTCTTTTTCCAATTGAGGTATTTCCAAAAAATGGTATTAGTTGATTTATTCCAACATCTACAAATCTTTTTCCTTTAACACTAACTACAACTCCTTCCCTTACATCTCCTCTGCTGATCTTTTTTGAATTTGCTGGAGTTATATGGCTAGGAATTTTTAGTGGTTGAAGTACTCCTGCAAATTTTAGATCATTCATTTTAGGAAATAATCTCCTTCTCAAAAATTGCGGCGTTTCTAAATATTTTAGAATCATCACCATCAGACTTCCATCTTCTTTCCTACTTGCATCTTGGTAGACATAGATTGTATCGATTTTGAAAATAGCACAAGCTCTTGCTAAAACTGATATTTTTCTAGTCTTATCTATTTTGAGTGATTCATCAGATAGTGATGATTCAGGAATGGCTACTGATAATTTCAATGTAATTTAATCTCACAAGCTGTTAAAAGTAATTATTTTTGTTCGTGTGGATATTTTTCTTTGGCAGATTTTGCATAATTTGTAATCTGTTCATCAGATATTAGTTCATACAAACCTGTTTCTGTTTTAATATGTGCCATTCTGATGTGACTTGTTCCTTCTTTATCTTCACTTGATAGATAAATTCCTGCAGCAGCTAATGCTGAAGCATCATCTATTGAAAGATCACTTTTGTAAGTTTTTTCTAAAAAGTCAGTTACTTGCTCAGAACCTGCACCAATTGCAATTGCATCATAAGAGATGTATGTTCCACTCGGATCAGTTAGATACAACTGTGGTGCTTTGTTAACTACTCCACCTAGAATAAGTGCGACACCAAAAGGTCTCACACCAGCATATTGTGTATATTGTTGAGATTGATCAGCTAAATGTTTTGCAATAGTTTCAACTTCAACTGGTTCATCATAAATCATTTTGTTACTTTGAGAAAAGAATCTTGCATTATCTACTTGACTTCTTGCATCTGGAATATACCCTGCTGCTGCAACTCCAACATGATCATCAACTTGGAAAATCTTTTGTGCTGTTTCAGAAATCTGTAATTTTCTTGGTTTTTCTTCAACTGCAATGACTATTCCATCATTACATTTTACACCAACTGCAATTGTTCCTCTTCTAACTGTCTCAATGGCATACTCTACTTGGTAAAGTCTACCGTCTGGTGAAAATACTGTGATTGCTCTATCGTAACCTTGTTGTGCAGGAAGCATTTGATTCCATTGCTTAGAATATACAATTTAAACCATGCCCAAAATTGGAAAATATAGGCACTGTGATCGGAGCCTAAGAAACAAGCTTAATTTGAAACTGATTCTTGTTGAATTCATGAAATTTGAGATTCAATTTTCTGGAAATGAAAATATTAGATCAAACCACCAAAAAACTATCGAGATTACAAAAGAGTCTCATTTGACACCTCAAGGTGATTGTATAGTTGGAATTAATGCAACATCCGGCTGCGCGGATTTACCTCAAGAACTAAAAGATAAACTAAAAATTCCCAATACCAAAGTTGCTTTTTCAATTCGTGTAGGGGAACATGAATTCGTCTTAGAGGGAAAAGGTCATCCTGAACTAATCCTTACTCATTCAGAAGACATTGTTATTAGAAAAAGTGATTTCATATGTCCTCGAACTTTGGCTGTTAAATGTGACAAGGCATCAGATTTGTTACCTAGAGAGATGGTTACTCTATTACAGAATCCAAAAACTAAAGGTACCTTTACTATAACAGTAGACTAAAACTGTGACAATTTTATAGGTAATAGCACAATTTTTGTTATGGGTCTTAAAACTAAGATTTTTCTTTTGATCCCATTATTGGCATTTGCAACAGCTATTCTTGGATTAGGAATGTACATGACTTTGTGCAAAAATTCTAACATTCCTTTAAACTGTTAGTAAAAAACTAATCTGAAATTTTTTAATAAGGTCGTACTAATAGAAATTTCATGGTAAAACCTACTGTGGAGTTACCCATTTCAAAAAAACCTACAGATGCAGAACTAAAAAAGCTTAAAGAATATTTCAAAGAAATGCCTGTATCTGAAATCCTAACAGGGCTGAAATTTGCAAAGAATCGTTGGTCTGCAAAAGATGCTGGAACCCTAAAGGTTGGAAGAAAAAGTATTGTTCAAAAAGAGGTACACTCTGTTACTACTGAGCAAGCTCAATGGAGATTAAAGAACTGGAAAATGATGATTGCAAATTATCGTAGACGTAGGTATAGTTACCCTACAATTTCTAGAATAAAGAAAATTTTAATTCAGAAAAGTAAAAAGAAATCTAAGTAAACTGCAGATTCCACTGGTTAGTCCATCTACGAATAAAGTATACCGATACCGAAAGTTCTACTGTTATCACCAGTAAAAATAATGGTAAACCAAGTTGATGATCTGTACGTAGCATCATTTCCCCCCAATTAACATCTAAATTTCCTGCAGTTTGCTCATCTCCTATGAACATTCTATCTAAATCATATTCAGGTATCAAAGCGGTGTGGAGTCCAGCTAATGATAATTCTACAATAATTACAATTAGCAGATATTTTCTGAATTTTTTGATGTTATATGCTGCATACCAGTTTAAAATTGGAATGAAACAAAAAATTGTTTGTCGTGTTAAACTTACTGGTCCACTTGCCGGCATGATGAATTCAATTTGTGTTTGTTAATTAGCATTGCTAATGATTTCTTCTTGTTAAAAATAAAAAAAATTATTGGGTCCACCCAAAATTAATTAGTTTTTGAACACTTGAGACATACACACAAGCTGGATCTCCAGATTGGTTGAAAACTAATTTCATTGTAGATTTACATTGAACATCTTTTGGCTCAACACCTTCTTTGAGTTGTTTTAAAGGTGGTAATATTCCAAAGACTTCTTCTTCATGATCTGATACAGTTGATTGAATTCCAGATAATTCTTCGAATTCATAAATTACTGCATCTATGGAGTTTGTTACATCTTCAGGATTTACTCTACTCTCAAAATCAGACCATACTAGTTCAAAATACTCATTGATTCGTTCTGAATCAATTGGGTCAATGTCTGTTTCAATACTCTTGAAGATTTGTTGAGATTGCCAAACAAATGCAGATCCGTCTTGGAATTCTGCTATCTCTACAATTAATCCATCTTCAATTGCTTCTTTGTATTCCACTTTTGATGTTTCTAAAAGACCATTGATCAATTGCATGTTAAATTCTGGTTCATTACTTAATTCATGACCAACTACAATTTCTCGTGCTTCTTGAATGATCTTTTTTGCATCATCAATTACTAATTGAGCTTCTTCTCGATTTACATCCGTACTTGCCTTTTCTCTTAACTCTAACAATGTTTGTTTGAGTTTTTGATCAAAGTCTGGGTTTGCTTCAAGATGCCCACTCATTGTCTCATACAATTCAGAAATTGGATGTGTTGCATGAACTATTGCCAATTCCGCATTGTTCTCATCAAGGTTCATCTCTAATGCCCAAAAATGTCCTAGTGTTTCTTCCAATGTACCTGCAAATTCTAATTTTGTGTCTCTATCAGAATCTGCAAAAACCATTGGCATGCTACTAAGAACAATTATGGTTAAAATCCCTGTTGCGATTTTATTCATTATGTCTGGAACATTAATTGTACTCTATAAAGGAAGTAATGATTCTATAATTTTATTTCAACAATTTAGAATGAAAATTCTAAAGTAGGATATCTGATTTTTTCTCAACTATTTGGTGTTTGAGACTATCTGGAACTTCTGGAATTGTTGATTTGGCCTGTCCTGCAATCACACTGTGTGCTTCTTCTAGAATTGCCAAGGTATCTGCATTTGTTTCAGTACCTACACTCATACTATCACCCATTGCTACTGATGATCCTGCCATTACATCTCCAAGTACTTGTGACAAATCTTGCATGGATGCATTTGCATCTGGCATAATCCCTCTTAATGATGGACTTAATCCTTTGATGATTGACATACATGGACTAAGTGTTACTACTACATCTCCTAACTCTGATACTGTGTCTAGTCTAAGTTTGATTTGTTCCATAGATAATTTTGCCCCACCTACCATGTTTTTCATTTTTCTAACCTGGGTTAATTCTCCTGCATATGCGTGGGCATACCCCGTTTTGTTATTTCGTTGGGCATTTACAATCTTCTCAAAGATCATATCATGTTTTTTCTGTAATTTTTCATTAATTCCTGATAATTTTAAAATTTGAAGTTCTAATTTTTTTTGTGCAAAGTCAATCTTGTTTTTTAGTGGTTCATCCGGCTTTACTTTACTCATTACTTTTTGAGATATACTTTCTCCTTCTGTTTTTCCCCAAGAGTTGCTTAACATGTATTGATTTCCCTAATATGGCTCCAAATTTTTGTTATAAACAGATTTGTCACCACAGATAGTGTCACTGGAGTGACAAGATAGAATGGTTACACTATCCAAAGGTAAATGTGAATATCTGAAAGCCTTTACCGTTGATTTGAATTTCCATTAAATGTGATGCACTATTTTCACTGTTAACAATATTGTATAGGTCTGGTTCTGATACTGTCAGATTATTTCCTAATGTGATGTCATTTCCTGAATACTTTGCAGGAAGTGCTTCCCCATCAAGAAATATCTCTAACTCTGCATCATTTTCTGTTACAATGTTTACTTCTTTTGCATTGTAGAGTAATTTGATACTGCCAGTTTCTGAAACTAATTCCATGCCATCTCCATAATTCTTCCAATCTCCTGTTAGATAGAATTTATGCAAATCTATGTTATCTGGTTCTGAGTAGGATACTATTTTTTCTGGTTGGAATCCCTCATCACTTCCCAACTGATTTCTGTTTTGTGCAAAGTTATAACCAAAATACAATTCAGGTGTTCTAAACATTGAATGCTCAAATTCTTCAATATCTACAAGTGATGCAGCTGATGCCATCTGAATTCCAAGTGCTGTAGATCTTTCATCTAAAAGTCTTTGAATAATTTTTTCAGTTTCTTGGTATCCTCCTTCTCCAATATGATCATATCTCAAATACCCTTCATGGTCTGCAATGTATTTTCTTGGCCAGTATCTGTTCTCAAATGCTTTCCAAGTTTCCATGTCATTATCTAAAACAACGGGATAAACAATTCCATGTTTTGCTATTGCCATCTTTACATTATCCGGATCTTTTTCAAATTCAAATTCAGGTGAATGAATTCCAATAATTAACAATCCTTGGTCTGCATATTTGTCATCCCATGCAGTGATGTATGGTAGTGTTCTAATACAATTAATGCAACTGTATGTCCAAATATCATAAAGTATCACTTTATCTTCCATCTCTTTGCTTAATCCCTCAGGTGTAGTATTCAGATAATGGGCAATTCCTACTAAATCTGGAGCCATTTTGAATCCAGATTTATCAATTTTTGTGAGGGAATTCGTATCTGATGATGTAACTGTTGATTGAGCTTCTTGATCAAGTGATGAAAAAACTACGCTCATCATGCCTAATCCTGTGGCAATCACAATTCCTAAGATTAATGCTGTTTTCATTTCTGATTTCATTTAATCACCCTAGTAGCACCAATTCATTAAGAAGTGGAAAATTTGCAATATATGCAAGTTGATTTGTAAATACTAGAATTCCTAAAATAATTATGAATGCTCCTAAAATTACATTATAGTATTTGAGATGTTTAGTCATTGAACGAATGAGTCTTGTAGCTCTTGAGAAAAAGACACCCATTAAGATGAACGGAATTCCTAAACCTAACGAATATGCAAGTAATAAGCTAAATGACAGAGATGGGGTAGTAGCTGCTAATGTTAGTATTGTTCCAAGTATTGGACCTACACATGGAGTCCATCCTACTGCAAAGGCTAAACCAAATACAAATGACATTGGGTAACTTGATTTTGAACTTTTAGGGAAGAACTTTTTCTCTATATTTAATGAACGGATTTTTGTAGATAACAACATAAAGATTCCAAATGCAATAATAATTGTACCTCCTACTAAATTGAGGCTTTCTGTAAACTCACCAGCTGCATTAGAAAGAACACTGTTAATCAAAACACCTAGAGTAGAAAATACTACTGAAAAACCCAAGACAAAAAATACTGTATTTAATACAATGTTTAATCGATTAATAGATAGGACAGATCCACTTTTAGAACCAAGTTCAGTAACTGTGGTCCCAGATATGTAGGCAAGAAAAGCTGGAATCATTGGAAGAATACAGGGGGCAATAAACGAACCTAGTCCAGCAAGTAGTGCTACGAATATTGTAGGATCTGCCATGCGTTAAAATCATAATTTTTCCTTTAAAGCGTTCTTCCAGATTCCTACCCAATACATGTACAATCCGTTTTTAACTGGGTTGAGAGGATATTTGGCATGAACAAGCGTTTCATAATTGTGGGTGTTGCTTTAGGAGTAATCATTACAATTGCAGTACTTATTGGCTCACCTGCCTTTTACGGCTTTGACGCTATGCGATAATTATCTGAATTTTAGGTATCCTTTTTCAAAGATTTCAAGTGTTTTTTCAATATCTCTGTTTGATAGCCATGCTGTAACTGAAATTCTCAATCTTGCCTGATTTTTTGGAACAGTAGGGTATCTGATTGGTTGGGCAAATACTCCATTACTAAACAAGAATTTTCCAAAATTCATTGCTATTTTTTCATCTCCAATAATTATTGGTATGATGTGAGTTGCAGAATTTACATCATATCCAATCTGTGATAGGCCCTTTGAGAGTTGCTTAGTATTTTTCTCTAGTTTTTTCTTTTGTTTTTCTCTGTTTGATTCAAATCTTTTCAAGGAATGTTCAATTAAAAATGAAGGAAGTGCAGATGTATAGATAAATGATTTTGATTTGTTAATACATAAATCAATTACATTGTTTTGTGATGCAACATACCCTCCAAATGATCCTAAACCTTTACTTAGACTACTGATATACAAATCAATTTTTTTGGCTACCTTAAAATGATCAGGAGTCCCTTTTCCATCTCTTCCAACAACAAAATCACCATGTGCATCATCAATTATTGTGATTGCTTTAGCTTTTTCTGAAATTTCTATAATTTGTTTTAGATGTGGAAAGTCTCCATCCATACTAAATATTCCTTCAGTGATCACAAACTTGTTTTTTCCTTTTTGTTTTACTTTTTTCTCCAAATCTTGCATATCATTATGTTTGTAAATTGAAACTTTGGCATCCGATAATTTACATGATTCAATAATACTTGCGTGGTTTAACTCATCACTGAGAATCAAATCGCCTTTTTTTGCAATTGAGGAAATTACTCCAAGATTTGCCATGTATCCTGTTGGATAAATCAAACTGTTTTGTTTTGATTTATGTTTTGCAAGACTGGCTTCCAATTTTTTATATGATTCATCATTTCCAGAAACAAGTCTTGAGCTTGACTGAAGTTGTTTGAACTGTATCTTCGTTGTTGGAATTCCAAGGTAATCATTTGAACATAAATTCAGAAGTTTTTTACCCTTAATTGTGATGTGGGCGCCATTTGCTTTACCATATTGTAATTTTCTATAGAGGTTGTTTTGCTTAATTCTGCCTAGTTCAGAATCAATAAAGTTTAGTTTATGCTTGGAGGCCAATTTTTTCTATCATTTCTCTGTCTTTTTTAGCCTCATTTCCAGTCATGGTCAAGTATCCTGCAGTGATAATTCCATTTGCTCCACTCTGAAGTAATTCTTCACCTGAATCATCAAGATTTGTCTCTCTTCCTCCGGAAATTTTGATGACAGATTCAGGTAATAGAAATCGAATAACTGAAAACATTCTGATAATCTCAGAATTAGGTAGTTCTATTTGTAATTCAAGTGGAGTTCCTGGCATTGGAACTAACATGTTAATTGTTACTTCTTCAGGAAACAATCTTGCTAATTCTAATGTTAACTCTAATCTTTGATCTCTTGTTTCTCCTAATCCTATAATTCCCCCTGTACAAAGCTCTAATCCGGCATCTCTTGCAATTCCTAATGTCTTTAGTCTATCTTCATATGTGTGAGTGGTACAAATTTCAGAAAATTTTGATTTTGCAGTTTCTAAATTATGGTTGTATCTTTTTACTTTGAGTTCTTTTAGTTTTCTTGCTTGTTCTTGTGTTAGAAAACCTAAACTACATTCAACACTTATTCCAACTTTATTATTGATTTCAATTATAATCTTACAAACTTTATCAAAATCTTTTGGTGATGGTTCTCTCCACGCAGCTACAAGACAATAAGACTCTGCTCCCTCATCTTTTGCTTTTTGTGCTTTACTAACTACTTCTTCAGGTGCTGGTAATTGGTATGTTTCAATTCCTGTATCAAAAAATGCAGATTGTCCACAAAAACTACAGTCTTCACTACAAGCATTTTTTTTAATATTGTTTAATTGCTCTACATCTACTTTTTTACCATTAAAATCTCGAGTAATTTCATTAGCACATCTTGCTAAATCTTTAAGATTTTCATCTGGCATATTAAATAATTTGTTAGCATCGTTTGTTGAAATACCAATTCCGGAAAATACTTTTTCTTGACACTCTTTGATAAATTCTAGAGTACTCATAATGTCTTTCAACAATTTTACATTAATAACATTAGTGGAAAGGTTAACCTTGAAGGCTATGGGGGGTTAACAATCAAAGAACCCTTGATCTTGCAGCCTGAATTGTCTTAATTGTTCTATTTAGAAGCAATTCTAGTTCTTTTTCTGAGATTGCTAAGGGTGGAACAAGCATTACGATATTTCCGAGAGTTCTTAGATAGATTCCATTCTTTTTACCAATCTCAAAAAATATTTTATTGATTGATCTTTTGGGATTAATAGGCGTCTTTTTCTTCTTATTTGACACTAGTTCTATTCCCATAAGCATTCCTTTGTGTCTAACATCCCCTACAATGTCAATTTCAGAAATCTCTTGATAGAATTTCTCAAAGACTTTTGATGTTTTTTGAATCTTTTTAATCAAATTATATTTTTTATACATTTTGAGATTTTCATTTGCAACAGCTGCTGCAATAGGATTTCCTGTATAGGTATGACCATGAAAGAGATGCTTCCAATCATTAAATTCTCCTAAATACGAATCATAAATTTTCTTATTTGTTAATGTTGCAGCCATAGTTAGATACCCTCCTGTTAGCATTTTTCCATATGCAACAATATCTGGAATACTTTTTTGTTCTTGGTATTGTATCATAGATCCTAGTCTTCCAAACCCTGTTGCAATCTCATCTAAGACAAATAACACATCATATTTTTTACAAATCTGACTGATCTTTTTCTGAAATCCTTTTGGATAAATCATTACTCCTCCTGCCACCTGTGCCCCGCTTTCCATAACAAAAGCTGCAATATTGTTATTTTTAGATAATTTCTTTTCAATATTATCTAAACACAGATTCTGATAGTCAGAAAATGTATATCCTTTTGGCACTCTGTATTTGTTTGGAACTGAAAATTGTATTGTTGAGAATAATTGTTTTTTAAATTTACCAAAAAATTCAGGGACATATCCTACCGACATTGCACCAAATGTATCTCCATGGTATCCATTTTTCAGTGTAGCAATCTCGGTCTTCTTTTTTTGTCCTATATTGTTCCAATACTGTAATGCTAATTTTATGGCAATCTCCATTGCCGATGAACCATTATCTGAATAGAACACCTTATGCATTCCAGGAGAAATTTTTACAAGACTGTCTGCAAGATTTTCTGCAGGCTCATTTGTGAGATTAAACAAGGGAGAATGCTGTAGTTTTTTGCTTTGATTTGTAATGGCTTTTACTAATTCGGGATTAGAATGCCCCCAAACATTACACCACATTGATGCTACCCCATCAAGTATTTTGTTACCTTTAGAATCAATTAACCACATGCCTTTACCTTTGATAATTTTATCAAAGGAAGTCCATTCTCTCATCTGAGTGTTTGGGTGCCAAACAGAACTTTTCAACTGATTTTGTATACCTTGAGATCTTAATAATTAACCGATGAATTAATCAATGAATCATTCTGAATCTACTTTATTGAAATCTCTCTTTATTACGGGAACTGATACTGATGTTGGGAAAACATACATCACTGCAGGACTTGGTATTACTCTTCGAAAAATGGGAATTGATGTTGGGGTGATGAAACCGTTTGCAGCAGGAACTGCTCAGAAAAAAGGTTACAAATCAGAAGATATTGTAATATTATCTCGTGCAGTCCATGCATGTGATCCTGAAAAGTTAGTAAATCCCCAATTTTTTCCAATTCCTGCATCGCCCTATACTGCATGGAAGAATCTAAAAATAAAACCTAAAGTTTCCACAATTTTATCTAGTTTTAAAAAATTAACAAAACTTCATGATATGTTACTAGTGGAAGGAATGGGAGGCGTTATGACTCCAATTCTCAAAGACTATTACGTTACAAATTTAATTAAAGAAATGAAAATTCCCACAGTAATTGTAACAAGAAGTAAAGTTGGAACCGTTAATCATACTATAATGACAGTAAATATGTGTCAAAAATATAAAATTCCAATTAAAGGAATTATCATAAACAATTTTGATTCAGATGGATACAAAATAAAAGAACTTACCCGTGATTTGAAGAATTTGACTGGGGTGCCTATTTTAGGCTCAATTCCTTTTATTGAAGACATGAGTGACTCCTCCATGTACAAAATTTTTAAGAAAAATCTTGACATGAAATTAATTTTAAAGTGAATGAGATGACATTAAAAAATTATATTTTCAAAAACTTGTGGCTTCAAGTTATAGTCTCTTTGCTCGTTGGACTAGGAGTAGGATTGATTTTAGGTGATGGTGGTGTTGACCTAGATGATGATACTTTAGATTCTTTATCATCGTATCTCAAAATTCCAGCCAACATATTTTTGAGTATAATTATGATGATTATTGTCCCGTTAATTTTTACATCAATTGTAGTAGCTATTACTAATTTAGGAGGACAAGATAAACTTAAAACTCTAGGACTTGGTATTGGCATTTATTTTGTAATTACTACAACAATTGCAATACTTGTAGCAGTATCCCTGGCATCAATTATAGCTCCAGGAAGTATTTTAGACCTTACTGCACTCCAAGAAACACATGATCTTTCTGAAGATGATTTGAAAGTCACAGATGCCTTCACGTTAGATGATATCCCAAATGTGGTATCAGACATTATTCCAAGAAATCCAATTGCTTCTTATCTTGAAGGACAGATGTTCAGTATTTTGATAATGGCACTCATTGTTGGTCTGTCAATGGCGGTTCTTCCAAAAGAATCAGTCAAACCTTTACTAGATGTACTAGAATCAATTCAAAGAATTACATTACATATTCTACTTATTTCCATGAAGATTGTACCGTTTGCAGTTTTTGGTTTGATAGTCGGTATGGTTGCCAAAGTTGGAATAGGAACAATGGCTGGCCTTGGAGTATACATGGGAACCGTAGTTTTGGGTCTTGGAATTATGTTGCTAGTATACACATTGATCTTAAAGTTTGTAGCAAAAAGACCGATATCTTCTACATTTTTAAAATTCCGTAATCCACAAACTTTGGCTTTTTCAACAGCCAGTTCAATGGCAACAATGCCCGTGACATTAAAGACTGCAGAAGAGGATCTTAAGGTAGATCCAAAAGTTTCAAAATTTGTAATTCCACTTGGAACTACTGTGAATATGGATGGTACTGCCTTGTATCAGGTAATAGCTGTCTTCTTTTTGGCACAGCTCTTTGCAATTGAATTGAGTATGATATCCATATTAGTAATAATCATAACCTCCCTTTTAGCTTCTATTGGAACTCCTGCTGTACCTGGAGCTGGTGTAATTGTCTTGTCTACAATACTCATAACGGTTGGCATTCCTCCAGTTGGAATTTTATTATTAATTTCTGTAGATAGAATTTTGGACATGATTAGAACTATGGTAAATGTTACAGGTGATCTTACAGCTACTTGTGTGTTTGATAAAATAACGCGAGATTAGAAGTATCTTCTGTATGTATTTTTGATATCTGTTCTCTTTTTGTTTATACTCGTAAAATTTTAAATTTACTAGTGCCGTGTACATTGCTAAATTGAGCAATTTCAAAGATAATTTTTGCAAATGAATTGTTTTCTTTAGATAAAACAAAGGATTTTTTTTCAGTTGGAATATTTTCAGATAAAACTAGCCAGATATTCTCTTTTACAGTTTGAATTTTCTCTAATTGAGATATTTTATCATCAATAACTTTGACATCTGATGATTTTGGAATACAAATCAGCAATGTCTTTTTTTGATCAATATCCAGAGTTTTAGTATTTGGAACTACAATATCTAGTTCTGTTCCTTGATATTCTACCTTTCTTTGGCTAGTAATTAGTGCATTTGTTAGAAGATAATGTAAGATTCCAGTTGCTAAAACCCCTATCACTTCATCTTTTTCTCCCATTCCGAGAATCTTCTCAAAACAATTCTCTGTGATTTCATTAATTATTTTATCAAACTTTTTTTCAGAAATTAATTGCGGAATTGATTTTGAGTTATTGATATACTCAAATAGATAATCCTTGACTGGATTTGATTCTTCTTGCATTATTTTTTAATGTAATTGAAATTTCCTTTTACAATTACCGCAAAACCGTTGTTTAGTTTTCTTGCTTTCAGTACCTAAAATGGCTCCACACCTATCACATTTTTTCTTAATCATAATTATTCTGTTGTAATGACATTGCCGTTAGCATCAAGTAAATTATCACAAATTGAACATTTCCAATTGGTATTAGAATCTTCTTGATCAGTGCTTTTCTTAACCGTATTGCAAACTTTACAGCGTATTGACATTACTTACTTATCTCCAAGAGAATATTCTCATCCTGCTGTGTACCTATAAACCTCAATACGCTTGTTATTATAGGACAGAAATTCATGTGAGTTATGTCAGAAGACAGAAAAATGTACAAATGCGTTTGTGCTGACTGCGGAAAAGATTCTGAGGTTCCATTTGAACCAAAAGAAGGCAGACCAGTATATTGCAAAGAATGTTTACCAAAACACAGAAATTAGAAGATTTAGATTAGTTTCGTTTGATTAATTTTAAACTTAATTATTTTCAAATATTCTTTTTTATTTTTTTTTAGATTCTAAACTCTTTTTATTCTTATCTCAATTCAGGCGAATTTCTTTTATCTAATTTATTCATTAAAGACATATCGTCTTTCACCTCTAGTCTCTTTTTCAGTTGTTACATTTACTAGAACAAACTCTTTCTTTGAATGCACCATTGATTCCTCAGGAGATAATTTATTTTCATGTAATTGTTCATATTCGTCCCAAGTTAGTTTTCTTCTATCACCAATTTCTGCTTCTAAGTTCATGGTCTTTACAATCTCAACATATTCTGGTTGAATAACTCCACTGAATACCATTGCACTACTTCCACTACCATATGATCCAAACCCAACTCGTTTTCCATTCAAATCAATTCCTTTTTGATATTCATATTCAATACTACTTCTAAATCCCAAGTATAGTGATGCAGTATACAAATTTCCAATCATACTGGATCCAATCAGGGAACTTGCAAGTTTTGATTCGTATACTTCTTGAAATTCGGGAGTTTTTGAAAATAATTTGGTAAATTCATGATCTTTTGCCATAAATTCTTCATCTCCTAATACTGATTCAATGGTTCCACGTGGATCCTTTGGTACCGGTTCTTCAATCCCTACTTCTTGTAAAATTCTCTTCCATCGTGGGAGTTGGCGCCATTCATGTCTGACCAAATATGCTAATGCTTTTTTGCCCATGTTACTATATGGTAAGTGCATATGGATGTAATCCATATGATCTAGGATCGTTTCACCAGGTTCAATGGTAATTAGATTTGTAGCGATTACTTTTTTCTTGTAGGCTTCTAATGCTTTTCTAACTTGAATCATGTAAAGTAAATTGGAATATTGACCATGAACAATAGGTGTCTCTTTTCCAAAAGGTCTGTAAAAATCATATTCATCTTTAATTGATGTAGATGTAACTTTAGGATCAAATGCCAATAATCTAGGTTTATCATTTAGAAGCATTACCACTGCCCCTGCACCTTGTGTCATTTCTCCACTTGACCCCATATCGTATTTTGCAATATCTGAAACTACTACAAGTGCTGCCTTTCCATCTGCTTCATCAGCTCTAATCCAATTTGCATTGTCATAAAGAGCATATGAGCCACTAACACAAGCAAATTTGGTCTCAACACCTCCACAATGCTCAAATGCACCTTGACCGTAAACTTGTTCTAGCATTCCAATAACGTAAGAGTTCATTGCCTTTGATTCATCAAACGCAGATTCTGTTGAAACGTATAATCTTCCAATATCTTCTGGAGATAGTTTATTTTTTTGCATAATTTTCAAACATGCATTTGCTGCAAGACATGCTGGATCTTGATTTGCATCAACGATTGACATTTGTGAAACCCCCAAACCTTTTTGTAATTTTACAGGGTCTAAACCTCTAGCTTCTGCAAAATCAACTGCATCAAGATATAATTTGGGAATGTATATTGCAATATCGTCTATTCCAGCTGTCATAAGCTTGCCTCCGATTATGGACATTTAAGGATATTGTGTGAATTCTAACTAACTAGGAAGGAGGTTTTAGTAATTTTTGTTCTTTTTTTTGTTATTTGATCGCTTATTTTTTTAATTCTGTTTCAAAAATTTTTTCAAACACCTCAAATGGTTGTGCACCAAAAATTCGTGTACTTTTACCATCAGGACCAATAACAAAAAATGCTGGGGTCCCTGTTAATTCAAGTGCTTTTGCATCTTCATTACTTGCAAGAATTGTTTGTGAATATACCCCATTAATCATACATTCAGACCATTTATCCACATCTAATTCTGCTTCTCCTGCAAATCTTAGCAGATTTTCTGAAGATGCCCACCCATTATTTTCCCCAGTCCAGTTTGAATACAAAATATCGTGGTATTCCCAAAACAACTCTTGTTCATTTGCACAATGAGCTCCATGAGAGGCATTTACAGAATCAGGACCAATAATGTTGTAATCTTTAAAGATCATCTTTACTTTTCCAGTTTCTACATAATTTTTCAAAATATCTTCTTCAGTTGAATGAAAGAAAACATTACAAAAATGACATTGATAATCTCCAAATTCTACCAAAGTAACTCTTGCATTGGGATCTCCAAGTATTGGTGAGCCATTATCTAAAAATGTCTTCATTGTAATATTTGGCGGTCCTGATTCTTGAATCGCTGGAGTTGGCTCTATTACGAGTTCTGATTCATTTGAGATTCCTTCAAACCCTACAAATGACACAATAATTGTCACTGATGCAATTACAGCACCTATTGCAAGGGATGGGCCATGAATCAATGATTGATAATTTTTTTTAATACATTTAGTCTTTTGGACTACTAGTTGTCTGTTGGTTCATTACCTAAACTAAATATTTGTAAAATTTTTGATGATTTTGAATATTCATTCTCTGCATTTATTGTAGCAGTTAATGTTTCTCTTTTTGATTGGTCAGGAATCAAATATTCGAATTTGTAAAACCCTTCATCGGCAGTACCTGTAGTGGAGTAATATTCTTGACCTTCTTCATCCAATATCATTACTTCGATATTTGTGTTTGAAACGTATCCATCATTTTGATAAAAATTATTTAATTTATTTTGTTCTTCATCAAAAATTTTAATATCTATTTGAATTACATGTTTTGAAAAAACTCTTTGTGTATATTGAACCAATATTGCTAGATCATCTTGTTTTTCATCAACACTTTCATTCGATTCAACATCTTTTTCTATCCATGTTAAATTAACAAATTCACCATTAATGAAAATCATACCGCGTGTGTCAATTTGATCATCTAAAATTTTTGAATATGTGATATATGGAAATCCCTCAATTGTTTGTCCTGAAACACGAATAATATTTCCATTAAAAAATTCCCTAATTGTTAAATCATTACTGATATGAAATTGGTTTTCAGTTGTATTGATCTCACCTGTTTGTAAAAATCCTATGTCTGTTAGATGGTCTACCTGTGCTGTGGCATAGTTCATTGTAAAAAATCCAATAGTTGAAAGTGTTAGGATTGCTAAGATCATGCTAAAATTCATGCTTGTATATCACACATGCTCGATATTTTATAAACACTCATTATTTTATAATAAACTAGAGTTAGTAATGAGTTCTAAAGGCCCCGTTTTGATCATTGAAGATAGTCCTGCAGTTGGTATGCTATTATCTGAATTCATGAAAAAATTGGGATATGATGATGTTCATACTACCACTACTGGACAAGAGGGAGTATCTCTTTTCAACGTACTCGTTGAAACACAGTCTACTCCTTTGATATTTTTAGATTATAATCTTCCTGACACTACTGCATTTTCTGTTATGTCTCAAATTTTAACAATAAAACCTTACACAAAAATTATTATTGAAACTGCAAACAGCAAAGAGGATGAAAAAATAAAAGAAGTGATTGGATTAGGTGCATATCATTATATTCAAAAACCCCTTCGTTTTAATGAGATTGAAAAAATTATTGCAATTTTAGAAGAAGAGAAATCTTTCTTTAACAAAGAATCTGAGCAGGAAAAAAAACTATCAGATGCTGTCAAAAGTTCTGAAGAAAAAGCTTCTGAACATATTGATTTTATTTTAGCATCTACAAATCAAATTAGTTTGGATAAAATTACAAATATTCTTGGATATTCTGATGATTTTATTTTATCTTATTTAGAAAAACTAAAAAAAGAAAGAAAAATAATTCAAATAGATGATAAAAAAGAAATTGCTTGTAATCAATGTAATTCAGTGAGAACTTCACAAATATTTTATTGTCCTAACTGTAAAAGTTCTGATTTCAAATTGGGTAAATTGATTGAACATTATGACTGTGGAAATATTACTGAAGAAAGTACATATGAAAATGATGTGTGTCCTAATTGTAAAAAGGAAATAAAAGCATTAGGTGTTGATTATAGAGTCATGCAAAATCATTATACTTGTAACAATTGCCAACAATTTTTTCCAGAAATTGCAACTAACTATATTTGCTTGAAATGTGAAAATAGATTCAAACTAGAAGATGCTAGATGGAATTCAAGCGCAAATTACAAAGTTGTTAGTGTATAATAATTCCATTTTTAACTAAATATTCAATCCCATCAACAAATGCTTTGTTATCTATTTCTCCACTTGCCCACCATCCAGCATTGCTTTTAAGCCATAATGGTATTTTCTCTTCATTAGATACTTCCTGAGATTCTCCTGAAACATTAATGATATTTTCTTGAACTAAATATTCAATCCCATCAACAAATGCTTTATCATCTATTGTACCATCTGCCCACCATCCAGCATTGTTTTTAATCCATTCTGGAACTATTATTATCAAATTTGAGTTTATTTTTCCAACTGGAACTATTTTGTATCCTTTTTCATTTAGTTCATTAATTAGGTTCTTTAGTTCATTAATTTGTTCTTCATTAACTGAATTCACATATGTTGAATTTTTTAATATTGAAAATTCTTGGTAATTAATAGAAATTACTGAAAAACCATAATCACTAATGCTTTGAATTACTTCTGATATTATCTGTTGATTTGATATTCTCTCAAAGATATTTTTTGATGGATTATATTCTCCAGTAGAAGTTATCTGAGGAAATCTATAAACTTTTTCATTTTTGAATTGAAATGGTGGTGAATCCCCATTGACTAAACTAGAACTAATATGTGTGATATTATTTTTTTCTAAAATCTCCAATGTGTCTGCATTAAATTTATTGCCTGGAGGTATGAACACTTTCGCTCTTTCGTTAATACTGAATTCGATTAGATCAAGAGATTCTTTGAGATTATCATTTTGCTCTTCCTTCTCATAATTGGTAAATGATGTTAATCCCATTCCTCTAGTTGCAATTTCCATATGGTTTTCTTTATTTTGGTTAACAAACTCTGTAATTTTTTGATCATTGCCAAATGCATTTGCAATAATTCCAATTGTTAATGGGGTGTCATTTTCAATGAATGTCTCCATTATCTTAATTTGGACATCGTTTAACCAATAATCTTGAACATCATTTAACCTAAATGCTATACAATTACACGAGTCAATTTCAGGAATGTCATCTTGAATTTCAGGAATGTCATCTTGAATTTCAGGAATGTCATCTTGAATTTTAGGAACTTCCTCACTTGATTCATCAAAAGGCATGACCTCACTAATTTTGACTATTTTAGCGTCAAGTTGGGTTATTTCATCTAATAGCAAACTTAGCTCAGATAAATATTCTTGATTAGGGACATCGTAATCCCCTTGGGCATTTAATGAAAATTCTTGAGGATGCATCATTATTATTACATATCCTTTTTGTTCTACACTCTGAATAATTTTCTCTTTTATGTAACCCTTTTCTTGTATTTGCCATTGAATATCATCTAATAATATTCCTGTTTCAGTAATAGCTGGAATCGTATAAAACGAATCATTTTTGATGTTTGTTTCAGTATTTTCATCAATATGTGCAATTAAATGCGTGAATCCATTTCTCTGTAAAACATTTACAGTATTTTCATCATACTTATTTTCTGGAGGTATGAATGATGTTGGAGTTACATCAAATAATTCTAGAATTCTTTCGTTTGTTTCTGTTATGTATTGTTCCTGTACGTTTTCATCAACACTAGGCAATACATCATTATTCCAACTATGATTTGCAATTTCTATGTTATCTTTTTCTAAATTATCTTTTAAAATTGAAACTATTCTTTCATCTGATCCAATAAGACTTCCTATAACTCCCACTGTAAGTGGAATATTCTTTTCTGCAAATAAATTAATTAATTCTATTTGGGCATCTGCTAACCAATAATCTTGAATGTCATCTAGTCTAAATGAAATACAATTACATGATAATAATGGATTTTCTTGTTCAATAATACTTTCAGATTTTTTAATAATGTTAAATTTATTTAAATCTCCAATAATGTTGAGATTTGTTTGAGGCCATAAATTATCTTCTGTTTTACTATTTGTGGTGATTTTTGCAGTATATGTGCCTGATTTTAGATTTGAAAATTGTGCATCTCCTCTAAAATTTACGTTTGATGTACTTACTTCATTTCCTTGAGAATCTATCAATGTTATTTTGTAATCTCCATTTACTGAAGTGATTTTTTGTGATCCTGCGTACAAATTTATTGAAATTAAATCTTCAACAATTTCTGGAATGGTTGTAGTTATTTTTTGATTAACTGCAATACCTGCTTGTATTTTTATTGGGAAATATGATGTCAAAAATATATCATCAAAGTATACATCTACAATGTAATGATCTTCTTGTTTTGTAGTTGATTGAATCCAAAATCGTATAGTTTCTCCCTGATCATTTGTTATTCCTCTTGCCCATTCAGAATTATCTTGTGATTTGAGAACTACAGTTGCATCTTCAATAGGTTCTTCGCCATTTTTATAAAAAATTTCAAGTTGTAAACCTCCAGACAATGGAATAGTTATGTCTAATTTTTTAGAACTTTCATCTAACTGAACATATCCAACATCTGCATACATTCCATTAGCATACACTTCTATTTTGTATCTATGGTTTTCAGGAACTGTAATAAAATCGGGATTACTTTCTACATTTTTCTCAAGAATTGGAACATCATCAAAATCTTGATACACCATAAACTTTATTGCATTAAAATCTACTCTATCGCCATTAGTGTATTTTACTTCAACTTCAATTATTTCATCTGCATAAACATTTTCAAATGAAACTAATATGGTGAGTGTTGTTATTATTGTAAGTAATGTGATGGCTTTTTTTAATCGCATATTATACTCCTATTCTTTTTGCACTGGTCCAAGTAGCTTTCTTGTTTCTTAATTGTTCTATAATTGCTTTTAGCAGTAAAAAGTCTATAATTTGCTTGTAACCAAAAACAAGGAATATTGTATGCCAGAGTAATTTCGGATCCTCATTATCAATTCTTATCGCTAATGCTGTCATCAGATAGTGCACTACAATAAAAATTCCCGAAATTTGTAATATGTACAATCCATCGCCCATTATTACTCCTAAAATTGCGTTTGCTGTTGCAATAAACCCAATAATTGGAGTAACTACCATGCCTAGAAAGAGATATGGTAATGATAATCTCTGTAGGTAACCAAATCTAGGATTAGTTAGAGCATCAGAATGTCGTTTTAGAACTTGAATGTTTCCTCTATACCATCTCTTTCTTTGTGCAACAAAATCTTTCAATGTGTTTGGTGCTTCAGTGTATGCCGTGGCTTTACTACTCCCTTGAGTAATTAATCCTGCTTTTAGTAATTTTATGGTCTGATCAAAATCTTCTACTATGGTATCTTTCCCATATGCTCCGGCTTCTATTAAAAATGATTTTTTAAATGCACCCAAAGCCCCAGGGACAATTGTAATTGAACCAAATATATCAAATGCTCTGCGTATTATTTGAATTCCAGTAATGTACTCTAATGCCTGACATTTAGTAATCCAATTCATTCTATTTCTTACTTTGATATTTCCTGCAACAGCTGCTACATGTTCATTAATTGTAAATCCTTTAACAATTTCTTTAAGAGAATTTCTTCCAATAATTGTATCTGCATCAACAATTACAACTATTTCCCCTTTAGCATATACCATTCCATAATTTAACGCAGTAGCTTTCCCACCGTTTTCTTTATGTAGAACTTGAATTTTATCCTTGTACCGTGTTGCTATAGCTAGGGTTTTATCTGTACTACCATCATCAACAAAAATTATATCCTTATTTGGATACTTTGTTTCTAATAATCCCTCAATTGTGTTTGCAATTACTTTTTCTTCATTATATGCTGGAATTACAATTGAAACTTTAGGGTAAGACTCTACATTTTTTTGATTATCTTCTCTGTATTTGCTTACAACTGCCATTGGTACAAAAAGCATAGTTGACCAAAATGATATTGTTAATGCCCACAACAAAATTATTCGCACAGGGGATTCTAACAATGTATATCCTTCATATGCAATCATTCCTCCTATGATAAATGGGGAACCAAGTAAAAATACCATAAATACTGATGGAGCTTTTGTTCCAGTTTTATTTTTTGAATATAATTTGCCAGTAGCACCTACTACGTGATACAATGTAATTACACCTCCAAATCCCATGGCAATCATGCTTAATGGACCTAAAATGAAATAGACGCTAGTCACTAAGAATACCACAATTGTAATTGTAATTCCTACCTGAACTGGGTCTGGACTGGTTTTTTGTGGCGCATCATTCGTAATTACATTTTTTTTGTTTTTTTCTAAGATTGGGGCAATACATTTCTCATGATGCCAAAAATTTTGATATCTTGATGATTTCTCATCTAATCTTATTTCACCATTACATGTCGTACATTTTATTAAATTAGGATTTAGAAACACTGTTTTGTCTTTTTTATGAATTTGTTGATGTGGGATATTTGTTTTATCTATTATTTCTGAAATTGTTATTCTTAAAATTCTTTCAAGGTATAGTTTATCTGAATTAATGAATTCTTTATTTTGTTTGATTCTTTCTAAAAGGTATTGATTTCGTCCAGAATCTCCGATTGATTGATCTATAGCCTCTGCTAATTTAGTAATCAAGAAATTCTTGTCCAATTTTTGTAATTGTTAATGCCTATTTTGTGATTATATGTGAGTTCGTCATCAAAATTATCCCCCCAGTCTATTTTTTTGAGTATAATGAATTCAAACTAATCTAAATAAATGGGCTAGCCATACATAATTCATGAAGAAAGTTTTTGTCAATGGTTATGGATCTATTGGCAGTAGAATTACTTCTTTTCTTAAAGATGATCCTGAAATTACAATTATTGGTATTGGCAAGTATTCCCCGGATGAAAAAGTAGAGATTGCTCAATCTAGAGGTTTGAATGTCTATGTTCCAGAAAAAAAAATAGATACTTTTTCAAATTATAAGATTGCTGGAACCATCGAATCTGCACTTGATGATTGTGATTTGGTGATTGATGCAGCTCCAGGAGGACAGGGCTATAAAAATAAAAAAAATGTTTATGAAGCAAAAAATATTTCTGCAATTTATCAAGGTGGAGAAACCACTGTTGGCGATGAGGCAGTTTCGGATTTACTCTTTAATTCTAGGGCAAATTATGATCTTGCACTAGGTAAACAACATGTGATGCAAGGCAGTTGTAATGTAACTGGTATGGGTAGAATCCTTGAATCATTACGTGATAAATTTGGAGACCGATTGATTCGTTTTGATGTAACACTAGTTAGAAGATGGGCAGATCTTGAGCAAACAGACAAAGATATTTTAGATACAATTGAGATGACAGAAAAACCTCATCATGGAGATGATGTCAAAGAATACTTTGGAAAAGATACCCCTCTTTTTGTTAGAGCAATCAAAGTTCCAACAAGACAAATGCATTTACACATAATGGATATACGATTCAAAGATTTGGCACCAAAACCTTCTGAAATTCATGAAGTTTTTGAAAACGAATTCGGCGTTGCAATATTGTGGACTGCAAAAGGAACTAAAGATGTTAGAGATTATGCTAAGAATATGGGTTTTAATTTTACTGACACTAATATGATTCACATTCATGCTAATATGACAACTTCAATAGGTGACACTGTTCAAATAATGTATTCCGATGATCAAACTGGAATCGTAATCCCTGAAAATCATATGCTTATGCAAGCAATGTTGTTTGAACGATCATATGAAGAGGCATTTACTCATACTGAATCAATTTTTCATATGAGTGAGAAAAAACAAAAATTACAAGAACATTTTGCCAAAAAAGATTAGGTTCGTATTCTTTCGATTCTAATTTTTTGAGGAATATTTTTTGAAACTTTTTCTACAATTATTCGAAGTTCCTCTACTTCAACTTTATCTCCTTCTTGCGGGATATCTTGTAGTCTTTCGTGTAGTAATCCACTAAGTGATGCATAATCATCCCCTTCTGGAACTTTTGTTTTGAAAATCTCATTAATTGTGTCAATTTCGATATCCCCATTGGTAATTATTGTGTCTTGATCAATTTTTTCATATCCTGCTGGTCTGACAAGATCTGTTTCATCTTCTATCTCCCCTACTATCTCTTCAAGTAAATCCTCTAGGGTGACAAGACCTTCAACACCTCCATGTTCATCAACAACAATTGCCATGTGTGTTTTCCTTCCCTTCATTTCTTTTAACAAAGAACTTACCATTTTTTCTTGAGATGCAAAAACAGGCTTTCTTGCAATTTGTTCAAGATTTACCATTTTGTTATCTTTTTCTAATTCTTTTAGTACATCTCGGGCGTGAATGAATCCTACAATATCATCATTAGTATCTCCAAAAATTGGAATACGTGAATGACCACTTTGGTTAATTTGTGGTAATGCCTCAAAAAGTAGCATTTTTGAATTTAAAGTAAACATCTTTGTTCTAGGAGTCATCACTGAACGAATCGCCGTATCATCAAATTTTAGAGCACCATGAACTAATTCCATTTCTTCTTTCTCAATGGCTTTTTCTGCTAATCCTTGATCAATAACTCCTTTGATGTCATCTTCAGTAATTGGTGGTGGAGTATAGCTACTACCAGTTAACTTTACAACACCTTTTGTAATGATCTCAAAGAATTTTACAATTGGATAAAATACATAGCTAAACACTAGTAATACAGGGGCATATCTTAGTGCAATTTTAGTAGAATTTGCGTTACAATATGTTTTAGGAGTGATTTCTCCAAAAACTAGAATCAAAAATGTCATTACTCCCACAGCTATTCCCAACCCGTCATTTCCAAATAATCTGATTGCTAAACTTGTTGCAAGTGCAGAGGCACCTACATTTACAAGATTATTGCCAAGATTTACACTTGACATCATCCAGCTTGGATTTGTTTTTAATTTGTATAATGCTTTTGAACCTTTTACTCCTTCATTAAAAAGTTGGACAACTTTTGATTTTCTGACTCCTACTAATGCGACTTCTAATCCACTAAAAAATCCAGATAATCCAATTAGTACAGCTAATGTTGCAAGTTCAACCCATAAATCTACCATGATAACTCCAATAAAATTTTCTTAGAACAACACACGTTACTCATTTAGTTTTTTAACACCATCTTTTGGTTATGTTAATTTAGTAAAAATTGTATTTAACTCTTGAGATTCTAAAAGGATCCTAAATTCATTAAAACTAAAAAACGAGGCTAATTTTTTGGTGGTTTTGCAAATTTATTTTCAGGATTATTGTGATAATCGACAGGAAGCATTGCATCTTTTTGCCTACCTGTCAGAATACCTAAGATGACATCATCTTTTTGTATTATTCCTTCATTGATTAATTTTTTAATTCCAACAACTGTTGCCCCTGATGCCATCTCACAATCAAATCCATTAAGACCAACAACGGACATACCATCTAGCATTTCTGAATCAGTAACTGTTGTTGCAACACCATTTGTAAATTCTAATGCACGTAGACCTTTCAAAATATTTGCAGGTCTGCCAATTTGTATTGCAGTAGCTTTAGTTTTAGGTCGTAATCCTTCTCTATCTAAATAATCATAGTATCTAGTAATTAATTCAACATTTGACTTACCTTTATTCCACCTAAGTTCTTCCCCCTCAAATTTACCATTATACAAATCAGATAACGTACTTGCCCCTTCGGAATTTATAACTGCAATTCTTGGAATTTTTTTAATCCATCCCCATTCATACAATTCCATTAATGCTTTTCCACAACTTGAAGTATTTCCTAATGCTCCGCCCGGATAAACAATCCAATCTGGAACTTCCCAATTTAGATATTCTAGTGCTCTAAATGGAATTGTTTTTTGCCCTTCTATTCTAAATGGGTTAATGGAATTTACAGTGTATCCATCATGATTCTGTGCATCATCTAATGATTGTTTTAACGCATCATCAAAATTTCCATCAACCTCTACAATTTGAGCTCCAAATTGATATGCTTGACTAAGTTTTCCAGGGGCAATTTGTCCTGCAGGAATATACACATCACAATTTATTCCTTCATTTGCAGCAAACATTCCAGCAGATGCTGATGTGTTGCCAGTTGATGCACATACAATTTTTTTTGCACCTACCATCTTTGCATGTGTCACTGCTGTTGCCATCCCATTATCTTTGAAAGAACCACTTGGATTGTATCCTTCTGGCTGTAGCCATAAATTATTATTTGAAATCCCTATGAATTCTGCAGCTTTTGACATTCGGTATGGTTTTGACTGTCGTCCTTCTGCTCCATCAAGGGATACTAGGTATTTTGAACACTCTTCAATATTTTCAGTATCTATCTGACAAAAATTAAGTAACTCTCTAAACCTCCAAACCCCACTTTCATTGAAAATACTTCCTTCTGAATTTCGCCTCTTGTAAAATACTTCTTTTAAGTTGTCTGAAGGTTTGTTTTTATATTTTACATCTAACATGTGGCCCTTGTCACATTGCACATTTGTGCTTTCAATGGGGTATTCTAAACCACATTGTGGATCAATACACTTGAGGTAAGCGTCGCCTTGCATTGTCATTACAGATAATATCTGATAATTTAAAGGAAATGTGTAAATTTTACACGAGTCAAGCTATTTTTCCTAAACTTTAGATTAGATTAATTTGAAAAACAATTATGATTACATACAATGAATATCTGAAAAATATACTCATTCAGGTGGTTGATTCTTACAATATTCTTAAAGAAATTAATGATAATCCTGGGGATCTCGATAATATTAAGAAAGAGATGTTGAAAATTAATGGATTTTTAAAAGTTGTATTAAAAAAAATTAATACTGATAAAATCTCATCAACTAATTTTAATACTATAAAATCTAAATTTCAACATTATTTAGACACATATTATTTTGAAAAAGAAATTGAAACCATGGCACCTTTGTATTCTAATGATGTTAGTAGGGTAAAAAATATGAGATTAAAAATATTAGATGCATTAGAAGACAAAAAAATGATTGATGGTATTAAGGAATTGATTGAAAAAATATGACTGATGTAAAAAAATGCATATTATGTGGGTGTAAAGATCATAAATTGTTTGGATGCTCCAAACACATTTCAAAAAAATGTAGTTGTTACGGCAGTTCTGTTTAATTAAAAAATAATTATTTTCGTTTAGGGCCTGATCTTTCGTGAAAATTCAAACAACATTTACATTCTTTTTCAAGACATTCTGATTCACTATGATGATCACAAATTCCACATTCACAACTTCTAGACATGTTCTTAGTTGGATTATTTAGAATATAATGTATACCGCAATTTTTTATGAGTTTGAGGTCAAATGAGATTATTTTTTAGATTTTGATTTTTTCTTAGGCTTCTCTTTTCCTTCTAATTCTTTTACAATTTCTGCTGCCTTGGTATCTACAGCCTTGATAATTTCTTGAATAAGTCCATCAAGATCACTATCTTCTGCTGCAGGTTCTACAGTACTGGCAATTTCATTAATCGTGGTTGAAATTTCTGCACTAACATCTTCAAAGCTTTCTGGATCTTCATATGCTGCATTATAGAGACTTTTGAGGTTGTTTACATGACCTATTACTTGTTCTGTCAATACTACTTTGTAATCAGTTCCATTTACTTCAAATTCTTTTGCACTCATACATCATTTTCAAATTCTTTTGTTTATAATGTTTTTCAGAGAAAAATAATGAATGTGATCTAGATTATTTAATTAAAATGCAATGTAATCTAGTGCAGATGCATCACTGATTAATCTGGTGTGGTGTGAACTTATGACATATCCATTTTGAATATAGTCTGCAGGAATCCACCTATTTGATGAACTATAGTGTCTTTTTTCAGCTAATTCTCTTTCAATCGACTCAATGTCAAATTCAGCTTCTTCCACTTTCTGTGTTGTAAGGTGTTTAATTGTCACAAGGATTTTTGTAACTTTGACACGATCTCCAAGCTTCCATTTTAATGGTGCAGTTTCATCAGAAACCTCAAGTACTTTGATCTTCATCTGTTTTTTTCCAAAAGCATCATAACTGATCAATGTTCTTTCGTCAGTAAATTCCTCAAAACTGATTCTTGAATTAACTTCTGCATCAGAAACTGTTTCTAATAGTGATTCAGAATTTATCTCAGATTGGTCCTTACTGTTTTCTTCAGACAATAACTATAGTTATCATTTATCCTTAAAAAATGATTTGAAAATTTAATCCAGTTTAGCACTAGTTCTTTGTTTTGTCTTAAATGGCATGACACATTCCTTCAGGAACAGTTCTTTTCTTTTACCGTCCACTTTTGCAAAAAATTTACCATCATATGTGCATACACAATCGGTAATTTCCAAAGATTCATCCCAAATTTTGTAAAATTCTCTTAATTCTCTACTTTCATATTTTCCTATATCGATTCTTTTTTTTGAAAGGAATTTGAATGCCAAAAGCACATTTCTTTTTTTATAAATATCAAATGTTTTTATCCATTCTAAACACCGTTCAATTTGATCTGCTGGAACAGGGAGTGATGTGCTGGTTCCTGATTTTGCTTCTATGGTAAATATTGTGTTTTCTTTCGTGTTTACTGCTAATACGTCTGGTAATGCAATACTTGGAGAGCCCAGTCTAAATGCTTTCCAATTGGTTACACTGTTGAATCGTTTTACTTGTGCATCTTCCCATTGGTACCCTCTTTGTCGACGTAGTTTAGCAGCTTTTTGATTGTTCTTTTTAGTTTTTTTAATATTTTTTTGTTTTGTAATTGTTAATGTAATTACTTTTGTACTCAATGTCATATTATTTTCAATATTAGATATAGTAAGGTAGGTAATTACATAATAACTCAATAAAATGTCATATGAGGGTCATTTTTACGTGAATACTAAAACTGTTAAAATCCTTTAGATTCATAGATGCACTGTTGTCTGAGATAATTATTGAAAAATTACTTGAACAACGAGATTACTATTTGAGTACGATAAAGCATCTAGAATTTCAATTGGTGATGGATCCTTCTCAAGAAGAAATTAAAGATATTGAAAAATTACAAATAACTACTGTTGATCAATTAAAAAAAGTGGAACAAGAACTTGCATTTCTTTTATCAAAAAAATCCTCTTAAATTACAATGAGTTTATCAAACCCATTTATTTTAGAGAACCTATGTTTGATGAGCTAATCCAAAACTTAGTTCTTGTAAAACAAGAGTTTGCAAAAAAGTATGCCGGAAATGCCCATATTCAAGAGGTAATTCCTACTTCTGTTTCAAAGAATTTTCCAATAGATGTTAATCATTTAGAAATACTACATGCTTTTGCTCAAAAAAATCCAATATACTTTAACTCATATGAACAAGAGATTGCAGAAACATTATGTACTGTTTATGAAGGCGACATCAATGAATATTGGTTAAACAGTATTAAACATGGTTCTAGTTGTCAACCATTTTACCCAACATGGATAATGTCTGCATATGTGATGACATTAATTGCAAAAAAATTAGGATATGCAGAATTGGTAGATATTGGTTCTGGAGATGGGCGAATTGCATTTTGTGGAAAAATCTTAGGGTTAATTTCACATAGTATTGAGATTGATGATGTATTGATTGAATTGCAAAAAACGATTAGTACATCTACAAATCAAAATTTTAATCCAAAATGTGAAGATGCCTTAGAGTTTGATTATTCTAAACTCAAATTAACACGCCCTGTATTTTTTATTGGTGGTCTTGCTCAAATGGGGGGTGATATTTTAGCAACAAGTATTATTGATAAGATAAACAGCATTTCTAACCTAACAAATAATGCTGGATTAGTATTTGCTGGAACCAATTCTAAAAAACAACTATCAAATAATTTGACTAATGGGGGGTGGGGTTCACTCATTGAAAAACATAATTTGAATATTGTTGATACAGTTTCATTACCTACTGTTTGGACTTTTGATCAAGCTATTGAAACACCATACATCTATACAAAATTCAAATAACATGAAAAAAATAACCCCCGTTAACAATACCGCATTTTGAAATTTTAACTATTTGACCTATTTTAGGAATTTGTAAAGTTTTTGCCATTACTCTGATATTTCTTTCAAATTCTACTAAACAAAAATAGCCTCCATCTTTACTTGAAAATTCAATAATTTTACCTTCAAAATCCCCCTTTTTTAGAAATACTGAACCAAAACAATGATTACAAAATTCTGTAGGTGGCCAAACAATTTTCTTACAAACCGTACATTCTGGAATGCAAAATTTTCCTTGTAATAATTCAGATTCAAAATTCAATTTTCTAAAACCAATACCGTTGAAGATGTAGCTGCTGCTGACATATTATGCACCAATCCAACTTTAGCATCATCTACTTGTCGATTATTTGCATTTGATTGAAGCTGTTGTGCTATTTCAATAGTTTGAGCTATGCCTGTGGCTCCTAGAGGATGACCAGACCCGATTAATCCACCTCTCGGATTTATTTTAAAATTATTTGTTTCATGTAGTTCTTTAATCATATTTATTCCATTACCAGGATTAGAAAACCCTAAAGATTCTAACGCAATAGGCTCACAAACAGAAAATGCATCATGTATTTCTGCAACATCAACATCTTTTGTATCATGGTTTGCCATTTTTAATGCAGCATATCCTGCTTGTTTAGTGGATTCCATAGAACTAAGTGATATATTTTTTGTAAATCCTGCAGAAGTTGTTTTTTGACCTATGCCTGTAATCCATATTGGGTTATCAGTATACTTTTTAGTTATTTTTTCAGATGCAAGAATAATTGATGCGCTACCTGTACATGGTCTTGAACAATCTAACATTCTAAGATCATCAGTTACTTTTTTAGAATTCATTACATCTTGAATTGTAAAAGTTTTGTTTGATAATGCGTTAGGATTTTTTTGAGCTTGCTTATGATTTTTAACTGAAACTAATGCTAGTTGCTCATCTGTGATTGAAAATTCACGTTTATATGATTTAGAAAAAATAGATGCCCAAAATATTGGATGTTTAAACTCACCTCTAGAATTATCCCATTCTAAAATTTGCCCAGGGCTATCATATCTTTCAGCACCATTAATCAGAACCATGTCTGCAAGACCTGATGCAATATAGGAGTATGCTGAAACTATTGAATTTGTGCCTGAATTACACAGACTTTCTATTGAATGGGCAATTTTTGGCTGAATTCCAATCATTTCAGATAAAATTGGAGAGAGGTATTTTGAATCATTATTTGTAGAAACTAAAACTGCATCAATATCTTGTTTATTAATTTCAGGATTAGTTTCAAAAAGTTTTTTGGTAGAGTTTAGTAAAACTGATTCTATTTTTTGATCATCTTTTGTAAATGGAGTAATTCCGTATGCAATTATTCCTATTTTAGACATATTATTCATCCAAAAATGTTTTTTTTAATAACTCACAAGATTCAGTTATGTCTCCAACAGGATTAAATTGAATTATTGGTAAATTAATTCCTGTTTCACGAAAGTTTTGAAGTTGTTTTTGACATTCAGTAGGGGTGCCTGCTATACAAAGTGAGCGTAACATTGAATCTGTAACAAGTTCATGATTTGATTTAAATCCTGATTTTTTGAATTCATTAAATATGTTGCATGTTTCATCTCTGAACCCATTTTTTGCTAAAAATTCCCTATATATTTTACCTACAGACACATAAAACGCCAGTGTTTTTTTAGCACGATCAATTGCAATATCAGAATCTTCTGCAATACAAGTAATTATCTGACAAGTAACATCAATTTTTTTCTTTGATTGCATTTTTGTTATTGTTTCTTTCATTTCATTTAATGGTCTGAGATAAAAAATTACACCATCTCCAATTTCCCATGTTAATTCAACCATTTTTTTATTGACTGCCGCCAAATAAATTGGAATTGATTCTCTTTTTGGTTTTATTAGTAATGTAAAATTTTTTAAATTAAAAATTTGCCCAGAATAATCAACTTCTTTTCCTGATAATACTAATCTAATTATCTCAACATATTCTTTCATTCGTTGTACTGGATTCTCAAATTTGTAACCATGAAAAGTTTCAATAATGGGTAAACTACTTGTTCCAAGACCTAGAATAAATCTGCCCTCTGACAAAGTATCTATCGTGGAGGCCCCCATTGCAATTGATGATGGGCTTCTGGAGTAGATGTTGATAATCGATGAGCCTATTTTTTGGGCAGTTGTCTTATTGGAGACTGCACTTAACATTGAAAAATTCTCCATTCCCCAAGTTTCTGGTATCCAAATTGCATCAACACGTGTTTTAGACAGGATTTCTGTGCATTCTAGGACTTGATTTACTGAAAGCAGTGAACCTAGACTACATGCAATACGCATGAAAATGGTATGGCTATTGGATATTTAGCGTATCTGTTTTAGTAATGGGTTAATTTTGATTGAGGTGGAGTATTATCAGATCAGATGATAATTACAAGTATTGAGTGAACAAACTTTCAATGAAACACCATACTGTGAGACCACTTTTTGGAATAATGCTACAAAGTATACCTTAGTTAGCAAAGATGAGCCCTTTGTAGAAGAAGTAGCATACATGATGGTTACATTGCATAGAACTGGTGCATAAAATTCAAAATTTTATTTTATTATTTTTTCTATTTCTAGTGAACTCTCTTCAATATCTTTGAAAGAATCTATTGAATACCATTTTATTTTTTTAAATTTAATTGTGTTGAGTTTACCTTTATTTGCATAATCTGAAAAAAGCGTTTTTTCTATATCTCCTTTATTTGGTAAATCTTTGAGTATTTCTTTTTGAAGATAATAAATCCCAGCATTCATCCATAAATCTGGAATTTCTTTTTTCTCTTTAAATTTAGATATTTTTTCTCCATTTGTTTCTAAAATTCCAAATTTAGTTCTTAATTCAATAGATGCTATAGAATTTGGTTTTTTTAATAGTTTTCTCAAATCTATATTTGTTATCACATCTCCATTAATTACAAAAAATGATTTATCATTAATCATTTTTCCTGCTTTTTTTATTGCACCGCCAGTACCTAGTGGCGATTTTTCAATTGAGAATTTTATTTTAATACCAATTTTTTTGGTAGATAAATAATTTTCAATCATTTTTGATTTATAGCCAGTACAAATAATTATTTCAGTTACACCATGTTTTTTTAAATATTTTATTTGCCATTCAATAATTGGTATGTTCTTTATAGAAACTAGGGGTTTTGGAAGATAATCTGTAATGGGTCTTAATCTTTTACCGTGACCGCCAGCTAAAATTATCGCTTTCAATTATTTTAGTCTTGTTTTTAGAGTATATGAATTCTCTAATAATTTCATTTAACAAATATCTAAACAACTAATCATGGCTTATCTTGTTTTGTTTCATTAGAATTTACCACTGATTCCATTTTTTTTGCAAATTCATTATAGATATTTTCAAGATCTTTAAGCGGCATTTCGATTCCCAATAATTTCATGATTTTGTTCCAAGATTCTATATATTTTTCATCATCAAGGCCTTTTCCTAATGTTTCAGCTATTGAGTTAACTCCCTCTGTCTTCCCTAAGGAGTAAATCGCAATCTCTCTATCAGTTAACATACCATCATTTCTTTTCGGTCATGTAGTAGTGTAATTCTGTATAACATTCAACACAATATTCTTTAAAATCAGTATGATCACAATCATAGACTTTTTTTACATCATTATTGCATTTGGTACACGTTGGCATTGCTTATCGTTTAAGATTTTTTGATTTTAAGTATGCCTAATCCAATTTGGATTGCTCCTGCAACAATTAATGGGGCTGCTTCGGACATCACATTTCTTCCTGAGGCTTCTGCTTCAACAGGATCAGCATTTCCAATAACAAATGCACCTCCAAAGATTATCAAAAATCCTGCAACAATAATCATTCCTCCAAGACCTTTTGATGGTTCTTTTCTTGAAATGAAATATGCAATAAATGGCAAAATTAGTGCTGGAAGTCCCAGTCCCATTCCTCTGGTTTTATGATCAAATGGAATGAAGCCTTCTTCATTACCAGTAATTTCTACTACAGCAACATCAGCTGCATAAATTACAAGTAAGCCAATCGCAATACCTGTAATTATTAATGCTGCAGTTAAAGCCATACTTCATTTAACTTCCGACAACTAATAAATCTAATTAGATAGATTGAATGCTTATTTTTTCTTTAAGTGATTCTAATTTTTGTAATAGCTGATCAATTGATTCCCCATTCATACCCACTATATTCAAATGTCCTAATTTTCTTAGGGGTTTTGAATTTTTTTTGCAATACATTTTCAAAAATACATCTTTTTCTGAAATATCAGGTAATTGATATTCTCCTTCAAATCCCTGTGAACCTAAAATATTGTACATAACTGTATTGTGGGTTAATTCAGTACTGCCAAGTTCTAAGCCTAGAATTGCTCTTAGATGTTGTTCAAACTGAGACGTACTGCTTGATTGTAATGTGTGATGGCCCGAATTATGAACTCTGGGGGCTATTTCATTAATCACTATGTTGTCATCAGAGGTTACAAACATCTCTATACCAAAAACACCTGCACCATTAAGAATGGTCATTGTTTTTTCTGCAATTTGTTCTGCCTTTTTTGTAACTTCTTCTGTAACTCTAGCTGGAGCTATTGTTTCACGTAGGATATTTTCTTCATGAATGTTTTCTACTAGAGGATATGTTTTGATATCCCCTTTTGTATTTCGTGATGCGATTACAGATACTTCCATTTTAAATGGAACAAATTTCTCTAGCAGTAAATTTTGTCCATTAAAATAATTAAATGCTTTTTGAATTTCATCTTCTGAATTAATTTTAAAATTACCTCTGCCATCATAAGCATCTCTTCTTGCCTTGAGTAATGCAGGATACCCAAAATTTTGTAAGCCTTCTATAACATCTTCAATTCTTTCTATTTTGATAAATTCTGGAACAGGAATGTCATTTTCTAATAAGAATGATTTTTGTAAAAATTTGTCTTGAATGATTTTCAGTGTCTCTGGAGAGGGGTTAATTTCTGCATTTTTTTCAACAGATTTTAGAACATCACTATCTCCGGATTCAATTTCGTATGTAATGATATCTGACTTGTTGGCCAAATCAATAATTGCGTCTTTATTTTTAAAATCGGCAACAATTTGTTCCGCACCCATTTGTGCTGCTGGACAATTTTTAGTTGGATCCAATACTATGATTTTTGATATATATTCTGGCATTTTATTTGCCGCTTCAGTAATCATCATTCCAAGTTGACCCCCGCCAATAATTCCAAGGATTTTTGTCATTACATCACCAGTATTCATGTACTAAAAATAGATAATGTTGATTTGAACAATTATGTTGGATTTTTCATAACAGTTATTGTTAATTACTCTCTAGTTTTTTCTAATATGATGGCATATTCAAAAAAACCCTTAGTTGGAATCATCATGGGATCTAGTTCAGATAGTAGAGTCATGCAAGGAGCGTCTGAAATTTTAGATGAATTTAAAATAAAACATGAAGATCAAATTGTTTCTGCGCATAGAACTCCATCCAGGTTAACGGAATATGCACAACATGCTGAAAAAATGGGATTTAAAATAATCATAGCTGGGGCAGGGGGTGCAGCTCATTTACCTGGAATGATTGCATCACACACTGTTATTCCAGTTATCGGAGTACCAATACTTGTCTTTAATGATAAACATCCAAAAAAAACGGATGCAAAATTTTCTGCATTTGGAGGATTAGATTCATTATTATCGATTACAGAAATGCCTTCAGGATCCCCAGTTGTGTCTGTTGGAGTGAACAAAGCTGGAAATGCCGCAATTTATGCAATGAAAATTCTTGCAAATGAATTTCCAGATTTAAAAAAGAAGTTAAAACAACACAAATCTGATCAACATAAATCAGTTATGAAGGAATCAGACCAATTAAAAAAAGAAGGTCTATCAAAATTTGCTAAAAAGAAATTCAAATAATCTAAGTTAATACGGTGAATTGAATATTTTTCTTTCTTAGTGATTCCATTAACTGATTTGCCTGTTCTTTTCCTTGAGTTTCAAGGCTTAGTGTCACACCAGCTGAACCTGCATTGATATTAGAACTTAGCCTGTCATGAACTACTTCTACAATGTTTGCATTTGCAAGCGTTATTTCATCAACAATTTCTTTGAATGCCCCGGGCCTATCAGGTAGTAGTATGGATAATTTTAGTAAACGCCCCATTGCAGCAAGTCCTTTGTCTACAATCTGACCTAAAAGATACATGTCCACATTTCCCCCTGCAAGAACTGCAACTACCTTTTTTCCAGGTGCAGGTTTCTTTGAAATTAAATATGCCAGACTAGCTGCACCTGCAGGTTCTACCACAAACTTCATTCGCTCCATTAACAGAAACATTGCTTTTGTGATTTCTACATCATCAACAAGAACAATTTCATCTATCAGCTCACTAATTATAGAAAATGTTAATTGTCCTGGACTTTTTACAGAAATACCATCTGCGATTGTTCTTGCACCACCACTTGAAACCAAAGAACCTCGTTTCACAGATTCATACATTGATGGAAATGAACTAGATTGGACGCCAATAACTTTGACATTTGGATTTTTTTCTTTGATTGCAATCAAAGTTCCAGCTGCTAATCCACCACCACCTATAGGGAGATAAACTTCATCTACGTCTGGCAAATCATCTAATATTTCTAATCCTATAACACCTTGAGCCGCTATAATTTGAGGGTCATCAAATGCATGGATCATAGTAGATCCTGTTTCTTTTGCAATCTCTTTTGCTTTAGCAGATGATTCATCATAATTTACCCCTTCTAAGATTACATTAGCACCATATCCTTTAGTTGCTGCTACTTTTGCAGGAGACGCATTTTTTGGCATTACAATTGTACATGAAATTTTTTCTAATGATGATGCAAATGCTAGACCTTGAGCATGATTACCTGCAGAGGCTGCAACAACACCATGTTTTTTTTCTTCATCTGATAATGATTTAATTTTATAATACGCTCCACGAATTTTAAATGAACCAGTTCTTTGTCGAAATTCTGCTTTTAGGTAAACTTCAGAGTCTGTAAGATTACTGAAGATAGGTGAATGAATTAACGGTGTCTTCTTTATTTCATTCCCTCGCATTGCATTTGCCTTTAGTATTTCATCATATGATGGGTTCATTGGAAATGTGCTAGTGGAATGGTGTATTTGACTTCTTCTATACAAAAATTGTATGTTTTGTCAAATTTTATGCCTATATTTTGAGGAATGTCTAAATAGTTCAATAATGCGGTTCAAAATATATCAAGGAATCGGAACTCCCCTTTGAGAAAATTTCTCAATTTCCGGTTTCTTGGTTTAAATTATAATTAAATAATTTTTTTAAATTCATCTAAGCGTTTTAAAATATTTTCTTTAACCGAATCGGACATCTTTCTTGGATCAAATAGTCCTTCTTTATTTTTATTTTTAATAAATTCTAAATCTATTGTACATAAACAACCTTCTTCACCACTAACTAACCTACTATCATCAATTAATACGGGGGATGTCTGATAAGTTTCAATTAAAAGTGAATCAAGTTCATTAAATAATTTGGTCTTTTTTTCTGATAATTCTTGAAAATTTACCCCAGCATCCTTTTCAATTTCAGCATAAACTTTTTCTCTAAATTCATCATTTTCATAAAATACCTCAAACAATTTTTGATGATCAAAGTCTTTGTATCCCATTTCTTTTAATTTATTTAACACAAATTGATCACTATTGTCTGAAATCTCTTGTTCACTATTTTTTGTCAAATCAACAATCTCTGATAATTCTTTTTGACAATCAAGTACACGTTGATCTGGTCTGTAATAGAGTAATACGTGGAACTGTAATGAAATATGTCCCGATATCAAATAATTTCCTGCCATTATCTCAAATTTTGTAAAAACTCTTCTCAGGTCTTCATTATTAGAAATAGAAACGTCTTGTAAAGACCAATCTTTTAGATTATTGCTAATTTTCTGAAAATAGTCACTTACTTGTTTTTGATCAAATGTTTTCTGTTCGGTTATCGTAGCGTCACCCATCATTACTTTGATCTCAATCATTTTTGTTATCTCAGTCATTTTTGAGAGAAATAGTTTTTGGATCTCTTCATTTTTTTGATTTAATAACTGAATGAATTCATTCGGAGATCTTGTACCTAAGCGCACAAGAAATAGCAAATTATTGTTCTCCTTAAACCTTCATCAATATCTAAATAGAGAAAATATGGATTTTAGGCATGGTAGAATTTAGGATTACTTGCATTAGCTGCGGTACTAAAATTACAGAGTATTATCATGAAGGATACAAGGGAAATAGAGGAAAATGCCCTAACTGTGGAGTTGATTTTCCTTTAGAATAGGAGCACAAAATATGAGTGAAGATAAAAATGAAATAAAAGAAGAATCTAAAAAGCCTGGAGTTACTAAAGACAAAGATCAGATATTAGATTCAGAAGCCATAATCTTGGAAACTCAAAAAAGAGTTTGGGGCGCTCTCAAAAAAGGTTATGAATATTCAGGAGTAGTTGATGAATCAGAGCAGTTTCTAAGAAAAAATGTATTTTCAAAATTAGATATGGTGGTACTCTATGTTGATTTGGTGGGCTCAACAACAATGACATTAGAATTACCTGCAGAAAAAATTGCAACAATTGTAAGTTCATTTGCACAAGAGATGGCTACAGTAATTAGACAGCATCATGGTTATGTCCTAAAGTTTGTAGGTGATGCTGTGATTGGATATTTTGTCTCAAATGAAGATGGGGATTATGGAACAGAAGCAGCAGATGATGCAATAAATTGTGCAAAATCAATGATCTCAGTAATTCAAAAAGGAATCAACCCAATTCTAAATCAATACGACTATCCAGATTTGATGGTAAAAGTTGGAGTTGATTTTGGACATAACATTGTAGTTAGATATGGTGCAGATGTAGAACACTCCCATGTTGATTTAATGGGTCCTGCAATGAATATTGCTTCAAAAATACAAGGCATGGCAAGACCTAACCAAATTTTAATTGGTAGTGATGTATTTCAAAGAATACGCCAGGATTCACAAAAAGAATTCAAACAAATTAGTTGGAAAGATAATGAATGGAAGTATCGTTCTAGATTAACTGGTGAAATTTACAAAGTATATCAATACAGAGGATAATTCATATCAAATTATCAAATGGTGAATTTATCTGGACATTCAACATGTTCATAATGATGTTCAGTGAATTTTTCTTGAACAACATAAATTACAATCTTATGAAGATCTTTTTCTTCGATGTCTTTTTTACATTTGAGGCATGTCTTTTTTGAACCGGTCATGTGTATCAGCGATCTAAACTGGAAATCTATAAGGTAAACGATGGAATTGCTGACACTTTTGGTTTCCTTTTATTGATAATTTATTGATAGTAGGCGTGAATTGGTACAAACAAATCCTCAAATGTTGATACCAATTATCTTTTTTTCATATAACCCTCTTAATTCTATGGTTTTTTTCTGTAAAAGATCGGTTGTTTTCATTATCTTGTATACTAAATTGAAACATTTCAAAATCTACAAAATACTCTTTGGGCCTTTTTCTAAGTGTTTCAATTCTTTCTTAATTTGCTCCTTTGTACCTACATACTTAAGAATGGATTCATTTGGATCTAATTCATTCAAACGTTTTCTAAGATTAGAAGATTCAATTCCTTGTTGTTCCATATTGAATAAATTTTGATATGTTTTATAATCATCTGTTAAGATATCGGATAGTTCTATTTTTGAATCAGAAGGGTAAATTGATTCCATTTCATTTTTTTTACTTATTTTATGATATCCATAATCAGATTTTGTAAATAATCTTTTTTTATTTTCTTGTTGAGTATCAACTGCTTTTTTTAATTTTTCAAAAAATTCTTTTGATCCTTTCATTCCAACATGTGTTTGTCCCAGAATATCTATTCCAAATCCATATGACAAGAAATCTTTTGATGGTATGATGTTTGCATTTTTTAGTGCTTTTCCAGGTTTTGCATTAATTCCATAAATCAAAGTATCATCAAGTTTTTTTTGATTATTCAAATGTTTGAGAAGTGGTCGAAGTTTAAGATGATCTGGTGTTTGCCCATTAAAATCAAAATAAAATGTCTTAATACCTTTTTTAATATATACATCTAATAACTTTGGATATAGTTCTCTCGGTAAGTTGGGAAGATAACCCATAATGGGTTTGTGATTTAATTCTTCAATGGTTTTGTATACCTCACCAATATACTTCATAAATGGCGCAAAATTTGTTTGTGTAATCTTTGTTTTTATCATTGGTATAGGTGTAATATCAGAATTACAATATGCGGCATCGGTTAAGAATTCAATTTCTTTTTTATTAGGAAAGATTTTGTCAGGGTTATCAAAATTTAGAATACATAACTGTGCATCATTATCTTGACCCTTTTTGCCTAGGTTCACTAATGATCTAGAAAATTTATCATGTTCTTCAGAATCTTTGTTATAAAGAGAAATTTTTTCAGAAGAAATTGATTTGTAGATTTCTAGAAAACCATACGCTTTGGAATTTAGAGGTGATTTAAATCGTAATTTTGAGGGATTAAGTGCTTTTAATGGTGTTATGATTTCTTTTCCAGGGAGTTTTAATCTTTGACTTCGATATAGAGATTTTTTGTTATCATCTGCAATGGTCTCAATTTCCAAAGTACTCAATTTTTCAACCTTTTTGAATAAAATGGAGATTTGTCAAGTAGTTCTAATTTTTTGGTATATTTTTTGTCAGAAATCATCCTATTCTCTTTCATATCCTCCAACAATTCCTCTGTCCAAACGAAATTAAGGTTTTGGAATTTTTTTCGAGCTTTACGGTCATCAGAAATTATCTTTGATTTACTGTTATCTAATGCATGGGTGATACATGCACATTCTCCAAGATGTAAGCCTATGTTGGTATTTTCGATCATTTTTCTTTTATTAACATCTATGACAATTTTCGTTATTTTATTATCTTCTATCAATTTTTGAATTATACTTTTTTCTGGTTCTTTTATTATTTCATCTACTACTTCTTGAGGAATGACCACAGATTCAATTTTGGACAGAACTTCTAAACTATCTGCACACTCCATCTCCTTTATGAAAGCAATAACGGAAGTGGCATCTAGTATGAACAATCAAACCACAGTTTTTAAATTTTCAACAAAATCTTGAAAATTAACACCTGCTATTTGAGCAGCTTTTTGAGCACTAATTTTGTCTTTCAAGAATAAGGATATGGCAAGTTGTTTTCTTTTAGGTAGAAGGTGTTGATATTCAATCGATTCCTTTTCTAATTCTTCTGGTGATGGATATGAGAAATAGATAAATGCTAATAATTCATTTTTAGGGAGATCGTTCAACATTTCTTTAAACTCAGAAATTTTTTCTATTTTAGGTTCATATTTTTTTTTCAATAATTGAAAAACCTTTTTACCATCGTTAGTTAATTTTATCTGTCCTTTTTCTATAGTAATTAAATTAGAATTTTTTAATTCTTCCGCCTCATCCTCTACAATGTCGCTATGAGGTCCTAAAAAATAAGGTTCAAAATCAGTGTCATCTTCTAATTCAGGATACATATTTTGTAAAACATACATTTCTTTTTGGAGCCAAAGGGGACCAGGAATAGATTTTTGATCATTAGCACCCGCTAACAGTAGAATGAATCTATCTACCTCATTCAAATGCTCCATTTTTTCTTCAATAGTACTCATGATATTTTTTAATGGAAATGTTATTTAATCTAATCATTATTTTTTTTTTGGGTAATATGGTAATTACCAATCTTATAACCAATTTGAGAGATTTTCGTAATCTTGTAATCTTTAGATTACGTCCATGTTTCGTATTAGTTAAATTAACAATATGATTTTTTTAATACATTCCTCTTCCTGCAGATTCAGAAATACGCTTTGTTTTTTCTAGGTTATTTTCTTTGATAAAAAATTGCCACAAGTTATAATCACTTGTCCACCGAATACTATCTTTTTCTACTCTGAGATACTTTCTAAAGTTAATTCAATAATATTAGGCACAATGGATCCAAATTTAAGAATATTATGTCAATGTAGTATAAGGATTACCTATGAATTACTCTAAATTTTAGTTTTGTTTTAATTGACTTAGGCGTAGGTTGTCAGAAAATTTTTCCAATTCTTTACTTTTTTAAGAGGTTTTTTCTATCAATAACTGTCCTGTATAGTCATTAAAATTATCTTTTTCCTTAGTGTTTTACTGTATGTTTTATTATTTGTAAATATTTAATTCCTGTAACATAATATGTCTCACCAGTTGCAGGTGATTCTGGTTCTATGTTAGGGACCACCAATTAGTCCAGTTATTGGATCTTCACTTAGATGGTGCTTCTGCATCCATTATTGTTTCAGCCATTTTGTATAATTCCTCACCAGAGTGACTGTATGAATCAAAACTAATTATCATATGCTCATGCATTGCAAGACGCAAAAAATTTGAGCCATAAGCCACATAGACATGATTATCTTCATCATATAATATTACATAATCACGAGTCTCTTCAGTTGTTGGAAATACCAATTCCCAATGTTCCCATGTTTCTGCCTTTGATCGATCGTTATGTTGGTGAACTAAATCAACAACAATCCCACCAACATCAGCAAATTCATAATGATCCATTATGTCAAAATCAATGTTCGTTTCAATTGGTGCATAATACAATTTTAAATATGTTCTTTTGTCAAAAGTTGAAAATGTGAGTCATCATGATCATAAAACATTGGTTTTAATAATTTTATTTTTATTGTACCCTCAAAAATCTGTGTGTTGCCATATGGGATTCCTTCACCATAATATTTGCCAAGCATATGTGTGTTATACGAAGTACCTAATGCCTCAAGTAAGTTAAATTCTTCACTCATAATTTTAATTTCATCAGGTAAATACAAAACTGGTCTAATTACAACATCATCCAGATATCCCTTTTTAAGTAGTGATGGATGTAATGGATTTCCATCTTCATCATTCCAGTTTATCGTATATGTAATACTAACTGTTTGGCCAACATTAATTTCTGAGGGCATTTCAAATGTAAAATTAGGATCTGGAATACCTCCGCCAGCAAAATGACTACTGCCCAATGATGTAGTTTCCATCATATTTTTTGTATTTTCTACCTCTACTCCATTAGAGATAGAAATAGATTCTTCTAAGAATATTACAATACTAACACTACCTAAAACTATAGATATTACAATCAAAGATATTACCAAAAATCTCATGATATGGCAAATAATTTACTTTGCTATAAAGGATATGACTAAATTTTAAGTTTGATAAAGAGATTATGTTCCAGTTATGGATAATTTCCAAGAGTGTACAGTTCCCACATCACCTCTGTAATAATCACCCATTGTAAGTGTCCAATCACCCCGTGCATTATCTCCTACAAACCCATTCATTGATGTACCAGTTGGTAATGTTATGATATGAGTATATCTTAAATCATTATCTATTCCTCTTGGCCTGTTTAGGACTTTTATTTTTTCACCATCTGGAGATACTAAATATGCTCTAACCTCATCATGATCTTCATGTGTTATTGTGATTTCTAATGTTATAATATCAATTGTGATGTCTTGATTTACAGATATAGTACCAATTGTTTCTTGTATGTCTGAATTATCTATTAATCTCTTGTTTACCGTTTGAGTTTGTGAAAATGGTTGTGATGAGGTTACTGGTGGAATTACAGTACCAGCAGAAAGGCCAGTAATAGAGACATCATCTATTCGTACAATATCATTAGAGTATGAGGATACTCCTGTAAACTTTACCTTGAATGTACTTGACTGGTATGATGATATGTCTAGTGTTTCAGTATGCCATGTAGAGTCATCTTGGCCATAATTTTGAGAGTAAAATACAAGTTCAGTATATGATACACCGTTATCAGTTGATACTAAAACTTTGAGTCCTTCATTTCTATCAACTCCACTATCTATGTATCTATCAAAGGTTAGAGTTGTAGCTTGACTTGCATTTATTGTATCTGACACTAGATAACAGTAGGTACTACAATCATCTGATGATGCAACCTTATCTCCAGATATTGTGAGTATTTCCCATATTTGTTCGTCTCCAGTATTAGTCCATTGAGATAGTGTTCCCTCAAAGTCATCAGAGAATATTGAACTACCAGTTGGAGGAATGACAACAGTTGTTGTTTCAAATGGATACTTGTCTAGTCCATGTGTACTGGCAATAACATAAGGGTTTCCAGTTACAATTAATGGAAAACCATCAGAAGAAACTACAATATCATAATTTCCTGTTTCTGGTGCGTTAAACACTATAAACTCATTATTTTGAACATCAGAATTACTAGTTTTTACAGTACCATCAGGATAAGTGATCTCAACATCATAATTGTGGTATTGGCTAGTAATAGCTGCATATGGACTGTTAAAATACAATATTGGTGAATTAATAGAACCACGTGGATGAATAAACCAAGATAGTAATACCTTGACTTGATCATCTTCATTTGCAGTTATTCGGTAACTGTCATCAGGTGCGGATGTATTATCATTATCTAATATGATATTTGGCAAATCATTATCATTTGCATAGTCTAGGGATTTTTCTATGTTTAGTACTCCAAAGCCGTACTTGTTCATTTTGTCATATACTCCGGTTCTTTGATTATCATAATCATTTGCAGTAGCTGGAACTGATGCTTTCCAGTCAGCACCTAATAGTAATGCGGACTTTATCTCCAAAGAATTATAGTCTGATTGTTTTTCCTTGATTAGTGCACTAGCACCTGCAACAAATGCATTGGCATAGCTTGTACCAGAATCTGTCTTGTAATTTGATTCACCACTTCTTACAACTTTAGCAAGATCAAGATTAACACCAATTGCTGTGATTTCTGGTTTTATTCGGTCAGAATCTCCTGTAGGAATAGTAAATACAGCTGGTCCTTGACTTGACTGGAAATAATGGTCTTTGTTGTTATCTACAGATCCTACAGAGATTAAATTAAATCCACAGGAGTAAAACGTAAAACTATTATTATTTTCATTTCCAATTGGAACTGAAAAACTGATTCCATAATCAACAGCCTTGTCAATCACAATAGCTAACGACGTATAATCCCCACATGCTCTATTTAGATTCCCTAATGAAGTCATTGCTATATCAATATCATTTATAGCCATTAGATCTAATGCTCTTGATAAATAAACAAACCTATCAGGGTTTATTCCTAGAGGTTGAGGCGAATTATTTTTGATAAACGACACATCAAATATTCTAGAATCAGGTGCAATACCATCACGAGAATTAGTAGAACTATCTCCTGCAATTATTACAGCTAGTGCCGTTCCATGATCATTAATATGATCTGTATTTGTACAAGTAACAGGATAACAATTCACTTTTCCTGCATTCTTTCCTTGCAGGTCAGGATGTGAAAAATCAACACCTGTATCAATTACACCAATAGTTACACCATCACCAGTATACGAATAGGAACCTGAACCAATACCTGATGCTCCAATAACATTCTTTGCCTGACTCATGCTTAGTCCTAGTGGTTCTAGTTCGGGCTCATCCCCAAGCTTGTAAATAAATTTGTAATCTAATAATTCTATTATTCTATTTACTGGAATATCAGCTGATACAAAGTCAAGTGATTCTGAGACAAAAATATTTGTTGCATTCATGTTTTCTAGTATTCCTTTTAGCTCAGTTTCATAGGAATTCTCTACATTAATCAAAACATACTGTTTTCTAATTTCGGCTCTAGAAAAGTTATAGGGACACCCATCACCCCCTCACTACATTAATCAAAACATACTGTTTTCTAATTTCGGCATTAGGATCAAAAACACCAGGAGATGATTGTGGAAAAATTAATTCGTAAAATCCTGCATCAAGTTTATAGAAATTATCTTCTTCTGCATGGGCTGAAACCATTACACTAACTGCCAAAAGAGAAAATAATACAACAATCTGCATTTTCAACATGATGTAATTTGTTATGAAATTAAGCTATATAGCATTTTTTTCTTTTACAGATTTTTCATCTTTTTTGTTTGAAAAATATTATATTTTCATTATTAGATATAATTCTCATATCCTTTGATCCGAATATCAGCGTATGTAATGTTAAATTTGTCTAGTTTTATGGTTTTTATTTTATGTTCTAATAAATTAAATTATGACAAATTATTCAAAACATAAAATACTCAGAACCAGCAATTACAATCACTTTACCACACACTGGTAATTGTATTGTAAACGTTGTACCAGTTGATGATGACACCGCATCATACATTGATGCCTCTTCACCATTAATCAACACAATCAAATCATCAACACCAAACTCTGTCATTTCATTCACTATTGATTTTGGGATTGTAATTGTGAATGAGCCATTTTTTACAACATCAATAAGAATTACAAATGGATTTCCATTTTCATTATGTAATATATCTAACAATTTTCCACCTACAATCTCATACTCTATCGAGTCCATAGAAACACTAACTAAATTTTCTGCATTATAAAAAGTCTGATCATCATAATTTTCACACATTCTCTCAAAATATTCTTGTAAAACTGGATTAGTTGTAGAAGTTTCAACTGAAGGGTCAGTTAGATTTTCTTCCTCCAATACTCCATCAGAGTTAGAAGTGAATTCATCTAAGAAAATAAATGTAGTTGCACCAACTACAGTTAATGCCAATACTGCAATGAAGACTAGTCTGTTTTTTGGCATCAATATGTTATGAACAAGCTTTGCCATATAACTGATCCAAAATGCTTATAGCAGATAAATTAATTTTTAGCTTTATGCCAACATTTCTTGCCGTCTCAGGTATAGTCTAGCCATATGACAACACAACAAAAATGCCATAAACAAATCATCGTGTCTGCCCCTCATGGCTTTGTACTGTACATTACCACCAGGACCTCTTATCCCAACTATCTGGTTTAGTTGGTTTTGCAGTTCTGCCATATGTTTGGAGTGGGATATGGCTGCTCGCCTAATTATCATATATTTTGTTTGATATAGTAATTAAAAGAGATTATGTTACAATTCGGATATAGTCTAGTCCTGTATCTTCACTACTACTACTTTGTAAAGATGTGATTTTTATCTTAAAGTTATCATCAAGATATCTAGTGATGTTAAAGGATTCAAATTCCCAGTCATCTGTGTCTTCATTGTTGTGCTCTCCCCACTTTGCAAGCTCTGTCCATACTCTTCCGTTAAACACTTCAATGGATAGATATTCGCCATCATCTAAGGATCTATCTACAAATCGTAATAATTCTAAAGTTGCAGAAGAGTGAGATGACAAATCAATTGTTTTACTTGTTAGTATGCAAGGGTTATCACAGTTACTGGCAACTACAATTTTGTTATTACTATCTCCATTTGGAGGCATTCCTTCACTCCATGATGATACTATACGCCATCTATCATCACCTGATTTACTCCAATTTGATAAACCATTAAAGTTGTCATTAAATGGTGAGGATGTAGTTATAGGTGGTATGACAGTACCTCCAGAGGAACTAGTAATGATTACATCATCTATTTGTACTATCTCACTTCTAGATGAGGATACTCCTGTAAACTTTAGTTTAAAAGCACTTGACTGATATGATGATACATCAAAGGTTTCACTATGCCATGTAGAATCATCACTTCTTGGAACAGTTGTGTAAAATACAAGCTCACTCCAAGTTCTTCCATTATTAGTTGATACCTCAACTTTTAGGCCTTCGTTAGTGTCAATACTAGTCGAGATATATCTATCAAAAGTAAGTGTTGTAGCTTGGCTTGTATTTATTGTATCAGAGACCATGTAACAGTTTTTGTCACAATCATCAGAGGATGCAACATTTCCTGTAGTGCCAGTTGGGATACCAGACCTTAACTCCCATATTTCGTCATCTCCAGTTAGAGTCCACTGGGATAGTGTACCTTCAAAGTCATCAGAAAATATCGTACTGCCTGTTGTGGGAGGTACATTTGTAATAGGTAAATTATTCAAACTAAACAAACTATCTAAACTAGGATAACCATTATCATCCCAATCGTCTTTAAAGTTTAAAATTGAAGATGCTGGATAAATATTTTCAGTTGATTCTTTTACATCAGTAAATGTAAGCCATAATTTTGTTTTTTTTTCATTTATATCATCTCCACTCTCTGATGAATTATCATAAATATCCCATAATGCAGATGCAACCCAACCCTCATTACTAGTTCCCAAATTTAAGGAATTTGTTGGAAATGATGTTCCTCCAGTTCCGTCTGTTAATGTATTATATTTTCCATTCTCGATATTAATTGGGTGTAAGTATGTAGAAAATTTTAAAACAGGATTATTATATATTGCAGCAGACATAAAATGTGCAAATCCTTCTGTCCAAGCACATTCATTACTTGACATTCTATTTGCTCCATGATCATCACATCCAGTACCTAACGGTAGATCAGTATTATAATCCAAGCCATAAACTAAGTGATGAGTTTTATGTGAATATTCATGAGCAATTGTATGTGGTGACTTTGCGTCATCAATGTAAGATATACCATATCCTTGATAAAGTCCATTTGAATTAGGTATGTGGTTTAATATTATTGTTGATGTTGTATGATCAAAAAATGTATTTTTAGGACGAAAGTCGTCCCCCCATTTTACTTTTACAAATGAAACATCATAATTAAAAATTTCAAGTATTTTTTCATGGCTTTGATTTAATGATGTAAAAATATTATAGACGTTACTTAGTCTATCAACTATATCCTCATTTGTATGATCTGTTACAGATGGAAGATGTATTCCCATATATGCATAATTAGATGATATGTTATTTGGATAATAATCTACATCTGAAAATATTGGATATGTAGAAATACTGTTATCATGAATTGCAAATTTATCATCATTTTCAAAAATAAACTTTGTTACAATATCTGGTCTGGTTGATGAATCTTGCATATCAATATTGGGTACAGTTAGATAATAATATCCGTTTGATCTAACAGTAGTACAAATATCTAAACTATTAAATTTATTATACCTTGAAATATTATTTTCATCATATTCAAAAGCACAAACTTTTACACCTTTTGCATTTATACGATTTTCATTTTGATCTTCAAGTTGGAAAAAACCAAAAACACGAATGTCATCACTGGCCCCATAAGCTAAAGGTAAGATGGAATAAAAAAATGGATTTGGAATACTTTGTGTTGAAAGTTCAGGGTATCGACTGATAAACTCTTGGATAAATCCTCCAGTATATCCATTTTCTAATAAATAAGGAATAACAGATGTTATATTATTTTCTTGTATATACTGGGCTGTTTCTGGAATATCAGTAAATGTTTTTCCGTTAAACATCATTCTAATTTCTTGTAGTTCGTCTGGTGTCATTTGTGAATAAATATAGGTCTCTACATCGATTCCAAGATATTGTAACTCTGCAAGAATATTATCCGGTATTATAGGAGGAGTGCTTTGTCCAATTTCATTAATTTTTTTGTAGCCAGTGGGTGTTTTTACATATACTACATCACCACCTTCTACTGCAATTTTATCCTCATTGTATTTTTTGGCCATGCAATCAACAGTAGAACATAATGTTTCATCAGTTCTAAATTCAGTGGTAATTGTGATTATATTTGGTTGGTCTTCATAGTAGAATAATTTTAATTCTGAATTTGATCCCGTATGAACTGTTATGTAATTATGATCTGGATATATATCATTAATTTGGAAGATTAGAGTTTTTTGATGTTCTTGGGAATCGTCATAGATTAAAGGTAATTTTAATTGATTGAATGTATTTCCATATCCGAAACGAAGTGATTGTGATTCAGTATTTGAAAGCTCAAATCCTTCTTCATTTAATAATTGCACATCAGATATGAAATCTACATATATTCCACTATCTTTCATATTTAATTCCGGATTGTTAGAAGTTGATGCACTCTCGTATATTTCAAGTTCGCCTGTATTCTCATCTATTGCATGTTCTCCTGTATTTTCATCTATTTCATATTTGACCCATGTCCAGTGTGCAGTTACATCAAATGGGGTGCCCTTTTGTATCTGTGTTGGGAAGTCTAGTGAACCCTTTGGCCATATTGGTAGATCACCTCCGATATAATGACCACTTTTACTTGTCATGGTTTTAATTGGTATTTCATTTACAGTTTCGGTATTTTCTATCCCTACTCCATCAGAGATAAAAATAAATTCCTCTAAGAAAATAAACGTAGTTGCACCTGCTACAGCTAGTACCATTACTGCAATGAAGACTAGTCTGTTTTTTGGCATTGACATTAAATGGATATGCCTTGTCTATAAGCCTGATCCAAAATGGTTATAGCAGATAAATTAATTTTTAGCTTTATGCCAACATTTCTTGTCATCTGTAAGATTATTTTATATTTCATATTAGAAGAGATATGAGATATCCGACCATTATTCCAATACTAAAAGTTGAGAACAATGCAATGTACACTGATTTTATTATGTCGCCCATAGTTTTCTCTTCTCCCCTGTTGGATCATATCTAAGATTCATTAAATCCACTAAAACTGTAGAGTAAAATACTGATTCTTGAGATGTTGTGTTTTTATCTAGTACTATATCTTCATAGGATTTTATAATTTCATCTAATTTTTTTAGGAATTCATCCATCTTTAGATATAATTTTTCCTTCACATATATCACATTTACAGTGAATATCACATACCTTGTATAGTAAAGGATTAAGAAAATTCATTTTTCTAAACTCATTTTCACGTCTCTCATCTATCCATAAAAATTTCACATGATCACATTTAAAACTCTCACATTCTATACATTCCAATCCACCCTCAGATTCATTCAGTACCACTTCAATTGTTTTGAGTAGTTTATCATCGTATAATGAATAGTAATCACCTTCGTGACTTTTTACTTTGGTGAATAATGGACCATAATATGACATTAGTTCTTTGTGTATAAAGTTGTTAATATTTTACACTCATTGCTGGAGGGCTCATTGCAGTGGTGAGTAAAATTAGAGGTTATTTTGGAATTGTATTTTTTGGCAATATTTCAAACTCATCATCATAAAGTAGAATTAAGATGAGTATTATTTATAAACAACTTACCAAAAAATTATGATTGTGAGACTGTGGGTAGTAATTCCTATTCTTTTGATGGGAGTAATGGGGATTGAAGAATCATTTGCAGAATCACAGGACACTAGTTTAACAAATCAGAATATTGGACAATCTAAATGGTCTGAACCAAGTTATAATAGTTCAGAAACTAAGAATTGGGTAGAAATAATAGATCCCGACATGAATTTAGATTCAGAAACAATCGACACATTTGAAGTTGATGTCTGGTCTGAATCAGATACACAAGGTATCCGTATCACTGTAACTGAAACTAATAAAATGACTGGAATTTTTGAAGGTGCAGTATTTTTTACCTACGAGAAATCATTTGGGGATAAACTCCACGTTAGAGGGGGTGATATAATTTATGTGAAATATGAAGACAGTACTTTACCACATCCCTACAGTATTTCAGATAAATTAGACATTATTGCAACATCTCAAATCAGTTATGCTAATAATTATAATTACTGTATAGAAGATGAGTATGTTGATAGATTTTTTAATGCTTATCTTGGCGATTCTTCAATAGATGATGTTGCACAGCAACTTAAAAATCATGACTCGGTTTTAGACAATGAATATTATCTGAGCCTTTTAAAAGTACCTGAAAGTTTTATTGCTGATCTTTTTGAAAAATATCCAGAACTAAAAAGACCATACATAAATGAGACTAGTATACAAAAACTAGAACAAAAGAACAATCAAAAAATAATTACAATTTCTTCAGAACTTTATGATGATGAAGGATTTGAATATTGTTTACTGTCAGAATATTATAGTAAAATACGTCATCCTTCATTTAGTCCAGTTATAATCAATAGTTTTTACAGCAATAATTTTTTCATAGACTTTGATAAAGATGGAAAGCTAAAATTTGATAACATCAAAGATACAAAATGGTTCAATGAAAAAATAGCCACATACTTGCTTGATCCACAAAAAGAACATTATTTGTTTGATATACCACAATGGGTGCCAACTAAGATAATAGATGGTCAACAGCTCAAACTAATAGAGTGGCAAGGATACGAGTCTATTCGCTCTAATGCAGACAGGCTGTCTTTGAGTTATTCACCAGAATCAATCACCATACCATTTGTCAATATGGTTCACCCAGTAGGTAATAGTCATGGTATTGGTTTATCATTTTCTTTACATAATCCTACATTAACCCCAATTGAGTTTGAAAATAAAATTCAGTATTGGGCTAAGAGAGCAGATGCTAATCCAGAGAAATACACATGGATAATGATAGGTAATAACACAGCAGTGGTACATCATGGAGATCCTAAAGATTTTGAATCAAGTTCTATTCACATAATTAGTGAAAGATTTGAAGGTGGAATTAGTTCATCTCGATATACGTGGGATGTTTTACTTGAAATGTTAACGAGTATCCCAAAATTCAGTGATGTTGAGACAGAAACTACCACGAATCCGTATGAAGGAAGAATGATAGTAGACTCTTATGAGTTGGAAGGTTTTTCAAACTTTCTTAATGATCCCTCAGTTACATTAAACATCCCAAAAGAGGTAAAAATTGGTGATACATTTGATATAATTTATTCATGGAGCATTCCACAATTTTCACAATATGTAGAAATTGATACTACGCAACGAGACAAGCTAAGAGGATACCCTCACCTTATTTATCTTCCATTAGGAATGGAAATACTTGATTCAAGTTATGAGATCATAGACAACAAAGCACAACGATTCTTATCATTTGATGAGGCAGACACAAAGCACACAATACACTTACGTTTTAATGAAAAACTAAAACCAAATGAAAAATTGACTATTGTGATTGGAAATAATAATCTTAATTTTGCACTATACAAACAGGAAGACAAAATAGAATTCAGATTTCTCAAATTAACAACTCAGGAAAAAATAATGCTACAATCTCAAGAAAATGAAGCCATTGAAGAAGGTATTTCATTGCAAAACCTTCAATGCAAAAAAGAAATCCATGTTCTAGTTGTTCGTGATAATGGAAAAAATGCATGTGTTAAAGAGAAAACAGCTGAAAGGATGAATTGGAAAATAATTAATTAATAGGTATACAACACGCACATATTTCCTTGATTGTTTTCCAGTGACACTTTTTAGCTTCTTTTTGTTTCACCATAAGCTGCTGCCTCTTTTGATATAGCAAATCCTGTAGTAATACAATCTGCAATAATTGAAATTACTAATGTCTGCTCAAATGTAATACAGTTTGGAAATATTGAATTAGAGGGTTCTTAATTTTCTTGCTCGAATATCGTCATTTTTTTACCATATTATTTTATACAAAACCTAGTACACTCTTTGACAGATGGAGCACTTTGTGTCATTAAGTGATGAACATATTGTGGAATATTTACAATGCTTGCAAAATTTAATGAATTATTCTTGTGTTTCATCATACTCTTTGATCTCTTTTGAATGGTCTGTTTTTTTGTTTTTCATGTTTTATTTCTTAATTTTACTTGCTGGTTTATTTTTTATGATTTTATCATAACATGATATGTGATAGTATTTTTTTCTAGTTACTTGTGAGCCACCCCTTGTTACTATCTCATCACCTATGTGGAGCGGTTTACCGCATTTATGACATACAAAGTAATATCTCAAAAATATCTTTATGTGATTTTCTTTTATGATGTATCTAGATTTTCTAATCATTTTTTCATTTTAATAAATCTACCATTATAAAACTTGTAGAGTATTTCATCTTTAATGTATGAATCCCCATTTTTTGGGTTTGTTGGTTTTTGTGTATTTTCTTTCTTATTATTTTGATAATCCATTATACCATCAATATTTGTATCTGTTATTGTATCTATAATTGTAGATATAATTGTAGATATAATTATTTATGTGTAATGAATTTGTGACTATAAAATGTGGGTAATATGGCCTGATGTCATACTAGAAATGTCTGTATTGTATCTTTATCATCCACTGTCATGTGTTCCTCCTGCAATTAATCGCTCACTATGTAATGATTCGCCTGTTACCCCGTCATAGATACCAAGATGTGTGTTTGTTACCGAACTAGATACATAAATTGACGTTGCCCTGTAATCAAATGAGAGGTATAATGGTGAGTCATTATTAATGGATGAAATGTCTTTAGTCTTTTGCATTCCAGAGCGAGATATAAAGCCATCCCCTGATATATGAGCTGATGGTAATTCTCTTCCTGTGGTATCATCTAAGGATAGGTCATAATTATCATACGATGTGGTAGTTGTACCTGTATAGAAATATTCTTGCCATCCAAAGAATCATCAAGCAGTGAATTTTATGTTCTAGATATAGTGTCAAGTGTAACTATTATTTCATCTGAATTAATCATAACAAAACCATCTGAACCATAATTACCATTTGTTACCATTACAACAAATATATTTTCACCTTCAGATAATGTTACAGTAAAACTCCAATCCCCAGAACTATCAGGATATGTGACAGAATTAGTATATATTCCTCCTTTGTATAATGCGACTTCATTTACATTAGTTGAAGTACCACTAATTGTAAATGATTCAGTGTTGACAGTAGAACTTGTTGGTGTAGTAACTGTTACAGAAGTTGATGTAGTATATGGAATTGTGTCAGATGAGTCAATAGGTGAATATTCTGATCCTTCAATTACATTAAAACTAAAGATATCAACTATTGGAGAATTATCTGGACCCCAAATTAAATCATAACATTCATGTTGATACTCACCTAGTTCTGTAGGGGTAAATGTAATAGTATTTTTAATGCTGGGGTCACTGGTAGGATTTACAGGCACATACCCATGAATAGTATTTACCACAATAAGCTGATAACCAAAAGTTTCAGTATTATCACAAGTGAAAGTATATGGTTGGTTTACATAATAATTTGTTTGCTGTGATGCAGTAACTGGAATTGCTGTAACTGTAAATTCTACATTCTGTGAATCAGAGGATATAGGGAAGCCATCATCTGTAACTGTAAATATAATGCTATGAGTTCCAACTTGGGAATGATTTGGAGTCCAGGAGAATAACCCTGTTGTATCATTTATGGTACCACCACTTGGGGAACCACTCATAGAATATCTCAAAGTTTGAGATGGTCTATCAGAGTCAGTGGCAGATACAGTAAATGAGATTACCTCTTCAGATTCTGACTCAATATCTGAAATGTTATCTAGTGAGGGAGCTTGATTTACCTCACCAATAATTATGTTAAATGTTTCAGTATCATACCCATTATTATTGGTCGCCCTCACAGTCACACTATATCTTGTACTTGTTGCCTCACTTGGAACAGTAATTTCAATTTCTCCATTACCATTATGATTATCATCAATTGCAACCCAAGTAGGAGCAGAGTCTAAAGTAAGTGTAATATTATTAGTACTGCCATCTCTTGCAGTAACATCTACTTCTCTGTATGATCCCTCATTTACATTGACATTACTAATAGTAGTGATTCTTGGAGGTTGTGGATTTGGGCTAGTTGGTGTGATATCTGATGCTCCATTTTGTAGCTTCTCAGAACCACCGAGATTTAAAACCCCATTACCAACATATTCTACAGTTATTTGTGTATTAACTGGGACAGACGAAACTGCAAGATGTCTTGTTGTAGAATCAGCAAAGTTTGTTACACTAGTTATAATTCCAGAAGATAGTCTAAAGTCAGATGATGAAAATTGTGTAGTTAGTCTTTCAGAAAATACTAAAATTATTTTACTAATACCATCCCAAGTTGTAGTGAATGTAATTGGTGTTAATGCAGTTACTCTAATTGATACTTTGATTGGTGAGCTGTCTTTTGTTCCATCATTAACTTTGAACCAAAACTCATCAGTACCACTAAATGATAAATCAGGTGTGTACTTGAATTTTTGAGAGTTACCAAAATGTCCTATCTCTTTAGATAAGGTTCCATCATCAGGATAGTTTGTAATTATAAATGTCAAGTCATCATTATCTGCATCAGAACCTCTGAGGTAAAATGTTGTAGAGGCATCCTCATTTACAGTGATGGTACTTTGGGGTGTTGCAACAGGTGGAGTATTTGCTACAAAACTCATGTAGTGTAATTTCATTACATTTGTTGCATCTTTAGTATTTTCATACTGGTCTTGCCATGAATCAAAAAATTGTTCAAAATTAACTGGTTCATTATTATCCATGACATATTTTATTTCATCATATCCTTCTTGTCTATCATCTAGTTTTACACCGTTGAGATAATCATAAGTTCTATCTACATTGGAATCATAAAGATCCCATATTGCAGCTGCCACTTGACCTTCTACTAGATTTCCTATATGATCACCATTCGCGTTAACTGTATCAAAATCATAATCAACTCGAGTATTAGTTGTTCCAGAATACTTTGTTGCTTCTTCAAAATCAAAATCTGTAACTAGATTTCTAGGATATCTTGCAGAATCATCAACTAGTGATGGTAAAATATCAGCCCATCCTTCACTCCATGCACATCTCTCTGATGATTCTGAACCCATACTATGACCGCCAAGACAAAGATCACCAGTAGAACCATTTCTGTATAACTTGTCTATTACAAAGTGACCATATTCATGTATTATAGTCCATCTTTCATAAGCATCATCAGGACTTTTAGAATTTGCAACATTAGAACCATCCAAAAAGATTGTTTCTATATCATCACGTGGAACATAAAATGCACCATCATCATTACCACTATGAAATGCACTACTACCTTCATTCCATTTCCAACCAACTTTAACATCTTGACGAATATCTAAGTTAAACTCATCATCAAGGAATTCATGAGTATCAGATAGGGCATCAACAATCTAAAATGCTCTAAATGCACCACTACCTGTCTCAACATTTCTCATACTTAGCTCTTTGTTATGATTTATGTTACTAGTTCTATCAAAATAATAATCAAACCCCGTATTGTATGCTGTACTACTTAATTCATAATCATTACTTCCAGGAGTTGAAACATAGGCATATTTACCATCAGTAGTAAATGTTAAAAAAATATCCAAAGTATTATCTGAACTACTACTTGGAAGAGAGAGTCCAGTGATAACATAACGACCTGAATCACTGGTATATCTACACGCTAACTCTGTTAGTGTACTAGTTACTGTATCCCATTCATAAGCACAAGCCTTGGCTCCATGAATTGCACCAGCATAATCCAAACCAGGTGGACTTAATTGATTACTATCAGCTGTTAGTCTACCTATAGCATAAACTGAATGATTAGATGCGTAAGCTGGTTGTAAAAAAGAAAAAGATTGGGTAGAAGCTTTTGGATATGCTTCTCTAACTATTGCTTCTATCTCCTCATCACTAGCTCCATCAGCTTTTAGATATGCACGTAGTTCTTCTTCAGAATCAATAGTTTCATCATCTTCATTTGCTCTCATTTCTTCTAGTTCCTCATTAGTTGGTGGACAGAACATTCCAAAATTTTCTACAAAATAACAACCTTGATCTAAGAGTGCTTCCTCTTCTGCAAGATTTGCAGCTTCTATAGATGCTTGTTTTGCAGCTAGTGCTTTAGGATATTTTTTGTAATAATCATCTTTCAAGAGTGTTTCAGTTTCACCAATAACTAGTTCAAATGAACTATCAGAGGGCCATTCACCTGATGTAATACTAGCTTCGCCAACACCAAAGGCCACTACAGTTATTTTAAATTCCTCTACAACCTGATCCTTCTGAACGCTTACCAATTTTTTATATCCTGTGAAATCAAGATCTTCATAGTGAAGTATAGTGAAATCATCAAGACCTGACATAATCTCAAAATTATTTGAGATTCTTATGTATAGCCATTCTTCTAGATCATCTGCATATGTAGTAGTTTGACTCAAGTTATCATATACACTAACTGTAATCTCTGCACTCTCAAGTAATTTTGGAAGATTAGATATTTGAAGTTCTGTTTTGATAAATGGTACTTCGAGTGGTTCACTGTTTTGTGAATATGTTACTTCTTTGTGTTTTGCAGTTAATGGATAATCATATTCAACTAGTGAAATATTAGTTTCTATAATTTCCCAGTTCATCCTTTCTGCACTTTTCTCAGATACACAAGCTAATTTTCCATTGGTACGCTCTACAAGCACATGATTTGGATTGTCACATAGTATCTGTGAAGTTTCAATTCCTTGTTCTAACTGAACTCGTAGTGGTTCTGAGAATCCTAACGGTACAGAACCGCACAACATCACAAGAGCTAATGAAATTCCTAGTATGGGGTTTTTTTTGGGCATTTCTTTATATGTATTATGAAGTTTCTACGTAATAAATACGCCTAAAGGTACAAAAAAGGTACAAAAAAGGAACAAAAAGGAACAATTTAGAACCAAAAACAGATTGCCTATTGATATTATCATTATGGATGTAGGCAAATCCAAGGGATATTAAATTACATGATGCACTTGGACATGAAATGCACAAGAGAGTGTAGGCGTGGAGAAATTCAATAGTTTACACCTAGATACAACTTCTCCATCTAGAGTATATGTAGGATCAAACAAAATACCGTGTGCGATAAATGTGTCAATTATTTTATCGATCAACAAACTTGTTCTATTTGATTATCATTCTGGCAACAATATAACTATTATATCATCAGGGCTAAACATTTGACCTGGTTTTGTTACAACAACACCCAACGCATTCTCACCTTCATCTAATATCACATCAAAACTCCAATCTCCAGAACTATCAGGATAAACAATGGATCGATTAAATTCTCCTTCTATGTATAATGCAACCTCAACTGCATTAGTTGAAGTACCGCTAAATGTGAATAATTCATTGCTGACTGTTACACTTTGTGTGGTAATAGTTGCAGAAAGAGGCATTCCTGTAGTATATGGAATTGTGTCAGATGAGTCAATAGGTGAATATTCTGATCCTTCAATTACATTAAAACTAAAGATATCAACTATTGGAGAATTATCTGGACCCCAAATTAAATCATAACATTCATGTTGATACTCACCTAGTTCTGTAGGGGTAAATGTAATAGTATTTTTAATGCTGGGGTCACTGGTAGGATTTACAGGCACATACCCATGAATAGTATTTACCACAATAAGCTGATAACCAAAAGTTTCAGTATTATCACAAGTGAAAGTATATGGTTGGTTTACATAATAATTTGTTTGCTGTGATGCAGTAACTGGAATTGCTGTAACTGTAAATTCTACATTCTGTGAATCAGAGGATATAGGGAAGCCATCATCTGTAACTGTAAATATAATGCTATGAGTTCCAACTTGGGAATGATTTGGAGTCCAGGAGAATAACCCTGTACTAGATGATATAACTGCACCCTCTGGATAATCATCCATTAAGAATGAGAGAGATTGGGCTGGAATGTCAGAATCTGATGCAGTTATTCTAAAGGATATAGTTGATGTTTCTTGAATTGATTTATCTGATATATTATCAAGTGTTGGTGATTCGTTTACTTCATTAACTGTTATAGTAAATGATTCTGAATCATATCCGTCATTGTCAGTTGCTAGAATAGTACCAGAATATACAGTATCTGATAGTTCAGTTGGTGCAGTAATTGTAACTATATCACCTGAGATTGTAACCCATGATGGCGAGTTACTTAGTGAATATGTTATGGTGTCATTGTTATCATCAGTGGCAGAGACTGCAAATGATTTTGTATCACCTTCATTAATTGTTACATCACTAACTGAGGATAGTACGGGAGGGACTTGAGGAATTGTTGGTGCTTTGTTAATTACTGTAATGGTAATGGTTTCAGAATCAGACTTTGCAGGAGATCCGTTATCTGTAACTTTGAATGTTACATCGTATGTACCAGACTGTGTAATATTTGGAGTCCAGGAGAATAATCCCGTACTGGAATTTATGCTAGAACCAGTTGGAGCATTACTCATAGAATATCTCAAAGTTTGAGATGGCCTATCAGAATCACTAGATGATAATCTAAATGATAAAGTTGATTCCTCTTTGACTGATTTATTTCCTATATCAGATAGGATTGGAGATTGATTAATTTCAGTAATGTTAATTCTAAATGATTCAGTGTCATATCCATCGTTATCTGTTGCCTTTACAGTTACAGAATAGTTTGTACTTGATAATTCACTAGGAGCAGAAATTGTAATTGTACCACTATTGGAGTTTATGCTAACCCAAGATTGTGAGGATGATAATGAGTATCGTATGGTATCGCCATTAGTGTCTGTGGCCCTTGCAGTTATGGTTGTGGTATCTCCCTCATTGATTGCAATATCATTAATTGAGACAAATGTTGGAGCTGTCTGTGGTGGTGGGTTAATTCCGCCTCCTCCGCCACTTGATCTGGAACCCGTAATGGTTACATCATCAATCTCTATTTCCTCATATGATGAACTTGCCAATGCCACAAAGCGTATCTTTACGTCATTTGAGAGATAGCTACTCAAATTGACTGATTCTTTAGTCCATTGGTCATTTGCATGACCAGTTCTTTTAGTCCACTTGTTTAACTCAGTCCAGTTTGTACCATCTGTAGAAATTTCTAGTCTTAATCCCTCATTTCCATCCAAGCTACTATCAAGATAACGCCAAAATTGTAATGTAGCAGTATTGTATCCTGACAGATTTATTGAATCAGTCATTGTAAGATTACAGTCTGTGTCACAGTTTGCAGCATTAGCTACTGTATTATCACTGGACATTCTAGGTATTTGTCGCTCATCAGGTATTTTCACATCCCATCTTTGATTACCTCCACTTTCAGTCCACTTTGACAAATCACAAGTAAAGTGATCATAAAATACAAATCCACTACTGGTTTCAGGTATACAAGAAGAGGGTGCAGGAAGTGTATTTAGTGAAAGAATATTATTCAAATTACCAAGATTGGAGTCATTCCAATCATCTACAAATTCCATAAAGTCAGATGCAATAACTGATTCACCTGTTTCTTTATTATCCCTCATTATGTTCCAAATGTTTCTTAGCTGGTTTGATTGATCGTCACCACTTTCATTTGTAGTATCAATCATATCATATAGTACAGCAGCTACATTTCCTTCACCTTCAATTCCATCTACAAATGACTTTCCTGCAAACTTTGAATCTTGTGTCTCTGTATGAGTACGTGTTTCAAAATTCCATTGACCTACCATATATGATGGCTGGAAAATTGGAGAGCCACTATACGCTGTTGCCATAAAAAACGCCCATCCTTCTACCCATGTAGTACCTGTTGGACTAGCATGTACTGGAGAGTGTATTGTTAATCTGTCATGTTCTCTTAATTCATAATTTGGGTAATCAGAATTTTTTGAATCATATTGACGATAAAATTGCATATGTGCATATTCATGGGCCAGTGTGTCTATATTGCTAAGTGGTGAGATTACCGAATCACATAATACATTACGATCAGATAATACCTTGTAAGTATGTTCTAATGTCATTGATTTTGAAGTAGGATCTACTCCAGCACCAGAACATCTTTGTGGATCCCAAATAATATAGGATTTTGGTGGAGTATAACTTACGTTTCTAGTGTACCAATCTTTTATTGGCTCTAATTCAGTAATTACCCAAAATGCTTTTGATGTGTGTGTACCTGATGGTAATGTAAAATCACCATAATTGTAAACACCTGAATTAGAAAGTGTTTTAGGAGTTACACTTGTTACAGTGTGAATATTATTGTTGTTATTTTTATAGATTACAAAATTATTATTTTCGGCATATGCTCTTAAGAGTAAATCAGTATTTCCTGCACCGTTAGGATCTGTTCTTGGTACACCTAATCTAAAATTACCATTACTGTCAGTAATTTTACATACATGTGTTCTACCGTTCATTAATGGAGTTAGTGTACTACCTTCTGAATCATAAGCACATACCTTGGTGTTTGGTAATGTTATTAGGTTACCATCAGGATTTGTATATTTCAAAGTTCCAGAAACAGAAGAAAAAGAAGGAGGTGCCCCAAAAGCTTGTGGAAGAATCCAATAAGCTGATGGGATAAATGATTGTGCTCGCAAATCAGGATTTGCCTCAAAGAACTTGTCAATAAATGCCTGTGTTATATTTGAATTCCTCAATTCTGTTTCAATATCTCCATCAGGATAGAATTCTTTGAAAAATTCTGCCAAATATGGAATTTCTGAGAGTGGTGGATCTTTTTGAAATAATCCAGGATCATTTACAGGTTCTTGTAGATGAAGGTCTTCTACAAGTGTAGTTCCCAATGCACTAGTTAGTCCAGTTATTGGATCTTCACTTAGATGTACCACATTATCAGGTGCAACATAGAAATAAATTCTTTCATCAGACGATGGTGTATATGTAACATATATCTCACCTAACATGTAATCAACTGTTGGTCTGTTAATTACAAATGTGAATGTCTCTTGCTGTGGTGCAGTATTGTTATAGGGTGGTTGAACTACTCCTCCTTCAAATGTTCTATGTGGTAGATAGTTCGTATCAGTACCTTCGCCTTCAGATATGTAATCAGATCTGTTTAGAAGATTAACATATGTAGGATGGTGGATAAAGATACTATAATCTCCACATTGTTCTACTGGACATTTACCGTCTAATTCTTCCCACACTTCAAACTCTACACCATTTACATCATCATCTATTGTTGGCATTGCAAATTGATAATCCAATACAACATCAAAAGGTTCTCCAACTCTTACCTCTTCAGGAAAACTCAAAGTGTGTTGTGGCCAAAAAGGCTCATATGATCCAAGTTCACCTTGAAATGTACTGTTTGATGATTTTCCAATGTTAGTTATGGATAATTGTTTATCACTGATTTTTGTAATATCATTTTTCATTACTTTGTCAGTTAATACTTGTTGAATGTTTTCTGAATCAGACTTTTGAGTTGTTGTTTCTTGGATTATTTGTGTTGAGACACCTATAATTTCCCAGTTCATCCTTTCTGCACTTTTCTCAGATATACAAGCTAGTTTTCCATTGGTACGAAGCACAAGCACATGAGATGTATTATCACATTGTATCTGATTAGTTTCAAGTCCTGATTCTAGTTGAACTCGTAGTGGTTCTGAGAATCCCAAAGGGATAGAACCACATAACATCACAAGAGCTAATGAAATTCCTAGTATTGTTTTTTTTGTCATTAAATTAAAAGAAGAATGTATGCTTTTATTATTTACTGTACCATTCGTTTGTTGACTGATACCTTATTCTATTGTAAAGAATGTGATAGTTGTACCACTAGTGCCATTTTCACAAGTGTGTTTATAATTTCCTTCTTTCAATGGAACTGTTACTGTATTATTTGTTAAATGTTTCAATCCTTGTTATGATGGATTTGTCAATTTGACGTTTCTAGTATCGTGATAACAAATTTCTTACCCAGGTTTCAATCCTTGTTATGATGGATTTGTCAATTTGACTAGATGGTTGTTTGTGTGGTTTGAAGATTCAGGTGAATTATTGCAGTATGGTTTTCCAAATCCATTATTACATGATATAGTCAAGCTGGAAAAAATCAAACAGGTTACAAATAATGATAATCGATGAAAATATAAAAAACCACAATATGCCTTGGTTATTATCATTGTACACCACGCTTTAACTTACTTTTTCTAGCTCTTCTATTTTGATTTTCTTTGTATTCATCAGTTGAAATATATTTTTTCTGCCATGCTATATATTTTGGAGACTTTTTTCTAATTGCTTCTCTTTTCATTACATCGGGTCTTTTCATGTATTCCCTCATTACCTTGAGATGTTTTTTGTGAATTTTAGGATTATCAAAATATTTCTTTTTAGTTAATTTTTTTAATTTCTCTGAGCATATTTTACTGCAAGTTTTTTTAGAACCATATATTTTGAATTTCTTTTTACAAATCACACAAGATTTAGTTCTAATATTACCAGTCATTTTGATTTACCTTTTGGTCTAATTACGATATACCCATCATGCAACTCTACAATATTTCTAACACCGACTTTGAAATATTTTTTAAACATATCACTTTCAGTTACACTAGCTGGCAGATAATGACCTCGTTTTTTCCCTCAAGTTTTATCAGACTAGCTTCTCCTCTGGAATAGATAATATCCTTATTTGTCATTTTATTAAACTAAAAACCATTCCAAGAGTAGATGCAAATGATGATACACCAAGACAGACCATCAAGAATGCAAAAAATCTCATACTAACAGTTCCGTCTTTATCCCAGATGATTTTTGATAATTTTTGTTTTAACATGATATAACAAAAATGATAATATGGTATAAACTTTAGTATTATATGGTTCTGTGTAATCTAGGTGACCTGTTTTCTTCTGTGTAGTGGGGTGACCACCACTCTTACTTTGTACTAGCATTTTAAATAATTGTAAGCAAATATTATCTCCCTGCATTGGCTATTGCAATTTCATCAGATGTTATTGTTCTAACAAACGAAGGATTATCTACGCATTTTAAAAATCCTTTATGCCATCTTCCATTTCCTTCAAAGCATTTTTCAAAGTCATTTATGCAGTGTTCTAAGTTGATTGGATTTAGGTTTTCTGTTTGTACCCAATAATCAACGGTACCTGATTCAATCATTTTTTTACAATATATTCTTGGTTCTATTGAATCCAATTCAATGCAAGAGGAAATTAATAAACGATCATTGGGATGTTGTGCAGAGCATTTGATTAATGTGTCTTCTGATGCTATATCTACCAAGTTTGTAAGACAATTATTTATTGCTGGTCGTGGGTCAGTTATGATATGTTGAAATGTCTTGACACATAATTCATAATTTCTGTAACATGATTCTAGATCATGAATTGTATTATAATCATATTGTAATCTTTCACATTGTTTTTCAATTCCTTCAGTAGACGTATTTTGCGTGGATTGTCTTTCGTGTACGTTACTTGATATCATTGGTGTAAGAAGAATAAGAGTAATTGGGATCATAATGAAAATCACAAACAATGTAAAAAGTATGATTAACACAATCTTTTTCTTACTCGTCATATTATACAGTAAAAACATAACAATTTAACTTATTCAATCAACGGTTCTGTCGAGTTATCGGGAGATGTCAAACTAAATTTTCCTTATACAGTGAGGCGTTTTGGATTATTGTAATCCACTTGTTATCACCCTCAACTTTTACACCTGAAGCTTCTGCTGGTGTCTTATCATCTATTCCCATGTGACCACGAATGAAATTATGGTGAATCTGCATACCTGAAATAATTGAGGAATCATCAGTTTTCAGTGATCTCATAACTTTTTCCCTATCTCGGATAGTGCCGTTTAGCCTTTCCATTTTGTTATTGTTGTAATCATTTTTCATGTGGATATGTCTAATGTGTTCTGTGTCCTTGTGTAAAAAGTTCTTGGCTTTCCATTCGTCTTTCCATGCCTCATGGAAATTTGGAGCTCCGTCTGAGATTAGTACACTTGGTTTCTTTTCTGCAACCTTAACAGCTTCTCTAAACATTGGTTTTACATCATCAGTATACTTGTTATCTGAAACTTGTTTTGCTATCCAGTATCTAGTCTCATCATCCATTAGGGCGTAAAGATATTTTCTATCTCCTGCAATTTTGAGATAAATTTCATCTGTTCTCCATTTTTCAGATAGATCAGGCGTTATTGATTCAAGATATTTTTCCATTAGTGTAACGTATTTCTTTATCCAGTTCTCAATAGTCTTGTGTGTAACATCAACGCCAAAGAGTTTCATAGAATCTGCAACGTGTCTTAAGGATTCACCATTAAAATATAAATTCATGCTAGCTGTAACTCTTTCAGGTGTAGCCTTTAGTCTTTCAAATCCTAGATTAATGACAAATCTTCTCTTACAGTCCTTGCACTTGTATTGCTGTTTACCCTTGTTTTTGCCTTTGAGTGTGATGTTATCGGAATTGCAAAATTTACAACACTTTGTGTCTATCTCTCTGATTGTAATGTTTTTCTTTACTTGTTTTCTGATTGACTGGCTTAGAATAATACTGTGAACGTGTTTACATGGATTACGTCTAAACTTGTAATCATAACAGGAACATTCCCAACCCCTTTCAGTTGAAATAACATCATACTGTTTGTTCTCTTTACTTTGGGAATTGACAAGGTAATACCCTTCTGAAATTTTTTTAATCTGATCTGGCTTTTCTGTAATTTGTTTTCCTCTAACTTCTCTTTTATTTTGTGTCATAACCTTATACCCTTATACAAGGAATAAACAACATAAAAAGGTTGCCTTAAACAAGGGGATAAGGGTTATAAGATAGTGTGTTGTTTAGATCAATATGGTAAAAACTACTATTGATATTCCAGATGAATTATGGAAGAAATTTAGTATTAGGGTAATTGAAGAATATGGAGGACGTAAAAAAAATGATATTGTACAAGAATTACTCAAGAAGTATCTAAAGGAGAAGAAATGAATACAGAACAGAAACAAGAACAAATAGACAAATTTGTTCGTGAATTATTTAGTGGATTACGTCATATATCAACCGATAAAATTTTACTAGAAAATGATAAAATTATGTATCATCCAGATGAGAAAAATAATCATCCTTTTGATGAATTACTGCCAAATTTTGTCAAACTGTTAAATGAATATCTTGATTCTGATAACCCTAGTAAAGAAATTATTTCTTCAATTTACAAAATGATACTTGTACTATACATTAATCGAATCGATTCATTCCAAGATCATCCTGAAACAAAATTATATTTTACAATATCAGAGTTAGAATTTAGAATAGAAAGCCTTCAAAAAGAAAATATGGTTTTAGCTGAAAAAATACATGATTACCAAGAACTTTTAATCTCAAAAAATATGCCAGTTGATGCCATAAAATGATATTAAATAATATTTACAGATGCAGAAATTGTAAAATCCACTTAATAGCTGAGGAAAAAAATAATCATATGTGTAGAAAAGCAAAAAAATTCCACATTGTAGGAGATATTTTGTGGTTATATGATATTGACAAAGGACAAGAAATCAAATATCCATTAAAATTGGGAAAAATTGGAAAATGGGTTAAATACAAAAATGATCAACCTACAGGTCACCCCACTACACAGAAGAAAACAGGTCACCTAGATTACACAGAACCATGTGTTAGAATAGTGTAAATACTGTAAACACTTTTGTGGACTAGCTGGGAATTGAACCCAGACCTAAGAGGTTTCAGGTCTTCATGCTACCATTACACCACTAGCCCACAAATATTTTTATAATGATGAATAGTAAAAACATTGAGGTTTCAGGTCGAGCGTGTGCTTATTTGCACTAGCCTATTTTTTTAATCAAATCCTTTTTTGAATGCAGTTAGGTCACCTTTACAATTTGGACAAGTAACATTTTTGGATAATGTAGATGGAGGTAGTGTAACTTCTTTGTTACATTCCCAACATATGTAATCAAATTTTGGGTTAGCCATTTATTTATTATTCCTCTTCTTTTGTTGTCTCTTCTTTTGTGCTTCTTTGTAACTATCAGTTTGGGAATATTTTCTCCACCATGCCTTGTATTTTGGTGATTTTTTTCTAATCTTCTCTTTTTTTCTAATGTCTGGTCTTCTCATATATTCCCTCATTACTTTGAGATGTTTTTTGTGAATTTTAGGATCTGCAAAATATTTTTTATTGTATTTTTTACTGTTTAATCTAATATTTTCTTTTGAGCATTCTTCACTACAAGTCTTTTGAGTGCAATACGGTTTGAATTTCTTTGTACAAATTACACATTGTATAATCATGGTTCACCTGTTGGAAAACATAACTTTAATGCAGGATAACAAAGAGTATCTGAATCAATTGGGATGACTGTAACAAGTCCAAAAAAGACTGTACAAAGTAAAATTATAATCAACAGTATTACAAAAATGATTCTCATATCTTTTTTCCTTTTTTGGCAGGTCGTACTATTTGCAGTCTAACTGCCTTTAATGGATCATCACTTTGAGTTCTTTGGACCATTATCAGTTTTGGAGTCTCAAAAGAAATGGTGCATTTAGGACAAGCATAAGTTAATACTCTAAATTCATTAGGTGATTTTGGAGTTGATAGTTGTGGATAGTAAACTAGCTGATCCCCACAATCAATACAATATCTTCTAACTTGGGCCATTAGTAATCTCCACATATTTGAAACTGCAAACAGTACAGGTAATAATACCAGGATAAACTATTCCAGTATCCTGGATGTGTTTACACCTTTCATTTGGACACTGAACAGCATGGCGAGTCATTTTCTTTTGATAATTTCTAACCATGATATATGATAGTTGGGGAATTATTAATAGTTATTGCCTCTTGTTGATCGATAAAACAATTAACATACTCCTAAATTTCACTTGATAACATAACAAGTTTTACACGAGCTAAAGCAGAAATATTAAAAGTTGTGAAAATATTAGAAGACCTTGGATTAGTTATAAGAACTTAGAAAAATAAATTACTTAATTCTGCACTTTCTATAATGCGAATCGTTTCAGTATCCCAAATTTTTACAAGAACACTATTTGTTGAATCAAGATCATAAATTATATAGTAATGCAATCCTTCATCTGTTTGTCCAAAAATACTACCTGAAAAATTAGATTTATATTTTATTTTTTTAACATTTCCTGGTGATAATTCATATGTTGAATCAACTGTTATTACACCACCTAAAAATTCAGGATTATTATCAATTACTTTTAATTCGAGAATAATAGAATTGGGTCAGTTTAGCAAGGCATTTGAGGAATACCATGATTGGGATAAAATTACTAATGAATCAACTAGTGGTAAGACTGAACGTGTGTGGCTTAATATTGATTTTAAAGAGCCTGTACAAACAGACATGAATGATTACGATCAAACATAATTTTATTAAAATAGTTTTTAGAGTAAAGTGTCAGTATCATTTGTTGAAATAATTACATGGTGTTTTTTTGGGGATTGATTTATCATATCATTTGTGCCTAAATGCTGACACTTTGGCTTCACAACCTCTTCTACTAATGTTGTAATTATTATATCATAATTATAATCATTTGAGTTTTTTACCACAATTTCGGCAAGAATCAATACGCATAGAATTGAAAATTAGATATTAGTTTTATAAATTTATTTTAGATGTTCAAGATATTATCTATATCTATAAATCTTAAATCATTTTCATGTATTTAACATATTCTTACTTCTAAATTGAAGTGAGTTAATAATGGTATCATATTTAGGAATGATAAATCATAGATTCTGACTTGTTATATTTTTACATAATGTATGAGGATATTTTAATCCATTTTTGAAGAATCTACAAGATGATTTAGTTGGTGTAATGTAATTTTTTCATTATAATCGGGAGTGTTTTTGAATAAAAGAGCAATTTGTTTTACTGATTGTCCTCTACTTAGAAGAAATGTTACAAGCATGAATCTTTCTGAATGTGCAAGGTTTTCTCCTTTTTCAAGCTCTTCTATTACATGTTTAATGTGAGATGGATATTTTGTAGATATTATTGTAGTTGTAGAAAATTTTTCTAGGATATTGCAATCACTGAAAACTGATTTTGATGAAATAAATTGATTCAAATAACATATTTGTGGGTCTTCAATATTGGAGTCTAGCATAGTTTGAAGTGTTTCAGATGTAAAAATATGATTACGAGCAACATGAATATCGTATTTTAATTTAATAAAATCATTTTCACCAATAGATAAATCATAAAACACACCTCTAGGTCCTTTAGGAGTTGATATTAGAAATAAATCCGATTTATTTGCAGCAATTATAGGCATAATGCTATCAAAAATAGGTTTATCATCAAGTACACGCCAAGATGCAATTTCATCACAAAGTACACATTTTATATCTACAATTCCAGTAATACTCTCTTCATGTACAGTCATTAAAACAAATTTTGTTCCATTTGTTAATACGATTGAATGTTTCGTTGTACTAGATATTGCATCTGGTATATTCTCAAATAATCCAAGTAATCTATCAAGAGTAACTTTGAGATGACGAGTATTTGCAGTAATGATTAGTATCTTACTACCACTATATTTGTTAAATGCCTCATATTGTATTATTCTTAATATGAGTTCACTAAATCCAATTACCCTGGATTTGTTTATGTGAAATTTATGCTGATCTTGATTCTGATTATGTTTGTTGAAAAATTCCATTTGATATTTCATTAATTTCATTTTTTCTTTAGTCTCTGGATGTTTAGGAAGACCGATTAGATGAGTAAAACAACAGTTTTTAGATTTTGATTTATTACAGTAAAAATCAGTTGAATTCATCATATAATCTAAAAATTAATACCTTATAAAATTATTATTCAATATTTCCATAACCCCACTGACCACAAACAACTATGCCATCATCATTAAGTGAATTAACCAAAAGGCCATGTTAATAATGGGTATTTTTTAGCAATTTTTTGAAACTCTTCTTCTTTTATTGTGTCTGGGTTGGTATGTTTTCTAATCGTTTCAAAACATTCCAATTGAAATCTATCTACCTCAATTCTAATCTTTTCATAACAAGGTGTAATTTTTAATGTAGGATCAGAGTTCATTTTTAGAAAATAATCATGTGCATACTTTTCAAGATAATTCATACGGAATAACCCTGTAGATGACACTCCCAGATATTTCATTTGTTTTGCAACTAAATCCAATACTTTACCATTTGTCTTACTATTTTTATTTTTATGATATGTTTCTCGTGCCCTTTTTCTATATTTTTCGGGATTATTCCAATATGAGATGCTTTTGTTATTGCGTACTTTATCAGGATTATTACGTCTCCACTCTCTTTGATATTGTGTTCTTGATTTTGTCATACCATAGGTTCTTGCGAACCTACTACATAACAATATTTAAATTATAATTTTTATAGAAAATTAACTTAATTTTTAATTTAATCTAATACGAACTAAGCCCAAAGGCCTCATCAAACTCTCTCTCAGGATCCCTTTGAGTTTCTGATATTAATGGGCCACAGTACACAACCCCATCATCACCATCAAGTAATTTTCTAACAGAAAAACAGGATATTAGCAAAGCTTTGATTAAATGATCATGGGTATCTCCAGGTGCATAGTTATCAACTGATCCTGATTCACTGATAATTTCTGAATATGAGCCTACTTGTTCCTCTAATGTTTTAATTGTTTTATCATATGTAGGGAATTTTATCTTGTGATTTTGTTTCTGCTCTAAAAACCAACTGGACATTTCAATCTTATCCATAGTTTTTATTTTATGAATTTCTTTTGGGTCTTTGAGATTCTTTTGTGTGTTAATCACTCTAATTGGCATTCCAAATTTCTTTTTTAGACTATCAATAAAATGCTCTCCTGTATTTTGATCTATGAATGTATCACCCCAATCATGTTTCTCATATAATTCTGAAATTTCAAAAGCAATATTTCTAAAGTCTTTTCGGGACCATTCCTTAGCTAGTTTGATGTATATTTTACTCTCTTTAGTATCTAATTCAATCCCTACAAGTCCGTATGAATTTCTGTGTTTGCTGTGTCCAATTGCAGCACGTTTAACAATCATAATTATTTTTTGAATCCACCTGATCTCCGAATCTAAACTCACCTGTCAATTTTTTAAAATCTGCATTATTTTGTAAAATCTCTAAAATACGGTTTATTATGTTTTTAGTTTCTAATACCATGATTGTTATTATATAATCACAAGTTTAAATTTTTTTATTTACCATTAATCTATTCATATATTTTCTAGCCAAATGACACACTAACAACAAACTTAACATTAAATCGTCATGCCCACTTTTTGAGGCTTGAAATGTATCATTACCAGTTCTTGTTTTATATTGTGTAAATTCAGATATTTGTCTGATTAATTCCCTCATATCTTTATTATTGGTTTTTGGAAATATTATATTATGTTGTCTCTTTTGAGTTACAAACCATTTTACCATATTTGTTTTATCCATAGTATAAACAGAATGCATTTTTTTAAAATTAGTGATATTAGCTGATGTATTAATTGAAATTATTGGTAAATCAAATTTATGTAATGATTTAATTGCCTCAACACCATGATTATTCTTTTCAATTCCAATGGCTTGAGGTTTTATGTTATGATATATTCTAGAAATATCACGAGCTACAATATCAAAATTAGTTTTAACCCAAATCTTTGCCAGTTTTATGTATATTTTTCCTGTGTCAGTATCTAATTCAATTCCTACAAATCCATAAGGATCAGAAAATCCTGGATCTCCTGCACACAAACGGACTATCATTTAATAGTCATCTTCAAATGGAATACTAAACGTTCCTTGTGACATCTCCTCAAAATCATTATGTATTTCTTCTGTTGGATAATCTTCATATATTTTTTTCATATCCCATCCAAGCCAAGTTCTACCTTTAAAACAAGCCAAAATCAATGCTAAAACCATATCGTCATATTCTTCTCCAGGTGCATAGTAATCAACTGTACCTGACTCTGTCATCTTTTCTGCAAAGATTGATACTTGTTTTTCTAGTTCCAACATTTGAGTATCTTTAGTGTTTTTCTGAAATATTATTTTATGTTCTTCTTTAGCATTTACAAACCAATCAACCATCTCTATCTTATCCATTGTTTTGGCAGTTCTAACATCCTGTGGATCTTTGAGATTCTTTTGTGTGTTTATAACACTGATTGGAATGTTATGTTTCTGTTTTAGTTTTTGTATATTATGTTCACCCATATTGTTCTGATCAACAACAATTTCAATTAATTTAAATCTCAAAAACATAGATGTAATATCATTTATAGATTTTGTAAATTCTCTACCTATCCAACGTTTAGCCATCTTGACAAATATTTTGTCTTTTTTCTGATCAAACTCTATTCCTACAAAAGAGTATGATTTTCTATGTTTACCTGAATGAATTGCACCCATTCTTATAGCAGTCAATTAAAATTCAGTCTCACCTTATATTTTCTGGTAATATAACCTGCTATTCTTTGTAGTATTACCATTCTTCAAACTCATCTTTTTGTTTATCTTTATTATACTGTTTATCTTCATCACCCCATAAAGTAATATCTTCTTTATCCTCATCTTCAACTTTACCAAATATGGAATTTTCACCTATTGTAAATTCACAAAGATACTCTTGGTAAGGATCTTCTTTTGTAGTATGTAACATATTCTTTATTTGCTGTGTTGTGTATAGATTATTCTCTGCTCTCCAAATATCATATTTTAACATTACAAAGTCTTCTGGCTCTTGATATATTTTGTAAAACATTTTTAGTGGTCCTTTAGGTGTTGATACTAAAAACAGATCAGCCCCATTAGACCTAACAAGAGGCATTACACTATTGAACACTGGTGTGTCATCAATTAGTTTCCATTTAGCTGCCTCATCCATGAAGACACATTTGTATTTTGTATCTCCAGTTAGAGCTTCTTCACTAGCTTTAAAGGCCTCAATTACTGTTCCATTTACTAATTTAATGACATTACCTTTGAATTGTTTAGTGTCTAAAGTGTATCTAATATTATCAAACAATCTGTAAAATCGTCTCAAATCTTTAATGGCTAACTGTCCAGTAGTTCCTGCAATAATTCCCACATTATACCCCTTGTATCTTGAAAAACAAAAAAACTGTATTACTCTTAAAACAATTTCAGTAAACCCCATCTGCCTACCCTTTAACACATGAAATTTATGATCCAATCTTAACCAATCAATCTCATTTGTGCCTTCTGACTTTGTTACTGTTTTTTTTATTTCCTCAAAAAATTCTATTTGAAAATCTGTTAATGGTTCTTCAATCCCAGTGCTTGGATGTTTAGGTAATCCAACCATATGTGTAAAACAACAAAAATCTTTATGATAAGTAAGTGGTTTTTCAATATGTATATTATTATCACCACACCAAAATATCTGAGGCATTGTGGATATGTTTTTAATTGTATTTTCGTTTAATATTTCATCTGCTTTATCACATTCATCTTTTGATACTTGAAACTCTTGTTGTCCTAATACTCTAATTACTGTTTTATTCATTGGATTATGATCTCATTTTGTTTTAGTTTTTCTTTTAGTTGATACACTTTTGCTTCTAACTCTTTGGTGTATCTTGACCAGCTAGCTGCACTTGTCCTTAAAATATCACCTGAAATTAATTTAGCTAGTGTATCTTCACAGTTATGTAATGAATTAGCTGCTTGAATCTTATGAGCTGGTGATGTTTGAATTGATTTTATTGTTTCAAGTATATCATCTTCTTTTATCATTTTTCCATCTTTATCTTTTTTCATTTTCCCAGGTGTAGTTTTTTCAGTAATTGTTGTAATTACAATATCTTCAGAATCCATTATTTTCTCTAAAACCTTTGAACATTTTTGCATAGTTTTTACTCTATCTTCCATGAATTTAGAATATGATTTTTTAGCTATATCTGAAACAAATGTGTTGTTTCTGGCTAATTCTGATTTATCATATTGTAATTGTCTTTTTGATATATGATGACCAGCTAGTTTCAAAAGGGTTAATATTTTCTTGTCAGTTAATTTCTTGTCTAGATTATACTCATAATGTTCAATGTGCTTTTCAATTAGTAATAATCTATGATCTATTCTTTCTTTTTCATTACCAAAAATTCTACCCATGATTCTAATTATCATACTTGTTTTTAAAAAGTGTAATAAATATTGCACTAAAATAGGCGTAAATCAGAAAAAAGGTGCAATATTTTTTATTTTTATAATTTCAATGGGCATTCTTCATTGACGTATAGTAAATCATCTGTATTTTCTGATATAGGAGAATTATCATAATCAGCACGACCAAAGCGACCAACACGACCATTATCATTTTTGTACCTAAAATCATCATTTTTTTGGTCGCTCTGTTGGTTAGGTTGATCAGTTGGGTCGGGCTTGTTTGATTCTGATATTTTTAACCCCTACTATAATCACCCCTACACCTTAACCCTGTGCCAAATTGGCATAGGGGATAGGTATGGTAATTTACCAGAGCTGTTTTCCACTCTTTAGATAATTGTGGTGGTGGAGAATCTGCATCACCGTTGACCTGTGAAAATCGCTTAGGGGTATTTGTCCCTAAGCGATCCTCTAAAGAAAAACACTCCAAGACTTTACGGACAGATGACCATAAAATGATTGGTTATCTGCGATCAGAAATGATTTATAATATTTGTAGAAAACACAATACACCCCCAATAGGTGTAACTAGTGTAATATTTTGTGCCCGAGTTACACCGTTACACCTTTTTACCCCATACTCTTCTATATTGTGTTTTTTTATTATACCAATTCTTCTTTTTTATTTTATCTGAATAAGAAATAGGGTGTAACAAGTGTAACTTAGGTATAATTCAGTACACCTTATGCCTAGATTATGGTGTAACTTCTGGTCGTAACAAGTTACACCATTACACCATATTTGTGTAATTTTACATAAAAAATAATGAATAATAAAATAATTATTACTAAATACACAAACACACCAAAAATACTGTGTATCAAGGTGTAACTGTGTAAATTTTGGTGTAACTAGGCGTGAATCAGTATGTGAAATGATATAAGAAAATACCAATAATTGAATAATTAGCGATCAGAAATTACCATCATTTTTGTGGATAATTAGTTAAATCTTCACGTTTATTTTTAATCTTCCCACTTTCTGGGTTTGGGTGATATCCATGCACCAACATTAGATTTCGTTCATAGTTCATACTAAGTTCCTCCCCTGCTGCAGCCTTGAGATATAACACACCAAATTTATCACCATGACGGTACCCACTACTTCTGTTGTACTTGTCATCCTTGGTGATCTTTAAAGAGTCTAATATTTGGTTGAATGCCTTGTAGGATAATTTATCTCCAGTATATGTCTCATATCCTGATTTCATTAGTGAAGCATACGAACCAATAACTCCCTCACTATCCTTGATGTAATATTTATCAAGAAACTCCTCCATATCTCCACCAATTAATCCATCATACAAACTTCTAATCTGTTTTACATCCTGGTATTGCATGGTTTGATCCTTGTAAATTTGAGTTGCTCTTTTTAATAGATATTTGGCCAGTCTCTGTATTTCAATTGGAGTGTTAATTATTTTTCCCCATTTTGGATTATCAGTTTTTGTAAATTGTATAATTGCCATTCTATCAAAGAGAGCATCAGCGTTATCATCTAGGGGGATTGGTGGCATAATATTACATGGAACAAAATGCCTTGGAAATTTGTGAAATATTTTTTGAGTTTTTGCATTTTTCACATCCGCCTTTCTCTTCTTTAAAGTTATAATTTCTTTCATTGCTGCTGGGTTTGTCACTGCCTCGTTATTTGTCTCATCAATTATATTCAAATAACAATCACCTAACATTGAAATTGCAAACTTGTCACCCATCTCTTCAGTTTTAACATTACACACAAAATCACTATTAAATATTGATTGAAATGTATCACAAATTGTTGTCTTGTAAGTCCATTTAGGGCCAACCATGTAAGTCATTTTAACCCTACCATCTAATACTTCATTAATTGGTAATAGTACACTTGCCATTGTATCAATGAAACATTTACGCTGATATTCATTTGGTATAACCCCATCGAATAATTCTAAGATTCTTGGTGGTATGTCATCAACTTTTGTGAGATCAAAATTAAACATATTATTTCTAAAGAAAAAATTTGTTGGATCAACATTTTTAATTTCACCCGTTACAATATCGTGATAATGTCCTGCATTGTCAGTTAATCTTAACTGTAATAGTTTCTGATATTCATGATTCTCAACATCCACTTTGATTGTTTTTAGATTTGCAGATATTGAATTGACATACCCCACAGCCTCTGTGTTTTTTGCAACCATTTTTATCGTTTCGAATTCATACTCACCAACTGAGTATGTGTATAGTTTGTCAAAGTGTTTCATTATTTGAAATATTATATTGTGTGAGTCAACTCGCCATGTTTTATTATCCCATACAAATGAATGAAACTGATCCTCAAATGTTTTTGTAATGTGTGCGAATCTTAGACTGTCAAGTGTTTCATATTTAGTTCTCTTATCTGCATCCTTATCTTTATCAGCTAAGTCATTATCTGAGTAATGTTCACGTGGTATCTCATAGTTAGGATTAGTAACATCAATCATATCTGATACATCTGGTATTAAATCAGGTATTGGGTTTTCTACTGCAAAGTCAAAATTATCATCTTTAGTGTATCTAGAAGACATTTTGATTACACTCTCTAGTTTACTCCCCTCAAGTGGTGGTGAACAATGTTTTTCATTCTCTCTATTTATCAGTTCTCTGAACTTTTTATTATCATGTATGATACTTGGGTCATTTCTTATATTCAAAGACATTTTACAAAGTAAAAATTTACCCCTGTTCTGTCCCTCTGTAATTATAAAATCATCTTCTCGCCACACACCACCCCATTTTTCAGGTTTTGTAATTTCACCCAGCTTTGTATTTTTACTTTTTACAGTATCACCCCATTTTGGAATTTGTAAATCTGAAAATTTTAAAATTGGAAACTCACGTGACAATTCCATATCCCCTCCTTTCAAATACCAGGTTCTTTTTGGTTCAGAATTTTCATTAATTATTCTAAAGTGACCTTGAATGCAAATCACGTTACTACTATGATATGTAAAAACCTCAAGTCCTGGATGTGCCTTGTCCTTTACTGCAAACTTTTCTACATCCTCATCAGTATCAGCAATGAAATAATAATGCAAACTCTTTTTTGTGATCTTGTCTCGCTCTGTACATAATGTTAATCCTTTGGGAATTTTCACTTTATCCTTATCTTCAGAGTCATCATCTAATACAACAACTCTAGATTTATCAGTCATTACCATACAAAAATTCTTTTGATTAATAGAATATTCAAAGTCCTCAATGGGTTGCAATGTGCGGTATTTCTCAGCATTAACTACTAGGGAAATTGCCTCACCATCCTTGGTAACACCTCTTTTATTGCCGTCATCTGCATTTGGATAAAAGTTTGCCCCAGTTGCTCTTAACTGCTCAAGTTGTTTTTTTGAAAAAATCATTCTAATCAATTTACTCCTTCTTTTTGCTTGGTGGAGAATCTCCACCATCCTTTGAGATTTGTATCAAATTCAATTCATTAATTGTAATATTTTCAAAATCTCGCATATGTTCAGAAATTTCTATTTGATTAATTAGAATTGGAATTACATCTCTCTCTCTTATTCTCTCTAATGCACTGGTAAAATAATTCATCTTTTGAATTAATGCAGATTCTACACTATCATTATCAGTTGAAATTTGAATGAAGAACTTCCTTAGATGGTTATAAATTGGATAAAGTTTACTTTTATTTAATTCCCTAATTGAATATTTTAATTCTACATTCCCAAAAACATCTAAAAATCCATATTGTCTGTATTTATCTTCCAGTAAGCGTTTTACTTTTACATTTTTTACTATACATTCAGAAAATATGATTTCTGAATTATTGCAATCTAATATTTCTAATTTTATTCCATCTTTAATCTTTACAATGTCGTTATCTATACAATCATAAACATGAGAATTAAATCCAAACTTGTGCATAATGTCATAAATTTTTCCAAGTAAATCATCAGTGTGTTTTTTGCAATTATAATATTTGTAAATTTCTTTTTTCAGACCATTAGGATGTTCACTCATTGAACATCCACATTCTAATGAAAATTCTAAATCAGTTTCTGAATTAATTACATCTATTTCTCCATGTTTTGTGATCTTTACATATTTTGTATATTTTGAATATGATAATTTTTTAGAATCATTCAAATGATAAAATATTCCCTCCAACGTACTCTTTTCAGAAACTCTTTTTAGAATACTATCATAGTCTTTCACCCTCTCTGTAGTTTTACTAATATCCATAAAATTAGAAAGCTCCAAAGTTCGATAGTTACTCATCTGCACAACCCCACAATTTCATTAACAACAAAATGAAAAGTATCTTGACTTTCACTTCCTGGTAATAGTTTATTATTAAAAGCAAAATCATAAATTAATTCAGAATTATGATTAACTATGTGGGAGCGAATCTTATGCTCACTTGTTGTAGAGTATTGGCAATTTTTAAGTGGACAGTTAAAATCAGGCATTATTGCCTCCAAGTTTAAAACAATAGATTTTTTTCACAAATCCTTTAGATTTTAGATACAGGTTTGCATTACTGGAAATAAAGCTGCAGTGAGAAAATACCGATATGGTTTTTAAAGAAGTAAATCTATTCAATTGTATCAACCTCATTCTTGGTAGTTTGTAGTTGGTGTGTTTCTATTGGCCCTTTTGGGTCAATAGTTTTCTTTTCTTTAATATGTTGATTCCAATGGGATTTTTTAAAGCAATTTTTACAAACTTTGTAAATTTTTCTTAATGTATATTCAATTTCATAACTTGGTTCATTGGGACAACAACGTTTTACGTTATCCTCATTTATTGATTTAACAAATAATACTAACTGTGATTTACTTTTCATTTGTATCCCTTCTTAGTGTAATTTTAATGATTTCTCGAATGTATGTTGAACGGGGAATTAATTTTCTATCTTTTTCAATTCTTCTAAACAGTCCTTCTGAAACTTTTATCGTAATTACTTTTTGCATTATGGTATTTTTTGTAATACAAAACACTTAAGATATTGCTCTAAGAATATGCACATTCTTGTAGCATCTTATAATAATTTCAGCTATAACTTTAGGCTTTTTTCGTTATTTTTTAAAAAAACTTCATGCATAAAAAAATACTTTTTGTATGAAGTTTATACAAAAATTTATGAAACTTTTTACAAAAAGTTAGCTGATCCCTTTAAATTATTATTTTATAATCATTGATTATGCTATTCTCTTTTTATTTTGGATTTGTACAAAATATTATTAATAAATTCCCTGAATTAACTCATGCAGAACCTACCACAATTATGAATCCTACAAGTAAAAAAACTAATCTTGTATCTCGGCGTTACAATTTCCCGATTATTACTCCTATGGATTATATGGATATAACATTAATGAAGAATCATAAAAAAGCGGGTTTTCGTGATTTTGATCTTATTCTTTCTTCGCTTGTTAAAAATGGATCTCAAAGTATCTCCGAAATAGCACATAATCTTGATTTAGAGGATACTTGGTCTAGTGGTGTTAATCGCTCTTTGAAGGATGGTGTTTTGCGTGATCTTGGCTTGTTTTGTACTTCTTCTATTCATAAAAAAAATTACAATAAAAAATTAAGTCTGAATTTTTATGGTGTGATGTTTGCTATGTATCGATATAGAGATTTGAGTGATGATGCTTATGGTGTAAATACTGATGGCTCTGGATATACTGGAAGAAATTATCCTTTGTTAGATGCTCTTGCTGCTACATATTCTAAACTTTTTCCTTTAATCTTTGGCAAGTGGGATTATCTAATTCAAAATAAGTATATCAATGTTCATGATCTATTTAGTATTGTTGATCCTGAGTATATTGTTTCCTACAACCTATTTGATGTTGATCATATTTTTACTAACCTCCCTGGTCATTTGTATTTTGGAGATTGTGCTATTTTCCAAGCTGCTTTTTATCTAAAAATAATGGATTGGTATAAAATACCAAAACCTATGCTTAAAGATATTATTACTGATAAAGAAATTTTTAATTTTTGTGAATTTACTGTTAAAAAATATATTAATTTAAAAAAATTTAATATGCATGGTCTTGAATCCTTGCGTTATTCTCTTTTGGATGATGTTTCAAATTACTGTTCATCTGTAACTAACTCTTTAAATGAAAATTGGTTGATTAAGTATAATTTGAAGTCATCTGATGATTGTTATCTTAAATTAAAGTCGCTTGGTATGTCTGATCTTAAGAAAATATCTGTGTGTGTTAACTCTTCTAATAATAGTTATAAATTGAGTCATAAATTCAATGAAATGGAAAAATCTGATATTTTAAAATCAGTTGAAACTTTTGATATGAAAACAATTAATGTTGAAAATAATGCAAATGTTAAACAAATTATGCGCATGAATAATAAACATGATATTGTTGATTCTATATTTGATATTAATAATATATCTTTGCGTAAAATGATGAATGACTTAGATAATAATATTATTTCTTTTCCCTAATTTCTTTCACTGCATTCTGCAATTCCATCATTATGTCTTGTGTACGATGTAATTCGTCATTTAGCTTCTGCATTTCTATTTTTGAACTATTTTCAAGATTCTTATTTTTATCATGTAATTCATGTATTGTTATTTTTTGTTTTTCATAATCAGTTATTTTCTTTTCTTGTTGTATGATCTTTTGTTTCTGGCGTTCAGAATCATCAATTGTAAGAAATGGTATGGCTTTTTGATATTCTGAGAATCGCTCAAAGTCTTGTTCTTCATATCGCTCATAATGTTTTTGGAGTCCCTCAAAATGACCCATCATATCCTCTCTATCTTCTTCAAAGACTTTTGCCCTTCTACACATTGTGTTAAAGTATTTACGAAACCCATTATCTTGTTGAACATTAATTCCACCTAGTCCAGCTCTTTTCAAGAGAGTTCTAACTCTGCCAGCGACTCCTCCACTCGTAAGCCTCCTCAATGTTTTGTAGCTGTATATCCTAGATGGTACAATAAGAGGATCCGAGATTTGTGGATATTCTCCAAATCTCTTTTTCCACTCTTCATGATAAAGCATCAAAATTTTTGCAGCTTCTGGAGTACCATGTGTCCAGTATTCTTCTGCATCTCCTGCATAAACCCTGATTCCTAATCCTTTATGAGATCCATCAGGATTTGTAAAAAATATAACATCATTCCAAGTGAAATGGTCCCAAGCTCCGAGTCTAAATCCAGCTGATGAAAACAACACAATAATTATTTTATCTACAAGATCACAAGATGCAAGCATTAATGTCTGTAATTCCTCTCTCGTGTATGCTTTATCTGTGGCAATTTCAGATTTTGGAATACTCTTGTTAATTACCTTCCAAGAGAAATTAATCTCATTTGCATCAAATAGAGTTACAATTGGTTTGAGTCGATTTTTAACAAAAGAATTTTTGAGATCATTATCTTTTTGTTCGATTTTCAATTCTCGGAGGTACGCATGAATTATTTGTTTTACTAGAACAATATCCTTTTGAGCCAACTCTACAAAAAGAGTTGCCAGTTCAGGGATTGTACTAGCTGATTTTTGTAAATGTTGCTCAAAGAGTTCTTTGGGAATTACATTTAGAAATTTTTTCAACATTCTAAGATAGGTAACTCTGGTTTGATCGTTACAAAGATAATTAACTAAATTCTGATATGGGTCATTTTGTATTTTTTCTATTGTTAATTCCATACTTAGGCACAAACGAAACCATATTTAAGAATGACTCATAAGGAATCTATAAGGATCGCCGATCGACACAATTTGAGTTAAAACGACTAAGATTTCACTAAACGGTATATCAAATGCCTAAAGTAAGGCAGAAATATAGCAAATATTGATCAAACTTATGGATAATTCAACTATGAAACACCTACAAGACCTTTATGGATTAAATCCAAATATTCCTCACATGGCATTACAATTTCCCAGAGTACCACCGGGACTAACTCATCCAATGTTCAAAATTTATGAAAACCCAATGAAGGAGCAATTCTCACAAGAAGTTGCATCAATTAATCAAAAACTCCAAGGATTTCAACACATGTATCAACAGTATGCAAATGGTCTGTTATCAATAAATTCTGCAATTATCCCTCCTGGACATCCATTATACAGTAGACAAAATTCAGTTGAGACACTTAAAACTGAAAATGATAAACTAATAAAAGAAAACTTGGAATTAAAGAAAAAATTAGATAAAGAAACTATACCTAAACATCACTAGAAATTTTCTAATTCTAAAATTTGCAATTAGTAAGAATCCTTATTAATTTCGAAATTCAGTTTTGATTATGGTAAAAACTCCTGCAGACAAATGGAAAGAAGTTGTAATAAAATACAGAAAACAATGCCAAAATATTCTAAAAATATCAAAAAGTATCAGATATGCAGGAATCATAAACGTATATGGTAGAACTTTAACTGGAATAGTTAGACCAAATCTAAAACCCCTATTAAGATCAGAACAAGTAAAAAATGAATTTTTTATAATTTCCACTTTGATGTCTTTAAGAAAAAACACTTCAAATACGGTAGGAAAATTAGAACATGTGATTTTACAACATCAAAAAATTACAATTTTAATTTTACAAAAAAATGATATCACATACTATGTTTCAATTAACAGAAAAGAGAAAAATGTAGAAAAAATTATTTCTTCAATAAAAAAGATAATCTAAGCTGGAGTAAATCCTCGATATCCGCCTGTTTGTTGAGCTTTATCACCAAAGATTGGTTCAAATAATGAAATCAAATATCCGTCAGGATCTGAAATTACTGCATTTTTCCCTGCATCTTTTTCCACAATATCGCGATGAATTTTGACTCCCTTTTCTTTTAATTCGTCAATTGCAGATTGTACATCTCCAACAAGAAATCCTATAGTGATACCATTGTCAATAGAACTGCCAACATGTTCTGCAGTTAAGGATGCGGGGTGTAAACTCAATAAAGCACCAGATGTTCCCAAATCAACCCAAGATCTTCTCTGGTTTTTGATTGGGAGACCAATTATTTCATGGTAAAACGCTAGTGATTTATCTATGTCACCGACAGCCAAAATTACATTTCCGACTTTTTTGATATTCACGGATCTACTATAATTGGATGTTCTTTAAATCCTTTCACTGAACTTCAACCATGGTCTCAGTCCTTTCTACACCGGTGATCTTTTGAATCTGGTTAGCAACTTCTTTAATCTGAATTAATTGTTCAACATCAATTACTGCAACAGCGTCAAATTGTCCACTAGTTGGAAAAGAATCAGATATGGATGTAATCTTGAGCAATCTTGCAGCGATGAGTTTTTTTGGAGATTTTACTAAAATAATTGCTCTTACCAACCTAGATTTACCTCCACTTCAATTAGTGTTTCAGTAGTAACAATATCCTTGATTTTTTTAAAATCAATCACCATACTGTTTATTTCATCAATATTTCCTTGTAAAAGTACACTGATATCGGCTCTACCAGTAACAACCATAATTTGTTTTACAACTTTACGTTTTTTCTTTAATATTTCAACAACTGAATCAACCTTACCGGGCTTTACCATAATCAGACATAGTGCGCGCATGAATAGTATGGGTCATAGGATCGGATAAAGATTCCTAGTCAGATGTTTCTTGAGATCTTGCTTCTTCAAGATATGCCCTTCTTTCTTCATTTACTTTTTCTTGATCAATTTCAATATCATCATCGACTACGACAATACCCATATCATCAAATGATTCCTCTTTTGCCTTTTTGCCCTTTGATTTGCTAGATTTAGCTTTTGATTTGCTAGCCTTTGTTGATTTTGTTTTAGAGGTTTTTGTCACAGAGGTTTTTTTTGTGGGCTTTTTTTCAGCTTTTTTTTCAGCCATGAATGTCGAAAATCTAAAGTTTGCCTGGTTTTTAAAGATTATGCAGAATTCTTTTTTAGCAAAAATTATGGCAAAAAGACTTCAGGAGATCAATTTAGCACAATATTTTCATAATAACCTACCTGTCTTATTGAAAAAGAAGCAACCAACTGAATGGGATTTAATCTACAAATCATTACCCTCAGACTTGAACGAGTAAGGGGAGGTGAAAGATGAATGAGCAAATTAGCAGATTACCAAACAATAGGAGATAGTGCATCACTTGCAAAGATTGGCGAAGCGCCCTTTACTATCATAGACATTCAAGACTCGGATTATACACAAGGAGGTGAATCCACACCAGGAGTTAAAATCACAACTGCTGAGAATTTTGAGATTGAAGGAAATACAATCTGTAAATTCTATACAACCAGAGTAGCTGTGGTTCAGAGATTAACTAACCAAGAAATTAGGAAAGATGTCAATGTGGAGAAAAAACCCTTAGGTCCACTCAAATGTATATCTCAAACAGCAGTAAATGGAAAGAGCTTCTTCAATCTAGTAGACGCTTAGTTACTAGTCTTTTCCTCATTTTTTTGAGGCTCTTCTTTATTTTTCATTGCATTCAAAATTGGTTTTAGGTCATGTTTTTTTACAGTAGTTTCTGCTTTCCAAGATGCATAGATGGGTTTTCGACCTTTTCTTTATTTCTAAAAAAAAGGTAATAAAATGAAAACCAAATATGGTAAGTGAAATTTCTACTTAACCCTATGTCATTATAAAATGAGACGTAGGTTAACCCACAATTATTTTCAAATTAATTACAAAATATTCAAAAGTATGAAAATATGACAGTGCCGCGGGCGGGATTTGAACGCGCGACAGCCCGGTCTTCAGCCGAGTGCTCTCCCAGGCTGAGCTACCACGGCACTTAGAAAAAGGCAATCATTTGAGGAATTAAAGTTTGTCTTTTCAGATCTTCCATGGTATGTCGTCTCGATTTTTTCTTTTATTGATTAGACGACCCATCACAAAAAATAAATCAGATAATCTATTAAGATATTTTATACAATTTGAGTTGATTTCATCTTTTTCGCTTAATTTAACCACTAGAGTTTCTGCTCTTCTCACAATCGTCCGCACATAGTGTAATTGTGCTGCTGCAATATCTCCTCCAGGTAGAATAAAATTCGTCAAAGGGGGGAGTTCTGCCTCAAATTTGTCAATACATAGTTCTAGTTTTTTAACCATATCTAATGCAATTCTATTTTTAACATCATTTAGATTTGGATTTGAAAGATCAGCACCTACCAAAAATAAATCATTTTGAATATCTGTTAAAATTTTTTGGACATCTTCATCCAATGAATTAACTAATACCATCCCCAGTGCAGCATTTGCTTCATCTACTGTACCATATGCAATAATTCTTGGGTGGGATTTTTCTATCCTGAAATTCCCTTGCAGGCCCGTATTTCCATCATCTCCAGTCTTGGTATAGATCTTCATTGACTAACTATGACAAAATCAACTATTATGTTATTCGAAATCTTAGAATATGAAAATTCATTAGGAGAAAACATTATCAATATTGTGATAAAATGATATTAGATTTTTTTAAAACTGCTGCAAATCTCAAAAAAATATCTAGGCAAGGATGGATAGATAAACTGGATATAAAAAATTCCGAATCAGTTGCAGACCATTCTTATTCAATGGCAGTGATGAGCATGATAATATCAGATTTAGAAAATTATAATTCTGAAAAAATAATGAAAATGGCATTGCTACATGATTTAGCTGAATCAAAAATTGGAGATCATACACCTGAGCAACTTGATAAAAAAGAAAAAATGGAATTAGAAAATAATGCATTTCATAAAATTATTGAAAATTTACCAGATTTAATTAAATCACAGTATTTGCAAATTTGGCAAGAATACCAAAAAAATAGTTCTCCTGAATCAAAAATCATACATCAAATTGATAGATTAGAAATGGCCCTTCAAGCTAAAATATATGAAAAAGATGGGCATTCTAAAGAAAAACTTGAATCATTTTTTGAATCTGCAAGAGCAGATATTACTGATCCTAAATTAAAAGAATTATTTACAAAGATTATCAAAGATATGGAATAAGATATGTCTGAAAAATCCCAAGATGAATTAATTGATGCACAAAAACAAGTGATAGGAATTTTGTTTGAGGTAATTAAAAGACTTCAGGCAAATAATGATCTGGATGAAGAATATTTTCAGATAATTGCAAAAGATGAGAAAAATGAAATTCGACTCAAAGAAATTCTAGATGAAAGAACAGAAAATGCAAAAATTGTTGGAAGACTACTAGAACAACTAGAAACTTAATCACAACCACACTCATCATCAGAGATAATTCTTAGATGAGCTGTTTGTTGATATTTATCTTGAATATAATTTGAAAGATTTGCAATCCTAACTCGAGGTTCTTTAGATTTCCAACTTCCTTCATTTTCAAACCAGAATTCTATTTCATCAACATCATATCTTTCACCACTATTAACAATAGTTTTAAAAATAGATTTTATCTCATCTACATCTGATTCAGATAATTTTGTTTTATCTTCAACTAAAGTGGTGATTTCATTTAGTTTGATTATAACATTATTTGTTAGTGGCATTAATTCAAAAAACCCAAGATTCTATAACAATCTTTTGAAGCGATATTGTTTTTATAGCAACTGGATTATTTGAGAAATATGCAGTATTTTCAGGCTTTAAAACTAGGTCAGAAAAGAGTTGCTGAAGCACGAGAGTATCTTAACAAGTTGACTGATGGAAAAGCAATGCCTGCCTTGGCCTTAACTGACAATAAATCTAATGTATGGGAACCAGTGGGTGAAGAAAATCTTTATGCATTTGTTGATGAATCAGCAGGTTTTGTCTTGACTGATAATAGCGGATACATCCTGGCGTTAGTTGACAAAACCGGTTCCTCAAAGACAATAGTTCAAGGCGTGACACAACAACAAAAAGAAAATTTAGAAAAGGCATTTGAGGCAGACAACATATCAAAATTTGAAGGTAAAGTTATTCTTCCAGTCTGACATCTAGCCTTAAAACGTAAACCTTTAGTTAGATGATATATAGAATAGTAAAATGACTAAATTTTCCCAAGAGATTGAAGTTAGTGGTCACATAATTGATTCTTTGATTTTAACTAAGATCTTTGATAAAATAATGGACCTCAAAGGAGAATTTCAAGTACAAAAAATAGACATTGGCAAAAGAAAAAAAGATCAATCTTATGCACGATTACTTGTTACAGGAAAAAATCAGAAACATCTAGATAATATTTTAGAAACAATTTATCGAGAAGGAGCAGTATCTAAAACTCAAAAAGAAATCACATTAAAAAAATCTTTAAAAAATTATGTAATGCCTGATAATTTTTACAGTACGACAAATAATCATACACAAGTCTTCTACAAAGGGAAGTGGGTTCAGGTGGAAAATATGATGATGGACAAATGTATTGTAGTAAAGGGAAACAAAGCATCTTGTATGCCAGTAAGAGATGTCAAAAAAGGAGACCAAATAATTGTAGGAGAAAAAGGAATCAAGATCACACCACCAGAACGTCCAAGAGAAGGAGTAAATGTTTTTGAATTTATGGGAAGTTCAAGTTCTAGTGAAAGGCCAACTCAACATATTGCAAAAAAAGTTGCAGAAGATATCTACAATACCAAAAAGAAAGGTGGGAAAATAGTCATAGTAGGCGGTCCTGCCATAGTACATACTGGTGCATCTGATGCATTATCTGAACTAATCAAATTAGGGTATATTGATGGAGTATTAGCAGGAAATGCTCTTGCAGTTCATGATATAGAATATTCTACACTTGGAACATCATTAGGAATGAATGTACATGATGCAACTTTGGCATATCATGGACATAGAAACCACATGGATGCAATCAACTCTGTCTTCAAAGCAGGCTCTATTGCAAATATGGTAAAAACTAAGAAACTAAAAAAGGGAATTATGTATGAATGTGTAAAAAATAAAGTACCATTTGTGTTGGCAGGTTCCATACGTGATGACGGACCATTGCCAGATGTAATTACAGATGTTACAGAAGCACAACGCGAATACAAAAAAGTTCTAAAAGATGCAGATATGGTAATTATGATTTCAACTATGCTTCATTCTATTGCAACTGGAAATATGCTTCCAGCAAATGTCAAAGTAATTGTTGTAGATATCAACCAACCAACAGTTACCAAACTTATGGATAGAGGTACATGGCAAGCATTAGGAATTGTAACTGATGTGGGTGCATTTTTACCAATGGTTGTACAACAAATTAGAAAAAAGAAGTAATCAAGGAATCAATCTAGGATGCAACAGGTGCAATCCATCAGAATCAAGTTCAATTAGATGTATTTGTTCACTATGCTTGGTTCCACGCATTTTTGTCACCTGAATAGTTCTCTCCATGGTATCTTCTCGTCTAGTATGGCGAAGTTGAATGATTCCTGATGTTACAAACCACTCTAATGGAATTTCATCATTTTCAGAGTATTCAGATAGAATCAAACTTGTCACCCCAAAGTTCTCTAAGGCTTGAACCATACCTTGTAGTCCTTGACGCATGTAAAACTGATCATTATACTGCATTGCCAAAATTGTAAGTGAATCAATAACAACACGTTTTGCTCCAATTCGTTTTATACTACTTAACAATAATTTTGTCAAATGTTCAAATGGTAATTGTTCCCCTCTGTACAGAGATTCATCTTTTCCAATTAACTCATCTTGTATTTTAAATGGTCTTGCATCAACCATTAAGATTTTTTCTTTTCCAATTAAATCATCAAAGTCCCAACCGTAGGATTTACAATCATTTTTGACATCTTCAATATTTTGAGACATTATAACATAGACACCAGGTTCATCGAAATCTTTTGCACCAGAATAAAGATACTGTAAACCAAAAGTAGTTTTACCACTACCTGGAGGTCCTGAAACAGTAACAGTACGACCCATTTTCAATCCTCCTGAGATTACAGAATCTAATCCAGGAATTCCAGTTTTTACTTTAGAATATGTTGCATCCATTTCTATAAAGTAAATAATAAGAATTTTCTATATAAAGAGAGGGACTAGTATAATTCTTACAAAGGATTTTCTTACAAATTACTACAAATGAATATTCTTTGAGCTTGCCCATAATGACTCAAAGAGTAATTTCATGGCATAGCCCATTGAATTGGAATTTGTCCACATTGCAAATGGTTCATCAGTTGAATTTGCATTTTTAGTAAAAAACAACATCTCATTATTGTCTTTTAGAATGAAGCATAAATGATTTTCAATATCGTTGCTGAGTTTTTTGATATTCTTTCGTTCTAAATCATCAAAAATATAGATAGTTTTTTCAGAACATGCACTTAGTAATCTAAATTTTTGTTTTGATTTTACAAAAGATTCTAAGAAATCACCATGATATAGTTTAAGATAATCTTTTTCAGAACCTAATATCAAAAATTCGTTATTATAATTGTCAGTCATTTCAGTTATCTTTGAATGAATTTGATTTGCACCTTGCAACATTTGGAATTTTTCTTCTACTTCATCATGAATTGCATCAAAGGTAGGAATATTGTCCCATAGTTTAGACAACCCTTTTTCCATTTGTTCAAGGGATTTTACTCGTTCTTTTTCTGAGTTAACTAAAATCCATATTGCCTTGTCTAATGGTAATGCATTAAATTGAATAGGATGTTGAAATGTTGCAGCTACAATTCCTTTGTTTTGTAATGCAGATAGTAGGTGGTATGTTTCGGTTCTAGGTAGTTTTAGTGCTTTACATACCTCAGGGGCAGTCTTTGCACCATATTTTCCCAGATAAATGAATACTTTACTTTGATTAGATGTTAATCCATATTGTGATAATTCAGCCTGAACTTTTTCAACAGATAACTTGTACTCATACATTTGAGAGTCAGGAGTAGAGTCAAATACAGATGCTTGTGTTGATTCTTTTGCCATGTTTTTTCAGGATCCTCCGATAGAAAATACTAGACTATATTGTGGCATAGCTAATTTTGTTAGATCGAGTTGATCGTTTTTGTCTATTTTTTGACATCTGTATGTTAAGAAATTAGGCATGAATTTTCACTATGCTCCTATTTTTATCATGTTTTCTACTGAAACTGCATCTCCTGAATAGATCGATTTGAATGAGAAATTTTCCCTTACTCCTGAAGACTTTAGAAAAGCGATTTCTAAAATCCCTTCAGTTCCCTTAAAGACAATACATCCCATGTCTTCTTTTAGACCTTTTTCAATTACATTGTTTAAAGAGGATAAAGTTCTTTGAAGATTCTCTCGTTTTGATTTTAATTCTTCAATTGCTTTAAAGTATAATTCTAATTCACCTTTTAATCCCATTCCATTATAGATTAGTATTTCATTGAGATTATACCATTTATCACTAACACCTTTTTTTGATTTCTTCTTTTTATCTGAACTTTTTTTAGTCTCGGATTTCTTATCTTTAGATTTCTTATCTTTAGATTTCTTATCTTTAGATTTCTTATCTTTAGATTTAACATCAGTGGAACCTCCATCTAATTTTGCTTTTAATTCAAGAAAATCAGGATCATCAGATGCTAATTCTTCATTTGATCTAATTTTTTCACCTAATAAATTAGAATACTCTTGAATTGTTAATTCTGTATCTTCAATTTCTTTTTCTAGATTTGTTTTTAGAGCACTAACTGAATTAAATCTCTCAACTAATTTTTCCAATTTTATTCTTCCTCAAGAGGAACAATATTTGGAATATTTTCTTTGAGTTGACTTAGAGTACTGAGTTGTTTTGTAGCAGTACGTAAGAAAGTAATTTTCTCAGTAAGATATGATTTTTGTTTTTGTATTAATTCTAATAACTGTGGAGTAACATACTCAACAATTTGTGTAATTGTTTCAGGGGCATAATCAGTGAATTGTTTAGTTTCACTTTTTCCATTACTCAATTTAATTACTAATTTTAAATTTGGAAGTAATGTGATAGTAGAGTCAGGCGGTAGATTAAATATTTCAGGGTGCACATTAGTTGAGAATCCTAAAAATTGAGTAATTACTTGTAATGCATTATGTAAATCATCAATAACATTTGTTTTTTGGTCTTCAAGTTCATAAATTTGAAGAGATTCTTCCATCAAGGTGTTTAGTTGTGTCAGAGTTTTGGCATTGATATCATTAGGATCCTCTGTAGGTTGTACTTCAGTAGCAATCTCTTGTTTTTCTGTACTGACTTTCTGTACTTCAGGCGTAGTTGCTTCCTGTTTTTTAGCACTAACATCTTTTGGATCAGTAGATTCTGCTGATTGCATTTGATCTCTAATTGAGTGAAAATTACATATTAAGTTGTATGTTCCTCAATGTTACACCATTTTCAAACCTAATTATGGAGCCGTTACAGTAATTACACCTAAAACAACTGAACGGCCAAATGTCTCACCCTGATCGGAGTAACCATTTACCCATATAGCCACCCTGTATGTACCTGCAGGTATGATTGTTCCAGCTGAATTACAAACTCCTGAAGCCTTACATGGTCTATCCGTAGGATTTTCCCAGAAATGCATCCAAGCTACTTCCCCTGTTGGTATGTATATGCTATCTTCATTTTCATCTACATCCCATTCTGTACCAGTTCCATTTACCCATTTGATGTAACTTGCATACGAATTACCGAAACCATCATCAAAAATTGCTCTTGTTCCAGGATATACAAAATAAACTCCATCGGCCCCAGAATTTTCTAGGAAAAATTCTAGTGGTAGAGTTCTGTCATAAACGATATAACTTTGAAATGGATTATCAGGCATTGGTATTTGCAGATAGCTGGGATAGGGGTCAGTGTATCCAGTATCATCAATATCAATATTCATGTCTAATGGTTCCCAAGTAGCTGAACCTGGAACAAAATTCATCGAATAGTTTAATCTTTGTCCAATTGTAAAATTAGTTATTGTTGGAATATTCATAGTGACATTGAATAATGTATAAGCATCATCATTGGTTTCACTATATCCTTTAGGATCTTGAAATGGTATTGGAATTGCTTTTTCAATATAAATATTATCTACAATGGATCCATTAGTATCTGTAATATTCATTGATACATCTAGTTGATGTGCTCCAAGTCCATAATTTGTAATAGCAAGTTCTGCAACTTCATCTGTAGACAAATAATCATAATTCCAATGCATAACATCATCAATGTATCCATTAAAATAATATGCACGCTCATTCATAGTTCCTAGATGCCAAGTACCAAAAGCACCAACGTCATGATTTCCAGACCAAAACACATCATTATCAACAACTTCTTCTTCAACTCCATCAATGTCATGAATATACAACCAACATCTATCAGCACTCTGATCTTTCATTGCGGTAACCATATGCCAATCGCCATCATCATATTCATTGACAGAAAGACAAGGTACAGGTTTATTTCCATTATCTCCATCATACTCAAACAATATTCGTCCATCCCCCTCACTTCCTATAGCGATTTTGTAATAGTCTGCATTAGGATATTGATTATCCCAATCCATAAAGAATAACATTTGTTCTTTATCCACTTGATCAACAAATTCTGTTTTGAACCATAATGAGGTAGTAGAATCCCACCAAGAGGGCAGATTATGATCCCCCGTTGAGACATTGTTTGTACTCCTATGACACATGCTAACTCCATCATAGTAATATGCACCAGAACCATGTGGGCCTTCATTTGAATCCCAACTAGGGGTTCCAGTAGTGCCATAAACTACAATTAATCTTGCAGCATCAGTTGGGTCTACACCAGGATATCCACTGGTATCAAAGTGTTTTGCAGTTCTATGACCTGTTAGTCCACCATTATCTTTAAAGATAAATACAATACCATCTCCAGAGTCCCAATCACTTCTCTCTACCATTTCTTGCACAATATCTTTAAGATCAGGGGTTCGAGTATCGGTTCCATCATCTGAATCTTCATTAGCAAACCAAGATGGAATATTATCCCAAACTACCTTTTCTGTTGTAACAGAGGCCCATCTATCACTAATGTCCGAATTAGTAGTAGTAAATTGACCTGCATCATCCACATCTTCTGCACCAATTATTAGGTCTACACTACCTGAACTAGCAATACGTGAATCAAAGTCTATGTATGCTGATTGAATTATTGCATCTTTTGGAATATCTAATTCCCATCGCAATCCAACATGTTGAAATCCAGGAGTTTCATATATCAATTCATGATCAATAGAACTAGTACCAAGATCAACAGTGCCACTAGATCTTTCTTCGGCATCATCATTTTGATGTCCTATTAATTCATTGAATGTAAGTAGACCACACTCTGTCAAATCTCTAGATGAATCACCTTCAGAATTATCTGGGTTGACACCAGCACCATCTTCCATATGAAAAATCATACCAATTGGATCACCTGAAACATCAAATGGCAATGGCGCACTTCGAATAGCTAAAGAAGCATTCCATTTGCCTGCTGGAACTGAAATTGCTGAAGTTCCATTATTAGTAAAAAATGAAATTGGGTTTGCTGCAAGTTGTGTCTCCATGCTTATTTCAAGACCACTGGAGCCACCATCACTGTCTGAAGACATCATTTGATAACCAGGACTTGGCACCAACTCAGTTTCTTTATGGAACAGTAAAATTGATTCATTAATTGCTGCATCATCAACAACCCCACCAGACTCTAAAGCAACATCTGCATTTTCAGCAACTGGTACAGGTTGAAGAGTGGCAACAGCTTGTACTGTATCAATACCATTTAGTAATCCAGCAGTAAATGTTACAAAATCGCCAGCAGTATCGCCTTGTATTGTATATATCCACTCAAATGTTGCAATATCTCCTGGATCTAACGAATCAAAAGAGGCAGGGTATACTGTTCCAACCTGTGTGGCACCAGAACAAGCACCAGTACATGTTGAAGTAGCAGTAACCATGTTAGGTACTAAATTTAGGAACTGGTAACTTGACGGGATCTGTTTTCTCGTGGAAAGTGTCGGGAGCTGTAAATTAATAGGTAAATTAACTGTATATCCAACTAATCCTGTATTTCTTTGTGATTATCAACTTTACATATACAATCATCAAATTTTGAGAATAATCTGCTAGGATCAACCTTATAGCACCATTCATGTCGTCCCAAAAAACACCAGTAACAATAACAGTAAATTTTCCAACTTTTCAATATCTAGCTTAAACTAGCATTTTGTATTATTGTTTTCCATTTATTATCACCCATAATTCTAATCCCTGCCCTGTCAGCTGGAGTATCACCATCTAACCCTTGATGTGGTCTTATGTAGTTATGGTGAATCTGCATACCTTTGAGTATTGATGAATCGTCTTTCTTTATTCCCCTAACAACTTTCTCTCTCATTCTTAGAGTGTTTGAGTTAAAGGATTCCATCTGGTTATTGTTCATGTCCCCTGAAAGATGAATATGTCTATGATGTTCGGTTTCTTTATGTAGGAAATTCTTTTGTCTGTATTGTTTTTTCCAAGCATGATGAAAGTTTGCAGCTCCATCAGAAATTAATGTAGTTGGAACTTTACTTGCCTTCTTTTGTGCTTCTGCAAACATTGGGGAAACATCATCATTACCCTTGTGTTCTGATACCATCTGTGCCAACCAGAATCTAGTTTCAGAATCAATCATAGCAAAGAGGTATTTTTTGTCACCCTTGATTTTCAGATATAACTCATCTGTTCTCCATTTTTCACCAACTTGCGGGGTTATCTTTTCAAGATACTTGTTCATAAGATCAACATATTTTTTATTCCATTTTTGAATTGTAATGTGTGATACCTTGACACCTGTAAGAACCAAAGATTGTTTTACTTTCCTTGATGATTCACCGTTAAAGTATAGATTCATTGCCATTGTAATCTGATCTGGTGTTGCCCTCATTCTCTCAAAACCTAGATTAATTGAGAACTTTGAATTACAGTCCTTGCACTTGAATAGCTGAATGTTACCGCTTTTGTTTTTTCTTATACCAGCTTTCTTTATGTTATTTGACTGGCATTTTTGACATGAATCTATCTTGACTTCTGAAATTACAATATCGTCTTTTACATTCTCTCTTAGTCTCAAGCTAATCTCTACTGCATGAATGTGTTTGCAACAAATTTTTCTAAACTTGTGATCCTCACAGGAACAATCCCAGCCAAACTCTGTGTGTATTACGTCATGTTGTATTTTTCGTGATTGTGATTTTATCTGATAATGCGTATCGTCAATTCTTGTGATTTGGTTTTGTTTTTCTGCAATTTCTTTTCCTTTGGATTCTCTTTGATTCATGTTTATAGGTAGACTAAACTATAATATAAACGATAGGTAGAATAGTCTACATATTACTATTATAGGTAGATTGATATGTAATGTATTACTAGTCTGCCTATGAGTCGATTAGCTACAAATCAATCTAGAGTAACACAGGCAAAACCAGATACAATATCTGTGAGAACTACAATCCCTTCAAATATAGCAAAGAAGCTAAATATCACAAACGGTGATACATTGGAATGGGATACAGACAAAAACGGTAATACGTGGATAGCTGTAGCAAAGAAGGTGTAAAATAATGTCTAGCTTAGAAAAAGTCTTTGAGATTTGATTTTGTTGTGATTATTTGATTGAGTATTTTTTGAGGTAATTTTGAATCTATGGCATTTTGTACGTTTCTTTTTGTCTTTACAACATTTTCAGAATACAAGTCAATTCCTGTAAATTTTCTTTTAAGACATGCTGAAACAATACCCGATGTACCCCTGCCTACAAATGGATCAAGTATGTAATCTCCTTCTTTAGTGGTGAATTTTACAATCTTGGCTATCAAGTCTTCAGGAAACATTGCAAAATGTTCATTTCCATGATGTGCCTTTGTTGATATTTCCCATACATTGCCTGGATTTTTTCCTTTCGGGTTACATGGTGCAAATATTGGATAATGTGTATGTCCGCCTATTCTTTTTCTTGTTGCATGTCTTTTGAATTTTCTATAACATGTAGGGCATTGTTTTTCAGGATCATAACCATATGCCCATGAAATTTCGTTTGTAGTTGGCAAGTCATCAAACGATGTTTCAGGTAATGAGTTGTGGATTGTGGTTTTAATTTTCTTTATTGCTCTAATATTTTTCCCCATTGATTTGAATTGTATTTTTTGAAGTGGTGGTGCTTCTTTTGAACCCGATGTAACTTCGTTTCCTTGCACACGAATAGGATCCATACTCAAATATGGTTTTTTACCTTTTGATAAAAATAATATTAACTCATATGATGATGTTAAGCTGATTTTTGAGCTTGTAGATATTGCATTTTTCTTGTACCAAATAATATCTTCTTGAAATGTATATCCTATTTCAGTTAATTTTATTGCCAGTCTATGAGGTATCATTAATTTTGAGTGATTTTGTCTCTTGTCACCAATAACAATAAAGAGACTGCCATCCTCTGTAAGTAATTTTTTACATTGAGTAAATACATCTACTAAATTATTGAGATATTCTTCATCTGTTTTTTCTTGTCCCAACTCGTCATTTTTTTGCCCATAATTTCTATGCTTGTAATATGGAGGAGATGTTACAATTAATCTATACTTGTTTTTCTCTTTAGAATTATGTGATGCTTTTTTCAATATGTGTAATGCATCCCCTTGCAGTATATTATAATCAGTATTTCTCATCGGATAAACCTCGAACATAAGTATAGACAATCTGCCACATCTTGATCTTTGTAATTACGTAACAACTGATCTATATTCTTTTGCATTGTATTTACTAATTCAGCCAAGCTGTAATTATTTTGTCTAAAATCATTTAATTTTGTTTTAAAACTAGGATTCTCATTGTATAGACGTTGTATTTCTAAAATGTGATTTGTTTTATTCTCTAATAGAATACGTCTTTGTTCTATTCCTGTATTTAATGCAAGCCAAATATCATCCCATGATTTTGGGAATACACTTTTGAATACCTTATCAAGTGTAAGTTTTCCACCTGTAAATTTTTTTGTTGAATCACTGCCATAAACTGTTTGAATTGTAAATGTGATGTTGTCTTTATCAAAATTAATCTTTAGTTTGTCAGAATCATAACTAATTCCTAAATGTCCGCTTCCATATTTTTCAACAAGTGACTTACTTTCACTATAAAATCCATCTTTTTTATCATCTTCAATTTTTGCTTGACCTCCCTTTATGTTGTAAAATAACCCCATTAACATTTCAAGTTTTTTTATTCCTAGTTTTTCAAGTAGTTCAGGCAAAGTGTATTCTTTATCATTTGAACTATCAGTAAATGCTATGATATTATTCTCAATATTATCACACACTTCAAAAAATTTCTTTAATGCTTCTCGTCTTCCCGATGTACCTCCGCTATCAACACGATTTTTAATTTCAAGTATGATTAGTGTATCATTATTTACATTAATCAAGTCAAATTTTTTCTTAAACTTTGTTGAAATTTTACCTTTTAGTGTACCGTTTGTTTTTATCATTTCATTCAAAAATTCTGAAAAATAAACGTCTTGATCAGCTTTACTTCCTGCAAGCAATCCTATTGTTTTTTGTAATAATGTTCCTCGTCCTGCTTTTGATGCCCAAAAATAAGATGTAATCTCTAAAAGGGAATTATGATAATTTGGATTAATTTTTACAGAATTTTTTCCCATATATTCAGATGCAAATGGATCTATGCTTGAACTTGGATTTGATGCAATCTTTACAATTTTTGATAATATTTTTCTGTATGCTTCATATAGCCAAACTTCCTGTTCTTTGAGATTCTTTTTGTCACGTAATATCAACATATTTCTAGTATCAATATTATTTTTTGTCAATCTTACAAAAAGGAACTATTATCACTTTATAATATTGCCTATGAGTTAGTTTGATCGATATTTGATTTCACCCCTCGACTGACCAGCTCCCGACACTTTCCAGTAAAAAGTAGCTCCCGTCAAGTTACCAGTTCCCTTTTAAAATTGCAATTATTACTGAAGAATCAAGAATTTTCAAGATTGACTATCAAGAAAGTATTTTATGCCCACGTTCTTTTAGTTTCTTAAAGACATATTCTGAATCTCTTTTCAAAAGTTCAGCAGCTCTATTAGAACTAATTTTTTCTTTAGAAACCAAATTAAGAAGAATATTTTCCATTTTTGGTTTAAGTTTTTCATATTTTACAGATTCTTCAGTCATTTCAGGATGAGCAGAGTATACAAAACACAATAATTCATCTTGAGATAGATCATTAAGAAATTTTTTGTAGTCCCGTATGTATTCCATAACTTGTTTTGATTCTTTTTGCTCTAATACCTTAGCAACATCTTTTCCATTTTTGGTTAATGATATTTTGTTTGAATCTATTGAAACTGCACCAATTTGTTCTAAATTTCGTAATTCTTCTTCAACAGTGTCACTGTAAGGACCCATCAAATCAGCCTCATAACTAGTATCTTCTCTAAGTTTTTCAATGCGTTCCGAAAGCAAAAAAAGTTCTTTTTGTAACCAAGTACGGCCTTTGATAGGAACATTATCAGCATTAGCTAATAAGATAATCATAGATTGAATATCAGTGATAGTTCGGAGTACTTTATCTTTATAATCCATAATATATTATCGGCCTCATCGTAAATTATACTTGGTTATATTATAATAATATCCACAGGTGTATATTTTTGAAGATATTACGTATTTTGATTATGATAACAAAGAATAATTTTGCAAGATTGAGCTAATGCTAATTATCTTCAGCCAATCCTTTCAATAATTCATCCAAATTCCTAGTTGGTGCATAAGCATATTGTGGTTCTTCACACTCTACAGTAATCACAGGATACCAACCTTCCCCTTCTACAGCTCCTTCAAAATGTTTGTCAGGTGGAATTACTGGATGGATAGATTCCTCATAGTAAATCTCTTCAAATTCACCATTACATAGAGGGCATTTGGTGATTCGGGGTTCTTTTTCAACATGCAATTTGCTATAAGAGAGACTGCCAAACCATGTTACTGTCTGATAGCCTTTCTGTATCCCACAATGAGATAACAAATAACAAAAGGTCTGAAATACAGAATCTCTCTCACCTGCTTCTTTGACATACCAACCATATCTTCCAAATGCATTTTTTATATCTAAAGATTTTCCAAAACCTACAAGATGGAAATGTGGAGAAGGATACCATTTATTCTGAGTCTTGCTAAATTTGAATGGATGAAATATTACAGATGCACCATGAATTTTTCCAAGCTTTAAGATATGACTCATTCTTTGACGTAATAATTTAACTGGACTATATTGTTGTGAATTAGGAACTGCAAGAATAAGATGAATTGGTTTTTGTTTAGATTTTTTAAAATAAGTTTCTATTCTTCGAGTGGACACATTAGCTTGTCTTGCAATCCAATTAGTAAAACAAGACTTACAAGTAGCACGATAACATGAACGACGAAATTGTTTAACATACGTTAATCTTCCTTTTCCTAATTTTTCATGAAGATCTATATTAACACAACCAATAGTTTTCCACAATCCACACCAATCATGCGGTTCAGATATTGCGGGAAGTTTCCATCCTTGGTGTTCTACATTCATCCAATTAGTACAAAATTTGTGTTCTGAAACAAAGTCAGATGTATTTTGTAAAATAGAATTACTTTGCTCAAAGGCAGGACGCAAAAAGGGTACAATGGATTGTTGTTTACTTGACATTTTTTCTCAAAATGAATTTAAGATTTCTTCAAGGTTCAAATTGGAATTAATTGAAACTCTGATTTTGACAAACTTTTGAAATAATGGTTTTTGGGAACAGGGTTTACAAACAAGAATCGGCAGATCAGCAGTTCCTGCTCCATCAAATAGAATAACAAAAAATTTTGGATTCTTGCAACAATGTCTGGTTCTTTCTAGCGTGGCTTCCATCAGTCCACCTCTAGTTTTTTTACTAGCAGACCATCAAGCACTTTTTCAATCAGTACATGAGATGGTTTGTCTAGACCTAGTTGTTCTGCGAATCGTTTTGGAATTACTATAGTACAGGATGACTTTCCAGTTCTCCAAGTCCTGCCAATCTCCTTATTTCCTGATTTTACATTCATTCTGCAAAGTAATTGTTTTATGTAACATTATGACTTACTGTTACATGAGAAGGAAGGAAATAAAGGGTGTTCAGTTAATTGATGGAAATAAAAGTTACATTCCTGATGAGTTACTAGTGTCATTTATTCAAGAATGGTTACAAATTCACAAAAAAAGAGCAAAACTAACAAAAGAAGGAGAAGATATCACAGATGAGGAAAAAAAGAGGATCAGAGAACTTGACAGGATGAAGGTATATCATTTGGATAATACCATTTTTCCTGCAATGGCAAATCTTGTTTATTTCTTTGAGGCATTAGGCTCTAGCAAGATACTGTCTGAAGGATTTGAGGATGATGTGATTGAGCTTGTCAGTCCTGGAAATGTAAAATCTGCAGCTAGATCAAGTGCCAATTCAGATAGATATAGCAGTATGCAATTTCAAAGAAATAATTTATCAAGATTGATCATTGCTCTGTTGAAAATCCATAGAAGTAAAGGAAAAATGACTCCTTCAAAATTTAAGATTCCGTTAATGTATCAACTACAAAATATTATTGGTGACGAAATGGAAGAAATGATACTAGATGAATATTCTTTTAGTCAGATTTGGAAATCAGCTTTGGACGACTATGGTAGAATGAAAGGATGGCTAGCATTATTGGCAAGAACATCAGAGGATTTCAATGATGAACCAACTAGAAATCTGGGATTCTTACCAATTTGGTTATCTACCAAAGGTCACATACACAGCATTGAATTTTAAACTTCTTTGGTGTTATTGATCAAGTCAATTTTATGAGTAAGCATTTCAAGCTTGGATTCTAATTCATTAATCTTGGTTTTATCTTCTTTCAAGTTTTTAATAGTTATTTTTTGTCTTTCTACATCAGAAATCGTTAATTGTGATATACCATTACAAAATTCTTTAAAACACTCTTGTCTAGTGGGTGCGAGATAAACTCCATCTAAACCATTTTTATGACCTAGTATCTTCTCAGCAACATTAGAATTAACACTTGATTCAAGTTTTAAAATAGTATTGGTCCTTTTTCTAAAACCATGATTAATCTGTACATCATGTCGTCTACCTTTCTTATTACGTCGTAGTTCTGGTAATTCTCCAATAATTCTAAAAATAATCGAGGTGACATTTACGTCAGATATTTGTATTGAATCAGTGATCTGCTTACCCTTGTCTTTTACAAAAATTGGAGTATCAGATGTAAGAATTTCACCGCTTCTTTTGCGTTCATCATGGTATCTGTCTAAATACTCTGTTGCCTCGGGTGTCAGAAAAGACCAATAAGAATCCCCACCTTGAACATCATCTTGTTTATCTCTCAAATCTTTTTCTTCAACTGTTTCATCCATATCTGCATAAAGCAATACAGCATAACATCCATGCCCATTCCATTCCATCATAGTTAGATGCTTCATCAATAATGGATAGTCATGTATTCCAACTCTTGCACCAGTAGATGCTTGAAAATGAATTAGTGCTTTGTTTCGTGAAACACTGGTTTTGTCAATCATCAATCTTACTTGTTCAGTAGTCCATGCTTTGTAGCCTGAACGCTTGACAGACTTTGGAAATAATGCCTCAATTGGCTTCCATTTTATGTCATTTTCACGATAATTGGTGTTAAGTAGCCATCTTATCCCTCTAAACATTTTTGGAACCGTATTTGCTGACAGATCATTATTGCTAACTTTTTTAATTAAAAATCGAGTATAATTTACCAGTATTTTTTGTAATTCATCAACAGGGCAATCAATTAACTCATCATCACTTTTGACGGGTGCAAATTTGTAAAATTGGCCTAATCTGTAAATATACTCTCTCTTGGTTGCATTTGACAGATTTGACTCTGAAATTGTGATTTTATCAGTTAATTCAGACAATTATGCAAAAGTAAGATTTATTGGCTTAAAACTATTCGGTAAATCTGTATTGGTTTGCACGCCAACAAACCTAGAGGGATAACTCTGTTGTCTCTCTAGGACATTACATTCTATCAGGAGCAACTATACCAAGAAGATCTAATGCCTTTTCAAGTGTAATTTTAAATGAGTCCACAATACAAAGACGAGAATTTTCTAATGCTTCATCACCTAATTCTAAAACCTTGACGTGCTCATAAAATGAGTTGAATACAACAGCTAGATCATGACAATATCTTGCAATAACTTTTGGGGATAAATTATTTGTAGCATCACGAACTTGCATATCAAACAAACCAATTATTTTAATCAGATCTAGTTCAGATTGTTCTTTTAACAGAGAAAAATCAACATCAATCGATACAACACGTTTAGATTTTTCCAATATTCTAGCAGCTCTGGCATGTGTGTATTGGATGTATGGTGCAGTATCACCATCTAAACTAAGAGATTTTGTCAAATCAAATGCAATTATTTTATCCAAATCTTGTTTTATCATTTCATAACGTAACGTACCAACTGAAACATTATGAGCAATTTTTTCAACCTCAGATGAATCCATTTCAGGATGTCTTTTTTGAGTTTCTTCAATTGTTCTCTTTTTTAACAAATCATATACAGAATCAGCATTGACGTAAAGTCCTTTTCTTCCAGACATTTGAGCTTGTTTCCCATCAGTATTCAAACCAAGAATTTTTGCAGTCTCAGAACTAAGAGTTACAGATTCATACCCAAGATGGACATATGCATCTGGCATTGACTTGAATTTGCCCATCAGCGAAGTGATAATTTTTTGTAATCTTGCTTGGCGTGAATCAATTACAGTGATGACTTTATCTCCAGTGAAATCGTGAGTAGAATCATTTTCATTCAAAGTAGTTTGCCATAATACCCTAGAATCAGGTTGTTTTTTTTCATATTTCTCATAATGAAATGGATCCTCAAGTAATCCTAATTTCCATGCAGCATAGGGAATATCTTTAGCAATGTATGTTGCAGTTCCATTACTTCTGACAATTACTTTATCTTCTTCTTTATTTTCACCACGGATTATCCAACATCCTGAGTTCTTGCCTTCATTTTCAAATTCTATTAGGCTCATTTCTTTGAGATTTTCAAAGATTTTACTCCATAATCCTGAACGAATTATCTGAGATTCAAAATTAATACAATCATAGAAAACAGATAGATTCCAACACGTCTCTAGTTGATTTGCTAAAACTCTTCGTGTAATTGTATCTGCAAATTTGGCAGTTTCAGAATTTCCATCCTCGAGTTCTTTTAGAGTATTTTTTCTAATTTCTTCAAGACTAGAATCAGATTCATATTTTTCGGTGGTTTTGACATATACATCATCACCACAATAATGATCAAATTTCTTTCCGTCAGGAGGTTCCTGAGCAAATCCCAAGTGTTTGAATCCAACTATAATATCAGCAACTTGAAGTCCAGAATCATCAATATAGTTTAGAACATTAACTTTGTAATTTGCTTTATTTAAAATTCTGGATATGCTATCACCAATGATAATATTTCTAACATGTCCTATGTGAAGAGCCTTATTAGGATTCACACTGGTATGCTCAACTATGATTGTAGAATTTTTTCCAATATCAACATCCCCAAATTCTGGAAGATGGGATTCAGATAAAATTAATTGATTTAGCTTTTCCCAACTAGCAAAAAAATTCAAATATCCTGATTGATGAGCTTCAGATTTTAAAACTAGAGTGTTAGAGCACTGATTGTATTTTTCAGATAGCATTTCAGCGATATCTTTGGGACTTTTCTTAAGATTCTTTGAAAGTAAAAATGAAATATTTGAGCTAACATCACCAAAACCAGGTTTTGCAGGTTCAACAGTAAATTTTACATCACTAACTGAGAGATCATTTAAAATCTGGGTAAGATTATTTTCAATTTCATCTATTATTGATTTGAAGGTCATGCTATATCTCAGATAATTTAGGTGCTAATTTATCTAGTGCCTCAAGAACACCATCTCCTGCCTTGGCAGAAACTACCATTGTAGCCTCAGATTGTACTTGTTCAGAAGCATTTCCCAGAGCAATACTTGTTTTTGCTACTCTAAACAATGGAATATCAGTTGCACTATCTCCAATGGCAATTACATCATCTCGTAGAATAGATAGTTTTTTCATAATTTCACTAAATCCCGTACCCTTGTCAATTCCAGAAGAATTGATGTGATAAGCATATTGACTGTCAGATAATTCCACACCAAGATTATTTTCAGAAACTATCTTTCTTGCAAGGTCTAAATCAAAAGTTCTTTCCAAGACAACTTCAGTCATTCTAGGAAAAACAGGTTTTTCTTTAACATTGTCAACATTGTTTTTTATTACCTGAAATGCATTTTTACATTCTTCAATATTACCCAACAAAATATGTTCATTAGTATCAAGGGTGATACATCCGCCATTTTCACCAACTGAAACTTTGGTAGTGCCACCAAACACAGATAGCAAAAATCCCTCAACTGACGAGCGGCCAGTTACAAAGATCACATTATGCCCCATGTTAGTTAGACGTCTTAATGCTTCAAGTGCATCCAAATGTATTCGCCCTCCACCATTTTCAGTAATAGTACCATCAATATCCACTGCAAATGTTCTCTTTTTCACACAAACTGTTTTACAAACCGAATAATATCTGCTGCGTAAGTAAAGTAATACGGTTTTATTTGAAAAGAATGTTGCATGAGATGAGTAGTATTGGGAATTCCTGAAAAAATTAAATCCATCCAAGACGAGATGGCAAAAACCAAGATTAACAAAGCCACAGAGCATCACATAGGATTACTAAAAGCAAAGATTGCAAAATTGAAAAGAGAACAAGAAGATAACGTCATTAAAAAATCAGGCATGAAACAAGATGGGTTTGATGTCAGAAGAACGGGGGATGCAACAGTTGTGTTTATTGGATTACCTAGTGTAGGAAAATCCACATTACTGAATAAGATGACAGGTGCAGACTCACTTATTGGTGCATTTCAATTTACAACACTTACTGTAGTTCCAGGAATGATGGAGTATAGAGGTGCAAAAATCCAGGTATTAGATCTTCCCGGAATTATCAAAGGAGCATCTACAGGAAAGGGGTTAGGAAAGAGAATTTTATCAGTTGCCAGAACTGCAGATCTAGTCATACTAATGTTAGATGTGTTTCAACCATATCACGAAGATGTTTTAGTAAATGAATTAGGCAATATAGGAATTAGACTTAATCAACTACCTCCAAACATCACAATTGAAAAAGCAGCAATGGGTGGAATCGCAGTTGCACAGCAGGTAAAACTCACAAAGATCACAGAAAAACATCTCAAAGATATTTTACATCTATACGGAATAGTTAGTGCTCGTGTTGTTATCAGAGAAAATCTTACATCAGAGCAATTATCAGATCATATTGCTGGAAACATAAGTTATTCAAAATCTATTACAATTTTAAACAAAATTGATCTAGTAGACAAAGAATTTTTGAAAAATTTAAAGAAAAAAATAAAATCGGAAGTAATTGAAGTATCAGCAAATTCAGATATCAATATTGAACTAGTCAAAGAAAAAATTTATGAGCGATTAAAATTCATTAGAATTTACATGAGGCCAAAAGGAGGAGAAACTGATTTCAAAGAACCATTAATTGCAAGAGAAGGAGACACTGTTGAAGATATTTGTAATAAACTTCATCGTAGATTGAGAAGAGAGTTTAGATATGCTTTGGTTTGGGGCAAAAGTGTAAAGTTTGGAGGACAAAGAGTAGGATTAAGTCATATTTTACTAGATGAAGATGTTTTAACAATAATTAAAAAACGAGGAACATGAGTTACGAAATTGAGCACAGATGGTGCACATTTTGCATGACAAAAACAAAACAAGAATTAGTTTATCTTCCAGAAATGGCCACATACAAGCGTAGAAGAAAGTACAAATGTACAATTTGTGCTAAAACTAGTTGGTTGCAAGGAAAAAGACCGTCTGCAGAAAGTGTTTATTGAAAAGTTTTACGATCAAAAGAAATTTTTTAGAAAAAACCTACTTGATTAATTGTTATCAATTTGTGTAACTTTCTTTAGTTTAACCACTGAAAAACGATGAAAATGTCGACACGTCAATGGCTACAAAAAGAAAAGCTGCAACTAAACGTAGATCAACAAAACGTAAAGCAGCTCCAAAGAGAAAAGCAGCTCCAAAGAGAAAAGCAGCAAAACGCAAAGCTCCAAAGAGAAAAGCAGCAAAACGCAAAGCTCCAAAGAGAAAAGCAGCAAAACGCAAAGCTCCAAAGAGAAAAGCAGCTAAAAGAAAGGCAGCCCCAAAGAGAAAAGCAGCAAAACGCAAAGCTCCAAAGAGAAAAGCAGCAAAACGCAAAGCTCCAAAGAGAAAAGCAGCTAAAAGAAAGGCAGTCCCAAAGAGAAAAGCAGTTAAAAGAAGACGATAATCTCGTCAATAAACCAACAATCGTCTTATAGACGGCGAATTGTTTTCCTTTTTCTAAATTCTAAACTAGTGTTAACTAAACATTTGTCCTGGAGGTTGTGTATTTGTTCCTTTAACAGATTTTTTTTCTACTGAAAATTTTTTGTCAGGAGGAGTAATGGATAATTTGACTGCAGTACTAATTGCATAATGAGGAGTGCCGTCAGGATTTTTATGATTGATAGCTTTTCCAAC